>NZ_JBVHUJ010000002.1:0-1202776 GCF_055565415.1 Streptomyces sp. NPDC028711 | reverse complement strand
AAAATCCCGTTAACCACCTGGCGTCGGTCCCGCCCAGGCCGGCCCATCCGGCCCGGAGCCAGCAGCGGAGCGATCAACGCCCACGACTCATCCGTCAGTTCATGTCTACGCACCACGAACGGAGTAACGAGCCACCGACTTTCCGGACACGGCCTAGGCCCGACGCCCATCTCGTGTTCACGGCCCTGGCGCCTCTGCTCATCGCCTGCGGTGCGGGACTGGAAGGACGGCGCGAGAACTCCCCTCCCCCGGAATGGATCCCCCGCCGCAACGGAGCGATCGGCTTCCTGGTGATGCAGTTCGCCCTCGCCCTCGTGGTCGGCCTCCTGTACGCGCTGATGCTCAGCGAAGGCTCGGACGCCCCGCCGTCCGATGCCCTCCCCTCCTTGCCGCCAGGCATCACCATGGTGGAGGAAGGCATCGGTTGCGGTTCCGGCGGCTGCTGGCGCGTCGCGACGGTCACCAGCGGGGACGGCCTGACCCACCCGGAGATCATCCGCGAACTGGGCCTCCAGCAGGAGAGCTGCCGCTCCAGCGGCTGGCTGCTCGACTGGCGTGACGTGTGCGTCGGAGCCAGGGACAACGGCGAGAACGTCACCATCTACGCCGGCTGGAGATACTGAGCGCGTTGGCGGCGCGGTACGGCCTCGCCTGGAGCAGACCGCGCCCATCCGCGCCTACGCCCGGGCGCCGGCGTACGCCGGTTCATGCCCAGCATGGGGAAGGAGTGGATCTCGGCGGGGGCGAGCGCGACCAGCTCCCTGGAGTGCGCGGAGTGCGTAGCGCCTTCGGTCATCCCGCCGAGGCCCGTGCCGGCCATCACGGAGGAGACGGTCAGGAGACCGGTGACTTGTTTCGTGATGTCGTCGATGCCGTCCTGGGGCTGAGCTGAAGCGGCAGGTGGCGTGACGCGGCGGCCAGGGCTCCGACAGCCATGGGCGCGGACTTAAGGCCTAGCCGGTGGCGGGGAGGGTGTCGTGGTCGACCATGGCCGCGCCGCTCAGTTGGTCAGGAACGGGGTCAGGGCGAGGGCGCTGCCGCCGACCAGCGGCGGCAGCGAACCGAGGATCCACATCCCGGCCCAGAACAGGTGTCTCTTTCCCGAGATCTCGACGGCGAGCTGGTCGGCGCGGTTCTCCGGGTCGTAGGTGGCGCGGGCCACCGGTCCGACGTGCTTGCTCCGCGCGGTCCGCTCGGCACCGTCGGCGTCGGTGAACTTGTACCATGCCGCCCCGTCCGTCGTCTTGAAGTCCAGGGTGGCGGGCACGGTGATCCCACGCCGCTTGAGTACGAAGTGGAGCAGCGTCCTCTGCCCCCCGACGAGCATGAGGCCGAGGCCGAAGGCGAGCGGGACAGTCGCGACAATTGGGGCGATGACCTTTGCCCCTTGGCCGACGCCGACCCAGATCACGTAGCCGAGGTAGGCGGCGGCGAGAGCGATCAGGATGATGACCCGGCGCAGGTACAACTTCGGATCCTTCGCCGGCGTCTCCGCGTCCTCCGGCGACGCCAGCTGCGTGACCGTGATGCGGGCGCTTCCGGCGGGGTCCCGCTGTGCGGGGAGCGCGGCGGTCAGAGCGGCGACGAAGGTGGTGGCGGCCGTCGGGTTGCCGGCGTCCACGCGGTGCACGGCGCTGTCGCTGATCACGATTTCGACGTGGTGTCCGCCGTCGGTCCGGGCCTCCTGGACCACCGCGAGGGGGATCTCCGTGCGGGTACGGCTGTCGACGATCCGGAGACCGCCGTCGTCGAGCACGGTCTCGGCACCATCGCCGCCGATCAAGATCTGCGGAGAGACCATCGTCTTCACCCCCTGTCAACCGGCCACGGCCCGGCTGCCGTCACACCGGCGTCAACCTACCGCAGGGCCTTACGCCCCTCAGCGCGGCGTTGGCACATCCCTCGTTCCAGCGTTCGTCGAGGTAGGGCTTGTACTCGTCTCGTCGACCTGATGGCCGCGCTGGAGCAGTCCGTCGCCCACGCCCGCGAGCGCTGCGGCGGGACCGTCGGCGGGGGTGAGGCAACCGTGCACGACATGCCCGTGCCGAAGAAGACCACGGCGAAGAACACGGCGCAGAAGAAGACGGCGGCGCGCCGCCCGAAGTCCGCCTGAGCCACGACGCCGTCGCAGGGCCGGCGGACGGTCGAGACCCCGGGGCCTTGACCTCGCCCTTCACTGCCGCTGCTCAGTCGAGCAGGCCGAGGTCGGAGTCGAGCCGGCAGATCTCGCAGGCCGGGAGCCCGCCTTCGGTCAGAGCGCGGCGGGCTTGATCGCGGGTCAGGAGCTTGGTGTGCTTCCCGGCGAGGCGGCAGTCGTCGATGTGGACGGCGGCAGGTACCGGGCGGCCGTGCTCGCGGAGGTAGGCCAGGACCCAGCCGGGCTCGGCCGGCCCGGCCCGTACGGTCCGCATCGCGGCCTCGCGCTGCTCGGCGTCGGCTATCCGGGACCGGACGCGGGCCAGGGACACCACGAGCCACGTCTCCAGGGTGCGAAGACGGGGCAGACGCGCCCAGGCATTCTCGCGCAAACGGGGGTGATCCGGCCGCGTCGGGGACCGACCACACCATCCCCAGCTTTGTCCCGCGACGCGAGCGGGGCGAGCACTCGCAGATGCCGTCGCCCGCCTCCTCAGCCCGTGCAAGCAGGGGTGACCCGCACTCCAGCGCGCTCGCGGCGACCGTGATCGTCTACGCCCTGTGCCAGCAGGGGGGCTCCGCCGACAGGCTCGACCACGGCGCCGCAGAAGCCCTTGTCCCGCGCTAGCGGGGATGCGCCGCACACGGCCTCGACACCGCGCTCGCCGGCGATCTCAACCCTGCGCAAGCGGGGGTGTTCCTGTGCACGAGTGCTGGCACAACGGCGAGGCGTGCTACGCCCTGCGCGAGCAGGGGTGACCACCTCAGCCGGTCCTTTCACTATCCCGCCCTGATCGACTGGAACGCTTGCCCCGCATCCGCGTGGGAATTCGATGCAGGTGGATCCATCCGAGGGACCGCCACGTCCGCCCCCCGCTGTCCGACGCGTGTCGCCCGGCACTGTGCGCGGCATGCTTACCCCCCCTATCTGGACCTGTCACGACCCGGCCCGCCGACCACGCAGGGACTGTGGAGTCTCACGTCCGCAGACGTCCTCAGCATCGGCTGTCCTACCTGCGCGGCCTCCCGCCACCGCCCGTGTAGGACCCTGCAGAACAAGCCCACTGCGGCGTTGCACCGCGGACGCACGTCGCAGTACCTCGCCCTGCGGTTCGCCTTGGACGGGCCCTCGAACGGCAAGGGGGCCGGCGCCACCCGCACACCAGCGGCGGGGAGCGGACGACTGCGCGCTGTCCGTATGCCGGACGCACAGCCGTGGAGGCTGCCCCTGCCCGAACTCGCCGATGTGATCAGCATCAGCTTCGTGGACCGAGCGCGCGTCGTCACGGCGCACGCCTGCGGGGTGCGCCGAAACGGCCTCGACGGCCTCCTGTACGGGCCGGATCGCATCCTGCAGAGCATCGATGCCCTGCACTACGCCCATCACGACCGGCAGATCCGCCGGGAGATGCGCCTGCTGACCACCGGTCCCGACGAGGAATGCGCTGTGCTGGCCGAACAGCAGCGGCAGATCCAGCAACAACTCCGCGCCGCCAGGGATCTGGTCAAGCAGCGTCGTATCGCGGACCTCAGGGCTGCCGGCGCGCTGCTGCCCACCCGGCCGACGGACGACCCCAGGCAAGTGGCCAGGGCATGGCTCGGTCGGTTTCTGAGCGAGGAGAAGGAATTGCTGGTGAGGAACATCGCGATGACAGCGGGTGTTCCTCCGGCCGCCTGTACCCACATCGGCAGCATCCGGGAGAAGATCGCCAAAGGCATCGACAACGGCTGGCTCACCGCTCCCGTCAGCGATCTGGTCGAGCAGACACTCTCCCTCGACGACGCGGCGTTTCGCCGTCTGCTGCTCAAGGACGCCGGCAAGCAGAACGGGCGCGACGACGTGCTGTGCCACCCCCTGGCGCTGAACCGCTGGCGCGATCAACTCCACGCGGTGATCGGCGACTTGAAGCCCAGCGCACAAGGCCGCCCCGGACTCGGTGGAGTGTCTGCGCACAGCCGGCCCAGCACCACGTGGCTGCGGCAGTTTCACGACCGTCGGCGCTTGTTCACCGCGCTGCTTCAGCGACGTGAGGAGTGCACCATGCTGATCACGCAGTTGAACGACGTGCTGACGCTGGCCGAGCAACGCGACCCAAGCTACCGCCAGCTCAAAGACGCGGCCGACCTCGCCTACGACGAGCTGGTCCGCCGCCACCCCGTCCTCTACCGTCACATCCGGGCAGCGCTCCAGCCCTACGAGAACCGGTACGGACGCCTGAGTCTGCACGGTTCACGCTCCGACCTCAGGCGCCAAGTCTTCGCCGAACTCACGCACCTCCACGCCGCGCCATCGCACGGTTATGTTCCACAGGCACGCTGAGCAGACAGCCGTGCTCTCCATGGGCCGAGGGCAAGCAGCTGCCAGGGGTTCACTTGAGGAGCAGGTGCGGGAGATCGCTCAGGTCGGACGTGACGTGGGCAGTCAAGTAGGGGGTGTGCCTGCGCAGGATGCTGCCCCAGTGTTTTTCGGCGACCACGATGTCGCAGTATGCGGCGGCTGTGCCCAGGGCGGTGACGTCGTTGAGGTCCCCGAGGTGCCAGCGGAAATTCGTGTCTTCATGAGCGGACATCCGCATCCGGCAGATCGCCGCTTTGGCGGGCAGGGACATCATGAAGTCGGTCAGTGCGGATTGGTTGCCGATGAGGGCACGGATGTGGCTGGCTGCGGCTGTCTGAGCGTTGAGAGGGGCTATGAGGTCCTGAGCTTCCTGGGCCAGTACGACGCGGTGAGCACGGTCGCTTGTGTGGCCCCATTCCCTCAGTTTGCGCGCTGTCTCTCGTTCGAAGTCGAGCTGACGCTGGCTGAACTCTCTGGTGGGCAGGGCCATGCCGGCGAAGGGGAGTTGCTCCTGTGGCCCCATGAGGAAGGCTCTTTCGAAGTAGTCGGATACGGCTTTGGCACCGAACTGTGCGATGGCGCGGCGTTCCGTTTCCGGGTCGGTGAAGTACCCCTTCATCTGCTTGAAGGCGTGCTTGGCGCCGATCCCGAAGGGCTGGGGAGCGTGGTCTGGTGTGGTGCCGGTCAGGGCGGAGACGGCGACGTGCACTTCGGCGGCCAGGAGGTCCGGGGCGCCCGCGATCGTGTGGTGTCGGGAGATATCGGCCATGAAGGCACCGAGGCGGCGGCGCCTGTCCGGGTTCCGCTGATGGTAGGTCTCTAGATAGTGCACGGCCGACAGGGGAAACGAGGCGTGCCCGGACTCGGAGGCCTCTCGCACCACCGCGAGGACGCCCGCGATGGCTTCGTCATGTGAACGCCCGTAGTGCTGACGGGCGAGGGCAACCCAGTCCCGCTGGCCCAGATACACGCGTTTGAGAGCCATGCGATGACGCTAGCTGCGGCCACTGACAATGAGCGACGCCCCTTCTTGCCGGGCCCTGCGCCTTGCCCTGTCCTGCTTCGTGCGTCAGTGACAAGAGCGTCGAACAGGAGTGTGTGCAGACCGCTTTGTTCGTACGCATAGGTCAGTGCTTCGTCTCCCTTCGCGTCGTCGTGAGCGTGGTGTGGGTGATCGACGCCCAGGGCGCCTGTCTCGGGCGTGCTGGACGTCACCCTCGGCATGGAGCCCAGGCGGATCTGTGAGGTCCGCGCAGACGGGCTGCAGGCGTACCCCGGCGAGCGTGCTCCATTGAGGCTCACGACTTGGGCCTGTTTGTGGCCCGGGCAGTGGTGCCTGCGCCAGTCCGCTGCAGTCGGTTCGCGGCGCAGGCTGTGCATGAGGTCGGCATGGGTCGGCGGGATCGTTCTGCACCCGTTTGCAGGCGGTGCGGCGTGTTGTCCTGTCGCCCTGATTCTCTAGCTCCGCCAGTTCGCCGGGTGCTTGTTTGGCAGGTGGGCTCTGGTCTTGTCAGTCCAGGTTCGGCAGGCGGCCGGAGCGGGGAGCGCGGCCTTCACTGGTGGTTCGTCGGCCGAATGCGTCCGACCGTAATCCGTGGAGGTGGCGGGACCGTTGGCGCAGGGCGGCTTGGAGGATGTCGAGGCTGGGGCTGTCGTTGAGGGCCCATGCCTTGCGTATGTGGGTAATGAGGGTGCGTGCGCTGTGAGGGGAGATGGTCAGTTCGAGGCGGGCTTCGGGGAGTCGTTCGTGGGCTCCGTAGGGGCCTTGTGCAAGTGCGCTCTGGCTGCGTCGGTCGAGTCCGGGGGCGGTGAAGATCTCCAGCAGGGTGAGGGAGAAGTAGCTGTATGCGGCGGCTTCGTCGATGAGCTGGCGAGTGCTTTCGGTGATGTCGCCGTGGCCTGCCTGGGCGCCGGGGGGTTGGTGGGCGAAGTGCTCGAGGGCGCGCAGGAGCGGCCCGTCGTAGCAGGCGCGTTGTGGGTTTTTGAGGTGGCCGCACAGGGTCCGGAAGTCGGTGAGGATGCTGCTGGTGTCTTGTGTCCATTGCTGTTTGCTGAGCAGGGTGCGGAATCCGGCGAGTGTTTCGGAGAGTTCTTCGAGGATGAGTTCGCGGGCAAGGTGGGCGAGCTCGTGGGTCTGGATTTTGGCCTGGATCTCTTCGATCTGCAGTCCGTAGCGCAGCAGGTCGCGCGGGAGGCCGCCGGAGAGGCTGTGGGCCAGGAGCGCGGTGTGGGGGGTGTGGTCCTCGGAGCGTTTGTCCAGGATGGTCTTGGCTTCTGCGAGGGTGCACGCTTCCACGTGGATGATGTCGTCCAGTGAGCTGTCGGTGACATCCCGGTGGGGCAGTCCGCGGCGGACGAATGCGGCACCGACGTCTTCGGCGACGGAGATCAGGTAGTAGACGTAGCGGACGCCCAGGATGGCCTTGATCTCTGCGAGGAAGGCGAGGGCCTGTGCGTCGGAGCCGAGCCGGTCGACTTCGTTGATGGCAATGAGGACGCGCTGTTTCCTGTCGGCCAGGGTTTCGGCAATGCGCGCCAGGAGGTCACGGAACTCTTCGACCAGCGTGGGGAAGCTCGGCGGCATCGTGGAGACTGTGGTGGCGTGTGAGCCGCCCAGGGTCATGATCTGGGCGGTGGCGCCGGCCAGGGTGTTGGTCGTCGTCTGGATGGTCTGCAGCCGGTAGAGGTGGTTCTCGCAGCGGGTGATGAGGTGAGGTTTCGCGGGCCGGGGCCGCCATCCGGCGGCACGAGCGAGCAGGATGCCGCTGACCATGCCGGCGAGCCGCAGCGGGTTCTCCGTGTCGGCGAGGAGCGCGTAGGTCGAGGGCGTGCGGATGAGGAAGTACAGGAGGTAGGTGCTCAGGCAGGTGGCGAGGAGCCTGCAGAAGTCGCCCGCGTACAGCGTCCAGCTGCCGATGTCCAAGTGTGCCTTGCGTACGGTCTCTGACTGCCATGCGCCCCAGGCGTAGAACCATCCCAAGGCCAGGAGCGCAGCCACGGCGGCGCTGTCGAAGTCCACCTGATGTACGAGCTGGCGAAGCTGCGGGTCAAAGAGGGCACTGGCCAGGCTGCCGAGGGCAAGAACGACGCCGAACTTGGCTCCGAATCTGCTCCACAGCCTGCCCAGGGTCCGGGGAACCCATGGGTCGTGTCGGGAGAGCCACCAGGCGATACCCAGGACAATGATCGTGACGCTGGTGACGACGGCGTTGCCGTTCCACACGTCACGCAGCCAGTCCTGGACAGCGTGCCCGGCGGTACGCGCGGCGCCGGCGAGGGATGTTTCGTACTGGGCGTACAGCGAGCGGGCAGCTGAGGAGACTCCCAGGATGAGCAGGGCCGCTGCGGGCAGGGCGAAGGTCGACCAGCGGCCCACGGCTCTGATGCGGCGGCGGGCACTCTTCAGCACGCGGTGGAAGGGAGACAGACGGGCGAATTGCGGTACCGGATAGCCCTCGTGCTGCAGGTAGTGCTGACACAGCCGCACCGAGAGGGAGACGAGGAAGTCATGCGGAGCGTAGGTGGCCGGTGCCTGGATGAGGAAGCCGAAGTCTGCTTGCTCGGTGGCGTTTTCCAGCAGGGTGGACTTGCCGACACCGCGGGGGCCGCAGACGGCGATGGTGCCCTCGTCGAGGTGGCTAAGCTTGCGCTGCAGCTGCTCCATGGCTTCGGTGGGTACGGCGAAGCCCGGTGCCCGGGGGGCGCGCAGTCCCTTGGAGGTGCCTTGGGGAACGAAGAGGGAGTCGGGGTCTTCGCCCATGAGGTGTCGGATCATGCCGTCCATCACGGGGACGACGCCTTCGTCGTGGAGGATCGTGCCCCACTCCACGGCGCGATAGCCAAGCTGTACACGTGCCGCCGCGCACGTGATGCCGAGCGCTGCGGCGAGCAGACTGTAGCGGAGGTTGAACCAGACCGCGGTGCCGCTCCAGAACAGGATGAAGGTCAGCAGTGCGGCGCCGAGGAGGGCGATCAGCAGGGCCAGGAATCCACCGGTGATGAGCACGATGACGCTGAAAGCCGCCAGCACGGTGCAGACGATCTTCCAGTTCCACTCCGCCTCGTCGGCGGCGGCCTGTTGCTTGGCTCGTGCCCGCTCGAGGCCGACCAGGGCGTCGTCGTACTCAGTCCGCGTCACACCGGCGGCCTGGGTGTAGGCCGCGGTGCGGTACCTGAGGCTGTGCATCTCGCGGAAAACGTCGTACCTGGAAGTTCCCGGCCGCTTTCCGAGCGTGCGTGCGCGTAGAGGATCATCGAGCGCCACCTCGACGCAACGCTCGTAGACCTCATCCCGGCTCGGTGCTGCAAAGAGGTGCACCCTCTGCGCCACTGGACGCAACCAGGGCTTGTTCGTCAAAGACCACAGCATCCGTCTCGGCCTCCCCCAGGCAACTCGCGGATGCTAACGCCACTCCGGCACAGACAGCAGCCGTTCCCGGCTCGTGGCTGAAACGCGTCGCGGACAGGCAAGGAACCAGCCGTCGCCCGCCGGCTCCAGCGAGCGCAGGACAGGATGGGGCCATGACCTTCTCCTGGAAGATTCCTCCGTGGGAGCGCCACGAGGACTGCACGTTCCTGGCGGTGACCTTGATGGATCAAGGAGGTGACGGGCACTGTGGATTAAGCACGGAAGCCGTGCGGGGCGACGACGTAATCGAGGCGCTCGCTGATCTGCTGATGACCCCCGGATCCCTGCTCCGCCTCGTGCCGGCGCCTCCAGCGCTCATCGGCGTGGTCGTACGGCGCGGAATCGACGTGATGTGGATGGCCCAGCCGCCGCTCCAGGTGGTCCGGGACGACCGCGGCCGGTGGCAGGTCACCCCCACAGACGCCTCGGATATCGCGGTGTTCTCCCCGACGGAGATCAGCGGTATGGTCAGCAGGTTACAGTCCCGGTACGGCCGCGCCGGCTGAAGTTGCCTCACCGCGAAACCCCGGCGTTCGACACAGGCCGGCCGTCATGTGCGTCAGGGCACCAAGTGGCACGACGTCGAGGTGTCGTTGGCGCAGGTACGAGCACGGCCCCCCGCGTAAGCAGGGGTGGTCCGTCCCACACCGCCTAGGCCGAGCCGCGGTGCCACTGTTCCCCGCGTCAGCAGGGGTGGTCTGACCTCAAAACCAGCGGCTGCGCAACACCCCGCCGCCGGCAGGGTTGGCCCGAATCGCGCTGCCGCGCACCACTGATGTTCTCCCCTACAGAACGGCACCTCCCTGTACCGGCCAGCACGTGTCAGATGTCCCTGTGGCTGGCCGTGGCGGCGGCAAGTGGCACGCTGCCGGAGGAGCTTGCGGAGTTACGTCAGCGGGTTCCTTTCGTCCTGCCGTTGCGGTCGCTGGTGCGGCGCGGACGTCTGCCGGGCCCGGAGGAGTTCGTCGCGGCGACGGCGGCGGCTCTCGCGGCTTCGGAGCCCGACGGATGGGTCGACTCTGTTCTCACCGGACGGGGAATGCTGCTGATCGACGGCATCGACGAGGTACCCGCCGAGCAGCGGCAGTCGGCCCGGGCCTGGCTCGAGGGGCTGCTGGCCGCCTATCCGGACCTGCGGGTGTACGTCACGACTCGCCCGTCGGCCGTCCCGGAGGGGTGGCTGGCGCACAAGGACTTCACGGAGCTGACCGTGCGGCCCATGACCGCGGCGGACACGTCCGTCTTCATCGGGCGGTGGCACACCGCCGCCCGCCGTAACACCGACGGCCCGGAGGAACACGCCCACCTGGGCGAGCTCGAGGTGGCGCTTCGGACCGCTGTGCGGGCGCAGCGTGACCTGGCGCAGCTGTCGACGACGCCGTTGATGTGCGCGCTGGTGTGCGCACTGCACCGGGAGCGTCGGGGGCATCTGCCGCTTGGGCGTATGGAGTTGTACGCGGCTGCTCTTTCCATGCTGCTGGTCCGCCGGGATTATGAGCGTGGGATCGCTGTTCCTGAGGGGATCCGGCTGACCGAGCAGCAGAGCATGCGCCTGCTGCAGCGGCTCGCCTACTGGCTCATCCGCAACGGGCAGACGGAGATGGACCGCTCCACCGCTCTGGCGCTTCTAGCCGACGCTTTGCCGGCCATGCCGAATGTGGCCGAGCAGGGGGATGCTGACCAGGTGCTACGGCATCTGATCGGACGGACGGGGCTGCTCCGGACCCCGGCTGCGGGCACGGTCGACTTCGTCCACCGGACCTTTCAGGACTACCTCGGCGCTCAGGCCGCCATCGAGGGCATGGATCTCCCGCTGCTCGTGAACCATGCCCACGACGACCAGTGGGAAGACGTCATCCGCATGGCCGTCGCCCACGCCCGTCCCAAGGAGGCTGCCGCCCTCCTGACCGGACTCGTCCACCGTGGCGACCACGAGGACGGCCACAGAACCCGCCTGCATCTCCTCGCGGCGGCCAGCCTCCACTACGCCACGGAGGTCGACACCGAAACCCGCGAGCTTGTAGGGGAACGGGCGGAAGCATGGCTACCACCCCGCTCCATCGAGGAGGCAGACGCTCTAGCTGCTCTCGGCCCAGGAGTCCTGGACCTTCTCCCCCGCACGGCACATGGGCTGGAATCCGATGAGGCCGGCGCCGTCCTCAGGACTGCCGCCAAGATAGGTGGTGACCAGGCGTACGAACTCCTGCGCCATGTAGCTCCCACGCTGCCTGAGACCGACCTACGTTCTGATTTCGCCCTCAGTGAGGGATGGGTGAACTTCGACGCTCACGAGTACGCTCAGGATCTTCTGCTCCCCCGACTCACCCGCTCACCCCTCTGCCGCATCACCGTCAACACACCCGAGCAGTTGGACGCACTGAGCCTCCTGCCCCCGCTGCGGCGGGTGATCTTCCGCGGACCGTTCACCGCCCATGACCTCGCCCTGTGTCTGTCACCTGAACACACCGACGAGGTGGAGATCTACGAGGGCGAAGCCCTGGAACAGATCCGGTTCGTCCGCGACCTCACCGCTCTGCGGCACCTTGCCCTGGCCGGCTGCGAGCAGCTCATGGACCTCGACGACCTGGCCGGTCTGCCTCTGCCAGAGCTGCGTCTGGTGAAGACACCCGCCCTGTTCCGCTTCGACACCTTGACCAGCCTGCCCGGCCTGACGCATCTGGCGCTCTACACCCCCTTGCCGTGGAAAGACCTGACCACGTTTCCCGTGCACGACGCCCTCACAGAGCTGACTCTCGGCGCAACGGTCTCTGTCTCTTTGCACGGACTCTCCCGACTCCGGCACCTGCGTACGCTCGCGGTCAGCCAAACGCTCAACAGGGCTGATTGGGAGGAGATCGGCAGCCTTCCGGAGCTGTCCACGCTGTTCCTGGGAGACACCCTCGCGCACGCGCCCGTCCTGCCGAACATCACCACCCTCAGCGCCTACTCCGACTCCGCCGAGATCTCAATCGACGTGATCCCCGACCGTTTTCCCGGCCTCAGGTCCCTCTCCCTGGGACACCACAAGGGTTCCGTCCCCGACCTCTCCCCCTTGCTCGTCATGCCCGGCCTGCAGATGACCGTGAATGCGCCCCACGCCGTCGGCGTCGACAAGTTCCCGCCGGGAGCCGTCTCCCTCCATCCCCGCCCCCGCGCTCCGCTACACCCTGCCGGCTCCCGGAACCCGTAAGACCGGTCAACCGGCCGAGCCCCCTCTGGGGGAGCTCCGTCCTTCTGGACGGTGAGAAAATCATGTACGCGCGCTTCCGGCATGAACTTGGTGCCTGTGATGCATGGGTTGGACAGGGAGCTGCTCGGCACCCGCAGCCTTGGCACAGGGAACGAGTGTCGGGACTGACTGCAGACTGCACGGGCATGAAGGCCCTCAGCAACGGCTGTTGTCACAAGCCACACGCTTCCGAGCACCCGGACGGGTCGGGTGGCACTCGGGTGACAGCGTCGTTCCTACAAGCAGAAGGCCACACGTGACTGACGCTGTGGCTCGGCAGGTTCGGGAGCCCGCGCTCTCAGGTCGACAGTCTCGATCATCACCTCCGAGCGGCGCCCCGCTCCGGGCATGAGTCCGGCAAGGCCACATGGGCAATGCGGTGATTCGCCTCCGTGATGCGCCACGGTGAAGCAGAATCGGCCGATGTGAGCGATGTTCCTCCTACGCCCCGTAATGATGTCTTCCTTGCGCCCGGGACCGGGCTGGCCGACACCTTCTCGCGGTTGAACGCAGCGGACAATCCGTACCGGCGGGGCAAAGACTTCGAGAAACTACTGCGGCGGGCCTTCGAGCTTGCGCACTTCATCGTGGAGCTCGATCCGGGCATGGCCCTGCCCCGGCAGACGGACCTTGCCGTGCGTTACGGGAGCGGCACCACCTGCTGGAGTGCAAGTGGCAGCAGGCAAAGGCCGACATCAATGTGCTGGGTACGGTGCATGACAGGCTGCGGCGTGTCAGCTCCCACGTGGTGGGGGTCATTGTCAGCGTCTCGGGGTTCACCACGACACTCATTGCCGAGGTGGAACGGGAGCGCAGCAGGCCGGTGCTTCTGATGGATCACGCAGACGTGCTGGGCGTACTGTGTGACCCCGCATCGCTCCCAGGTCTCTTGCAGAGCAAGCAGGAACGGCTCGTCACTCACGGGCGCGTCCATCTGGGCGCCGGCGCCGTTCAGAGGCTGCGCCGCCCAGCGCGCGAACTGCCGGCCAGTGACCTGATGCTGTGCGGCCAGGGTGGCGACGCCATGCCCTACCTGCCCGTGCCGGGAGGGTTTACCTCGGCCGTCTTCGCCACATCGGTGACAGATGTCAACTGGTCCTTCGGTCGAGGGCGGGGGGTGTGCCTGGACCTGCCTGTGCAGGCTCGCTCGACCAACGATCTCGTGGGACTGCTCCACACCCTGGACGAACTAAGACTGACCAGCAACCGCCCCACATGGACCTTGCAGCAGCTCAGGGCCTCCTGGTTCGGGATCGGGGCCCCGGCACTTATTGAGGCTCTCGACGAGGCTCCGCAGCGGACAGCAGCCCTGGACGAACCCCACCATAGTGAACAGCTGGTCTACTGCGACACCACGCTGGACGGGCTCTACACCCTGACCGCGAGCATCAGCGCACCCCCGCTACCCGGTGAGGACGCTTCCGAGGACGAGCAGGCAGGCCTACGCGCGGTCTCCCAGTGCCGGCTTTCCTTCCAGCTGCCCGGTACTCCCCTGGACACAACCGCGCTTCAGCACCTAAGGGAACGCTTCGGAGTCACCACCAACGCCTACTTCCGACCTCTGGAGGCCACAGCAGTGCGGGTGACCTGGCTCGATCAACAGCCGGCTGAGCCGCTGGCCACGGTCGTGGAACTCGAACCCAATCACCGGAACAAAGTTCGTCGTCAGTCTCGTCATACGCGACCACTACTCCGCAGACGGCGACCACGCCGTCCTCGCGGGCTGGCCCATTGAGCTGCAGGACAGCGGATTTCTCGTGTGCGCCCTGGCCCACCACCATCCCGTGGACAAGCCCCCCGAGCGGTACTGGCTCGAGGCGATGCATTCCACCAGCACGTCCGACCTTACCGTCACTACTGTCCAGGCCAACTGGTGACCACGCCCTGGGCATGCTGCCTTGCCGCTGCGATGCGGTGCCCGGCTGGCGAGGTCAGGCGATAGGCCCTCCCTCTCCCACGTACGCCGCGCAAGGGCCGACTTCGCCGTTGCCACTGGGTCAGTCGAGCGGGAGCGCCTGGTGCGCGGTCACTATCGTGTCGATGCGCTGCGCGAGGTCGAAGTCCGCGGCTGTCAGTTTGTAGCCGGCGTCGTGTGTGGTGATGGATGCCCGTAGGTGGTCCATGCGGAGGTCGAGGTCGGCGTGGTGCTGTATGCGGCGGGAACGGTCTGCGATCGTCACGATCGCGGCCACGGCGGCGTGATAGCGGATGGGGTATGTCCGGCTGATCGTGTCCCCGTCCCGTTCCCACCCTGGCACCCGGGCCAGCGCGTTCTCAATTTCCGCTTCGGTCAGCGGCTTTGGCGCAATCACTTGTCAGCTCCCCTCGGTCGCAGGGGGCGAGGGCCTCAGCGAGGTCGCGCCCGACCGGGGCATCCTGCCACGGCTGCATGGCCCGCTGAAGAGTGCCCAGCTCCGTGCAGCGCTACCGCCGCACTCACTCACGCCGGAGCCGTCACCGGGCGGAAATCAACGTGCCCGCGTCGGCAGGGTAGGAGGCATAGCTGGCGTCGCAACGTGACTCGACATTGGTTCGTAGCTCTATCCGCAACGCAAAGCACCAGGTCAAAGGCGTTGCCCTTTACCGAATCTCACTACACTGAACAGGGGCTTCTCAACGCAGCGCGGAGCAGATTCTCCTGCCCTGTCCCGATAGGAAGCACTCAACCAGGAACTGCCCAGGCACTACCGAGCAACCTGCAGAGACATCACAACGAGAAACCTCTATGGCACCATCGTGAGAGTCAGCAACCTGGTAGCCCATGACACCGACTATCACCGGCCCTGGAACCTGGTCGACGAGTCGCCGATCGGCGATGCGGACGACACTCTGCGGCCGCGGGTCGAGCTGATCTGGGTGGCTGACGCCTACCGGCGCCAAGGCGTGGGCGCCATGCTCGTCCAGGTGCTCGCCGACGACTTCGGCTGCCCCGTCGCTGAGGTGTCCTGGTCCACCCCGATCAGCCGGTCAGGGCGGCAACTCGCACTCCGGCTCTCGCCCTGTGGCATCTGGGTCAGCTGACCCGGCCTCGAATAGCGGTGGCGCGCAGGAGACAACGACACGGTCCCCATTCGAAGCACGTCACGATCACAGACTCGCCGAAGTCCCCCGTGCCTGGTAAGTGGTGGGCGCGTCGTTGCCCCGCTGATGCGGCCGGGGTAGTCTGCCGACAGCCATGCGGATCCCGGGCTGCAGTACCGGATCTGACAGCGACTCACCTCCGACCCATGCGGACGAGCCGGTAGCTCGTGCGACACGTCGGGTTGGCCGGGTTCCCTCGTTCTTCTGCGGCCCACGCGCATGTTCGTGCCGGGCCCCTTCCTGAGATGTGATGTGAGACAGAAAATGATTCATTCGTTCATCGCGCACACGAGCCCTGGGCGAAGCAGGGTGTTCGCCCTGGTGAGAAGGCTTGGGGACGAGCTGGAGGCGGTGACCACGCTCGGAGCCGGCGATCTCCACCTGACCGGGGATCTGGTCAGTGCACTCAACTCCTTCCTGTACGACCGGGACGACAGTGCCCTTGGAAAGGTCCTGGACCGGGTCCCCAAGGCAGTGCGCATGGCCACGCAGCAATACATCAAGGACAAGTGCGCTCCGGTGATGGGGGCCTTCACCGAGTGCGGGCCGGTCGAGGTCGTTCGTGAGGCTGTGTTCTTCGGCGGGATCGACGAGGAACTCGAGGAGTACCTCGAAGGGGCCTACACGATCGGGCTCGGCATCCGCATGTCTAACGAGCGGCACCGCGATGGCAGCGTCCGGTGGGTCATCCAACTTCTGAATGACGAGGTTTCCGTGCCGGCCAGCGCCGAGCCGCGCACCTGGGCCATCCCTGCCGGGACGACGCTCGCGCGGACCTGGACGAGTAAACAGAAGACCGGCGGTGCCGGTCCTGTGCGTGGCGCGCTCCAAGTGGCGGCGGAGGCAACGGATCAGGGCCGGTGGGTGAGGATCCACACGCTGCTGCACAGCCGCTACGACGTCGACTTCGAGGGCAGCGGAACCTCGGAGTTCGTCGTCGACGTCTTCGACGCCCCGATCCCCCTGGAACCGCGGTGCGAGTAAACCAGAAGGCTGTCGCCCGGGCTGCTCGCCGGATCGGCTGAACCGGCGCGCCAGAGGGACTGCGCGCAGCCGTTGCCGCCACGATCGTGGACGAGGCGGCAGCGGCTGGCTGTTCCGCCCGGGGAATAGACCTTCGCCCAGGCCTCCCGGCCCGCCCGCCGGACCTCCTCGGTGTAATCGAATCCGGGTTCGCGGCCGCCTCAGCAGCGCCCCCGGGTACGGGCGGTGCGCATCGACTGCATCAATCGGCGTCGGAGAGGACGCTGATGTAGTGGGCGTGCTGGGCAGGCGTCAGGCGCTGGCCGGACCACCCGCGGCAGAAGGAGCAGGCCAGACCGTTCCATTCCCAGAAGGCTTCGTGTGCGACGAGCTGCGTGAGCGTCATGCGTTCGGTGTGCTGGTCGAGGTGCCGCGAGTGCTGGCAGTGGCCTCCCGGCGAGTGGGACCGTCCCTGATAGTGGCCGTTGAGGTTGGAACC
This sequence comes from Streptomyces sp. NPDC028711, assembly GCF_055565415.1. Lineage (NCBI taxonomy): Bacteria > Bacillati > Actinomycetota > Actinomycetes > Kitasatosporales > Streptomycetaceae > Streptomyces > Streptomyces sp. NPDC028711. The sequence goes on along the minus strand of NZ_JBVHUJ010000002.1, from coordinate 1,186,122 downwards.
GTAGACGAAGACATCGGCCAGGGGGCCGAGCAAGCCGTGGTCCGCGCGAAAGGGCCGCAGATCGACGACCCTCCCGGGGAAGGTAAGTGCAGCTGCCCAGGCATGCCTCAGGCCGAAGTGGATGTCTTTGATCTGGGCAGCGAGGTCACGCAGGTCGGTGGTGTGGGTGGCTTGTGCGGCAACCCTCAGAGCAGTCGCGCGGTCGCTGGGGCTCCACCCCGAGCCGTCGCAGGCCTTCTTGAGGTCGGCAAGGCTCGTCTCCGCTGTGAGGGGTTCGGTGTGCTCCAGTGAAAGGCGGGGCACCGCTGCGGTTTGTTCCACGCTGCCCGACGCTGGCTTCGACACGGTGCGGGCGGTCGGCATGGGTGGGGCCGTCTCGGGTGCTTCAGGCTGCGGGCTGCCGCCGACGTGCCTTTGGTAGGCGGCGGAGAGTTCCGACAGGTCGATCCGGCGCTGGCGCAGCAGGTCGTCGGGTTCCTGCAGGCTGGTGTCGAGCAGTTGTACGCCGTTTCGGAAGGTGTGGAAGCCGATCGACTCCCATAGAGCGGCGATCTTCTTTTTTGCGGTGGCACGGTAGGCGTCGGTGACGTCGTCTCTGTTGTCGGGCCACTCGACCATTCCGGGCTCGGCCGCTACCGCGCAGCAGCCGCTGGAGAGCCGGCGGATGGCTTCGGCGGCGAACACGGGGCCAAGGCCGAATCCTCGCCACGGCTTGGTGAGGAAGACGCGGTCCAGGATGAGTAGATCGCCCACCGGGCATTCGATGGCCTCTTCGAAGGCTGCCGAGTACTCGTCGTGGTCCAGGACGGTGGAGACGATACTTTCCAGGTCAACCGATTCGGCGTCGGCGACCATCCAGCGGTCGGCTCCGGTGTAGTCCCGCAGCCGCCACAAACTCAGGCGGCCGACCTCGCTGCCGTCGTCTTTGAGTCCCTCACAAGCCTCCGTGCATCCGCCGGCGCACTCGGTGTCCTGGTCGTGGAAGAAGCGGACGGACACACCCCAGTGCTCGAGGGTGTCCTCGTAGACGTAGGGGATCGCAGGATGACCGTGGGTGTAGATCAGTTGCAAGTTGGCTGGATCACCCGGGAGTTCGGAAACCGGACGGCGCGAGAGGCTCATGACGGGCAGGTTAGCCGGAGGCACTGACAACGCATCTGCAACAGCGTGCATTCCCGCCGGCCGCTCCCCCACCGACCCCCGCCTCACGGACCAGCCGGCGGGTTGATGCAGCGGTTCTCCGAAGCCGTTCCGGGAGCCTCAGGCGTCTACGCGAGAGACTGGCCGTATGGATTCGCACCGCCGGAGAGTGTGATCACCGCGCGGGACAGTGGCCCGAAGCCACATACTCTTGGCGGCTCGCTCTCTGAGCGGATCGAACGGTTCTTGCTGCTGGTGCGGCTGCTCAAGCCCGGTATCAGCGAGTCGATGGCTGAGATCCGGGGGGAGTTCCGCCTGGTACGCGACTTCGGTCCCACCGTGATCCGCTTCCGAGGTGCACGCCGAGGGCGGAAGTCTGCCCGGCGAGATTCTCAGGTCATCACTCTGGACCGGGACGACGCGGGCCGTGTCGATGGTCTCGACCGGCTGCTGGCCGCGGCACAGCAGCCGCCGAAAGAGATGGCCTTCACCTCGTTCGGCATGGCCCTTCACAAGTTCCTCCTGTCCTTTCACGCACACGAATGGTCGGAACAGATCGTCGACCTGGCGACTGCCTTCGAGGCCACACTGTCGGGCACAACGCCTACCCCCTCACCGCCGTCGCCGGGTGGACGACCGATGTCACGCTACGGCTCAAACTCCGCGCATCGGCTTTGCTCTGCACCCCTGACGACCCGGCCGAGCAGATCTTCAACGATGTCGGCACGACCTATAACCTGCGGTCCTACCTGGTTCATGGCGGCGCCCTGTCACAGAAGACGCTGCGCAAGGAGATCCGGAAGATTTTCACCGTTGCGGACGGCCTGCTTGACGGAGACGCGATCGCACAGACGGTGGAGCGGCTGCGCGACCTCGTCCGACGGAGTCTGCTGGCCAGGATCTGCCTGGCGGCAGGCGCCAACCCGCTGTGGCCCTTGGCAACGGACCAGGTGTCGACGCGGCGATGATGAGCGATGACGGCCGTCAGGCATGGCGTGAGCGGTGGCGGGATTTACTCGCCAGCATCAACGCCGAGGCCAGTGCCGACCGGGCGCCTGCCTGACCTGTACAGCCGCGCGACATGCCGCAGCCAGACGTTTCATCTTCTCAGGGGACGGCTGTCACCTCCCTCCTGCCTCTGAAGGCGGTGAGTCTCGGCTTGACCGCTCGGGTGGCCCGGCGGCTCTGCGGTGCCTTGAGGACGTGGCATTCGGTCCTCCGGCCGCCCGCAACAGCGCTTGTCCACCCAGCACTACCCCGTTGTCGCCCAGCATTCCTGGCTACGGCTGGCTCCGCGAGCTGCTGGCACCGCTGCGTCTCGCGAAGCGGCGCCAACTCCTTGAATGCCGGCTACACGGCGAGGATGAGGAGTTCCTCCGTGAGTGAGGTGACTTGATGCAGCACATCGGACCGGCTCCCAATCGCGTCACCGCGGGCATCGATGCGGCGGGCTGGCTTCTGCTTGAGTCGCCCTGGGAGCTGGGCGCCGACGTCCTCGAGTGGTTCGTCTGGGACCCCGTCCTGAGCCGGCTGGACACTCCCCGCATAGCTTTCCTGCCGCCTGTGCACCGCAGGCCATACCGCAGAGGGCCGGGGCACGGCAGGACGAGGAGAAGCAGATGAGTGTCCGATCCGGCGTTCGAAACGACGGTAGTTCTACGGCGGCTTAGAGGTCCTAACAAAGGCGTTGGACGTGTCGGTGGGTGATCAGGCAGGTCGCGAGGCCGAGGAAGGCTTCATGGATGTCGTCGCGTCGTTCCCAGCGGACGCGTAGACGTCGGAAGCCGTGCAGCCAGGCAATCGTGCGTTCGACGACCCACCGGTGGACGCCGAGTCCGGAGCCGTGCGGGACTCCGCGTCTGGCGATCACCGGTTTGATGCCCTGGGCCCAGACCAGGCGGCGGTATTTGTCGTGGTCGTAGCCCCGGTCGGCCAGCAGCACGTCCGGTCGCCGCCGCGGTCGTCCGACCAGGCCGGCGACGGACGGGATCTTCGCGAGCAGGGGCATCAGTTGGGCGACGTCGTTGCGATTGCCGCCGGTCAGCGACACGGCGAGCGGGATGCCCTGGCCGTCGACGATCAAGTGGTGCTTGCTGCCCGGCCGTGCTCGGTCGACCGGGCTGGACCCGCTTTTGGGCCCCGTCGCGCGGCCCTGACGTGGGAGGAGTCGATCACCGCCCGCGACCAGTCCAGCTTCTTCGCGACCCGCAGCTTCTTCAGCAGCACCAGGTGCAGCTGATCCCAGACACCGGCCTTGTTCCACGCGGCCAGACGCCGCCAGCAGGTCATCCCGGACCCGAAGCCCAGCTCCTGCGGCAGGTACTCCCACTGGATGCCGGTATGCAGGACGAACAGGATCCCGCACAGGGCCCACCGGTCCGGCACCCGCGGCCTGCCCTCCACCCGCTTTGGTGCCGGCTCGGGCAGCAACGGCTCGATCAGCGACCACAGTTCATCCGACACGATCCACGGTCGCGACCGACGTTCCCCCACGGCCAGATCAACGACCACCCGAACCGAAAGTCACATGATCAACAGCTTCTGTTAGGGCCTTTTAGTGAGCGCCTCCAGGGCCTCCGTGAGATGCAGGTCGGAGGACGCCTCGCCCAGGATCCGTCACTCGTCCCGGCCCAGCATGGTCGGCACGTCGACCAGCAGGACCCGCCGCGCTGCCGGGTCGGTTCCTGCGGCCAGGAAGGCCCAGCGGCCGGCCCGGAGCTGTTCCCAGGTCCTCGTGCCGCTCGGCCGCAGGTAGCACCGACACCGGGCACCGGGAGCTGAGCGGTAACCACCACTCGCCCGAGCATGCGGGGAAGGCTTCTCACCCGCTGTTGGAGTTCTCTTGTTCCCAGGCCTGGATGATCTCGATGGGGATGCGTCCGCGTTCAGGCAGGTCGTATCCGTTGGCGTTGGCCCAGTCACGGATGGTGCGTGTGCTGACGGACGTCCGACTGGCTGCGGCCGGTGTGTCGCTGCGGAGAGCCGTAGGGGTGAAGGTGGGCCTGTGGTCGAGGAGGTCCTTGGGGAACATGGGGACTTGTGTCGTTCCGCTGAGAGTGGCGACGAGGAATTCAGTCAAGGACCCGTTGTAGGTGAACCAGGGGGCGCGCAGAGCCTCGTTGACGGCGACGGTCCACTCGTCCGGGGTGCCGGAGGGCTCGGTGACCCAGAAGAGGTAGTCCCCGTTGCCCGTGACTCCCATGGCGAAGAGATCTTTGGGGGAGTGCGGCAATGGCCAGGGGTGTCCGGCAGTTTGTCGGACCTCTTCGATCTGCGTACGTAGACGCGCCGGCATGGGCCCGGTCAGATCAGCCCACTCGCTGGGGGCATGAGGCTGGTACAGGGTAATAAAGCCGCAGAACTGACCTGGGCCGTAGGTGGCGACGAGTTGCTTGTAGTCCTGGGGCAGGGTCATACCCAGTCCGTCTTCGACCCGGGACCAATCGGGAGCCGGCGGGACACTGGGGGGAGGCGGGCACAGTGCCGTCAGCGCTGTGAGGGCAGTCATGGGATTCCTTCCTGGTCGCTGCTGCGACGCGGCTGGCTCTCCAACGTCGCCTTCAGCACACCCGAACACCTCGTCCAGCGCATCCGACGCGGCCTACGGCACATCCAGTACCGCAGCTACCTCATAGACGGCTGCCTCGCCGAGACCGGTCTGACCATCAGACCCACCTGAGCAGCCCAGCAACACCACGAGTTCAACCCCACCCGCCCTGTGAACGGCCATGGTCGGTGATGGCCCGCTGCCACCCTCCCGGCCCCCCGTCTGCCACCCCTGGACGCACGGGACGTGAACCAGGTAGGCGATCATCGTGCGATGGATACAGGTATGTGGCCGACGCTCCCGGACGCGGAACGGGATCAGTGGGTTTACCTCCCAGGGCAGACCCTGGGGCCGCTGCGCATGAATATGCATCGCGAGGAGGTCGTCGCGACTCTGGCCGCGCATGGGTTTGCTACGCAGTCCGACGGACGCATCGAGGGGTGGGATTTTGTACATTTCGCCAAGGAAGGCGTCCCGCAAATCAAAGCGGCGGTGGAATGCTACTTCCACGAGGACGGGGAACTGGCCTACGTCCTCGTCGACGGCCGGTTTGGCCCACAGGTGACCTGTCAGGGGATTCGACTCATCGGCCGTGTGCCGTCGCAGCTCGCGCAGGAGATGGAGGACTACGCAACCGAGCATGACACCGGCCTCTGGTTCAGTTACGGCGGCGACTGCTTCTGCGACGGCTTCCAGCTCGAAATCGGCGCACAGCGTGCCGGCGACCACGTCGTGTCCTGGGCCCTGTTCTTCATCGCCGGAGAGGACCCCTCCCTCCCACGCGACGCCGCTCCCGCAGCGATCTGGCACCGCTGGTAGACGACATCACGAGTTCAACCTCAGTAGTTCAGAGAAACTGGATGAACCGCCCCCAGGTCCTGGCCGACCTCGACCAGCTCATCACCCCCGGCGGCGGCATCGTCATCGCCTCCGCCGGCCCGCCCGGCACCACACCCCTGCCCGCCTGGGCGCCCGTCATCGACCAGGTCCGCACCACCTACCTCGGGCCCGTACGCCGCGCCGGCACCTACGCCAAACCCGAAGACCGCTTCACCGACACCCTGCGCCGCTCGCCGTTCTCCCGCGTGGAGCTCACGTCTCTGGAGCAGCATGTGACGCGCGACCTCGACCAGCTTGTCGGACTCCAGCTGTCCAACTCCTACTCCACCCCCGCCCTCCTCGGGGACCGCCTGGACGCGTTCACCCGCGATCTGCGCCGCGCCCTCCTCGCCCACGACCCCTCGGGCCTCTACGACGAGGTGATCCGCACCGAAGTCCTCATCGCCACCCGCCCCGACCGAAGGAGCACCCCGTGACGACCTTCGCCTCCGCCGCGCACCACTACGCCGCCTTCCGCCCCCGCTACCCCGAGGAGTTCTTCACCCTCCTCACCGACCGCTTCGATCTCGACGGGACCAGACGGTCCTCGACCTCGGCTGCGGACCGGGCACCATCACCGTCCCCCTCGCCTCACGGACCGGCCACGTCCACGCGGTCGACATCGAACCGGCCATGATCAGCGAAGGCCGCAAGGCCGCTGCCACGCAGGGCACTGGCAACATCACTTGGGCGTGCGGCGACGCCGCCGGCCTCACCGGCATGGGCCTGCCCCCGCTTGACCTGTGCACGATGGGCAAGTCCTTCCAGTGGATGAACCAGGACCAGGTCCTGGCCGACCTCGACACGCTCATCCGCCCCGGGGGCGGGATCGCCCTCGTCTCCACCGGCCCCCGGGCCAGCACGGTCAGACCGACGTGGCTCGACATCATCGAGAGCGTCTGCACCGACATCATCGGCCCCGGCTACCGCCAGGAGCACGGACCCGCTGCCCACCCCGCCGAAGGCCGGGACGACGCCCTCGCCCGCTCCGCGTTCTCCCGCGTCGAGACCGCCTGCTGGGACCAGACCTTCACCCGCACCCTGGACGAGCTCGTCGGCCTGCAGTCCTCCTTCTCCTACTCCAGCCCCGCCGTCCTCGGCACCCGGCAGGCCGCCTTCGAGGAACGCCTGCGCCGCGAGCTCACGGCGTTCAGCCCGAACGGTACTTTCGAGAACACCGTCCCCATCGAAGCCGTCATCGCCACCAGGCCGTAGCTGTCCGTCCGCTTGAAGCACCGTCGGCCTGCCCCCGCCGCCGCCCCTGCGGCACACGGCTCGCCAGGCCGGCCTGCGGCGGGGAGCGGCCGGTGTGCCAGCTGGAGGTGCCCGGTGGGGTCGCGCCCGTGAAGCCGACGCCGCCCCGCCGGGCACCAGCATCCCGATCAGCACAGGGATGCCCGCCGTGGACAGCACCGGCCGTCCTCGGCGACGACCATCAGCGACACCACCGCCCGGCTCCGCGACCTCACCGCCGACGGCGACTACGCGTACTACACCGACATCGCCGACTTCATGGCTGACCGGCCCGTCCTGGCGAGCTCCGCTCTGTGGATCCTCTGGGCGTAGCCGCCGGGGTCGGCTGGGTCAGCGGGGGGGTGGATGCTCCTCGCGCTGGCGCAGCCAATCGGGACCTCCGCGTTCTACACGGCCGGCCAGAAGCCCCTGCCGGGCAAGCACCGGCAGCTGCGACACGCCGCCGCCGCGCTGGGGGTCGTCAGCGTAGTGGTGCCGCTGCTCGCCTTCGGGGTACTGCCGTGGTGGGTGTGGCTGCTGCCGATCGTGTGCTGGGCCGGCGGCTACGGCCTGGCCAGCGAAGCGAGTGGGGACGGCGCGAGGAAGGTGAAGGCGTGAGCGGATATGAGTCCCTGGGCGTGAGCGAGGAACACGGCCGCCGCATCGACGCACTTCCGGTAGACCTGCCCACTGCTCTGCGGGGTTGGCCCACCACGCCGCCTGGCCGGCGACCCTGGTTCGCTCGCGCCCGCCGGGCCCATCGCGTCCGCCGGGCTGCGGAGCGGCTGGCTCCGATTCGGGCCGCGCGCTGCGGAATTCCGGTTCCCAGAGGGTAGCAATCGCTTTCTGTCCCGGGCATGCTGTCGGCCACAGCGCCGACCGCCGGGGGCGCTCCCCAGGAGGTCAGCCCTGCCATGCACTCCTCCGTGCCAGCTTCCCTGCTGTCCCGACGCGGCCTGCTGCGTGCCGCCCTGGGCACCGCCGCCGTCGCACCGCTCGCGGTGCCGCTCACCGCGGTACCCGCGCACGCCGCCGACGCGTACGACGCGCTGCGCCTGACGTGGCGGGAGCTCATCCTCGGTACGAACGTCACTCCGACCGCCGAGCCCTTCGCCTCAAAGCTCGCCGCGCTCGGCGACACCGCCCGCGGTCTGCGCTCCTCCATGGCCCGGACGAACGGCTCGCTCTGGCCGGACCTGCCCTACGCGGACCCCGAGCCGGACACGGACGCCGAGTCGTACACGTACTCCGGGAACCTCAACACCAGTTACAACCGGCTGCGCACCCTTGCCGAGGCGTACTCCCAGCCCGGCACGGGTCTCACCGGCGACACGGCCCTGCGGGCTGAGATCCTCGGCGGACTCGACCACCTCCACGACCAGGCGTACCACGCGACACAGGCCCGCTACGGCAACTGGTACAACTGGCAGATCGGCATTCCGCAGGCGCTGCTCGACATCGACGTCCTGCTGTACGACCACCTCGGCGCGACCCGGATCGCCGAACATTGCGCCGCCGTCGACCACTTCGTCCCCGACAGCGCCGTGGCGAACTACACCGGCACGTCCACCGGCGCCAACCGGGTCGACCTGTGCCGGGTCCTCGCCCTGCGGGGCGTCGTCGGCAGATCCGCCGCGAAGCTGACCCTGGCCCGTGACGCGCTCTCGCCGGTCTTCCCGTACGTCACGAGTGGGGACGGGCTCTTCGCTGACGGGAGCTTCATCCAGCACACCTATGTCCCCTACGCGGGTTCGTACGGCGCGGTCATGCTCGGCGGCCTGTCCCTGCTGTTTGCGCTGCTCAAGGATTCGCCATGGGAAGTTACCGACGGCGGCCGGCAGGTGGTGTTCGACTCGGTGGAGAAGGCGTACGCGCCCTTCCTCTTCAACGGTCTGGCCATGGACGCCGTATCCGGACGGGCGATCAGCCGGGGAATACGGAAGTCGGACACCCGAGGCGTCCGTCAGGACGACCATCTGCGCGGCCACGCGATCATCGCGTGCGTCGCGCTGCTTGCCCAGAGCGCGTCGGCGGCGGAGAAGACCCGCTGGGAGGGGATGGTGAAAGGCTGGATCGCCCGCGACTACTACAGTCCGCTGCTCGCCAGCCCCGCCCTGGGCGTCGCCGCGCTCGCCCGCCTCAAGACCGTCGACGACGGCGCGGCGGCGGCGAGCCCCGAACCGTCCGGCCACCGCCTCTTCTCCGGTATGGACCGGGCCGTGCACCGGCGCGCCGGCTGGGCGGCCTCGCTCTCCATGGCGTCGAACCGGATCACGTACTACGAGAACGGCAACGGCGAGAACCTGCGCGCCTGGCACAGCGGCTCCGGAATGCTCTACTGGTGGGGCGACACCTTCGCCAACGGGCAGTACAGCGACCACTTCTGGCCGACGGTCGACCCGTACCGGCTGCCCGGCACCACCGCCTCCCGCAAGCCGCTCGCCGACGGCGAAGGCGGCACCTGGGGCGCGGCCCGGCCCGACGTGCGCTGGGTGGGCGGGACGACCGACGGCACGTACGCGGCCGTGGGCCAGTACCTCAAGGGCCTGTCCTCCACGCTCCTGGCCAAGAAGACCTGGTTCTTCCTCGACGACGCGATCGTCTGCCTGGGCTCCGGGATCCACGGGCGCGACGGCACGGGCGTCGAGTCGGTCGTGGAGAACCGCAACCTCGGTGAGACCGGCATGCACGCCTTCACCGTCGACGGCACGGCCCAGCCGACCACGCTCGGCTGGAGCGCCACCCTCACCGGCGCGCGGTGGGCGCACCTCGCCGGACACGCGGGGTACGTCTTCCCCGGCAGCGCCCCGGCGTTGAAGGCCCTGCGCCAGGCCCGGACGGGCGCGTGGTCGGACATCAACAAGGGCGCCGTGACCGAACCGGTCACCCGCCGGTACCTCACCCTCTGGTTCGACCACGGCACCGATCCGACCTGGGCCGCGTACTCCTACGTCCTCATGCCTGGCGCGAGCCAGGCACAGACGGCCGCCCGCGCTGCCGACACGAACTGGCTCACCGTCCTCGCCAACACCAAGGAGCAGCAGGGCGTACGCGTTCCCCCGCTGGGTTTCACCGGCATCAACTTCTGGCTCGCCGGCACGGTCGACGACGTCACGACCGGCGCCCCCGCGTCCGTGCTGATCCGGGAGTCCGGTACCACCGCCACGGTGTGCGTCTCCGGCCCCCTGCGCGACGGCGCGACGATCGACCTCACCTGGAACCGCCCCGTGTCGGCCATGCTGTCCAAGGACGCGACGGTCCAGGTGGTGGCCACGGGTTCCGCACTCCAGCTCCGGATCACTCCGGGAACGCTCGCCGCCACGCACAAGGCGGTGGTCAGGCTCGCGTGAAACCCGACCGCGACGCGCCTGCGTCCGCGCGCTCCCGCATGCGCGGGGATGATCCTCCGGCCGCGAAGAACCGCGCGGGTAACACCCCCTGCTCCCCGCACCCGCGGGGATGGTCTCGTGTGCCCGCCCGCCGTTGTCAGAATCCAGCCCTGCTCCCCGCACCCGTGGGGAGGTCCCGACGCGTAGGCGGCGTCCCGGTCGAACACGAGCTGCTCCTCGCACCCGCAGGGATGGTCCCTCCGCCGTGCCGCCTCACTGCGCCACTTCCAGCTGCTCCTAGGAGCTGTCCGGGCGATCAGGCTGCTCGTTAGGGTGCTGTCGTGGCGAAGACGAGCGTGAGTAACGAGACGGACAGCATGCTCTGCCTGTGGGTGGAGCCGTGGGGTACCGATCACTGGATGCGTCCGGGTGAGGAGTTCACCGTCGTGACACAGACAGCGCCCGAGGAGTCCCCTTTCAATGTCGTCGTTCACAGCCAGGGCATCACGGTGTGGGTGAATTCGGCCAACGATTCCGAGGTCTTCGACAAGAACGGCAACCCGGCTCCGTGTGGGCACCAGCGTCCCGCCGATGCGAGGTCCTGAGGGTCCACTCCGCTCAGGCACGGAGCCAGATGACGAGGGCTGCTGCTGTGGCCGTGCCGAGGAAGACGTACCCGCGCTTGTCGTAACGGGTGGCGACCGCCCGGGACTGCTTCAGCCGGTTGATCGCCCGCTCGATGGTGTTGCGCTTCTTGTACCGATCCTTCGAAGGATGGCGGCCGTCCGCCGCGTGAGCCTTTGCGCAGGCGGGCGGCCTGGCTGTCGGTCTTCTCCGGAATGGTGTGTTGGATGCGCCGCCGTCGCAGGTAATCGCGGCATGGCCTGTTGCTGTATGCCTTGTCAGCCGCCAGGCTGTCTGGCTTCCTGCGGGACCTTCCCGGCCCGACGCGGGGGACGCGGATCTTCTCCAGGACGGGCATGAACTGGGTGCAGTCCGCCCGCTGTCCCGGTGTCACGATCAGGGAAAGCGGGCGGCAGCGGCCGTCCGCGCTCAGGTGGAGCTTGGTGGTGAACCCGCCGCGCGAGCGGCAGCCGCTACGACTGCGCGACGGCAGGGTCGAGGAGGTCCCGCTGCGCGTGGATCTGCCCTTCGGTATCACGCAGCAGGGCCCCTACCAAGTGCAGGACTTCGACCTCCGCCCCGGAGACCGCCTGGTGCTCTACACCGACGGCATGCAAGAAGGCCCGGCCGAGAACCTCGACCTCTCCCGTCTCGTCGGCGACACCGCCGCCGAGCACCCTCGCGAGGTCGTACAGAACCTGACCACCGCGGTGACCGACGCGTGCAACGGCCATCTCCCCGACGACGCCACCGTGCTCTGCCTCGACTGGCACGCCCCCCAGCGGGCCGAACAGCGGAGCCATCTGACCCGGCAGGAGCCGGACCGGCGCCCCCGCAGGTCTGAAGACCGAGCACGGCGGCTCTTGTCACAGCAGTCGCCGGGGCCGGCAGCCGACAGCGGTCGACGGCGGCCCGGGGCGGCGAGGGGCAGTGCCCGGATCCCGGCCTCAGCGGCCGTTTCGGTGACTTCGTCGTACTGGGTCGACCGGCAACAACGCTCAGGGCCGTGCAGCCAATGGCTGCACGGCCCTGAGCGTTGTTCACCAAACGCTTTGGCGGGCTTTCGCCCCTGGAGGGGCGGAGAGAAGATCAGGCGGGGGTGATGTTCTCCGCCTGCGGGCCCTTCTGGCCCTGGGTGACGTCGAACGTCACGCTCTGGCCCTCCTGGAGCTCGCGGAAGCCCGAGGAGTTGATCGCGGAGTAGTGGGCGAAGACGTCCGCGCCGCCGCCGTCCTGCGCGATGAAGCCGAAGCCCTTTTCCGCGTTGAACCACTTCACAGTTCCGGTAGCCATGTCTGGTGCCTTCCAGTCGATGAACGCCTGCCGCACGATGCGGGAGGCGGAGGTGATCGCCCTGGTTCCTGCGGCACAGCACAGCAAAAAGCCCACGCCGGGGGCGTGGGCAAAGGGAACTTCCGAACCACGACAGCTAACGGTGACGCTACACACCTGCACCCTCAGTCACCACAGGAAAGGGTGGCGCGTTCACAATTGGACCGATCGAGGGATACCTGCCGGATTCCGGTGGGCGCGGTGCTGTCTCAGGCCGCGGCCGGCGGCTCAACCGCTTCAGTCCGCTCGGCAGCTTGGCGGTATTGCTCGTTGAGTTGCTGGGCTTCTTCGAGCTGGTCTTCGAGGACGATGATGCGACAGGCGGCCTCGATAGGGGTTCCCTGGTCGACGAGTTCCCGGGCGCGGGTGGCGATGCGCAGCTGGTAGCGGGAGTAGCGGCGGTGGCCGCCCTTGGAGCGCAGCGGGGTGATCAGGCGGTGTTCACCCAGAGCGCGCAGGAAGGCGGGGGTGGTGCCGAGCATGTCGGCAGCCCGGCCCATGGTGTAGGCGGGGTAGTCGTCGTCGTCGAGACGGCCGTAGGAGTCGTCTGCTGTCATCTGCACCTCTCTCTGGAGCGCGTGGAGGGGCCCTGGTGCCGTACTGGCACCAGGGCCCCGAAGGAACTTCTACACCACGTGCCGGCCCTGATACTGCGCCGGCCTTCTGTGTCCGCGTGCCCGACCGAAACAATGTCGGGGCTGCGGGGATCGCGGTTGCTTGACCGGAGACCACCTCACTATCGATGTCCTGCGGTACCCGGGTTCAAGACATCCGCCCGGGCGATCCTGATGGTGCGTCGCTCCTCCGTCATTCCTCGGTGATCAACTACCTACTACGGGTACTGCGCACTACTGGTACTGCTCTACTGCGGGTACTGCTGGTGATGCGAACTGCTCAGCGGCCTGTGACAGCGCCGCTCTTCGGCAGCCAGCCCCGTTGCCCGTCCTGCGTCTGCTCTGGCTTGGAACCCCACTGCCGAACTTCCCGGTGCGCGCGTCCGCAGCCGACGCCTTCACCAGGGGTGCTGCTCACTGACTTCACTGCTGGGTGCTGCGTACTGCACTCGCGGGTACCGCATCTGCCATGCCCGCGGTCCCACTGAGGTGGCCCCTGATCACTGCGGGCCACCCGGTCCGGCTGCCAGTCCCGTCGCCGTCCTGCAACTTCCCTGGCTTCGAGGCTCCGCCGCCGCACCGTCCTGCGAACTCCAACTACCTGTACTGCTGGTACTGCTTGCCGGCAGTTCGTCTCTGCCAGGCCCTGCTGTCTTTCTGGGCTACGGGAGAAACCATAGCGACGTCACTACCTAATGTCTACTCCGGCCAATGCAGATTTTCGTGTGTCTGGTGACGAGGTAATCGACCTCGGACAGTGACGAAGGTGGGGCGCAGGGCGGTCGCACCGGGTTAATCGCTGCTTGTCGGGGCAGATGCGGTGGGCGGGGAGGAACGGGCATGGACGATCCGGAGGCCAGGGTGACCTGATGGAGACGATGAGCGTCGATGTCGCGACCGACCACCCTGCGGGTTCCGTCGCCTGGGCGCGCGACAGGGCCCGGTCCTTCCTCGACGGGTTCATTCCGGCGCCCGCGTCCGAGGCCGCCGACACCGTGCTCCTCGTGGTCTCAGAGCTCGTCACCAACGCCCTGCGACACGGCGGCGGCACCTGCACCCTCGACCTGGCCGCCCGCCCGGACGGCATCGAGGTGGCCGTGCAGACCAAAGCCCCCGTGCCCCGCGCATGCGCCCTCCCGACCTCAACGGCGGCACTGGAGGCTTCGGGTCGCCCATGGTCCACCGGCTCGCCCCAGCCACCGCGGTCACTCGCCGGGCAACTGGAGGGAAGACTGTGAGCGCCCTCCCCCCAACTGCGGCAGATGCCCGCTTCAGATGGCCAGCGACCGGCGCCATCACCCCTGTGGGTGACAGCGCCGGGCCCCCTGGCCAGTCTCAGATTCGTGGCCATTTGACCGTCGGGTGGCCACCGGTCGTGAGATTTGGCCACGGGATTTGAGTCCCCACAACAGCTGTAGGGCCTCGCGGCTCGTGTCGGACGTCGGTCTCGTGACCTGCGGGTCTGTCCGCTGTCTCACCTCACGTCGGACGGTCGCCGTCTCAGATCCGTGTCGGAAATCGCTGTCGATTACCGTGCCCACGCCCTCCGGATCCGCAGCGCGGTCCGGAACAGCAGGACAGGGGCCGCGCAGGCACACGCGATGGTCACGGGGAGCATGGCCGAGGCGGGAAGGATCCCCATGACGCGGACGGCCGAGTGCAGTCCAGCGTACTGGTGGACGACCGGTTCGATGGCATTGTCCAGGACAGTGAACTGGGCGAAGTGAAGCCCCCAGGCGGTACACAGCGCCAGCCAGTAGCAGCCCGCTGCCACCGTCCAGGCCCGCACGGCAGGTGCGCCGGAGGCGCTGAGACGAGCTCGGAAATACAGGAGGGGGGCCAGGGCGCACAGCAGCACCACATACATCGGAGTCCGCCACCAGTCGTCAACGGCCCAGCCCGGGATGTCCGCGCGGAAGGATGCCACGATGGCGGGCGGCAGATTGCTCGTCGTCAACAGATCGTCGAACTTGCCCAGGACCATCCCGTAGGCCACCAGCGGGGTGAGGGCGAGCAGCCACATGATCGGGTGACCGAGCCCCATCTTCAGCCGGCGCGTCACCTCTTCCGTCGCTGTGGGCGGCGGAACGATGGGCATGGGGTGCTGGCCCGGCGCGTAGGACGGTACGACCGGGGCGCGTCGAGGCTGGGTCGGCAGGCCGGCGAGCGGAGAGGGGGGCGGCGCGTCGTGCGGGATGTCAGCGCCCGAGCCGGATCCGGCCGAAGCGGGCGGGCGAGGTCCGCCGGCGGGTGCGCGGTCGAGGACCGTGGCAACGTATCCGTCCTCCGGGGTGTCGGCGCCGGCAGCGTCCCGCCCGGCGACCTGCAGGATCTGTGCGCGCATGCTCCGCGCGTCCGGGAAGCGGTCCTGCGGACTCTTCGCCAGCGCCCGTGTCAGCAAGGCCTGCACTTCTCCGGGCACCTGGACGCCGAGTGTGGGCGGCTCAGCGTGGACGTGCTGGTAGCCGATCTGGAACCCCGATTCCCCAGCGAACGGCACCTTTCCGGTGAGGAGTTGGAAGAGAGTGACGCCGACAGCGTAGAGATCACTGCGTGGGTCAATGGCGCCACCGGCCGTGAACTGCTCCGGGGCCATGTAGTGCGGCGTCCCCACGATGAAGCCGGTGCCGGTCAGAGCGGTGGCCTGCGCGTCCAGAGCTCGGGCGATCCCGAAGTCCATGACCTTCACCGAGCCGGCCTCGGTGACCATCACGTTGGCCGGCTTCACGTCCCGGTGCACCAGCCCGGCGGCATGGCTCGCAGCCAACGCATCCAGGATCTCGGAGACAAACCGCAAGACCTCGGCCAGCGGCAGCCCACCGGGACCGGGAGGAACGTAATGACTCAGGGGCCGCCCCTGGACGTACTCCATCACCAAGTACGGCACACGCACGCCGGCCACGTCCTCCTCAAGCACGTCGTACACCGCCACCACGTGCGCATGGCTGAGAGCGGCGGCCGCACGCGCTTCGCGACGGAAGCGTTCCCGCCCAGCCTGATCACCGCCCGGCACGGTTGTCATCGTCTTGATCGCAACCGTCCGGCCCAGAGCATCGTCGCGTGCCCGGTAGACCGCTGCCATCCCTCCCGTGCCGAGCAGCTCACCGATCAGGAAACGCCCCTGAGCAAGCCGGACTCCCGGCCCGATGCCGCGGGTCACCATCGAACTCCCCCGTTGACGCAGTGCAGTTGCGCAGCCGGGACCGCCACCGACCCCAACCGATCCCGCCAGCCCGCTGCGTCGCAAGTATGCCCGACCAGGCATGAGCACGGACGACCTTCACCAGCCACTCGAACCGACGCGCCCGCAGACCTGTGAACGTCTCCGCTCTTCTACGCCACCGCCCTCGGCAGCATCGTCACCTACATCGGAGCCGACTGACCGGTTCGACCGGGCGGTCACCGCGACCACCGACGCGGCGGCGCCCTGGTCGTTGGCGTACGCCTCCCGCCGCTTCGCATCCCAGTCGAGGCCCCAGCTGGCAGGGGGCGTCATTCGAGCCGTGCAGTATTCCTGCCTGACGCTGGTGGCTGAGCAGTCCGAAGTGCGGCCGCGGCCTGGCCAGGAGGCCCCAACGGCGTTGCGGTCCGGGGAAGTCCGACGTCGTCGAACCACAAAGTGACGAGCAGGGTGCATCGCCAGCACACGTCGCAGTCTGGCGAGAGCGTCCAGGTAAGGGTGCTGGGCTGGAGCTGTTGGCACTCTGGTCGTAGCTGGAAGAAATACCGCGGCAAGGAGCGGTTCCCAATCTCCGGCGATGGTGAGGTAGCTGCAGAACGGCACGGATGCCACGCTGTCGACAGGAGTGTCGACGGCCGTGACGGTGTGCCAGCCGCCGACCGGGGCAAGGCTCGGGACAGAAGGAGCTCGCTGCTCTGACGGAAATGTCCGGCACTGGTCGAGTCGAGGTCAAAACGTAATGTGGACACCTCGCCGCCGCCAGTAAGATCATTCTGCTTATTCTTCGCCAGCGAGAGATGCAGGGAAAGACCATGAAACTGCGCAAGGCCGCCCTTCCGATCGCCGCCGTCATACCGGCCCTGCTCGTCATGTCCGCATGCAGCGGAGAATCCTCGGATTCCGACTCCAAGAAACCGAATCCGAGCGCGAAGAGCAAGTAGAGCGCCGAGGAGAAAGAGGCCGCCGAGGCAAAGCGCCTGGGGGCGTTCGACGGAAAGGCCCTCGAAAAGGCCGCCATCACCGGCCGGATCGCGGGCTTCGACGCCAAGAAGGTCGCCAGGGCGGAGGTCGAGGCCGGCCGCGGCATGGACGCCGACAAGAAGGCCTGCCAGCCGCTCGCCAGCCTCATCGGCGGCTTCACGCACGTCCCCGCGGTGAGCACGGTGCATCGCTCGCTCCAGCCCGGCGAGGCGAGCAACGCGACCGTCGGCTCGATGTGGCTCGCCTCGCATTCGGAGGACAACGCCACCCGGGTGATGAAGGATCTCCGCGCGGCCGTCGCCGAATGCCCCAAGGGCTTCAAGCCCCTGGGCCTCACCTACGGCAAGGTCGAGGGCCTCCCGGCGCCGAAGCTCGGCAACGAGGCTGTCGGCTACAGGATCACCGGTGACATCGGCAAGCAGAAGGTGCCGATGACGTACACGGTGGTGCGCAGAAGGGGAGTGATCGCCGCGTTCTACGGGGTGAACATGCTGGACGCGAAGAAGGCGTCGATCCCGGAGCCGGTCGTCAAGGCCCAGCTGGAGCGGATCGCGGACGCTACGGGCTGACACCGCCACGGTAGGAACGGAAAGGGCCGTCCCAGTGCATCGCACTAAGGGACGGCCCCTTCTTTTCGTCGGCGCACCTTCAGCCGAATCCGCCGAGGCTGCTACCCCTCGTCGGCCCCGGCCGGTGGGCAGTCAGCCGATCATCCCCGATTCCGCCGGGAACCCCGGCGGCCAGGGCTCACTCGGGTCGTGCAACGACTGCGCCCATCCATCACCTCGCCTCCCGCCAGTTCGGATCGCTGCCGACGACGAAGCTGTCGCCGTCCCGCTCCAACTTCCAGGTGCAGGCGGCGTCCTCCGCCGGAATGCCGTGCCGTTCGTGGAGCACGGCGAACTCTGCGGCGGTCGCCCCCCGGTTGTGGAGCCCGTTCTCGGAGTAGGGATTGAGGAACATCAGTTCCACATGCCCAAGAGAGACCTCGGCCCTCGTCGTGGTCCGGTCCACCAGTGTGGCTAACTGGCCAGGAGGAGTTGCCGGTGCGAAGGAAGGAACGCGGCGACTCTGAAGAGCCGCCCCTCCCGGATGAAATCTGTCATACCCACCATCTTCTTATCACTACTCAACGGGCGTTCCGTTGGCGTACGTCAACCGCGTCGGGTACACCCGCTCGAACACCGGCTTGCCGGCGTCGAGCACCGGCTTGCCGGCCTCGTCGAGCTTGTTCATGTACCACTTGATGGAATCCCACTTGCGGTACTCCATCCGGAGGGCCGCACGGAGTTTGACCATCTCCCATGCGGTTCCGTAGCCCTGCTTTTGGATGAGCGTCCAGTCGCTGTTCGGGATCGTGTCCCCTCGCGCCAGAAGCAGAGTCAGCGCCTCGTCGGCGTTCTTGGCACCTGCGACACCGGCCAGCGACACCGAGAGCTCCACGTTAGAGTTGACCACTGCTCTCTCCACTCCCACCGTCCAAATGGCGCGTTCCCCCAGCCCCATGCTTGCAGGCAGTTGGGTACTGTAGAGGTCGTCGTTGAATGTGCGCCCGCCGACAGACGTGGCCAGAGCATCCGAACCGGGGTTGACTCCGAGGACGATGTGATCGCCGTCCTTCACCAAGTCGGCGAGGACCTCGGTGCACTTCTTGACGACGTCGTCGCTTGCCGCCGCCGCGACGGAGAACGACACGACCTTGAAGGTCGCGGTGTCCACCGTCTCGCACGCCTCGGAGAGCTTCCGGACGATACGGCTGATGATGCCGTGGATGACGGCCTCGGTCAGGCCGATGGTGCGGAGCGCCAGATAGGCGTCCATGAATCCGATGCCGGTCTTGATGGCAGCGTCCACCGCCGTTACAGCGGCCTTGGCCGACCTGAAGATCGCGCCTGCCACGAACCAGCTGGCCGCCCAGGCGCAGTCGCCCCAGCTTCCACCGGAGAGACCCGGGGTGATCAGCTTGGCGCAGCCGATGAAGTCGCCGAGCAAGACGTCGATCGGGTCGATGCCCGAGTTGAACTCGAGCATCGTCAGCGTGACGGTGAGCCGCTTCGTCTCCGCCTTCGTCACCTCGGGGCCGAGGTAGACCGTCTCCGCGGCCGGGCAGCTGCCCGTGCTCGTGTACGACTCCCACGGCACCATGCACATGTACACGTCGACGTGCGACTTGTATGTGATGTCGGCCGTGATCTTGCAGTCTCCGATGTGGATGATCGGGTTGCAGTTGTCCTTGACGACGTTCTGTGGTTCGCCGATGTACTCGATGTGGTCGAGGACCGCCCACACATCGCTGATCCCGGTGGTGACACCCTGCGAGATCTGTTCGCTGCTGCCGCCCTTCTCCGTGCGGTCAGCGGCGTCCTGGGCCTCGTTCGCCGCGTCCCACGCACCGGCGGCGGCTTCCTCCGCCGCCGTCGCGTCGTTCTCCGCCTGGGTGGCGGTGGCACGGGCGCTCGCGGCGTCCTCCTCGGCCTGGGTGGCTGCGGCGCGGGCGTTGGCGGCGTCCTTCTCCGCCTCGGTGGCCGCGGCGTCCGCGGCGGTGGCGTCGGCCTGCGCGTCCATCGCCGCCCACGACGCCGCCATGGCGTCGTTGCCCGCCGACTGGACGTAGCCGTCGGCGCGGTTCGCTGAGGCCTGGGCTTCCTTGGCATCCTTCGCGGCCTGGGTGGCTGAGGCTTGGGCCCGCTGGTACGCGTTGGCGGCACGGAGCGCGTCGGCCGCCGCGGCCGAGGCGGCCTGCGCCGCGAGCTTCATGTCCGCGGTGGCCTGTTCGGCCAGGGCCTTCGCCTCGGCGGAGAACGCCTGGGCCATGTTCGCGGTAGCGGCCGCTGCCGCTGCCTGTTGCTGCGAGATCGTCAGGGACTGCTGTCCCGTCAGGACCGCGAACGCCGCCGAGCTGTCGGTCTCCTGGTACGGGCCGCCGAGGGCGATCGCCTCGTTGGCCGGCTTGATCACCGCCTTCGCGGAGTCACGAGCCGCGAGCGAGGCCTGCACGGCCGCGAGGGCCTTGCCGGCGGTGGTCGCCGCCCAGGCGGCGGTCTGCAGCGCCTCAGAACGTGCGGCAGCCGCCTCCGTCTTGGCGACCTTGGCCGCCGCGGAGGCCTTCTCCGACTGCTCCTTGGCGCCCTTGGCGTCGGCCGCCGCCGCCACGGAAGCGTCGATGGCCTCGGCCGCCGCGGCGTGCGCCGCCGCCGCTGAACCGGCCGCCACCAGGTACGAGGACCAGGCGCTGTCCGCCGCCGCCTTGGCACGGGACGCGGAGCCCTGCGCCTTGGTGGCCGCGTCCCGAGCGTTGACGGCCGCGGTCGTGGCCGCGTTCGCCGACGCGCGCGCGTTGGTGGCCGCCGTGGTCGCCGTGTTGGCGGCGGCTCGGGCGTCGGTCGCGGAGGCCCGGGCGGCCTCGGCTGCGTCCGTGCCGTCAACGGCCGCGGCGTGGGCCTCAAGGGCCGCCGCCTTCGCCTTCAGCGAGTCCCGCCGCTGTTCGGCCTCCAGGGCCCGATCGCGAGCAGCGACCGCGTCGCGCTCCGCCTGCTCAGCGACGCCCCGCTTGGCCGAGGCCGCGGTACCCGCTGCCTCGGCCGACGTACGGGACTCACTGGCGATCCGGCCCTGCGCGACGGCGTCCGCCTCGTGGGCCTTCGCCTTGTTCCGCTCGCTCTCCGCGGTGGCCCGGTAAGCCGCCGCGTTGGCACGCTCCAGCTCGGCGACGGCCCGGGACGCCTGCGCGTCGGCCGCAGCCTGACGGGCCTGCTCCTCCTCCGCCAGCGCGGATTCCTTGGCCTTCTTGGCCTTCTCCGCGTTAGCCGCGGCCGAGGCCGCGTAGGCGTCCGCGCTGTCCGCAGCGGCCTTCGCCTGGGCGGCAGCCTCCTGCGCGGCGATACGACGGAACTCCGTGTTCACCGCATGCGCCTCGGTCTGTGCCAGGGCCAGCAGCGTCTGCGACGTCGCGACGGTGGCGTTCGCCGCGTGCAGCGCCGTCTCCGTCGCCTTCGAGGCGGCCGTGGCAGCGGCGCCGGAAGCACGTGCGACCTGCACCGACTGCTGCGCGTACATCAGGCCACGACCGCGCGGCACCTCGGCGGCGTCCGCGATCGTCCACGCCTGCTGCTGGGCGGTCACCGCACGCTGCGAGGCGGCGGTAGCCAGAGCGGCCTGCTCCTTCGCCTTGACGACCAGCGCCTGGACCTTGCCCCGGGCGTTCGCGAGGTCCGTCTTCGCCTTGTCGAAGAGGGCCTGCTTCGGCCTGGCAGGGTGGTCTGGGTCGGCCTCCAGGAAGTCGTGCCAGTACTTCTGCCAGCGCAGGATCTGGTCGGCACGCCACGCCTGGCCGATGGCCTCGACCATGTGGTCGGCGGCGGCGCGAGTCGCGGCGGCGGCGTCCGCCTCCGCGCGCATGATGACGGCGCGCGGGGCGGCCTGGCCGGCGTACTCCGACTCCCACTCCGCCGAGGCCTGCGAGACGGCCTCGCTCAGGGCGCTGCGCGGGTCCACCGGGTCGTTGTGGTTGCACGTGGCCCACGCCTGCTTGAGGTTCTCGACCTCGATACGGAACTCAGGCGTGCCTTCGGCGACCTTCTTGTCGAGGAAGCCGCCGTGCCGCAGGTAGGTGGCGATGTCGGCGGAGGTGGTACCTCCGGAGAACCGAGTGTTGTTCAGGTTTGTGAACAGCAGCATGGTGTCGGCGGCGAAGTCGTGCCAGCCGTCCTTGCCCCGGTTCTGCTCGGTGACCTTTCGAGCCTGAGCAACAGCCTCGGCGCTTGGGTTGGTGTGGTCGTCCCAGCCGAGCCGGTATGACAGCTTGGCCTGTGCGGCCAAGGTGAACCCGAGGGTGTCTTCGCCGAACTCCGGGGCGTGCAGCGTGATCCCGTCGTCGTCGTACGCGCTCATCGCATACGGGCGGTTGGCATCCTCCAGGATCGCCTCGCGGGCAGCGATGGCATCCCAGAAGGCGTAGCTCGCCTCACGGTCCAAGTCCCGGGCCTGCCCCAAAGGCCCAAAGCCGATCCAGCCGACATCGGCGATGACCGCGTCCAGCTGGGCGTTGGTGCCGCTGAGGCCCTCGATGGCCTTGGCCTTCATGTTGGCGCCGCCCGCGTGCAGGGCGACTCCCGCGAGGCACCGGTTGAGGCGCGGGGTGGAGCGGACGCCACTGATGACGGCCGTCAGATCGTTGAGCCGGCGAAACGCGTTGTCGGCGTCGACGAAGAGCTGCCGGACGCCGTCGGAGACCTTCTCGATCGCCTGTGCGAGCGCGGGTATGCGGCCCACGATCACGGCGGACGACGGGACGTCGACCAGCTCCCAGAGGCAGTCCTCGATGTCATAACCGGCCAGGCATTCCTTGACCTTGGCGACGTCGAGCTGCTCGAAGAGGATCTGCCCGCCGTTAGCGGTCGCCCACTCGACGACGTTCACCGAGACGGCCGCGAGGCCCTCCCTGTAGTCATCGACGCAGGTCTGACCACACGCGTCGAGCAGTATCCGCTCCTCGCGCTCACCGAGGACCGGCCAGTTGGACGCACCGCCCTTGATCGGCGTGACGCCCTCGGCGAGCGCCTCCTTGTGCGCGGCCTCATTCTTCTTACGCTGCTCCTCCTCGGCCTTCTTCGCGGCCTCCTCGGCAGCGGAACTGTCGCCATCCGCATCGGACGCCTTGCCCTCAGCGGCCTTGGCCTGCTGCTCTGCCTCGGCCGCCTTGCGCGCGGCTTCCTCGGCGGCTTCCGCCGCACGACCCGCCTTGCCGTTTGCCTCGGCGGCGTGCTGCTCGGCATCGGTGGCCTCGCGGTAGGCCTCCCCGGCGACGCTGCTCGCCTCGCCGGCTGTGAAGACGGCACTGAGAGCGTCGTTCCCGGCCTGCTCGGCGTGGCCGGAGGCGGCGTCAGCGGCGGTCTTCGCGTCCTTCTGTGCATCGGCGGCTTCGGCCGCCGAGCCCTGGGCGCGGGTCACGGCCTCGACGGCGCGCACCGAATCACTCGCCGCGCGGGCGGCGGCCTCCGCGGCGAGCTTGGCATCGCCGGTGGCCTGGGCGACGGCCTGCAGCGCCTCCTCAGCAGCGGCTGCCGCCTCGGTCGCCTTGGCCTCGGCCGCGGCGGCCTGCTGTTCGGCGATCGTCTTCGAGGACTGGCCGACCAGAGCAGCGAACGCGGCCGAACTGTCCGTCTCCTGGTACTGACTTCCCATCGCGATGGCCTCGATGGAGGCAGCGCCCGCTCCCTTTGCGGCGTCACGGGCGGCGAGCGCGGCCTGACCGGCGGCGTAGGCACGGCCGACAACGGTCGCGGCCGACTTCACTGCCTCGGCGGCGCTGGTCCCGGCGGCGACCGACTCCAGCTGGGCCTTCTTGGCCAGCTCAGCGGCATTCTCCGAGGCCGTCGCCGCGTTGTCCGCGCGAAGCGCCGCGTCCTGGGACGCGTCTAGCGCGGTGGCGGCCTCAGCCCGCGCGGTGGAGGCCGCGCCGAGGGAGGCGTAGGCCACCGCCCAGGCGCTGCTCGCACTGGCCTGGGCGCGTTCGGCTGCGCCCTCCGCCGTGGTGGCCGCGCTCCGCGCTGAGACGGCGGCGGCGGTGGCCTCGTCTGCCGCGGTCTGCGCGGCGGTGGCAGCCTCAGCAGCCTGCGCCGCTGCCGTATGGGCCGTCGTGGCGGCGGCACGGGCCTCGACGGCGGCCGCGGTGCCCTCGGCGGCAAGGGCCGCGGCTTCGAGGGCGGCTGCGCGGGCCGCGGTGGCCTGCTTCGCCTGAAGTGCGGCGATCGCCTTCTCCCGCGCAGTCTGAGCGGCCTTCGCCTTCGCGTCGGCGACCTTCCGCTTCGCCGCGGCGTCGGCGGTCGCGGTCCCAGCGGCCGTGTCGGCGTTCTTCGCCGCGGTCTGCTGGGTCCCAGCCCTCTGTTCGGCCTCCTCCGCCTTGGCGCGCTCGGTCGCGGCCTTGGCGCGGGAGGCGACGGCGATGGCCTTCTCCGCCTGAGCCTTGGCCCGCTCGG
Source organism: Streptomyces sp. NPDC028711 (assembly GCF_055565415.1). Taxonomy (NCBI): domain Bacteria; kingdom Bacillati; phylum Actinomycetota; class Actinomycetes; order Kitasatosporales; family Streptomycetaceae; genus Streptomyces; species Streptomyces sp. NPDC028711. The sequence continues at coordinate 1,162,285 of NZ_JBVHUJ010000002.1, read as the reverse complement.
AAGCGGCAGTCTCCGCAGCAGTCTTGGCCTTGTCGCGCTTCTGCTCGGCCGTTGTCTGCGCGCTCTTGGCGGTGGCGGCGGCTTCGGCGGCGGCCGTGGCGTTGGCCTCGGCGCTGTCGGCGGCGGCCTTCGCCTGGGCAGCGGCCTCCTCGGCCGCGACTCGGCGGAACTCCGTGCTGATCGCGTGCGAGTCCGTCTGCGCCTTCGCGAGCAGGGCATCCGCGTCTTCCACCGTCGCGTTCGTGGCGGACATCGCGCTCTCGGTCGCCTTCGCGGCTGCCTTGGCGGCAGCGGCCAAAGCTCGGGCGGCTTGGACGGACTGCTGGGCGTACATCAGACCCCGGCCGCGCGGCACATGGGTCGCGTCGGCGACGGCCCACGCCTCCTGCTGCGCCGTCGCGGCCTTCTGGGCGGCGGCCGCGGCCTTGGCGGCCTGCGCCTTGGCCGAGGCAACCAGAGCGGTCGCGTTGGTACGGGCCTGAGCCAGATCGGCCGTGGCCTTGTCATAGAACGCCTGATCAGGCTGATCTGGGTGTTCCGGCCAGCCAGCCAGGACCTCCAGCCAGTGCTTGCGCCAAATCAGAATCTGCTCGGCGAGCCACGCCTGCCGGATGGCCTCGATCATGTCGTCGGTGGCGGCCCGGGTCGCCGCCGTGGCCTCGACCTCGGCTCGCATGATCGTGGCGCGCTGGGTGCCCTGTCCGGCGTACTCCAGCTCCCACTCGACCATCGCGTCCATGACGAGCTCGTCGAGCTTGCGGGACGGATCATACGGGTTCTGGTTGTCGCAGGCGGCCCACGCCTGCTTCAAGTTTTCCACCTCGACCCGGTATTCAGCGGAGTCCTTGACGGGCGCCTGGATCGCGAAGCCGCCGCGCTTCAGATAGGACGCGATGTCGCTGGAGGTCGTACCACGCGAACTACTTGCGATGTCCTTGAACATCCAGTCCGCGGTGAAGTCGTGCCATTCGTCCTTGCCGAGATTCTCTTCCGTGATTGCTTTGGCGCGGGCTAGGGCCTCATCACTGGGCTTGGTGTGGCCGTCCCAACCGAGCTGGTGCGCGCGTTGGGCCTTCGAGACTGCCGTGAAGTAGTTCACGTCCGCGCCGAACTCGGGCGCGTGCCACTCAATGCCCTCAGCGTCAAAGGCGGACTCGCGGTAGGGCTTGTTGGCCGCGTTGAGCTCTTCGACCCGTTGGGTGCCCGCTCTGTAGGAGGCGGTTGCTTCCTCATCGTCGGCGTCATCGGCCAGGCCCAGAGGGCCGTAGCCGATCCAGCCGACACTGCTGACGACGTCACGTAGTTGCTCGTCGGTGCCCGTCAGGCCCTCGATGGCCTTGGCCTTCATCGCGGGACCGCCGATGTGCAGTGCCACACCGGTAAGGCAGCGGTCGAGCCGCCGTTGCTCGCCGATGCTGTTGCGGTAGAGGCCGTCGTCCACCTCGGGCACCGGGTCGGCGTAGGCCGGAGCGGCCTGGATCACGCCGGCCAGTACGGCGGCGGCGGTGACGAGCGCCGTCGTGCCGGTGGCCCTGGCAAGGGCCGACCGCATGCGACGCCGGCGTCTGCCGACGTCTCTGAACAATGACATGGAGTGCCTGACAATCTGTCGATCCTTCGACAGCGTCATCCATGGGCATGCCAAACCGGGCGGCTCACCGCTCGGCCCCCCGGCCTCGTACGGCATGCGTCAGCGCGGCCGCCCCTCCCCACGAACCAACGCCGCCGCTTACGCTGCGACGATGTCACGCAACACTCAGCACGTGAAGATCAAATAATCTTCACCAACCGCACACGGGGGGCCACTAGCGGACAAAGCCGTCCGCAAGTTGATCACCTTGTTACCTGGCGTAGGACGCGTAGGTGATCGGGTGTCAGAGGCGGTTGTCTCGTATCGCGAGAAGCTCCCACATTTCCCGGCCGACGTGCTCGACGGGCCAGCCCGGAGACCACGAAGGTGCTCGCTGCGGCGATGGCCACGACGTCCACCGCCCGCCAGCGCATCGGCCTGCCCGGCCCTGCGAGGGGAGCCCGCTGGTGAGCGCCCACGTGGTAGGCGTCGGGCGGCCCGGTTCGGGAGACGAGGTGGCAGGATGATGCGGTGTCCGACTCTCTGCATGAACTGTGGCTGCGTGGCCTCGCTTTCAATCCGGCGGCGCCCTCCGACGTACTGATACGCCTGATGGATCAAGCGGTCGGTGAGGCCGGCCTGCTGATGTGCGAGGGGCGTGACCTGACCGACGCCGTCATCGACGCGGCCCTGCGCCATCCGGTCAGAGCCGTCCGCAGCGCGCTCGCCCGCAACCTGTACGTCGACCCGGCGCAGCTCGCCCCCCTGGCGACGGACCCGTCGGGACTCGTCCGCGCGTCGCTTGCCGAGGGCCCCCAGTCCCGGCCCCGATGGGTCCGCCCGCTGCCGGACGACATTCTCGCAACTCTGCTGACCGCGCAGGATGGGGGAGAGGACGGCAGACTCACCGCAGGTGAGATCATCGGGGTGCTCGAATCGTCCCGGCAGATCCCGCTGTCCTTCCGCCATTCCCTGGCCGGCCGCGAGCACCCCGAACTCCGGATTCGGGCCACCTGGAGTTGGGGGTCGCTCACCCCGGCGCAGCGCGCGGCGCTGCTCGATGATCCAGACCCCGCAGTCCGTGAAGCGGCGAAAGACCACAGCTGGGTGCTGGATCCGGAACAAGTAGAGGCCCGACTGCCATCCTACGAGCCGCGCGGCAAGCCCTTCGTGTTCGGCACGTGCGCCCTGTCCCCCGCGCTCGTCGAGCATTGCTTCGCTGACGGCACGGTGCGCCCCCTTGCCGGAAACCGCCACGCCCCGGCCTACGCCGTCGCCAGGCTCGCCCGCCATCCCGAGGCGCGGGTCCGCGCGATGGTCACCACCCGGCCCGACCTGGGGCCGGACCTGGTCGCGGAGCTGAGGAAAGACCCTGACGAGAACGTACGGGCGCGCGCACGCCTCCACCCCTTCTCCCGCACCTGGGTCGAGTACGACATAATTCACAGGATCATCGACCACGGCCCGGACTGCACCTGCCCGATCACCGAGCCCGCCCTGCGGCCGTCACCCGGCTGGTTCGCCGCCTGCGCGGCGTCCGAGGAACCGGTGCTCCGCCGGGTTGCGGCGAGCTGGCCCGGCCTGCCCGCAGAACTCGTCGCGACACTCGCGCAGGACGACGACGAGGAAGTGCGGATCCGGTTGGCCTGCCACCACCCCCTGGCCCCGCCACGCCTCCTCCTGGACGTCTTCGTCACCCGCCCCGTCCACCGTCCGCACCTGCTGACCCTGCCCGCGTTCCCCCGCACCGGCACGACCCACCTCATCGGCCACCCGGATCCGCAGGTACGAGCCCTGGCCGCAGCCGATCCCGCCCTGCCCGACCCCCCGGTGAAAGACCCCGACGAGTCGGTGCGCCGTGCAGCCGCCGCCAACCCGAGCCTGCCACTGCAGGCCCTGGAGGCCCTCCTCGCCGACCCTCGCACCGCAGAGGGCGCCGCAGCCAACCCGTCCCTCTCCGTCCCCCGCATGCACGCACTCATTGACCGCTGCCTGAACAACGTCCCCAGCCCGTCGACGATGCCCCGGCGCTGAGACTACGGCCGCGTAGCGATCACAGGCATGGCAACCTCCGTCGACCACGGGTCGACGCCAGCACACCAGACAGGCGTTTCCGAATCTCGGATTGTGCTACAGGACGGGTTCGTAGCTAACGGTGGTCGTGGGGCAGTCCGCGGCGAGTCCGAGGAGAGCCTGGTGCTCAGCCTCATCGGCGGCGAGGTTCCAGCACAGTTTCGTGCCGACCCACGTCGCGGCATAGTTGCAGTGGTAGGAGGCATCCGAGGGAAGCCAATCGGCGGGGTCCTTGTCGCTCTTGGATCGGTTGGACGCCGCGGTGACGGCGATCAGCGTGTCGGGGCTGTCCTGGTCGTTCGCGTACGCCTCACGCCGGGCCGCACTCCACGGGGTCTGCTCGAACCGTGTGGTATTCCCGGCTCCGGAGCAGATAGGCGGGCGGGGACGTCAGCGGCGGTCGCGGCGCCACTCGTAACGCCACACCGCGTCGAGGTAGCTCTCCTCTTCCAGGGAACCGCGCTGCGGCGGGCCGAGGCAGCGTGCCGCTTCCACGCACCGTTCGTCGTCGCGGAGGGCGAGTCCGTAGACGGCGGCTAGCTGGACCAGGCGATCCGTGTCGTCCAGCGCAGCGGCCATGGCGTCTGCGACGGCGGGATGGTTGTCCCTGCCCCCGGCAACCCTGTGGCAGGCCGTCTTCCGTACCACTGGGTCCGGATCGGTCATCAGTCGCAGCAGCGCCGTGCGTGCGTCGCCGGAAAAGGCCGGCGGTGAGGATCGCCAGTCGCTGATGAACCCCTGCGCCACCGCACGCCGTACTCGGGCATCGGGATGGCCAGCGTGGCGTAGAAGGGTCGCCTCCGCACGGGGGTCGATGTGTTCTCCAAGAGCGACCAGCACCTCGGTGAGCACAGAGAGGTCCGTCTCCTCGGCCGACCAGTCGGTGAACATGTCCAGAGCGGGGCCAGCGAACGCGTCCTCGTCGCTGTCGTCGAACAGATGGGTCAGCCGGAGCACTTCGGCACCGAACAATCGGCGGAGTGGGTCCGGGTTCGTCCGCAGCGCTGCGGCAGCTGTCCAGGTCACCTGGTCGCGCCGGCCGGCCAGCAGGATGGTGACACTGCTCCATGTCGTGTGGTTCTCCTGGCCGGCGTGGGCCAACGCGCGGTCCATCAGCTCCTCGAACGAGGTCCGGACCCCAAGCAGTTCCTCGACCAATGTGAGGATCGCCCCATGGCCGTCCCGCACGGTCATGCCACCAAGGGTGAACTCGTCGACGCTGTTGTACTCATCGTCTTGAACCGGCGTACGGGCGATGGCATCCCGGGAACCCGTACGGTGGCGCAACTCGGCCTCGACCCCCGTCTCGTGCCAGCGGCGCGCGAGGTCCCGCGCCTCCAGGAGTTCAGATTCGGTATACCTGCCGCGGATCTCGTGGTCTAAGGGCTGTCCCGCAAGCGATCTCGGACGTACTCCTCGTCGGTCGTCGGCATAGATCCACTATCCGGTCAGGGCGAGGTTGTGGAGGCGGGCGATGCCGAGCATGGCGTGGTGGACGCCGTCGCCTTTCAGGCGGCAGTCGCGGAGGATCTTCCAGGTCTTCATGCGGGCGAAGGTGTGCTCGACTCGGGCGCGGACTTGGCGGTGGGAAGCGTTGTGGGCTTCCTTCCAGGCCGGTAGCTCGGTCTGGCCGGGTTCTCGGCGGTGCGGGATCAGACCGGTGCCGCGGTAGCCACCGTCGGCGATCACGGTGGTGTTGCCGACCGAGCTCTTGGCTCCGGACAGTTCCCATGCCTTGCAGTCGTTGCGATTGCCGGGAACGGGCCGGCCGACAGAGACGACAAGGCGTGAGTCGGCATCGATGACGACCTGGTGGTTGGTCGAGTAGCGATAGTTCTTGGACTGCTCCGCCACGCTGTGGTCCCGTGTCGGCACCAGGGTGCCGTCCACGATCAGCACTGTGTCTCTGCGGAAGCGGCTCCGCGGCCGCAGCGCGAGCAAGGGCCCGAGCTGGCTCACGATCCGGCCCGCTGCCGACTTCGAGATCCCGAACAAGGGAGCCAGCTGCCGCAAGGTCAGGTTCGTCCGCCAGTACGCGGCAACCAGCAACACCCGGTCTTCCAGCCGAAGACTCCACGGACGGCCCCTGCAAACCACGGGCAAGCCTCCGCGCCGTAGCACGGTGATCAGTTTGCCGAACTGCTTCGGAGTGAGCCCGGAGTACGGCGCTATCCATGACGGCTCCGACGCCGTGATCACAGCCACCACATGAAGATCATCTCAGTCGTGGGCGGCCTGGCCTCCCGCACGGGTCCAGACCTGCGGCCCCTGGATCTGCCGGCCGAGGTCAGTAGAGCCAGCGGTCCAGGAGTCCTGGCCAGAGAAACCCCTCGTAGCCTTTGAAGGCTGCCGGGTCGATCTCTTTCAGCTCCTCGGCCAGCCGGTTCAGCTCGGCGAAAGCCTGCTCTTCCTCCTCTTCGGAGAGGTACTCCTCGGGGCCGTCCGGCTCGCTGAGAAGCTCTGAGGCGGTGACGCGACTACCGTAGTGATGAAGGACGTTGACCACACGCCGACACCCGAGTTGGCGAACCATGCCTCCCCGTCCGGCATGACGAAGTAGACCGCCCCGGTCTCCGGCTCGACGCCGAACGATGACCGCTCGGCCGGCTCATCGGGGTCCGCCTGCTCGGTGAGACGGTAGAGCGGGCCCCGGGACGTGAGCAGGACCGGATCAGCCTCACTCTGCATCACGACTCGCTCGATGAGACGCGGAGCCACCGGGATACCCACTTCGATGAGCTGTGCCTTCATGAAGCCCGGGATCCGCCAGCCGGCCACAGCGTCCCGTCCGGCTCGCGTGACATGCCCCAGACCGGCCCACTCGGTCAGCTGGTCGTACGTCGCCATCGAACGATCCTCTTCCGTCGGCTGTGGTCCTGACCCTATCGAGCCGGTCTCAGGCCAAGGCACAGCCGCACTTGCGGGACAGCCCTTAGTCAGAGCCATTCGTTGAGAACTGCGACCAGGACGGTCGTCTCGTAGCGGACGGCGAGCTTGTCGTATCGCGTGGCGACAGCGCGGTGCCGTTTGAGGCGGTTGATTCCGCATTCGACCGCGTGGCGCTCGCGGTAATCGACCGGGTCGAAGCGCGGGGGCCGACCACCACGGGAGCCAAGCTTCTCGCGGTTGCGTACCTGGTCGCCCTTGTTCGGTATGGTGCAGCGGATCCTGCGGCGGCGCAGGTAGGCGCGATTCTTGCGGGAAGAATACGCCTTGTCCGCCCGCACGCGGTCGGGGCGGACGCGCGGCCGGCCCGACCCAATCCGAGGCACGCGGACCTTGGCCACTACGGGTTCGAACTGCGGCGAGTCCCCCGCTGTCCAGCAGTCACCACGATCGACACGGGCTTTTTTGGCCCCGCTCGACAGCCGGGTGCAGCTTGGTGGTGAACCCGCCGCGAGAGCGGCCCAGCCCATGATCACCGGGTTCGGTGGACACGCCGCCCGGTGGTTCCTTGAGGGCCAGCTCTGTGAGGAGCAGAGCAGCCGGCCTTCGAGGTAGAGCTCGTACTGGTAGCGCCCGGCGCGCCCGAGGCCGCGCCGCTGCTGCGGGCTGGCGTCCGGCAGCACGAGCTCCGCGAAGCCGCGTCGGCAGATGCACGAGAATGCCGCCGCTGAGAGATGCGGCGACGCCCCGCGGGCGGCTGAGCGGCCCGCGGGGCGTCAGGGGTGCAGGTGGGGCTCAGACCGGGCGGATGTTCTCCGCCTGCGGACCCTTCTGGCCCTGGGTGACGTCGAACTCCACCTTCTGGCCCTCCTGGAGCTCACGGAAGCCCTGGGCGGCGATGTTGGAGTAGTGGGCGAAGACGTCCGGGCCTCCACCGTCCTGCTCGATGAAGCCGAAGCCCTTCTCCGAGTTGAACCACTTCACGATTCCCGTAGCCATGTTCCATGCCTTCCAGTCGATGAACGCCGCCCACACGGTGTGGGAGGCGGAGGTGATCGCCCTGGTTCCTGCGGCACAGCACAGCAAAAAAGCCCACGCCGAGGGCATGGGTAAAGGGAGAATCCGAACCACGACAGCTAACGGGGACGGTACACGCCCGCACCCGCTGTGACCACAGGAAACGCCTGACGCCCAGGGGAAGATGACCGTCAGGACGTAGAAGGCGCGGCCCGGACCAGCGGTTCGAGGTCACCGTAGAAGGCGGCGTGCACAGCGGCGGCGGTGGGGGTGCGTTCCAGGATGTACAGCTGCCGGGCGGGGGATCGTCGGGGTGGACGTCGTCGCGGCGGGTCCAGCGTTGAGCCTTCGGGAGGGCCAGCTGGTGACGTGCCGGAACCACGTGATTCAACAGCCATGTGGGGGACGGCGGTTCACCGGAAAGCGCGCGTCCGCTTGTGGGCGAGCTGCGGTTCGTGGCCGGCGCTCGCTAGCGGGTCGAGGGGCTCAACTACTGGTTTCGGTGGCATCCTGGCCAGGTCTTCACCAGTTGACTGGCGCCTCCGGTGAGCTGCTGCGGGGCCCTCCGACTGGCAGGTGCTTCAGGTTGGAAAAGGCTCAAGTTCAGTACGGCCGGAAATTCCTGCTCGGGCGAAGGCAAGCCGCTGCGGAAGCGACTGAGGGATTGGGGCATCACGGTCGACTCCCGTCATCGCGCACCATCACCAGGCCCTCGCCGACCTCGGACTGGAGTGGACCGCATGAACAAGCAGCAGCGCGGCGCGTACGGCCAGGGCCTGACCCGTGTCAGCCGACATCATGGCGAGGCCGCGGCAGCGCGGTACACAATCCTTCGGGCCCTGACCTCTGTCGGGGTCGCACCCGAGCGCGCAGACGAACTCGTGTCGCAGCTGGAGGCCAGGGCGTCGCCGGGGCCCATACGTGGATCTCGGTCCCGGCAGCAGGGCACCAGCCGCGACCTCTACGCTACTGAAGCACGCGAGAACGGCCGGTCCCGTGTGACGGGGCCGGCCGTTCGTTATGCACGCGCGCGTGGCGAGACTCAGCCGTCCGTCCACATGGCGCGCACGTAGGCGTCATGCTCGTCCAGCTGCCCGGCCTCGTCCTCTGGCGACCGGGCGATCGAGCCGCCGCCGTTCTCGAGCATCACCAGCGAGGCCAGGAGGAGGCCGCGCAGGAGACCGTGCAAAACGAAATTATTCGTGTTGAAGTACTGGTCGTACAGCTTCTGGGTGAACCGCTGGAACAGGGCCAGGTCCACGTCGCTGCCGCCCAGGCGCTCTGCGTAGGTCAGCCCTGTGGGCACCTCCAGCAGGGCGCCGGTCTCGGCGGCGAGAGCGGCGTAGGCCTGACCTACTCCGATCCCCGGATCCCAGATGATCTTCGATCCGGTGGTGCTCCGGAACGGGTAACTCATCAGTTCCACCTTGTCTGGATCGGAATCTGCGGATACTTCGCCCTGAGCTTCTGAATCTCGGTCTCGATCAGCTCCACGAACCGCGGGTCCTGGTTCGGGCGGGTGAACCAGAAGCCCATGGGGGCATCGTGGTAGAAATCTGGCAGCTGCGCACGGGCGTCGATGTACTTCTTGATCTTGTATTCGAGGTGGTCGAGCCAATCCGGGTCGCCCCAGTAGCCCAGGACGCTCTTCTCCTCCCACAGGACGTCGCCTTCGAAACGGTCGATGTCGGTGATCAGGTTCCTGGTCTCCGGATCGTAGACCTTGTGATTGGACTTGCCTTCGAGGCAGCCCCTTCCCACCGGCCCGGCAGCCACCGCCTGTACGCCCATCATCGGCGCCATGCCGGACGTGTCTGCCATGGTTATCGCGCCGACGATCTTGCAGCCGCGCCGGATCAGCTGGAGGCTGTCCCAAACCCGTTCGAGTGCCTTGAGCTTGGCTCCAACGAGGGCGTCGGCCGCGAGGCTGCCACAGTCCTCGAAGCTCTTGTTGTCGAGGCAGGCTTCAAGGTTTCCGAGACCGGTGACGGCGCTGGTGAAGGCGTGCAGCTCCTCCATGGCCTGCTTGAACTCAGGGCCCATGGAGATGATGTCGCAGCCGATTTCGTTGTGCTGGCACCAGCGGGCGAATTCGTACGGGTCGCAGGGAACGATCGCCTGGCCGCAGCGGTAGTGCTTGCGTGCCTGGTAGCCGGGGTCCTGCTCGGCCTTCTGCTTCGCCTCCAGGGCGGCCTTACGGCGAGCTGCCTCCTCCGCCAGGTACTTCTGCACCGAGATGACGAAGGCCTCCTGCGCCGCCTTGAGGGCGGCGCCTGAGTCCTGGCCCGCCGCGACGGCCGACTCCCGCGCCTGTTCGGCGTAGGCCCACGCGGAGGATGCGGAGGCCTGGGCCATTTCGGAGGACAGGGTCGCGTCAGAAGCGGAGAGGGCTGCGGCCTCGGACGCCGTGTTGGCCTCGTTGGCCGCCTTGCGCGCGCTGGCCGCCGAGGCGGCAGCGCTGGCGGCGGAAGCCTCGGCGTCCCTGGCGTACTGGTCCGCCTTGACGGCGCTGGCCAGTGCTTCCTTGGCAGCGGCGTCAGCCTTCAGCGCCCACTCATTGGCTTCGGCGGCGGCCTTGCGGGCGGTGGCGGCGACCTTATGCGCGGTCGCGGCGTTCCTCTGCGCCTCGGCCGCGATCTTGGCGGCGTCCGCGATCAGCTTCTGGACCTGCGCCTCGTGCGTGGCGTCGAGGTGGTCCTGGCGGGCGGCCTTGTGCTGGCCGGAGAGGATGAAGGCGTGGACCGTCTGCGGCGAACCCTCGAGGGCGATGCGAGCGGCGGCCTCCATCTCGTCCCCACCGATGCTGAACAGCTGCGCGGTCCGGACGCGTTCGTCCTGGGTCCGTGCCATCGGCTGGGTCGTGACCAAGAATTCGCTGTACTTCTTGGGGTCGCCGCTGTTGAGCGCCGCCCGAGCGGCGTCGCCGAGGACAGGGCCGCCCTGGGAGGCGGCCTGTGCGACGGCGATGCGCATGCCCTCCGCGGCAACCTGGTACTGGCCGCCTTGGATGAAGGCGGTGATGGCTTCCGCGTCCCCGGTGAGCGCCGTCTCGGCGGCGGCGCGGACCTCAGGGGCCTCGCTCTCCTCCGCGAGGCGCGCGACGTAGGAGCGTTCGTCCTGTTCGCGGGCTGTGGTCCAGCCGTTCTTGAGGTAGCCGATGACCACCTCGTCGGGGCCTGCCAGCGCCGCGTCGGCCGCCGCGCGTCCCCAGGCCGTGCCGTTCTTGGCCGCCAGCAGGGCCAGCTTGCGTCCCTCGGTGGCGATCAGCGCGAGATCGGCTCCGGGCTCGGCAAGCTTGGCCACGAGCCGGTCGCGTTCGGCGTTGCGGTCCTTAACGGCCTGCATCAGCTGGGCTGCCTTGGCCGTGTCGGCGGTGTACTCCGCCTTCTGGTCCCGGGCCAGCGCGATACCGGCGTTGGTACGGCCCAGCAGATCCTCGGCCTCCACCTCACGGGCGAGGGTGTAGACCTTCTGGGCCTCCGCTACTGCCTCCGTTGCGATGGTCGCGGCTGCGGTGGCAGCGTTGGCGTGCGCGGTGGACTTGGCTGCGGCGGTGGCCGCATCGCCCGCGTGCTGAGCCGCGTCTTCGGCTGCCGCCGCGGCGTTGGTGGCGTGGGTCGCGGCCTTGCGGGCGGCGTCACGGGCATCGCCCGCGGCCGTCGCGGCCTTGCGGGCCAGTGCCCCGGCGGCGTTGGCGGCGCGGTTGGCTTCGGCGGCATGACGCTTGGCGGAAGCAGCGGCGGCACGGGCCTCCGCTGCGGCGTCGCTGGAGCTTCCGGCGTAGCCGCTGGCGTCCATGGCCGCGTTGGCGGCCGCGGTGGCGTCAGCGCCCGCGGCGACAGCGGAGTCCGCCGCCTCACCTGCTGCGGTGGCGGCCTTGGCTGCCTGATCTGCCGCGTCGGCGGCGAGGTTGGCGCCCTTGGCGATGGTGCGCGCGTTCTCGGCAGCGATGCGGGCGGCGTCCGCCTTGCCCGCGTCCGTTGCCGCATCGGCCGCTGCGGATTGAGCGCGTGCCGCGGCCTGTGACGCGGAAGCTGCGGCCGCGGCCGCCCGGGAGGCGGCGTTTGCGGCTACACGTGCCGAGTTCTTCGCGGCACTGGCTGCGTTGATCGCCTTCTGCGCGGCGGTCGCAGCCTGAGCGGCCGCGGCCGCCGCGTCACGCGCGGCGCGGGCGGCTTTCGCTACTTCGCCACCGGCCGCCACAGCCTGCGCTTTGGCCTCGAAAGCGGCGGCCTTGGCCAGCTTGGCCGACGCGACGGCCTTGCCCGACTCAGCCTTGGCCGCCTGTGTTTCCTTGGCTGCCTGACGGCTTGCCTCCTGCGCCTGCTCGGCGAGCTCGGCGACGGTCGCGTGCTCCTCGTCCTTGTTACGGGCGACGAACTGACCGACTTCGAGGAACTCACGGCGATCGTCAGCGGTGCCGTTCAGTGCGAGCTGTCCGGCGGCCTGGACGTTGGTGCCGCCCACGCTGACCATCTGGACGACCTGCAGCCGGTCGTCCTGCTCGCGCGCACTGTACTGCCCCTTGCGCAGGAACGTGACGACGTCCTCCGGCGTGCCGTTGAGCGCGGCCCGCGCGGCATCCGCTTCCACGGCCCGCGCCGTGCTGGCGATCTGGGCGACCTGTACCCGCTGGTCCTGGCGCAGCGGCTCTTCCCAGCCGTCGTCCAGGAAGTCCTCCAGGGCGTAACGGTCGCCAGCGATGGCTGTCCGGGCTGCCTCCAGGAGCTGGGTTCCGCCGATGCTTCCGAGCTGAGCGGCGCCGACGCGCTTGTCCTGGAGGTCCAGGGTCTCAGCGACGGCCAGGAAGCTTTCGACGTCGGCGGCGCTTCCAGTCAGCGCCGCTTCCGCGGCCGCCTTCACGTTCGGACCGCCGTCCCGCCAGTAATCCATCACGCGGCCACGGTCCGTGGGTGTCACATCCGACAAGGCCGCGAGCTGGGCCGCACCGGTTTGCCGGCCCGCAGAGGCGGGTGAGGCTCCCAGCAGGCCCAGGGTGAGGACTACGGGCAGCATGCCGAACGTAGAGGCGCGTATCGCGCGCCTGATTCTTCCCGGGCGTCGAGGCCCGTGGAGTTTTGGTTTCACCAGACTCTCATCTCGTTACCGGCAACTCACGTCAGCGGGACGCGGGCGTCGGCCCGCGTCCCGCCTGGATGTCACCGTGTTGTGGCGTTCGGTCAGTTCATCCCGGCCAGGGTGATGCCGTCGAGGGTGCAGTTCAGCCCCTGCAAGCCGACCGGGACGGTGGTCGCCCAAAGTGCTATCGGCGCGGCGGAGACACCGACGTCGGTTCTCAGCTGGGTGCCCTCGGGCCCGTATGGGCACGCTTCCGCCGGCCCGCGCGGGCCGGCCGGAGGGGTTTGCGTCACAGAGTGATCATCAAGGTGCCGCTGTTGAAGTAGGTGCCCATGTTGGTGCGCACGGACACGTTGCCATTGGCGAGCTCGTAGATGAACATGTCGGCCTTCTTGTCGCCGGTCGCGTCACCGAAGCGGAGGTGGCCGAGGTCCGTGCCGGTGACGAATCGGCCCCATCCTGTGGTCCAGTGGGTGCCGCCGTCGAAGTAGGTGCCCATGTTCTTGCGGACGCTGACGTTGCCGTCAGTGCCGTGGACGACCAGGTCGGCCTTGTTGTCACCAGTGATGTCGGCGAAGTAGAGCCGGCCCAGGTCCGTGCCGGTGACGAATCGGCCCCATCCTGTGGTCCAGTGGGTGCCGCCGTCGAAGTAGGTGCCCATGTTCTTGCGGACGCTGACGTTGCCGTCAGTGCCGTGGACGACCAGGTCGGCCTTGTTGTCACCAGTGATGTCGGCGAAGTAGAGCCGGCCCAGGTCCGTGCCGGTGACGAATCGGCCCCATCCTGTGGTCCAGTGGGTGCCGCCGTCGAAGTAGGTGCCCATGTTCGTGCGGACGCTGACGTTGCCGTCAGTGCCGTGGACGACCAGGTCGGCCTTGTTGTCACCAGTGATGTCGGCGAAGTAGAGCCGGCCCAGGTCGCTGCCGTCGAGGTAGCGTCGCCACCCGGAGGTCATGACGGTGCCCGCGCCGAAGCTCGTGCCGAGGTTGCGGTGGACCGTCACGGTGCCGTCGGTGCGCTGGACGACCAGGTCGTCCTTGCCGTCGCCGTCGATGTCGGCAGGCGTCGTCTGGTCGCGGGTGATGATCGACCGGACCCAGTCGGAGACGTTGTCTGTCCTCACGTCGTAGGCGCCCGTGGCGGTGCCTGCGTTGCCGAGGCATCCGGCCTGGTGCGAGCGGCTGCCGATGGCCACGAGCGTCGCGTTGCCGTTCACGACGCGCAGGGCCGGGGCTCCCGCGTCACCCTTGCAGACCGTGGCGTCGGCAGACGCGGAAGCCGCCAGGTCGAACCCGTCGGTGACAGTGGCGCCGACGGTGAACTCGGCCGTGTGGAGTACGTTCGGCGTCCACGCGGTGCTGGTACGGCCGAAGCCGGCCACGGTCAGTTTCTCACCAGCAACCGGAGCCGTCGTGCCCAGAGCGACCGGGGTGATGGTGTTGGCGGGCGTCGCCAGGCGGGCCATCACCAGGTCGCGGTCCGGGTGCGGGACGACCTCGCTGATGCCGCTGCTGTGCAGCCCGCTGGAGGAGAGGTCCGAACGGCCCAGGAGCAGGGTGCTCTTGAGCTTGGGAGCACCCTGGGCGACGTTGTTGTCCACGGCCGGGTCATCGGCAAAACAGCTCTTGGCCGTGACCGCCCAGTTCCGCGCGACGAGCGTCGCCGTGCAGGAACGGAAGTCCCCGACGCGCAGTCGGCCGGTGTATCCGTAGGTGGTGTCCCCAGAAAGGGCGGGGGCGGTTCCGCCGGGGCCGGTGACCCGGATCTCGACCAGCCTGCTGCGGGCGCCGCCCGCGACACCCTCGCCGACCGGCGCGTAGCCGCCCTTGGGGATCGTGATGGTCTTGCTGGTGCCGTCCTCGGCGGTGAGTGTGGCGCTCATGGGCTGGTCGGCCGCGTCGATCCAGAAGGCCCGGTTGAGGTCCAGCGTGAGCAGACCCGTGCTAGCCCGGGAGACGAAGCAGTACATCTCCTGCTTGTTCACAGGTGCCCCGACGACCTGCACGCGTATCTGCGCGGCGTCCAGGTCGCAGTCGGCAAGCATGATGTTGCCGTCACCACGGATCAGCTTGATGCCCTTGTCCGCCTCGATCTGAGCGGCGTTCGGGTACGCGCCGTCCTCGAAGGCGTACGGCATCACCGCCTCAGCGGCCTCGGCAGGCCCTGTCTGTGCCGCGAATGCATGACCCGCCGCAGGAATGGTGAGGGCGGCGACGGTCATCACCGTGACGCCCATTCTGGTGGCACGCGTGTGCACCTGATCGTGTCCTTCCGAAGGAAGCGTTGTTCGAGGGCCTCGCGACGTCCGCAGTAGTGCCCCGTGCCTGCCCGGAACCAAGACGCGCGGGCAGAAGGCTCACGCTAGGACCGCCACGAGCACCGCTCCAGGGACACCACGCGCCAATCCGGGACCGTAGGTGCCATCAGGGGACCGTAGACGCCGAGTTGGGGACTTCACGCGCCTGACACCGGCATTCACCTGGGAACTTGCGCTGCTCTATGCTCTGCCCTTGTGCAATCACACTCGCATCCGGGAACGACCTCGTCCGCCCTTGCCCGGCTGTCCGTCGAAGTCATCCGCATGACCAGCGCGGACCCGAACAGCTACGCGCACTTGCTGGGCCTGGCGCCGGAGCACCTCCACGGCGACGCCTACCGTGCCCCCGCCGCCACCACTGGGCGCCTCGCGGACCTGACCACCGTCCACGTCCCGTGGACCGACACCGCAGCGCTGCTCGCACGGCAGTCACACATCGGCGCCCTCGGCGTCTGGGACTACCTGATCACCGCCGCCCCCACCCCCCTCGAAGGTATCCAGGACGCCGCGGCCTACTTCGCCACCATCGTGGACACCGCCACCGAGTGCCTGCACATCACCGAGGACGGTGACCACATCACCATCAGCCACCGAAACCAGGCCGACGTCACCCACGAAGCCGCCTGCGCGATCCGCGCCTACGCCCTAGGGATCTTCCGGCAGCGGCTCAGCCAGGCAGCCGGCCGCGCCCTCGTCCCCATCCGCGTCACCCTGGCGGCACGTGCACCCCGACGGCACGACATCCTCGCCGAGCTCTACAGCACGCGTGTGATCCATTTCGACGCCCTCGACAGTTCGATCACGTTCCGCGCCGCCGACCTCAAAACTCCTGGACCTCACACCCAACCCGGTCTGTCGGCCGTGCTGCGAAGACACGCCGACCAGATCCTCGCCACAGCGATACCGTTGCATGACTGGCTCAGCCTCTTCCGCACCACCCTGGCCACCACCCACGATGAGGGCAACCCCACCCTGGCCGCCGTGGCCCGACGCATGGCCCTGAGCACACGAACCCTCCAGCGCCGCCTCGACGAACACGACACCACCTGGAGCAGCGAACTCGAATACCTGCGTCAGACACACATCACACGGCTGCTGGAAACCACCGAACTCAGCATCGACTCCATCGCCACCCGAAGCGGCTACGCCAACGCCCGCGCCCTGCGCCGAGCAGTCCAACGCTGGTACGGAACGACCCCCGCCGCTCTCCGCAACAACAGCCGCAGAAGCATGACCTGGTAGACGGGAAGCGGGTCGTGGGAGACTGCGAGCTACTTCGCTCAGTGGGTAGCCGTTGTCGAGCATGCGGTTGATGAGTTCGTGTCGCTGCTGAAGACGTTGCACGATGAGCGTGGGAGGTAGGGCCTCCAGCAGCGGCATGCGAGGTATCGGGGAAGGCGTCTGTTCCGCGTACTTCCGCAGGCAGGCTCGATGCTGCTGGCAGGTCTTCTCCACTGCTTGCGACAGATTCCGCAGCAGGTGTCAGCGGTCCGCAACCTCCACCGCATGCGGCGCCGCTTCCTTGATCGCTCGCGTGTAAGCACTGGCTCGGTCCCGGCCGACAATCTCCACTCCAGGATGGGCAACGAGCCAGGACGCGAGCGTCTCAGACGTGCGATCGGGAAGAACATCGACGGGGCGACGCTTTTCCACGTCGACGAGGATCGTGCCGTAGGTGCGTCCCCGTTCGCCCTGCGGGACCAAAAGGAGACGGTCGCCCTCGATCGTGTGGCCCCAGAGCAGCGGCCCGCCCGGCAAGGGCAGGACCGAGCAGGGCACAGAGGAAGAACCCGCCAGCCGACGGCTCTATCCCTCCCCATACGCCCGCAGGCCCCGGGCACCGCAGAAGTACACGTAGTCGGAGATCATGACGTCGCCGTACGCGGCTGCCGCGGCCACATAGTCCACTGGAAGGACAACTCCCCAGTCACGGGCGACCGCCTCGATCACAGCGGCGCCGTCATCCGCCCGCCCGGCGAGAGGGTCCAGCAGCTCGGCCAGGCTGCAGCCGCGCCGCGAGAGCCGCCTCCTTCCCCGGAGCGGGCGCAGGCTTCAAGGGCTCGCCATGGTGGTGCCACACAGGCTCACAGAGCGCCCGCCGACCAGGAAAAACACCCTGCGAGTCACACAATGTGATGCTCATTTGGCCTAGCGTCACGCGCTCCGGGCGCCGGCCGCTCTTAGCGTGGGGTGACGCGTGCAGGACCCTGAGGAGGTCTTCCGATGAGAAGTCGCAGCGTGGTGGCCGGCATAGCCTTGGCGATCGTCTCTTTCGCTCCGTTGTCCGGCGTCGCTCATGCCCAGGATCTCGACTGCCGGGACTTCCGGTTCCAGGAGGACGCGCAGGCGGAGTTCGACCGGGACCCGAGCGACCCGAACCGGCTCGACGAGGACCAGGGGCCCGATGACGGCATCGCCTGCGAAGTACTGCCCAGGCGCTCCGGCGCGGGCGTTGCGCCGCAGGTGAGCCCGAGTGCCACCACTGTGCCGTCGGTGAGCCCGAGCCCTACCGCTATCCGGCCGGTGAACCCGAGCGCCACCACCCTGCGGCCGACGGCCCCCGTCACTCCCGCCCCCGTCGTTCCGAGCCGCGGTACTCGGGCCGGAATCGGCGGAACATCCGGCCCGTCCGCTCTCAGCGTGGGCGTAGGCCTCACCTTGGCTGTCGGAGCCGCCACGGCCGGCGGCTACTTCACCGCTCGCCGCCTGCGCCGTGGATCGATACGGCCGTGATCGTAAGGCACTCGCCGCAGCGGCCGGGGGCGCTCAGCAGGTGGGCGGGAAGGTGCCCGGAGCGCTCGTCATCGACGGCACGCGGATGTCACTCATCCGCGTGCGGGAACCCTTCCAACGAAGGAACGCGCCGCCTGCGCAGCCCATCCGCGCCGCTACCGAGTTCCGTGGGAGACCGGGCGGCCGACTGGTCGTTGATCCGCCTCCCTGGCGCCCCCACACCGGTAACCCCGGTGCGGGGGCGCAATGCGTTCCCTGAGCCCGCGGGCCCTCGCTCATGCACCTGCCGCACCTGCACGGGGGGTGGGGCACACGAGTGCCCCACCCCCCACGGTCACAGCTCTACCGGCTCCGCGGCCTGTGCCTGACGCCGATAGGCCTTCAGGAATGCCGCCAGGCTGGGCCGGTACGTCAACAGGTCCTCCCACTCAGCGTCAGTGAGGCCTTCCGGATCATCGCCGCCTCAAGCATCCCGAACTAGCAAGCTCGGTCGTGGTCTCGTCCGCCTCCATGAGCGGTACAACGAGCAGGCCTCCACCCCTGACGGCCAGCCGGTCGGCGAGTTCACGCCGGGGAGTGGCGCGGCTAACCCCTTCCTCCTTGAACGTGTGGATCGCCGTGTCGACCGACCGGCCTTCCCACACTCATCCCAGGGCTCTTGGTCGCGAGAAGCCCGCATTCCGTAGATCCCCGGGCTTGTGGCCTGGGTTTTCTCGTGGGGGCAAGCCGTGAATACGGTGGCGGCCACGGGTACGAGCAAGCCCCGCAACCCGCAGAAGGAGGACTTCGGGCATGCGAGGCGGGGGGCCTGGTGCTGACCGATGTGCCTCCGCCGGAGCGGGGCCTTCAGCTGTCCTGGGGTCTGCCGGAACGGGGGAATCCGGCAGACCCCAGGACTGCCAGAGCGGTCCCATGCGCTCTCCAACCCTCTGCCCCCGAACTCACCTTCCACACACCACCTTCCGCCCCGGGCAAACCGGACAGCCCGGGCCGGGGTCAGCGCAGCCGACCCCGGCCGCTTTGACTTCTGGGTTAGGGCCGCAGGTCGGCGTAGAGCCGTGCGGTCACACCCGGCTCTCCGGGGACGACCGTCCCGCGGTGCCCCGGAGGTCGCCCAGTGCCGGCAGAGTTCCTCGACGGCCGCCTGGAGGGTCGCTTCGTCGGTCGCGATGACGTCCAGGACGATCAGGCCGGGCTCGCTGATGTGGATCGGGACGATCGGTTCCATGCCCGCCAGAACGCCCCTCGGCGGTGGTGGAGTGGGGCATTCGCCCCGATCCGCCTGGACGGGTCGAGTTCCGTGCGGCTTTGGCCCGGCGGACGGACCACGCAAGGAGGACGATAGTTATCTGCGGTTCTATTCTGCCGTGTCCATGAGTGGCCCGTGTGTGGCGAAGCGGTCTGCGGCACGGGTGAAGTTGCCCGCCTCAGCTTCGTATTCGTGGGCGAAGGCGGGTTCGGCGAGGGCGAGGTCCCGATAGATCGCGGCCAGGTTCCTGCACACGGAGACCACCCGCACGTTGACGGGATGGTCGACACCGGCGTCAGCGTCGTCGGCCAGCGCGTTGAGGCCGTCCCACGCCTCGGCGCGCTCCTGGATGGCCTTGGCCAGGGCCGTGTGAAGGTGCTCGGCGCGGGCGCGCTGATGTGCCTCGTATTGCGCTGAGCCGGGGAAACGGGTCGCGTCGAGCCCGTCGGTGACCAGGCGGGGCGTGCCGGGGGTCTGTTCCGCGGCCCATGCGTCGAGGCTCTCGGCGAGCGCCGGGCCGGGCAAGGTGCTGCGGTTGCGCCAGCCGTCGCGCGCCCACTGCAGTACCGCCGCGGTCCAGGTCCGGTTCCCGGTGAGTTCCTGGATCCGGGCCGGGATTAGGCCGTGTATCGGAAGTAGATCTTGAGCTGTGAATGATCGTGGTCCGTGGCGCGCGGAGATCTCACGGACGAGCAGTGGGCGGCGTTGGCCCCGTTGTCGCCAACGGGCAGGAAGACGGGCCGGCCGCCGGTCTGGCCGCGACGGCGGCTGATCGATGGCATACGGTTCCGGGTCCGGACCGGTGTTCCGTGGCGGGACGCGCCTGCCGAGTACGGGCCGTGGGGCCGGGTCTACGACCTGTTCCGCCGTTGGCAGCGAGACGGCACCTGGCACCGGGTCCTCGCCCGGCTTCAGTCCCTGGCCGACGCGAAGGGTGGGATCGTGTGGGACCTGAGCGTCGACTCCACAGTGTGCCGTGCCCATCAGCATGCGGCCGGGGCCCGCAAGCGGGGTGACCTGCAGAAGGAACCACCGGGCGGTGTGCATGAAGAGCCTTGTGATCACGGGCTGGGGCGTTCGCGCGGCGGGTTCACCACCAAGCTGCACCTGGCCGTCGAGCAGGGGCAGAAGCCCATGGCCATCGTGGTGACCGCCGGGCAGCGCGGCGACTCGCCGCAGTTCGAACCCGTGCTGGAGAAGGTCCGCGTGCCCCGCATCGGGCCGGGCCGGCCGCGCGTCCGCCCTGATCGCGTGCGGGCTGACAAGGCGTACGCATCCCGCAGGAACCGTGCCTATCTGCGCCGCCGCGGAATCCGCTGCACCATCCCCGACAAGGCCGACCAGGCACGCAACCGCCAGAAGCTCGGCTCGCGCGGCGGCCGGCCACCACATTTCGACCCGGTCGACTACCGCGAGCGTCATGCGGTCGAGTGCGGGATCAATCGCCTCAAGAGGCACCGCGCCGTCGCCACCCGGTACGACAAACTTGCGGTCCGCTACGAGGCGACCGTGCTGGTCGCGGCCATCAACGAATGGCTGTGATCAGCACGCGCCCGCGTCTCAAGCCCATACCGCTTTGACCACCGCTCGGCCTGCTGAAGCCGCCTGCCCGTAGAACTCTTGGAGCTCCCTGTGATGTTCGAGGTGTTCCTGTTTGATCCAGCCGAGG
This sequence comes from Streptomyces sp. NPDC028711, assembly GCF_055565415.1. Classification (NCBI taxonomy): domain Bacteria; kingdom Bacillati; phylum Actinomycetota; class Actinomycetes; order Kitasatosporales; family Streptomycetaceae; genus Streptomyces; species Streptomyces sp. NPDC028711. The sequence goes on along the minus strand of NZ_JBVHUJ010000002.1, from coordinate 1,141,692 downwards.
GCACTGAACCTTGCGTCGACGACGCTCCACAGCTCGTCGAAAGAGACAGTCGTAAGGAACTGCGCGGCCTGTGACACCCCGGGTGGCTCCAGAAGCATCAGCGGGGGATCGGAGGGGTCGGCATCAACGCTGTGGGGTACCGGGCGGCCGCCGTAGATCGGCAAATTCCAGGGCTGGTCAGCGTCTGTATAGAGGGCATCAGCGGCGGCATAGAGGTCGTGGACAGCGTCCCAGCTCTTGCTGATCGAATGGGCGATGCCCGCTGCGTACTCGGCCTCGTCGTTTTCCCACGCCTCAGACATGAACGCAGCGAGCCAGGTGTGGTCATCCCGGATCTCGGACTCAGCCACGGCACGAAAGTGCAGGTAGATGCTCACTACGACGAATCCCTCAGCTCAACGACCTACCTGTCAGGCCGAACGGACAGAACCTACTTGACGGCACTCACAGCCACGTGTTGTCCATATCGGCTCGCGGCATCCGGCAAGACTCTTTCGATACACGGCCTAAGGGCTGTCCCGTAAATGATCTCCGAGCCGTCTCAGGCATGGTCGACTGCGGTACGGCCAGCTGGTCTATCCGGCGAGGGCGAGGTTGTGCAGCCGGGCGATGCCGAGCATGGCGTGGTGGACGCCGTCGCCTTTGAGGCGGCAGTCGCGGAGGATCTTCCCGGTCTTCATGCGGGCGAAGACGTGCTCGACGCGGGCGCGGACCTGCTTGTGGGACTTGTTGTGTTCCTCTTTCCAGCCCGGGAGTTCGGCCTGGCCGCGCTCGCGGCGGTGCGGGATGACGAGTCCGGTGCCCGGGTAACCGCCATCGGCGATCGTGAGGGTCTTGCCGACGGCGGCCTTGGCGCCGGACTCCTCCCACGCCTTGCAGTCGTTGCGGTTCCCGGCGAGCGGCCGGCCGACCACGACGACCAGGCGGGTGCCGGCGTCGATGACGACCTGGTGGTTGGTGGAGTACCGATAGTTCTTCGACCGCTCGGCCACAGTGTGGTCCCGGGTGGGCACGAGGGTGCCGTCCACGATGAGCACGGCGTCCTTCGCGAACCGCTTGCGGGGCTGGAAGGCGAGCATCGGCGCGAGGTGGTCGATGATCCGATCCGCCGCCGACTTCGACACCCCGAACAGCGGGGCGAGCTGCCGCATGGTGAGGTTCGTGCGCCAATACGCGGACACCAGCAGGGCCCGGTCCTCCAGCGGCAGGCTCCACGGCCGGCCCTTGCGAACCTCGTCCGCACCCTGGCGCCGCAGAACTGTCACCAGCTTCCCGAAGGCGCGAGGGCTCAGCCCGGAGAACGGGGCTATCCAGGAAGATTCCGACGCCGTGATCACACCAGCCATATCAAGATCGTTTCATGGGTGATCGGCGGCTCGGCCCGCCTCTCAGCTGCCGCTCAGCGGAGACGTCCACGTGGGGTCGTGGCGGGATCTCCTTGTGAGGTGGGCCAGAAGGTGTTCCGCCGCGATGGAGGCAGTGTCTTGCGGCGTGCCAGTTGCGGTCAGGGCGGCGACCAGCCTTGCTGATGCTGTTTCCTGCACGTCCGGGTCGGTGAGGAGGGGCAGCAGTAGCAGGAGGCGGGTGGCTGTGTCCTGGACGCCTTCGTCCGCAAGCGACGGATTGTCAGCGATCTGGGTCAGTTCGGGCCAAGTCAGCCCAGCGCCCGAGAAGTCTCCGTCCCAGCTGGCGATCTGCTCGGCGTAGCTTCTTCCTGGAGGGGTGATGAGGTAGTCGGTGCCGTAATCGCCATTCAGATTGCGGTAGATCACCACGGCTCCAGGGCCGTCATCTACTGGCACCCTGAACACCGGCCAGCGGTCAGGATCGAAGAGGACCTCGGACAGGGCATCGACATCGGCGCCGTCCTCACCAAACCACTCCGGAACCGGGCGCTCGGCACACCCCCCGTCGCTGCACATCGCCAGGAGGTAGTTCGACCAGAAGCCCGGGTGGACCAGCAGCGACTCGCCCGGCACCAACGGGCCGACATCGTATCCCTTGATCAGCACCCCTCGATCCTGTCACCAGCCACTGACACGATCCGATCCGGGATCGGCAACGGGTCGCCGTCCAGTTACGGGACAGCTCTTAGCGGGCGGAGAGCGCCTCTACGGCCAGCGCATGGACGGCTTCGACCTCGCAATCGTGGATGAGGCCCACGGAACCGCCGGTGATCTTGGTCGCCCGTGGGCGGCGATCCACGACAACGCCCGCACCCCGGCCGACTTCCGGCTCTACCTCACCGCCACTCCGCTCATCCTCGCCGCGGCCCGGCCCCAAAAGGGTGCGGACGGCCAGGAGGTGGAACTCGCGACCATGGCCGATGACCCGGAGGGCACCTACGGCAGGTGGCTCGCCGAGCTCGGACTGAGCGAGGCGATCGAGCGCGAAATCCTTGCGGGCTTTGAGATCGACGTCCTGGAGATCCGCGACCCCTCCCCCGTCCTGGGCGAGTCGGAGGAGGCGCGGCGCGGCCGGCGCCTGGCCCTGCTGCAGACCGCGCTTCTGGAGCACGCCGCCGCGTACAACCTGCGTACGGTCATGACGTTCCACCAGAAGGTGGAGGAGGCCGCTGCGTTCGCGGAGAAGCTGCCGGCGTCGTCGATCGACGCGGAGTTCTACGAGCTGGAGGCTGGCCGTCACGTCCCGCCGGACCGGGTGTGGTCGGCGTGGTTGTGTGGCGACCACCGATCGCCCACTCCCTGTTCATCTGCGTCATGCCTTGATGCTGCCGCACGCCACCGACATTGTTGCCTCGCCGATCGAAGGTGCCCCACCGCGGGGCAAGCACGCGCGCAAGCCGTGAAGCGGGACGAGGACGGCAGGATGGCGCGGGAGGGCTACCAGGGTCTCCGCCAGGACGATCCGGTCGCCGAGTCGCGGCGCACGGGCGCGTAGAGGCCTCAGCCGGCAGCACCGGCCCACCAGCCGGGGGTGATCCCCAGCTCGCGGTCGGCGACGCCCGTCCCACGCCGCCCTCACGTCCCGGGCCGACGCCCGCGACAGCGTGATCCCGTACGACCCCGACGCGCCACCGCCCAGGGCCGGTCCCCGTGGGCCTCACAGGTCTCCGCAAGGCTGAACCGTCCGGGACAGGTCGGACGGACGCATGGGCCGCCGATCTTGTCGATCCCCCCGCGGCAGGACGGTGTTTCCGGTCGAAGTGATACCGGTCAGCCCTTCTCGTCCTTTGCCCGGCCAAGTCGGTCGAAGTTCAAACCTGACTTACTGGCTTGTTTGATATCAAGACAAGCGTTCACGCACCTTATTGCCTCATCCGACCGGAAAGCATGGCCGTGACAACGGTTCGACGAAGGGTGTTTCGGCATGGCGGATTGGGTGAAGGTCGCGGGCAGTCTCTCGGCCATCTCGGCGGGATCCAGGACGACCGTGTGGGGCGTGAACTCGGCGAGCGCGATCTACCGGTACACCAACTACGACGGCGGTCCGTGGATCAACATCCCGGGAGGTCTGAGCGACATCGGCGCGGCGGCGGACGGCACCGTGTGGGGCGTCAACAGCGGCAACCAGATCTACCGGTACACCGGGGACCAGGGAACGACGAACTGGGTGGGCATCAACGGGAGCCTGGTCCGCATCGACGCGGGTTCCCGGACGAACGTGTGGGGCGTGGACTCCGCCGGCGGCATCTACCGCTACACCAACAACGACACCAACCCGTGGCTCAAGATCCCCGGCGCGCTGAGCGACATCGGCGCGGCGGCGGACGGCACCGTGTGGGGCGTGAACAGCGGCAACCGGGTCTACCGGTACACCGGGGACCAGAACCCCTCAGATCCGTGGGCGGACGTCAACGGCAGCCTGAAGCGGATCGCGGTGGGCTCGCGGACCAACGTGTGGGGCGTCGACCCGGCCGGCAGCATCTACCGCTACACCAACAACGACGCCAGCGGCACCAACCCGTGGATCAAGATCCCCGGCACCGCCACCGACATCGCCGCAGGAGCCGACGGCACCGTGTGGCACATCAACAGCGCAGGCGACATCTACCGGTACACCGGCGACCAGCCGAGCTAACCCCTCCCACCTCGTCGTGCGGGCCCCGGCCAGGACAGCCGGGGGCCCGCACCCGATGCTGCCGTACGGAGACAGCAGACCCTTGCCCGAGAGAGGACGGTGCAGAGCTCAAGCGGCTGCGACCGGAGCTGCCTCCGGCAACTGACGGGTCAGCCCGGCCGTAGGCCGGGCTGACCCCCTTGCGAACGGCTGCCGACGGACACCAGTTCCGGCCCGGAGTCGTCCCCGACGTCGTCGGCTCACCGCCCACCGGCGGTCCTCCCCCTGTCGGACGCACCGGCCGGGCCACAGGTGAATCCCGTGCCTTCCTCCAGCGGGGGCCGAGGCGTCCCGGCCCGGCCACAGCCGCCACAACCTTGGTCACAGGGGTACCCGGTCAGGCGGTGCCAGGCTGGGCTCAGAAGGGAGGTTCATCGCTGTACGTCTTCTGGCTGCTGATCTTCGGTTGCGGTGCTCCGGTGGCCCAAGGATCATCCTGCGGCTGGTGCTGCGAAGTACCCCATCTCCCTGAGGGCGAATTGCCGCCCCAGTTCCCTGTCGGGGTGGACCGCGTCGCCGACACCCTGCCGGTCACCACCGGTGCAGTCCAGACGGCGACGAACCTCACCACCACGGTCGACGCGGACGGCACCTGGCATCTGCACGTACGGGGCAAGGACCGGGCCGGCAACTGGTCGTCCACCGCCGCACAGCAGCGTCGCCCTCGTAACCGGCCTGGACATCGACGGGCACCGCCGGCAGGCATGGCTCAACCTGGACAACGCCGCAGCTCTCCTCGTCGAGGAACCCGAAGACGTGGACGACGTGAGCCTGTGGATCGCCACCCCGGAGTTCGAAGAAGCCATCGGACATAGGCGTGCCGAGCTCGATGCGGAGGTGCCGGCCGACGCCGCAGGCGCTCTCGTGTGGGCTTCAGCGGCTGGTGTCCAGGTCACGGCGCAGCAGTCTCGGATCGAGGAACTGCTGTGCGCACAGGAGGCCTTCGTGGAGGAGCTGTTCGACGCGCTGCTGGACGAACTGGGCTTCCCTGAAGCTGCCCACTCCGGCCGCAGCCATAAGAAACGATGTCTGAGACCGTGTCCTATGTGGTGAGGCGGTCGTTGAGGTCGTCATGGGGCGGGGTACGTGGAGTTGGATTGTTCCGGACGGGCTGTGGGAGATCGCGAAGCCGCTGATCCCACCCTCACGGGTGCGGCCGCAGGGCGGCGGGACGCCGGACACGCCTGATGAGACGCTGTTCGCCGCGATCATCTACGTACTGGTCTCCGGGTGCGCCTGGCGAGCCCTGCCGCCGTGCTTCGGGATATCGAAGTCGACAGCCCATCGCCGGTTCCTGATCTGGTCCCGTGCCGGGGTGTGGGGCCGGCTGCATGAGGAGATCCTGCACCGCCTCGACGACGCCGGCCTGCTCGACCTGTCCCGAGCGGTCCTCGACTCCGCCCACGTCAGGGCGAAAAAAGGGGCGGCCTCACCGGTCCGAGCCCCGTGGACCGGGGCAAGGCGGGTTCCAAGATGCACGTCCTGTCGGACGCGAACGGACTGCCCCTGGTCGTCGGCCTCTCGGCCGCCAACACCCATGACAGCCAGGCACTGAAGCCCATGATCGCCGGTCACCAAACGAGACACGACCCTCATCGCGGCCGTCATTTCAAGCCCCAGCGCCTGCACGCCGACAAGGCCTACGACATGCCTGAACTGCGGAAATGACTCCGCGGCAAGCGCATCGGCGTGCGTATCGCCCGCAAGGGCCTCGAGTCATCAGAACGTCTCGGACGCCGCAGATGGGTCATCGAGCGGACCATGTCCTGGCTGACCGGCTACCGCCGGCTCAACCACCGCTACGAGCGCCATCCACGCAACTACCTGGCCTTCCTCGGCCTCGCCGCAGCCATCTGCTGCTATAAACGGCTTCTCCGCCTCACCACATAGGACACGGTCTGAGTACGCCCTCTCGGGTGGGGTGCGGCGAGGTGCGCAGCAGGCCGATCCCCTGTCGGGCGTTTGCGTGAACCACGTAGGCGTTCGGAGTGTCAGGGCAGGTCAGCGTGCCTGTGACGGCCCATGCTGGCGCGACACCCCGCGGGACCGGCCGGCGGGCAACGCTGGAGCGAGGTCCACCATGCCGCCCACTCGTCGAGCCGTTCTTCGCGCGGGTGCGCTCGCCGTCGGCGGGGTCGCTCTGTCTCTGGGGCAGGCCGGCCTGTCTGCTGCGGCCGTCGCGCCGTCCCGTACGGGGCAGGGGGCCGACCCGGCCGCGTGGCGGGAGCTGCGCGGGTGGCTGGGCCCGGCAGCTCGCCTGTACCGGCCCGGCGAGCAGGGCTACCCGTCCCAGGCGGCGGCCGACAACCAGCGGTACGCCGCGGTGCTTCCGGCGGGAGTCGTCGCGTGCGCCACCGAGAGCGACGTCCGGGCGGCGCTGCGGTGGTGCGCGAAGCACGGTGTGCCCTTCGCGCCCCGTTCCGGCGGCCACAACTACGCCGGCCACTCGACGACCACCGGTCTCGTCATCAGCCTGCGCGCGATGAAGCAGGTGGCACCGCGGGGACGCCGCCTCCACCTGGGCGGCGGTGCCACCAACTCCGACGTCTACGCGGCCCGCGACGCCGGCCTGTACTTCCCCGGCGGACGCTGCCCGGGCGTCGGCGTCGCCGGGCTGACCCTCGGCGGCGGGCTCGGCTTCAACGACCGCAAGTGGGGTCTGACCTGCGACCGCATGACCGAGACCCGTCTCGTGCTCGCCGACGGCACCCTCGTGCGCGCCACCGAGGCGGAGAACCCGGACCTGTTCTGGGCCTGCCGTGGCGGCGCGGGCGGCAACTTCGGCGTCAACACCTCCTTCACCTTCGATGCCGTCCCCGTCGGGTCGCTGCGCGCCACCGTCTTCGACCTCACCTTCGGCCTGGCGTCGGCCGTGGACGTGGTGCAGGAAGTGCAGGACATCCTCGCGGCCGACGGCACGGGCGACTTCGATGTCCGCGTCGGCTTCAAACCTGCCGGCAGCGGCGCGACAAGCCTGTGGGTACTGGGCCAGCGCCTCGGTGGCGAGGACAGGCTGCGCCGGCTCCTCGCGCCCCTGCTGGCGCTCCGGCCCACCCGTACCCTCATCGAGGAGCGCGGTTTCTGGGCTGCCCAGGACTACCTCATGGATACCCCTGGTGCGAAGGACTGCTACGCCTCGAAGTCTCTCGTCCCCGACACGTGGCTGAGCCCGGACACGGTGATGGACATCGCCGAGTGGGCCCGTGCCTGGCGCCCCGGCGCGGCGAAGGCGACGGGCTACGTGACGCTGTTCGCCATGGGCGGCACCGCTGACCGGCTCCGGCCCGACGATACGGCCTACCCTCACCGTGACGCCACCTACGTGATCGACATCGGCGCCCACTGGCAGCCGGGCACCCCGCAGAGCGCGGTGAACGACCTGCTCGCGCAGACCCGCGCCGTGCACCGGCGCCTGTGTCACCGCCTGGAAACCGACGCCGCCTACGTCAACTTCCCCGACCCCGACCTCGGCAACTGGCAGCGCGCCTACTACGGCGCGAACTACGACCGCCTGATCGAGGTCAAGCGCCGCTACGACCCCACTGGCCTCTTCCGGCACGCACAGTCTGTCACCGCGAGCCGCCACCCGAACCGGCCGTGACAGGCGTTCCCGACGAGGACGATGAGTTCGGGAGGCGTCCCGTTCCACTGATGGGTGATCTTGACGAATACAGGAGGTATCAGGGTTCTTGTCGGGGCAGCATCGGGATGCTCCTGACCGGGAGCACTGAGGAAAGGGATAATTCCTGATGTCGTAACCGTGTATGCCGACGTCGACTACAAGGGCAAGAGCGCCACGCTCGGTGCGGGACGCCACAAGCTGGACCCGTCCATGAACGACTGCATCTCCTCCGTCCGTGTGCCCGACGGGTGGAAGGTGACCCTCTACGAGCACGTGGACTTCAACGGCGCGCAGATCACCTGGAAGCCGACACCCCGAAGCTGGAAGGCGCCCTCCACGACCAGGCGCCCTCGCTCGTCATCACCAAGCGGGTCGGGGACGAATACCCCGACCACGTCTTCTCTATGGAAAACGGGGACGACTGGTTCTACTTCGAGGAATCAACCCAGCGCTCCTGACCCGTCCCTCCGCAAGGCAGAGATCCGCTGCCCTGGCCACTGCGCTACGGGCCGTCCCGATCCTCCCCTCCCCGTGAACACGAAAGAGGCAGGACGGCGACCTCCTCGATCATCGGCACCACGGAGAGCCACTCGACGCCCGCCGGGGGCATCAGCGCACGGCGGCGCAGGTCGAAATCCGGGTCCGCGAGGACGGCGTCACTCAGCATCCCGGTGAGCATCTGCCACATATAGGCGCGGGCGCGGCCGTCGCCCTGGAGCCCGCACGCCGCGATCTGCTCGACGTCGCCCCCTGACCTGCCAGGAGTCCGCCTGCCCGACCTCGAGGAACTGCGGGCCCGCGGCCTGGGTACACCCTCGCGGGACAGCCGTCGACCCGCCGGATCCTCGGAGGAGGAGCTCCGCCGAGCGACGACACACCTGGGCCCGTCGGCTGACGTCAGACCGACGGCCCGGCCGCCCCGGCGATCTCCAACAGGTCGTGCCCGGCAGCGGTGGCGAAGCCGCGGCGCAGGGCCGGGGAAGCAACCCCCTACCAGGTACAGCGATCTGGTGCCTGGCCGACGCCGCCGACCCGTCCGGCGACTGGCCTGGCCAGTTCGCGGACCTGTGAGAACCAATAGGTCCGACCGGGCTGGGCCAGGACCGCCAAAGTGAGACCGGCAGCGCGTTATCGTCGCCGCCCGAGTTGAGCATCAAGCGGGTGGCGGGCCCAGTCGCCCTGGCCCCGACGGCGACCCCGCTGCGGCCCGCGCGGTGCCGACACAGGCATCCCGATGCGCAGGGAGGGACTGCTCTCGGGATCGAAGTCCTCCTTACAGTTCCACCTCCAGCCCTGGGAGTTCCTGCTCTTCCCAGGGCAGCTCGGATCCAGAGATCAGGAAAGGCTGCGTGGGCTCGTACCGCCGGGCCCGCCCATCCCGCTGGAGGAACCTCTTCCCCGTCACCTGGCGAACGAGCAGCCTCGGGAGCGGGGGCTGCGCTTCGAACCACGGGGCGCACGATGCCCGGGTGGTGGAGCAGCTCGCCGAGCAACAGGCCCCCAGCGCCTACAAGCCCGTCCAGAAGGCCGCTGAGGGCCAGGCGGGCCGGGCCGGGCCGGGCCGGGCCGGGCCGGGCCGGGCCGGGCCGGGCCGGGCCGGGCCGGGGAGAACGGGTCCGGCGGTCCGTCGGCGTTCGCGCGGAAGCGGTAGGCCCGCCTCGCATCCTTGACGTGCCTGAGTGGAGTGACGAGCACGCCGTGGAAACCCGTACTCGGCGAGGACGCGCTGTGAAGGGCACCCCGGCCGTCCTGTGCACGTCGAGGAGGGGCGGATGCCTGACGTGGATTCGGGCCGTTCCGGCTGGTCGGTGCGAGCTATCGCGTGATGCGTCCGCGGATGGCGAGTACGGCGAGGCCGAGCAGGACGGGTTCGGCCAGGCGGGAGGCCATTTTCGGTGGAGGTGCCGGCGGTGGTGAGATCCTGGCCGGAGGATCAGAAGATCACCGAGTTGATCACCCCGCGCAGGCCTTTCCCGAAGCGTTTGGTGGACAGACGCTCGTGGAGGGCGTCGGTGGGGTTGGCCGGGTCGGGCTTCTCGATGGGCAGGCGAACGTGTCGGCCGGTCACGGTGCCGACGGTCTGCGGTTTCCAGGTGTCGGCGGGCAGGCCCCAGAGCATCATCACCAGCAGGGTGCCGGTCATCGCGAGCAGCAGCCACGGCGTGGGTGGCGCGTAGTCCGTATCCCGAAAGTGCCCAGTACGCGGCGGGGAGCGTCGTTCTGCGCGCGGCCGGTAGCGATGGTGACGGCGCATCTTCGTCTCGCCGTGGTAGAAGTCCGCCGAAGGCGCTGGTGCCGCCCGCCCGTCGTACGGCACCCTCGCCCGCCGTGTCCCGGACAGGGCCGTGCCTGTCCGGGACAGCGGCCGTCCCTTGCCCCAGCGCCCGCCTCGCCCGGACGCTGAATCGCAGCCCTCCCCACCGATGGACCGACGAAGGGATACGCCCATGTCCGCACCGCCCGTCGCCGCCCGCATCGCCCTGGCGGCACTGCTGTTCGCCGCGCCGGCCGCCGTGGCCGCTCCGGCCCAGGCGGCGGCCCAGGCCGCCGACTGCCCGTGGTACCAGGGCGCGCCGCCGAGCAACCTGAACCCGTACAGCAGCACGGACTACGCCGCCGGCAGCGCACCCATCCGGGTCGGCCCCTACGGTGCCTGCACCGCCGTCTCCACCAAGCCGTCCGGGACGGCGATCACGGTGAACTGCTACATCACCAACAGCTACGGCAACACCTGGTCGTACGTCCGCGGCAGCGGCTGGGTCTACGACGGGAACCTGCGCAGCGGCGGCTCCACGTACCCTTGCCGTTTCTGATCCTTCTCCCGACCCCTCTCCGGCTCCCGTCGTGGCGGCTTGGGCAGGTCCAGCGTCTGATGGGGCACGGCGTTCAGGATCATCTCGCTGCTGACGGGGGATGCGGGCGACGCGGGCGGTTGTGATGAGACGGGTGAGGCCGAACTCGTGGGTGAGGCCGTTGCCGCCGAGGGTGTGGACGGCCCTGGTCGACGGCCCTGACGCACGCCCAGGCGGCCCGCGTGCTCGGCCATGTCGGCCGCCTCGCCCGCACCCGCGTCGTCGCCCGCGTCGTACAGCGCGGCGGGTTTGCGCATCATCAGGCGGGCCGGCTCGAGTTCGATGCGGGCCTGCGCCAGGGGTGGGCGATGGCCTGTGGGCGCAGAGCGGGGCCTTCCAGACCTGGCGCTCCCTGGCGTGCTTCACCGCGGCCCTCGCTTCCTTCGACAGGCCCGGCAGGATGGGCGGGCGACGCGAGGCGCTGGGCCCGGCTCGCCGCCGGTTGCAGGACGGGCGGCCTCCACCACCTGCAGCAGCTCCTCCGGTTCACAGTTCGTACGCGGCGAGCGCGGCGAAATAAGCGCGAGGAGCTGGGCCCGGCGCGACGGGCGCGGGCCGGCCGGGGACGCGACGCAGGGGCACGCCCTCTCAACGGCTCGGAGACGTCGGCCGGTACGGGGGGGGCAGGGCGGGGGCTGGTCACCACCAGGGCGCGCCGTCGTCGTCCCGCCGGATCTCGCGGTAGCGGGTGGCGATCGCGGCGGCGCGGTTGTGCAGGGCAGTGCGCAGCGACTGCGGGGCCAGGGCTTCCGCGTCCGTGCTCAGCTGCCACAGCGACCATTCGGCGTGCCGTGCGTCCTGGAACGTCACCTCCAGCCGCAGCCGGCCGTCCGTGTCCGGTTCTTCCGCGCGGACGGCCAGCGCGGTGTCCAGCAGTTCCTCCCGCCGCGCCGGGTCCACCCGTACCAGCACGGTGATGTGGTCACCGCCGGAGAGAAACCGCGCGGAGCGCTCCCGCCAGATCCGGTCCAGGTCGACCCGGTCGGGCCGTTGAGCCGTTTCGGGAAGTTCCTCGGCCGCCAGCACCCTCGACAGCCGGTAGGTGCGGTCCTCGCCAGCTCGCGTGGCCAGCAGATAAGCCCGGTCGCGTACCGTGACCAGGCCGATCGGGTCCACCGTGCGCCACCGTGGCGCCTGGCCGGTGGCCGCGTACCGGATACGCAGTCTGTGTCCCGCGAGCACGGCACGCCTCACCACGGTCATCGTCGTACCGGGCACCTCGTCCGTGACCAGCCGGCGTGAGAGCAGATCGGTCTCCGGGTCGACGAGAAAACGCTGGGCCGCGTCACTCGCGGAGGCCCGATGGCCTTCCGGCAGCGCGTCGACCACCTTCCGCATCGCCGAAGCAAGCACCGAACCGAGACCGAACACCCGCTCGCCCCGCCCCGAACCGGCGGTCAGCAGAGCGAGGGCCTCGTCGTGGTTCAGGCCGATCAGCTCGGTCCTAAACCCCGGCAGCAACGCGAAACCACCATGCCTGCCGCGCTCGGCGTAGACCGGAACACCGGCCGCCGACAGCGCCTCGATGTCACGCAGCACCGTGCGGGTGGACACCTCCAGCTCACGGGCCAGCACATCCGCCGTCAGCCGGCCACGCTGACGCAGCAGGAGCACCAGGGAAACCAACCGGTCCGCACGCATACGCGAACCCTAACGAAATACCTGACAGTGGGTGTCGTGATTCGACGACAGGGTCGGTGCCACGACGTCAAAGACCGACGGCCACCTGGCTGTCGGACGTACGTCCTCCTGACGGAACGAATGGAGCTGAAGTGGCAGTGGAACGAACTGCGGTCAACCCGGTGACCTGGTCGAAGGAGCTGGGGTTCAACCAAGGTGAACTCGTCTCCGGGCACACACGGACCCTGTACATCTCGGGCCAGACCGCGATGAGCGCGGACGGCGAGCCCCGGCACGACGGTGACATGGCGGCGCAGCTGGCGCTGAGCGTCGACAATCTGGAGGCCGTGCTCGCCGCAGCCGGGATGTCTCTCGCGAACCTCGTCCGGCTCAACGTCTACACGACCGACGTCGATGTCCTGTTCCGGCACTACGGCGTGCTGGCGGCGCGGCTGGGTGCCGTGGGGGTGGCACCGGCCTCCACGATGCTCGGGGTGACACGCCTGGCGATCCCCGGCCAGATGGTCGAGCTCGAAGGGACCGCTGTCGCGTGAGGTGAGCTTGCCGGGCCCTGCTGCCCGTGGCCGTTACATCGGTGAGCGGCAGGCGGATGGGGGGACTCCGGGGGCTTCCCGTGCCGGGGCCCGGGCCGGGGCCGGGGCCGGGGCCGGGGCCGGGGCCGGGGAGTACCCGGGCCGGGGAGGACCCGGGCCGGGGCCGGGGCCGGGCCTTCCGTCGTGCCGGACCGGGGCGGTACCGGACCGGGGCGGTACCGGACCGGGGCGGTACCGGACCGGGGCGGTACCGGACCGGGGGTGAAACCGGACCGCGCACGCGCTTGATCGAGGGGCGATCCGTCCTGCCGCCGGCGCACCTCGACCGGACCCTCGGCCCCTGCCGGATACTCCGCCACTCGGCCGCTGCCGGATCCTCGGATGGAATACCCGCCCGGCCCGAAGCCCTGCCCCCCCCCGGCGAAGTCCTCGACCTCAGTGCGAGCTTCTCCGGCCTCACTGAACCTTCACCGAGCCCGCGGAAGTGTGACCGCTCGCCGCCGGCCGGCCGACCCGACACGCGAGCTGCCCGGCGGGACGGTCAGGGATGGTGGCGGGGTGCTCCGTCGAACAGGGGGATGAAAGGACCGCCCTCCGTACCCGACAACGAGACAAACCGACACCACCATCCCTCGGAGCAGCTCCACCAACCCGGCCACAACCCCTGCCCCCGCCCCCGTCCCCACAGGACAGCACCGCAGGACCGAGACCGAGCACCCGGGCCGCCGGTCACGTCGCACGCGCCGAGATCGAGATCGGGCAGTTCCGCCCGTACTCGCCGGCGACCAGCCGCAGTTCCTCGGCCGATCGGCCGGCAGCGGCCCACCACCACCGTGTCACCGGACACAAACGCACCAACTCCCCCAGGGCTGTGGACGGTCACGGATTTCCCCACCCCGAACGTCACGTAACCGGCTCGGCCTCGCTGTCCCGGCTCACGTACACCACCGGCCGCTCCCCGCCGCCCCCGCCGCCCTGGCAGCGGAGCAGAAAGCGTCCCGCGAGCCCGCTCCCTCTCACAGCCCCGACCGGGGCGCGGAAGCGAGGCCGGCCCCGCCCCCGAGGCGTGAGAGGACGGGGCTGCCGCCGCCGAGGTCCGGGGTGACGATCGCGACCAGGACGCGGGGCGTCTCGAGTGCGGACCGGGCGGCATACAGCTCGGTCCGGACCAGCGCGAGGCGGTCGCCGTCCGCGCGCCGGCCAGGCGCAGCTCCTCGCGGACGAACCAGGGGGTGGAACCCTCGAACTGGACCTGCTACTCCCCGGAGTCCTCGGACCTGTTCCCAGGGGTCCACGGTTCAGGCGGGTACGCGTCCCGCGGCCTGGGATCCGTGGACGCTACGAGTCCAGCCATCCGTGAGAGCCGGTCCCAGTACGCCGGGCTGTCACCATCACCAACGGTGATGAGGATCCGGTCGAGTTGGGACCCACGCCCATGCAGGACCCTGTAACGCCACTCGTCCACAGTGCCGGAATCGGCCAGCCAGGTATGCACACACCCGGCGATGTCCGCATCGACCATGACCAGGTCGAAACCCGCTCGGTCAGCACCGGCAAGGCCAGGCGGGAAGGGGACCGAACGGTGTGCCTCGTACAGTGGCGTCACAGCGGCTATCGGATCAGCGCTGTCGCTCATCCTCCTGATCATCAACCAAGCCGACCGAAAACCATACGCCTTTCAGGAGCTCGCCTTCGGTCTCCGCAGTGCCAGGGCTGACTGGGGATCGGGCGTTTGAGAGCAGCCAGAGCCGTACCTCGCACTCGACGAAGACCGCGTAACAGTCACCCGCCTCTTCCCGCTCACGTGCGAGCCGTGCCCTCGTCGGGGCCTTGGGAGAGCAGCGTCCCGCGCGGGTCCGAGCAGAGTTCCGAGGACGGCTGGGACGACGGCACCGTATCCGCGTTCGCCACCGTTTTGCTGCGTCTGGCCGGCCAGGCCGCCGCCCGGCGCGGCCGGTGCCGGTGCCGGTGCCCACCGGTCCTCCCACCGTCAGCAGTCCGGCGCCACGGCACCTGAAGCATCGGTGCAGGGTCAGGCCCCGGCGTTCGGCATTGCAGGAGGTCCTGGAGGTGACACGGCAGTGCACGTGGCCCTGACCCGCCCGCGTCCGCTTTCTCTTCCCCGGCGCGTCGGAGGGGGTCACGCTCGTGGCCCTGGGCGCCATACGCGTGGACGAGCGTGACGAGTCCGTGCAGCGTCCTCAGGAATTCGCCGGGTGGCACCGTGTGTGTCCGGTGGGGAGGGTGCGTTCGTACGGGCCGGGCAGCGCACCCGCCGAGTAGGGCCGGTACCTGGTGGCCGGCCCGCCCGAGGATGTGCCACTCGTCGAGTGGAGGCAGGAGAGCGCCCTGTTGCTCCCACGCAGCCGGTGGCAGGACGCGCAGGAGGCCGGCAGGTGCCGATCGGCCGATTCCTGCGAGGGATTCGCCTTGCCCGGAGCGGCGCGCTTGAACGTGGCGGCGGATACTCCCGGTTGAGGCTCGGCCTGCCGGCCGGACGTCTGCGCGTGGGCTGTGAGGGAGCCCCGGGGGCGCGCGGGATTGCGCCGGGCCGGTGCGGGAGCCCAGACTCAGGCACCGGCCACCCCGGCCGTCGGGCCGGCTTCAGATTTCGATGACGATCTTCCCTGACGAATGGCCTTCCTGGCTGAGCGCGAAAGCCGCTTTCAGCTCGGAGAGCGGGAACGTCGCAGCCACATCGACCACGAGCCGGCCTTCGTCCGCGAGCCCGCCCAGAACTGTGAGGTCCTCGCCGGACGGCCTGACCCACATCCACTCACCGCCCGCACCGAGCACGGTGTGATCGGCGACGGAAGCATGCCGCCCGCCTTCGGCCAGGACCGCCACGGTGGTGTCAAGGACTCCACCCACGAAGTCAGCCACGACGGTGACCCCGTCCGGGGCCAGCGCGCGGACGCGTTCGGTCAGCCCGTCCCCGTAGGTGACGGGCTCACAGCCGAACCCCCGCAACCGCTCGTGATTGCGCGGGGAGGCGGTACCGATGACCCGCGCACCGAGCGTCCGGGCGAGCTGGACGCCGAAGGACCCGACACCGCCGGCCGCACCGTGCACAAGGACGGTGTCACCAGCGGCCGTACCCAGACGCGTGAGGAGCTGGTAGGCGGTCAGACCGGCCAGCGGCAGCCCGGCGGCCTGCGCCCAGTTCAACGAGGCCGGCTTGGCGGCGAGAGCGCGTACGGGCACACTGACGTACTCCGCGAACGTACCGCCGTGCACGTAGTCCTTACGGGCGTAGGCCATTACCTCATCGCCCACCGCGAACTCAGGCACGTCGATACCGACCCTGTCGACAATACCGCTGACATCCCAGCCCGGGACCACCGGGTGAACGACGTCCATCAGGCCGTCGAGCCCACCCGCCATGATCTTCCAATCAACCGGGTTGACCGCGCCACACCGAACCTTCACAAGAACCTCTCCAGGAGCGACCTTCGGCAGCGGCAACCGGGTCTCACGGAGCACCTCTGTCCCACCGTAGGTTTCATACGCCATCGCCCTCATGGTGTCCTCGGACATCCCCGCTCCCTTTCCCTGTGCAGTTCGTACCGTTCGCTGCGCCGTTTCATCTGAGCACGGCCCGTCCCTGACACGCCGAACGACTCGCTCGCACCCGGCGAGTGACTCTGACAGGGATACCGACGCCGCCCGGGCCGAAGTCCCCAGGCTTCGGGACGCTCTGAACGCTTCGCGGTCCCCCTCATCCCGGGGGTGGTCAGTGTGTTCGTTCGTCCTCCCCGGCGGCGTCCCCGCCGTCGCCCCCGCCGCCCCGACCTTCACCCGCGCAGGCGGAAAAGGGACGCCTTCCGCCTGGACGGCCTCCCGTTCACATGGAGACCCGCAGGCAAGGGGCAGCGGGGCTTGTCGGGGCACGGGGCCGACAGCACACAGGCATGGCAAACGGCATCGACGAGACACTCGACAGCACCGCACGGATTACCGGCCAGGCCGAACCCTGATCATTCACAGTGCGAGATCCACTTTTGGCACGCGGCCTGGTGAGGGCTCTGACACCCCGGGCTGCGGGGCGTGGTCAGGAGGTGGTGGTGAAGAGCCGGCCGATCTGTTCCTCGCGGTGGAGGGCCGCCTCGACGGTGTCGTCCGCGAAGCAGAGCATGACGCCCTTGCGGCCCGGGTGGTAGGCGGCCAGGATGATCGCGCCCCGGCGGGTGGCCGGGTCGTAGGCGTGGCCGGACTCGCGGAGCCGGGTGAGGGCGTCGGTGAAGGAGGGCACCTCCCAGTGCCGGGGCCACACCCGCTCCAGCAGGATGCGGTCGGTGCCGAAGCCCGGTCCGACGACCCGTTTGCCGACGATCTCGTAGATGTGGGTGGAGCCGGTGGCGCGGCCGTTGTACTCGGTGAAGAGGACGTCCCCCTCCGGGGTCACGACGGCGTCCGCGCTGAGGATGCCGCGGTAGCCGACCGCGCGTAGCCCCTCCGAGATGCGGTGTCCGCCGTCCAGCAGCACGTCGAGCTGGTGCGCGGTCAGGTCCGGGGCGGGCATCACCTGGGCGTTGGGAAAGGGGCGGTACTGCATCTCGCCGTGCCCGCCGAGCCGGATGCCCGCGTCGGAGATCCAGTATTCGGCGAAGTAGGCGCGGCTGCCGGGGTGGTAGCGCTCGACGACGACCCGGTCGCGGCCTCCGACGGTCAGCCAGTCCCAGCGCTCGGCGAGGTACGCGGAGACCGCCGCGCGGTCGGGAAGTGCGCGCACGTCGCGTGCGCCGCGCAGGTCCACGTCGCCGGTGCGGCCGAGGATCTCGTTGCCGTCGCTGCCCGAGCCGAAGTCCTGCTTGAGGATGACGGGGCTGCCGCCGTCCAGCAAGCGGACGATGTGCTCCTCCGCGCGCCGTGGATCGGCGCAGACCGCGCCGTCCGGGAGGGGGGCGCCCACGCCGGCGGCCAAGGCCCGGAAGACGGCCTTGCTGCTGCCGAGGAGGCCGCCGCTCTGTGTGAGAAAGGCGTGCCCTTCGAGGGCTCCGGGGCAGCCCAGGGCGTCGGCGGCGGCGGCGATGGCGGCGTCGGGCCACAGGGCGAAGACCTCGTCGACGGGCCGGCCGGCGGTCCTCTTTCGCAGCTCGGCGATGAGGGTGGGGTCGGTGAGCCGGTCCGCGGTGAGGGCGCCGGTGCCGGTGCGGCCGGGCGGCGGGACGACCACGTGCAGGGACTCGCGGCGGGTGCCGGTCAGGGAGGTGACGTAGGAGAGGAACTCCTCCTCGGGCGGGACGGGCAGGACGAGGACGTCGCCGTCGCGGGCGAACCACAGCAGGCGCTGCACGGCCCAGCCGGTTCCGGCCGGTTCCTCCAGCTCCTCGCTCCAGTCGTTTCCGATGAGCAGTCGCAGCATCCGGCAATACTCCCTGTGATCGCAGTGCCATTTCCGGCGCCGGCGAAGGAATCCCGCCCGGGTGGACCGGTCAATTGTGAAAAGCGGCCGGAGACGGCGTCAAGAGCGCCTCTTCCGCCTCGTTCCGGTGGCCGGTTCTCCATCTTGTTCCCCGCTGGAGGGGTTCCTACGATCGTTCACCGACGGAATTTCATGTCCGGATATGAGGCAGGAGGTGAACCATGGAGCGTGAAATCCTCTGGACCGAGATCGAGGACGCCGATGCCGCGGAGATCGTCTCGAACAGCAATGTGAAGGACACGATCGTCTCGGCCAGCAACGTCAAGGACTGACCCGAGCCACGGACCGACCAGTGCGCGACCCGGGTCCTTCCCCGCCCGCCGGGGAGGGGTCCGGCCTGCCGGAGCGGACGTACGGAGGAATCGTGTCAGTCGGTGCCGAGTTGAAACTGATCGACCAGTCCCTGTTCCCGCCGGACTGCGTCCCGGCGCGGCCGCTGCGGATCGGGCTGGTGAACATGCCGTGGGCGCGCACCGACACCCCCTCCATCCAGTGCGGGCTGCTCCAGGCCGCGCTCCGCTCCTTCGGCCACGACGCGCGGAGCGTCTATCCGAACCTGGAGCTGGCCGCCCAGCTGGGAACGGACCTCTACGAGATCATCACCGAAGCCCCTTCCGAGCGGGTCCACCTTTTCGGCGAATGGCTCTTCGGGACGGCGGCCTTCGGGGTGACCGAGGACGTGGAGGATTACCGGCTGCGTTTCCCCGAAGTGGCCGAAATGTGTGCCGAAGCGGGGGCGGACTGGGACGCCGTGGCTGATTTGCGGTGCCGTCGGCTGCCCGCGTGGATCGACGAACTCGCCGCCCGCGACATCTGGTCGGAACTCGACATCGTCGGATTCACGTCGACTTTCATCCAGAACGTCGCCGCGCTGGCGCTGGCACGCCGCCTGAAGGAAGCGCGCCCCGATCTGATGATCGTGTTCGGCGGCGCGAACTACGACGGCGACATGGGGCCGGAGTATCTGAGGAATTTCGACTTCATCGACTACGTGGTCGTCGGCGAGGGCGATGTGACACTCCCCCGGCTGGCGGCGGCCGTGGCGCGCGGCGCCGACCCCGCCGTGCTCCCGGGGGTCTGCGGCCGCACCCCCGACGGCCGGGTCACCACCCCCTCCCCCGGCACCCGCACCCGGGACATGGACCAGCTGCCGGTACCGGACTACGACGACTACTTCACCGCCCTTGAGGCCCTCGGCCGGGACCGGGTGATCGGCCGGAACACGCAGCGGCTGCTGGTGGAGTTCTCCCGGGGCTGCTGGTGGGGCGCGAAGCACCACTGCACCTTCTGCGGGCTGAACGCGCTGGGCATGCAGTACCGGGCCAAGTCCCCGGCGCGGGCGCTGTCGGAGCTGGAGGAGCTGATGCGCCGGCACCGGGTCCTCGCGGTCGACGCCGTCGACAACATCCTCGACATGGCCTATCTCGACACCTTCTGCGCCGGCCTGCGCGGGTCCCCGTGGGACACCGCCCTGTTCTTCGAGGTGAAGGCGAACCTGACCCGGGACCAGGTGCGTCTGCTGGCCGAGGCCGGGGTGTGGAAGATCCAGCCGGGCCTGGAGAGCCTCAGCACCCACGTCCTCGGGCTCATGCGGAAGGGCTCCTCGCGGCTCCTCAACATCCGGCTGCTCAAGTGGGCCCACTACTACGGCGTCCGCGTCGACTGGAACCTCCTCGCCGGCTTCCCCGGCGAGACCGACGAGGACTACGCCGACCAGGCCGCCCTGGTGCCCCTGCTGACCCATCTGGAGCCGCCCGCCGGCGTCGGACGGATCTGGCTGGAGCGGTTCAGCCCGTACTTCACCGACCCGTCCTTCGGGATGGGCGAGATCACGCCGAAGAGTGCCTACCGGCTGGCGTTCCCGGTCCCCGGTCTTGACCACAGCCGCATCGCGTACTTCTTCGACTACCGGGCGCCGCACGTCGCCTCCCCTGACGCCGTCGCCGAGCTCGCCAAGGCCGTGGAGGCATGGGGGCGGGAATGGGCCTCCGCGGACCGGCCCACCCTCACCTACCGGCGCGGGCCGGACTGGCTGACCCTGTTCGACACGCGGGGCGGTCGGCGCCGCAAGACCACCCTCGCCGGGTGGCGGGCGCGGGCGTACGAGCTGTGCGGCGACGCCCCGCGCAGCGCCGCCCGGATCCACCGGGAGCTGGGCGCCTCGGACGGCGGGACCGTGGAGCGGGCGGAGGTCGAGAAGTTCCTCGCCTCCTGCGTCGCGCACGGGATCTGCCTGGAGGAGGACGGCAAGTACCTCTCCCTGGCGCTGCCGCTCCGGTCCGGACTGCCCGCACTGCCCGGCCGTCCGGCAGAGCGCGCGGGCGGGGGCCGGTGAGCGGGCGCGGGCAGGGTGCGGCAGCCCGGTCCGGGCCGGTCGGAGTCGCCGACCGGCGGGGTACTTCAAGCGATCGATGGAGCTCACGATGACGCTGAACAGCTTCGACGAATGGTCCCCGCTGAAGGAGGTGGTCGTCGGCTCGGCGGCGAACTACACCTCTCATGAGCGGGAGTTGTCCTTCGACCTCTTCTTCCACGACAACATCGCCGGCGACAACTCCACGCGGTCCGAGTGGTATTACCCGCGGCTCACGGTCGGCGGGGCCGGTGAGGGGGACGCCGCTCGGGACGGCGCCCGCCGCGGCCGAGTTCCCATCAAACAGCGCTACGTGGACGAACTCGTCGAGGACCTCGAGGGCATCGCGGCGGCCCTGACCGGCCTCGGGGTCACCGTGCTCCGGCCGATGGCTCTCGACCCCGGCACCAGCGAGGTCCGCACGCCCGCCTGGTCCGCCTCCGTCGTCCCGCCGCTCAACATCCGCGACAACACTCTGATCCTCGGCGACGAGATCATCGAGACGCCGCCCATGATCCGCTCCCGCTACTTCGAGACCCAGTTCCTCACCCCTGTGTTCCAGCGGTACTTCGCGCAGGGCGCCCGCTGGACGGTGATGCCCCGCCCCCTGATGACGGACGCGTCGTTCGACCTCGACTACGCCCGCGAGAGCACGATCGGCGGTCCGACCGAGCCCATCGGCGCACCCAGCCCCTCCCCCTACGACGTCGGCATCGAGATGATGTTCGACGGAGCGCAGGTCCTGCGGCTCGGCCGCGACCTCGTGGTCAACATATCCACCGCGCACCACGCCCTGGCCTGCGACTGGCTGGAGCGGCACGTGGGCGACCGGTTCCGGATCCATCGCGTGCACCGGCTCAGCGACAGCCACATCGACAGCATGGTCCTGGCTCTGCGGCCCGGCACCCTGCTCGTGCGATCGGAGGCCGTCGCCGAGAAGCTGCCCGAAGCGCTGCGGAAGTGGGACCGGATCGTCGCGCCCGCCCCGGAGAGCGACAACTTCCCCCGCTACGAGGACGAGGACCTGGTGCTGACCAGCCCGTTCATCGACCTCAACGTGCTGTCCGCCGGCCCGGACACCGTGCTGGTCAACGAGGCCTGTCCGGAGCTGTCGCGGACGCTGGAGAAGCACGGGTTCACGGCCGTCCCGGTCCGGCACCGGCACCGGCGGCTGTTCGGCGGAGGCTTCCACTGCTTCACGCTGGACACGGTGCGCGAAGGCGGGTTGGAGGACTACCTCGGATGACCCTGCCGGACACGGGGGCCGCTGCCCGGCTCGTCGGGGTCGGCACCGCCGTCCCCGACGCCAGCTACAGCCAGCACGAGCTGCTCGACGTGCTGGCCGTCACGGACCCCCGGGTCCGCTCGCTCTTCCTGAACAGCGCGATCGAGCGGCGCGGCCTGACCCTGCCCGCCGCCGGCCCCGACGGCTCCCGGGTGGTGGAGTCGCAGGGCGAACTCCTGCGCAAGCACACCCAGCAGGGCCTGCTCCTTGGACGGCGGGCGATCGAGAACTGCCTCGCCGACACCGGAGCGCGGCTGTCGGACGTGCGCCACCTGTGCTGTGTGACGTCCACCGGCTTCCTGACCCCCGGGTTCTCCGCCCTGCTCATCAAGGAGATGGGCATCGACGTCGGCTGCTCGCGCCTCGACGTCGTCGGCATGGGCTGCAACGCCGGTCTCAACGCCCTGGGCGCGGTCACCGGCTGGGCCCGCACGCACCCCGGCGAGCTGGCTCTGCTGGTGTGCGTGGAGGTGTGCTCCGCGGCGTACGTCTTCGACGGCACGATGCGCTCGTCCGTCGTCAACAGCCTCTTCGGAGACGGCGCGGCGGCAGTCGCCGTCACCGCCTCGGACGGCGGGCAGGACGCGGGCGGGGTGCTGTCGCCGGCCCTGCTGCGGTTCTCCAGCCGGATCATCCCCGACGCCGTCGACGCGATGCGCTACGAATGGGACGAGGGGCACGGCAAGTTCAGCTTCTGGCTGGACCCGCAGATCCCGTACGTCGTCGGCGCCCACGCGGAGGGGGCGCTCGAGCGGCTGCTGCACGGCACGGGGCTGCTGGCCTCGGACATCGACCACTGGGTGGTGCACTCCGGGGGCAAGAAGGTCGTGGACTCCGTCCGGGTCAACCTGGGGCTGACCCGGCACGACGTACGGCACACCACCGGGGTGCTGCGCGACCACGGCAACCTGTCGAGCGGCTCCTTCCTCTTCTCCTACCAGCGCCTGGCGTCCGAGGACTCGGTCCGCCCGGGCGACCTGGGGGTGCTGATGACGATGGGGCCCGGCTCGACGATCGAGATGGCGCTGGCGCGGTGGTGACCCGCACCCCGGGCCGCACGGCGGGCAGCGGCGCGACGACGAAGGGAACTGCGATGCGGACGCACGACACGCTGCCGCCTGCGGAGGGCGAACCGGCGGACGGCACGGCGAGGGCCGTGCACGACGGCCCCGCGGAAGGGCTGTGCACCATCCTGCACCTGGACGCCCGGCAGCCGCTGCCCGAGCTGACCGCCGCCGTCACCGGCGCCTGCGACCGGGCCGAGGGGCGGGACGACGGCTCGGTGGTCCTCCTGCGGCTGCCGGACGCGCCCGCCGGAGCGCGCGCCTGGCCGGGGCCCGTGGACATCCAGCAGATCAACCGCTGGGAGCGGGCCGTGCGGAGGCTGGAGCGGCTGCCCGCGCTGAGCATCGCCGTCGCCTCCGGGGCGTGCGGCGGGCCCGCCCTCGACCTGCTGCTTGTGAGTGACTACCGGATCGGCTCACCGGACCTGCGGCTCCTCGCGCCGGTCAACGACGGCCACTTCTGGCCGGGGATGGCCGTCCACCGGATATCCCGGCAGCTCGGGGCGGCCCGCGCCCGGCAGATCGTCCTGTGGGGTGACGACATCGACGCCGGGCGCGCCCGCGACCTGGGCCTGATCGACCAGCTCGCGGACGATACCGAGGAGGCCGCGCACACGGCAGCCGTGCTGATGGGCCGGATCTCCGACCGGGAGCTCGCGATCCGCCGGCAGCTCCTCCTTGAGGCTCAGAGCCTGGAGTTCGACGAGGCCCTCGGCCCCCACCTGGCCGCCTGCGACCGCGAACTGCGCCGCCTGGCCGCCGCCGCGGAGCCGGGCGACACGGCGGGAGGGCCGGGTGAGTGAGCGGGCGGGCCGCCGGGAGACGGGCATCCCGGCCGGCGGCCCCGGCTCCCCCGCCTTCTGCGGCGACCTCGCCGCCGACGCCCGGCTCCTCGCCCGGCACGCCGCCGACATCGAGTGGAGGCTCGCCCTCCTGCCGCCCCGCCCCGACCGCACCGGCACCCAGGCGGAGCGGGCGGCAGGCCTCCACGAGGTCTGCCGGGCGGCCCGGCACGCCTTCCTCGCGCGCCACGCCGACGCCGTCTACGACGAGCTCACCGCCGGGCGGACGCGGCGGCCCCGGCTCCCCGACCTGGCCGCGGAGGCCGCCGTACGCTTTCCCGGGCTCGTGCCGGACGCCGGCCAGCTCGCCGAGGAGCACGGTCGCCTCCAGGCGCACAAGGAGGGCCGCGAGATCGACCAGGGCATCTTCTTCGGGGCCCTGCTGCGCTCTTCCACGGCGGGCACACACCTGATCGAGAGCATGCTGCGGCCCGCACCGGGCTCGGCCGACCGCCTCGCGGAGTTCTTGCGCACGGACCGGCTGGAGCTTCCCGCCGTGCTGCTCGAGCGCCGTGGCGAGGCGGCCCATGTCACCTTCCGCAACGGCCACTGCCTCAACGCCGAGGACAACCGGCTCATCGCCGACCTCGAAACCGCGGTCGACGTGGCCCTCCTCGACGACCGCGTGCGCGTCGGCGTCCTGCGCGGCGGACCCGTGACCCATCCCCGCCACGCCGGGAAGCGGATCTTCAGCGCGGGCATCAACCTCAAGGAGCTGCGTTCGGGTGCGATCTCGTTCGTGGAGTTCCTCCTCGGCCGGGAGCTCGGCTACGTCAACAAGCTGGCCCGTGGCCTGCTGTGCGAGGATCCGGCGGCCGGCGGCGCCCCGGCGGGCAAGCCCTGGGTGGGCGTCGTCGACTCGTTCGCCATCGGCGGCGGCATGCAGCTCCTGCTCGTCCTGGACCGCGTGATCGCCGAGGAGGGCTCCTTCCTGAGCCTGCCCGCCGCCGACGAGGGCATCGTCCCGGGTCTGGGGAACCTGCGGCTCACCCGGCTCACCGGAGCCCGCACGGCCCGGCAGATCATCCTCTCCGGCCGCCGCATCCACACCGCCGACCCGGCGGCGTCCCTGCTGGTCGACGAGGTGCTGCCCGCCGCCGCGCTCGACGGGGCCGTCGAACGCGCCGTACGCGAGCTGGCAGGCCCGGCCGTGGCCGCCAACCGGGCCATGCTGACGCTGGCCGAGGAGCCCCTGGAGTTGCTGCGCGGCTACCTGGCGGAGTTCGCGGTCGTCCAGGCCCGCCGTATCTACAGTCCCGACGTGCTGGCCAAGACCGAGCGCCACGGGGCACGTTCCGGACGGGCCCCGGCATGACCGTCCTTGCCCGCGAGGGGCTGCACGCCTCGCTCCAGGACCCGGTGCTTGAGTCGATCGGCTTCCTCAACGAGATCATGGGCCGCTACCCGGACGCCCTCTCCTTCGCCCCCGGGGCCCCGCACCCCGCGCCGTACGAAGGGCTGGACACCGCCCGCTACCTGGACCGCTTCACCGCCCACGCGGCCGCGGCGGGCCTCGGGGCGGACCGGGCGGCCCGGCTGCTCTACGAGTACGGGCCCGCCCGCGGCCTGATCAACGAGATCGTGGCCGACGCCCTACGCCGCGACCAGGGCATCGACGCCGCCCCCGAGGCGCTGGTGATCACCGTCGGCGCGCAGGAGGCGATGTTCCTCGTGCTGCGTGCCCTGATCGCCTCCCCGAAGGACCTGCTGGCCGTCTCCGACCCATGCTTCGTGGGCATCACCAGCGCCGCCAGCCTGCTCGGCGCCGGGGTGGTCCCCGTCCCGGAGGACGCCGACGGCCTCGACGTCGACGCGTTGGCCGAGGCGTGCCGAGCGGCCCGCCGCTCCGGCCGCCACATCCGGGCGTGCTACGTCGCCCCCGACTACTCCAACCCGGGCGGCACCCGCATGGCGGCCGGGCGGCGGCCGCGGCTGCTGGAGCTGGCCGGGCGGGAGGACTTCCTCGTCCTGGAGGACAACGCGTACGGCTTCACCGCTCCCCCGGGCGCCGAACTGCCCGCCCTGAAGGCCCTGGACAGCGGGCGGCGGGTCGTGCACATCGGCACGTTCGCGAAGGTGTGCTTCCCCGGGGCGCGCGTCGGCTACGTCGTCGCCGACCAGTCCGTCTCCACCGCCGGCGGGGCCGCGGCCGTCCCGCTCGCCGCGGAACTGGCGCGGCTGAAGACCGCCGTCACGGTCAACACCTCCCCGGTGTGCCAGGCGCTGATCGCCGGGATGCTGCTTGAGCACGGCGGCTCGCTCGCCGAACTGAGCCGGGGCAGGTCCGTGCTGTACCGGCGCAACCTCGCCCGCCTGCTGCGGGCACTGGACCGCGAGGGCGCGGCCGGACTGCCGGACGGGGTGGAGTGGAACCGCCCCGGCGGCGGGTTCTTCGTGCGGATGCGGCTGCCCGTGCCTGCGGACGCCGGGCTCCTTGAGGCGTCCGCGGCCGGGTACGGCGTGCTGTGGACGCCGATGGCCGCCTTCCACCCTGGCGGCGGGGGCACCCACACGCTGCGGCTGTCGTGCAGCTACCTGGACCCGGAGGAGATCGACGAGGGCGTGCGGCGGCTCGGGTCCTTCCTGAGGGAGCACGCCCGCCCGCGGGCCGGGGCCGGGGCCGGGGCCGGGTCGTGAGCGGCGGCCGGAGTGTTCCCGTCCATCCCACCGCCCGCGACCGGAGCCGCCCGTTCGACCCGCCCCCGGAGCTCGCGGCGCTGCGCGCGCGGGGCCCGGTCAGCCGCCTGCGCTACCCCGACGGCCACATCGGATGGCTCGTCACCGGCTACGAGGCGGCCCGCCGGGTGCTCGCCGACCCCCGCTTCAGCGCGCGCTCGGAGCTCAAGCGGGTGCCGGTGGCCCGGCCGGGGACGGACCCGTTCTACGGCAGCCCCGCCCTGCCGGGCTGGCTCGTCGACATGGACGCACCCCATCACACGCGGCTGCGCAGGCACCTCATGGGCTGGTTCACCGCCCGCCGTACGCGCGCCCTGGCGCCCCGCATCGAGGAGATCGTCGGCGAACACCTGGAGGCGATGGCCGCCCTCGGCGGCCGGGCCGACCTCGTCGAGCGGTTCGCGCTGCCCGTCCCCTCTCTGGTGATCTGCGAGCTGCTCGGCGTGCCGTACGGCGAGCGCGCCTCCTTCCAGCGCAACAGCGCCACCCTCTTCAGGATCGACGCGACCGCCGCCGAGGCCTCGGCGGCGATGGCCGAACTGGACGCCTTCCTCACCGGCCTGGCCCGACACCGGCGCCGGGCGCCGGGCGACGACCTGTTGAGCGCGCTCGCCGCCGGGGGCGACCTGTCCACCGCCGAAGTCGCCGGCGTGGGCGCCCTCCTGCTGTCGGCGGGGCACGAGACGACGGCCGGCTCCCTCGGGCTGGGCACCTTCGCGCTGCTGTCCCACCCCGCCCAGGCGGCCCGGCTGGCCGGCGATGCGTCCCTGGCCGGGAACGCGGTGGAGGAGCTGCTGCGGTACCTGACCATCTTCCACTTCGGGGTGCCCCGCTCCCCGCTGGAGGACGTCGTGCTGGAGGGGCACTTGCTGCGCGCCGGGGAGTCCGTCACGGTCTCGCTGTCCGCGGCGAACCGCGATCCGGCGCGCTTCGCCGACCCCGACCGCCTCGACCTCGCCCGCCCCGCCTCCGGCCACCTCGCCTTCGGCCACGGGGCGCACCAGTGCATCGGCCAGCACCTGGCCCGCACGGAGATGCGGATCGCGTTCCCCGCGCTGTTCGCGCGCTTCCCCGGGCTGAAGCTGGCCGTGCCGCCATCGGAGGTGCCGCTGGGAGAGGACATGGGCTTCTACGGGGTGCACCGGCTACCCGTGGCCTGGTGAAGGGCCCCGTACCCGTCGGCGCTGCGCCGCCTCACCCGTGCCAGGACTTCCACAGCCGGGCGTACGCCCCGCCGCGGCCCACCAGTTCGTGGTGGGTACCGCTCTCGGTGATCCGGCCGTCCTCCAGCACCACCACCCGGTCGGCGTCGTGGGCGGTGTGCAGCCGGTGGGCGATGGAGACGACCGTGCCGCCGAGCAGCCCGGCCAGGGCCCGTTCCACCGTGCGCGCGGTGTGCGGGTCGAGCAGGGCGGTCGCCTCGTCGAAGACGACGACCGGCGGGTCGAGCAGCAGCAGCCGGGCCAGGGCCAGCTGCTGGGCGCGGGTCGGGGGCAGCTCGGCGGCCCCGGAGCCGACCTCGTGGTCCAGGCCCAGCGCCGACGCCCACTCCCAGGCGGAGACGGCCCGCAGCGCGCGCTCCAGGTCCGCGGGGCTCGCGTCGGGGCGGGCGACGAGCAGGTTGTCGGCCAGAGTGCCGCGGAACACGTGGTACTCCTGGGTGACCAGGATGACGCCTCGGCGGAGTTCGTCCGGCGGCAGCTCCGTCAGGGGCACGCCGCCCAGGCGGACGGTGCCCCGGCCGGGGGAGTCGATCCCGGCGAGGAGGCGGCCGAGCGTGGACTTGCCGGCCCCGGAGGGGCCCACGACGGCCAGCCGCTCTCCGGGCCGTACGTGCAGGTCGACGCCGCGCAGGCTCTCCTGCCGCTCCCGGTAGGCGAAGTGGACGCCCCGTACGTCGATCGCGCCGTCGCGGGGGGCGGGTCGCCGGGCCGTGTCCGGGCCGGTCCGGCCGGGGGCGTCCGCGGCTGCGGTGTCCGGGGCTGCGTCGCGGACGCCGAGGATGCGGGCCATGGAGGCGCCGCCGACCTGGAGTTCGTCCATCCAGTACAGCATGGTGTCGACGGGCCCGATCACCTGCTGGACGTACAGGGTGGCGGCGGTGACGGCGGCCAGGCCGACCAGCCCCTCGATGTACATGAGCCCGCCGATGACCAGGGTGGCGGCCACCGGCAGGATGTAGCCGGTGTCGGCGATCGGCAGGTAGGTGCTGCGCAGGTTCAGGGTGTGCCGTTCGGCCGCGTACGAGGAGGCGATGTCCGCGTCGGTGCGGCGGCGGCGCCGCCCCTGGAACCGGAGCGCCTCCACCGTGCGGGCGCCCGCGACGGTCTCGCCGAGGGTGTCGGTGAGGCGGGCGTACGCGGAGTTGGAGCGCAGGTAGCCGGCGCGGGCCCGCCGCAGGTACCAGCGGGTCGACAGCCACAGCACGGGGACGGCCACCAGACAGGGCAGGACCAGCAGCGGGTCGGTCAGGCAGACGGCGCCGATGGTCAGGGCGATGGTGGTGCCTGCCACGAGGGTGTCGGGGACGGCCCGCTGGACGGTGAAGGCGAGGACGTCGACGTCCCGGGTGGTCCGGGTGACGAGCTCGCCCGTCCCGGCCCGCTCGACGGCGGGGGTGGGCAGGGACAGCACCCGGTCGACGAACTCCTCGCGCAGCTCGGCCAGTACGGTCTCACCGAGCCGGAGGGAGGCCAACCGTGCGAAGCGGGTGAGGACCGCCTGAAGGACGACCGCGGCGCAGATCGCGAGGGCGACCGGGGTGACGGCGAGCGTGCCGTGCGCGGCATCCTCGACGATCCGGCCGAGGAGCTGGGGTGCGGCCAGCGCGGCGACGCAGGCCAGCGCGTGCAGGGCCAGGGAGCCGGCCAGGGGGCCGCGGTGCCTGAGCATGGTCCGCCGGGCGTGCGCGCGGACCTCCCGGGGGGAGGCGACGGGCAGCCGATCGGCGGGTGGGGCGCCGGGGACGGCGTCGCCGTCGGCTCCGGGGTCCGGGGCCGTGGGGGCGGGGGCGGGGGCGGTCATGCCAGGACCTCCCGGGTGACGACGGCACGGTAGTCGGGGTCCGCGAGGAGGGTCCGGTGGCGCCCTTCGGCGACGGCCTTGCCGTCCTTGACGAACACCACCGAGTCGGCGCGGTCCAGGACGATCGGGCTGGTGGTGAAGACGACGGTGGTCCGGTCCGCGCGGTACGGGCCGAGGTTCCGGGCGACCCGGCCCTCGGTGTGGGCGTCGAGGGCGTTCGTCGGCTCGACGAGGACGAGCAGCTGTGGGTCGGCCAGCAGGGCGCGGGCCAGGCGCAGCCGCTGCTGCTGCCCACCGGAGAACTCGCGTCCGCCGGTGGTCTCGTGGGCGAGCCCGTCGGGGAGGGCGTCGACGACGTCGCGGGCGGAGGCCGCGTCCAGGGCGCGCAGGACGGCGTCGGCGGGCCGGCGGCCGTCGCGGGGGTCGAGCTCGGCGCCGAGCCGCCCGGCGAAGAGGGCGGCGTCGTTGTCGGCGAGGAGGGCGTGGCGACGTACGTCGTCGGTGCGGTGGGCGGACAGGGGGGTGTCGCCGAGCAGGACCGCGGAGTCGGTGTAGCCGGAGAGCCGTTCCGCGAGGGTGCGGGCGTCCCCTTCCGTGCCGCACACGACGGCGAGGAACCGGCCGGGCGGGACGGTCAGCCCGGAGTCCGGGTCGTGCAGCGGGAGGCCGTCCGCGCCGTCGTCGAGCGGGCGGGTGCCGCCGGGCCGTTCCCGTTCCAGGCGCAGGAAGTCCAGGACGCGGCCGGCGGCGACGTGGGCGCGGGTCAGCTGGTCGAGCATGGCGGTGACCTGCCCGAGCTGGTCGGTGAGGAAGACGGCGTATCCGTAGAAGGCGACGAGCAGGCCCGGTTCGAGGCGGCCGGTGCTCACCTGGTGCGCGCCGAGCCAGACGATGGCGACCAGCAGCGCGCCGGGCAGCAGGACGCGCAGGAAGGCGATGTCGGCGACGGTGGCCGCGACCCGGATGCCCTCGGCGCGCACGGACTGGGAGCCCTCGCGGTAGCGGCGGCCGTAGGTCTTCTCGCCGCCGAAGCCTCGCAGGACGCGCAGCCCGTCGATGATGTCGACCGACAGGTCGGTGAGGGCCCCCTGCTGCTCGCGCAGCCGCTGCTGGCGGCCGTGCAGCACGCGCATCAGCCGGGTGACGGCGGCGGCGATCAGCGGGACGCCGACCAGCACGAGCAGTCCCAACTGCCAGGACGTGACCAGCATGAACACGGCGGCGAACAGGATCGAGGCGACCGCGCCGCTGCCGCGCGCCGTGCCCTCCAAGGCGGTGCCGAGGTGCCCGACGTCCGAGGCGCTGACGCTGACGACGGAGCCGGTGGAGGCCCGCCGGGGCAGGTCCGCGCCGAGATCGGCGGCGTGGCGGACGACGAGCTGGGTGGTCCCGTACACGGCACCGAACCGGTTCGTGGTCGACGCCCGGTCGCGCAGCATGCCGATGACGGCCTGCAGGACCCCGAGGACGAGGACCGCACCGCCCCACAGCAGCAGCGCGTCCCGGTCGCGCTGGAGCACCCCGCGGTCGATGCCGAGGGCGACGGCCGCCGGCACCAGCGCCTGGGCGAGTGTGCACAGCACGCCGAACACGGTGGCCAGGACGAGGCTGCCGCGGTGGCGGGTGGCCAGCCACACCAGGAAGCGGACCGGGGAGCCGGTGGCGGGTGCCCCCGGGTCGGCGGCGGGGAACCGGCCGCGGGTCACGGCTTGGTGCCGATGGTCAGACCGTGCTCGTAGGGGTAGCCGGTGAGCGTGCGTACGGCGTCGAAGCCCGCCCGGCGCATCCACTCCTCGTAGTCGCGGGCCGGGTAGGCCATGCCCTGGCCGCTGGCGAGCACGTTGAGGTAGAGGGAGAGGCGTGCGGAGTACCAGCCGCGGGTCTCGTCGTCGGAGGCGTTGTAGCCGTAGACGAACACCCTCCCGCCGGAGGGGAGGACGGCGTGCGCCTTCGTCAGCAGCTCCGTGATCTGCTCGGCGGAGAAGATCTCCAGGACGTGGCTGAAGAGGACGGCGTCCGCGCCGGCCGGGAAGGGGTCGGTGAAGAGGTCGCCGGGGTGCAGCCGGATGCGGTCGGCAGCCTCGGAGTTGGCGTCGGCTGCCAGCTGCGCGACGGACGGGATGTCGAAGACGGTCGAGCGCATGCCGGGGTGGCGGGCGAGCAGCCGGGCGCTGGTGGTGCCGTCGCCGCCGCCGATGTCGAGTAAGTGCCGTACGGTGGCGAACTCCTCGGTCTCGACCAGCGCGTCGAGGCTCTTGAGGGTGAATGCGCTCATGCTGCGGTGGAAGACCGCCTCCCGCTTCGGGTCGTGCGCCAGGCGGCGGTAGAGCGTCGGCTCGTCGCCGGGGAGCGCGTCGAGCGCGGTGTTGGTGCCGGCTGCGAGGGCCTCGCTCATGCGGGAGAAGGCGGGGTAGTAGATCTCCCGCCAGCCGGTGAGGATGTGGCGCCAGCTGTCGGGGCCGTCGGGTACGAGGAGTTCCGTGGCGGCCGGCGCGTTGTGGTAGCCGCCGTCGGGGTGGCGCTCCAGCAGGCCGGTGGTGCACACGGCGTGGAGCAGGACCCGGAGGGAGTGGGCGGGTACACCGGCTGCCGCGCGCAGCTCCTCGAAGGAGGCGCCGGGGTGGGCGGAGAGATGGCCGAAGACGTCCCATTCGAGAGCGGTGACGACGGCGTTGAAGAGGGCCGGGGCGTTCACGAGGAAGTGGAACCGCTCGGCGACCGGATCGACGGCGGGGACGTCCGGGGCGGCACCGGCGGGAGGCGGGGCCTGTGAGGGCACGGAGGGCGGATCGGGCTGGCCGGGCCGGTCGCGCGGGCCGGGCGGGGTCGGTCGTGCGGGTGGTGCCGTGTCGGCAGACGAATTCAACGTCGCACCTCTCGTCAGCGGATCGGCGCGGCCCGCTCACGGGGGCACCGCAGCCGATTACAAGATCACGATCACGCCCTGGCATGCTGGCACACCCCCCAGAGCCCTGCAAGAACACGCAACACAATCCGGCCGCCCACGAACACCCCCCGGCCCGCCGCGCGGGGCCCACCAGCAGCGCCCGTTGCGCCTCGCGGAGCTGCTGGCGGAGGCGGGGGCAGGTGGACAAGGCGATCGGCCTGCTCGCGCCCAGGCAGTCGTCAGCACGACTCGGTCGTCGGCGTCGGCGTCGGCGTCGGCGTCGGCGTCGGCGTCGGCGTCGGCGTCGGGTGATCAGACGCCGTGTCCTGGCTTACCGGCCACCGTCGACTCAACCGTCGATACGAACCCCACCCCCGCAGTTACCTCGCCTTCCTCCGCCCGGCGGTGGCCGCCCGGCGGGTCGCCCTGCGTTCGCCGCCGCGACGAGGGTCCCGTGGCGACCGTCGCAGCGCCGTGCCGCTACGCACGACTCACCGCCTGTCCCTTGGGACCCGTCGGGCACGGGCCGCCGCCTCTCGTAGGAGCAGTACGACGGCCGCCGGCGCCGCGGGGCCGGAGCTGCGCGTCGCCAGGGACGCGCCCGCGCGGCGTACCGCGTCGAGGCGGAGGTGCTGGACGCCGACGAGGGCCCGCAGGAAAGGTCGGTACGAAGGGGCCGCCGCACCCGCGAGGGTGGCCGTCGCCGCCAGGTCGGTTGCGGCCCGGTCGGCCTGCTCCTCGACAAGCCGACCCAGCGCCACGCCGGGCCGGGACAGGTCCGCGCCGTGGCGTGCCACCGCGTCGGCCGGGACGCCCGGCCGGCCCGCGCGTACGTCCTCGGCCAGGTCTTCCAGGAAGTCCATGCGCTGCATGGCCCGGATGAGCTGGTGGCAGCCGTCCGTGAACGCCACCCGCGCCGGCGCCTCCGCCGGCGCGAGGAGACAGGCCGTGAGCATCAGTGCGGGCAGGGAGTACTCCCGTACGTACTGCTCCAGTTCCTCGTCGTCCGCGATGGTCCGCCACGCGGCCTCGCGCTCGCAGCCCCGCAGGAAGTCGTCCACGTAGGCGCGCATGTCCGGGTGGCGGTCGGCGGCGCGTACCAGGCAACGCAGCACGGGCAGTGGGGAGTCACCTTCGGCGAAGGCCTTCTGCACGAGCCCGTTCCACTCGGCGAGCGCCCTCACCCGATCGTCCGGCGTCCCACGGTCGATCCGGTCGTCGGTGTCGTGCATGAACGCGACGGCGGCCACGACGTGCGGCAGCAGCCCGGCGGGGAGCAGCAGTCTCGCGGCCGCGTATTCGGCGGTCCTGTATCTCCGCACGGCCCGCCGCTGCCGCGTGTATTCCCGCCGCAGCAGCGGCTCCCTGACCCCGGCCCGGTCGAGGGCCCGCTTCCACATGCCGATCCCCTGTCGTCGTCGGCTGCGAGCCTACGCGTGCGTGTGCCGGGAACCCTGATGAGCCCCTGGCGCCTGTCGCTTGTTCCCCGGGATGCCGGCCGTTCTGCCGCGTTCGGTGGGCCCGCGGGTTTCGCTCCGCCACGATGATGGCTCCCTCAGGGCATCACGCGCTCGGGGTGTCCAGGGCTGCGGTCTCCAGATCGGCGATGCTGCCCGACATGATCGTGCGCACGTGCTCGGTGATGCGCTCCGCCGGCCAGTCCCACCAGGCCACCGCCAGCAGTCGGGCGATGTCCTCGTCGTCGTAGCGGGTGCGGATGAGGCGGGCCGGATTCCCGCCGACGATTCCGTAGTCGGGCACGTCACCGGTGACCACGGCGCCGGAGGCGATGATGGCGCCGTGACCGATCCGTACGCCGGGCATCACCGTCGTACCGTGGCCGAACCAGACGTCGTTGCCGACGACGGTGTCCCCTCGGTTCGGCAGTCCGGTGAGCAGGTCGAAGTGATCGGCCCAGGAGCCGCCCATGGTGGGGAAGGGAAAGGTCGAGGGTCCGTCCATGCGGTGGTTGGCGCCGTTCATGATGAACCGGACGCCCGTGCCCAGTGCGCAGAACTTTCCGATGATCAGTTTCTCGGGGCCGTAGTGGTAGAGCACATTGCGCGTCTCGAAGGCCGTCGGGTCGTCCGGGTCGTCGTAGTAGGAGTACTCCCCCACCTCGATCAGCGGGGACTTCACCAGCGGCCTGAGCAGAACCACCCGCGGCTGCTCGGGCATCGGGTGAAGGATCGTCGGGTCGGCAGGCACGGGCATGGCGAGGGTTTCCTTCTGGTTCGCGGACGGTGTCAGTTCCATGATCGCGGTGCTGCGCTTTCCCGGACACCGGTTTTGGCCGGTGGGCACGTATTCGGGAGGCACGTGGCCCTCGCGGCCGGTCGGTGGGTAGCGGTATCACCACAGCCGGAAGGCTTGCAGATGCCTTCGCCCCTCGCCGGGTGGCCTTCGGCGCCCGGAGCGTGGCGGCGGAGGAGGCAGCGGATTCTCGTCCTGGTCCGTGGCCCTTCAGTCGCAGCGGTGTGGGTGTCGCGGTAGGGAGCTGTCCCGGGGAGGGCCGTAGGCGAAGATGGGGTGACCTTCCTGTCCTCAGCAGCCTGCAAGGAGCTTCCGTCGATGCGTACATCCGGTCCCGGCTCGCGGCCACCGACGATCGCCGATGTCGCGCGGATCGCCGGGGTGTCGCGTACGACGGTCTCGCACGCTCTCAACGGGATCGGCAAGGTCGATCCGCGGACCAGGGAGCGCATCAAGCAGGTCGCCGCCGAGCTGGGATACCGGCCCAATCTGCGGGCCCAGCGGCTGCGCCGGGGGGAGGCGAAGGCCATCGCGCTCGCCTCTTCGATGCCGTTCGCGGTGGCCGGTGGGCCGTCGCGGCTCGGGTTCTACATGGAGATCGCCGCCGCCGCCGCGGAGAGCGCGCTGCTGCACGGCTACGCGCTGGTGCTCGTACCGCCCGTGCAGTCGGGGTCCGCGCTGTACTCCGTGGACATCGACGGGGCCATCGTCGTCGAGCCGGACGTGAACGACGCGGCGGCGGCGCAGTTGACGGAGCGGGGTCTGCCCTATGTGTCGCTCGGCCGGCCGGTGTCGCCGGACGACACGTCGCCGTATGTCGATCTGCGCGGCGGTCTTGTCGCCGAGTTGCTGCTCGCGCATCTGCGCGAGCAGGGTGCCAGGCGGCCCGCGCTGATCGTCGGCTCCGGTTCACGTCACTCCTCGGTCGACGCGCTCGCCGCGTACGAGCGGGTCGCCGAGCGGTACGGCTGGGTGCCCGTCGTGGCGAGCGCCCCGGAGGCGGGCGGCGAGCAGGCCGGGTACGAACGCTGTGCCGCCCTCCTCGCCGAGCACCCCGAGATCGACGCGGTCTGCGCGTTGGTGGACGCGTTCGCCGTGGGCGCGGTCCGGGCGATCCGGGACAGCGGGCGGTCCGTACCGGGCGACGTCATGGTCGTCACCCGGTACGACGGGCTGCGCGCCCGGACCTGCGAGCCGCCGCTGACCGCCGTCGACCTCCACCTGGACCGTGCGGCGGCCGATGCGGTGGAGCTGCTGCTCGGCCGGCTGCGCGGCGAGGGCGCCGCCGCCACGGTGGCGACGGCGCCCGAGCCGCGGGTCATTCCGCGTGCCTCGTCGCTGCGGGTCACAGACCGAGCATGAGCACGAGCCCGGAGACCAGGGCGAAGACGAGGACGCACAGCCGCATTCTGCGCGCGTCAAGCCGGTGGTGCACGAGCCGGCTCAGCCACGCGCCCGCGCCGATCACCGGCAGCAGCGCCAGCGCGAGCCCCAGGTCTCCCGGCTCGCCCTCCCCTGTCGCGAACAGCAGGCCCAGCGAGGCCACTTCCCCGACGAGGAAGCAGGCCGCGACGGTCGAGCGCAGTTCCGCGGGCGGCCGGTGCTGGTAGACGAGCGCGAGCGGCGGGCCGCCGACGCCGGTCGCGGTCTCCGTCAGACCGGTCACCACGCCCGCGCCGAGGTAGGCCACCCGGCCGGGAGTGAAGGCGGGTGCGGCGAGGCTCACGATCGCGGCAAGGACGGTGGCGATGCCCACGAACAGGCCGATGCTGCGGTCCGGGATCAGCCAGAGCAGCGCGAGGCCGGCGGGTGTGGCGGCGAGCCGTGCCCCGGTGATCCAGCCCGCGCCGCGCAGGTCGATCGAGGCTCGTTCGCGCCAGGCGACGTACAGGTTGAGCGGGATCATCGCCGCCAGGACGAACACCGGGAGCAGGCCGGGGTCGAGGATCCCGGCCACGGGTGCGACGATCAGGGCGAAGCCAAGACCGCTGCTGCCCTGGACGAACGCGGCGACGGCCACCGTCACGGCGAGGACCGCGAGTGCTTCCGTGCTCACAGGGCGGTGCTCCGCTGCCGCGCCGCCGTGGACGTGGGGTGTACGCGGGTGATGGGCGCCCTTTCCACGGTGGTACGGGCCAGTTCGGCTGCCTGCCGTACGAGTGCGGGGCCGTCCCAGCCGGTGGGCAGGCCCTGCCACAGGCGCAGCTGTCCCGCGACGAACACGGCGGTGATCTGGTCGCGGTTGCCTCGGCGTACGAGCTCCCACGGCACGTCCCAGGAGAGGGCGAGCTCGGGGTTGGTGAGGTCGACGAGGAGGAAGTCGGCGGCCAGTCCCTCGGCGACGGTGCCGGTGCGCGTACCGAGGCCGACCGCGTCGGCGCCGCCGGCGGTGGCGTGTTCGAGCCAGGTCCAGCCGGCGCCGCACGACGAGTCCCCGGTGGCAAGCCCGTAGGCGATCCGCTGGGCGAACTCGGCCGCGTCCGCGAGCCGGAATCCGTCGCCGCGGGTGCCGTCGGTGCCGAGCCCGAAGCGGATTCCGCGCTCGGCCATGGCGGTGGCCGGGGCGACGGCGTTGCCCTTCCAGGCGCTGGCCACGGGGTTGTAGCTGATGGCGGCCCCGGTGTCGGCGAGCAGGGTCAGTTCGCCGGGGGTGAGCAGGGTGGCGTGGGCGGCGAGCAGTTGGGGGCCGAGCGCGCCGATGCGGTGCAGGTACTCGAGCGGGCGCAGTCCGTGCCGTACGAGGGAGCGTTCGACACCGGCCAGGTGCTCGTTGACGTGGATCTGCACGGTCGCCCCGGCTTCCGCGGCGAGACGTGCCGTGCGGTGGAGCGTCGCGGGTGTGGCTGCTTCGGGGATGGAGACGGCGAGCGAGGGGTGGACCAGTGGGTCGCCTTCGTAGCGGGCGAGGTGCTTCTCCGCCCTTTCGAGGACGGCGGTGGTGGTCGCGGTGTCCTCGGTGGCGGTCGAAGCGTCGCCGGTGACGGTTGCGGCGTCGCCGGTGACGTCGTTGCAGACGAGGCCGAGTACGCAGCGGATTCCGGCGTCCCGAGTGGCCGATGCGATGACGTCGACGTCCACGTCGGCGCGCGTACCGGCGTCGGTGACAGTGGTGAAGCCGCCGCGCAGTGCCTCCAACGCCGCCAGTTTGGCCGCGACATAGGCCGATTCCTCGTCCAGCGCCCCTTCCAGCGGAACCCAGACCCTGCGGAATATCTCCGACGGTTCCCCGAAGGCTAGCGCGGAGCCGAAGCTCTGGGTCAGATGATGGTGCGCGTCGACGAAGCCGGGCATCAGGAGGTGGCCGGGCAGCCGTACGGCGTCGAGCTGCGGATGCGTACGCGCCAGCTCATCGGCGGGTCCGACGGCGCGGAAAACTCCGTCGGCGACGACGATCGCGTATCCGTCGGTGGGTCCTTCCGGCAGCAGCACGGCGTCGGGTACGAGAAGGAGCGGGCCGGGGTAGTCGAGAAGGTCGCGGGTGAGCTGGTTCATCGGTCGCTTTCCGTGCGTGTGGTGGTCAGCCGGGCGGCGATGCGCGGTCTGACGTGGTGGAACAGGATGTTGAGTACGGCGGCGACGAACGCGCCGACCGCGACGCCGCTTTCGAGGAGGATGCGGACGTTCGGCGGGAAGCCCGCGTACACGCCGGGGACGAGGATCGGCAGCAGGCCAAGCGCCAGGGCGACGGCGCAGATGAACGTGCTGGTGTGCTTGTCGAGGTCGGAACGGCCGAGCATCTGCACGCCGAGGACGGTGATCACCGCGAAGACGACCATGGCCGTGCCGCCGATCACGGCGGACGGGACGACGCTGATCGCGCGGGTCACCGGCGCGAGGAACCCGATGGCGATGAGGACCACACCGGCGGCGGCGGTGACGAAGCGGCTGCGGACGCCGGTGACACGGACGATCCCGATGTTCTCGCCGCTCGTCACCATCAGCGGCAGTCCGAAGAACCCGCCGAAGAGCGAGGTCAGCGCGTCACCGCGGACGGTCTTGGGGACGTCGGTGCGCGTGTCGATCTCCTTGCCGACGGCCTCGGCGTTGATGACCGTCTGGCCGGTGGCCTCCGCCATGGAGGCGAGGCTGTAGAGCATCAGCGGCAGCGCGGCGATCAGACTGAACTGCGGTGAGCCGAACGGCATCAGCTCGGGCAGGCTGACCAGACCGCCCTCGGCGGCGCCGCCGAGGGCGAAGCGGCCCAGGAATCCGGCGAGGACGGTGCCGGCGACCAGTCCGAGCATGACGGCGAGCTGCCGCAGGATGCCGGTGAACAGCAGATAGAAGACGACGGTGAATCCGATCGTCGCCGTGCCGAGCGCGAGGTTCGTCGTGTCCGCGAATCCCGGCTCGCCGGGCCGGCCGGTGACGAGGACCGCGCCGACCTTCACCAGGTTGACCCCGACGATCACGATCATGGTGCCGATGACCAGGGCCGGGAAGAATCTGAGCAGCCGTGAGAAGACCGGCAGGACGACGAAGTAGAAGGCCGCGGTGAGAATGACCGCGCCGCTGGCGGTCCGCAGACCGTGCTGCTCGGCGATGGCGATGAACAGGATGAGCGGCGCGCCGCCGGGCAGCATCACGAACGGCAGCCGGGGGCCGAATTTCCACGGTCCAAGGGACTGGATCAGCGACCCGACACCGGAGAGCACGAACGC
Source organism: Streptomyces sp. NPDC028711 (assembly GCF_055565415.1). Classification (NCBI taxonomy): domain Bacteria; kingdom Bacillati; phylum Actinomycetota; class Actinomycetes; order Kitasatosporales; family Streptomycetaceae; genus Streptomyces; species Streptomyces sp. NPDC028711. The sequence continues at coordinate 1,102,494 of NZ_JBVHUJ010000002.1, read as the reverse complement.
CGCGGAGAGCAGATTGACGGTCAGGCCGGCGTCGAGGCGGAGGGTGGCGCTCATCAGGAAGATCGCCGAGATGGGGGTGGCGGCCATGACGAGGACGTGCTGGATCCCGAAGAGGATGATCCGGCCCAGGGGGCGGGACTCGTCGACGGGGTGGGGGGTGGGGGGTTGGGCGTCGTGCGGGGCGGGGTGTGGGGCGTCAGGCACGGCGACGGGCGGGGCGGAGTGTGGGGCGTCAGGCACGGCGACGGGCGGGGCGTCTTGCGCGGCGGGCTCCGGCGTCGGTGGTTGTTCCGTTCCGGGTGCGGGCTGGCGATGACTGGGCACGTTGGAGCTCCATTTCGGGAGGGAAGAACGCTCGGACATCAGCCGCGATCCGGCCCCGAACGGAGGGCCAAATCGATTTGGCCAAATCGATTTGGCCGTCAGTATGGAGAGCCCTCGCGACAGGCGTCAAGAGCCGCGACGCCGGGCGCGTCCTCAGTGATGCGGGGTGTTCGTCGGCGGGGCGGCGGCCGCGCGGCGGGCGGTGGAGTCGCGGGTGGGCGCACGACGGGCCGGCGGCGCTCACGCGAGGTTCGGCGGCGGGCGGACTCTTGACCTCCGTGGCGGCAGCCACTAATTTGCCGTAAACGCCGACCCCTGCGCTCTCGAAAGGAGGCGACCAGCCGATGTTCACCTACTCCGATCTTGGTCGCCTCGCCGAGTGCACCGCCTGGGTTCCGGGGCGGATCGCGCACGGCGCCTGAGCGCGCCCCTTCTCATGTGCCCTTCTTCGGCACATTTCGGCCTTTCCTGATTTCCCTTTCCCTTTTCACGGCGCCTCGCTGTTGCGCGCCGCTCCGCGCCCCCGCCCGTCTCACGTGGCGCGTCTGAATAAAGAGAGCTGTCCGACATTGATGAAGATGATGAATCGACCGTTCGCGCGCCGAAACGGAGGCCTGTCGTGACAGCGGCGCGCATCACGGTCAACGGGAACGAAGCACCGATCTCACCGACGGCGCCCCACACCACGGTGCTTGACTTTCTGCGCGAGCGTGGCCTCACAGGGACCAAGGAGGGCTGTGCCGAGGGCGAGTGCGGCGCCTGTGCGGTCCTGGTCGCCCGCCCCGGGACCAACGAGCCCACCGACTGGGTGGCGGTCAACGCCTGTCTGCTCCCGGTCGCGGCGCTCGACGGTCAGGAGGTCGTCACCTCCGAGGGGCTTGCCGCCACCGGCGAAGCCGGCACACCGGGCACGCTTCACCCGGTGCAGGAGGAGATGGCGGTCCGCGGCGGCTCCCAATGCGGGTACTGCACACCGGGATTCGTCTGCAGCATGGCTGCCGAGTACTACCGGCCCGACCGCTGCGCGCACGCGGACCCAACCGACAGTAACGATCCCGAGCACGGTCCGAACGGCTTCGATCTGCACGCGCTGAGCGGAAACCTGTGCCGCTGCACCGGATACCGTCCGATTCGCGATGCCGCGTTCGCCGTCGGTACGCCCACCGAAGACGACCCGCTCGCACAGCGTCGTAAGCAGTCCCCGCCCGTACCGGTCGCCACCGAGTACGTCCAGGGCAGCAGCGCGTTCCTGCGGAGGAACACCCTGGGCGAAACCCTGCGGTTGCTGCGCGAGCGGCCCGACGCGGTGGTGGTCGCCGGCTCCACCGACTGGGGCGTGGAAGTGAACATCCGTGCGCGCCGGGCGGATTGCGTGATCGCCGTCGACCGGCTGCCGGAACTGCGGGAGCTGCGCGTCGAATCCGACCGCATCGAGATCGGGGCGGCGCTGACGCTCACGGAGATCGAGCGCCGACTCGACGGCCGGGTCCCGCTCCTTGCCGAGCTGTTCCCGCAGTTCGCGTCGCGGCTCATCCGCAACGGTGCGACTCTCGGCGGCAATCTGGGGACCGGCTCCCCCATCGGTGACAGCCCGCCGGCGCTGCTCGCGCTCGAGGCGTCGGTGGTGCTCGCCGACGCCGACGGTGAGCGCGAGGTTCCCCTCGCGGAGTACTTCACCGGCTACCGGCAGAGCGTGCGCCGTCCCGGCGAGCTGATCCGCGCGGTCCGCGTCCCGCTGCCACTGTCGCCGGTCGCGGCCTTCCACAAGATCGCCAAGCGGCGCTTCGACGACATCTCCAGCGTGGCGGTCGCCTTCGCGCTCGACGTCGAGGACGGGATCGTCCGCAAGGCACGCATCGGCCTGGGCGGCGTGGCCGCCACCCCGATCCGCGCCCTCTCCACCGAGGCGGCCCTGGAGGGCAGGCCGTGGACGCCGGAGACCGTCGAAGCCGCGGCGCCGGTACTGCGGGCGGAGGGCACGCCGATGGACGATCACCGCGCCAGCGCCGCCTACCGCTCCGCGATGCTGGGCCAGAGCCTGCTGAAGCTGTACGCGCAGACCACCGAGGCGGTTTCCTCATGAGCCATCTGTCCGAGCGCCCCGAGAAGCCGGCCGTCGGCGTGTCGATGCCGCACGAGAGTGCCAACCAGCACGTCACCGGCACCGCGCTCTACACCGACGACCTGATCCACCGCACCAAGGACGTCCTGCACGCCTACCCGGTCCAGGTCATGAAGGCCCACGGCAGGATCACCAGGTTGCACACCGGGCCAGCGCTCGCCGTGCCCGGTGTGGTCCGCGTGCTGACCGGTGCCGACGTGCCCGGTGTCAACGACGCCGGGATGAAGCACGACGAACCGTTGTTCCCCGATACGGTCATGTTCCACGGCCACGCGGTCGCCTGGGTGCTCGGCGAGACCCTGGAAGCGGCCCGGCTCGGTGCGGCGGCCGTCGAGGTGGAACTCGACGAACAGCCCTCCCTGATCGCACTGCGGGACGCGATCGCGGCCGAGAGCTTCCACGGCGCCCGGCCCGTGATGGTCACCGGCGACGTCGACGCCGGCTTCGCCGACTCGGCGCACGTGTTCTCGGGCGAGTTCCAGTTCTCCGATCAGGAACACTTCTATCTCGAGACGCACGCGGCGCTTGCCCTGGTCGACGAGAACGGGCAGATGTTCGTCCAGAGCAGCACCCAACACCCTTCCGAGACGCAGGAGATCGTCGCGCACGTCCTCGGCCTGCACAGTCACGAGGTGACCGTGCAGTGCCTGCGGATGGGTGGCGGCTTCGGCGGCAAGGAGATGCAGCCGCACGGGTTCGCGGCCGTCGCCGCGCTCGGCGCCAGGCTGACCGGCCGGCCGGTCCGGGTCCGGCTCAACCGCACCCAGGACCTGACCATGTCCGGCAAGCGCCACGGGTTCCACGCGGAGTGGAGGATCGGCTTCGACGCCGACGGTCACATCCAGGCCCTGGACGCCACCCTGACCGCGGACGGCGGCTGGAGCCTGGACCTGTCCGAGCCGGTGGTCGCCCGTGCGCTGTGCCACATCGACAACACGTACTGGATTCCCAACGCCCGCGTCGCCGGCCGCATCGCGAAGACCAACAAGGTCTCCAACACCGCCTTCCGTGGCTTCGGCGGACCGCAGGGCATGCTGGTGATCGAGGACATCATGGGCAGGTGCGCGCCGCTGCTCGGCCTGGACCCGATGGAGCTGCGGGAGCGCAACTTCTACCGGCCGGGGCAGGGCCAGACGACGCCGTACGGGCAGCCGGTCACGCACCCCGAGCGGATCTCCACCGTCTGGCAGCAGGTGCGCGCCGACGGCCGCCTCGCCGATCGGCGGCGCGAGGTCGCCGCGTTCAACGCCGCGCACCCGCACACCAAGCGGGGGCTCGCGATCACCGGGATCAAGTTCGGCATCTCGTTCAACCTCACCGCCTTCAACCAGGGCGGCGCGCTGGTGCTGATCTACAAGGACGGCTCGGTCCTGATCAACCACGGCGGCACCGAGATGGGCCAGGGCCTGCACACCAAGATGCTGCAGGTGGCCGCGACCACGCTCGGCATCCCGCTGCACAAGGTGCGGCTGGCCCCGACGCGTACCGACAAGGTGCCCAACACATCGGCCACCGCCGCCAGCGCGGGTGCGGACCTCAACGGTGCGGCGGTGAAGAACGCCTGCGAGCAGTTGCGCGAGCGGCTGCTCGGGGTGGCCGCCACCCGGCTGGGTGTCAGCGCCTCGGACGTGCGCATCGTCGAGGGCGTCGCGCGCGCTCTCGGCCACGACGAGGAGCTGGCCTGGGACGACCTGGTGCGCACGGCGTACCTCCAGCGCGTGCAGCTGTCGGCCGCCGGTTTCTACCGGACCGAGGGGCTGCACTGGGACGCGAAGGCCTTCCGGGGCTCGCCGTTCAAGTACTTCTCGTACGGTGCCGCCGCGGCCGAGGTGGAGGTGGACGGCTTCACCGGCGCGTACCGCATCCGTCGCGTGGACATCGTGCACGACGTCGGCGACAGCCTCTCCCCGATGATCGACATCGGCCAGGTCGAGGGCGGTTTCGTGCAGGGCGCGGGCTGGCTGACGCTCGAGGACCTGCGCTGGGACACCGGTGACGGGCCGAACCGCGGCCGGCTGCTGACCCAGGCGGCGAGTACGTACAAGCTGCCCAGCTTCTCGGAGATGCCGGAGGAGTTCCACGTCCGGCTCCTTGAGAACGCCACCGAGGAAGGCGCGGTCTACGGGTCCAAGGCCGTGGGTGAGCCTCCGCTGATGCTGGCGTTCTCGGTACGGGAGGCGCTGCGGCAGGCCGCCGCGGCGTTCGGGCCCGCCGGAGTCAGTGTGGAACTCGCCTCGCCCGCCACACCGGAAGCGGTGTACTGGGCGATCCAGGCAGCACGCCGGGGCGATCCCTCCGCGAACGGTGGGCCGGGCGACGGGTTCGCCGGCGGGGTCGGGATGCGGGCCGAGGCCGAAGTGTTGAGCGGTGCCTGACATGACCTGGGTCGGCGCGGTCGCGGCGCTGCGAGCGCGCCGGGAGGCCGGCGTGCTGGTGACCGTCGCGACCGTGCGCGGCCATGCTCCTCGTAACGCCGGCGCGAAGCTCGTCGTGGGGCGGACCGAGACGTGGGGCTCGATCGGTGGCGGCAACGTCGAGGCGGTCGCGATCGACCGTGCCCGGGAGATGATCGTCGCGTCGACGCGCGAACCGGAGCTGATGGATTTCGCTCTGAACGACAAGGTGACCAACCGGCACGGCGTGCAGTGCTGCGGCGGCACGGTCTCGGTACTGCTCGAACCGCTTCCGGTGGTGCGGTCGGTGGCGATCTTCGGCGTCGGACACGTCGGGATGGAACTGGCGCGCGTCCTGGCCCGTCAGGACCTCGACCTCCATCTGATCGACAGCCGCTCCGACCTCCTCGCCGAGGAGCGGCTCGCCGTCCTCGCGGACGCGGTGGCGGGGATACGGGTGCACCACACACCGCTGCTGCCCGAGGAGGTCCTCGAGAAGCTGCCGCGCGGCACCCACGTCCTGATCATGACCCACGATCACGCCGAGGACGCAGCTCTGTGCGACGCCGCCCTGCGGACGGCCCACCTCGGCTCCATCGGGCTGATCGGGTCGGCGGCCAAATGGGGACGGTTCCGCAAACGCCTCCTCACGGAGGGCGGTCACGACGAGGCCACCGTCGATCGGATCAAGACCCCGATCGGACTGGCCGACATCACCGGCAAGGAACCCGCGACGATCGCGGTGAGCGTCGCCGCCGATCTGCTGCGTACCTTCGAAACTGAGGGGAGCTGACGCTCCGCCCTGAGCGGTAGGGGTGCCCTGTGCGCGGTCCGACGCGCCGATGCGGGGCGCCCCTTCGCCGTGGCTGTGCCGGTCGCTCTCCCCCGCGCTCGGTCGCGCTCGGTCGCGCTCGGTCGCGCTCCCGCGCGGTACGTGGATCAGCCAGTCAGGACCTGCTGTGTCGGTTCCCAGGCCGCCGCGCACAGGGACTCGGCCACGGCGGCCGTGTAACGGGCCGCGGTGAGCCAGTGGGTGGCGAAGCCGTCGGTGTCGGCGGGGAGGAGGCGGCCGAAGAGGTCACGATCGCGTTGGGCCGCCGCGGCGCACAGCGCGGTGAGGAGTCCGGCGGCCGTGGGGAGGCCCCCGCGGCGGATGCGGCGGGCCTCGGCGGTGACGTCGCCCAGCATGCCGAGGGCGGCGCGGCCCGCCGTGACCGTCTGTTCGACCCTCCGCTCCAGGAGGTACAGCGGCGGGAGTGCACCGGACCCGCCGGGCTGCGGCGGGGCGGGGAGCACGGGGGCAGCCGCGTCTGGGAGATCGGCGCGGCGCAGGCGGTCGAGGCCGAGGTCGATCGTGCCCTCGCCGGTGGGGTGCGAGCAGGCGAGGAGGGCGAGCCGGGGGTGGAGGGCGGGCACCAGGCGGCCGATGACCCTCAGCCGTGTCCCCGGCGCCGTGGCCAGCAGCATCAGGTTGTCGCGGTGGGCCAGCGCGGGGTCGTCGTCGGCGACGGTGAGCCTGACGAGGATGCCTCCCTCGCACAGTGCGAGCAGGCAGGTGCCGCCCGACTCCCGTACTGATCCGAGGAGTTCGACGTCCAGGAAGAGCAGGTCGCTGCCGCCGCCGTCCGGGTCCGCGTAGCGGGAGGTGGCACACAGGGCGCGGGCGGCCTGTTCGTACGGCGGCGACTCCCACAGGGCGGCGAGTGGCGGCTCCGTCCACGCCACGCCCCGGGCGGAGACGGCCTTGACGCCCTTCCCGGCGCCCAGTCTGCCGTCCGGCGAGACCGTGGCCCCCGAGACCACCAGGCCGGCTCGGCCCAGCTCCCGGTGGGTGAGCGCGCTGTCCCCCAGGCGCACGGCCCGGTCGGCCACGCCCAGGGCGCGCCCGACGCCGCCGGGCGCCACGTCACCGACCGTGCGGAGTCTGCCGTCGGATCCCGCGACCCAGGTGCGGACGCCGCCGTGCCCCGAGTCGGTGACCACGGGTTCGGTGAACAGGCCGTACAGGCGCAGTGAGCCCTCCTGGCCGTACGGGCGGCGCACAGTGCCCTTGGCGGCGGCCAGCTCCGCCCCGGACGCCGTCCCCACTCGGTGGGCGGCGCCCAGGAGTTCGGCCAGCGCCGTGACGAGGTCGGCGGTGCGGTACGACGGGTCCCCCGCGCGGGCCGCGCGCAGCAGCGTGACGACGGACAGCGCGGCGCCCGCGGCGCGCGGCAACTGCCGGAGCCTGGCGGTGTGCGAGGCGCGGAGGAGGGCTGACTGGGTGACGGCACCGGCCCCGTCGACGCCCGCTTCGAGGACGGCGGCGCCGGCCGACCACAGGGCGTCGGCCGCGGCACGCTGGGCCGGGCTCGCCACCTCGGGCGAGGAGGCGGAGTCGGGGGTGGCGTCCGTTGCGGGGGCGGGTTCGGGGGGTGCCGGGGTGGGCTGGTCGGCGGGGGCCGGGGCAGGTTCCGTCGTCCCGGAGGCCGGTTCGGGAGCCGCCCCGGTGGGCTGGTCGGCGGGGGCCGACGCCGGGTCCGCTGCGGGGGCGGGTTCGGGGACCGCCGCGGTGGGCTGGTCGCCGGGCGCCGGGGCAGGGTCCGCCCTGGGGACCGCGGGGGTGGGCTGGTCGGCGGGGTCCAGCGTCGGGTCCGCCGTGGGGGCCGGTTCGGGGGCCGCCGAGGTGAGCTGGTCGGCGGGGTTCGGCGCCGGGTCCGCCGTGGGGGCCGGTTCGGGGGCCGCCGAGGTGGGCTGGTCGGCGGGGTTCGGCGTCGGGTCCGCCGTGGGGGCCGCGCAGGCGGCGGCCGCGCGGTGGACGCAGGCCGGGGCGAGGAGGCAGCCGCAGGTGATGGCGTCCGGCGTCGCCACCACGCCGCCGGGGGCGTGCAGGCGCAACTCGGTCTCGTCGTCGACCTCGATCGTCACCGTGTCCCCGTCGCGGTGCGTCGGGCGGGCGCCGAGCTTGGTGACCGCCGCGTCGAGCCGCTTGCGCAGCCGGGGTGAGAGGTTCTCCACCAGCGTGGCCGTTACCTCCGGCGCGACGGGTGGCAACTGGGCGGCGGTCATGCGGTCTTCTCCCCTATCCAGCGGGCCAGTTCGAGTGGGCTGAGGGCGGCCACGGGCATGCCGGCGGCCACGAGCTGCCCGGCGACGCCCGTCGAGTACCGGGGTCGGCCGGCGTCGTCGAGACTCGCGCACCCGAGGACGTGGCAGCCGGTGGACACCAGGGCCCGCACCTCGGCCAGCAGTCCGCCGAGCGGCGCGCCCTCCTCGAAGTCGCTGATGACGACGACGAGGGTGCGGGTGGGCACCGCGATCAAGCTGCGGGCGTGCCGCAGCCCGGCGGCAATGTGCGTGCCCCCGCCCACGCTCACCTCAAGCAGGAGGGAGAGGGGATCGTGCACATGGCCGGTGAGGTCGACGACCTCCGTGGAGAAGGCCAGGAAATGGGTGCTCAGGGTCGGCACGCCGGCGAGCACGGAGGCGGTCAGCGCCGACCAGATCGTGGACGCCTCCATGGATCCGGAGACGTCGGTGACCAGGATCAGGCGCCAGTCCGCCGACCGGCGGGCGCGACTGCGGAACACCGGCTTCTCGGGGATCACCTGGACCGTTCCGTCGGTCGTCCGGCGGGCGGTGGCCAGGTTGGCGCGCAGCGTGCGCGGCAGGTCCAGGCGGCCGCCGGGGCGGCGGGTGGGCCGGGCCGACATCGTGCCGGTGAGGGCGGGCCGCAACCGGGTGGCGAGCTGCCGGGTCAGTTCGTCGACCAGGCGGCGGCCCAGGGGCCGGAGCGCCGCGAGGCGGGCTTCGGGGAGGCCGCCGGCGTACCGCAGGACCGTCCGGAGCAGCTCCACGGAGGGGGTGGCGGCCGCCGGGTCGAGTTCGGCGAGGACGTCCTGCCGACCGGTCGCGGCCGCGGCGGCGAGGACCTCCTCGCGGACGCCGGGGCCGAACAGCGCGGCCAGTTCCTCGGACCAGTCGCGGACACCGGGGAACGACGGTTCCCGACCGCCACCCTGACCGGGGCCTGGCAGGCCGCCGCGGGACCCCTCTCCGCGGCCCGCGCCGTAGAGCTCGTCCAGTGCGGTCGCCAGGCGGGCGGCGCCGGACGGCAGTCGGTCGGGACGCCGGCCGAGCACGAGCCGCCACCGGTCGGCGGGAGCGAGGGTCCGCGCGGGGGCGGCCTCGGTGGTGGGTGGGGTGGCGGGCGTGGTGGGGGGCGTGGTGGTGGGGCGCGCTACGGCGGGGTGGCCGGGCGGCGGCGGTGGGAAACGGTCGTCGTGCGTGGGGGGCGGGACGGGCAGGCCGAGGCCGGTCAGGAGCTCGCGGGCCGCGAGGTCCGCTGCCGTTCGGCGGGCCAGCTCGGCCGGGTCGTCCGCGTCGAGGATGCCCACCCGTTCGCCCAGCCGCTCCTCGACGGTGTCGAGGAGCCGGTCCCGGGCGGCCGGGCTCAGGGTGTCGAAGCCACCGCGCAGGGCCGGCAGCCGGGCCAGGAACGCGGTGTCGTCCAGCTCGACGACCCGGTGCAGCAACGGGTCCAGAGCGCCGACGCCGACGGTCAGGAGCGGGCCCGCCACCGTCAGGACGCCGGTGAGACGGGCGGTGAGCGCGGCCCGTGAGGTGCTGTCCACGGCTCCGTCCACCCAGGAGGCGACCCGTACCCCGAAGGCCTCGGCCTCTTCGTGGCCCGTGAGCACCCTGACCGCTCCGGCGGCCGCGGCGATCAGCGGGGTCCCGTCGACGGCCAGCCGGGCGAGGGCGTCGGTGAGCCGGATGCCGCCCACCCGGTCGGCGCGCTGGGCCAGTTCGAGCAGCGCCCGGGCGTCTTCGGGCTCCTCGGAGCCGGTCAGGCCGTCGACCTGGCGGACCGCGGCCGAGGTCAGGAGTTCGGCCGCGCGCGCGGTGCGGGCGGCACGGGAGGTGGCGGGGGCGGTGGTGGTGGAGTCCGGGGCTTCGGGGGCCGAGGGGTCGTCGGGCGCGCTGAGGCCTGGCAGGTGGCCGGCGTCGATGCGGTCCAGCAGGTCGAGCCCGGCGAGGAGTTCGGGAAGGGTGCCGCTCGCGGGGAGGACGGCCGCCAGTTCCGTCAGCCGTTCGTCGGCCGGGGCGGGGAGCCCGCACTCGGCGGCCTCCGTGAGGCCCCGCACGACCTGGGCGGCCGTCGGGCCGCCCTCCGCGCGCTCGGCCGCGTGCCGCTGCCGCAGCACGCCCTCGGCCGCCTGGGCGGCGGTGACGCCGCGGGCCCCCGCCGCGGTGAGCATCGCGGCGGTCGCCGGGGTCCACCGCACCTGCCAGCGCGTCGTGAGTCCTTCCGTGCCCGCCGCGCCGCTCACCCCCTGCTCCTGCGCGTAAGGGATGCCGCACACCGTCAGCCTGCGCAGCAGCAGTTCGCGGCGCCGGTCCAGGGTGGAGCGCGCCGGGTCGAGCCGGAGGTCGCGCGGTGTCTTCTCGTGCGCGTCCTCCGGTCCGGGGAGGGAGAGCGCCGCGGTCTCGGCCTCGACGGCGGGGCCCAGTCCGCTGCGCGGAGCGGCGGGCGCGGGACGTCCGGTACGGGATCCGACGAGGACGCGTTCGAGGGCCCGCGCGACGGCGCGGCCCGTACCGTAGGTCTCGCCGCGCCCCAGCACCGTCTGCACGGCCTCCAGGAGTTCACCGCGGCCGGGGGCGGGCAGATCGCGCAGGCGGGCCAGGTCACCGGCCACCCGGACGACCTCCTGACCGTCCGCCGGGCCGTAGGGGTGGCCCTGTTCGCGCAGGGCGGCGCAGACGCGGACCGCGGTGCGGATCAGCGCCTCGTGCAGCGCGGCCGGGTCCCCGGCGGCGTCCAGGACGGTGTGCTGCCACTCCGGGTCCCGGATGCCGGCGGGGTACCCGGACCGTGAGTCGAGCAGCGGGTACGTGTACGGGACCAGGGAGACCGTGCACGCCGCCGTGCCGGCAGCGCCGTTCAGGTGACGGTCCGCGCCCGGCTCGGACGCGGTGGCGGACGCGTCCGGCTCCGGGGAGGCTGCGGACGTGTCCGGCGAGGCCGGCGCGTGGCCTCCGGGGGCCCCGGCGGCGGTCGTGCACGCAGCCGGGCCTCCGGCGGCCCCGGCGGCGGTCGGCAGGAGCGCCGGGGTATGGAAGGCTCCCACCACCACGGCGGGTCGCCGCCCGCCCGCCAGGGCCTCGGCGACATGTCCGCGCATACATGCCTCGCGCATCAGGTCGGTGCTGTGCACCCCGCCCCGCGCCTCGGCCTCGTAGCGCATCGCCCAGCCGGTGAGCAGGGCGGCACGGCGGAGCGCCTCGGGTGTCGAACCGGGCGCGGGGGCCTCCACCAGCCGGTCCCACAGGTCGTCGCCGTCTCGGCCGGTGAGCCTGGAACGGAGCGCGGCTGACAGGCCGTACTCCTCCCCCGGTACGGGCGCGGGGTCGGCGCCCGGGACGTTGGCGGGGATTGGGGTGTCCGGACCGCTCCCCGCCCACGCCCGGTCGGCCAGCGGCAGATCGCAGGCCACGGCCGGGACCCCGTTACGTGCCGCCCAGCGCAGGGCGACCAGTTCGGGTGAGAAGTCCGCGAACGGGTAGAAGGCGGGTCCCCGTTCGCCTCCCGAGCCTCGCCCAGGCCCGTCGGCGGGCACGGCGGCCAGCGCTACCGGGGCCTCGGTCTCCTCGTGTGCGAGCCAGCCCAGCCAGGGCTGGAACTCGGCGGGCAGTTCGACGAGGAGGACGTCCGGGGCCGCCGCGTCCAGCAGTGCCGGGAGCGCTGCCGCCAGCGAGGGCGCGTGGTGGCGCACCCCGATCAGGAACGGCAGCCCGGGTCCGGTCGCCGCGAGTGCCGCCACCGCGGCTTCCGGGGTGGCGGCCCCGGTCGCCGGGCCCTGCGCCGGGGAATCCCCAGCCGCAGGGCCCTGTGGCGGGGAAGCGGCCGGCGGACCGGCTGCGGGCGACACCTCGGCGGTGGATCGCGTCGCGGGGCTGAACCGCGTCTCCGGTGTGAACCGCGCCTCGGAAATGGACCGCGTCTCCGCCATGGACCGCGTCTCGGAGGCGGGCCGCGTCTCCGCCATGGACCGCGCCTCAGAGATGGACCGCGTCTCGGAGGCGGGCCGCGTCTCCGGCATGGACCGCGTCTCGGCGGTGGTCGACTCGTTCATCCGTCAGTTCTCCAGTACCGCGCGCAGGTCCCACAAGGCACGCCAGGTGGCCGACCCCTGCTCCGCGCGCCTGCGCACCGGCCCGTCCCAGTAGCCCAGCAGCCGTGCCGCGTCGGCGGGGTCGTCCTTTCGGACGACGCCGAGCAGATGGCCGGGCAGGAGGGAGAGCACGTCCCGGTCGCCGGGGAAGTAGGCGGCGGCCAGGCCCAGGGAGCCCGCGACGGAGACGGCCTCCGCCGTGCTCATCACCGTGGAGGGGCGTTCGACCTCCCAGCCCTCCACGGAGCGGCCCTCGCGCAGGTCCCGGAAAGCGGTGACGAGGGCTTCGAGGACCGCGTCGTCCACCTGGTAGGCGGCGCCCGCCCGTTCGACGGCCGCCCGCGAGTGGCGCCGGACGAGCGCGGTCTCGGCGTCCACGTCCCCGATGGGCCCCACGGTCTCGAAGTTGAAGCGCCGCTTCAGCGCGGCGGACATCTCCGAGACACCCTTGTCCCGCAGGTTGGCGGTGGCGATGAGGGTGAACCCGGGGGCCGCGTGGACCTGGGCGCCCGGGCCGCCCGCGAGTTCGGGGACCGCGATCCGCCGCTCGGAGAGCAGTGACACGAGGGCGTCCTGGACCTCCGGCAGGCAGCGGGTGACCTCCTCGACGCGGGCGACGGCCCCCCGGGTCATGGCGGTGAGCACCGGGGAGGGCACCAGCGCCTGCTCGGTGGGGCCCTGGGCGAGCAGCAGCGCGTAGTTCCAGCCATACTTGAGCTGGTCCTCGGTGGTGCCCGCGGTGCCCTGCACGGTGAGTGCGCTGGTCCCGCAGACGGCCGCCGACAGCAGCTCGGAGAGCATGGACTTGGCGGTGCCGGGTTCGCCCACGAGGAGGAGTCCGCGCTCTCCGGCGAGGGTGACCACGCATCGTTCGACCAGGGCGCGTTCGCCGACGAACTTCTGCTCGATGACCAGGCGGCGCGGCACCCCGGCTGCGGGCCGGGCGCCCTTCGGCAGGCTCAGTGCCTCGCCCGCGCTGCCCATCACGAAGGTGACGACGGCGCGCGGGGTGAGCAGCCAGCCGGGTGGGCGCGGCCCGGAGTCGTGGGCGGCGAGGAAGGCCAGCTCGGTGGCGTACCGGTCCTCGGGCGGTGTGACCTGGCGGTGCTCCCGGCCTGGCGCCGTCGCCTGGTCGGGGACGCCGCCCGTGGTGGTGCTGTCCAGGGTGGTCGTGGTGTCGTTCGTCATCGGCGGCGGCCCTTCCGGGTGGCGCGGGTGTCCAGTTCTTCGAAGGCGGGGGCGTCGCCGCCGCGGACCCGTGCCCAGGCGGCTGCGAACAGCGCGGGTACGGGGAGGTGGGGCAGGGTCCGGGTGGACCCGGTCACGGGGTAGAGGCGTTCCTTCCAGGTCTCCAGCGGCAGTCCGGGGGCGCCGCGTTCCAGCCAGCCGCAGGGGAGGAACAGGGTGCGGCCGGCGCGGGAGCGCTTCGCCTCCACGACGAGGTCGGTGGCGGCGAGTTCCGCCCGGGCCTTCTTGACCCGTGCCGGCTTCCACTCGGTCCAGCGGACGCAGTTGCGGTCCGTGGGGTCGGGCAGGGCGAGCAGCATCAGGTAGAGGGCGGCGGCGTCCGCGCTCAGGCCGAGGGCGTCGGCTGCCTCGGCCACCAGGTCCGGCACCGCACGCGTCGGGTCCTGGGCCGGGTGGTGCGGGGAGCCGTCGGGGGCGCCCGCCGAGACCAACACGTCGGTCTCCTCGCCAAGGAGTGCGCGCAGGGCGAGCAGATCGCCGGTGCCGTGACTGCCGAGGGTGCCTTCGAAGAGGCCGAACACCGGGTCGTCCGGGCCCGCCAGGCCGGCCGGGCGAATCAGCAGCTTCTCGTTGTTGCCGTGGCCCGGGGCGAGGAGCAGCGCCGTGCCGACCCGGACCAGTCCGTCGGCGTCGGCGCCGCCGGACTCGGGGAGCCCGTGGGCGGCGCGGACCATGGGGCCGATCCAGCCACCCGACTCGGTCCAGTGCAGACCGAGGTCAAGGACCAGGTCCGGGGCGGCGAGGCGGTCACGCAGGGCCGCGAGCCCGACGGGCAGGTGCGCCCGCAGGGGGTGCCCGTACGGCAGCGTGTAGGCGAGGGTGTGCAGGGCGGTCAGGGCGGAGGAGACCGCACCTCGTGCGTCCACCAGGCGCGGGCCAGGGCGACCGGTGGCGTCCTGGACGGCGGTGCCGTGGGCGAGCCAGGTCCGGGAGCCCGCGTTGAGGATCAGGTCGACAACGCGGGAGGTGGTGCCCGTGAGGTCGAGGTCCAGTTCCTCGGGGACGCGGACGAGGGAGGCCAGGCGCTCCTGCCAGGCCTCGGCGGCGGCCCGGACGTCCGGGCCCGTGGACCACAGCTCGACCGGGTCCGCGGGCAGCAGTGCTCGGAGCAGGGCGTGCCGGTCGTCGCGGGGCAGGGCCTCCAGACTGGCCTGGGCCGCCTCGAAGGCACGTGTCTTCACCCCGAGCAGCGCGAGCGCCTCGGCGCCGGGCTCCTGGACGGCTGCCGACAGCAGGGCGGCGGACTGGAGGGGGCCGATTCCGGTGGCGGCGTGGAACGCCTCGGCGGCCTCCGGACGCCACGGTGCCGGGCCCTGCTCCCGTACGAGGGCGGTGAGCCGGGTGAGCCGGTCGCGGGCGATGCCCTGCCGGTGAACGTGCTCGCGGTCCAGGGTGAAGCCGGGGACGGGGCCGAAGGTGCCGGTCGGGTCGTGGTCCAGGGCGAGCCAGCGTGCCGCGTCGTCCCGGAAGTTCCGGCCGCGGTCGGCGATGACCACGACGGTACGGGCGCCCTTGCGCAGCACCTGGCCGAGGCGCTGCACGGCCTCGGGGCGTCCCTGCCCGGGTGCCGCTCCGCCGAGCGGTTCGACGAGTTCCACCTGTCGGACCGTGCCCGCCGGGTCGGCCAGCGGGCCCGCGGCGAAGGCCTCAAGCAGCACGAGGAGTCCGGTGCGGTGCTCGGGGGAGGTGGTCGCGGAGGCGGCCCGGTAGGCCAGTTCGGGCAGCTGGTCGAGGAGGGACGTCCAGTTGAGGGAGTCGCCGGGCACGGTGTACTCGTCCCGCTGCCAGCCGTCCACCGGGGTGAACGGGACCCTGGCCGGGAGGGGCGGCCCGAACGCCGGTTCGCCGCCGAGGACATGATTGACGGCGAGGATCTGCCGGATCACGGTCCACCGGTTCCCGGCTCCCCACCAGCCGCCGTACATCCGCTCGGAGCCCCAGGCGGAGGCGTCCCGCAGGGTGGTGTCGTCACCGCGCTCGGGCGCGTGGTCGAAGAACATGCCCTGGGTGCGCGCGGCGTCCCGGGGAGTGGCCGGCTGCACGGGCTTGGGCGGTTCCACGTACCGGGCGGCTGCGGCGGCCCGGTCCACCGCGTTCCGTACGAGCGCGGTGACGCCCGCGAGGAGCCGCGCGTCGGACACCTCGGGCAGCACCCTGGCGACGGCCTCCTCGCTCAGCTCGCGCGATGTGGGCCCTGTGTACTCCTTCACTGCCCGGAACGCCTCCAGGTGCCGGGCGACCGCGGCCGCGACCTCCTTGAGCAGCTCCCCCGCGCGGGAGTCCGTCAGGTTCCGCAGGGCGGCGGAGCCCCGCTCGTCCCTCGGGCGCAGGGCGTGCCAGTAGGCGACGGGAGGCACATAGGGGGTGCCGGCCGCGTCGGTCCCACCGGAGGAGTCGGGCGTGACGGACCACAGGGTGCCACCGGTGCCGTCCGTGTCCGCCGGGTGCGCTTCGACGGAGCGGTGGCGCACGGCCACGACCGGCCGTGACCCGCCGGGCAGGGTGAGGGCGCCGAGCGGCACCGGGGAGCCGCCGTCGGGCAGCGGGTGCGGCAGGGTCACCGTGTGGCCGTCGGGGGTGCCGGCGACGATCCGGTGCCCGTCGGCGGGGGCGGCCGTGCCGGGCTCGGTGACGGTGCGGCGGACCCAGCGGCCGAGGACCGTGCCGTCCGTGCCGAAGGGGGTGGTCTCCAGACCGGGCTGAAGGGGCAGCACCTGGCAGTGCTCGGTGAGCAGCCGGGTGCCGTCCCGCACCCCGGAGCGGAGGAAGGCGGGGAGGGACGCGCGGCCGTGCGTGCCGCCGACCGGGTCGTACTCCAACCACACCCGCTGCGTGCCCTGGTGCCCTTCCCGCCAGTGACCGGTGCCGTCGGAGATGACGGCGCGCTGAGGCGGGAGGGAGGTGTCGCCCGCGTGCAGGGCCTTGCCGCCGGTGGTGCGGCCGCCGCCGGGCAGCGGCAGGCAGACCTCGTCCGAGGGGCCGGAGCCGCCCCAGCGGGGGATCTGCTCGCCGCCGACGGTGAACACCTCGGCGGGGCGGTGCGACCAGTAGCCGCGCTGCTTGCCGTCCTCCCACCAGATGACCAGCAACTCGCCGTCGACGTAACGGAAGGCGAGCGTCCGCCAGTGGTCGACGGTGGCGGGCAGCCGCAGGGTGTGCCGCAGCAGAACGCCTTCCGGGCCGACGACGACGGCCCGTTCGAGAGTGCTCAGGATCAGCGCGGGCCAGGCGCCGGT
Organism: Streptomyces sp. NPDC028711; assembly: GCF_055565415.1. Lineage (NCBI taxonomy): Bacteria > Bacillati > Actinomycetota > Actinomycetes > Kitasatosporales > Streptomycetaceae > Streptomyces > Streptomyces sp. NPDC028711. Next base: position 1,086,014 of record NZ_JBVHUJ010000002.1, on the reverse strand, counting down.
GACGCCGACGCTCTCCGACCGGTGGCGCTTCTGACGTACGGCGGCGGCCTCGGCGGCCAGTTCGGCGTAGGTCTCGTCGAGCGCGGGCCAGCCCAGTTCGTCGAGGACGCCGGTGCGCAGGGTGGAAGCGAGCAGCGGCACGACATCGTGGCCCTTGAGGAGCCGCACGGCCTCCGGGGCGACGTCCGCGGCCACGGCGCGGAACGCCGAGAGCCTGTTGAGGGCGGTCTGCAGCCCGGGGAGTCCTCGCGCGGCCGTGTACTCCTCGGCGCGGTCGGTCAGCCACTCCCGCAGGATCACGGAGAGCACCGGGTGCGACGCCAGCTTCGCCATGACCTCGTCGCCCAGTCGCTGACCGCGTCCGCCGCCGAGGTCGCCGACGTTCCGGCTCAGAAGGGCGCGGAAGACCGGCCGCTCGGCGACGGCGGTGAGATCCCGCGCGCCGGGCGCGGTGTCGGTGAGCCATGGGCCGACCAGGACACCGGGGGTCCGCCCGGTGTCCGTGTCCTGGCCGTCCGGCTCGGCGACGGGGATGTCGGAGGCCAGACAGAGGTCGAGAAGGTCCAGGTCGGCGTTGCGCTGCCAGCGGCCTTGGAACAGCTCGACGGGGCGTCCGTCGGCGCGCAGCCGGTCCGCCATCCGGGCGGCCAGGCCGAGGGTCCCCGGGCTGCGGCCCGGGGCGACCCGGTTGCGCCGGCGATGTGCCTCCCAACGGGCGAGCCAGTCCGCCGGGGAGACGGAGGGGGCGGAGGGGGAGGTGGAGTTGGGAGGGGTGGCTGAGCCCGCGGCGGCGGAGCCGGAGGGGGAGGCTGAGCCTGCGGGGGCGGCCGGGGCCGAGGCGGCGGTGCCGGAGGCGTCCGGGAGGGCGGTCAGCAGGTCTTCGGCGCCGGACTCGGCCAGCAACGCGAGCCAGTCGGATTCGCCGTCCGTGTCCCCGTCGTTCTCACTGAAGGTTTCCGGGAAGAAGCCGAGGAGCCGGGCACGCACCGCCGCGTCCCGCCGGGCGAGGGCGATGAGCGCGGAGCGGTAGGTCGCCCAGAACGAGGCGGGGGCGCGGACGACTCCCGGGGAACCGATCAGATCGGCCACCAGCTCGCGTTCGGCGGCCTCGCGGTCCAGTCCCGCGGCCTTGACCAGCGCGCGCACGTCCTGCGGCAGCGCCGCGTACGGTGGCATGCCGGCTGCGCAGCGCTCGACGAGCAGACGGCGGAACTGCGCCCAGGCGTCCGCCGGTGCGAGCCGGGCCACCAGGTCCCGTACGTACTGCCGCAGCGCCTTGACGGTCAGCGCGCCGGCGAAGGCGAACTCCAGGAAGACGGCCCGCTGCCGGTCCTCGTCCACGACCAGCCCGTGCACCCGCTCGGCCTCGCGGGCCTTGCCGAAGAAGGAGGCGGCGTAGGTGGTGTTCTCGGCCTGAAGGAAGAGGCGTGCCACCTGCTCGTAGTAGGTGGGGAGGAAGTGGGGCACCGCCCGGCCGAGTCGGGTGCCGAGTGCGTCGAAGCCGTCCTTGGCCGCTCCGGCGCGGGTCCTGGCCTGCCGGCCCAGCCGCTCGATGTCTTTGACCAGGGCCAGGGCGTGGTGCCCGTTGGCCGGGTCGTTGACCAGTGCCCAGGCCGGGAAGCCCAGCGTCTCGCGGCGCACCTGGCCCACGACGGGGGCCTCGGCGGTCCGGGCCAGCCCGAGGAACTCCAGGGCCAGGTCCTCGGCTTCGCCGAGCGTGCCGGGCACGAGCCGGACCACGGGGCGGTCGCCGAGGGCGGTGTGCGCGTAGGTGCGGGCGGTCAGCGTGTCGGCGTCGTCCCGGTCGGTGGTGCCGACCGGGAGGATCGCGCCAGCGTCCAGAAGGGCCGCCGCGCGGGCCTCGGCGGCGGAGGCGCTTTCGCTCCGGGCCTGGGCTGCGGGGGTGGAGGTGCCCACGCCCGAGGCCTGGGCCGCGGACGTGGAAGTGCCCACGCCCGAGGCCTGGGCGGGGAGGGGCGCCGCGCCCGCGGCCGTCGTGTTCGCGTTGGTGTTCGTCGTCGTGATGCTCATGCCGCCCGCTCCTCGTCCTCCACGTCGCGGCCGGCGTAGAGCGCCGCCGCCATGCGCATGCCCTCGGACCATGCGACGGGGCCGACCTCGGCGGCCGTCAGCGCGCGCCCCGCGGGGTCGGTCCAGCCCAGGGGGCCCGTCTCGGTGCCGTACTCGTCGTATCCGTCGTGCTCGCCGATCCAGATGCGTGCCTCGGCGGTGGCACCGTCCTCGACGACCGGGCAGACCGCGTATCCGCCGCGCGACCGGTAACCGAGCTGGGTGACGCGGCCGTGCAGGAACCGCAGTTCCTTGAACACGCCGCCGGCGTAGGTGTCCACGGAGGTGGTGTCCGGGGCGAGGCCGGGCGGGCGGTGCCACACCTCGCGGAACAGCTGCTCCACGTTCTGCCGCACCCCCAGTTCGACCGCGAACTCCCGCAGCTCGTCGAGGTCGTCGAGGAGGACGGGGTGGGGGACGCTGACGACGTCCGGGGTGATGCGGACCGTGTCGCCGTCCAGGTCGACGAGGCCGAGACCGCGGTCGGGGTCGACATCGCGCAGGAATCCGGCGACCCCACCGTCCGCGCCGGTGACCACCACGTCGCGCAGGGCTGCCTGCCACGCGGGGTCGGGCCAGACCCGGACGAGGACGGCCGTGGGGACGGGCAACGAACGCACCATCCACTGCTCGACGTCGGTCAGGCACTGGCGTTCGTGCCGATCCAGCCACTCGGTCAACTGCCGGAGTCCGACGACCGCCGGCTCGTCCTTCAAGCTGGCCGGGACGGACTTCAGTCGCCGGCCCTTCCCGTTGCGGCAGACCACCTTGCCCGCCTCCAGGGCGACTTCATAGTCGCCCGCCGGAACCCACCCCATGCGCTGTTCTCCCCGTAGTTCCGAATGGCCACCGAACCGGCGGCACGCTGATGAAACCCGTCGACGGCAACGCACCGTGACGAGTGAAAAAGACTCTAGGCGGCCCCAGTGACAATCGGTCCGGGCCCCTCCGCTTCGTCGTACGGGCCCGCACCCCGGAAGGGGCCACCCGCCATGCCCACCGCCCTGCCGAGGGCTGTGACGCCATGGAACTCAACGACGCATCGGATGGAACGTCAGGAGTGAGAGCGCTGGTGACCGGGGCCTCACGGCGGGATGGGGCGGGCTGTAATCGTGGTCTGTGCGAGGTAGGCGCGGAGGTGGCGGCAAGCGGGTGGCCGTGCTCTACGCACCGACCCACTGGACGGTGAGGTCCAGAATCTCGATGACCTGCTTACGGGGGTGCCTCCACGCCCAGCGTGCAGCGGCACCGTCGACACTCCTCGCTGACGCTGGCGCTGACCCTGACGACTGAACCGCAGCGGTCCGGCTGATTAGGCTACGAAGATGATCACCGCGCACGTCGACTGGTGACCAACGCCGACGGCATTCCTCGCGGAAGGCGGCCCTGCGCGGGCGGCGGGGCGGGTTCCTCTCGCCCTGCCACGGCCAAGGACTCCGGGCTCCTTATCCCTTGCGGCGGTCGGTGATCGCTACGATCAGCTCGGGCTCACGCTCTGGGACCAGATCCGCTGACTCGCCCGGTAGTCGATCACGGTGATGTCCTCCCGCTGAAGAACCTCGCGGGCCTGCGGCGAAGCCCCAGTAGCTAGGACCTGTCCGGTCGATCATGTTCGAAGCCAGATGACGATTGCTGCGGCGGTCGCGGTGCCGAGGTAGACATAGCCGCGCTTGTCGTAGCGGGTGGCGACGGCCCGGGACTGTTTCAGGCGGTTGATGGTCCGCTCGACGGTGTTGCGCTTCGCCCCGAGCATCAACGGCCTCAGCCCGCTCCTGGAACGTGCTGCCGCGAACCGGTGCGCAGAGCTCGGCCTCAGTCATGGCGACCGATGAGGCGAACTTGTCGGTGGGAGTCATGAGTCCCACTGGTCGCAGTACTCGATGTGGATCTCTCGCGCGTTGCCGAGAATGCCGTCGTTGGAGTGGAGCTCGGTGCAGAACTGCGGGTAGCTCGGATGGACAGGGACGTATCCGGGGCCGTTGCAGGCGACGTCGAAGAAGTGCCGGGCGGTGTCCCTGAAAACCTTCGCGCTGCCAGTCATGAACAGGGTCTCGGCGTGGAGATGCTGGTGGAACAGATCCCGGTTCTCCTTGTAGTGCCGCGCCTCGTGATCAATCACGGATTCGTCGGTGTGCCCTGCGCCAGGCAGCGTCACGGTCTGCGGACGCCCTGGGCCGAGCCGTCCTCGTATTTCCTTCCAGCGCGAGGGTGCGAACTGGAGTGAGTGGTGCAGCAGCACCAGATCAAGCTGCCGTGTGCCGTCTTCTGGCAGCTTGTGGGAGGGGCCACGATTCCCTCGAATCGGAAAGTGGATCAGCGAGCGCGGCGAAGAAGCAGCGAGCCTCCATAGCCCACCGATTCGCTGTGCGGCGTCATGATCGAGATAGGTGTCCAGGTGCCGATCGTGGTCGATGAGCACTGCGTGGACCAGGGGTCGGGCGGGTCGGATGACCTTGAACTCCGTCGATCCGAGACGTGCTTGGTGGATGGTGACAGGTATCTTCATTGGTTCTCCGGGACACGGCGGCTGACATCGGCGGCATAACAGGCCCAGTCGCCAGCTGATGCCTTGCCACTGGACGGCGACGTGGATATGGACGCCGAGGACCCGGGCGAGGATGGTGGCGGGGAGGGTGAACAGTGCGGTGGAGCGCCATCAGCCCAGAACGTTGCCGGGACCTCATCGATTTGCGCCATGACAGGCAAGGCTCGGGTGCAACGGCTTCAGATGCAAGATCATTTCTGCTGTCAGGAGCCCCGAGTCACCACCCGAAGCGCCGACGGCGTGCCTCCCGCTCATCCGCGAACGACGGCATCCCCGCCAGCCCTTCGGCGCCCCTCCCGTGCCGGGCGAGGACCTCTACCGCCTCCCACGGCGAGCACCCCTCGCACGTGCGCAGCAGCTCGATCGCCTCGTCGACGCGCCCGAGACGCTCTAGGACCCTGGCGACGACCAAGTCCGTGGACGGCTGCTCCTCCGGCGGCAGAGTCGCCGCGTACGCCAGTGCCTCCTCGCACCGGCCGGCCTGGCCGAGCAACCAGACCCGGTTGATGAGGGCCCAGTCGCTCTCGGCATCCAGCGCCTCGGCCGCGTCCAGCTCCTCGACGATCCGCAGGGCCACGTCCGCCTGTCCCGCCTCGACCAGCGTGTGGACGAGGGACTCCAGGAGTCCATTTTGCAGATGCCCGAACGTGGGCCGGGCGACCTCTTCGGCGTCGCCGAACCGCCCCTGCCGGACAAGCAGTTCGATCAACAGCCAGCGGTACGCCTCCGGATACCGTTCTGCCGCAATGAACTCCCGCAGCAGCACCTCCGCCTCCGCCTCCCGGTCGCGCTCGCTCAGCGCTCGCACGTAGTGCTTCACGGCGTACCTGGCGTAGGGGCCCGTGGCCTGCTCGCGCAGTTCTTCCATACGCCCGTGCCTCGCCAGCAGCTCGGCGAGGTCCTTGACGGAGCCCACCATGATCGTGTCATGGACAACGATCGATCCGCGGAGCGTCTGGATCGCCTCCTCCAGCCGGCCGGCTCGCTCCAGAACCCGCGCTCGGAACGGCCGTCCCGGCCCGATCAGTCCGAGCACCTGCTCGTCACGGCCTCGCCCCTCGGTCACCTGGACCAGGCAGTACAGCATCCCCTCGTCGTCCAGCACGGGCGCGAGCAGGGCGATTGCCTCGTCCACCTGTCCCGCCTCTGCCAGAAGCTCCGCGAGACTCCGGCGGTCCTCGGCCGGCAGCGGCTCGGCTTCTCCCCGCCGGACCTGCGCCAGCCCTTCCTCCGTCCGTCCCGCCCGCACCAGGATCCGGGCCGTCTCCCACATTGCCGGCTGCCAGCCGATCTCCACGAACGGAGCCATCACGTCCTCCGCCCGCCCGAACTCTCCAGCCGCACACAGCTCCCGTACCGCCGCTAGCGCGCAGACCCACTCACCCCGCTCGACGGCCGCCCGAATCACCACCTCCAGCTGCCCGTGCTCCAGAAGCACGTCCACCGTCCGCTTGGGAAGTCCGCCGTTGCCCTTTGCATGCCACGCGAGGTCGTCGAGATTCACAGGTCAGAAGCCTAGGGCCTGTCCGGGTGATCTCCGTGACGCGGTCGACGGGCCTGGACACCTCAATCCGGGACGTCGAGCAGAGCCCGGCGCCAGGCCGCGGCGTTGTCAGTCCCCGCCGCTATCGTTCGCCCGTTCACGATCTTCAGGGAGGGGCGGCTCGATGGGTGCCAGCGGATGGGACTACGTCGCCAGGTACGACGGCGATGTCGAGACGGCCTTGGCGACATTGCAGGCCAAGGTGTTCCAGGAGGAGTACGGCCATGACGCCCGATACCGAAGCCTGGAGGACCTCTACGAGGACGAGGAGTTCATGGGGACCGAGGGCACTCATACGATCCTTGACATCGACAGGGTTGTTGCTACGGATGACCCGCCGACGCGCTCCGGTATCGCCGACTACGGCACCCTGCGCCCTCTGGCTCTCAGCCGCGTGATGCACCACTTCGGCACAGACCGCCCGTCGGTCGAGCAGTACGAGGAGCTCGCCGCTGCCGCCAATGAGGCTGCGAGCCATGAGGAGCACGAGCAGAGCCTGCTCGGCGAGTGTCAGATGCGGTGGACCGGTTACTACGTCGTCCTCTACTCCGGCGACAGGCCGACTCACCTGGGAGTCTTCGGATTCTCAGGAGACTAGGACTGATCCGGCAGAGCATGCGACTGGCCCTTGCCGCTGATCGTTCTTATGGACATGGGGCGGGATGACCTGACGGATGGTGAGTGGGAGCGGCTGCGGCCGTTCCTGCCGGTCAGCAACGGGCGTTGTGGCAGGTGGCGTGATCACCGGCAGGTGATCGACGGGATTCTGCACCGGGTGCGAACCGGAGTTCAGTGGCGTGACCTGCCCGAACGGTTCGGCCCGTGGAAGACGGTCTACGAGCGTCACCGGCTATGGTCGGCCGACGGAACCTGGGAACGCCTGCTCCAGCAGGTCCAGGCCGAGGCCGACGCGGCGGGTGAGATCGACTGGGACATCTCGGTCGACTCCACCGTTGTCCGCGCTCATCATCACGCGGCCGGCGCCCGCACCGAACCGCCGCCGGCCCCCGTCTCAAAGGGGGATGCGGCGGCAGAACACCAGCACGACACGCCGCGGCGGAGTCTCGTCGCCCGCCTGGTGGAGGTGGCGCAGGAGGTGAGGGCCTGGGCCGCTCGCGCGGCGGGTTCACCACCAAACTCCACCTGAGCGCGGACGGCCGCTGCCGCCCGCTGTCTCTGATCGTCACCCCAGGCCAGCGGGCGGACTGCACGCAGTTCATCGCCGTGATGAAGAAGATCCGCGTGCCCAGACTGGGGCCGGGGAGACCGCGTGTGAAGCCGGAAAGCCTCGCTGCCGACAAGGCATACAGCAACAGGCTCCTCCGCGGGTACCTGCGGCGCCGAGGAATCCGCCACGCGATCCCGGAGAAGACCGACAGCCAGGCCGCCCGCCTACGCAAGGGTCCTCGCGGCGGACGGGCACCCGGTTTCGACGAGGAGCGGTACAAGAAGCGCAACACCGTCGAGCGGACCATCAACCGCCTGAAACAGTCCCGGGCCGTCGCCACCCGCTACGACAGGCGCGGCTATGTCTACCTCGGCACCGCGACCGCCGCAGCACTCGTCATCTGGCTTCGAACATGATCGACCGGACAGCTCCTAGCTCGACTGCTCCGAAGACACCACGGCCGCGGGAACGACGACTTCATCCATGCCCGCAGTGTGAGACTTGGGACGAACCTCTGCACGACATTTGCCGCCGCGGAGCCACAGAGCCGTCATGGGGGGCGGCAAAGGGATCACGGGTGTGGCCGGGCCGTTGTCCGCCCGGGCGAGACGTCGGCGATCGGCCCGTGTGCCGCCACAGCGGAAGCGGCACGGTCTCCGATGAAGGCGGCGAGGGTGGCCATCAGCCGGGCGGTCGCGGGCGGCGTGCAGGCGATGCCCTGTGGCTCGGGGCGGTGGTCAGGGGGAATGTGCCGGGACGGGACCGACTCGCCGAAAGCCCCGAAGGGCCCGCTCGCCTCGGCGAAGGTGTGGATCTCAGAGTTGGCCGTCCAAGAACTCCCGCATCTCGACAGAAGTCAGAGGCCCTGAGCCGTGCGCCACCGCCTTTCCCTCCTTCAGCAGGACGAAGGAAGGGGCTCCGGTGATCGCGTACCGCTCCGTGGCGGCCGGGCAGCGCGTGATGTCGGTGCGGACGACCGTCAGGCGGCCCGCGTACTCGTCGGCAACGCCCCCCACCACGACGTCCATCGCTCGACAGCTCTCGATCGCCTTGGGCCATGTCCCGATGAAGTACGCGAGGACCGGAGCTCCGCTCATCCCGAGGATGAAATCGAACTCGGCGTCCTCACGGGGCTGGTGAATCCGCTTCGCCATGCAAGCTCCTGACCTCGTATTCGTCGTTCCACCCCCATCATCTCCCGCGCGGTGCGACGGCCCCGTCAGCCCCATAGGGGGGCCATCCCGGAGGCGTACTGGTCCGTCGATGACGTCGCTGCAGGCGAGCTCGGGGTGGGCGGCGAGCTGGCGGTCGACGGCCCTGGTAAAGCGGGCGGCCGGGTCGGTGTCGGCCGCGCTGGCGAACCGCCGTCGCCACTATTCGGGTGCAACGGACCTCTGAACGGGGCGCTTCACGCCGGGCGGAGCCATAGGCGGAATCGCGCCCACGGTGACCGTCCCGTGGAAGACATACGCCCTCTTGTGGCAGCGCATGGCGATGGCTCGAAATTTCTTGAGCCGGTTGATGGTCCGCTCGACTTTCGTTACGGCGGCGGTAGATCGTCTTGTCGAACCTTGTGGGGCGGCCGCCTTGGCTGCCGCGGCGCCGGCGGTTGGCCCGCTGGTCTCTGTAGGGTCTCGCCGCTCGTGACATGTCGATCTTGCGTGACCTGGGCGTTCATGACTGTCTCACGGCCTTGTCACCCGTGAATCAGCCTCACATCCGTGGCATTTCCTCGCGAGGGCAAGGTCGAGATCAGGCGGCTTGTCCGAGTCGGCCGAGTACGCCGTGTCGTAGTCGGTCTGTCTCACCTGCGGATGGGCACCGAAGGGCCTCCGGGTGCGTGGCCGCGTGACTGAACCTGTCACCCGAACTGGCGGCTGCCCCTCCCGCAGGGCGGGGTTATCCGTTGGGTGGCGGGTGAGGCAGACTGGGCCGGCCTGGGCACGCGACTAGGGCCGGGTGCTCGCTCCGGCCGTGCGGACGTCCAGGGGGACGCCGCCGATGCGGTAGCCCTGTTCGTCGAGGAGATGGCCGCTCAGCTTCAGCGGCCACAGCGCCACGGCCCGGTCGGTGATCTCCAGGCCGGGAACGCGCTGGGCGAGTCGTACCTCGAAGCGCTGCACGTCGGTGAGGGACTTCACCCAGGCGACGATGAGGACGTTGTTCCGGCCGGTGACGCCGGCGCACAGCCGTACCTCCCGGGCGCCGGTGACTCCGCGCGAGACGCGTTCCAGCTCCCCCGCGGCCGCCCGCCCCCATTGGATCACCGTGACCGGCCACTCCGACAGGGGGCGTGCGACCTCGCAGCGGGTCTGGAGCATGCCGGCGGCGAAGAGCCGGCCGAGCCGTCGGCGGACCGTGTCCGGGCTCGCCCCGCAGGTGTCGGCGAGCGCTCGGTAGGTGGCACGGCCGTTCATGGAAAGGGCGGCGATGAGGGCGTGGTCCAGGTCGGTGAGCGGGAAGACGGGCGCCTCGGTGCGGGCGGTGTCGGTGTCGGTGAGGCGGGCGATCTGGGTGCGGTCGAGGGCGCGCAGCCGCCAGCGGCTGCCCTCTGTGTAGACGGTGCTCGCGAGGTGGGTGCGGCTGGCGACGACGCCCGGCATCGCGCCGATGCCGCGGGTCATCCAGTGGGTGAGTGCCGCGAGGTCCGGAACCATCACGGTGAGCAGCAGGTCGCGGTCTCCGCTGAGGTGTTCGACGGCAGTGACGTGTGGCAGCTTGGCGAGTGCCTGGGCCACGGTCAGCAGGCTGCCGCCGGCGCAGTCCACCTCGACGAAGGCGAGCAGTCCCTGTCCCGCCGCGGCGAGGGCGGGTGACGGGGAACAGCTGATCCAGGCGGCGCCGGTTTCGGTGAGCCGGTGCCAGCGGCGGGCCACGGTCACGGCGTCGAGGCCGAGTACGGCGCCGATCTCGTTCCACCCGGCCCGTGGGGCGATCTGCAGCGCGTGCACCAGGGCCTGGTCGACGTCGTCGAGCGCCCGGACCGAACCGTGCGCGGAATGCTGCGTCATTCGATGCCCCTTGCGGTTTTCCTGCGATTCAGAGCCGATGGGATGGCGAGTACTTCAGTCTTGCCCCACTGAAAGCCGGAACCGTACCAGGAGGTTGACGCAGCATGTCCGTACTGGAACGCGCCAGGGAACTCCAGCCCGATCTCGTGCGGCTGCGGCGCTCGCTGCACCGTGAGCCGGAGCTCGGCCTGCGGCTGCCGCGTACGCAGGAGAAGGTCCTCGCCGCGCTCGACGGCCTCCCCCTCGACATCTCCCTCGGCCGGGGGCTGACGTCCGTCACGGCCGTGCTGCGGGGCGGCCGTCCCGGCGGGGCGGTCCTGCTGCGGGGCGACATGGACGCGCTGCCAGTGGACGAGCGCACCGGGGTGGAGTACGCCTCCGAGGCGCCGGGCCGGATGCACGGCTGCGGGCACGACCTGCACACCGCCGGACTCGTCGGCGCGGCGACACTGCTCGCGGACCGCCGCGAGAGCCTCCAGGGCGACGTGGTGTTCATGTTCCAGCCGGGCGAGGAGGGACACAACGGCGCGGGCGCGATGATCGACGAGGGCGTCCTGGACGCGGCGGGCAAGCCGCTGGATGCGGCCTTCGCGCTCCATGTGACGGCCAACCGCCTGCCGGGCGGCTGGGTCGCGTCCCGGCCCGGCACCGTCATGACGGCATCCGACGTCCTGCGGGTGACGGTGCGGGGCGAGGGCGGGCACGCATCGGCTCCGCACCACGCCAAGGATCCGGTGCCCGCGGTCTGCGAGATGGTGACCGCGCTGCAGAACTGGGTGACGCGCACCTTCGACATCTTCGACCCGGTGGTGGTGACCGTCGGACGGCTGCACGCCGGCACGCAGCACAACGTCATCCCGGACACCGCCGAGTTCGAGGCGACCGTCCGCAGCTACTCGGAAGCCAACCACGAGCGGCTGGCCCAGGGGCTGCCGCGCCTGGTGCGCGGAATCGCGGCCGCGCACGGCCTGGCGGCGGAGGTGGAGTACGAGATGCTCTATCCGGTCACGGTCAACGAGCCGGTCGCGACGGAGTTCGCCCTGCAGACGGCGCGCGACCTGTTCGGCCCGGGCGAGGTGTGGCACGCCCCCCAGCCCGCGAGCGGTTCGGAGGACTTCTCCCTGGTCCTCGACAAGGTGCCCGGTGCGATGCTGCTGGTCGGCGCGGCGCCCGAGGGCGTGGACGTGGAGAAGGCGCCGCAGAACCACTCCCCGCGGGCCGTGTTCGACGACCGGGTGCTCCACCGCCAGGCGGCGCTGCTCGCCGAGCTCGCGGAGCGGCGGCTCGCCACAGAGGTGTCCGCATGAGGGCGCCGCGTGGGACGGAGGAGGTGGTGGCGCCCCGGGTCACCGCTGTCGTCGGTCTGCTGGTCGTCTTCGAGCTGGTCAGTGGCTTCCTCCAGGGGGCGGGTCCGGCGCTGGTGCCGGCCGTGCAGGACTGGCAGTCCATCAGCGCGTCGCAGGCGCAGTGGTACATGGCAGTCCAGTTCCTGGCCGCTGCGGTGGGAGTGCCGGTGTTGGGGCGGCTCGGTGATCTGTACGGGCACCGTCGACTGGTCCGGATCGCGCTGGTCTGCGTCGCGGCGGGCACCGTCCTGGTGGCCCTCGCACCGAATCTGACGGTGCTGCTGGTGGGGCGTGCCCTGATGGGTCCGCTGGCGGCGCTGCTGCCGCTGGAGATCGGTCTCGTACGGGACCGGCTCGACTTCGAGGGCGCGCGGAGGGCCGTAGGGCTTCTCGTCGGGGCGCTCACTCTTGGCTCGCTCCTCGGCCACGGCCTTGCGGGCCCCCTGCTCGAACTCACCGGTGGCGTCCAGGCGACGCTCTGCGTCCTCGCCACGGTCGCCTGTGCCTGCGTCGCCCTGTCGTTTTGCGCGATCCCCGAGTCCCGGACACGCGCGCCCGGCCGGATGGACTGGACAGGGGCACTCCTGCTCGGCCTGGCGCTGCTTCTGTTCCTCGGCACGATGGCACGCGGCCAGGCGTGGGGCTGGGCGTCACCGCTCACCCTGGGCGGCCTCGGTCTTTCCCTGGCCCTGCTCGCCTGGTGGGTCCGGCTCGAACGGGACCGGCCGCACGCCCTGGTCGACGTCCGGGCAGTGGCCCACCCCCGGTCCGCGCCGTACTACGTCTCCGGTTTCGTCTTCGGCGCCGTGATGCTGGGCGGGCAGGCAGTCGGCATCTCGTACATTGCCGCGTCGACGGCCGACGAGGGGTACGGATTCGGGCTCACGACCTGGGAGATCAGCGCGTGGGGCGCGGTGCCCCATGTCCTGGCCTTCGCCGGGGCGAGCCTGGTGGCCCGACTGGCGGCCCGCACTGGATACCGTCGCGTCCTGCTGTTGGCCTTCGCGTTGATGGCCGCCGGCAACGCGGGGCTGATCGCCGGCCACACCACGCTGCCGCTGTTTGCCCTGGCTTCCGCCGTTTCCGGCTTCGGCATGGGCCTGGCCTTGGGCGGCCTGCCCACCCTGATCGCGGAGCGCAGCACCCCGGACCGCACGGCGAGTGCGACGGCCGTCTACAACAACCTCAAGACCCTGGGCGGCAGCGTCGCCGGCGCGGGCTCGGCCGTCGTCCTCGGCACCCTCGTTGTCAGGGGTACGGATGTGCCGGCGCTCTCCGCCTATCTGACGATCTGGGGACTGGGCGCGCTGCTGTGCGTGGGCGCGCTCGTACTCCAAGTCCTGACCAACCGTGAGACGGATGCCTCGGGCGCGGCGAAGGTCCGCCGCTGAGATACTCGTACGCACAGCGATGCGGGCACGTCGGCCGGAGCATAGCGGGCGATACCGGAGATCCATCCCGGCATCCGGACGAACAACCGCCGGGTCAACATCAGCGGCGGGCCCGACGACCACTGCGGGAAGAGCGAGGCCAACCTCACCTCGCCGCGGATGCGCCGACCTCAGCAAGTCGACGGCACTGTTGTTCATGGCAGGCCCTCGCCGACGGTGCCGTCTCGGAGGTGAAAGCTGACTGCCACCGCGGAGCCGACCAAGGGAATGGACCCGCTGAACGCGATCCAGGCGGTCAGTGCGTGTGGGGCGGCGGCGCCCAGTGCCCTGACGCCTCGTCGGGGGTCTGTCTTCAGGAAGGTGGCAGACCTGGCAGGTCGGCCGCACGCTGCCAGACAGCGTGTATGGAAATCGGGCCCCGGCAACCACTTACGGTCGCGCCAGGTCCATGGCTCCGGGAGCGTCCGCGGGAGTGAGCCCCGTGGCCCAGACCCGGCCGTACACGGACAGGTCCCGCAGATGTGCGGTGATCTCCTCGGCGGTGTAGCCGGTGTCGCACTCCACCCACCAGGACAGCAGGCCGATCAGTTCACCGGTCCAGGCGCGGGCGACGACGTCGAGCGGGACGCGCGGCGTGACGCCGAGCTGCTCGGCGCGGGTGCGGAAGACCCTCTCGGCCTGCGCGCAGATGATCCCGGTGAACTCGCGCAGCGCCCGTCCGTCGCCCTCACCGCGCAGGATGACCCGGTAGACGGGCCGCTCCTGCTCGGCGTGCTGGAAGACGTACAGCACCGGCAGGCCGGTGAAGCCCCTGTCCTGGGCCTGTTCGACGGCCGGCAGGAGCCGCTCACGGTCCTCGGAGAGGTCCCGCACGATCCCCACGAGCAGGTCGTCCTTGTCGCGGTAGTGCGCGTAGAAGGTGGCGCGTCCGACGTTCGCGCGCTCCGTGATCTCCTCGACCGTGATCGCGTGGAACCCCTTCTCCAGGACCAGATCGACCAGAGCCGTGCGCAGGGCGGCACGGGTCCGGCGGACGCGCCGGTCGCCAGCGGGCTTCGTTTCCACTGTGTCTCCTTCTCGTCCGGACCGTTGACCCGACCTTAACGCCGGGCTACGTTGCTGAACACCAAGATAGATACCAGACAGTCTGTTCAGTAACTTGGAGTGGAGTGACGATGAACCTGGGGCGCTACATCCGCCGGACAGCGGGCCACCAGCCCGGTGCCGAAGCCGTGGTCTGTGGCACGAGTCGGCTCACGTACGCGGAAGTGGACGACCACAGCGACCGGCTCGCGGTCGCGCTGCGCGGACTGGGCCTGCGTCAGGGCGAGCGCGTGGCGACACTCGCCGGCAACAGGGCCGAGTTGGTCGTGACAGAGATCGCCCTGTACAAGGCGGGGTTGGTGCGCGTCCCGATCAACGCGCGGCTCGGCGCCCATGAGGTGTCCCACCTCCTGCGCGAGTCGGATGCGCGGGTGCTGCTCACAGATGCCGCCCACCTGGAGGATGTACGCGTCGCCGTGCCCGACACGGGAACGAAGGCCGTCATCGGCTACGACGGCCCCAGCGACCTCGGGCCCGCCTACCTGGACATGCTGTCTGGAAATGCTCCGGAACCTGTCGACGTCGAGTGCGCTGAGGGCGACGCCGCCGTTCTGCATTTCACCTCAGGCTCCACCGGCAAGCTCAAGGCCGCGATCCAGACGTACGGCAACCGTCTGGCCCTGCTGCGCAAGATGGTGATGAGCGCCGACACCCGGGTCGGCCCCGGCGACAAGAAGATCCTCGCCGGCCCCGTCACGCACGCCTCCGGCATGCCGCTGCTCGGCATCTTCTTCACCGGCGGCTGCGCGGTGATCCTGCCGCGCTGGGACCCCGAGGAGTTCCTCGCCACCGTCCAGCGCGAGCGTGCCACCCATGCGTTCGTCGTCCCGACGATGGTCAACAGCGTGCTCGCGCTGCCCGACGCCCGCACCTACGACACCTCCAGCCTGCGCCAGCTGATCTACGGCGCCGCACCCATGTCCGCTCAACGCATCCGCGAGGCATGGGAGTTCTTCGGCCCGGTGCTGTCCCAGGGCTACGGCTGCGGCGAGACGACCTCCGGGGTGCTGTTCCTGTCGACCGACGACCACCGCCGAGCCATCGAAGGCGAGGACGAGGAACTGCTGCTGTCCTGCGGGCGCCCGCTCGCCGAGGCCGAGGTGGCGATCCTCGACGAGGACGGAACCCCCCTGCCCGACGGGGAGATCGGCGAGATCGCCGTGCGCGGACCGGACGTCGTCCCCGGCTATCTGGGCGCGCCCGACCTGACCGCCGCGTCCTTCCGTGACGGCTGGTTCCTCACCGGCGATCTCGCCCGTCGCCGAGCGGACGGCTATGTCTTCATCGTCGACCGCAAGAAGGACATGATCGTCTCCGGCGGGTTCAACATCTACGCCGTCGAGGTCGAGTCCGCCCTGCACCAGCACCCCGACGTCTACGAGGCGGCCGTCGTCGGCGTCCCCGACGAGCAGTGGGGCGAGGCGGTCAAGGCGGTCGTCGTTCTGCGCGACGGAGCCACGCCGACCGAGTCCGACCTCGTCGACTTCTGCGCCGACCGGCTGGCCCGTATGAAGAAGCCGCGCTCGGTCGACTTCGTCGCCGCGCTGCCCCACAACCCCAACGGCAAGATCGACCGCCGCGCGATCCGCGACCCCTATTGGGCGGGCGCCGACCGCCGCGTCAACTGAACAGAAAGCACCCTCATGACCTTCACCCTCGAACCCTCCTACGACGACAACCCCCGCCTTCAGGACCTCATCGTCCGCCTGCGTTCCTACCTGCGTGACGAGCTCATCCCGTACGAGCGCGAGCACGGCATCACCGCCGAGACGAAGCTCGACCGCACCACTCTCGAACACGTCTGGAAGCGCAGCGCGGAGCTCGGCTTCTACGGGATCAGTCTGCCGCCGGAGCTGGGCGGCCAGGGCCTGAGCTTCTCCGAACTGTGCGCGCTCAAGGAGGAGCTGACCGCCTCAGGAGCCGCCCTCTCCCACTCCGTCCTCGGCGACATGGGCGGCCCGCTGCGCGTCGGCGCGATCGTCAAGTACGCCACCGAGGAGCAGCGGGAGCGCTACCTGATGCCCGTCGTCCGGGGCGAGCGGGCGTGCTGCTTCTCCATCACGGAGGAGGACGCGGGCTCCGACGTGCGCCGGATGACGACCACCGCCACCCCGGACGGCGACACGTACGTCCTCAACGGCAGGAAGGTGTTCAGCTCCGCCGCCCCGTTCGCGGACTTCGCCATCGTCGTGGCCCGCATGGCCGGCACCGAGGAGGCGTACAGCGCCTTCCTCGTCGACCTGGACACCCCCGGCTGCCAGGTCCTGGACGGCGAGGTCCCCATGTCCGGACAGCAGATGGAGGGCGACCTGCTCTTCGAGGACTGCCGGATCCCGGCCGCCAATCTGCTGGGTGAGATCGGGCAGGGCCTGCGCATCGGCATCGGCCGCATCACCCTCAACCGCCTCCTGCACTGCCCGTCCCTGATCGGCGCGGCCCGTCGTGCCTGGGACCTGTCCCTGGACTACGCGATGAACCGCGTCGTCTTCGGTCAGCCCCTGCTCGCCCACCAGGCCATTCACCACAAGATCGCCGAGATGGCCACCGAGATCTACGCCGCGCGCTCGATGGTGATGGCGACGGCGGCGAAGGCCGACCGGGGCGACAACGTCTCCGTCGAGGCGAACATGTGCAAGCTGTTCACCTCCGAGGCGTGCTTCCGCGTCGCCGACCAGGCCGTCCAGATCCACGGCAAGGCCGGGCTGACCCGGGGCAACGAGGTCGAGCAGATCTTCCGCAGCCTGCGGATGTTCCGGATCGTCACCGGAACCACCGAGATCCACAAGAACGCGATCGCCAAGGGTCTGATCTGACCCCATCCCCTTGGTGTCCCAGGACGGTGCCGCAGACCCTCGCAGCCGGGGGCTTGCGGCCACGGGATCCGCCCCTGTTCGCACGGCCCCCTGCCCCACCCGCACCCGCACCCGCACCCGCAGGAGTCGCCCATGACACCCAACCCCTTTGCGCCCTCGGCCCGGCGCGAGAACGCCGCCCCCACACCCGTCGGCCGCAGGGCGTGGCTGATCACGGCCATGATCGTGACCTTCATGGTCATCAACTTCGCCGACAAGTCCGTCCTCGGCCTCGCCGCCGTACCGATCATGGAGGAGCTGGACCTCAGCAACAGCACCTACGGACTGGTCTCCAGCTCCTTCTTCTTCCTGTTCAGTCTCTCCGGACTGCTCGTCGGATTCCTCTCCACCCGGATCTCCAGCCGCATCCTGCTCTTCGGCATGACGCTGCTGTGGGCCGTGGCCCAGCTTCCGGTCCTGGCCGTGGCCTCGATACCCACCTTCATGGCCGGCCGCATCCTGCTGGGCGCCGCCGAGGGACCAGCGGCCTCGATGTCGATGCACGCCCTGTACAAGTGGTTCCCGCCCGAGCGCCGCGGCCTGCCCTCGGCCCTCCAGATCGGCGGAGCGGCGCTCGGCATGCTCATCGCGGCACCCCTGGTCACCTGGCTGATCGAGGGCTTCGGCTGGCGCTCGGCCTACGCCGTCCTCGCCGCGGTCAGCGCGGCATGGGCGCTGGCGTGGTGGCGGATCGGGCACGACGGACCCTACGGCCACACGCGCGCCGGCTCCGCGGGCGGCGCCGGCCTCAGACTGCCGTACCGCAGGATCCTGCTGACCGGCACCGTCCTCGGCAGCGTCTCCAGCGCCTTCGGCGCGCAGTGGGCGCTGTCCCTCAGCCACGCCTGGCTGCCCGCCTACTTCAGGAACCAGCTGGACATGTCGGCCGAGACCACGGCCACCGTCATCAGCGTCATCTCCGGTTTCGGCCTGGTGCTTCTGTTGGCGGTCTCGCCCTTCGTGGACGCGCTGAAATCCCGGGGCGTAAGCAGTCGTTGGTCCAGCGGGGCGGCGCAGGGCATCGCCGTGTGCGTGTCGGGCTGTGCGATGGCGGCGTTCCCGCTCGTCGATGCGTCCGGTCTGCGCCTCGCCCTGATCGCGCTGGCCTTCGGCGGCACCGCGATCGCCATCCCCCTGCACTACATGACGACGGCCGAGGTCGTCCCGCCCGCACAGCGCGGCGCCGTCTTCGGCATCGTCGCCGCCACCGGCACCCTGCCCGGCCTCATCGCGCCGTTCCTGACCGGGCACTTCATCGACGCGGCCGACAGCCCGGCCGCCTGCTACACCACCGCGTTCCTCACCGCCGCCGCGGTGATGGTCACCGCCGGCGCCCTCGCCCTGACGGCCATCCGGCCGGAGGGCGACGCCCACCGCCTCGGCCTGGAGCACGCCGTGGCGGACACCGCGCACTGACCCAGCGGACCCCGCCACACGTGTGGGACCACCGCATGCTCGTATCACGGACCCGTGACCTGCGGCGCTGCAGACCGCCTCACAACGGTGGCCAGGCCCCTGTCTCAGGCCAGGGGCCGCGTGCGGTCAGGCGGGGGTGCATCCGGTCCCAGGCGAATGCCTCGGCCCGGCCGTAGCGGGTGGTGTCGCAGGTGGTGGCCTGGTCGGGGGTGTGCCAGGAATCGGGCTTGGAGAAGGTGAGGGCCCCGCCGTGCTTGCGGGGCTGCCCGCCGCGTGGGGTCGAGCGGCGCGGGCCGGCGTCCCGGAGCATCACCCGGTCCCAACGCAGTCGGCCGACCAGCTCGACGGGCAGGTCGGCCAGGACGTAGGCGAGGCGGATGACGTCGTAGCCGGAGTCCAGGACGATGAGGATGTGCTCGTCGCCCGGCCGCCACAGCCCGGCCCGCACGAGGCGGGTGAAGACCTCGCGGATCTGTGTGGCGGTCACCGCGGTGGCGTCGTCGGCCGGGCCCAGCCGGATCGCGTCCAGGACGTGCGGCCGGTCTCCAGGGCGGCGACCAAGGAGTACGGCCAGCCAGGGATGAACTGATCCGCGCAGCGGCCGTTCTCTCGCGCTTCCTGACTCGACATCTCGAAGCGTGGAGAACGGCCACCTCCGCAGTCCCGGGAAGAATCGCAGATCAGCAGGTCGAGTGACGTGCGAGGTCAAACGCCAAGCTCAGAAGCAGTAGCCGGGACTGGGGCTCACCAACGCTCGTAGGCGGTGAAGGCGCGGTCACCGCCTGACCCGGCGACGATGATCCGCCCGTCGTGCTCGAAGAAGTACGGGCCGGGCGCTTCGTCGCGGAAATGGCGCTCGTCGAGCTCCTCGCCGTCGCCCGCGTCGTACACGTACAAGTCCGTGATGGCGCTCGCCTGGGTCGACCACTCGCACAGGACGGTGATCCGGTCGCCCTGAATGTTCAGCCCGGCCGCCGGCTCGTCCAGCTTCTTACTCCACTGCTCTTCGCCGGTCTTCAGGTCGAAGGCCACGAGGCGGGAGTTCCGACCCTTCTGCCAGTGCCACACCAGCGCGTACATCCGGTCGCCGACGAACGCCGTCTGCGTCCGGTCAGCCGGGTCGATCTTGCCCTTGTCGCCGGTGGACTCGATGAGCGGCCGGGACTTCCCGTCCGGGCTGAAGGGGACGTACACGCCCGAGTCCTCGGTCGAGGGCCGCTTGACCCGGAGCACCAATGGGTCGGCCGACTCGATGACCACGGTGGAATCCAGCGCCACGGGGCGGCGGGCATCGATGGGGACGTTCCACTTCAGAACGCCGGTGGCCCGGTCGAACGCCGCCGCCATCAGCTCGGCGTCGCCGCCGCTGCCGGAGTCGGTGTCGTCGGAATCATCGCCACCGCAGGCCAGGACGGCGTGGATCTGCTCCTTGCCCACCGCGGCCTCCCACACGCCGCACGCGCCGGGTACGGCCGCCGTCCAGTGGGCCTTGCCCGTGCGGAGGTCGAGGGCGCGCAGGGAGCGGTTGCCGCCCGGGGCGAGCGCCTCCTGCTTGGTCCGCTCATGGAGGACCAGGGCCAGGCCGCCGCCCGCGTCCAGGAACCCGCCGCCGGGGAACCGGCCGTCCGAGACGGTCCGCGGGGTGGTCCACAGCTCCCGCCCGTCTTTCACGTCGAGTGCCAGGACGGTCGAACAGCCCTCACCCTTACCCGGGACGACGGGCTTGCCGCTGCTGTCCGTGGTCTCGCGCCTCTCCGTGCCGTACGCGACCAGGAGGACCGACTCGTCGGCGCTGCGTGCGCTACCGCAGATCTGGGTGCGGCCGGGCGGTACGAACTCCCAGAGCCTCTTGCCGTCGTGACCGTCGGAGATGCCGAAGCCGGTCACGGCGTCGAACCGGCTGCGGACGGCGACGTCCCCGACGACCCACCGGCCGTTCTCCTTGCCGTCGCCAGGCCGGTCCTTCGCGGTGGCCCAGGTCCGCACCATGGCGTCGCCCGGCAGGTAGCCCTCGGTCGACAGGAAGAAGGCCACGATGGACCCGATCCCTCCCAGTACGACCACGGCCGCCGTCAGGCACCCCGCCAGGCCTCTCCCAGACATCACGCATCCCCCGTACCGTGCATGGTGCAACCCCCTGCGGGCGGGGCCCTCGGCCCGGCCCGAAATCGTTGATCTTCGAACGACGGCCAGGGTAGGTCAGACGTCCCCCCTGGTCCATGGAGAGCCGGTGGACCGGCCCGGGGCTCCGTGCCCTTGGAAGGCACGCCCTCCGGGACTCTGGGCCCGGACTGTATCGGCACACGGACCGCGTGGCTGCATCACGAGCGACATCGACGTTCGCATGCAACGACGTCCACCGGGACGCAAGAACACCAGGCCCACCCCACGACATGACGTCCACACACCCCGTGGGCACTACAGCGTCCGGGAAAGCGAAGACGCCCCCCGGTCCCCGCACAGGTCCCCGCACAGGTTAAAGATCAAGCTCGGAAGCCGTTGCCATACCGATCATGGAGTCTGTCGATCGAACGGGAGTCTCGATCGGGTGATCGCGGGCCCAGCCCGGCATGAGAGCAGGGCCTGGCTACACACGGGGAAAATCCAGGGGGAGCGGACGGCCGCGCGCTGCTACGGTCGGGCACCATGAGCTGGCTTCCCGATGACTTCGTCCACCCCGTCCTGGTACCGCTGCCGGGCGGTGGCCATCACCTGCGGCCGATCCGGGAGGCGGACACCCCGCTCGACTACCCGGCTGTGATGGGTTCGCGCGAGCGGCTGTGGACCATCTTCGGCCCGGCCTGGGGCTGGCCCGCGGCCACCATGACCTACGAGGCCGACCAGGCCGACCTGTTGCGGCACGAGAAGGAGATCGCCGCACACCAGTCCTTCAACTACGCGCTGTTCGACGGGGCAGAGACAGCTCTGCTCGGCTGCGTCTACATCGACCCACCGGAGAAGTCCGGCGCGGACGGCGAGATCTCCTGGTGGGTGGTGGACGAACTGGTGGGCAGCAAGGTCGAGCAGGCCCTCGACGCGCTGGTGCCGCAGTGGATCGCCGCCGACTGGCCGTTCGAGCAGCCGCGCTTCCTCGGCCGCGAGATCTCCTGGTCGGACTGGCTCGCCCTGCCGAAGCATCCCGACACGTAAGAACTTTTCGATCTTGAGCGGTGGTGGTCGACCGTGCGTTCCCGGTCGGGTGATCCTGTCGAGGCCAGAGCATGAAAGCGGGGCCTCCTGAACAGCTCGTGGGTATCGAATCCATAGAGCAACAGGAGGCCCCTGTGCTGCACTTTTCCGTGCCGATCGCCGGGCGGTCCGACTCGGCCGCTCCAACGTGTGGTGCCTCGCGCTCGTGTACGGCAACGCAGCTGACCGGCTCGCCCTCCTCGCCGTGGTGGCCCTCGTGTGCTTCGGGCTCGCCGGATACGGCTTCGGCCGGCTCGGACGGATCGGGGTGTTCCGGGCCGACCGTCGGACCCTGCTGAGGTGCGCGGCCGCGCTGGCGGGTGCGGCTGCCGCGGCCGTGTACGGGTGGGGTCTGCTGAATCTGGGCTTGGCAGTGCTCGTCACGGACGACAGCGGCACCGATTCATTCCCGGTCCGGCCCTGCCGGGTGACGGGTGTTCCTGAGGCGGCGGACGTCGTGGGCCATCGGGTCGAGTACCTACCACCCCGGTACGTCTGTATCCGGCAGGGCGGTGGGAGCTACGCGACCGACGACGTGCCCGGCTTTGTGGGCCCAGGGGCGCTGGGCCTGGCGGCGACCGCAGGCGCCTGCGCTCTTGTCGCCGGCGCGATGTCACCGGCCTCACATCGGAGAGTCTCCCCAGGCTGACGCGGGCCGACCGGCGGACCGCCGTCGTACTGGTCCACGTCCTTGCCTCGGCTCGTGCCGGCCAGCACGTCGCGCGTTGCCTGGTTTCGCGCGGAGATCTTCCTCGTACGGCAGCCAGAGCCGTTTCGGGTGGCGGGGCGAGCAGCTGCGGTCGGTGCGTGCGTTCCCCCTTCCGGCGCCTACCTGCACGCCCTTGCGCTAGCCGCGTGATCAGAGCAGCCCCCCGCGCCCGGCTCTGGCCTTGCGCGAAACGAAGGCTTCCGCAACGCACGCTTCAGGTCAGGGCCGGATCGAAGGGCTTGGGCGGAACTGGGTTCCGTGTCCGGCTCGTCAGCAGCACTGGAAGAAGAACTCGGCGCTCTTGCCGTCCGGCGAGAGGAACAGGTAACCGACCCCCGTGTCGCCGAAGTTGACGTCGAAGGGCAGGTCGCAGGAGTCGAGCTGGGCCACCAGCTGCCAGCCCTCGCCCGGCAGCTCGTCGCGCTGCAGCCAGACCGGCACCACATCGGGGCCGCCGAGCTGGTTCATCCGGATGCTGCCTTCGGCGTCCTTCTGGCGCTCGGCGAGCAGTTGCTCCACCTGCTCCTCCCGGTCGTCCTCGTCCTCAACCGGCCCCAGCTCCCGCTCGACACGGGAGAAGTCGATCTCCTCCTCCACCCGGAGCAGGTGGACCCGTTCCAGGTCGGTCGGCCCGGTGGCCGTGCCCCGTGTCTCGAAGGACGCGGTGACCTGCCCGTCCGGCTGGACGACGGTGGCATGTTCACCCGAGAACCCGATGGCGAACAGGTACACCATCCGGTCCCCGTCCCCGCTTCCGTCTGGCGCCGGCACCCGGAACTGACCCATGAACGGCGCCAGTTCGTCCTCGTACGGGTCGACCGGCCACTGCGGCTCCTCCAGCCAATGCGGCTGGCCGCCCAGCCTGGTGCCGTCCGTGACGGCTGCCTCGGCGTCACTCGCCGGGTGGTAGGACGTGAAGCGGTACCGCATAGGGATCCCCCGTTGTCGATCGATCTTCCGTGCTGCCGCACAAGTTATCGGCCAGCACCGACAGCGGGGACCTCGCATCGAGTAGACCCGTCAGGGCCGGGCTCCGGGCCAAGAGCGTCCAGGCGCCGGTGAGAATCTGCAGGCAGAGCTGGGATGCCGTGGATCTGTCGGCTGCCAGGGGACGCGGACATACTTGGCACGGCACGGCACGGTACGGCACGGCAGAGGCTACGGCTCCTCGACGCTGGTCGGCGCAGTCGGTTGGTCGCTCTTCAGCCGCCGGGAACCAAGCGACCGGCCTGGGGCGCAGACCCGAGCCGGGGGTGCGGTACGGCCCGTCGAAGGCCGCCTGCGAGATTCGGCAAGGCCTACCAGCCGCGTCTGGTGCGCCTGCCGCCGGAACCCCCGAGCGTGCGTCCGGCCCACGCCGGGCACGCGCTGTCAGATCGGCACCCATCCGGGCCCCGAGCCGTCGCCCCCTCCCGTTGAGCTCCAAGGCCCGCGCCCCTTCGGCCTTGCCCTCGCCGTGAACCCTCATCGGGGCACGAGTGCGCCTGCGGTACGACACGACGCACCGCAGGAGGCGACGGCCGGCCGACGGTAGTCAGGCGCGGACGAGGGCGGCGGCGCCGAAGGAGACGTCGAAGCGGTCGCACCAGATGCTGACGCTCGGGTACTTCGACCAGTCGATTCCGGAGGGCAGCAGGTAGTTCTGGTTGCCCTTGTTTCCCTTGAGCTTGGCGAGGTTGACATACCGGCCGTCGTCGAAGACGCCCCAGCCCGCCCGTCCCTCCTTGACCGGTGCGTCGCTCAGCCAGACGCGCAGATCAGGGCCGTTGCTCGTGTCGAGTCCTTCCAGGCGGAGGGTGTGGCTCCCGTCGGCCAGGCGGACGACCTTCACGGTGCCCGTCGTCGCGTGCTCGTGGCTGATGAAGGAACCCTGGGCCAGCGTCACCGGTCCCGTGGGCGCGGACGTCGCGGCAGCCGACGGGCTCACGCCCGTCGACGGAGCCGCGGATGTGGCGGCCGGAGCGCTCGCGGCGGGCAGCGCTTCGTCAACGGTCTCGTCCACCCACAAGGCCCAGGGCTTGAACCACACCAGCCCCGCCGCCGCGACCACCACGGCGGCCACGACCAACCCCGCCCACAGCTTCTTCCGGCCCCCGCGTTCCACAGGACGTTCCCCTCTCACTCGTCGTCGGCTCCGACCGCTGCCCCGTGTCCGCCCTCAGCCTCCTCGAAAGAAGGGCCCCAGGGCCATACGGTCTCCGTCTCGGAACGCGGCAGGGCATTCCGAGACAGTATGAAGGTCGGTCGGTCGCGTGTGACAGCACCTGGCCCCGTCGCCTCCGGCGCGGGGCCCGCTCCGTGGGTGCCGGGCCGTGGAGATTGGGCCATCCTGGGGGTATGGGTGCCGAACAGAGCAGGGCCCTCCCCCAGAGCCCGCGCGGAGGGCCGAGCTCACGCTCCGCTCGGGTCGCCGCCACCGTCGCCGTCGTCACCGCAGTGATCATGGGCCTCGCCGCGCCGGCCGGATGCTCGGGCAGCAGCGGTGCCTCCCCGGGATCCCACGGCCCGACATCCGTGATCCCCTCCGCCACGACCCCTCCCGCTACTCCCGCCACGTCGCCGGCCCCCTCGCCACGGGGACCCGTCGCCGCCGAGATGTCCATACCGTCCATCGGCATCGAGAACCTGGACATCGTGCCGTACGAGGGCACGACCGACGACCGGGCGGGTACCCGCATCCAGGACCGTGGCGTGGCCGCGAGTCCCTACGGCGAGCGCGGCGGCGTGGGGCCCGGCGAGATCGGCAACTATCTCGTCACCGCCCACCGCCTCTCCGCCGGCGGGCCCCTGCGGGAACTGCCCTCGGTAAAGGCAGGCGACCGGATCCACGTCACCACCGAGGACACCGTCTACACCTACGAGATCACCGAGACCCGGACCACGTCCTTCCGCTCGGCCCGCTCGCTCGCCGAACAGCGCGCCCCGGTGCCGGGCGAACCCGGCGAGAAACCCACCCGGGCCATGATCACCATCTCCACCTGTGCCACACCCGAGGACAACGCCGCAGGCAACTTCTGGCGAGACGCCCAGAACAACCCCGAGCACCGCATCGACAAAATCGGCGTCCTTGTCTCGACACGGCCCGCCTAGAGCCGGAACCCGCCTCCGGACCCCAGTCGGCCATGGCCGAGTACTCCAGTGCGGTTTCGTCGTCTATCCAGTGGGGTTCGTCAGGCGATCGTCGTCAGTAGTGGCTACGGCGGGCTGTTGCCTGGTGGTGTCCCGATCACGCCGTGGCCGCGCCTGGTCCCAGCCGGGTCCGTCACAAGATCGCGACATCAGAACGGACTACCGGCAGCCCCGTTGCCCTCGACATTGGCCACCATCTTGCGCAGTACCTTGAGCGCGGCCACGTACTCCTCGTCGCTGATGCCCTGGTGGACCACGGCGCGTACCTCGGTCGCCAGCTCACGGAGCCGCGCTCTGGCGGCCTCCCCAGCGTCCGTGAGGTGCAGGCGCTGCCCGTCGTCGATCCTGAGCCACTCGCGGTGGAGCAACTGGTCGATGACCCTGGCGATCTCATGCGGCCCGTCGGCAAGGTGCGTCAGCTGAGCGACGACCTCCTCGCGGCTCGGCGCCGCAGGGCCGCCGTTCACGCGGTTGAGTACCCAGTACTGCGGCTGCGTGACGTCGATCTTGGCCATCGCGTCACGCAGATGCCGGGTGACGGTGGTATGGGCAAGGCCGCTCCAGTAGCCGACCGGCTGAGTGGCCAGCATGTCATCGGTGGTGGCCGGGTTCGCCGGCGCCTGGTCGGTGGTGTTTCCGATCAGTGATTCCATGATCGCGACGCTACATTCCCCCGGCGCGCCGGGCTATCGGAATGAGTAAGGGGCGATACGCAATCGCCCCTTCCCTATACGCGACACCGGGGTAGGGGCAGCGACGTGCGTGCCCGCGCCGGGGAGGAGTCTGACCTCGTGTGCGATTCTGCTTGCGCGCTACACGTCGCGGTCGTTCGTCATCTGGCTTTCACCCTCACGTTTCCTTCGTTCAGCCCGCTCTACCCTCAACGCCTCCCTCGCCTCGGCCGCCTCCCGCTCCAGCCTTTCCGTCAGCAGGCGTACGCGGGCTTCTCGCTCCGCGCCCGTCAGACCTGTGAGGCCCAATCGCGCATCACGTTCCTCCTGGGACACAGCGCCCTCCTCCACTTCCCGGGACCACCTCATCCTCCCATCGGCGGCGAACCGTGCTGCGGTGGTTTCGGGACGTTCCGCTGCCTAAGGGCTGTCCCGTAAAGATCTCGAAGCCACCTCGGGCATGGTGGTAGCCGCCTTGCAGCCCGCTGGCCTATCCGGCGAGGGCGAGGTTGTGCATGTGGGCGATGCCGAGCATGGCGTGGTGGACGCCGTCGCCTTTGAGGCGGCAGTCGCGGAGGATCTTCCAGGTCTTCATGCGGGCGAAGACGTGCTCGACGCGGGCGCGGACCTGCTTGTGGGACTTGTTGTGCTCCTCTTTCCAGTCCGGGAGTTCTCTCTGGCCGCGCTGTCGGCGGTGTGGGATGACGAGTCCGGTGCCCGGGTAGCCGCCGTCGGCGATCGTGACGGTGTTACCCACGGTGGCCTTGGCGCCTCACTCCTCCCATGCCTTGCAGTCGTTGCGGTTCCCGGCGAGCGGCCGGCCGACCACGACGACCAGGCGAGTGTCGGCGTCGATGACGACCTGGTGGTTGATGGAGTACCGGTAGTTCTAATAGGTCACCGGTGGCCTCGAGCGCGTAAGCGCAAGAGGCACCATGCGAGGCGGGAAGTTGCTTACCTTCCAGGACTGGTTCCACCTCGCACCTTGCCCTGCCGGGCGGAGACCTTCGGTAGTTCCGGGACCTTGATCTCTCGTCTAAGACCGGTCCCGTCCGGCAGAAGCTCGGATCAGCGGTTTTCATGTCCTCAGCCCGCCGACAGGGGCCACCTCTCAGCAGTTCGCGAGCCCCATGAGCTCTCCAGCAGACCGAGGTCCCTGTCGGTCGCTGGAGACACGAACGGCTCATGAGATGGCGTGCCTGGAGCACTTCTATTAGATCGCCGCGTGCTCCGCACGGGACTGACCTGCAGATTCGTACGGAGGTAACCGACTTGAAAAAGATCTTTTGCGGCATCGACTGGGCGGAGGGCCACCACGACATAGCCCTCGTCGACCAGGACGGAACCCAGGTGGCCAAGCTGCGGATCAGCGACGACAGCGCGGGCTTCCACGCACTGATAGAGCTCCTGACCCAGCACGGTGACAGCGCAGAGGATCCGATTCCTGTCGCCATCGAGACGCCGCGCGGGCTCCTCGTCGCCGGCCTGCGGGCCACCGGCCGCCAGATCTACGCGATCAACCCACTGGCCGCAGCCCGCTATCGCGATCGTGGCAGCGTCTCTCGAGCCAAGTCCGACGCAGCGGACGCCCGGGTGCTGGCCAACATCCTGCGCACCGATCGACACGCCCATCGTTCCTTGCCCGAGGACAGCGAGGCCGGACAGGCCGTCGCCGTTCTGGCCCGCGCTCATCAGGATGCAATCTGGGACCGGCAGCAGATGATCAACCGGCTCCGGTCACATCTGCGCGATACTATCCAGCCGCCCTTGCCGCTTTCCACGGCGCCGGCAAGCCCGGACTCGACTCACCACGCGCCCGCGTGATCCTGACTGCCGCACCCACGTCGGCCGACGCCGCCAGGCTGACCCGCAGCCAGTTGCGCGCGCTGCTCAAACGGGGCGAGCGCCCACGCTGCGGAATCGAAGCCGAAGCCGAGCGGCTTCGGGCAATCTTCCGAGCCGACTACCTGCGGCAACTGCCGCAGGTCGAAAAGGCTCTGGGACATCAGACAGTGGCGCTCGTCCGACAGGTGGACGCTGCCTGCCTCAGCGTCACTCAGCTCGCGGCGGCGACGGAAGAGGCATTCCTCGTACACCCTGACGCAGACATCATCACAAGCTTCCCGGGGCTGTCTGTGCTGTCCGGGGCACGCGTCCTCGCCGAGATCGGAGACGACCGCGAACGCTTCGCGGACGCCAGAGCCATGAAGGCATACGCCGGCGCGGCACCCGTGACGCGAGCCTCCGGTCGAAGCCATGTGGTCGTGGCCCGGACCGTCAAAAACCAGCGACTGGCCTCAGCCGGGCACATGTGGGCCTTTGCAGCCCTCCGAACGCAGGCTCCACGAGCCCACTACGACCGACGGAGAGCTGGTGGAGAACGCCATACCGCAGCTCTCAGAAACCTGTTCAACAAGCTGCTCGGCTGCCTCTACCACTGCCTGCGAAACCGCATGCCCTACGACCCCGAACGGGCCTTCGCCGCACCCGTCGCGCTCGCTGCCTAAAGCCGCGGGCCCACGAAGATGTCGACTGCGGCCGCGCTCCAGCCAGGCTCGTCAACAGCAACACGGATTTGCCGCCTGCCCCCTTCACCGATGAGGCTCACGAAGCGCGTCATACCCATGACATCACCGATGACCAACCGTCCGTCAGCCAACGAGATCGGCCCCTCGAAGACGGTCGCGAAGGAAGGATCCGGCCCTGGCGCCTCGTCGAGCGGATCGGTGAAGAGCCGGACCTTGATGAGGCGAACCTGAGCCTGAACCCGGATTGCCACATGAGTGTCACACCCGACCGCGGCCTCGCCTCTCAGCTCCAACACCGGCAGCCAGTCGGTCGACCCCAACGCCAGAACAGGATGATTTACCCGAATCTCCACGCCGGCGACCTGCATATTCGACCCTCTCTGGTGTCCGCCTTACGACGCGCCGCGATGTTATCGGGTGGCTCCGACAGACGAGGCACCTCACCTCCGACCACTGGGGTCGGAGGTGAGACTGCCACACACTGAGTTGACCTCCGACGACATGAGATGTCTTCGACCGTTCGGCCACGGTGTGGTCGCGAGTGGAAACCAGGGTTCCGTCCACGATGAGGACGGTGCTCTTGCGGAACCTTCTGCGGGGCTTGAGCGCGAGCAGCGGGCCGAGGTGGCTGATGATGCGGTTGGCCGCGGACTTCGAGACGCCGAACAGCGGTGCGAGCTGCCGTAACGTCAAGTTGGTGCGCCAGTACGCCGTGACTGACAGCACCCGGTCCTCCAGCGGCAGGCGCCACGGCCGGCCTCTGCGGACCGCGTTAGCTCCTTCATGCCGCAGCTGTGTCACCAACGTGCTGAAACAGCGAGGGCTCAACCCGGTGAACGGGGCTATCCAGGAAGGCTCCGACGCCGTAATCACACCAGACACCGCGAGATCTTTTCACGGGCCGCGGTGCCGGTCTGCGGGCAGTCAGGATGGACGTCGCTGCGGTTCCACAGCCCTGAGCAGGCACTCGCGGTCATCCACGCTGATCAGTCCGTCCGGAAGGGTCCCGTCCTCCAGCAACGCGCGCAAAGCGGAAGCGTGTACGGCGAAGGCGGCCCTGCACCACTCGCGTTCCGGGTGATCGGAGTCCTTGCCGAACAGCAGCACCTGGCGTTCATCGTCGGCGTCGACGGACGAAGACAGTTCCGCGGCGACGACCAGGAAGTCGACCAATCCGGGCCGCACCGCGATGTCAGGGACGGCTGCCAGGCGGATCAGGAAGGGCAGGACCGCCGGCATCACGGCGCTCACGTGGAAGACACTGTTCATCAGGACGTTCTCCAGCACGGGCAGAGCCGCAGGGCCGGCTACCTCATCCAGGAGACCGCGGAGCAGGACCGGGATCCCGGCAGGGCACCCGGGAATCTGCGACCAGTCGACGTCAGCGCAGCCCAGCAGCGCGGGGTGGTCGCATGCAGCTTGCTCCATCTGCGGATATTCGCGGAGGAACCGAGCAACGGCAGCCTCTTTGACCGCCGCGTCCATCACACACATCTCTCTACCCCTGCTCCCACGCCCCGCCCCGAACGACGTCCGCAGGACGGAACCCTTCCCGGGGCGGGCGTCGAACGCAAGCGTCAGGTCAGTAGCCGCCACCTCCCGCTCTGGGGTAGCGGCGCCCCAGCCCCGCACTGGATTCCGGGACAGCCCTTAGGTACGTGCCGCCTGTGCCCCTGCCGCTTCCCGTCCCAACTGCCTTCGCCCGCTCAGGTGGAGACCCTGTCCTGTAGCGCCGACTGCCAGGCGGGGGCCGGAGCGCTGGGCCGTCTCTCGGGGCGGCGGCCGCCCTGGGCGAAGAAGTCGACCAGGGGCAGCAGGGCCGCGCCTACCGTGACCGCCTCCGGGCCCAGCGTGCCCAGGCCGATGCCGGTGCGGCTGGCCGGGTACGTGAGCGCGTACTCCTTCGTGTAGCTCTTCACCGTCTCCAGGAAGCGGGTGCCGAGCTGGAGGCCGGCCCAGCCGCCGACGAGGATGCGTTCGGGCTGGAAGAGGTTGATGAGGTCGGCGAAGCCGGCGCCCAGGTACTCGGCCGTCTCCTCAAGCACCGTGCGCGCGGTCGCGTCGGGGGCCGCCGCCGGGTCCGCCGGATATGCGGCGGCGAGCATCGCCGTCAGGGCGGTCTCCTCGTCCGCCCCGGCCGGTGCCCGGCCCCCGGCCTCCCGCCACCGTTCCAGGAGGGCTTCCGCGCCCGCGTACGCCTCCAGACATCCCCGGGCCCCGCAACGGCAGCGGCGGCCCCGCACCCGTACCGTCAGATGACCCCACTCCACGGCCCGCCCCGGCCCCAGCGGATCGGTGACCACACAGGCGCCGACGCCCGAGCCGAACAGCACGATCACCGCGTTCTGCGCGCCCCGCCCCGCCCCGAACCACATCTCCGCCTGCCCCAGGGTCTTCGCGCCGTTGTCAATCCAGTACGGCACCTCGACCGGCAACTCGACCGCCCCACGCAGCAGACGCTCGAACGGGACCGCGTCCCAGCCGATCGTCTGACCATGAACGACCGCGCCGCCGTCCCCGGAGTCCCGGGCCACGATCCCCGGCACGCCCACGCCGACACCGAGGAGGCGCTCCGCGGGGACGTCGGCGGTGTGGAGTACCTCCGCGATGCCCTCGCGGAGGTGGGCTACGACGAGGTCCACGTCGTAGCGGGCCGTGCGCGGACCCGAGCTGGCCAAGGGGCGTTCCGTGCGCGCCAGTTCGGTGAGGGTGAGGTCGAACAGCTCGATCCTGATCCGGGTCTCGCCGATGTCGACGCCGATCATGAAGCCGCTGGCGGGGGTGATCCGTACGAGGGTGCGGGGGCGGCCCCCGGCGGAGTCGACGCTGCCGGCCTCCTCGACCAGGCCCTCCGCCACGAGTTCGGCGACGACGTTGCTGACCGAGCCGGAGCTGAGACCGGTGGCGGGGCCGAGCATGAGGCGGCTCATCGGGCCGTCGAAGTACAGCCTGCGCAGCACGGCGGTGCGGTTCTCGCGCCGCAGGTCACGCACCGTACGGCCAGTTCTCGCGTGCACGTGGGTCCCCGTCTCTGAAGTCGTTCGTCGCAACATACCCGCACGACAAGCCTTGACGCGACCTTCTCATGGGGTTTAACTCACATCCTAAATTAAGCCGGTGTGACGGCGAGGCTTCCAGACGCTCACCGCACCGGCCCCCCGTCGTCGTCCCCGAAAGGGCCCACGAGCCATGCGCAGAGTCAGAGCCGCTGTCACCGGTGCCGTCACCCTCTCCCTCGTCCTCACGGCCACCGCCTGTGGCGGCGGTGAGGGGAGCGAGGCGTCGCCGAAGACCCTCACCTACTGGGCCACCAACCAGGGCTCGAGCCTCGAGGTCGACAAGAAGGTCCTGCAGCCCGAGCTCGACCGGTTCGAGAAGCAGACCGGGATCAAGGTCAAGCTGGAGGTGATCCCCTGGTCCGACCTGCTCAACCGGATCCTCGCCGCGACCACGTCCGGCCAGGGCCCCGACATCCTCAACATCGGCAACACCTGGAGCGCCTCCCTGCAGTCGACGGGGGCGCTGCTCCCCTGGGACGAGAAGAACTTCGAGGCCATCGGCGGCAAGGGCCGCTTCGTCGACTCCGCGCTCGGCTCCACCGGCGCGGCGGGCAAGGACCCGGCCGCCGTGCCGCTGTACTCCATGGCGTACGCGCTCTACTACAACAAGAAGATGTTCAAGGACGCCGGCATAGCCAAGCCGCCGACCACATGGGACGAGTTGATCGCCGCCGGGAAGAAGATCAGCAAGGACGGGAAGTGGGGCATCGGCGTCGAGGGCGCCAACCTCTCGAACAACATCCACCAGGTCTTCGTGCTCGGCAAGCAGCACGGCGCCGACTTCTTCACCGCCGACGGCAGGCCGGACTTCACCTCCGACGGAGCCGTCGCCGCCGTCAAGCAGTACGTCGATCTCATGGCCGCGCAGAAGATCGTCGCCCCCGGCAACGCCGAGTACGCCCAGAACCAGTCCCTCAGCGACTTCGCCAAGAACAAGACGGGCATGGTCCTGTGGCAGACGCCGTCGCAGACCTTCGAGTCCCAGGGCATGACCCCGGAGGAGTGGGGCGTCGTCCCCGCCCCCGTCCCGTCCGGCAAGCCCGGCGCGGGCCGGCAGACCAACTCCATGGTCGCCGGCATCAACATGGCCGTCTTCAAGAACACCAGGAACCTCGACGGCGCGCTGAAGTTCGTGAAGTTCATGACCAGCGACGACGAGCAGATCCTCCTCAACAAGGCCTACGGCTCGGTCACGCCCGTCAAGTCCGCGCAGGACGACCCGGTGTTCGCCGACCCGTGGCTCGCCGTCATCCGTGACACCCTCGCCACCAGCGCCGCGGCCCTGCCGCAGGTCCCCGAGGAGTCGCAGTTCGAGACGGTCGTCGGCACCGCCGTCAAGGAGCTGTTCGCCGACACCGCCGCGGGCCGCGCGGTCACCACGGAGTCCGTACGGGCCAAGCTCGAAAAGGCCCAGCAGCAGATGCCCAAGAAGTAGGCCGGCCCCCTCATGACCGAAACCGTCGTCACTCCCCCGAGTGAGCGGACGGTGCGCAAGGCCACACCCGGAGAGGCGCGCGCACCACGCCGCTCCGGGCGTCGCCGCATCGCACTGCCGTATCTCCTGCTCCTGCCCGCCCTGCTCCTCGAACTCCTCGTCCACCTCGTCCCGATGCTCATGGGCATCGCCATGAGCTTCAAGGAGCTCACCCAGTTCTACATCCGCAGCTGGTCGGACGCTCCCTGGTCGGGGCTCGACAACTACACCGTCGCGATCGACTTCGACGCCCCCGTCGGCGAGGCGCTCCTGAAGTCGTTCCTGACGACGTGTCTGTTCACCGTCCTGTCCGTGGGGCTGTGCTGGCTCCTCGGTACGGCCGCCGCGATCTTCCTCCAGGAGAACTTCCGGGGCCGCGGCTTCCTGCGGACCCTGTTCCTCGTCCCGTACGCGCTGCCCGTCTACGCCGCCGTGATCACGTGGGCGTTCATGTTCCAGCGGGACAACGGCCTCGTCAACCACGTCCTCCATGACCAGCTCGGCATCGGCGAGAGCCCGGCCTTCTGGCTCATCGGGGACAACAGCTTCTGGGCCCTGCTCGTCGTCTCCGTCTGGAAGGGCTGGCCGTTCGCCTTCCTCACCGTCATGGCGGGACTGCAGAACATCCCCCGGGACATGTACGAGGCGGCCTCCCTCGACGGGGCCGGCGTCTGGAAGCAGATCCGCCACGTCACCCTGCCGTCGCTGCGGTCCGTCAACCAGGTCCTCGTGCTCGTCCTGTTCCTGTGGACGTTCAACGACTTCAACACGCCGTTCGTGCTCTTCGGCAAGGCGGCGCCCGAAGCCGCCGACCTGATCTCGCTCCACATCTACCAGTCGTCCTTCCAGACGTGGAACTTCGGCACCGGCTCGGCCATGTCCGTGCTGCTCCTGCTGTTCCTCCTCGTCGTCACGGGCGTCTACCTCCTGCTCACCACCCGCGGAAGGAGGACCTCCGATGTCTGAGCACGCTCACGGCCGTGGCCGGCGGGGGACCCCGCGCTCCCCCATGGCCGCGTCCCGGTCGTTCCTCTGGACCCGGCGGATCTTCCTCACCCTGCTCACCGCCTTCGTGGTGCTGCCGGTGTACGTGATGGTCTCCAGCTCGCTCAAACCCCTTGAGGACGTCTCGGGGACGTTCGAGTGGGTCCCGTCGGGGCTCACCCTGCGCCCGTACGTCGACATCTGGGAGACCGTCCCGCTCGCCGACTACTTCGTGAACTCGATCGTCGTGGCGGGCGCGGCCACGGTGTTCTCGGTGGTGGTCGCGATCTTCGCCGCGTACGCCGTCAGCCGCCACACCTTCCGGGGCAAGCGGGCCTTCACGGTGACGGTCCTCTCCACCCAGATGTTCCCCGGCATCCTCTTCCTGCTGCCGCTCTTCCTCATCTACGTCAACATCGGCAACGCCACCGGCATCGCCCTCTTCGGCTCCCGCGAAGGGCTGATCCTCACCTATCTGACCTTCTCACTGCCGTTCTCCATCTGGATGCTGACCGGCTACTTCGACTCGATCCCGCGCGAACTCGACGAAGCGGCCAAGGTCGACGGCTGCGGGCCGATCAGCGCGCTGTTCCGGGTCATCGTCCCGGCCGCCTCCCCCGGCATCATCGCGGTCGCCGTCTACGCCTTCATGACGGCGTGGGGCGAGGTGCTCTTCGCCTCCGTCATGACCAACGACTCCACGCGCACGCTCGCCGTCGGTCTCCAGGGGTACGCCACCCAGAACGACGTGTACTGGAACCAGGTGATGGCCGCCTCCCTCGTGGTGAGCGTCCCCGTCGTCGTCGGCTTCCTGCTCCTCCAGCGCTACCTCGTCGCCGGCCTCACGGCGGGTGCGGTCAAGTGACACCCCTTCCCATGCCGGCGCGCCTCCCCGCACCGGCACGCCTCCCGCCGTCGACGGCGCCCTTGTCCCCACCGACGACGTCCCCACCGACGACGCCCCTCTCCCGACCGAACACGAAGAGGTTCCCTGTGTCCGAATCCACCGATGCCGACTCCCTCGCCTCCCTCGATCTGGAGGCCTTTCCCCCGGACTTCGCCTGGGGCACGGCGACCTCCGCCTATCAGATCGAGGGCGCCGTCGCCGAGGACGGCAGGGCTCCGTCCATCTGGGACACCTTCTCCCGTGTCCCCGGCGCGATCGACAACGGCGACCACGGTGACACCGCCTGCGACCACTACCACCGCTGGCCCGAGGACATCGCCCTGATGAAGGAGCTCGGCACGGACGCGTACCGGCTGTCCGTCGCCTGGCCGCGCGTCGTCCCCGGCGGCGACGGGCCCGTCAACGCGGCCGGGCTCGACTTCTACGACCGGCTCGTCGACGGCCTCCTCGACGCCGGGATCACCCCGTCCGTCACCCTCTACCACTGGGACCTGCCGCAGGCCCTCCAGGACCGGGTGCGCGACAGCCACGGCGGCTGGACCGAGCGGGCCACGGCCGAGCACCTCGCCGCGTACGCCTCCGTCGTCGCGGAGCGCCTCGGCGACCGGGTCACCCGCTGGGCCACCCTCAACGAACCCCTCTGCTCGGGGTGGATCGGTCACCTGGAGGGCCGGATGGCCCCCGGTCTCACCGAACTCACGGCCGCCGTGCGCGCCTCGTACCACCTTCTCCTCGGGCACGGCCTCGCGACGCGGGCCATCCGCGCCGCCGTCCCCGGCGCCCGGGTCGGACTCGTCACGAACCACTCGACCGTCACACCCGCCTCCACCCGGCCCGAGGACATCGCCGCCGCGGCGCGCATGGACGGCCACACCAACCGCTGGTGGCTCGACCCGGTCCACGGCCGGGGCTTCCCCGCCGACATGCGGGAGCTGTACGGGGTCGAACTCCCCGAGCGGCAGGGCGACATGGAGACCATCGCCGCCCCTCTCGACTGGCACGGCCTCAACTACTACTTCCCGGTCACCGTCGCCGACGACCCGGCGGGCCCCGTCCCGTACGCCCGCGAGGTCCGTCTCCCCGACGTGCCCCGCACCGGCATGGACTGGCAGATCGACGCCGGCGGCCTGGAGGCCTTCCTGCTGCGGCTCACGGAGGAGTACGGCATCCAGGAGCTGTACGTCACCGAGAACGGCTCGGCCTTCCCCGACAGCGTCGGCCCCGACGGCGAGGTCCACGACCCGGAGCGTGCCCGCTACCTGGAGCAGCACCTCGCGGCGTGCGCCCGCGCCCTGCGCAAGGGCGCCCCGCTCGCCGGGTACTACGCCTGGTCGCTGCTCGACAACTTCGAGTGGGCCTACGGCTACGACAAGCGCTTCGGCCTCGTCCACGTCGACTACGCCACCCAGCGCAGGACCGTGAAGACGAGCGGCCGCCGGTACGCGGACCTCATCCGCGCGCACCGGGAGGCGACGGCGCGCTGACTCGGGGCCGCCCGTCGCGGGCGCGGGCCCTCGGCCAGGGTGACCTTCCGGGAGGGCGGCGGCGCTCCTTGCCCGCCCCCCTCCCACCGGCATGCGCACGCACCGTGGGCGGCTCGCCCGTTGAGGTCGACACTTAATGAAAGACAAAAGAAAAGCCATGTCCTATGCCTTGACCGTCAACTCGCCGCGCAGGCAAGGTTTCGGGGAGCGCGAGAGCGCTCTCCACCCTTCCCCCTGCATCCAGAGGAGACCCATGTCCTCCCTCGGGTCCCCGCCGGTCCCCCGGCGTCCCGCCTCAGCCGTCCGACGGGCCACCGTCGGCGCGCTCGTCTCGTCGCTTGCCGGCAGCCTGCTCGCCCTCGCCCCCGCCACCACGGCACACGCCGCCCCCACCCTGCTCTCGCAGGGGAAGACGGCCACCGCCTCCTCCACCGAGGGCCCCGCCTTCGCCGCGAGCGCCGCGGTCGACGGCAACCTCACCGGTACCCGCTGGGCCAGCTCCTGGCAGGACGCCCAGTGGCTCCAGGTCGACCTCGGCAAGAGCGCCACGCTCAGCCACGCCGTCCTGACCTGGGAGAACGCCTACGGCAGGAGCTACCAGATCCAGTCCTCCGAGAACGGCACCGACTGGCGGACCGTCACCTCCGTCGCCGCCGGCGACGGGGGCACCGACGACGTCACCCTCTCCGGAACCGGCCGCTACATCCGGATGAACGGCCTCACCCGGGCCACCGGATACGGCTTCTCGCTCTGGGAGTTCCAGGTCTACGGCTCCACCGACGGCGGCGGCCCGACCCTCCCCGGCGGCGGCGATCTCGGCCCCAACGTCCACGTCTTCGACCCGTCCACGCCCGGCATCCAGGCCAGGCTGGACCAGGTGTTCAAGGAGCAGGAGTCGGCCCAGTTCGGCTCCGGCCGGCACGCCTTCCTCTTCAAGCCGGGCACGTACAACGGCCTCAACGCCCAGCTCGGCTTCTACACCCAGATCGCCGGTCTCGGACTGCGCCCCGACGACACCACCATCAACGGTGACATCACCGTCGACGCCGGCTGGTTCAACGGCAACGCCACCCAGAACTTCTGGCGCGGCGCCGAGAACCTGGCCGTCGCCCCGGTCAACGGCACCAACCGGTGGGCCGTCTCGCAGGCGTCCTCGTTCCGCCGCATGCACGTCAAGGGCGGTCTCAACCTCGCCCCCAACGGCTACGGCTGGGCCAGCGGCGGCTACATCGCCGACTCCAAGGTCGACGGCCAGATCGGCAACTACTCGCAGCAGCAGTGGTACACCCGGGACAGCTCGATCGGCGGCTGGTCCAACAGCGTCTGGAACCAGGTCTTCTCCGGTGTCGAGGGCGCTCCGGCGACCTCCTTCCCCGAGCCCCGCTACACCACGCTCGACACGACGCCGATCTCCCGCGAGAAGCCCTTCCTGTACCTCGACGGCAACGAGTACAAGGTGTTCGCGCCCGCCAAGCGCACGAACGCGCGCGGCGTCAGCTGGGCCGGCACCCCGCAGGGCGAGTCCATCCCGCTGAGCCAGTTCTACGTGGTCAAGCCGGGTGCCACCGCCGCCACCATCAACCAGGCGCTGGCCCAGGGCCTGCACCTGCTCTTCACCCCGGGCGTCTACCACGTCGACCGGACCATCGACGTGAACCGGGCGAACACCATCGTGCTGGGCCTCGGCCTCGCCACGATCATCCCGGACAACGGCGTCACCGCGATGAGGGTCGCGGACGTCGACGGCGTCCGGCTCGCCGGCTTCCTGATCGACGCCGGGCCGGTCAACTCCCCGACCCTGCTGGAGATCGGGCCGCAGGGCGCCGGCGCGGACCACGCCGCGAACCCCACCACCGTGCAGGACGTGTACATCCGCATCGGCGGCGCCGGCGCGGGCAAGGCCACCACCAGCATGGTCGTCAACAGTGACGACACGATCATCGACCACACCTGGGTCTGGCGCGCCGACCACGGCGAGGGCTGGGGCTGGGAGACCAACCGCGCCGACTACGGCGTCCGCGTCAACGGCGACGACGTGCTCGCCACCGGCCTGTTCGTCGAGCACTTCAACAAGTACGACGTCGAGTGGTACGGCGAGCGCGGCCGCACCATCTTCTACCAGAACGAGAAGGCGTACGACGCCCCGAACCAGGCCGCCATCCAGAACGGCACCACGAAGGGATACGCCGCCTACCGCGTCGACGACTCGGTGAACACCCACGAGGCGTGGGGCCTCGGCAGCTACTGCAACTACAACGTGGACCCGACCATCGTCCAGGACCACGGCTTCAAGGCACCCGTCAAGCCGGGCGTGAAGTTCCACAGCCTCCTCGTGGTGTCCCTCGGCGGCATGGGCCACTACAACCACGTCATCAACGACACCGGTGCGTCCACCATCCCCGCCGGCTCCTCGACCGTGCCGTCCACCGTCGTCTCCTTCCCCTGACGGTCCCGCCGGGACGCGCCTCCGTCCGGCGCGTCCCGGCCCCCACCCCTTCCCTCCTCCGTCCAGGAGCCGCCATGACCGCGACCACCGTCC
The DNA here is from genome assembly GCF_055565415.1 of Streptomyces sp. NPDC028711. Lineage (NCBI taxonomy): Bacteria > Bacillati > Actinomycetota > Actinomycetes > Kitasatosporales > Streptomycetaceae > Streptomyces > Streptomyces sp. NPDC028711. Next base: position 1,046,895 of record NZ_JBVHUJ010000002.1, on the reverse strand, counting down.
CGACGACACGAAGGCGTGCCCGCGCCCGTACAGCAGGCTCACTCATCTCCCTGGGTGCCCTGCTCGCCACCTCCACCACCCTGCTGACCTCCGCGCCCGCCACCGCGGCGGAGACCCTCCTCTCCCAGGGGAAGCCCGCCACCGCCTCGTCGACCGAGGGCGCGGCCTGGTCCGCGGCCGCCGCGGTCGACGGCGACCTCACCGGCACCCGCTGGGCGAGCCAGTGGACCGACGCCCAGTGGCTCCAGGTCGACCTGGGCGGCCGCACGGACGTCAGCCGCGTCGTACTGCACTGGGAGGGCGCCTACGGCAAGGCGTACGACATCCAGCTCTCCGACAACGGGACCGACTGGCGCACCGTCAGGTCCGTGACCGCCGGCGACGGCGGCACCGACGAGCTCGCGGTCACCGGTACCGGACGCTACGTGCGCCTCCAGGGCGTGACGAGGGGCACCGGTTACGGCTACTCGCTGTGGGAGTTCCAGGTGTACGGCGGCGGCGCCACGCAGCCCGGCCCGGGCGCGGTCAAGGTGGCCGGCTCGCAGGGCGACTGGCAGCTGACCGTCGGCGGACAGCCGTACACCGTGAAGGGCCTCACCTGGGGCCCGGCCATGGCCGACGCTCCCCGCTACCTGCCGGACCTCAGGTCGATGGGCGTCAACACCGTCCGGACCTGGGGGACGGACGCCTCCAGCAAGCCCCTGCTCGACGCCGCGGCCGCCCACGGCGTCCGGGTGATCAACGGCTTCTGGCTCCAGCCGGGAGGCGGACCGGGCTCCGGCGGCTGTGTGAACTACGTGACGGACACCGCGTACAAGAACACCATGCTCACCGAGGTCGCAAAGTGGGTCGACACCTACAAGTCCCACCCGGCCACGCTGATGTGGAACGTCGGCAACGAGTCCGTCCTCGGTCTGCAGAACTGTTACGGCGGGACCGAGCTTGAGGCCCAGCGCAACGCGTACACGACGTTCGTCAACGACGTCGCCAAGAGGATCCACTCCCTCGACTCCGACCACCCCGTGACCTCGACGGACGCGTGGACCGGTGCCTGGCCGTACTACCAGCGCAACGCGCCCGACCTGGACCTTTACTCGATGAACGCCTACGGCGACATCTGCGGTGTGCGGCAGGACTGGATCGACGGCGGCTACACCAAGCCGTACATCATCACCGAGGGCGGCCCCGCCGGCGAGTGGGAGGTGCCCGACGACGCGAACGGCATCCCCGACGAGCCCACCGACGTCCAGAAGGCCGACGGCTACACCAGGGCGTGGGGGTGCGTCACCGGACACCAGGGCGTCGCCCTGGGCGCCACCCTCTTCCACTACGGCCTCGAGCACGACTTCGGCGGCATCTGGTTCAACCTCGTGCCCGACGGGCTCAAGCGCCTGTCGTACTACGCCGTCAAGAAGGCGTACACCGGCTCCACGGCGAGCGACAACACCCCGCCGGTCATCACGAACATGACCGTCAATCCGGCTTCCGCGGCCCCGGCGGGGCGCGAGTTCACGGTGCGCGCCGACATCCGTGACCCCGACGGGGACCAGATCACCCCCAAGATCTACCTCAGCGGGAACTACGCCAACGGCGACAAGCGTCTCGTCGACGCGCAGTGGCGTTCCACCGGCAACGGCACGTTCGCCGTCACCGCCCCCGAGAAGCTCGGCGTGTGGAAGGTCTACATCCAGGCCGAGGACGGCCGTGGCAACGCCGGCATCGAGACGAAGTCCGTCAAGGTCGTCGCCCCGCCCGTCGCCGGCACCAACATCGCCCTGAACAGGCCCACCACCGCCTCCTCCGCCCAGGCCTCCTACGGCGACTGCCCCTGCCCCGCCACCAACGCCACCGACGGCAACACGGGCACCCGCTGGGCCAGCGACTGGAGCGACCCGCAGTGGATCCAGGTCGACCTCGGCTCGGTCCGCTCCTTCAACCGGCTCCAGCTGGTCTGGGACCCGGCGTACGCCCGCGCCTACGAGGTGCAGGTCTCCGACGACGGGACCAGCTGGCGGACCGTCCACTCGACCACCACCGGCAACGGCGACATCGACACCGTCGAGACGGCCGCCACCGCCCGGTACGTCAAGCTCCGGCTCACCGCCCGCGGCACGGGCTGGGGCTACTCGCTCCACGAGTTCGGCATCTACAGCTGACCCCCTGAGGAGAACGAGGAGTTCACGATGAGAATCCGTGGCCGGACCCTGTCCGCCTTACTGCTCGCCACCGCCCTGGGCGTCTCCGCCCTGACCGTCGACACGTACAGCGGCGCCACCGCGGCGTCCGCCTCCGCCCACGGCGGACACGCGGCCGGCACAGCCCCCGTGGCGCACGTGAGGGGCGCCTCCGCCCTCCCGTCGGGCGACGACCCCGACGGCGACGGGTACATCCCCGCCGACCCGCCGGTCACCGGCGTCACTCCGTCCCAGGCGGTCCCGCCCCCGGCCTACCACCACGAGTTCCAGGCCGGCTGCTCCGTCACCCACACCGCGGCGGACGACCCGATCGTCTACCCGGGGCAGTTCGGCACGTCCCACGACCACACGTTCATGGGCAACACCTCCACGAACGCCGCCAGCACCACCGGCTCGCTCTACGGAGGGAACACCACCTGCAAGGCGCCCGCGGACTCCTCGGCGTACTGGATGCCCTCGCTGTTCAAGGGCGACCAGAAGATCCTGCCCGTGGGCCCGCAGGTCATCTACTACAAGGCCGGCGTCACCGACTACCGGAGCGTCCGTCCCTTCCCCAAGGGGCTGCGGTTCGTCGTCGGCAACCCGATGCAGAGCGCCCAGGAGTTCCGCGGCCACAAGGGCTTCGTCGAGGGCTGGGAATGCGGTGACAGCTTCTTCAACACCGACTTCCCGGCGAGTTGTCCGAGCCGGCCCGACGTACAGCTCAACCTGCGTATGCAGGCCCCCAGTTGCTGGGACGGCAGGTACCTCGACACCCCCGACCACAAGAGCCACATGGCTTACACGGTCGTCAAGCCCGGCACCAACGACAACATGTGCCCGGCCTCCCACCCGGTCGCCCTGCCGATGATCGAGTTCAAGATGGCGTGGCCGGTCAACGGCGACATGTCCCAGGTCCGGCTCTCCAGCGGCCGGGGCTACTCCTTCCACTACGACTTCTTCAACGCGTGGGAGGAGCGCACCCTCAAGGCCCTGGTCGACCACTGCATCGTCGGCGGCCTGCAGTGCGACACGCGGGGCTTCGACCTGTACCGCCCCGAACGCGGTGCCGCGCTGACCGCGGACCACCGACTGCCCTGACCCGCATCCCGTACGGCCCGGACGCCCGGACGGCGTCCGGGCCGTACGCGCGCCGCGGCCCAGAGCTGTTCCGCCCGCCCACCGACCGAGGAGAAGGCCCCTCATGATCACCACCGCCGACCACGACGCCCTCATCGACCTCCTCCCCCCGGACTTCCGTTTCGGTGCCGCCACCTCCGCCTTCCAGATCGAGGGCGCCGCCGACGAGGACGGTCGCACGCCCTCCATCTGGGACACCTTCTGCCGTGTCCCGGGGGCCGTCGACAACGGCGACACCGGTGACGTGGCCTGCGACCACTACCACCGCATGCCCGAGGACGTCGCTCTGCTGGCCGCGCTCGGCCTGGACACGTACCGGTTCTCCGTCTCCTGGTCCCGTGTCCAGCCCCACGGGCGCGGTCCGGTCAACCCGGCCGGCATCGCCTTCTACGACCGCCTGGTCGACGAGCTCCTCGCGCGCGGCATCACGCCCTGGCTCACCCTCTACCACTGGGACCTGCCCCAGGAGCTCCAGGACGCCGGCGGCTGGCCCGCCCGTGACACCGCGTACCGCTTCGCCGACTACGCCGACCTCGTCCACGCGCGGCTCGGCGACCGCGTCACCCACTGGACCACCCTCAACGAGCCCTTCTGCTCGGCCGTCCTCGGCCATGTCGAAGGCGTCCACGCCCCCGGCGGCCGCTCCCCGGCCGACGGTGTGAGGGCCGTGCACCATCTGCACCTGGCCCACGGCCTCGCGGTCCAGCGGTTGCGCGCCGCCGCCCGCCGACCGCTCGACCTGGCCGTCACGCATCTCCTCGGCACCAGCGGGGCCGCCACGGACAGCGCCGCCGACCGCGAGGCGGCCCGCAGGGCCGACGCCCTGGGCTTCCGCTTCTACCTCGACCCGATCCTGCGCGGCCGCTACCCCGAGGACCTCGTCGAGGACCTGGCCGTGCGCGGCATCGAGATCCCGGTCCGGGACGGCGACCTCGCCGTCATCGGCAGCCCCATCGACACCCTGGGCGTCAACTACTACCGCTCGATGCGCACCTCCGGGGTCGACGAGCACGGTGCCACCGCCGATGCCCGGGGAGTCCCCGTCACCCGTCACCTGCCGCACGGCGGCCTCCCGGTCACCGGTCTCGGCTGGGAGGTGATGCCGCACGACCTCACCGAGCTGCTGCTCCGGGTCTCCCGTGACTATCCCGGCGTCCCGATGGTGGTGACCGAGAACGGCGCGGCGTACGAGGACCGTCCCGACGCCGACGGCTTCGTCGAGGACACCGAGCGGACCGCGTACCTCGCGGCCCATCTGGCCGCCGTGGCCCGGGCCCGGACGCTCGGTGCCGATGTCCGCGGCTACTTCGCCTGGTCGCTCCTGGACAACTTCGAGTGGGCGTACGGCTACGACAAGCGCTTCGGCCTCGTGCGCGTCGACCACGCCACCCAGAGCCGTACGCCCAAGCGCAGCGCCCTGTGGCTGCGCGACACCGCCCGCCGCGTCCGCGTCACTCCCGGTGGGTGACGCGGCCACGCGGACGGAGGTGCGTCAGGAGGGGAGCCACGTCCGCCAGGTGGATTCGTTCTCCTTCACCCAGCGGCCCGCCGCCTCCTCCGGGGACAGCTTCTGCTCGGCGATCATCAGCGCGACGTCGTTCTGCATCTCCGTCGTCCACCGGAACCTCTTCAGGAAGTCGGCGGCGTCACCTCCGCCGTCCGCGAAGCGGGCGTTGAGAAACTTCTGCAGCGGGGTGTGCGGGTAGGCGCAGGCCACCTTCTCCGGTTCGGCGTCGCAGCCCTCCTTGTAGGCGGGCAGCTCCACCTCCGTCATCGGGACCTTCTCGAAGAGCCACTGGGGCTTGTACCAGTAGCTCAGGAACGGCTTCCGTTCCTTGGCGAACTGCTTGATCTGGGTGATCTGCGCCGCCTCCGAGCCCGCGAACACGACCTGGTAGTCGAGGTCCAGGTTGTCCACGAGCGCCTTGTCGTTCGTGACGTAGGACGGGGAGCCGTCGAGGAGCTGGCCCTTGCCGCCGCTCTCCGCCGTACGGAAGGCGTCGGCGTACTTGTTCAGGTTCTTCCAGTCGGTGACGTCCGGGTGCTTCTCGGCGAAGTACGTCGGCACGTACCAGCCGATGTGGCCGGTCACCCCGAGGTCGCCGCCCCGGGTGATCGTCCCCTTGTCGTCGATGTACCGCTTCTCCTGTTCGGGGTGGCCCCAGTCCTCCAGGATGGCGTCGACCCGGCCCTGGCTGAGGGCGTCCCAGGCGGGCACCTCGTCGATCTGGACGGTGTCCACCCGGTAGCCGAGCTCGTGCTCCAGGAGGTACTGGGCGACGGCGACGTTGGCCTGCGCGCCCACCCAGGACTGGACGGACAGGGTCACCGTACGGGAGCTCTTGGCGTCGGCGTACGGGGAGGCCTGGCTGGTCATGTCGGCGGCGCCGCAGCCGGTGAGCCCGGCCGCCAGGGCGGCCCCGGTCACGAGTGCGACGATGCGTGTGCGAGCCATCTCAGGCCCCCTTTCCCGCGCGTGCGCGGCGTTCCGTCGGCTGGGTGATCCGGTCGAGCGTCAGTCCGAGGCAGACGATCGCCGCACCGGCCACGAGACCGGTCGCGAGGTCGCCCTGGGCGAGGCCGAAGACCGCGTCGTAGCCGAGGGCGCCGCCGCCCACGAGGCCGCCGATGACGACGACGGCGAGGACGAGGACCACGCCCTGGTTGACGGCGAGGAGCAGCGCGGGCCGTGCGAGGGGAAGCTGGACCTGGAGGAGCTGCTGCCGTCCGGTGGCGCCGAGCGAGCGGGAGGACTCCATCGCGGCCGGGTCGACCGCCCGTACGCCCTGGGCCGTGATGCGTACGACGGCGGGCAGCGCGTAGACGACGGCGGCGGCGACCGCGGGGGCGCGGCCCACACCGAAGAGGGCGACCACGGGGATCAGGTAGACGAACTGCGGCATCGTCTGGAAGACGTCGAGCACCGGGCGCAGGGCGCGTCCCAGGCGGGTGCCGCGGGCCGCGGCGACGCCGAGGGCGACGCCGAGCAGGAGCGTCACGGCGACGGCGGCCAGGACCTGCGACAGCGTGTCGAGTGCCGGGTCCCAGACACCGAGCGCGCCGATCGCGGCCATGGCGAGGACGGCGGTGGCGGCGGTGCGCCAGGTGCCGATGAGCAGGGCGAGTGCTCCGACGGTCAGCAGGACGGCCCACCAGGGCAGCCACTGGAGGCCGTCGCGCAGGGGGTTGAGGATCCAGGTGGTGAACCGTGCGGCCCAGTCGGCGGTACCGCCGACGAGGGGCACGCCGGAGTAGAGGTGGGCGGTCATCCAGTCCACCGTCCCGTTGACGGGTCCGGCGATGTCCACCGTCCACCCGGCGGGCCAGGAGAGGCGGTCGGTCAGGCGGCCGGCCACGGCGACGGCGGCGGTCGCCGCGAGGGCGACGGTCCAGCCGAGCCGGGCCCGGGGGGCCGGGGCCGTGCCGACGCGCTCCCCGGCCGCGGCGGTGACCCGGTCGAGGACGACGGCGAGCAGCACGATCGGCACGCCGGCGGCGAGAGCGGCACCGACGTCGACGGAGGCAAGGGCCTGGTAGACACGGTCGCCGAGGCCGCCCGCGCCGATGACGGAGGCGATCACGGCCATGCCGAGGGCCATCATGATCGACTGGTTGACGCCGAGCAGCAGTTCCTTGCGGGCCAGGGGAAGCCGGGCCGAAAGGAGCCGCTGCCTGCCGGTGGCGCCGAGGGAGGCGACGGCCTCCATGACGCCGGCGTCCGCGCCGCGCAGTCCGAGCGCGGTGAGGCGGGCCATGGGCGGGGCGGCGTAGACGACGGTGGCGAGGACGGCGGCGGGCACGCCGATGCCGAAGACCAGGACGACGGGGAGGAGGTACGCGAAGGCCGGCAGGACCTGCATGGTGTCGAGGACCGGTCGCAGGATCCGGTGCATGCGGTCCGACAGGCCTGCGGCCAGGCCGAGGAGCCCGCCGAGCAGGACGGACGCGGCGACGGCGACGACCATGAGGGCGAGCGTCTGCATGGTGGGCACCCACATGCCGAGCAGCCCGCACACCGCGAAGGCGGCGACGGACGTCAGCGCGAGCCGGACGCCCGCGACCCGCCAGGCCAGGAGCCCGGCGGCGGCGGTGACGCCGGCCCAGCCGAGAGCGAGCAGGACGAGGTAGACCGCGCGGACGGAGAGGACGACGGCGTTGCTGACGTGGCCGAGGAAGTAGAGGAACAGCGGGTGGCTGTCGCGGTTGTCGATGATCCAGTCGCTGGTGCGGTCGAGCGGTCCCGACAGGTCGACGGCGAGCGACGCCGGCCAGCTGCCGCCGCCCAGGAACAGGGCGCCGAGGAGGAGCGCGACGACGGTGACGGCTCCGATGAGCCGGCCGCGGTGGCGCGTGAGCGCGCGGAGCACACCGGGCTCGGCCTTGACCGGGGTCGTGGCCTTGTCCGCGGCGGTGGTCTTGCCGGCTGTCGTGGGGCCGGGCGGGGCGGGGGTGAGGGTGACGGTCATCGGCCCCACCGCCCGGGGGCGGGGGCACCGGTCGTGCCGCACGGCGGCGGCCAGGTCGTATGGGAGTACATCAGGCCACCGCCTTCCCGGTCACGGCCGGGACCCCGGCGACGACGCCGAGGAGTGCCGCGTGGTCGACGACGCCGAGGCACCGGCCGTCCTCGACGATCCGCGCGTTGGCTCCCGTACGGGCGACGGCCTCGATGGCCTCGTGGACGGTGGCGCTCGGGGCGAGCGCGGGGCCGGCGCCGTGTTCGCCGGCGAGCGCGGGGCGCATCGCCGAGCGGACGGTCAGTACCTGCTCGCGCGGCACGTCCCGGACGAAGTCCCGCACGTAGTCGTCGGCGGGGGCGCCCACGATCTCCTCGGGTGTGCCGAGCTGCACGACGCGGCCGTCGCGCATCAGGGCGATGCGGTCGCCGAGTTTCAGTGCCTCGGTGAGGTCGTGGGTGATGAACACCATCGTGCGGCCCTCCTCCTGGTGGAGGCGTACGACCTCTTCCTGCATGTCGCGGCGGATCAGCGGGTCGAGGGCGCTGAACGGCTCGTCGAACAGCAGGACTTCGGGGTCGACCGCGAGCGCGCGGGCCAGCCCGACCCGCTGCTGCTGGCCGCCGGACAGCTGGCTCGGCCTGCGGTGCTCCATGCCGTCGAGACCGACCTTGGTGACGAACTCCGCTGCCCGCTCACGCCGTTCGGCGCGTCCCAGGCCCTGGATCTCCAGACCGTAGGCGACGTTGTCGAGCACGGTCCGGTGCGGCAGGAGCCCGAAGTGCTGGAAGACCATCGACGCTCGGTGCCGGCGCAGCGCGCGGAGCCGGCCGGAGTCCATGGAGAGGACGTCCTCGCCGTCGATGGTGATCGTGCCCGAGGTCGGTTCGATGAGCCGGGTCAGACAGCGGACGAGCGTCGACTTGCCCGAGCCGGACAGGCCCATGACGACGAAGACCTCGCCCTTGCGGACGTCGAAGGAGACGTCGCGGACGGCGGCGGTGCAGCCGGTGCGTTCGCGCAGCTCGGCGGCGTCGAGGCCGGCGAGCTCCGGGTCGCCGGGCACGCGGTCGGCCTTCGGGCCGAAGACCTTCCACAGGTCACGTACGGAGAAGACGGGTTCGGTGGTGTCCAGCGTCAGGTCGTTCATCGTCGGGTGCCTCCCAGCAGGTCCACGCATTTCTCGCCGACCATGAGGACGCCGATCATGGGGTTGACGGCGGTCATGGTCGGGAAGACGGACGCGTCGGCGATCCGGATGTTGTCGAGTCCCCGGATCCTGAGATCGGGTGTGACGACGGCGAGTTCGTCGTCGGCGGCCCCCATCCGGCAGGTGCCGGCCGGGTGGTAGACGGTGTGCGCGACGTGACGGGCGTACGCGCCGAGCTCCTCGTCGGAGGTGATCTTGGGCCCGGGGCACACCTCGCGCTTCAGCCAGCCGGCCAGCGGCTCGCTCGCCGCGATCCGCCGGGCGATGCGGATCCCGTCGACGAGCGTGCGGCCGTCGTAGTCGTCCTCGTCGGTGAAGTACCGGAAGTCGAGCGCGGGCTTGTCCTCGGGGTCGGCGCTCGTCAGGTAGAGGCGGCCCCGGCTGCGCGGCTTGGGGATGTTGGGGGTCATCGACACGCCGTGCGCGGGCCGTTCGTAGCCCAGGCGCTCGGGGTTGTCGGTGAAGGGGATCTGGTAGAAGTGGAACATCAGGTCCGGCCCCTCCGACTCCGGGTCCCGGCGGACGAAGAGTCCGGCGTCGGAGTCCATGGCGGAGTTCTCGGGGATCGGTCCGTGCGTCTCCCACACGATGACCGACTCGGGGTGGTCGAGCAGGTTCTCCCCGACGCCCGGCAGGTCGTGCGTGACGGGTATGCCGAGCTTCTCCAGGTCGGCTCGCGGCCCGATGCCGGAGTGCAGCAGCAGACGCGGGGTGTCCACGGCGCCCGCGCAGACCAGGACCTCGCGTCGGGCGCGCACGACGTGCTCCGTGCCCTCCTTGGTGCGGATGTGCACGCCGGTGGCGCGGGTGCCTTCGAGTTCCAGGCGGAAGGCCCAGGTCTCCAGGGCGATGTGCAGGTTCGGCCGGTCCAGGAAGGGGTGGAGATAGGCGACGGAGGCGGACGACCGCTTGTTGTTCTCCGGGTGGTAGGCGAGGTCGAAGAACCCGGCGCCCTCGTGGAAGGGCTGCTTGTTGAAGCCCTCGACGCGCGGGACACCGAGCGCGGCCTGGGCCGCGTCGACGAAGTCACGGGCGATGGCGTTCCTGTCGGCCTCGTCGACGGGGACGATGTTGTTGCGCAGCCGGGCGAAGTACGGGTCCATGGCCGCCGCGTCCCACCCCTCGGCCCCGGCCTCGGCCCACTCGTCCCAGTCGGAGGGGAGGGGCTTGAACGCGATGAGGGTGTTGTGCGAGGAGCAGCCGCCGAGGACCCGCGCGCGGCTGTGCCGGATGTACGAGTTGCCCCGGGGCTGCTCGGTCGTGGGGTAGTCGTAGTCGAGCTCGCCGCCGAGCAGGCCCATCCAGCGGCGCAGGGTGAGGACGTCGTCGCGGCCGACGTCGCTGGGGCCGCCCTCGATGACGGCGACGCTGACGTCCGGGTCCTCGGTCAGCCGGGAGGCGATCACGGACCCCGCCGTGCCGCCGCCGACGACGACGTAGTCGTACACGTGCTGGTCGTTCATGCCTGGTCCTTCTGCGTCTCGCCCGCGAACCAGCGCACGGGGCGCGGAGCGAGGTTCTGGTAGATGTGCTTGGCCTCGCGGTACTCGGCGAGGCCGCTGGGGCCCAGTTCCCGGCCGATGCCGGACTTCCCGAATCCGCCCCACTCCGCCTGCGGCAGGTAGGGGTGGAAGTCGTTGATCCAGACGGTGCCGTGGCGCAGCCGGGCCGCGACCCGTCGGGCACGGTCCTCGTCGGAGCTCCACACCGCTCCCGCGAGGCCGTACTCGGTGTCGTTGGCGAGGGTGACGGCCTCCTCCTCGGTGCGGAAGGTCTCCACGGTGAGGACGGGGCCGAAGATCTCCTCGCGGACGACCCTCATGCGGCGGTGGCACCGGTCGAGGACGGTGGGCCGGTAGAAGTAGCCGGGGCCCTCGGGCTTCTCGCCGCCGGCCCGCAGGACCGCGCCCTCGCCGAGGGCGGAGGCGACGTACTCCTCGGTCCGTGCCAGCTGGGCGGCGGAGACCAGCGGGCCGCACTCGACGCCCTCGTCGGTGCCGCGTCCGAGCCGGATCCGTCCGGCGCGGCGGGCGAGTTCGGTGACGAAGCGCTCGCGCAGGGACTCCTCGACGATGAGGCGGGAGCCCGCGGAGCAGACCTGGCCGCTGTGGATGAAGGCGGCGTTGAGCGCCTGGTCGACGGCGGTGTCGAAGCCCCCGGGCGTGGCGCAGGCGTCGGCGAAGACGACGTTGGGGTTCTTGCCGCCCAGTTCCAGGGCGATCTTCTTCACGCTGTCGGCGGCTGCCCTGGCGACCTTCGTGCCGCTGACGAGTCCGCCCGTGAAGGAGACGAGGTCGACGTCGGGGTGCTCGGCGAGCCGGGCGCCGACGGTGTGGCCGGGACCGGTGACGATGTTGGCCGCGCCCAGCGGCAGTCCGGCCTCCAGGAGCAGTTCGATCAGCACGACGGTGGTCAGCGGGGTGATCTCGCTGGGCTTGATCACGAACGTGTTGCCGGCGGCGAGGGCGGGTGCGATCTTCCAACTGGCCTGGAGGAGCGGGTAGTTCCAGGGGGTGATCAGGGCGCAGACGCCGACCGGTTCGTGCACGACGACGCTGTGGATGTCCGCCGAACCGGCGTCGACGACCCGTCCGCCGTCCTCCTTCTCGACGAGGTCGGCGAAGTAGAGGAAGGCGTCGCGGACGCAGTCGACGTCGACGCGGCCCTCTTCCAGCGTCTTGCCCGCGTCCTGGCTCTCCAGGGCCCCGATCCGTTCGCGGTCGCGTTCGAGCAGGGCGGCGACGCGTCGCAGCAGGGCGGCCCGGTCGGCGACCGGTGTGCGCGGCCAGGCGCCGTCGTCGAACGCGGCGCGCGCCGCGGCCACGGCGTCGTCGGCGTCCTGGGCACCGCCCTCGGCGACGACCGCGAAGACGGTCGCGTCGACGGGGTCGATGATGTCGCGCGCGTCGCCGGAGAGTGCTGAGCGCCACTCTCCACCGACATGGATGGTCTGTTGTACTGCGGTCACGTCGTGCACGGCCTTTCGTTCCTTCGAGTCCCCCTGCCGGCAGCACCGGCGGTTCGGCCGCCTGCCCTGGGCCTGGGGATCCATGCGCAATACCTTGCGGAGAGTGCTGTGCCTCACTCCCAGACAGGGAGTTAAGGGCACATAACGGACATGACTTCGTGGGCTGCCGGGCGACGGCGGGCCTCCCGGAAGCACCCGCGTGGGGAGGCCTGAGACGTGGGCCACTCGGCCGACATCCCGGGTTGATCCTTGGGCGGCGGGGTAGCGAAGCGGCATGGCCTCCGACAGCGCGACCACCCCTGCGACCGGCTACGTACGGCCCGAGATCGACGTCCGGACCCTGGCCTCGGTGCTCGACGGCGAGTACGCCGGGATCCGCGGCCTCGTCCGGACCAATCTGACGACGTACGCCTCCGTCCTCGCGGAGGCCGACGACCTCGGCATCGACGCGTTCCGCGAGCGGGTGCGCGAGGTGGTCGTCGAGATGGCCGCGACGGGCCAGACCGGCATGGGCTTCCCGGAGGCGTACGGCGGGGGCGGCGACGTCGGCGCCTCGATCGCCGCGTTCGAGACGCTGGCCTTCGGCGACCTGTCGGTCCTGGTGAAGGTCGGTGTGCAGTTCGGGCTCTTCGGCGGCGCGATCCTCCACCTGGGCACCGAGCGCCACCACGACGCCTATCTGCCGGACCTGATCACCGGGGAGCTGATGGGCTGCTTCGCGATGACCGAGACCGGACACGGCTCCCATGTGCAGGCGCTCGGCACCGTCGCGCGGTATGACGCCGCACGCCAGGAGTTCGTCGTCACCACCCCTGACGACCAGGCGCGCAAGGACTACATCGGCAACGCGGCCCGGCACGCCGAACTGGCCGTCGTCTTCGCCCAGCTGGAGGTCGGCGGCCGGTCCGAGGGCGTGCACGCCTTCGTCGTACCCGTCCGGATCGGCGGCGAGCCGGCGCCGGGCGTCCGTATCGAGGACGACGGCCGCAAGATGGGGCTCAACGGCGTGGACAACGGCCGCATCTGGTTCGACGGGGTGCGCGTGCCGCGCGAGGCGCTCCTCAACAGGTTCGCCGACGTCAGCCCCGAAGGCGTCTACACGAGCTCCATCGACAACCCCGACCGGCGCTTCTTCACCATGCTCGGCACGCTCGTGCAGGGCCGGGTCAGCGTCGGCGGCGCCGGGATCAGCGTCGCCAAGGTAGCCCTGGCGGTGGCCACGAAGTACGCGGTGCGGCGGCGGCAGTTCGCGGCGGCCCCGGGCGCCGAGGAGCAGGTGCTCCTCGACTACGGCCTGCATCAGCGCCGGCTGCTGCCGCTCATCGCCCGGACGTACGCCCTGCACTTCGCGCAGGACGTGGTGCGGGCGCAGCTGCACGACGTCTTCTCGGGCGCCGAGGAGGACGCGCGGGCGCGGCGGCGGCTCGAGTCACGAGCCGCCGGCCTCAAGGCGCTCGGCACCTGGCACGCCACCCGGGTCGTCCAGGAGTGCCGCGAGGCCTGCGGCGGCGCCGGCTATCTCGCGGTGAACCGGTTCGCGGCGCTCAAGAGCGACAGCGACGTCTTCACGACCTTCGAGGGTGACAACCACGTCCTGCTGCAGCTCGTGGCCAAGGGGCTGCTCACGGATCACGCGAGCGAGTTCGAGGGTCTCGACCAGCGCGGCATGGTCCGGTACGTCACCGGCCTCGCCGTCGAGACGGTGATCGAGCGGACCTCCGCCCACAAGCTGCTCGAGCGGGTACGCGATCTGCTGCCCGGCGGGGAGGAGTGGGACCGGGAGGCCGGTCTGCTCGACCCCGAGTACCAGCTCGCCATGGTCCGCTTCCGGGAGGAGCACATGCTCGCCGGCGTGGCCCGCCGGATCAAACGCGGGATCGACCAGAAGCGCGATCCCGGCGCCGTCTTCTCGCAGGTGCAGGACCATGTCATCGCGCTCGCCCGCGCGCACGTCGAGCGGCTGGTGACGGAGGCCTTCGTCGACAAGGTGCGCGCGATGCCCGAGGGCGGCGAGAAGGCGGCGCTCGCCCTGCTCCGCGACCTGTTCACCCTGTCGACGATCGAGGCGGACCGGGCGTGGTTCATGGAGCACGGCCGGCTGACCGTCCAGCGTTCCAAGGCGATCAGCCGTGAGGTGAACGACCTCTGCCGCAAGGTCCGGCCCCTCGCGGTCGACCTCGTCGACGCGTGGGGCATCCCGCCCGAGCTGCTGCGGGCGCCGGATCTGGTGGGCTGATCCGGCTCGGGCATTCCCCCTGGGTGCGGAAGCCCGGGGCCTCGTCTTCTGAAACCGAAGGCCACTCCGGCCACGCCGGCTCCTGGTCAGCGCCGCAGCAACGCGCAGACGAACTCCTCCTGGACGGCGCGGACCTTGGCCAGGAGCTCCGGCTTGACGCTCTTGCTGGTCTGGGTGTTGATCGAGAACGTGAGGGCCCGCTCGCCGTCCGCCGTGCCGACCGCGAGCTGGGTGTAGCCCGGGAAGTTGCCGGTGTGGCCGTAGACCGTGCCGCATCGTGTCGTGTAGCGGAAGATCGCCAGTCCGCCCGCGTTGACGCCGGGGCCGGCGGGCTCCGAGGCCGCGCCGGGGATGAAGCTCCGCTGCCGGCGGCGGATCTCGTCCGACAGGAAGCCACGGCCGCCGGCCCAGGCGCGGGCGAAGGCGCTGAGGTCCTCGGGTGTCGAGACGATCCCGCCGGAGGCCCAGACGCCCGACGCGCCGAGGACCTCGCTGATGTCCTCCGGTGGGGCGGGCGGCGTCACGTCGTAGCCGTGCAGATACGGTCTCGGCAGTCGGTGGCCCTGCGGCAGGCTGGTCTCCCTCAGGTCGAGCGGCCGGTACACGAGCTTCTCGAGCAGCTTTTCGTACGGCTCTCCCGTGACCGCCTCGGCCATCAGCGCGACGGCGATGTTGTCGGAGTTCGAGTACTGGTACCGCGATCCCGGCGGGAAGAGCAGGTCCTCGCCGGCGATGAAGTCGAGCAGGCGCCGCGAGTCGAACCGGTGCCTGGGGTCCGCCTGGACGATCTCGACGAACGCCGGCGCCCTCGAGAAGTCGGGAAGACCGCTGGTGTGGGCGAGAAGCTGGCCGAGCGTCACACGATGCCACGCCGCGGGCAGCGACGGCAGCAGCTTGCCGATGGTGTCGCCGAGGTCCAGCTTGTGCCGGTCCACCAGGCGCAGGGCGACCGCTCCGCTGAAGGCCTTGGCGACGCTCGCGATCCGCATGTGGTCGGTCGTACGGGGCGGGCGACCGGTCCGCGTGTCGGCGACGCCCGCCCGGTGGGCCACCATCCGGTCGCCCAGCCGCATCAGCGCGATCACTCCGGGCGGTCCTCCGGGCGTACGAACGAGGTCGTCCAGCCGCTTCTGCAGGGCCTTGTCCGGGGCCGGGGGCGTGCCGCCGGCCTGGACGGGCTGAACGAGGACGGCGAGCGCCGCGGACGCGGCCAGGGCGGCGACGGCCAGACGCGGACGTACGCGCGAGCGGGAGCGGACTCCAGAACGTGCCGACACAGGGGCTCCTTCACGGTGACACGGGCGGGCGGGTACCCCTGTCCAAGGGGTCCGCACCAGCATCTGCCGCACCGCGGGGACCCGCCCTTCCGATGCTCCAACCGGCCCAGGGGCACGGTTGCGGTGTATCGCGGGCGTATCGAAAACCTCATACGTCACCGCAACGCCGCTCCGGCTCTCATGGGTGCATGAACGACAACGCATCCCTGTCGGCTCCGCCTCGCCGCACGCGCGGGACCGTCCTTCTCGGCCTGGCGGTCCTCGGCCTGGTGAGCACCCTGTTCGTCCTGCGGGGGCCGCTGCTGATGGCCGCTCCGAGGTGCATGGCCGGGCGGTGGCACGGGTGCTACGACACGTTCAACGGCGTGGTACTCATGACGCTGGTCACGATCCCGTTGGCCCTGCTCGTGACGTGGGCCCTGGCGCGCCGTCGGCGTGCCGCGGGTGTCGCGTCGGCGTGGCGGATGTCGCTGGCCGAGGTGGGCATGGTCCACGGGACGGTGCCGTTCGTGTGGCTGACGATGATGCCGGGAGGCGGGGCCGGCGTCGTCCCCGCCCGGGTGAGCCTGGTGCCGCTGCGGGACCTGGTCACGATGGGTCCGCTCGGGATCGGCGGCAACCTGCTGGTCTTCGCGTCGCTGGGGTTCTTCGCTCCGATGCGGTTCGCGGCGCTCGCGTCGCTGCCGAGGGTCCTCGCGCTCGGGGCGGGCTGCTCGATCCTGGTGGAGACGGCACAGTACGTCCTCCGGCTCGACCGGGTGTCCTCGGTGGACGACGTGCTGGTCAACGCGGCCGGCGCCGTACTGGCCGCGCTGGCGTCGCGCCGCTGGTGGCGCGCGACGGAGGAGACGCCGTCGGACCGGCTGCGCCCTGTGCCTGCACGGGCGGGCTGAGTGGCGTCGGTCCGGCGGGCCGAGTCGCGTGTCAGGCGGGTCGGGTCGCGTGTCCGGTGTGCGTACGTCTTGTTGCATACGTCGGCGATATGCCGTGCTGCTTAGGCTTCGGTCATGCGCGTACTGATCGTGGAGGACGAGCCCTACCTGGCCGAAGCCGTCCGGGACGGCCTGCGGCTCGAGGCGATCGCGGCCGACATCGCCGGCGACGGCGACTCCGCCCTGGAACTGCTCAGCGTCAACTCCTACGACCTCGCGGTCCTCGACCGTGACATCCCCGGCCCCTCGGGCGACGAGGTCGCCCGGCGTATCGTCGCGTCCGGCAGCGGCATCCCGATCCTCATGCTCACCGCCGCCGACCGGATCGACGACAAGGCCTCCGGTTTCGGGCTCGGCGCCGACGACTACCTCACCAAGCCGTTCGAGCTGCGGGAGCTCGTCCTGCGGCTGAGGGCGCTCGACCGCAGACGCGCGTACGCCCGGCCCCCGGTGCGCGAGATCGCGGGCCTGCGGCTCGACCCCTTCCGCCGGGAGGTCTTCCGCGACGGGCGCTACGTCGCGCTCACCCGTAAACAGTTCGCCGTCCTGGAGGTCCTCGTCGCCGCCGAGGGCGGGGTGGTCAGCGCCGAGGAACTCCTCGAACGGGCCTGGGACGAGAACGCCGACCCCCTCACCAACGCCGTACGCATCACCGTCTCCGCCCTGCGCAAACGGCTGGGCGAACCGTGGATCATCGCGACGGTGCCCGGCGTCGGCTACCGGATCGGCGCCGACCCCGCCGCCAACCGTCCGGGCAGCACCCATGCGTAGACGTTCAGGGCTCAGCGCCCGGCTGAAACTCGCCCTCAGCTATGCCGGGTTCCTCGCCGTCGCCGGTGCTCTCATGCTGGCCGTGGTGTGGATGTTCCTGCTGCGCTACGTACCCGACAACTCGCAGGGACTTCTCTGGACCTCCCCCAACCGCTTCCTCC
The DNA here is from genome assembly GCF_055565415.1 of Streptomyces sp. NPDC028711. Classification (NCBI taxonomy): domain Bacteria; kingdom Bacillati; phylum Actinomycetota; class Actinomycetes; order Kitasatosporales; family Streptomycetaceae; genus Streptomyces; species Streptomyces sp. NPDC028711. Next base: position 1,029,569 of record NZ_JBVHUJ010000002.1, on the reverse strand, counting down.
TCGTGCGTGCCTTCGCTCCCGCCGCTGCCGTGGCGATGGGGTTCCTGCTCGTGTTCGGCCTCGTCGGGGGCTGGATCCTCGCCGGGCGGATGCTCGCGCCGCTCACCCGGATCACGAGCGCGGCGCGGACGGCCGGGACGGGATCGTTGTCCCACCGGATCCGTATGGAGGGCCGCCAGGACGAATTCCGTGAACTCGCCGACGCGTTCGACACGATGCTCGAACAGCTCGAGTCGCACGTCGCCGAGCAGCAGAGGTTCGCGGCGAACGCCTCGCACGAACTGCGCACCCCGCTGGCGATCTCGCGGGCGCTGCTCGACGTCGCCCGCAAGGACCCCACGCGGGACCGGGGCGAACTCCTCGAACGCCTGCACGTGGTCAACACGCGGGCGATCGACCTCACCGAGGCCCTCCTGCTGCTCAGCCGTGGCGACCGCGGACACTTCAGCCGCGAGAGCGTCGAGCTCTCCCTCGTGGCCGAGGAGGCCGCCGAGACGCTGCTTCCCCTGGCCGAGCGGCGCCGGATCACGCTCGACGTCACCGGCGGGGCGGCTCTGACCAGCGGGTCCCCGGAGCTCCTGCTGCGGATGGCGACGAACCTCGTTCAGAACGCCATCGTCCACAACATCCCCGACGGCGGCACCGTGACGGTCCACACCGGGGCGCACGGCGCCACGAGCTCGCTGCGGGTCGAGAACACGGGCCCTCTGCTGACACCGGAGCTGGTAGCGACCCTCACGGAACCCTTCCAGCGCGGAACGGAACGCGTCCGCACCGGTGAGCACGCGGGCGTCGGCCTGGGCCTGGCCATCGTGAGCAGCATCGTCCGGGCCCACGACGGAACCCTCGACCTCGTCCCCCGCCCCGGCGGCGGTCTCGTCGTCACGGTCCGGCTTCCCGGCGCGCCGGCGTAGGCGTCGTCGCGTGCGCATCGTGCCCGCGGAGCCGGACCCGTTCGTGGCAGGATGACGTCATGCTGATCAGAAAGGGCGATGCCGCGTAGGCGCCCCAAGGCCGTCCGCGCCGAGCGATGGCGGCCTCGCAGACATGTCGTCGTGCGGCGGATCCCCGGCGTCTCCGCGAGGACGCGTGCCGCTGTCCGCCGCGTCGAGCACGAGCGGCTGTGGCCCGACGCGGTGGCCCACGCCTTGGCCCGCATCAGGGAGGCGTTCGACCAGCCCGGCCGCTATCTGCCCGCGCCCCAGGTCTGGCAGCCCGGACTCGAGATCGAGTACGCCCGCGACGACCTGGCGGAGGCCATGCTCCACCTCCCTCGGGGTGCCCGGCGTGATCTCGGCCGGCTGATCGCTCGCCTCGACGAGGAGTTCGAGCGGCGTACTGTCCAGGCCCCTGGGGCGGTCAGCGGACGGACGGACGACGGCTTGTGGTGGTCGAGGCTCCGCGAACACTGATGCCGTCACCTCTTCCAGCCCGTGACGACAGGGCCTCGGCCGGTCGGGCGGAGGCGATACTGATCCTGACCGTCGCCTTGCCACCGAGCCGGCTGCCGGTATGAGCCGGACGCGGTCGGCGGGGACGTACCCATGTCGATGTCTCCGAGAAGGAGCCGTTCATGACCACGGCGAAAGACCTGTTCATCATCTCCATGGAGCCGAGGCCGGAGCCTGCCGTGGTGGGGCAGGGCGACCTGTCGCTCGCGCTCGCGGGAGCCGAGCTGATCGACCTCCTCGGCATGGGGGCCGTCTCCCTGGACGGCGACCGCATCGTGCCGGGCGGGCCGCCGACGCCGGACGATCGGCTCCTCGGCGAGGCCGCGGCGCAGGTCACTCGGCAGCCGCCGTACGAGCGGATCGAGGACTGGCTGTGGCGCCGGGGCCGCGATCTCTCGGCCACGTACCGGGCCGTGCTGGAGGAGGACGGTGAGCTGACGCGGAAGCGCAGCGGCCTGTTCTCCTTCGGCTCACAGCGCGTGGAGCCCGTCGACACGCCCACCCGCCGCCGGGCGGTCGAGCGCCGGGACGCGCAGGAACCCGTCCTGGCCGCCCTCGCCTCGGCCGTGGGCATCGACAACGGACGCCCCGACGACGAACCCGGCCTCGACGACGAGGCGGTGACGACCGTGGTGGCCGCCGTCCATGACGCGGTGATGGAGCTGGAGGCCGTACGACAGAGGCGGAACATCGAGAACGCCGCCTTCGCCAACCTCTGGCGCGGACCCTGAGTCGAATTCGGCGTACGCCCTGCGCCGCCCCCACCTCCCGGCCCGGGCCGTTCGGCGTCCGCCGCATACACTGCGCCCGCGGGCCCGCCGCTCAGGTGCGGTCCGCACCCGTACCGACGCAGGTCAGGAGCCACCCCATGCGGCACTTCGATGTCGAGACGCTGACGGCGGGCCGGTGGCGCAACGGCGGTGGTGCGACCCGGGAGGTCGTCTCCCGGCCGGTGGACAGCCAGGCGTTCGGGTGGCGTGCGAGCATCGCCGACATCGACAGGGACGGGCCGTTCTCCACGTTCCCCGGCGTCGACCGGACGCTCACCCTCCTCGCGGGCAACGGCGTCCGTCTGACCTGCCCCGGTGTGTTCGACCAACTCCTGACAGAGGCGGGCGAGCAGGCGGCGTTCTCCGGTGACCTCGCACTCGACGCCGAACTCCCGGCGGGTGCCTGCCGGGTGCTCAACATCATGGTCAGGCAGGGGCGTTGGACGGCCCGGGTGGAGCAGGTCGTGGGCGCGCTCGTCCCGCCGTACGGACACGCCGGGGTGTTCCATGTGCTGCGTGGCCGCTGGCAGGCCGGTGTCGGCGGGCGTGTCCTGACCTCGGGTCAGGGCATGTGGTGGGACGAGGACGAGCCCGCGTCGGGCGAGCGACTCGTACCGCTCTCGTCCGACGCCTCGGCCTTGTGGGCGGATATCGCACCGGCGGGATGATGTGTGGTCACCCGCCCGTCGGCACCGCAACGGCCCCCGTCTGAATAATCGTTCGACCGACCGCGGTGGGCCGCTCTAAGGTCGGCGACGTGGCAACGAAACTCAATCAGATCATCGCAGTGGAGAAGGGCGTCAAGTCCCGGGCGCACCAGGACCTCACGGCGGCCCATCACGGCCTGCAGAAGCCCGCGTTGCTCGCCGGCATCTCCCGTACGTACCAGCCGAAGGACGAGGAGGGCGAGCAGCTGCCGCCCGAGTCGACGCTGGTGCAGGTGAAGGCGGAGGACGTACTGCGCGACACCGCGCGGGCGCTGACCCGCCTCTTCGATGTGACGGCCACCAAGGACTGGGCGAACTGCGAGGCGCGTGCCGACGTCACGGTCGACGGGCGTGTGCTCGTGGGGCAGGTGCCCGTCGCGTACCTCCTCTTCCTGGAGAAGCAGCTGACGGACATCAACACGTTCGTCCGCAAGCTTCCGGTGCTCGACGCCGCCGAGTCGTGGACGCAGGACCCGTCGACGGACGCGTGGAAGACCGAGGTCGTCCGCACGGTCCGTACGAAGAAGGTGCCGCGCAACCACGTCAAGGCGGAGGCGACGGACAAGCACCCGGCTCAGGTCGACGTCTACTACGAGGACGTGCCGGTCGGTTACTGGACCACGGTGAAGTTCTCGGGCGCGCTGCCGGCCCGGCGGGTCAACGAGCTGCTGGAGCGGGTGGAGAAGCTCCAGCAGGCGGTGAAGTTCGCCCGTGAGGAGGCGAACAGCGCCGAGGTCACCGACCAGCGGGTCGGCGACGCCGTCTTCGGCTACCTCTTCGGGTAGCCGGGACACCACAGACTCCCCGGCCACAGAACACGGCCGGGGTGCGCGAGGAGCGCAAAGCTGAAGCTGAGCCTTGTCGTGACATCCGCGGTTCCAGTGGAGGTTCGAGTCCTCCTCCCGGCTCTTCCCGCCGGGATGGCCCAACCAGGCAGAGGCAGACCGCGGTCAATCTCAGACTATTGCTCCAGACTCAGCATGCGCCGCTCATCGCCGGATCAACCGGGCCCGGGCCCTGGTGCGTCGAAATGCCAGTTCGAATCTGGTCCGCCGAGCTCGATCGGCGGTGGTCCAACGGCAGGACGCGACGCCATGACGAATGACCCGGGTCCTCAAGCGTGCCGGCGTGTGATGTGAGCGGCATCGACAGGGTCCGGGGGCAGGCTACGCCCTCGGACCCGCTCCTTTTTCCTCCCTCGCGGGGCTTCGCGAGGCCCCGTTCGAAGCCTCGGGTCGCGGAGCCACAGCAGCGCGTACGAGGGCATGGCCCGTGAGCCGGTACGAGCCTCGCGCCGCCGGCTCCGCTTCCCGTCACGGCTCTGTGCTGCCGGAGCGGCGCTGGTCGCTCTCGTGGCGGAGGTGGGCCGTGCGGCTGGTGAGGGTGCCGACCCGCTCGGCCAGGTCGGGATGCGGGCCCGCGAGATGGGTGAGGCTGTGGGCGAGCGGCTCCAGGAGGAGGGCCGCGTCGCTGTCGGCCAGGGCCTCGGACAGGGCGTCCCTCGTGGGTGCGGGAAGGGTGTCGAGGGCCGTGATCTGTCCTGCCAGCTGACGCAGTTCGGCGGCGTTACCCCGGGCCCACGCGGTCACCGACCGGTCGGCGGCGCGGCGGTCCCGGGTGGCCTGGACGCGCTGCTCCGCGGTGGTGCCGGAGCCGCCCGGACGTACCCGCAGGTAGCGCCGCTCGGCGGCCTGCCGACTGGTGACGCCGAGCGGGTGGGCGAGTTCGGCCCAGCTGGCGCCGGCGTCCCGGGCGGCCTCGATGAATCCGGGCTCCCATTCGGCGAGCTGTTCGCGGAGCTCGCGCAGGAGGAGGAGCGCGGTGAGCGCCTCCTCCGGGGAGGCGTGCGGCGCGGCGTCGGGGGCCGTGGCGGTGCGGGCCGTCCGTACGGCTTCGTCGATCGCGGCGAGGGCCGCGAGGGCCGCACGGAAAGCGACCGGCTGGTCCGCTTCTGTCACGGATCGCATCCTCTCCGTCATGTCGTCCATTCGTTGACACACAACTTGTCGTCGTTTGGATGACATGCTACAACGGAGTCAGATGAAGCGCATTGGCAGTCACTGCCCGACTCGACTGGAGGTGTTTCGCGATGTTGATGCGCACCGACCCGTTCCGCGAGCTCGACCGCCTCACTCAGCAGCTGCTGGGTACCACGGGGACCTGGTCACGGCCTTCCGCGGTACCGATGGACGCCTATCGCGAGGGTGACGTCTACGTCATCGCCCTCGACCTCCCCGGCGTCTCGCCGGACGCGATCGACATCGACGTCGAACGGAACATGCTGACGGTCAAGGCCGAGCGCCGACCGGTCGCGAAGGCCGACGACGTCCAGATGGAGCTGTCCGAGCGGCCCCTCGGCGTCTTCTCCCGGCAGCTGATGCTCGCCGACACCCTCGACACCGAGAGGATCGCGGCCGACTACGAGGCCGGAGTGCTCACGCTGCGCATTCCGATCGCCGAGCGCGCGAAGCCCCGCAAGATCACCATCGGCAGGGGCGACGACCACAAGCAGATCAGCGGCTGAGTCCTCAGGAAGAGGAAGCCGGGAGCGGAGGGCGGAAGCCCTCCCCCTCCTTCGCCCTCCGCTCCCCGCCACCCCGTATCCCTCCCTGTGAAGGGAACCGTGATGAGACTGCGATGGCAGGCGTTCCTCGACAAGGTCATGGAACGCGGCGACTACAGCACACCCCACGAGGCCGAACGCGCCGCCCGCACCGTGCTGGCGCTGCTCGGCGCGCACCTGGTCGGTGACGTACGGGCCGCGCTCGCCGCCCGCCTGCCGGAGACCTTCGCCATCGTGCTCCTCAACCCGCTCCAGGCGGCCGAGCCCCTCCCGCCGGAGCGCTTCGTGCGCGCGACGGCCGCCTGGATCGAGGGAGCCACCGAGCAGACCGCGGCCTGGGACGTCAGCGCCGTCCTCAGCGTCGCCGCCGACGCGGCCGGCGAGGAACTCACCGGCCGGATCCTCCTTCAGCTTCCCCCCGGCTACGACCTCCTCTTCGGCCGGCCGCAGCACCCCGCGTCCGCCGACACGCCTTGACACATGTTCGCTCCGCCCGGTCAGCGGACCGGGCCCGAAGAGAACGGCGATCACCAGCAGCATGACTCTTCAGACCGAGACCCTGGCAGCCCCCGCGTCCCACGGCATCACCGTCGCGGCGTCCTACTCCGACCTGCTCGAGCGGGTGCGCTACGAGGGCGCCTACCCGACGCGTGAGCGCGCCGAGGAGGTCGTCCACTCCGTACTCGCCGCTCTGGGACGACAGCTCGTCGGCGACGAACGGGTCGACCTCGCCGCCGTACTCCCCACGGAGGCCGCCCTGGTCTTCACCGCCCAGGTCCCCGCCGTCACTCCCCTCACGGGGTGGGAGTTCGTCAAGGACCTCGCCCAGCGCACCGGCGGCACGCCCGCCACCGCCCGCTGGAACGTCGGCGCCGTCCTCGCCGCCGTGTCCCGGCTCGCCGGACCGGAACTCGTCGACCGCGTCATCGGCCGACTCCCCTCCGGCTACGCCCTCCTGTTCGGAAAGGCCGAACTCCCCCGGCCGTGGCGCGGCTCCGGCGCGTCGTCAACCTGACGCCCGGCTCGGTGACGTGTCGCCGGTGAATATGGCGACGCGTCGGCGTCCGCACCCTCGCAGGAACCATTCGCCACACAACGGGCACGAGATGATCCGCTTCGGTGGAGCGCTGCGGAGTCGCAGCTGCTTCCCCTCCCCCGACGCGAGACCACCTCGGAGCCTGACCATGAGTTACGGGAACACACTGCGCGACGTCATCGCCGAGCCGGGCACCACGCCCTTGATCGGCGTGTACGACATGTACTCGGCGTCTGTGGCGGCCGGGCACTACGACGGACTGTTCGTGTCCGGGTTCGGCTTCGCGGCCTCCCACTACGGGCTGCCCGACATCGGGTTCATCGCCTGGCCGGACATGATGGCGTTCGTACAGCGGCTGCGCGGATCCTTTCCGTGCCACCACCTCCTGGTCGACATCGACGACGGGTACGTCGACGCCGAAGTGGCCTGCCACGTCGTGGAGGGCCTCGAACGGATGGGGGCCTCCGGCGTCATCCTCGAGGACCAGAAGCGGCCCCGCCGTTGCGGGCACGCCGACGGAAAGCAGCTGCTGCCGCTGCCGGAGTACCTGGAGAAGCTCGAGAGGGTTCTCGCGACACGCAAGGACCTGGTCGTCGTCGCCCGCACCGACGCCACGGAAGAGGCCGACATCATCGCCCGGGCCGGGGCGCTGGCCGCCACCGACGCCGACGTCGTCCTGGTCGACGGCGTCCGCAGCGTCGAGTGGATCGAGCGGATCCGCGAGGTCGTCGGCGGAAGGCCACTGCTCTTCAACCAGATCGCCGGCGGCAGGTCCCCGCTGCTCTCGCTCAGCGAACTCGACCGGCTCGGAGTCGACGTCGCGATCTACAGCACCCCGTTGCTGTTCGCCGCGCACCGGGCGATGGACACCGCCCTCACCGAACTCCGGCTCGCGGACGGGCGCCTGCCCGCCGCCGACGGAGGCGACGAGGTCGGCGTGGCGGAGTCCACTCGACTGCTTGCCGGGAACATCGCCCGGCACCACACGGTCCCCGCGGGGTCCGGGACAGCACGACCGTGAGCGCCTGACCGGTCCGTGGGACCTCGCCGGTCGGTCGGACGGGTTCCGCCCGACCGGCGCCGGGCCTCTCACCTGCCGAGGAGCGGTGGTGCCCACGGCCGAGGCCGTTGCGGCTGGTGTCCGTGACGTGGTGCTTCAACCGGGACCGCGCTGGTCGCGTACTGCCCGGTGCCCACTGCCACTGCCGTACGTCGGCGTTTCGGCCACCCACCCGTCAGGGCACGACCCTCGCGCCGCAAGGGTCGGTGCACCCGGCACGAACGTGCTTTCGCTCCGGCACGGGGTTCGTACGGCGTCCGAAACACGTGTGTTCGACAGGCCGGGCCTCGTCGTTGAGCTCTCCGACACCCCGAATCGGCCGTCCTGGAGAACGCCATGCACCCCCTTCCCGACCGTCTCTCCGCTCCCCGCCCCGCCGGTCCTCCGCGGCCCCGCGGCGCTCGGAGCAACCCTGCGAGCCGCCGCCAAGGCCCCGGAGCGTCCCGTTCGCCACGTTCGAGTACGAGGTGGGGGGCATGACGACCACGCCGCACGACACGTCCCCGACGGCCGGGGCGGAGACGCTCTCGGCGTCCGAGAAGTTGCTGTTCGGCGGTGAACTCGCCTTCGACCACGGCTGGAGTACGCACCGCGGCACCTGGGTGAAGCTGGGCATGTGGAGCATGGCGGTGAGCTTTCCCCGGCAGGTCGGGGTCGCCGTACGACTGGCCCGGCGGGCCGACCGGCGCGCCCTGTACACCGTGGCCGTCAGCGAGGTCGGCCGGGGCGTGGCGCAGGCGTTCTCCCTCGTGGCGGTGAACTCGCTCCTGACCGAGCTCCTGGCGGCGGGCACGCTGGTGGACCGGCTGCGCGCCTCGGTGCCCTCGCTGGTGCTCGTAGCGGTCATGGGGGTCGTCGCCTCCCTCCTGAAGTCGGCGTCGACCGCCTCGACGGGAGTCCTGGAACCGAAGGTTCAACGGGTCGCGACCGAGCGGTATCTGGGTCTCGTCGCCCGGGTGGAGATGGACGCGATCGAGGACGACGCCTTCCACAAGCTGATGGACTCGGCGCAGTGGGGCGCCGAGGGGGCACGGCGGATGGTGGGTTACTGCACGGCCGTGGTCGCCTCGGCGATCTCGCTGATCGCCGCGGCGAGCGTGCTGACGGTCCTGCACCCCGCGCTGCTGCCCCTGCTGGTCGCGATGGCGCTGCCCAGCGCCTGGGGATCCCTGACGATGGCCCGGGCGCGGTACGAGAGCTGGCACCGGTTCATCCAGCACGCGCGCGCCGCGCAACTGCTCAGTCGGTTGCTGATCGACCAGCAGGCGGCGGGCGAGGTGCGGGTCCATGACGTGGGCCCCTTCCTGCTCGAGCACTTCCGGGGCATGGCGGAGACGAGCGAGCGGGAGCAGACCCGGCTCGCCTGGATCGGGGCGCGCACGGGCCTGACCGCCGACGGGGCCCGTGGTCTGGCGACGGCCGCCGCGTACGGGGTGCTCGGTCTGCTGCTGTGGAACGGGCAGATGGCGCTCGCGGTCGGCGGCACCGCCGTGCTCGCGATCCGCGCCGGGTCGGCGAGCATCACGGACCTCGTGCTACGGGTCGCCGACATCCAGGAGGAGTCCCTCTTCGTCGCCGACCTGGAGCGACTGTGTGCCGAGGCGGAGCGGCGGGCCATCCCCGACGAGGGACGGGATCTGCCGGAGGACTTCGACGCGATCCGGTTCGAGAAGGTCACCTTCTCCTACCACGGCGCCGACACACCCTCCCTGAGGGAGGTGGACCTGGTCATCCCCCGCGGCAGGACGGTGGCGCTGGTGGGCTCGAACGGATCGGGGAAGACCACGGTGTCCAAGCTGCTGTGCGGCCTCCACATGCCCGCCTCCGGGCGGGTGACGTGGGGCGGGGTGGACGCCGCCGAGATCCGCCGCGCCCAGCTCTTCTCGCAGGTCGCGATGGTCGCGCAGAACTTCCAGCGGTGGCCCTTCACCGCGCGGGTGAACATCGGGATCGGCCGCCCCGGCCGGGTGATCGACGACCTCGCCGTCGGCGCCGCGGCCGCCTACGCGGGCGCCGACGCGGTCCTCGCGAAGCTGCCCCGCGGCCTGGACACCCTGCTGGCCCGCGGCTACCGGGGCGGCCAGGAGATCTCCGGCGGACAGTGGCAGAAGGTCGGCCTGGCCCGGGCGAGATACCGCGACGGGCAGGTCCTGGTCGTCGACGAGCCGACGAGCGCCCTGGACCCGGTGGCCGAGCAGCGGGTCTTCGACCAGATCCACCGGCTCGCCGGCAGCGGCCAGACCACTGTCCTGATCACCCACCGGCTCCACAGCGTCCGGCACGCCGACCTCATCTACGTACTGGAGGACGGGCGGGTCATCGAGCACGGCTCGTTCGAGGAGCTCATGGACCCTGCCACCGGCGTCGGCGCGTTCCGCGAGGCGTACGAGCTGCAGGCCCGACAGTTCCATGTGCCGCCCGCTGTTCCGGGGCAGGCGGGGCCCGCCGACGAGGAAGCCGCGGCGGAGGCGACGACCGCATGACCGACGCCATGTCAGGCTCCGCCGGCGCGTTCGGCTCCACCGACGTTTTCGGCTCCGCCGACATCTCCGGTTCCGTCGACATCTCCGGTTCCGCCGAAGTCTCCGGCCGCGCGTCGGGCGAACCGCGGATCGTCAGCCTCCTGCTGGCCTCCGAGTTCGGCATCGTCCCCACGGCGGTCTCCCGGGGGCCGTCGGGGACCGCGACCCGCAACTACGTGGCGACGACGGACGCCGGAGACACCTGGTTCCTCAAGACCTATCCGGCCGGCGCTGACGTGAGGGCGGCCGAGAGCGCCGCGGCGCTGAGCGAGTACGCGCGCCTGTGCCGTGTACCGGCAGCCCGCGCGCGCTACACGGTCGACGGGGAACGGCTGGTCGTCTCCGGCAGCGGGGTGACGATGTCGGTGACCTCCTGTCTGAGCGACACGGTCACCGCCGACGGACGGCTCACCGGGGCGCGGTGGGAAGCGGTCGGCGAGGCGATCGGCCGGCTCCACCGGAGCCTCGCCGACCACCGGTTCGGGCCGCCCCGGCTCGACGCCCGTGACAGGGCGGTCGACCCCGTACGCAGCCGCGCCCGGCTCCACGAGCTCGTACGCCGCTACGAGGCGGACCCTCCCCGTACCGGGTTCGAGCGGTGGGCGCTGGAGACGGCGCGGGAGCGGCTGGCGGGGCTGCCGGCCGTGGAGCGGCTGCTGGAGAAGGCGCCGGAGCGGACGGTCTCCCAACTGGTCCACGGGGATTTGTCGGGTCCGAACGTCCTGCTGCGCGGCGACCGGGTCGCGGCGGTGATCGACTTCGCACCGCCGGGACGGCGCAGTCCCCTCTGGGAGCTGGGCCGGCTCGCCCTCGATCCCCGCACGGTCCTCGGCCATCCGGACTGGCCCGACGGACTGGGCCGCCTCGCGGCCGCCTATCACCGGCTCCATCCGACGGTTCCTGTCGAGGAGTTGGTGAGCCTGGTGCGGCTTACGGCCGCGTACCTGGGATGCACGGTGTACCCGCTCAACACCGTTTTGGACGGTCTCGGGCCGGTCACCGAGTCAGTGGAGTGGTATGCCCGAGCCCGCGTCCAGGCCGCCGTCGTACTGCGTGAGCGGCTGGACGAGGCGGAGGAGGTGCTGCGTGAGCACCTCCGGTGACCGCCCGGCTGCCGATCCGTACGGGACGAGGCACACGGTACCGGTGGACGTGCACCTGATCGCCGTCCGCGACGGGGAGAAGGGCCCGGAGGTGCTGCTGTCCCGGCGGGCCGGTGACGTCTACGCCGCAGGGCACTGGCACTTTCCGTCCGGTCACGTCGACGGGCCCTTCGAGGACGTCGTCACCGCGCTCGTACGCGAGGCTCGGGAGGAGACCGGCCTGGTCGTGGATCCGGACGACGTACGCGGCGCGGTCACCGTGCATCACCGCTCGCCGGCCGGAGGGGCCCGCGTCGGCTTCTTCTTCGAGGTCCGCCGCTGGACCGGGACGCCGAGGGTCATGGAGCGCGACGTGTGCGACGGCATGGGCTGGTTCTCGCTCGACGCGCTGCCGGAGCCGATGGTGGCCTACTGCCGCGCCGGACTGGACGCGTACCGGGCAGGTGTCGGGGTCGCCCTGCACTTCCAGGAGCCGGGGGACCCGATCGGCTACGACCCGTCCGTGGACCGGCTTCGGCCGACGCCCGCAGGCGGTTCCGCCGGGCGTCGACCGGGGCCGTGAATACGGGAGTTCGTATCTGACGTCCCGGCGACGAGGAGCACGTGCGGGCGGTGGTGGGGCGGTCCAGGCCGCTCCACCGGTCGGGGCGGTCGTGCCCCACGGCGACTGCCGGCTCCGCGGCCTCCTCCTCGCCGACGACGGACCCCTTCGGGTCACCGACTCCGAGCGCAGCGAACCGCAGCCCGATGACGCGCGGCCCGGTCCCCACCGCGAAATACCCCCGCCTGCGCCGCGCCGGTCCGGTCCGGTCCGGTCAGGTCAGGTCAGGTCAGGTCAGGTCAGGTCAGGTCAGGTCAGGTGGTCGGCGACCAGTTCGGCGAAGGCCTCCGGTGTCAGGACCTCGACGCCCAGTTCGGTGGCCTTGACCGCCTTCGAGCTCGGCTTTCCGTTCGCGGACGGTGCCGCGACGAGTATGGATGTCCTGGCGCTGACGCCGCTGCCCGCCCGTCCGCCGGCCTTCTCGATCAGCGCGTTCATCTCGGACCGGCCCAGGCCCTCCAGCGGCCCGCTCATCTTGCCCGTGACCACGACCACCTTGCCCTCCAGCGGCCCCCCGCCCGGCGCCGCCGCCGGGTCCGTGGGCTCGGTCATGTTGACTCCGGCCGCGATCAGTTTGTCGATGACGGAGGACAGCGCGGCGACCTGCTCGATGACGACCGGCGCCTTCTCCGGCCCGATCCCCTCCACGTCCTGCATCCCGGCCGCGTCGGCCCCGCGGATCGCTTCCATCGTGCCGAAGTGCCTGGCGATGCGGCGGGACATGCTGCGGCCGGTGCCGAGCACGCCGAGGGCGCAGAAGACACGGTTGAGGGGGCGGGACTTGGCGGCCTCGATCTGTTCGGCGAGCTTGGCGGCACGCTTGGCACTGCCCGAAGCGGCGGTGAGCTGGTCGATCGTCAGGGTGAAGAGGTCGGCGACGTCGCGGACGTCTCCGGACTCGACCAGGGCCGCCACGTACGTCTTGCCCAGACCGTCGATGTCGAGCATCTCGCGGCCGGCGGCGTACTCGATGAGTGCCGGGAGCGCGCAGGAGGTGCCCTGGGCGCACCGCCACCGCTCCTGCGCCATGTTGATCTCGCCGCCGCAGCGCGGGCACTCCTCGGGCAGGGGCACGGGCGTCGCCCCGGCCGGACGGAGCTGGACCACGGCCGCCTGGACGCGCGGGATGATGTCGCCGGCCTTGTACACCGTCACGGTGTCGCCGAGGTGCAGGTCCCGGCGGCGGATGTCCGCCGGGTTGTGGAGGGTGGCCCGGGTGACGGTGGACCCGTCGATCTCCACGGGCGCGAGGATCGCGGTGGGGGCCAGGACTCCGGTTCGGCCGACCTCCCAGACGACGTCCTGCAGCACCGTCTGCCGCTCGACCGCGGGCAGCTTCACCGCGATGGCCCAGTACGGGAAGCGGGAGCCGAAGCCGATCTCCTCCTGCTCGGCGGAGTCGTCCAGCTTGATGACCACGCCGTCGATCCCGACAGGGAGTTCCGCACGCATCGCGGCGATCGCGTCGACCCGCGCCTGGGCCTCCGCGAGGTCGGGAACGACGAGGAGCCCGGCCGCGGTGGCCGCAGTCGTCTGCACCCCGGCCGCGGCCACCGCGGCCAGCGCCTCGGAGTGCGTCGCGCCGGCGGGCAGGAACGGCACGCCGTCCAGCTCGACCACGCCGTAGGCCCAGAACGTCATCCGGAGCCGGTACGGGCGGTCCTTGGCCCTCAGGGTGCCCGCCGTGCCGTTGCGCGGGTTGACGAAGACCTGTGCCCCGTGGGCCGTACGGACCTCGTTCGCCGCCTCGAACTGCCCCTGGGTGAAGGCGACCTCGCCGCGCACCTCGACGGTAACCGGCTCGGCGAGCTTTTCGGGCAGGCCGTCGATCTGGCCGATGACATGGCTGACGTCCTCGCCGTGGCTGCCGTCGCCCCGGGTGATGATCTGCACGAGGCGGCCTTCGCGGTACCGGGCGGCCACGGCCGCGCCGTCGATCTTCGGCTCGACGGTGAAACCGCCGGCCGGAGCACGGCCGAGACGGCGCTGGACGGATGCGCCCCAGGCCACCAGGCCCTCGGCGTCGAAGACGTTGTCCAGGCTCAGCAGCCGCGTGGTGTGCGCGACATCGCCGACCGGGGCGGCGCCGTCCGCGACCAGACCGGTGGGAGAGTCGGGCGAGACCTCGGCCGGGTTCTCTTCCTCCCAGGCGAGGACGGCCAGCCGGAGCCGGTCGTACGTGGTGTCGTCGCAGACGCTGTCGCCGTCTCCGTAGTACGACCGGGAGGCGTCGTGCAGACGCTGCAGCGCGGCCTCGTACGCGGCACGGGTGGACAGGCTGGTCAGCGCCTCATCGGCGGGAGAGATCGTCATGTGGAGATCCTCTCGCGAGGGTCTGACAATGGCCCTGGAGCGCTCGTGGCCAACCCTTGCCGTGCCGCAGCGCTTGCCCGAACGCGGTCCTTGCCGGGGCCTGCGCTTGCCGTGGCGCCGTCGCTTCCCCGGCTCCCGCGTCAGAGATGTGCGTAGGCCCGGGCGAGGCTCTCCACCGTGGCGGCCATGGCCCGGCGCAGTTCGGGGGGCGCCATGACCTCGACGTCCGCACCGAGTCGGAGCAGCTCGCCGAGGGCGTGATCGGTGCTCTCGGTGGGGATGACCGCCTCGATCCATCCGAGGTCTCCGGTGGGGGTCGCGGTGGACTCGACGGCCCGCACCACCTCTTGGGGGACGTTGTCGGCGAGACGTCCGCGTCCCGCCGGGGACAGGCGGATGGTGGCGGTTCCGGTGTAGCGGCGTGCGTGGAAGTCTTCGAGGTAGGCGGCCCAGTACGCGCCGAGGTCGAAGTCCTCGGGCCGGTCGAACCGCTCGTCGCCCAGGGCCGCGTCGAGGACCTGGGCGACGCGGTAGGTCGCGGTCCCCCGTTCCGTGGCGGCCACGACGTACCAGGTGCCGGATTTCAGGACGAGGCCGTACGGGCGCAGGCGGCGGTCCACCTCCTGCGGGGCGCGCCAGCGGCGGTAACGGACGTCCACCACACGCCGGGTGAGCACCGCGTCGACGAACACGGCGAGGTGAGGCGTCTGTTCGGGATCCCGGTACCAGCCCGGGGCGTCCAGGTGGAACATCTCCGCGAGCCGTGACGCCTCTTCCCGCAGTCCCGCGGGCAGCGCGGCGAGCAGCTTGAGCCGGGCGGCCGTCGCCTCGGCGGCGAGGCCCAGGTCGGCCGCGGGGCCCGGCAGTCCGGCGAAGAACAGAGCCCGGGCCTCACCCTCGTTCATCCCGGTCAGGCGGGTGCGGTAGCCGTCGACCAGCTGGTAGCCGCCCCCGGGGCCGGGCTCGGCGTAGACCGGAACGCCGGCGGCCTGCAGGCGAGCCAGGTCGCGGTAGGCGGTGCGTACGGACACGTTCAGTTCGTCGGCGATCGTCCCCGCGGACACGCGGCCACGCGATTGCAGCAGGAGAAGGACCGAGAGGAGACGACCAGCGGGCATGCGCGCATTCTCCTCGAAAACCCTGACAGAAACTGTCACACGATCCTCCTATCGTCGGACCAGGCCCGGATCCGACCGAACGAACCGGGACACTCACCCCTGAATGCCGAACAGGAGTCCCGCTGTGCCCACCGACCTCTCCGGTCCGTCGCTCGCCGTGATCGAACTCCGTCAGTACACGCTGCGGCCGCGCCGCCGCGACGAGCTCATCGAGCTGTTCGACCGGGAGTTCATCGAAACGCAGGAGGAGGCCGGGATGAGCGTGCTCGGCCAGTTCCGCGACCTCGACGACCCGGACCGCTTCGTGTGGCTGCGCGGTTTCACGGACATGGCGGCACGTCACCGCGCGCTCACGGCCTTCTACGGGGGTCCCGCCTGGTCCGACCACGGGCCCCGGGCGAACGACACCATGATCGACTCGGACGACGTCCTGCTGCTGCGCCCCGTGACGGCCGGCAGCGGCTTCGCCGTGTCCCCGGCCGCCCGGCCGCCGGTCGGCGCCACGCCACCGGACCGGTTCATGGCCGCCACCCTGTGGGCGTTCCCTCCCGGACGGAACGACGGCATCGCACTGATCCGGGACGGTGTCCTGCCCCTGCTCGCGGAGACGGGGCCCGCGCCGCTCGCCCTCCTGGCCACCGAACCCGCGCACAACACGTTCACCAGGCTGCCGGTCCGTACCGGCGAGAACGTCGCCGCGGTCTTCACCGCGTATCCCGACGAGGCCGCGCACCGTCGGCACCTCGCCGACATGCGGGCCCATCCCCCGCTGCGGGACGAGATCCTGCCGGCCGTCGAGCGCGAACAGACGGCGCCGCCGCAGATACTTCGACTGTCGCCCACCGGCCGCTCGCTCATCGCCTGACGCCCGGGCCCCGACCTCATCCCCGCCGAGGCGGTGCCCGGTCCCGGCGGGAACGGCTCAGGCAGCGGGCCCGGTATCCGGAGGGCCTGTCGTACGAGGTGGACGCCACCCCTATCTGCACCGGCCCGGGCCACGGAAGTGCGCCTTCGGCCTGGACGCCCGGAAGAGAGGTCCGGCCTCCGCCCCGCGTTGACGACTGAGCGTCGCCGCCGACCGGGCACGCAGGCCGCAGAACCGGCTCCGTCCGCCTCGCCGCTCTCGACCTCGCGGGCGTCATCGGCTGGTGCGCGCGGTGACACGACAGGAGCCGTCTAGATGTCCGAGCCGGTGGCCGACGGAGGTACCTCGACCACGAAGAACAGGAAGCAGGGCTTCGTCGACAGGGCCTCGAAGTCGTCGGGGAACAGCTCACGGGCCGCCGGGTCGGGCTGTGGCTCGCTGATGGCGGTGAGGCGGAAGCCGGCGGTGGTGAAGGCGTCGGTCATCGCGTGCAACGGCCTGCGCCAGAACCTCATCGGGGTGGACCGGCCGTTGAGCCTCCAGTCGAACGTGTAACTGGTGGTCGCGGAATAGTCGGGGCGGGGTTCACTGAACGTATAGGCCACGAACGGGTGGTCCACCGACGCGATCAGGCGGCCGCCGGGCTTGAGTACCCGCCGTATCTCGGCCAGTGTCGGGCCCCAGTCCTCCAGGTAGTGCAGCACCAGCGACGCGACCACGTCGTCGAACGCGGCGTCGGCGAACGGCAGGGGGTCGCTCAGATCGACCACCTGCAGGGCCGCGTCGTCGCCCAGCCGCCGACGGGCCAGCTCCAGCATCCCTGCGCTCGCGTCGATGCCGGTGACGACCGCACCCCGGTCACGGAGCGCGGCGGACAGGGCGCCCGAGCCGCATCCGGCGTCCAGGATCCGGCGTCCGGCCACCTCTCCGGCGAGGGCCAGCATCGCGGGCCGCTCGTAGTGCGCGTTCACGACGCTTCGCTCGTTCACCGCGGAGTACGCCTCGGCGAAGCTGTCGTAGTCGTTCGCCCGGACCGGTGCCAAGGGCCGGGTGCGGCTCTCGGGCGTAGCGGATAGGTGTTCCATCGTCGCAGTCTAAAACGTGTTGCAGAAGCCTGCGAAGCGAGCATCTTTCTTGCGCGCGTGGGGTGTTGAGGGCCGATCTGTTGTGGGCGGAGGCGTTCACGGGTCTGCGGGTGCGGCAGTTCGAGCGGCTGGTGAAGGTCGTGCGGGAAGGGGGCGGAAACGGGCCCGGTGGCGGTCGGCCGTGGTGCCTGCCGCTGGCCGCCCGAGTGCTGCCGGCGGCCGTCTACTACCGCACGAACCTCACCATGCGGCAGCTCGCGCCGCTGTTCGGCGTCTCGCCTGCGACGGTCTGCCGCGTGATCCAGCGGCTGCGGCCACTGCTCGCGATCGAGCCGGCCCCCGCCCCACCGACGCGGTCGACCGGCTGTGGATCGTGGACGGCACGCTGATCCCGGTCCGCGACCGCACCACCGGCGCGTCCTCACGCACCTACCGGTTCTCGGCGAACGTGCAGGTCATCATCGACGCCGACACCAAGCTGGTGATCGCGGCGGCCCGGACGGTACCCGGCAACACCGCGGATACGAAGGCCTGGGGGGACTCCGGCCCGGCCGCTGTCTGCGAGGGCATGACCGTGCTGGCCGACGGCGCCTACATCAACACCGGTCTCGTCATCCCGCACCGCAAACGCCCAGGCCGGGCCCTCCTACCGGGAGAGGAGGAGGACAACGCCGAACACCGGAACCTCGCCCTCGCCGCATGACCAGACCGGCACCAAAACCGGCCCTGACCTGCCCGGACACAGCCCGACCCCACGCTGGGAGCCGGTGATCCGTTGCCGTCGGCCATGGCGGGCCATTCCCGGGTGCGCACGGCACGGGCGTAGCAGACGGCGTCGGCCTGGACACGGGCCCGCTCGGCCGCCGGGGCGTATTCGGCGGTCTCGACGAGCTGGTCCAGGGCACGGGGCTCGCCCCGGGAGGCGACCTCGGCCTTGCCGTAGGAGCCGTTGGCGGTGACCAGGACGAAGGAGAGCAGCAGGACCGTCATCGTCAGCAGCGGCCCGACGAGATCCTGCCGATGCTGGGCGTACTTCGGCCTCAGACACCGAGCTTCGGCTCGAGACCACAGAAGTTGTGCCAGAGCCGATTACGGGACAGAGCCAGAACCAGAAACGGTGTAACTCCGATTATCGAGATTGCAGCTGGGGCCAGCGCGGCAACACGTCCCGCGGTGACGGCGACCGACCGGCCGCGGAGTTTCCAAACCTCCCGGGACGAAGTATTGGGATCCTCGCAGGTGGGGGGGCTCAGGATCACTCGGATGGCTCCGTTCGGGGGAGTATCGGGCGGGTGGGGCTGACAATCGAGAGGGCTTCGTCCCAGCTTCCGTCGGACGAGAGGACAGTCATGTCATCTGCAGCGATCCCTCGGTCTGTCATCGAACGGGATCTGCGCGGCATCGTGAACCGGCTCGGCCCGGCCCCAGGTCCGGAGCTGCCCGAGCGGGTGGTGCGGCTGGTGCTGTCGCGTGTCGCAGGCCAGGTGGCCGAGGACCTTGCCGCGTTCGCGGGGCGCGATGCCGCGGCGCACGGCGATCAGTGGTACATCTACTCCGGCTACCTCAGTTTCCGGTCGGTGATGGCCCACCGGCTGGCGCACGCCGTGGGGACCCTGCGCATACCCGGGCTGCCGGCCGGCCTCCTGGCGGCGCAGGCCCGCCGGATCTCCGAGGAAGCCCGGCGCGCCACCGGGGTAGAGATCCATCCCGGTGCCGCGATCGGCCGCCGCTTCGTGGTCGACCACGGTTCGGGGACGGTCATCGGCGAGGACTGCGAGATCGGCGACGACTGCTACTTCCTGCAGAACATCGTCCTCGGGGCGAGGGACATCGTCACGCGTTCCGACGGGTTCCTCCGCCCGCGCCGGCACCCGCGGATCGGCAGCCGCGTGCAGATCGGCGGCGACGTGTGCGTGTTCGGGCCGGTGTGCGTGGGCGACGACTGCGTGATCGACCCGGGGGCGCGGATCACCACGGACGTCCCGGCCGGGGCGAGGGTGCGGGTGGTGTCCACCACGCAGATCAGCCTGACGGACCGCGCACCGGTGGTCCACGGGGTGGCCGTGGTGGCGGGGTGCCTCGTCATCACCGGCTACCGGCTCCATGAGACGGTCCCGGTCATCCTGGACGAGGAACGCACCCCCTGCGGGTCGCTGACCGTGGTCAGGGCCGGTGACACGGAGATGCACTGCCGGCCGGCCGGCACCTGGCCGGCCCGGCCATCCTCCCTCGGGCTCCTTTCCCGGGGACAGCTGGCCTGCTACGTCCGGCCCGTCGCCGAGGTACTGAACCAGTGCCGCGCGGACGATCTGGGCCATGCGCGGGCGACGTCCCTCAGCTGAGATCCACCCGGGCGCACAGACGCCCGACCAGTGCCCGCCTTCGGCGGCGAAAGGGCGGTGTGCCGTGCCCACTCCTGACATCAGTCAACGGATCGAACTGTTCGAGCTGTACCTGGCCCGCCATCCACAGCTGCGGCTGCGGATCTCCTGTCCCTCCCAGGAGTTCTCGGACCTGGAGATGGCCCAGGGAGTAGGCCGCTGGTATTCCTGTGTTCGGGGACTATGGGAGTCTCTGGACGTCGGGACGCAGCCGGACCTGGCCCTGCTGATGTTCCAGGCACCAGCGGTGCCGCGGTCCGTCGAACAGTACGTGCTCGGACTCGTGCCGCCGGGCGGTCCCGGGTCCGGTGACCGGAGGCTTCGACACGCCCTCCTCGCCGTCGACGACGACTCCGACCGGCACCTGAGCGAGAAACTGCTGGAGCGACCGGACCTGCTGCGGCAGGTGCGGGACCTGCTCACGCGCACCAGGGAGCGCGGCCAGACGGTCGAGCCGCTGTCGTGCTACCAGGCCAGCGCCCGCATGGACGAACTCGCGAACCGCCTCGGCCTGGAATGCCGGGAGACTCCCACCCGGACCCTGGAGCTGGGATCCAAGGCGGGCAGCAGGCAACTCTTCCGCACTGCGGGTCTGGCCCACGCTCCCGGCACCTACACGGCCGCCTTCGAACTGCCGGAACTGGCCCGGCAGATAGCAGACCTGACCCGCTCCCACGGGCCCGGCAGATGGCTGCTGAAGATCAACGAAGGCTACGGCTCGGGTCACGGCCTGGCCGTCGTGACGGCCACCGAGGCCACCCATGCGGCAGCCCTGGCGGCACTGCAAGCGCTCAGACCACTGACCGGGACCATCTCACGCGGCCAGTTCCTCGCGGGTCTGTCGGCCAACGGCGCAATCATCGAGCAGTACCTCGACACCCCACCGGAGGGAGAGAAGAGATCCCCGAGTGCCCTGCTGTTCATCGGCCACGGCACAGACGGTGAATCCGGTGTACAGCTCCTGGGCACCCACGAGCAGACCCTCGGCGAGGACCTGCAGTACCTCGGCTGCCGCTTCCCGGCCTCCGCCGCCTACCGGGAGGCCATCAGCGCGATGTCCCTCACCGCCGCGAGCCACCTCGCCCGGGCCGGCGTGCGCGGGCACATCGGCGTCGACTTCCTCGCCCGTAAGGACCTCAGCGGCCAGTGGGACGTGCGAGCCGTCGAACTGAACCTACGTCAGACCGGCACCACCCACCCCCACCGCACCGTCCGTGCCCTCGTCCCGGGAACCTGGCACAACGACGGCCGACTGACCCACCGCGGTGCCGAGGTGCATTACACCGGGACCGACGGCCTGGTCTCCCCGGCCTACCGGGGACTCAGACCCTCCCACGTGATCCGCGCCCTCAACGGCCGGCCGGACCTGGCGTTCGACCACACGCGCGCCCGCGGAGTGGTCCCCCACTTCTGGACCGCCCTCGAACCCTTCGGCAAGCTCGGCGTCACCGTCCTGGGCAACTCGCCGGACGACTGCGCCTTCCTCCAGCACCGCTTCGTCCAACTCCTCGACGACCTCGCCACCCGCGCTGCCGAGGCCGGGCACCGGGCGCCGGGAGCGGCAGGACGCCACGACCCCGAGCCCCTGATCCCGAGCGCGTACCGGATCTAGACGAGGCGAATAGTAGCCGCGTGAGCTCCAGGCGCGACTCGTAGATCACGTGTTCCTGTGTCGTCGCCGACCAGCTCCCGTCGACTCTGGCACCTTCATCGAGGCGGGGAGCGTGCGCCGGACGTACGGGGTTGCTCCGTTCCCTGGTTGCACCACCTGCGGCGGGTTCCGTACGCCATGGTGGAGACAAGGGAGTTGACCGGGGGGAGCTTTCGTGATCGAGCAGGCGTACGTTCACGCCGGGGACGTGACCACCCCGGCGATCGCGACACTGCGGGCTCGGATCTCGCAGGCGATAGACGACACGGAGGCGGCGACGGTTCTCGACCGCCTCAAGGTCTGGCTGCAGATGCCGCGTGATGCCACAGGCAGGGCACCGGCTACCACGTGATCGTGGTCGGCAGCGCCTTCTCCTCCGGCAGCGCCGCCTCGTACCGGCAGGACGGCGAGCTGACCCTCGCCGGCGCCGGGGCGGAAACCGCGTGGCCTTCCCCTTCCCGCCGCCGGTATCGTCCCGCCTCACCCGCCACAGCGGTTTCACCATCCAGAGAGCGATGTACACACCATGACCAGCCGGCAAGCGACGACGACCCTCTGGCGCCCCACCGGGCCCGAGGAGCTGGACCTGGTCCGGCGGCTCAGCTGGCGTGCCTGGCCGCCTCGGCTCCCCGAGCAGCCGATCTTCTACCCCGTCCTCGACGAGGAGTACGCGATCCGGATCGCGAGGGACTGGAACGTGAAGCACGACGGTGCCGGCTTCGTGACCCGCTTCGAGGTCGACTCCGCGTTCCTGAGCCGTTATCCCGTCCAGCAGGTCGGGGGGCGGACGATCCTGGAGCTGTGGGTCCCTGCCGAGGACCTCGACGAGTTCAACGCTCATCTGGTCGGTGAGATCCAGGTGGTCCACGAGTTCCGCTGATCCACGTCGGCGTCGGCGCCGCCCTTCGCATCGGCCTCCGGTGAGCGGGTACTCCGCTCAGTGGAGGCCACCGTGAGGTACAGCGACTGGATGCTCACCGTACGTGAACGTGGGAACCGCTCGACCCGGCTCGACCGGCGCCATCCCGACCGGGCCGCATGGACCTGCGGCAACGACGTCCGGCCGTTGGTCCACGGCTCGGTCTACTTCGCCGAGCTCCTCCGGGCGGTCCGGGCGCAGCGCTCCGGTGACCTGATGCTCTTCACCGACTGGCGCGGCGACCCCGACGAACGTCTCGACGGCCCCGGTACGGAGATCAGCGCCGTCCTGCGTGAGGCGGCCGGGCGGGGAGTGATCGTGAAAGGGCTTGTCTGGCGCTCCCACCTGGACAAGTTCCAGTTCAGCGAGAGCGAGAACCGCCACCTGGGCGAGAAGCTGGAGGAGGCCGGGGCCGAGTGCCTGCTCGACATGCGGGTACGGCCGGGCGGCTCGCACCACCAGAAGCTCGTCGTCCTGCGCCACCCCGGGCGGCCCGGCCTCGACGTCGCGTTCATCGGCGGCATCGACCTGTGCCACAGCCGCAACGACGACGCCTCCCACCGCGGCGACCCGCAGGCGGTGCCGTTCGCTTCGGCCTACGCCCGCCGGCCTCCCTGGCACGATGTCCAGCTGGCCATCCGCGGCCCGGCGGTCGGCGACCTGGAGGCCACCTTCCGCGAGCGGTGGGAGGATCCCTCGCCCCTCAGCCGCAGCCCCCTGGTCCGCCTCCGGGAGATCGTGCACCACGAGGACACCGCCGCCGGGGAGCTGCCGCCCCAGCTGCCCGACCCCGAGCCGTGCGGCGACCACACCGTGCAGGTGCTTCGCACCTACCCGAACCGGCTCCTGCGGGGCTATCCCTTCGCTCCCGACGGCGAGCGCAGCATCGCGCGCAGCTACCTGAAGGCCCTGCGCCGGGCGCGGTCGCTGATCTATCTGGAGGACCAGTACCTGTGGTCGCCGAACGTCGTGGGGTTCTTCGCCCGGGCCCTGCACGAGAACCCCGGATTGCGTCTGATCGCCGTCATACCGAGCGTCCCCGAGCAGGACGGACGGCTCACGCTGCCGATGAACCTGGTCGGACGTGTCACGGCCCTTGAGCGGCTGCGTCGCGGGGGCGGCGGGCGGGTGGCCGTGTACGGCCTCGAGAACGCCGCCGGGACTCCCGTGTACGTGCACGCCAAGGTGTGTCTGATCGACGACGTGTGGGCCTCGGTCGGGTCCGACAACATCAACCTCCGCTCGTGGACCCATGATTCGGAGCTCAACTGCGTCGTCCTGGACGACCGTCCCGACCCGCGTGAGCCACGCGACCCCGGTGGGCTCGGGGACCAGGCCCGCCGTTTCGCGAGGGACCTGCGGCTTGAGCTCTCCCGCGAGCACCTGGGCGACCCGGGCGGCGGGGAGCCGTCTCCCGGCTCCGGCCCGGAGCAGCTCTGCGATCCCGCGCGGGCCTTCGACGCCTTCGCCGCGAGCGCCTCGGCCCTGGACGCCTGGTACGAGGGCGGCCGCCGCGGTCCCCGGCCGCCCGGCCGGCTGCGGGCCTACCGCCCGCCGGACATGTCCCGCCTGACCCGTGGCCTGGCCATGCCGCCGTACCGCCTCCTGGTGGACCCGGACGGACGCCCGGCCAAGCTCCGGCGACACAACGCGTACTGAGTGAGGCACCGCGGTCCTCGCCTCCCTTCACGGGCGCGGGCGGCTACCGTGGCCCGAGACACCACACGACGCAGGGCAGGGGAGGAACATGGACAGCTCGCTCTGGCTCGTGGTGGCCGTGGTGGTCGTGCTCGGGGTGGCGGCATGCGCGGCCGTGCTGCTCGTACGCGTCTTCCGGGCCCGCAAGCTGCTGCTCGACTCCGGTGTCCCCCTGCAGTCCAAGGCCCTCTTCTGGACAGCCGTGGTGTACACCGTCTCGCCGATCGACCTGATCCCCGACCCGGTCTACCTGGACGACATCGGCGTCCTCCTGGTGGCCCTCCGCGCGCTGCACGCGGCGGCCGCCAGGAGCGAGGACGCACGCAAGGGGCTCCCCGGCTGAGGCGAGGGCGGCCCGTTCCCGGGTCAGCCCGTCGGGTCCACGAGCGTGATGACCTCACGGCACACCCGGCGCGGGCGCTCCGAGGACACCTCCAGGATCCAGAGCCCCGGTCCGCCCACCAGCTCCACGCGCATGCCGCCGTCCCCGTCGCCGTCGGGGGCGAAGGAGACCGGTGCGGTGGGGGTGTGGCCCTCGCGGGTGAGGGTGGCCCGGAGGTTGCGTGCGGCGAGGTCCGGCCCGGTCGCGAACACCTCGAAGGGCTCCCCCGCGAGCGCGCACTCGGGCACTTCGAGGCCGAATTCCTCGTCTCCCGCCAGCATGTCGCGGGCCTGTCTGCCCTCGCGGATCACGGAGAGCTGGTGGCCCACGGAGCCGCCGCCCGCCATGTCGGCGTGGCGGTATCCGTTCCAGACGCCGTCCTCCTCGTAGTCCAGCGCCCACCCGGCGAAGGACGAGTCCCTCGGCACCGTCCCGTCCCCGGACCAGGGGCGGTCCGGGTCCAGCCGGGTGGTGAACCTCAGCTTGTCGGGCGAGAGGATGACGCCGTGCACCGTGGGGTGCGCCATGCCGCCGAGGCTGTGCACCCGGTACGGCAGCCGGCCGCCGGGGTCGGTGCGGCGGTTCGTCTCCCGCGCGGCCTCGAACTCGTCGTGGAAGGCGAAGGCGTCCCGGACGAGCGCCGTCGGCAGGTCCGGGACGGGGTGGCGGCGGTCGTCGAGGGTCCGCCGCCGCTCCTTGCCCGGGACGAGGACCGCTTCGTACACGGGGAGCAGCTGCGCCACGGACGGCAGGGTGAGAGCCAGTTCGCGCAGTGCCTCGTTCACCAGTCTCCCGGCCGCGCCGAGAGCGGCGCTCCGTATCCGGCCGTCGCCGACCAGGGGCCCGACGCCGTTGCCCGTGAGGAACGGGACGGCCTTCGCCGCGCCCCGGTGCGGGGTGCCGAGCGTGACCAGCGACCTTGCCGTCTCCCTGCCGCCCAGGCACTCCAGGTAGTAGCGGCCGACGAGGCCTCCCATCGAGTGGCAGACGAGCATGACCTTCGGCTCGTCGGTCCTGTCGGGGTAGTACGTGTCGACCCGCTCGCGCCAGCGGGTGAGTGCGCGGGTGACGTGTTCCTTGAGGTCGTGGGCGGTGAGCCGGTTGGAGAGCCGCCAGTCGTAGGCGAAGGGCGCGTACTGGCCGTCGGCGAGTTCCCCGAGGGCCGCGCGGACGTCGGGGTAGCCCAGGCAGGAGAGCAGGCCGGGCAGGGAGTCGGGGGACTTGAGCAGTCCTTCGGCGACCAGCGCGCTGCCGGGTTCGGGGCGTTCGTCGCCGATGTCCGGGGGCAGGGCGATGCCCACGAGGGCGCGGCCCGGGCGGCGGAGCGAGAACAGGGCCTGGCGGGACTGGTTCCAGACGTCCCTGCCGTCCCGGCTCAGCCTGCTGCCCAGGATGCCCGGGACGAACACCACGAGGTCGTGCTTCATCTCTGTCTCTCCTCCGTCACCCGTCGCGGGGTTCCTGCGTGTGTCGGAGGGCGCCGTCGGCGCCCCGGTCGAAGAAGGCGTGCGGCAGCCGGATGAGGTCGCAGCGGTGGTCGCCCTGCAGGGCCACGACGAGGCCCTCCTGGTCCGCGGCGGCGTCCGCGGCCCGTACGGCGTAGCCCCGTGGCGGGACCGCCGCCTCGCCGTCCCGCCAGGCCTTGGCCCGTACGTCCCACAGGCCTGGGGCGCGGCGCTCGTCGCAGACGAGCAGCAGCGGCCGTTCGGGGGGCCCGGCGAAGACCAACGAGGTGACGCCCCGGACCGGGCCGGTGAGACGGTGGCGTTTCCCCCGGGGCAGGCCCTCGGCGACGTGCACCGCGCCGGCGTCGACCCAGGCGAGCAGCGGGACGGACTCCTCGTCGTCGGTGTCGTACCACTCGCCGAGTGCGAGCCGGGTGCCCTGGTGGTCCTCGGCGCGGACGGGCAGCAGGTCCCACTCCTCCGGCCTGGCCGGCCGGGCGTCGCGGCCTCCGCCGGTCCCGTCCTCGCCCCGGCCGGGCAGGGCGATCCGAAGGGTCTGGTCGAACTGTCCGTCGCGGTGTTCCCAGAGCAGCAGTTCGTCGCCGAGGTCGGCGGCGAGCCAGCTCGTACCGTCGCGCATGGTCCGCGCGTCGACGGCGTGGGAGCGCAGTCCGGCCGGCAGGGGCTCGCCCCTGCGCCAGTCGCGTGCCGCGTCGAGGGGCAGCTCGGCGTGGACGATCCACTGCCGGTCCGGGGCGTACACCCGTATGCGGCCGGTGGTCTCGTCGACGACGAGGCCGAGGGACGGCACGCGCTCGCCGGCGTCGCCGCCGAGCCGGAGGTCGTGGGTGGCCCGTACGGTCAGGTCGTCGGCGAGCTCCCAGAGCCGTACCGTCCGCCGGGCCGCCGCGGCCACGATCCACGTGTCCCCGCAGCGCGCGGCCCGCACGGCGGACACCGGTGCGAGGTGGGTGAGGGTCTCGGCCGGTGCTGCGGCCGGGGCGTCCTGGGCGGGCCGTGAGACCAGGATCCGCTCGCCCCACACGCGGCACAGCAGCGGTGGGCCGCCGGGGGCGTCGGCGAGGGCCACCACCGGGCGCTGGTCGTGGGCGCGCTGGGGTACGCCGTGCCGGGACGCGAGCGCGGAGCCCACGTGGAGCATGCGGAGGTCGGGGCCGTCGGCCACGGCGAGGACGCCCTGTCCGTCGGGGTCGAAGGCCATCGCCTCGTCCCTCGGGTCGCTCACCGCGAACCGGGCCTCGCGGCTCGGGTCCAGGAGGTCGCGGACGCGGACGACGAACTCCTCGTGGACGGCGAGGAGCGTGTCGTCGCCGTGCCGGCCGAAAGCGAGGCCGCGGGCCGCCGAGTCGAAGCCGAGCACCTCGTGGACCTGGGGCGGCGCGGAGGGCGCCGTGCGGTTCGTCTCGCAGAGCCAGACCGTGACCCGGCTGCCGTCCGCGACGGCCAGCCAGCCCTGGGCGCGCCCGTCGGGGCCGCCGGGTGGGGCCGCCGCCGCGGCCGCCGCGTACGCGGGCGCCGTCAGCTCGCCGAGTTCGACCCCCGCGCCGAGCAGCCGGCCGGTGGCGCGCATGCCGCGGTCGATCTCGTGCAGCGTCGCCTTCCGGCCGGCCGCCAGGACGAAGAGGCGGGGTCCGAGGGTGAGCGCCGCGAGCCGTTCGGTGTCGGACATGCGGATGTCGACGAGGCTTCCGCCGCGTTCCCGTGCGGCTCCGCGTCGCCACCGCCACGCCCAGACGCGTTCGCCGTCGGCCGCGAGGACCACCGTCTCGCCGCGCCGTTCGGCCGCGGCGAGGGTCCGCACCGTTCCGCCCCACCGGTAGACGGACTCGGGCAGCCGGGCGCCGGAGCGCCAGAAGTACAGGGCCTGGTCGTCGCGGGCGACGGTGGTCCGGTCGGGGCCGGTGCCCACGTCCCGTACCTCGGTGAGTGCCTCGCCCCTGGCGCGGTCGGCCGTGCGGGTGCGCCGGGTGAGGAGCCGCTTGCCGGACTCCGCGTCGAGGACGAGCACCTCGCCGCGGCCCGCGGCCGTCAGGGTCGCGCCGGCGAGGAGGTCCGCCGCGCCGGAACCGCCGTGCCAGCTGAGGGCGCGGGCACCGCCGAGGGGGGCGGGTCTGCGCCATTCGAAGGGGTCGGGCGGCTGGTCCGTCCAGTACTCCTGCCAGGGCAGGAAGCCGGGGTCGCGGGTGAGTGCGGCGTATGCCGTGTCCCGGTGGCTCACGAACGCCGCCGCCCGCAGCAGCGCGCGGCGGGCCCGCTGGTCGCCGTCCTCGGGGAGGGCGCGGAACGCCGCGCCGACCCTGCCGTACACCGCCGCCCCCTCGCTCTCGCGGGCGAGACCCGAGGCGAGGGGCAGCATGACGTCAGGGTCGGTCCGCAGCAGGAACTCCACGTCGTCGAAGAGCGCCCGCAGTTCCTCGGGCCCCGCCTGGGCGGCGTGTGCGCCGAGGTAGTGCCGGGTGTACGTGTCGGCGTGCTGCCAGCCGTCGGCGGCGCGGGCGCGGAGGGCCGTCACCACCTTGCGGTGTGCCTCGGGGGCGTCGAACCCGGCGCGTCGCAGGAAGTGTGCCCCGTAGCTGGGGTGCGCCAGGTGGTGGGAGGTGTCCTGCGCTTCGGGCACGTGCTGGGCGGTGACGATGCCGCCGGCCGAGGTGAGGGCCACCCGGTGGAGGTCGCCCGTGGTCAGCTCGGGGGTCCCCTCGTCGCGCAGGGCGTTGGCGAGCGCGAGCCACGGTCCGCGCCGGGACAGGCCCGGCTCCTGGCAGACGGCGAGGGGGCGCAGGATCTCCTCGGCGCGCTCGGCACCGGGCTGGGAGGTGAGGTGCTCGATCTCCTCGGCGAGCCGCTCGTCCAGGCCCATGCCGCCCTGGGCCATCCAGTCGGCGAGTTCGTTCTCGGTCACGGGGCGGGGGCGGCGGGCGAGTTCGCGGGCGGTGAGCCGGGCCACCAGGAAGGATCCCCTGCTGTGGGCGGCGACGAGGCGGGCGGTCCAGCGGCGGTCGTCCTCGGGGGCCGGGTCGGAGGTGTCTGTGTCGGAAGCGTCTTCGGAGCCGGGGGCGGGGGCGTGCTGCTGCCCGTACGGTGACCCCGGCGCCGAGAGCAGGGAGTGCACCATGGTCTCGATGCTGCGGCCCGCCTCCTCGTCGTCGCCGAGGACGAGCGGCGCGGCCGACTGGTCGAGCGTGTCGAGCAGTGTCTCCTCCAGGACGCGGACCGTGGTCCGGCGGCGCGGTTGGGGGCGGGTGCCGACGACCACGCGGACTCCCCACAGCGCCGAGAGCGGGTTCAGCAGGTGGCGGGCGATCTCGTGGGCCTGCTCGGGCATCGCCTCGTCGAGGGCGTCGAAGAGCAGGTTCAGGGAGCCGGCGCGGCCGACGAGCCGGTCGACGGCGTCGCGGCACTCCTCCGGTGTCGCCGTCCCCCGAGGCGGCGGTTCCATGCCGTCAAGGCGGGCGAGCACCTGCCACAGGGCCGCGGTGAGGGAGTGGAGCGACCGGCCCCGGCAGGACAGCGCCGCGTGGACGGTGCCGGTCCTCGGCAGGGTGGCGGGCGGCAGGTCGGGGCCGAGGGCGTCGCGCCACTCGGACAGCGAGGTCAGGGCGAGCCGGCCGAGCAGGGCCGTCTTGCCCGTGCCCGCGGGGCCGGTGACGGCGAGCAGTCCCCTGGGGTGGGTGTCCATCCACCGGACGATCCGGCTGAGGGCCCCGGTCCGCCCCGCGAAGTGCTTTCGTACATGGCCGTCGTCCTCGAGACCGAACTCCTCGGTGCCGAACCAGGGGGTGCGGTCGCGGAGCACGGCGGGGGTGTGGATCGTGCGGCGGGGGTCGACGAAGTACGGGTTGGCGAGGAAGTTGTTGGGCAGCGCGCGCACCTCGATGTGATGGGGGCGCTGTGCGGCCTCGTCGATGCCGGAGGTCTCGGCGGCCGCGTCGACGGCTTCGAGCAGGTACGGCACGGGGAGGTAGAGCGCCGCCGGGTCGAAGGGGCGGGCGTGGTCGGCTGCGGTGAACTCGGGTGCGCCGAGGACCTGTTCCAGCCATTCGACCCAGCGGCCCTCGGGGGCGGAGGCGTCGAGGCCGGAGGTGCCGACGACGACGAAGCCGTTCCTGCGGTGCCGGCGGGCCCGGTCGACGCTCTCGCGCTGTACGGCGAGTGCGCGGTCGAGGGCGGCGGGCAGGTGGCCGTGGGAGAAGCAGGCGTCGACGACGAGGAGGGTGTCGGTGTCGGTGTCGGACCGCAGCAGCCGGTCCACGAGGTCGGTGAGGGCGACGGCCCGCGCGGGGTCGAAGGGGCCGTCGGCGCAGGAGTCCTCGCAGGCCAGGTAGTAGCCCTCGCGGCCCCGGTCGAGGCCGTGGCCGGTCCAGTAGAGGATCTTCCGTTCGGCGTCGTGGGCGAGGAAGCTGTCGAGGCCCTCCCAGACGGCGCGCCGGGTGGCGCCCTCGCCGTCGATACGGACGTGGTCGCCGAATCCGAGCTTCGCGCGGGTGACGTCGGCGAACCGTTCCCGGACCTCGGCCACGTTGCGCAGGTCGGGCAGGAGTCCGCGGGTGCCCGGGGGGTGGGCGTGGCGGGCGACGGCCACCGTGCCGACCAGCGCGGCGGAGGCCCGCTCGGATCTGATCATCGCCAGGTGCTCGACCACATCACGTCCGTATCATGTCCGGGTCACCGTGCCGACCTCTGCACAAGTCCATGTGAAGACAGCTTATTTAAGGGGTAGTTGATGAGTCGAGACAGATTCACGCTGCTTGGCCGGGAGACGGACTGCCACATCTTCGAGGGTGAGGGCGTCCGCCCCATCAAGGAGGACGACGTCCGCATCCGCTACCGTCCGGTGAGCGTCGGACTCCCGGCCGAGATCGCCGGGTGGCGGCATGCCGTACAGGAGGCCGAGGAGCGCAAGGAGGCGCTCGGGCAGCCGTACCGCTGGAACAACAAGCGGTTCGCGGTGGACCGGATCGTGGTGACGCGGACCCATCTCGCCGAGGACCCCGTGGTCACGATGACACTGCAGGACGCCGACTACTACGACTTCCTCACGACGTCCATCAACCTCGACCGGCGCCAGGAGAACGGCCTGACCCTGCGTCAGCAGTACATGGAGGGCCGGGATCCGGTCGACGCGCCCGCCTTCATGAACTGCAGCTTCGGGGTGAACGTGGCGGTGGAGACGGGCCGGGACGGCAGGATGCTCTTCTCCCACCGCAGCGTCAAGGTCGTCGGTCTGAACAGCGACCGCTGGAACTCCTCCGCCAACGAGGGCCTCGCCCGCGATCACGACCTGCCGGCCGACGGCGGTCCGATCAGCCTCCACGCGGTGGCCCGCCGGGCGCTCTTCGAGGAGCTGGCGATCCACGCCTCCGACGAGGTCGACCTGGAACTCCTGGGGTTCGGGCTCGACCTCGGCAACAACCAGTGGGCGGCGTTCTTCCGGGCGGTCCTGCCGGACCTGGACGAGGAGACCCTGCGGCGGCGCTGGTCGCGCGGTGTCGCCGACAAGTGGGAGCACGACCGCTTCGCCTTCGTCCCCGCGGACCCGGAGTCCGTCCTCGGCTTCATCGCGGACCAGCCGGCGGAGGCCTGGACGCCGTGCGCTCCGGCGCTCTTCTACCTCGCTCTCGTACGCGGCGCGGTACGGCGCGCGGGCGGTGACGCCGCCGCGCGCTTCGAGGTGGAGGAGGCCGAGCAGCGGGTGATGGAGAGCCGGGGCCTGTAGGACGTCGGCGGCGCTTCGGGGCCCCGCCTTTTTGGCGGGTCCGGTAGTCGCGGGCGGCGCTTCGGGGCCCGGTGTGTTTGGTGTGGGGCACGGCGGTGAGGCGGTCAGGAACGACCACGTTCCACTCATCGACTGGGGAGCCATGGAAAGCGTTGTTCGACTGGCGATCGTCCTCGGCGGCTCGGCACTGCTCGCCCTCGCCGTCGGCCGCGCGGCGGACCTCTTCGCGGGGTACGCGGACGCGCGTCACCCCGACACCCCGCTGTGGGGGCTGCTGCGGCGCTGCCGTACCCCGCTGTACGTCGTCCTGCTGACCGCGGCGTTCCGGTGGACCTACCGTGCGACGGAGTGGCCCGCGCTCCTCGACCACACGGAAGGGGTGGACCGGTTCCTGCTGTTGTGCCTGATCGGCGGCGGCGCCTGGCTGACCGTGCGGTTCGTCTCGGCCGTCGTCGAGTCCTCGTTCGCGCGGTACGCGGCGCGTGCGCGGGACGCGGCGCGGCTGCGGCGGGTGCGTACGCAGGTCACGCTGCTCACACGGGTGATGGCGGTCGTCATCGGCGTGCTAGCCACCGCCTTCGCCCTCGTCACCTTCCCGTCGTTCCGGGGGCTCGGCACGTCCCTGCTCGCCTCGGCCGGGATCATCGGCATCGTGGCCGGTGTGGCGGCGCAGTCCACGCTCGGCAATCTCTTCGCCGGTTTCCAGATCGCCTTCGGCGACATGGTGCGCCTGGGTGACACCGTGGTCGTCGACGGGGAGTGGGGCACGGTGGAGGAGGTGACCCTCACCTTCCTCACCGTCCGGACCTGGGACGAACGCCGGGTGACCCTGCCCGTCTCGTACTTCACCTCGCGGCCCTTCGAGAACTGGACGCGGGGCGGCAACGAGCTGACCGGGTCGGTGTTCGTCCACTGCGACCACTCCGCGCCCGTCGCGCTGATGCGGGCCCACCTGCGGGAGTTCCTCGGCACCCACGCCGCCTGGGACGGGCGGGGATGGGACCTCGCCGTCACGGATACCTCGCCCACCGGCATCACCGTGCGCGGCATCGTGACCGCCAAGGACGCCGACGATCTGTGGACGATCCGCTGTGCCGTACGGGAGGAGCTCGTCGACTGGCTGACGCGGGAGCACCCCGGGGCCCTCCCCCGCATCGTCACGGCGCCGGCGGCCGACGTGCCGCGGCGCTGACCCGGGGCCACGGCGCCGATCCCGGCCACGGCACCCACCCGGTCCTCCCGACGGACGGCTACGCGGACCTGGTGGCGCTGCCGATGAGCTTGGTGGGGGTGATACGGACGATGACGCGGACGTGCTCCGCCGGGGCCTCCAGGTACTCCTTGCCGCCGCCCGGGCCGAGGTACTCCTCGGCGACGCGGACGGCGAACGCGCGGCCGGTGTCCTCCGTGACGGCGGCCGTGCCGCGGATCTCGACGTACAGGTCCGGGTCGGCCGGGTCGAAGACGGTCAGGCCGACGCGGGGGTCGCGGAGTATGTTCCGCTCCTTGCGCCGGCCCCGTGTGGTGGAGATCAGCAGCTCGCCGCCGTCACGGCTGACCCAGACCACCGAACTCTGCGGAGCGCCGTCGGGGTTGAGGGTGCACAGGACGCCGGGGTGGGGGGCGTCGAGCAGGCCGCGAACGGCGTCGTTCATCTCAAGAGGCATGCGGGGAAGGCTAGTCGGACACTCCTGTCCACGCACCGGAATAACCGCTGGTGAACAGCGCCTCACCGCCGCTCGCCGACGGTCGCCATCGCGTCGGGCGTCTCCTCTTCCTCCACCGCTTCCCCCTCCTCCTCCGCCTCCCAGCGCAGCAGGTCTCCCGGCTGGCATTCCAGTGCTTCGCAGAGGGCCGCGAGGGTCGTGAAGCGCACTGCCTTCGCGCGGCCGTTCTTGAGTACGGCGAGGTTGGCCGGGGTGATGTCCACGCGCTCCGCGAGCTGCCCCACGGACATCTTGCGCCGGGCCAGCATCACGTCGATATCCACGACGATGGGCACTCAGATCACCTCGGAGAGCTCGGCCCGCATCCGGGCCGCCTCGACATCGCGGTCCACGGCCTGGGCGAGCAGCATCCTCAGGACGAGCACGATCAGCGCGATGCCGAGCACCGCGAGGCTCGCGCCGCAGATCAGGAGGACGATGCCGGGGGCGACCGCCTCCCCCGGTGCCAGGACGACAGCGAAGGCGAACACCAGGACCGCGCCCACGGCGAAGGCGCCGGTGATGACGTCCACGTACCGGAAGGCGGCGGGCGAGAACACCGTTCCGCGCCGCACCATCGTCACGAGGCGCCACACGGAGACCAGGATGGTCTGGGCCGTCAGCAGGCCGAGGACCATGATGACGAGGAACGGCGTGCGCAGATACGCGTACTCGGGCCTCAGCCCGTTCAGGTCGCTCGCGAGCAGCGGGACCATCACCGCCTCCACGAAGACCGAACCGGCGAACAGCATCGCGAGCACGGCGCGCAGGGCGAGCACCTTCAGTTTTCCCATGACGTCTCCTTCTATCGACCAGCGATAGCAATCTATCGATATTCGATAGGTCCGGCAAGCCGCACACCCGTCAGGGCCGGCCGCGGAGGAGGAGCAGAGCCACGTCGTCGGTGCGGTGCGCGGCGTCCTTGACGTGGCCGATCAGGCCGTCGGCCAGGGCTTCGAGGTCCTCGGTCCGCGACCGGGAGAAGCGGTCGGCCAGCCGGGCCGTGGTCGTCCCGATGTCGAGACCGGGCCTCTCCACGAGTCCGTCGGTGTAGAGGGCGAGGACGGAGCCCGGCTCCCAGGGCACCTCGGTGGTCACGTACTCGATCTCCGGGGCGATCCCGAGCAGGAGGCCCGGCGGCACGTCCACCAGCCGGGTACGGCCGTCGGGGTGGCGCAGGAGCGGTGGCGGGTGGCCTGCGGTGGCCAGCCGGAGCCGGTGGTGAGCGAGGTCCAGCTCCGCGATCAGGCAACTGGTGAACCGGTCGGGGTCGAGGTCCTTCAGGAGCCGGTTGGTGCGGGCGAGGATGTCGCCGGGAGACGCGCCGGCCGTCGCGTGGGCGTGGACGGCCGTGCGGACCTGCCCCATGAGGGCGGCGGCGTTGGAGTCGTGCCCCTGGACGTCGCCGATGACGGCGATGACGGCGGCGGGCGTCGCCTGGATGAGGTCGTAGAAGTCCCCTCCGACGTCCATGCCGTGCCCCGCGGGCAGGTAGCGGGCGGCGACGGAGACGCCGGGGAGCGGGAGCAGGCTGTGCGGGAGGAGACTCGTCTGGAGGCTGCGCGCGAGGGAGTGCTTGGCGTCGTAGAGCCGGGCCCTGGCGACCGCCTGCGCGATCAGTCCCGCCAGGGAGGTGAGCAGCGCCCGCTCGGCCGCGGGGAAGGGACGCGGCCGGTCGTACGACAGGATGAGGGAGCCCACGGGACGGCCGGAGGCGATCAGGGGCAGGAACGCCCAGGCGTTCCGCCCTGGATAGCGCGGGGAGTTCGGGTGGGCCCGGAGGAGGTCGTCGGGCGTCGGGAAGAACGCCGGCAGGCCGGTGGAGAGCACCTGCGCGTCGGCGACGTCCGCCGTCAGGGGCGTACCGTCGAAGCGGTCGATGAACGCCAGGTCGTAGCCGCGGTGACCGATGATGCGCAGCCGCCCCTCGTCGGCGCTCATCAGGACGAGGCCCTGCGGACCGAAGGCGGGCACGATCTGGTCGGCGACGAGTTCGACGACGTCGTGGACACCGGCCGCCTCGGCGAGGGACGCCGCCAGGTTCATGAGCTGGTACACGGCGGCCGCGCCGATGGATTCGGCGTACCGGGGGGCTTCCACCGCGGCGCCGGCCGCGACGACGGCCTCCCCGGCGGCGTCCGTCGCCGCCGGTCCGGGCACACGGGTGATGTGGAGGCTGATGCCGGTGTTGTCCGGATAGAGCGTGAAGAGGAGCGAGGTGTGCGGTCGCCCGACCGTGAACGACGTCGGACGCCGGGTGACCACGGCCGCGCGGTAGCGGTCCTCGAAGACGGGGTCGTTCAGCCACAGCAGCACCTCCCACGGCCGCCGCCCGAGCAGCGCGGCCGCCCCGGCGTCCACGAGTTCGGCGGCGGCGGTGTTGATGAAGGTGATGCGGCCGTCGAGGTCCAGGGCGCAGCAGCCAACGGGCAGCCGCTCCGCGAAGTCGACGGCGGCCACCGCCACGGCGGGGTCCTCCTCGGCGGGCCGGGAGGCGTGCACGACGCGGGGCTCGGCGGGGTCGAGCGCGAGGCCCTGGTCGGCCGCCTCCCGGAGGGCCCGCGCCGCCCGGCGGCAGTAGCCGTCGAGCATGGCGCGCTCGTGTTCGTCGAGATGGGGCGCGTGCCAGACCGGCCACAGGAGGACGAAGCCGCCCCAGGTGGTCGTGGCGTCGGCGATCGGGGCGGCCGCCAGCATGAAGTCGTACGGCAGCACGATCCCGAGGCGCGGGTAACGGTGGGCGACCTCCTGCCGGCCCCCCAGCCAGACGAGTCTCCCGTCCCGCATGGCGTCCGCCACCGGGATCGGGGCGTCGGCGGGAATGCGTACCCAGGGAGCGGCGATCGCCCGGGAGACGCCCGACACGAGTGCGAGGCGCAGCATCCGGTCCCCGGGAACCCGGAGGTAGACCATTCCGATCGAGGCTCCGGTGCCCGCCATCACGTCCGCGAGGACGGCGTCCATGCGCCCGGAGCCGAAGGCGTCCCCGGCGTCCGCATCCGTGGGCTCAGCCACGTCGCTCACCCACCCGCGTCGGCCGACGTCGGTGCGTGCGGGCACGGGTACCGGGAGCCGACGGCCGGACACCATGGCGGCGGCGGGGGTACTGACCCATATGCGGACCATACGTCCGCCCGCGCACGACCGCCCGACGAGCTCCGGACGAGCTCTGGACGACCGCCCGACGAGCTCCCGACGGACTCCGGACGACCGCCCGACGAGCTCCCGCCGAGCTCCGACCGGGCGGAACGGTCCGCGGAGCGGCGCGGGAGACCCTGGAGCGGTTCCGCCGGACGGCTCCCGGCGAGCTCGACGGGCCCGGCGCCGGGGGTGTGAACCCGCCTCCTCGTGAGGAAAGCGCCGCCCCGTGCGCATGAAGTGCCCGGGAAGGGGTCAGACGCGGCTGCATGAGACTGCGTGGCACGGTCCGCAGGCGGCGCCCCCCGGTCGTCGTGGTCACCGGCGCTTCCAGCGGGATCGGACGCGCGGTGGCCCTCGCCTTCGCCGGGCAGGGTGCCCGGGTCGTGCTCGCCGCGCGCAGCGCGGCCGTCCTTGACGAGGTGGCCCGGCAGTGCGCGGACGCGCACCGCGCGGCCGACGCGCTCGCCGTTCCCACCGATGTCACCGACGCCCGGGCCGTGGAGGCTCTCGCGGCCGCGGCGACGGCGCGGCACGGCCGGATCGACGTCTGGGTGAACGCCGCGGGCGTCGGCATCCTCGGCCGGGCCGACCGGACGCCGCCCGAGGACGTACGCCGACTGTTCGACATCAACGTGATGGGGGTGGTCCACGGGGCCCGTGCCGCCGTCCCCGTCATGCGCGGCCAGGGCAGCGGCGTCCTCGTCGACATCTCCTCGGTCCTCGGCGGCGTCGTGCGGGCGCCCTACATGTCGGCGTACGCGATGTCCAAGGCCGCCCTCGTCACGTTCGACGACGTGCTCCGTCAGGAGCTGGCGCTCGCCGGGGAACGCGGTGTCTCCGTCTGCAGCGTCCTGCCGGCCGGGGTGGACACGCCCTTCTTCCGGCACGCCGCCAACGTCACCGGTCGCCGGGTGCGGGCACTGCCCCCGCTCATCCGCCCCGAACGCGTGGCACGGGCCGTCGTCCGCGCCGTTCGGCACCGCAGGAGGCGCGTCACCGTCGGCGGCTCCGGGCGCCTCCTCACCTGGGGGTACGCCGTGGCCCCCGGCCTCGTCCGTACGGCCATCGGCCTCCGTACGGAACACCGCTATCTGTCACCACCCGGCGAGACCCCCGCCACGACCGGCATCCTCTACGCCCCGTCCGGCACCACGGCGGCGCCGGACGGCGGTCGTGGCGGGTGAACGGACACCGCTCACGAGTCACAGGAGGCCTCTCATGGCCGTGCGCCATCAGCTCATCCGCAAGTCCCCCGCCGAGGTCTGGTCGGTCCTGCGCGACGGCGACCTCTACACCCGGTGGGTGGTCGGCACCGACGACTCCTGGAACCGGGACGGGCGGTGGCCCGCCGAGGGTTCGGAGATCGGGTACACGGTGCGGTTCGGGCCGCTGGAGTACCGCGGCCGTACCGTCTCCCGCGTGTACGAGCCCGGCGAGCGCCTCGAACTGGAGTCGATGGGCGGCAGGTCGGGGAGCGTCCGCATCGCCCTCTCGGTCCAGGCCTGGGGAGAGGACACCCTCGTCATCGTGGACGAGCACCCGCTGAGCGGGCCGGCGGCACGCTGGCACAACACGGTCCTGGACGCCGCGCTCCAGCTGCGCCACCGCACCATGCTGACCCGGCTGGCCCGACTCGTGGAATCGGAGTCCGCGTCCGGGCCGGAGGCGGACCCTGACACCGAGGCGGGGCCGGGGAGGAAGGGTCCCCGTGTCGACGCCTGACGCGGTGGTCGTCGGCGCCGGTCCCAACGGTCTGGTGGCGGCCAACGTGCTCGCGGACGCCGGGTGGCGGGTCGTCGTCCTGGAGGCCCAGGACGAGCCGGGCGGAGCGGTGCGCAGTGACCGCGGTGTCCATCCCGACTACACCCACGACCTGTTCAGCGCGTTCTACCCGCTGGCCGCCGCCTCCCCGGTGATCCGGGACATGCGGCTCGAGGACCAGGGGCTGCGCTGGACGCACGCCCCGACCGTCCTCGCCCATCCGCTGCCCGACGGCCGGTGTGCGCTGCTCTCCCGGGACCTCGAGAGGACGACCGCGTCCCTGGCGGGCTTCGCGGCGCCCGACGGTGACGCCTGGGAACGGCTCCACCGCCTCTGGCGCCGGGTCGGCGACGATCTGGTCGGCTGCCTCTTCACCCCGTTCCCGCCGGTCCTGCCGGGGCTGCGGCTCGCCGCCCGCACCGGCGCGTCCGACGGTCTCCGACTCGCCAGGGCCATGCTGCTGCCGGCCCGGCGGTTCGGCGAGGAGCACTTCGCCGGCGAAGGCGGCAGGCTCCTGATCGCGGGCAACGCGCTCCACTCCGACCTGGGGCCCGAATCCGCCCTCGGAGGCGGCTTCGGCTGGCTCATGTCCATGCTCGGCCAGGCCCACGGCTTCCCCGTGCCGACCGGTGGAGCGGCCGCTCTCACCCGTGCGCTCGTCCGGCGGCTCCAGGCCCGCGGCGGAGTCCTGCACTGCCGTCGTACGGTGACGGGCGTCGTCGTGCGCGCCGGCCGGGCCGTCGCCGTCCGCACCGAGGACGGCATGGAGGTCCCCGCACGCCGCGCCGTCCTCGCCGACGTGCCCGCACCGCTGTTGTACGGGCAGCTGGTCGCGGAGGAGGACGTACCGCCGCGGCTCCGCGCGGATCTGCGGCACTTCCAGTGGGATCTGTCCACGGTCAAGGTCGACTGGGCCCTCGCGCGTCCGATCCCCTGGACGGCCGAGGGAGCGCACGGCGCCGGGACCGTCCATGTCGCCGACGGCGTCGACGCTCTCACCCGGTACTCCGCCCAGCTCGCGACGGGGCGGGTGCCCGATGTGCCGTTCACCGTCCTCGGCCAGATGACCACGGCCGACGCGACCCGCTCCCCGGCCGGCACCGAGTCGGCCTGGGGCTATACGCATGTGCCGCAGGAGATCAGGGGCGACGCGGGCGACGACGGTCTCCGGGGGCGGTGGGACGAGCGGGAGAAGGACATCGTGGCCGCGCGCGTGGAGGCGGGCATCGAGCGCCTCGCGCCCGGGTTCCGCACCTCGGTCCTCGCCCGGCGCGTCCTCGGTCCCCCCGACCTGGAACGGCTGAACGCCTCCCTCGTCGGAGGCGCCGTCAACCAGGGCACCGCCAGCCTGCACCAGCAGCTGTTCTTCCGTCCCGTGCCCGGCACGGGACGCCCCGGGACGCCGATCCGCGGTCTCTACCTCGCCTCGGCCACCGCCCATCCGGGCGGCGGCGTCCACGGCGCGCCCGGCGCCAACGCCGCCCGCGCCGCCCTTCGCTCCCACCGGCCGGTCCGGGCTCCCCGCCGGCTCAGGGCCCGGCCCTTCCGCTGAGAGGTCCCGAATTCGCTCACCCACTGCCTACCTCGACCCGATTGGCTCAATTCCGCACACTCTCCCATTTTCAGGGCATTTGTGACGGGGCAGGCGTGAAGAGCGAGACACCTCATCGGACCATCGCAACAGGAGCGGCCCCACCATGACAGCGAATCCGACCCCGGACCCGTCCCCCGAGCCCGACGTCCCCGGCCGGCCCGGTGCCAAGCCCTCGTCGCTCGAGGAGCCCACTCAGCCCCACGGCCCTCTGCCGCCCAAGCCGGACCAGAGCGGCCCCGAGACCGTCAGCCCCACGGGACAGGCCACGGGTGAGGACCCCGCCAGGTCGGCGCAGAGCGGCGCGTACCTCACGACGGCGCAGGGCGCCCGGCTGTACGAGACGGATCACTCGCTCAAGGCCGGCAGCCGGGGACCCGTACTGCTCCAGGACCACCACCTGCGCGAGAAGATCACCCACTTCGACCACGAGCGCATCCCCGAGCGTGTGGTGCACGCGCGCGGCGCGGCGGCCCACGGAGTGTTCCGGAGCTACGGGACGGCGAGCCGGCTGACGAAGGCCGCGTTCCTCGCCGACGACGTCGAGACGCCCGTGTTCGTACGGTTCTCCACGGTCCTCGGCTCACGCGGCTCGGCCGACACCGTCCGCGACACCCGCGGCTTCGCGACGAAGTTCTACACCGAGGAGGGGACGTTCGACCTCGTCGGGAACAACATCCCGGTCTTCTTCATCCAGGACGCCATCAAGTTCCCCGACATCATCCACGCCGGCAAGCCGCACCCCGACCGGGAGATCCCGCAGGCGCAGAGCGCCCATGACACCTTCTGGGACTTCGTGTCCCTGCACACGGAGGCCACCCACCACACGCTGTGGAACATGTCCGACCGGGGCATCCCCCGCTCGTACCGGATGATGGAGGGCTTCGGCGTCCACACCTTCCGTCTCGTCGACGGCGACGGCGGGACGACGCTGGTCAAGTTCCACTGGAAGCCCCGCCTCGGCGTGCACTCGCTGGTCTGGGAGGAGGCGCAGCTCATCGGCGGCATGGATCCGGACTTCCACCGGAGGGACCTGTTCGACGCCATCGAGGCGGGCGCCCATCCGCAGTGGGAGCTCGGCATCCAGACGTTCCCCGACACGCCGGAGCAGACCTTCGAGGGCATCGACCTGCTCGATCCGACGAAGATCGTGCCGGAGGAACTGGCCCCCGTGCAGCCGATCGGTCTGCTGACGCTCAACGCGAACACGAAGAACTTCTTCGCCGAGACGGAGCAGGTGGCCTTCCATCCCGGCCATCTGGTGCCCGGTATCGACGTCACCGACGACCCGCTGCTCGCCGGTCGTCTCTTCTCCTACCTGGACACCCAGATCAGCAGGCTCGGCGGCCCCAACTTCGGCCAGATCCCCATCAATCGCCCGCACGCGCCGGTCAACGACATGCTGCGTGACGGCATGCACCAGACGGCCGTCCACACCGGAGTCGCCCCCTACCACCCCAACTCCCTCGACGGTGGCTGTCCGTTCCTCGCCGGGGCGGACACCGGCGCGTACATCGAGGCGCCCGTCCCGGTCCCGCACTCGACGAAGGGACGCGAGGCGCCCCAGTCGTTCTCCGACCACTTCGGGCAGCCCCGTCTCTTCTGGCTGAGCATGACGCCGACGGAGCGCGAGCACATCATCGCGGCGTACACCTTCGAGCTGAGCAAGTGCTACGAACAGGCCGTGAAGGAGCGCGTCCTGACGGTCCTCGCCAACATCGACCCCGTCCTCTGCGAAGGCGTCGCCGCGGGCCTCGGTCTCTCCGTGCCGCCGGCGACGGAGCCGTACGCCGAGGTCCGTCCCAGCCCGGCGCTCTCGCAGCTCGGCGAGGCGTGGCCGCTCGACGGGCGGGTCATCGGCATCGTCGCCGACGAGACCGACGCGGCGGGCATGGAGGCCGTACGGTCGTTCCGCGAGGCCGCCCTGAGCGCGGGCACGGTCCCCCTGGTGATCGCCGCGGCCGGGGGCGTCCTCGACGCCGAAGGGGACGCGGTCACGGTGCAGCGGACGTTCGCCGCGGCGCGCTCCACCGAGTTCGACGCCCTGTACGTCGCCGCGTGCCCCGCTCCGGGGCTCGACGCGCAGGGGGTACGGGACGCGAAGGCCGGCCATGTCGCCACCGACGCGCCGCTCCTCGACCCGCGGGTGGCGCTGCTGCTCACCGAGGCGTACCGCCACGGCAAGGCCGTCTGCGCGACGGGCGAGGGGGCGACGGCGCTGGAGGCGGCCCGGCTGCCCGCGGACGCGCCGGGGGTCGTCCTGGGCGAGGACCCGGGTCAGGTGTTCTCCGAGCTGACCGGGCTGCTCAGCCGCCACCGGGTGTGGCAGCGATTCCCCGCCTCGGTCTGACGCACACACATACCACGCGCACGCACGCAGGAGGGCAGGCACAGTCATGGACACGCACCACGGAGAGACGGGGGCGGGCTCGTCCGCCGTACCGGACGGGCTCGCCTTCCGCCCCCTCACCGCCCTGGTCACCGGTGCGGACTCCGGCATCGGGCGGGCCGCCGCCGTCCGGCTCGCCCAGCAGGGCCTGGACGTCGGCATCACCTGGCACAGCGACGAGGAGGGCGCCCACGCCACCGCCGAGGAGGTACAGGGGCACGGCCGCCGTGCCGTGGTGGAGCATCTGGATCTCACCCGGCTCCCTGAGGCGGCGGATGTGGTCGACCGGCTCGCGGACGCGCTCGGCAGGATCGACGTCCTCGTCAACAACGCCGGGACCGGCACCGCCACGGCCTTCCTCGACCTGGATCTGGCGACCGTCCGGCAGGTGCTCGACGTGGACCTCGTGGGGCCGTTGCTCTGCTCCCAGCGCGCGGCCCGGCGCATGATCGCCCAGGGCGGCGGTGGCCGGATCGTGAACGTGACGTCCGTCCACGAGCACCAGCCGCGCGTGGGTGCGGGGCCGTACTGCGCGGCCAAGGGCGGCCTCGGGCTCCTCACCCAGGTCATGGCCCTGGAACTGGCCGAGCACGGCATCACGGTCAACGCCGTGGCCCCCGGCGAGATCGCCACGCCGATGACCGGGCAGGAGGACACCGACGTACGACGGGAGTCCCGGCCCGGCGTGCCGCTCGGGCGCCCGGGGGACGCGCGTGAGGTCGCCGCCGTGATCGCCTTCCTGGCCGGCCCCGACTCCTCGTACGTGACGGGCGCGTCCTGGGCCGTGGACGGCGGCATGCTGCGCATGGGTCCCATGGCCGGATCGCATCTGCGGGAGGACGACTGGCGGCGCCCCTGACCCCCTGCGGATGGGGCGATGACGGCAAGGTCCGGGCCGTGGCGCAGAATTGACGGCCCGGACCGGAACACGTATCGAACAGGGGGTCGCGACGTGCGGGTGTTGTCGGTGACGTACGGGTCACGCGGAAGCGTCGAACCGATGGTGGGGCTCGCGGTGCGGTTGCGGGAACTCGGTGCAGAGG
Organism: Streptomyces sp. NPDC028711; assembly: GCF_055565415.1. Taxonomy (NCBI): domain Bacteria; kingdom Bacillati; phylum Actinomycetota; class Actinomycetes; order Kitasatosporales; family Streptomycetaceae; genus Streptomyces; species Streptomyces sp. NPDC028711. Next base: position 986,534 of record NZ_JBVHUJ010000002.1, on the reverse strand, counting down.
TGCGGGTGTGCGCGCCGCCGGACGAGGAGTTCGGAAAGCTGCTCGCCGGTGCCGGCGTGCCGACGGTGCCGATGGGGCAGCCGGTGCGCCCGCTGGTGTCCACGGTGAAGCCGGGGTCCGCGGTCGGCCTGGCCCAGCGGGCGGCCGACCTGATCGCCGCCCAGTTCGGCACGGTGGCCGCTGCCGCGGAGGGGTGCGACGCGATCGTGGCGACCGGCCCGCTGCCCGTCACGGCCGGCGCGCGGTCGGTGGCCGAGAGGCTGGGCATCCGCTACGTGCACGCGAGTCACCAGCCGGTCATCCTGCCGTCGCCGCACCAGGCGCCGCCCGCGCGGCGGGGCAGGCCGCTGCCCGAAGGTGTGGACGACAACCGGGTGCTGTGGGAGCAGGACGCGCGGAACGCGAACGACATGTTCGGTGCGATGCTCAACGCGTTCCGGGCGTCGGTCGGACTGCCCGATGTGGACGACGTCCGCGACTACGCGTTCACCGAACGCCCGTGGCTGGCCACCGACCCGGTCCTGAGCCCGTGGCGGCCGACGGACCTCGACGTGGTGCAGACCGGCGCCTGGCTCCGCTCGGACGAACGCCCGCTCCCCCCGGAGGTGACGGCGTTCCTGGAGGCCGGAGCGCCTCCGGTGTACGTGGGTTTCGGCAGCATGCCCCTGGCCGCTCTGCGGGATGTCGCCCGGGTGGCTGTCGAGGCGGTCCGCGCGCGGGGTCTTCGCGCGATCGTCTCCCGTGGCTGGGCGGGGCTCGACCTGGCCGACGACCGGGACGACTGCCTCGTCGTCGGCGAGGTGAACCATCAGCAGCTGTTCGCGCGGGTGGCCGCCGTCGTGCACCACGGCAGCGCGGGCACCACGACCACGGCCGCTCGGGCGGGGGCACCCCAGGTGGTGGTGGCGCAGGGGGCGGATCAGCCGTACTGGGCGGAGAGGGTGGCCGACCTCGGTGTGGGCGTGGCGCACGACGGCCCGGTGCCGACCGTCGCGTCCCTGTCGGCGGCGCTCGAAACGGCTCTGGACACCGAGACCCGGGCGCGGGCCACCGCCGTGGCCGGCACGGTCCGCACGGACGGGACGACGGTGGCCGCGCGCCTGCTCCTCGACGGGGCGGGCTGAGGGGGAGGTGGCGGCCTATTCCGAGGGGGTCCGCCGGGGCTGAAGGGGAACAAGAGCGGCGAGTTCGCGCCACTCCCGCTCCGGCAGCGTGGTCGGATCCGCGCTCAGCACCTGAAGACAGACGTGGTCCGCTCCGGCATCGAGGTGCTCCTGCACACGGCGGCGGATCGCCTCCATGTCTCCGTAGGCGACGATCGCGTCCACCAGCCGGCGGCTCGGGCCGCCGGTGATGTCCTGGTCGCCGAAGCCCAGCCTCCGGACGTTCGCCCGCTGGTGCGGTGCCGCCGCGACATACATGGCGACGTGCGCCCTGGCCACCTCCCGCGCCCGCCCGAGGTCGGTGTCGAGCACGACGGCCTGCTCGACCCCGAGGAACGCGTCCGGCCCCATGATCCGGCGCGCCTGCTCGGTGTGCTCGACGGATACGAAGTAGGTGTGCGCGCCCCAGGTGCTCTCGCCGGCCAGTTCGAGCATCTTCGGGCCGAGGGCCGCGAGGACGCGGCGCGGAGCCGGGTCGGGGACGGGGCCGTGGGCAGGGGTGGCGTCCATGGCCCGGAGGTAGGCGCGCATCGTGGTGAGCGCCCTGCCGCGGGCCGGGACGGGATAGCCGTCCACCTCGTGGACGGTGTCGTCGACCCGGTGCCCGCCCAGGCCGAGTACGTACCGTCCGGGGAAGGCGTCGCCGAGCGTCCGTGCCGCGGCGGCGGTGGCTATCGGGTCCCGGAAGGCGATGTTCGCGATGCCTGACGCGACGGTGATCCGGCGGGTCGCCGAGAGCAGTAACCACGCCTGGCCCACGGTGTCGCGACCGAACCCCTCTCCGTACCAGATCGCCCCGTAGCCCAACTCCTCCAGTTCCGCGGCCGATTCCCGCACGCGTCCGGCGGGCTGTCCGTCGTAGGCGAAGGTCCAGATACCGACGCGGCCGAGCCCGGCCGGTGTCCCCTTTGTCATCCGTACTCCTCAGATAGGCGGTTCGGGCGGGCGATCCGGAGAGGTTCTCCGGTTTCCCGGCCGCTACGATACGGAGAACCTCTCCGGTTGGCTATCCCGGGAGTCGACCGAAGGACACGACGATGACGATCACGCAGGGCCGCACCCCCGCCGAGCCCCCGCGGCGCACGGACGCCCGCCTCAACCGGGAACGTCTGGTGGCGGCCGCGCGGGACGTGTTCGCGGAGGCCGGTCCCGGCGCGTCCCTCAACGAGATCGCCCGCAGGGCAGGGGTGGGCCCGGGGACCCTGTACCGCCACTTCCCGAGCCGAACGGCCCTGCTGACCGCCGTACTCGAAGACCGGATCGAGACGTTGTGCGCGCAGGCGGAAGGGCTGCTCGCCTCGGAGAGCGCCGACGACGCCCTGGAACGATGGCTGCGCGCCTTCCTCGCGCACGCCCGGGTGAACCAGGGCATGGGCAGCGCCCTGATGGTGGAGACGGCGGGTCCACCGGGCCTCGACTGTCACCGGCGCATCCTGGAGGCGGCGAGCGGTCTGCTCACCCGGGCTCAGGAGCGGGGAACGGCCCGCGCCGACCTGACCGCCGGCGAGCTCGTTCACCTCGTCGTCGGCGTCGCGCTCTCCACAGCCGGCGACGAGCACACGGGGCCGCGGCCCGACCGGCTCCTTGATCTGGTCCTCGACGCGGCGCACGGGATCCCACGCCGGAAGAGGTGACGGGGTGCCGCACGGAGGCCCGGGCGGGCGTGCGTCCACGGGTCGAACAGCCGCGTCCCCTCGCCATGTCCGGCGCCGGAGCGGGTAGTCGCCTCCTCGGCCGGGCTTTCGTGCGGGTCCCGGCGGGTGGTGCCCGGCCGCGTAGAAGGAAGGATGATCTCCGATGCGGTTCCACGATCACCGACAGGCCGGCCAGGAACTGGGCGCCCGGCTCGTCGAGCGGGCGGCCCACGACGGCCTCGCCGATCCCGTCGTTCTCGCCCTGCCGCGCGGCGGGGTACCCGTCGCGGCCGAGGTCGCACGGGCGCTCGGCACCACGATGGACGTGCTTGTGGCACGCAAGATCGGCGTGCCGGGCCGGCCGGAGGTCGGTGTCGGGGCCGTCGTGGGCGAGGATCCGCCCGTGTTCGACGAGGAGAGCCTGGCCATGCTCGGAATGAGCGAGGACGAGTTCGCCTCCGAGGTCGCGCGCCAGCGCACCGAGCTGCACCGTCGCGAGGATCTCTACCGGCAGGGCAGGCCCGCGCCGGAGACGACCGGCCGGACCGTCGTCCTCGTCGACGACGGGCTCGCCACGGGCGTGACCGCGCGCGCGGCCCTCCGCCATCTCCGGAGCACGCGCCCGGCCCGGCTCATCCTCGCCGTACCGGTCTGCTCGTCGGAGGCTCACGCCGCCATGCTCCGCGAGGCCGACGAGGTCTTCTGTCTGTACCGGCCGGATTCCTTCCGGTCGGTCGGCGAGTGGTACGAGGAGTTTCCGCAGATCACCGACAACCAGGTGATCTCCACTCTGCGCACCCCACGGATCAGCCCCGCCGGGCCGACCGGACGTTGATCCGGTCGCCGGTACGGGGCGTGTCGATCACTCGCCCTTCTTCTCCCGACGGCCCTTCTTCTCCCGGCCGCTCTTCTTCCCCCGGCCGGGGGCCTGCTCGGTCGTCTCGTCCACGAGCGGTTCGGGGTCGTGCCATTCCTCCACACGCGTGGGCCGGCCGGACCTGACCATGCCCTCGACTTCCTTCTTCCGTTCGTCGTCCAGCTTCGGGCCGGACTTGGAGCTTCCTCGATCCGGGCTGTTCATCTCCGGTCTCCGTTCGCACGCGTACCCATCGAAAAACGGATCGGACGCGACGCGCGGGTACGCGGTGTGCGCTCGCGCCGGTCGGCGCCTGCCCTGCCGGGGGCGCCGTAAACGGTCGGGGCGGCGGCCCCCGCCCCCACCCCGTTTGGGGCGCGGTCGCGGGGGCACCGCTGGGGGTGGTGCACCCCGCACCGCCATGTCCGTTCGTCACCGGAGGTGACCCATGCCAGGGCGAGAGGAGCTTCCTTCGACGCTCGAGCGTTCCCCCGCGCATGCGCGGCGCACCTGGATCGAGGCGCACGACTCGGCCGTTGAGCAGTACGGGGAGGGCGAGCGGGCCCATCGGGTGGCCTTCAGCGCGCTCAAACACTCGTACGAGAAGGTCGGCGACCACTGGGAGCGCAAGGAGCACGGCCGCAGGGGGCCTTCCGACCCCCGCGCCACGACACCCCGGGAGCGGCCGGCCCGCAGCGGTGAGGGCGTCGACGAGCAGGCCACCAAGGAGCACCTGTACGAGCTGGCCCGGCGTCTGGACATCCACGGCCGTTCACGGATGAGCAGGCCGGAGCTGCTCGAAGCGATACGCAAGGAGAACCGTTCGAGGACGCGCGAAGCCCGTTCCCGGTAGCGGTCGGCGCGCTCCGGGCCACCGTTCGCCGGAGTGCTCCGTCCGGGGCGGTACGGGCCGCCCCTCGGACCCGTGTGAAAGGACCCCCTCATGACCGCGTCCGCCACGACCACCGCGCTCGGCCCCGACAGCGATCTCGCCCAGGTGTTCGAGCTCGCGCAGCAGCTGCGGGTGGACTCCGTACGGGCCAGCACGGCCGCGGGGTCCGGGCATCCCACGTCCAGCCTGTCCGCGGCCGACCTGATGGCGGTCCTGATGACCCGCCACCTGCGCTACGACTGGGACGCGCCCGACAACCCGGCGGCCGACCACCTCGTCTTCTCGAAGGGGCACGCCTCGCCACTGCTGTACGCGATGTTCAAGGCGGCGGGCGCGATCGGGGACGACGAGCTGATGACGACCTACCGCCGCTTCGGTCACCGCCTGCAGGGCCACCCGACGCCCGTGCTGCCCTGGGTGGACGTGGCCACGGGTTCGCTCGGCCAGGGCGTGGCGTACGGCGTCGGGATCGCGCTGGCGGGCCGTGACCTGGAGAAGCGCGACTACCGGGTGTGGGTGCTGTGCGGCGACAGCGAGATGACCGAGGGCTCCGTGTGGGAGGCCCTCGACAAGGCGGGGCACCACCGGCTGACCGGCTTCACCGCCCTCGTCGATGTGAACCGCCTCGGTCAGTGCGGTCCCACCGAGCTGGAGTGGGACACCGACGCCTACGCCCGCCGTGTCGAGGCGTTCGGGTGCCGGGCGCTCGTCGTCGACGGCCACGACCTCGAAGCGATCGACGGGGCTCTGACCACCGCCGCGGACGGGCGGGCGCCCACGGTCGTCGTCGCGAGGACCGTCAAGGGGCAGGGCGTCGCCGAGGTCGCCGACAAGAACGGCTGGCACGGGAAGCCGCTGCCCGAGGACATGGCGGAGCGAGCCGTCTCCGCGCTCGGGGGCGTACGCGATCTGAGGGTGCGCGGCCCCCGGCCGCCCGCCACCCCGCCCGCGACCGAGCGCACCGGCGGCGTGGCCGCGCGGACCACCGACGGCGCCGAGGGCCGGGGCGCCGAGTCCGCTCCCCCGCCCCGCTTCGACGTCGGCGACAAGGTCGCCACCCGCGTCGCCTACGGCAGCGCTCTCGTCGCTCTCGGCGCTCGCCCCGACGTCGTCGTCCTGGACGCCGAGGTCGGCAACTCCACGCACACCCAGGATTTTCGGGACGCCCACCCCGAGCGGTACTTCCAGACCTACATCGCCGAGCAGCAGATGATCGCCGATGCCGTCGGGATGGCCGTGCGCGGCTTCCGTCCGTACGCCACGACCTTCGCCGCCTTCCTCACGCGCGCGCATGACTTCATCCGCATGGCCGCCGTCTCGCAGATCAGCATGGCCCTGTGCGGCACGCACTGCGGCGTCGAGATCGGCGCGGACGGCCCCTCGCAGATGGGTCTTGAAGACCTGGCCATGATGCGGGCCGTCCTCGGCTCCACCGTTCTCTACCCCAGCGACGCGACCTCGGCGGCGGCCCTGACCGTCGCCATGGCGGATCTCGACGGCATCTCCTATCTGCGCACCACCCGGGGCGCCCACCCAGTGCTCTACCCGGACGGCGAGGCCTTCCCCGTGGGGGGCTCGAAGGTCCTCCGTCGGAGCGAGCAGGACGAGGTCACCCTGGTCGGCGCCGGTGTCACCCTCCACGAGTGCCTCGCCGCCGCCGAGCGGCTGGCCGACGACGGTCTCCACGCGCGCGTGGTCGACCTGTACTCGGTCAAGCCGGTCGACACGGAGGTTCTCGCCCGCGCCGCGCGGGAGACCGGTGCTCTCGTCGTCGTCGAGGACCACCACGCCGAGGGCGGAATCGGTGAAGCGGTGCTGTCCGCCCTCGCCGAGGCCGGACAGTGTCCCGACTTCGCCCATCTCGCCGTGACCGGTCTGCCGGGCTCCGGCATGACCGAGGAGCTCCTCGACGCCGCCGGGATCTCGCGCGGGCATGTCGTAAGAGCCGCGCGCCGGCTCATCGGAGGGTAGCCCTCGTCGCCCCGGTGCCGTGCGCCGGAGCACGCACCGGTGCCGCTGCCCGGCAGGGAGGGGAAGCATCCGGGCAGCGGCACCGGGCGGCTGCCCGGACGCCACCCACCCATGCGCAATCGTTTCTCCGGAAATATCCGTATCCGGTGAGTAGCGCTGCTCGGCGCGGGTAACCGCACGACCGGACTCCAGGGGGACGCTCCGGGACATCTGGCCCGGCCCGGGAAACGCCCGGTGGGCGCCCCCGATCCGTCCCCGACCTCTCACTCCGCTCCGCGTACCGGGACAAGCCCGTCCGCCGACACCGGAAAGGTCTCCCATGCGTGTTCTCGGCGTCAACGCCCTCTTCCACGACCCCGCCGCCGCCCTGGTCGTCGACGGCATCACCGTCGCCGCGGCCGAGGAGGAACGGTTCTCGCGCCGCAAGCACGGCAAGCGGCCCGTACCGTTCTCGGCCTGGGAGCTGCCCGAGCAGGCCGCGCGATGGTGCCTGGACCTGGCCGGGCTGCGCCCCGAGGATCTGGACCTGGTCGCCTACTCGTACGACCCCGCTCTGGCCCGTCCCGCCGAGGAGATGGCCCTCGACGACCCCTGGGACAGCCTGCGCCAGGCATACGCCCGGCACGCCCCCGGGTTCCTGGCGACCGCGCTGCCGGGCCTCGATCCGGCGCGCGTCCGGTTCGTCGGCCATCACCTGGCACACGCCGCGTCCGGCGCGTTCGGCGCGGAGGCAGCCGAGAGCTCGTCGGCCCTGGTCCTCGACGGACGCGGGGAGTCGGCCTCCCACCTGGCCGCGCGGCGGCTCGGCGACCGCCTCGAACCGCTGCGCGCGCAGGCGCTGCCCGATTCGCTGGGGCTCGTCTACGAGGAGCTGACCGAGCACCTCGGCTTCCTGCGGTCGTCCGACGAGTTCAAGGTGATGGCGCTCGCCTCGCACGGGACGCCCCGGATGCTCGGGGAGCTCCGGCGGTACGTCCACCCGACGGGTGACGGCGGGTTCGTGGCCCATGGGGTGCCCTGGGCGGAGCTGTGCCCGCCCCGGAGGGCCGACGAGCCGTGGACCGGCGCGCACGCCGACGTGGCCGCCAGTACCCAGGCGGTCCTGGAGGAGACGCTGCTCGACCTGGTGCGATGGCTGCACGGCCGGACCCACGACGAAGTGCTGACCCTGGCCGGCGGCGTCGCCCTGAACTGCGTGGCGAATTCACGTATCGCCCGGGAGGGCCCGTTCTCCCGCGTCTGGGTGCAGCCGGCCGCCGGTGACGCCGGTACCGCCCTGGGCGCCGCGCTGCTGCTCGCGGCGGAGGCGGGCGAGGACCCGGCCCCGATGCCGGGCGCCGCCCTGGGCAGGGAGTGGACGGACGCGGAGCTCGCCGGGCGGCTCAAGACGGCGGCCGTTCCCTTCGAACGTCCCCCCGACATCGCCGTCACCGTGGCGGAGACCCTGGCCGCGAACGGGGTCGTGGCCTGGTTCCAGGGGCGTTCCGAGTACGGGCCGAGGGCCCTCGGCCACCGTTCGCTGCTCGCGCACCCGGGGCACGCGGGGAACCTGGAGCGGCTCAACGACATCAAGGGCCGCGAGCAGTTCCGGCCGGTCGCCCCGATGGTGCTGACGGAACGGTCCGCGGAGATCTTCGACGGTCCGCTGCCGAGCCCGTACATGCTGTTCGTCCACGACGTGGCGCCGGCCTGGCGTGAGCGGATCCCGGCGGTCGTGCACGTCGACGGGACCGCGCGGATCCAGACGGTGGACCGGCTGCTCGAACCGCTGGTGGCGCGGATGCTGGAGGAGTTCGAGCGGCGGACCGGGCTGCCCGTCGTGGTCAACACCAGCCTCAACACGGCGGGCCGGCCGATGGTGGACGATCCCAGGGACGCCCTTGAGTGCTTCGGTTCGACCCCGGTCGACCTGCTGGCGATCGGCCCGTTCGCGGTCCGCAGGGCCGACATGTTCCAGGCCGGCCGCCAGGAGTGGAACGCCGGGACCGGCGAGGGCGGTGTCCGGTGAACGGCCGCGCGCCGTCCCCGCGTTACGCGGTGGTCATCCCGACCACCGGGCGCCCCAGTCTCACCCGCTGCCTCGACGCCCTGGCGAGGTCGACCGGCCGGCCGCCGTCCAGGGTGGTCATCGTCCACGACCGGCCGGACAGCGGCGGTGCCGTGCCCGAGCTGTCCGTGCCCGAGGCGCTGCGCGCGATCACCACGGTCGTGCCCGGGCGGGCCAGGGGCCCGGCCGCCGCACGGAACACCGGCGCCCGCCGGGTGGGGAAGGTGCCCTGGATCGTCTTCCTCGACGACGACGTCGTGCCGTCCGCCACCTGGGGCGAGGACCTCGCCCGCGACCTGGCGGCCGCTTCCCCCCGTACGGCCGCGGTGGCGGCCCGTATCGAGGTGCCGCTGCCCGCGGGGCGGCCGCCGACCGACGGGGAGCGGAACACCGCCGCCCTTGCGACGGCCCGCTGGATCACGGCCGACATGGCCGTCAGACGACAGGCCCTGAACGCCGCCGGAGGATTCGACGAACGTTTCCGCCGTGCCTTCCGTGAGGACGCGGACCTCGCCCTGCGGCTGCTCGCCGGAGGCTGGGAGCTCGCTCAGGGGACACGGCTCACCGCCCATCCCCCGCGCGAGGCCGACCGCTGGATCTCGGTCCGTCAGCAGGCGGGGAACGGCGACGACGTCCTGATGCGCTGCCTCCACGGTCCGCACTGGCGTGATCTGGCCGGAGCGCCCCGGGGCCGGCTGCCCCGTCACCGGGCCGTCACGGCCGCCGCCTGCGCGGCCCTGGCCTGTGCCCTGGCCGGACGGCCACGCGCCGCCGCGCTGTTCGGGGCCTGCTGGTCGGCCGGTACGGCCGAGTTCACCCTCGCGCGCGTCCTGCCCGGCCCGCGTACGCGCGCCGAGATCGTCGACATGGTCCTCACCAGCGCCGTCATTCCGCCGGTCGCCACCTGGCACTGGCTGCGCGGGTCCGTCGCGCACCGGGCGGAGCGCCCCCGCGGCCCGGCCCGTCCACCGGTCGTGCCGGTCGGGCTTCCCCACCCCAGCGAGCGGCCGGAGGCCGTCTCGTGAGCCCGGGGCGGCCCCTGTCATCGGCCACGCGCGCGCGTACGGCGGTCGGCGGCGGGCCGGTCGAGGGCCCCTGGGTGTCCGCCGGTCCCCCGGCGGCCGCGGTCGGGAGCCCGGCCCCGTCGGTACGCGCCCGCGTGACGGGCCCCGACGCCGTGCTGTTCGACCGGGACGGCACGCTCATCGCGGACGTGCCGTACAACGGGGATCCGCGCCGGGTGCTCCTCCTGCCCGGGGCCGAGGAGGCGGTGGCGCTGCTGCGGTCGCTCGGGATCGCCGTCGGAGTGGTCAGCAACCAGTCGGGGGTGGCGCGCGGTCTGCTGACCCGGGGTCAGGTGACGGCGGTACGCCGGCGCGTGGACCGGCTCCTGGGGCCTTTGGGGGTATGGGCGGTGTGCCCGCACGGCCCCGGGGACGGCTGCGGTTGCCGGAAGCCCGCGCCGGGACTCGTCCTCGCCGCGTGCGACCGGCTGCGGGTACGGCCCTCGCGTTCCGTCGTGATCGGGGACATCGGCAGCGACATGGAGGCCGCCCGCTCGGCGGGGGCCCGGGGAATCCTCGTCCCGACGGAGGCGACACTGGCCGACGAGGTCGCCTCGGCCCCCCGGACGGCGCCGGACCTCGTCGCGGCCGTACGGATCGCCCTCGCGATGCGGTTCTCGGACGCGGGGGCCACGGGCGGTGGCCCGTGAGAGCCGCCCCGCGCACGCTCGTCGTGCGGCTCGACAGCGTCGGCGACGTGCTCCTGGCCGGGCCGGCCGTGCGGGCCGTCGCGGCGGGTTCCTCGTGGACGGCGATGCTCTGCGGCCCGGCGGGCGTCCCCGCCGGGCGGCTGCTGCCCGGCGTGGACGAGGTCCTTGAGCACGAGGCGCCGTGGGTGGGCCTCGATCCGCCGCCCGTCTCACCCGAGGCCTGCCGTGCGCTGATCGACGCGCTGGCCGCGCGCCGCTTCGACCGGGCGCTGATCCTCGTCTCGTACCACCAGAGCCCGCTGCCCGCCGCGCTGCTGCTCCGGCTCGCGGGCGTTCCGTGGATCGGCGCCGACAGCGAGGACTACCCGGGCGCGCTGCTCGACCTGAGGCACCGCCGCGGTGACGGGCGGCACGAGGCGGAGGCGGCGCTCGACCTGGCACGGGCGGCGGGCTTCGACCTGCCGCCGGAGGACGACGGCGGGCTCCGGGTCGCGCACCCGCCGGACACGGCGGGGCTCACCGGCGCCGGACCGTACGTCGTGGTGCATCCCGGGGCCGCGGTGCCCGCGCGGGCGTGGAGCCCGGAACGGGCGGCGCAGGCCGTGGCGGCCCTGCACGAGGCCGGGCACCGGGTGGTGGTCACCGGGGCCCCGGCGGATCGCGCGCTCACGGCCCGCGTGGCGGGCCGCCACGGCCTTGACCTCGGGGGTGCGACGGTCGGCCTGGGCGCCCTGGCGGGCGTCCTCGCCCGGGCCGGCGCCGTGGTCGCGGGGAACACGGGTCCCGCGCATCTGGCCGCCGCCGTACGGGCCCCTGTGGTGTGCCTCTTCGCACCGGTCGTGCCGGCCGAGCGCTGGCGCCCGTACGGCGTCCGGCACGTGCTGCTCGGCGACCAGCGGGCGCCGTGCGCGCTGACACGGGCGCGTGTCTGCCCCGTACCGGGACACCCCTGTATCGACGGGGTGCGGGACGAGGACGTGGTGGCCGCGGTGGCCTCACTCGTGGGCGCCCCCGGACCGAGGGGTCCGGAGGCGGCCGGCGACCCGGACGACACCGACGCCGGGCCGCGCCGGACCGAGCCGACGCTCGACGAGCGGGGGCGGCGCAGCCCCGAGCCGACGCTCGACGCGCACCGCGCGGGAGGGAGCGTCCGCATGTGAACAGCCCGCTCCTCGAAGGCCCTTCTCCCCCACGGAGGCCCGCTCATGTCTTCCCTCGCCCCGCACCCCCTCTCCATCGCGCTCGTCTCGGAGCACGCGAGCCCGCTCGCCACGCTCGGCGGCGTCGACGCGGGAGGCCAGAACGTGCACGTCGCCCAGCTCGCGGGTGCCCTCGCCGATCGGGGACACCGCGTGACGGTGTACACCCGGCGCGACGACGCCACGCTGCCGACCGTCGCCCCGCTGCGCGACGGGGTCCGTGTCCACCACGTCCCCGCCGGTCCGCCGGAGCAGCTGCCGAAGGACGAACTCCTGCCGCACATGCGGGCGTTCAGCCGGTATCTGGCCGATCAGTGGCAGGCGGAGGCCCCCGACGTGGTCCATTCGCACTTCTGGATGTCGGGGCTCGCGACCCTGTGGGCGACGCGGGGATCGCCGGTCCCGTTCCTGCACACGTATCACGCCCTGGGCACCGTGAAGCGACGTCATCAGGGCGCGGCAGACACGAGTCCGCCGACGCGCATCGCGTACGAGACCGACGTCGGCATGGGGTGCGACCGCGTCCTCGCCACCTGCCGGGACGAGGTCGAGGAGCTGGCCGCCATGGGGATTCCCCGTGCCACGTGCGACATCGTGCCCTGTGGCGTCGACCCGGCCGCCTTCCGGCCCGACGGACCGGCCGTGGCCCGTGGCCCGCACCGCTACCGACTCCTGCACCTGGGGCGTCTGGTGCCCCGCAAGGGCGCGGCGGTCTCCGTGGCCGCCCTGGGCAGGCTGCCCGACACCGAGCTCGTGGTGGCCGGCGGTCCGCCGCCGGGTGAGGTGGACGCCGATCCGGAGGTCCGGCGGCTGCGGGCCGTCGCCGAGGAGGCCGGTGTGGCGGACCGCGTACGGTTCACCGGAGCCGTGCCGCCCTCGATGGTCCCGACGCTCATGCGGGGCGCCGACGTCGTGCTGTGCCCCGCGGACTACGAGCCGTTCGGCATCGTGCCGCTCGAGGCCATGTCCTGCGGCCGGCCCCTGGTGGCGAGCGCCGTGGGCGGCCAGCTGGACTCGGTCGCCGACGGCGTGAACGGGCGGCTCGTCCCGCCGGGGAACCCGCCCGCCCTCGCGGCGGCGGTACGGCTCCTCCTCGCCGATCCGGCGCTGCGCGCGGAGTACGGGAGGGCCGGGCGGCGGCGCGTCCTCGAACGGTTCACCTGGTCGCGCGTCGCGGCCGCGACGGAGGAGTCCTACCGGGCGGTCATCGCCGCCCACGCACCGATGGCCGCGACGCTGTGAGGCACCCGGCGCGGCGGGAGACGGGAAGGTGGCAGCGATGAAGGCGGTCACGTGGCAGGGCCGGCGGAAGGTCTCGGTGGAGACGGTGCCGGACCCCGTGATCCAGGAACCCACCGATGTGATCGTACGGATCACGTCGAGCGGGCTGTGCGGATCCGACCTCCATCTGTACGAGGTGCTGGGGCCGTTCCTCGATCCGGGGGACGTGCTCGGGCACGAGCCGATGGGCGTCGTCGAGGAGGTGGGTCCCGAGGTGAGCCGGCTGCGGCCGGGCAGCCGTGTCGTGGTGCCGTTCAACGTCTCGTGCGGCACGTGCGCGATGTGCGCGCGGGGGCTGCACTCCCAGTGCGAGACGACGCAGGTGCACGCCTACCACTCGGGTGCGGCACTGTTCGGGTACACCAAGCTGTACGGGCAGGTGCCGGGCGGGCAGGCCGAGTACCTGCGCGTCCCGTTCGGGAACAGCCTCCCGATCCCCGTGCCCGAGGGGCCGCCCGACGACCGTTTCGTGTACCTCTCGGACGTGCTGCCCACGGCGTGGCAGGCGGTCGAGTACGCGGACGTGCCGCCCGGCGGTTCGGTCGCGGTCCTCGGCCTCGGGCCGATCGGGGACATGGCGTGCAGGATCGCGCTCCTGCGGGGCGCGGACCTCGTCATCGGCATCGATCCCGTGCGGGAGCGGCTCGACCGCGCGGCGGCCCGCGGCGTGCACGTCCTGGATCCGTCCGAGGCCGGTGGCGAACTGGTCGACCGCATACGGGATCTGACGGACGGCCGGGGGCCGGACGCGGTCATCGACGCGGTCGGCATGGAGGCCCACGGAGCGCCGGTCGCCAAGGGGCTGCAGACGCTGGTCGGCCATCTGCCCGACGCGCTCGCCGGGCCCCTGATGCGCCGCTACGGCGTCGACCGGCTCTCCGCGCTGCACCTGGCGGTCGAGCTGGTCCGCCGTGGCGGCACGGTGTCGCTTGCCGGGGTGTACGGGGGTGCGGCCGACCCGATGCCGCTCCTGGCGATGTTCGACAAGCAGCTCCGGCTCCACATGGGGCAGGCGAACGTCCTGCGCTGGGTCGAGGAGCTGCGGCCGCTGCTCACCGACGACGACCCGCTGGGCGTGGACGACTTCGCCACGCACCGACTTCCGCTCTCCGTGGCGCCGGACGCCTACGAGATGTTCCAGACCAAGCGGGACGGGGCCGTGAAGATCCTGTTCACGCCGTGAGGCCGCGGTGAGGACCGCGCGGCGGCCCGCGCGCCCGCTCGGGAAGCAACCACTCCGCGGGCGAGTGCGGGCCCCCGCAACGGGTACCCGCCGCGGCGAGACGACCGCGCACGAGAGGCGCGTACCGAGGAGGTGGTGCGTGATGCCCCCGAGGACCGTACGAAGGGCCGTGGGCCGGTGGCGCCGGACGGCACCGGGCGTCCTGGTGGCCGCGAGCGCGGCAGTCGTGCTCGCGCTCGCCGGTTGCTCCGACGGCGACGGCGGGGACGGCGCCGCCGAGGAACGGGCGGACGCCAACGCGGCCGTCTGCGAGGAGCTGACCGACCTCCAGGGCCACAGCAGCGAGATGCGGAACGTGGACAGATCGGAGACCGTTCAGGGCATCCAGGACATCAGGGCCGACATGACGGACGACATGGGCGGCATCCGGGACGCCGCCGAAGAGGCGGGGGTGAACACGGACGCGCTCCAGGCCGCCTTCCGGGAGCTGGACGTCAGCATGGACCGCCTGGACCGGAACATGAACGCTCCGGCCGTGCTCGACCAGGTCCGGCCGCACCTGGACAAGCTGGACAAGGAGATCATGAACACGGAGGATCTGGCCGGCTGTGTCCGGGAATGAGATCCGGCGATCGTGACCGACGACAGGACGGCCGGCCCCGAGGGGGCCGGCCCGCTCCGTCACGTCGTGCCGTTCGTCCCTCCCGGTCCGGCGAGGACCACGTTCAGGATGAGTAGGAGCGTGCTACCTCCTTCTTGAGCCGCAGCCCGCAGAGACCAAACGAAGTATCGGCGGCACCGGTGAGGCATGGCCCGGCATGCCGTGGGTAGCGGCAGGAGGCGTCAGGAGACGTAGCTCCCCGTGAGCGGTCTCCGTGAGGACGCCACCGGCAGTGCGCCGGTCCGGGCCGCGGGGCCGTCGTCCCCGGTTTCCCCCGGCGCGGCCCATCCCTCCCCGCTCCCCCTCGGAGGAGACACCATGGCAATGTCCTTCCCGCCCCGCTGGCAGCACGCCGTCGTCACCGGCGGCGCCGGTTTCGTCGGTTCCCACCTGTGTGCCGCGCTGCTCGACTCGGGTGCGACGGTGACCTGCGTCGACGACTTCAGCACCGGTCGCGTGGCGAACATCGCCGGCTTCCTCCCCCACGGCGGTTTCCGCCTGCACGAGGCGAACGTCTCCGAGCCGTTCCGGGTCGACCCGCCGCCCGATCTCGTCCTGCACTTCGCGTCCCCCGCCTCCCCCGCCGACTATCTGCGGCTTCCGCTGCACACGCTGGAGGCCGGCAGCCTGGGCACCCGTAACGCCCTGGCGCTCGCCCGCGCCGCGCGGGCCCGCTTCGTGCTCGCGTCGACGTCGGAGGTGTACGGCGATCCGCGGGAGCACCCGCAGAGCGAGCGCTACTGGGGCAACGTCAACCCGGTGGGTCCACGCAGTGTCTACGACGAGGCGAAGCGTTTCGGTGAGGCGCTGACGACGGCGGAGGCGTCGGAGCACGGCACCGACACCTGTGTCGTGCGCCTCTTCAACACGTACGGGCCGCGGATGCGCGGATACGACGGCCGCGCCGTCCCGACCTTCATCCGTCAGGCGCTGGCGGGAGAGTCACTGACGGTCACGGGCGACGGGCTGCAGACCCGGTCCCTGTGTTACGTCGACGACACCGTGCGGGGCATTCTCGCGGCGGCTGCGCACGGGATGAGCGGTCCGGTGAACCTCGGCAACCCGACCGAGATCACCATGCTGGACCTGGCCCGCTGGATCGTGGACCTGACCGGTTCCCGCTCGGAGGTCCGGTTCATCGAGCGTCCCACGGACGATCCGGCGGTCCGCTGCCCCGACATCACCCTGGCCCGGGACAAGCTCCAGTGGGAGCCGCTGATCCCGGCCGAGGAGGGTCTGCGGCGCACGATCGCGTGGTTCCGGGAGCTGCGGGACGGCTGAGCCGGCCGCCGTGTCGCGCAGGAACGTGCCGGATCTTTCCGGTTCCTCCCTCTTCTTCCGCACCCGAGCATCCCACCCGAGGTTCCCGAGGAGCGCCGCATGAACATTCTTCTGTGGCATGTACACGGTTCCTGGACCACCGCCTTCGTGCAGGGTCCGCACACCTACCTGGTTCCCGTCACCCCGGACCGGGGGCCGGACGGGCGGGGCCGCGCGGAGACGTTCACCTGGCCGTCGTCCGTGCGGGAGGTGACCCCGGCCGAGCTCGCGGAGACCCCGGTCGACCTCGTCGTGCTCCAGCGGCCGCACGAGGAGGAGCTCGCCACCCGTCTGCTGGGCGGCCGCCGGCCCGGCCGTGAGGTCCCCGCCGTCTACCTGGAGCACAACACGCCACGCGGGGACGTGCCCGACACCCGCCACCCGGTGGCGGACCGGCCGGATCTGACCCTGGTGCACGTCACCCATTTCAACCGGCTGTTCTGGGACAACGGATCCACCCGCACCGCCGTCATCGAGCACGGCATCGTCGACCCCGGCCACCTCTACACCGGCCGGCTGCCCCGCGCGGCGGTGGTCGTCAACGAACCGGTGCGGCGCCGCCGTTACGTCGGTACGGATCTGCTCCCCGGGCTTGCGGAGGCCGCGCCGCTCGACGTCTTCGGGATGCGGACGGAAGGTCTCGCCGAGGAGCTGGGGCTTCCCGCCGACCGGTGCCGGTCGGCCGACCTGCCGCAGAGCCGGCTGCACGCCGCCATGGCCGAACGGCGCCTCTACCTGCACCCGGTGCGGTGGACGTCGCTCGGTCTCTCGCTCCTCGAGGCCATGCACCTGGGGATGCCCGTGGTGGTGCTCGCCACGACGGAGGCCGTGGAGGCCGTCCCCGCCGGGACCGGCGTCCTCTCCACCCGCCCGGAGGAGCTCGCGCGGGCCGCCCGGCACTATCTGGCCGACCCGGAGGCCGCGGCGCGGGACGGCGCCCGGGCCCGGCAGGCGGCGCTCGAACGGTACGGCCTCAAACGCTTCCTGGACGACTGGGAGCGACTCATCGCGGAGGTGCGGTCATGACGTCATCGTTCTCTTCCTCGTTCTCGTCCCCGACGTCGTCCTTTCCCGACGGCCGCCCCCTGGACCTCGCCCTCGTATCCGAGCACGCGAGCCCGCTCGCGACCCTGGGCGGGGTCGACGCCGGCGGCCAGAACGTGCATGTCGCGCAGCTCGCCGGGGCGCTCGCCGACCGGGGTCACCGGGTGACCGTGTACACCCGGCGCGACGACCCCGGCCTCCCGGTCCGGGTGCCGCTGCGCCCCGGGGTGACGGTGCACCACGTCCCCGCCGGACCGCCCGAGCCCGTACCGAAGGACGAACTCCTGCCGTACATGGAGGAGTTCGCCCGCCATCTGGTCGCCCAGTGGCGGTCCCGCCCCCGGAGCACCGCACCCGACCTGGTGCACGCGCACTACTGGATGTCGGGGCTCGCGTCGCTGTGGGCGACCCGCGAGACGGGTCTTCCACTGCTGCAGACGTACCACGCGCTCGGCACGGTGAAGCGCCGGCACCAGGGCGACGCCGACACCAGCCCCGTGGGGCGCGTCGGCTGCGAGACGGACGTGGGCCGGGGGTGCGACCGGGTGATCGCCACCTGCCGGGACGAGGTGGACGAGCTCGCCGCCATGGGCGTCGACCGTCGCAAGGTGGACGTCGTCCCCTGTGGGGTCGACCCGGAGGTGTTCCGGCCGGACGGCCCGGCGGCGCCCCGCGGCCCGTACACGTACCGACTGCTGCATCTGGGCCGGCTCGTGCCGCGCAAGGGCGCCGGGGTCGCCATCGCGGCGCTGCGGCGGCTGCCGGACACGGAGCTCGTGGTGGTGGGCGGACCGCCCGCCGACCGGGCGGGCGGCGACCCCGAGGTACGGCGGCTGCGCGCCCTCGCCAGGGAAGCGGGGGTGTCGGAACGCGTCAGGCTCCTCGGCGGCGTGCCCGCCGCCCGGGTGCCCGCCCTGATGCGGGGCGCGGACGTGGTGCTCTGCCCGGCGGACTACGAGCCCTTCGGCATCGTCCCGCTGGAGGCCATGGCCTGTGGGCGTCCCCTCGTCGCCTCCGCCGTGGGCGGTCAGCTGGACAGCGTCGCCGACGGCGTCAACGGTCGCCTCGTACCGCCCCGGAACCCGGAGGCCCTCGCGGCGGCGGTGGCGGACCTGCTGGCCTCGGCCGAACTCCGCGCGGTGTACGGGGCCGCGGGGCGGCGGCGGGTCCTCGAACGGTTCTGCTGGACGCGGGTGGCCGCCGCCACGGTGGCGTCCTACCTCGGTGTGCTCGGCGACCGCGCCGGGCAGGCCGCCGGGACCGCCGGCGACCGCCGTGCCGACCACGCCGACCGGAGCCCCGTGGGCCCGGCGGGCCGTACCCCCACGGGCGTCTGACCCGTCCCGAAGCCGGAAGGAGGTGGGCCGGGCCGTCCACCGGACGCCCGACCCGCGCACCATGAGCGAATCACTCACGTACGGGAGCGCCGAGCGCCACTGCCGGTCGCTCCAGGTCGCCCTGGAACAGCTCCGCGGCCACGGTCTCGAACGCCTGGAGCGCTGGGGCGGACGACTCGCCGAAGTGCTGCCCCCGGGCGCCCGGCTGCTCGCGGCGGGGAACGGCGGCAGCGCCGCGCAGGCCCAGCATCTGACCGCCGAGCTCGTCGGGCGCTATCTGCGCGAGCGGCCCGCCTACTCGGCGATCTCCCTGCACGCCGAGACGTCGAGCGTCACCGCCATCGGGAACGACTACGGCTTCGAGCAGGTCTTCGCCCGTCAGGTCGCCGCCCACGGCCGCGCGGGGGACGTGCTGCTGCTGCTCTCGACGTCGGGGCGCAGCGCCAATCTGCTCTCCGCGGCGATGACGGCGCGTTCCGCCGGTATCGCCGTCTGGGCGCTGACCGGCCCGTCGCCGAACCCCCTCGCCGAGGCCGCCGACGACGCGCTGTGTGTGGACGCGGACACGACGGCGACCGTCCAGGAGGTCCATCTCGTGGCGGTCCATCTGCTCTGCGAGTTCTTCGACGCGGCCATCGCCGACGGTGCGGGCGCCCAGGACCGGCCGGCCGGCACGCGGGCCGGGACGGAGACCGCCGGACGCGGGGCCCGTACGAGGACCGGGGCGGACGCCGGTCACACGGCGGAGCCCGCCGTGCCGACGGGCGTACCGGCGCGGCCCTCGGTCAACGGTGCGCCGCATCCGGCGCCGCTTTCCTCGATCCACGCCCTGAGGAGGTCCTCGTGACCGTGAACGGACCGCTCGTCGTCGTAGGAGACCTCCTCCTCGACAGGGACATCACGGGTGACGCCACCCGCCTGGCCCCGGACGCTCCCGTGCCCGTGGTGGACGTCGGAGAGGAGCGCGCGCGGCCGGGAGGCGCCGGGCTCGCCGCCCTCCTCGCCGCGCGGCACCGCTCCGACGTCGTCCTCGTCGCCGCCCTCGGCGACGACGAGGCCAGCGCGGCCGCCCGCCGGCTCCTCGGTGACCGGGTGGGCCTCGCGCCGGTCCCGCTGGCCGGGACGCTGCCGGTCAAGACCCGGGTCCTGGCGGGCGGGCGCCCCGTCGTGCGGTTCGACCAGGGCGGCGGCATCCCGGGCCGCCCCGACGCCCGGACCCTGGCCGCGCTCGCCGGGGCCGGTGCCGTCCTGGTCGCGGACTACGGGCGGGGGACGGCGGACTCGCTGCGGCCCGCGCTCGCGGCGGCCGCCCAGCGGGTGCCCGTCGTCTGGGACCCGCATCCCAGGGGCGGTCCGCCGGTGGCGGGGACGCGGCTTGTCACCCCGAACGCCGCCGAGGCGTGCGGTCCGGACGATCAGCGGACCTCTCTGCGGGCGCATGCGGAGCGCGGCGCCGAGCTCGCGGCCCGCTGGGGTGCCGTCTGCGTCGCCGTCACGCTCGGCGAACGGGGTGCGCTCCTCACCCGGCCGGGTGGTACGGCTCCGGTGCTGGTCCCCGCGCCCTACCGCGCCGACGGCGACCCGTGCGGGGCCGGTGACTGCTTCGCGGCGACGGCGGCGACGGCGCTCGCGGCCGGGGCCCTGCCGGAGGAGGCGGTGGAGCGGGCGGTGGCCGAGGCGGCCGCGTTCGTCCGGGCGGGCGGCGCGGGGAACCGGTTCCTGTGGGAGGGGGCACCCCCTGCGGAGGAGGAGGAGCCGGCGCCGAGGGACGCCTTCGAGCTCTCCCGCCGCGTCCACGCGCGCGGGGGCACGGTCGTCGCGACCGGCGGCTGTTTCGATCTGCTGCACGCCGGCCATGTGGGGCTTCTGGAGAACGCCGGGCGGATCGGCGACTGCCTGATCGTCTGCGTGAACTCCGACACCTCCCTGGCCCGGCTCAAGGGCCCCGGCCGGCCGCTGAACCCGCTGTCCGACCGGATGAGGGTCCTCTCCGCCCTGGGCAGCGTCGACGCGGTCGTCGCCTTCGACGAGGACACTCCCGTACGTCTCCTGGAGTCGCTCCGGCCCGACGTGTGGGTCAAGGGCGGCGACTACCGGGCCGACGGCCTGCCGGAGGCGCGGGCGCTGCGCTCGTGGGGCGGCCAGGCGGTGGCCCTGCCCTATCTCGACGGCCGCTCCACGACGACCCTGGCCCATCGTGCCGCCCGCTCCCTCCCGGCCCGGGAGGCGGTGTGACCGGCCCTCGCGCGGCGGGCGGGGAAGCCGGAGGCGGACGGTCGCCCACGGGCCGCGGGAACGGCGCGCGGCCCACGGTCCTGGTGCTGCGCGCGCTGGGGCTCGGGGACGCCCTTACGGGACTGCCCGCGCTACGGGCGCTGCGCCGGGGGCTGCCCGGCCATGAGCTCGTCCTCGCCGCTCCGGCGGGTCTCGCGCCGGTCGTGCGGGCGACGGGCGCCGTGGACCGGCTGCTGATCACCCGCGCCCCCGGGCGTGAGGTTCCGGCGGTGCTGCCGTGGGCGGGGCGCCCGCCGGACCTCGCGGTCGACCTGCACGGCCGGGGGCCGCTCAGTCACCGGCTGCTCGTCCGCCTCGGGCCCGGCCGGATCTGGGCGTTCCACCATCCGGAGGTTCCGGAGGTCACCGGGCCGGAGTGGGACGCCGGGGAGCACGAGCGGGACCGCTGGTGCCGCCTCCTGCGCTGGTACGGGCTCGAAGCGGACCCGGGAGACCTGCGGCTGGCGCCGCCCCCACG
The DNA here is from genome assembly GCF_055565415.1 of Streptomyces sp. NPDC028711. Taxonomy (NCBI): domain Bacteria; kingdom Bacillati; phylum Actinomycetota; class Actinomycetes; order Kitasatosporales; family Streptomycetaceae; genus Streptomyces; species Streptomyces sp. NPDC028711. The sequence goes on along the minus strand of NZ_JBVHUJ010000002.1, from coordinate 965,480 downwards.
GCCCTCCCCCGCGCCGGACGCCGTGGTGCTCCATCCGGGGGCGGACGCGCCCGCTCGCCGCTGGCCCCCCGACCGGTTCGCGGCCGTCGCGCGGGCCCTGCGCGCCGCGCGGCTGCGGGTCGTGGTGACGGCGGGCCCCGGCGAGGAGGCGTACGCCCGTGACGTGGCCCTGCGGGCGGGGCTGCCGCCGGGGTCGGTACGGGGCGGACGGCGTGGGGTGCCCTTCGGGGAGCTGTGCGCACTTGTCGCGGGGGCGCGCTGCGTGGTGGTGGGCGACACGGGCCTTGCGCATCTGGCCTCGGCGTTCGGCACGCCCTCGGTGGTGCTGTTCGGCCCGGTGTCGCCGCTGCTGTGGGGGCCGCCGGCCGAGGGGCCGCACCGGGCGCTGTGGCATCCGGCCGCGGGCGACGGCGAGGTGCTGAGGCCGGGCGACGCCCATGGCGCCGTGCCCGACCCGCGTCTGCTGCGGGTGACGGTCGACGAGGTGCTCACGGCCGTGGGCGACGTGGCCCGCGGCTCCGCTCCGGGGCGCCCCGCGGCCTTCGGGAGCGCCCCGTGAGCCGCCGCGCTCCGGAGCTCCGTGGGCCGGGCGCCGGGGTGGCGTCCGGGTCAGACGGCCGTGCCGAGCTCCGCACGGCCGGCCGGACCGACGGCGGGAGCCGTCAGGGATTCGGGCACGCGGGCCGCCGGAACCAGGGGCCGTACGGCGGAGCGCCCGACGACGACCGGAGCCGGGAGGTCCATGACGGCGACCGGGGCCGTGTGGGCCCCCTTGACGGCGACCGGAGCCGGGAGGCCCCTGTCCGCGACCGGGGAGGCCGCGACCACCGGCGATCCGCTCTCACGGACGTCGGAGACGGCCGGGGCCTCGGCCCGCGCCGTGCGGCGGGCGTGGGTGAGGAGGCCCGAGGCGACGAAGGCCGACACGAGCAGGCCGCCCGCCACCAGGGCTCCACGGGCCCCGAGCAGCTCCATGAGCAGGCCGAGGGTCGGGGGCGCGGCGAGCCCCCAGAGCGTACGGATGCTGCTCCAGGCCCCGAGGACCCGTCCGCGCATCGCGGGCGGGGGGTCGGTCTGCAGGACCGTGTTCTGCGCGGTGTCGGCGACGGACTCGGCGACCGCCATGGGCAGGACGAGGACGAGCAGGACCGCGACCGAGGGCGCCAGGCCCGCGAGGACCTGGAGCAGCGCGCCGGCGAGGGTGAGCAGCGCCACGAGCCGTACGGCGGGACGGCGCAGCCGGGCGCCGAGCACAGCACCGAGGATGCCTCCGACGGCGAGCACGGTGGAGACGGTGCTGAAGGTGCCCGCGTCGCCGGCGAGCGGGCCGGTGACGAGCACCACGAGGGTCAGCGAGTAGTTGCGCCCGAAGAGGGCGCTGACGCCGTTGAGGCCGGCGAGGGCGACGAGACGCGGGCGCCGTGCGAAGAACGTGAGCCCCTCGCGCACCCCCGTACCCGTGGATTCCGGTGCCTTCGGGGTACCTCCGACGGCCTTTCCGGCACCGGCACCGGCGGCGACGACGCGCGCCGCGGCCGTGCGGGCCGGCTTGAGGAAGGGGATGACGCAGGCGACGAAGAGGAACGAGAGTCCGTTGACGCCGTAGGCGGCGCCCGTGCCGAGGAGCGAGACCGTCACACCGGCGAGCGCGGCGCCCGCGAGCCGTCCGCCGCTGTGGGCGAGGGAGCCGATGCCGATGGCGGAGGGCACGTCGTCGGTCTCGACGAGGTCGTTGCCGAGCAGCGCGCAGGCGGGGCCGTCCACGGTGGCGATGATCCCGGTGAGCGCGGCGAGCGCCATCAGGAGCGGCAGGTCGAGGCGGTCGGTCGCCACGAGCACGGCGGTGACGACGGCCACGACGGCGAGGAGGACCTGTCCGGCGGCGGCCGTCAGCTTCCGGGGCCAGCGGTCCACGGCCGCTCCGCCGAGCGCCCCCATGAGCAGGCCGGGAGCGGCCTGCACGGACATGGAGAGGCCGGTGGCGGCGGCGGAGCCGGTGATCTGGAGCACCAGCAGGTTCTGGACGGTGAGCTGCATCCAGGTGCCGGCGTTCGAGACGAAGTTGGCCACGGCCCACCAGCGCATGCTGCGGTGACGCAGCGCGCGCCAGGGAGACCGGTCGGCGGACGGGGCGTTCGAGGGGGCGCGGGTGAGCCCGCGAGCAGAGAAAAGAGGCACAGGAGGGATACCGGGGAAGAGCGCGGCAGCGCGGAGGGTGGGGTCGGACGGGGCCCTGAGAGGCCTCCGCGCGCCGGAGAGGTGATGCACGAGGGCGGGGAGACGGTGGCTGTTCTGGCCCGGCGCCCATCGTGGCAGACGGTTCCCGGGAAGAGGGGGGAGCAGCGCGCGGAGGCGCGTGCCAGGAGCCCCTGAATCCCCCAACTCCTCGGCCGGGAGGAGGACTTGGACTTCTGGTGTGCTTGCTCACACGCGGCGAGGAGGACACCCGCACAGGGTCGGACAGTGGCACGGCAACGGAAGGGGATGTCATGAACAGCGGGATTCAGGTCGGACTCGAAGGCAGGCGGGCCCTGGTCACCGGCGGCGGCCGGGGGCTGGGCGCCGCGATCGTGCGGAGGCTCGCCCGCTCCGGTGCCGGGGTCGTCGTCGCCGATGTGCGCGAGGACCTCGCCAAGGAGCTGTGCGAGAGCCTGACCGCCGAGGGGTGCCGGGCCGTGCCCGTCGTCCTGGACGTACGGGATGCGGAGGCGGTGGCCGAGGTCTTCCGGGACCTGGACGAGACGGGGCAGCCCGTGGACATCCTCGTCAACAACGCGGCGGTCGACGTCACGAAGGCGGTGAAGGAGCTGACGGCCGAGGAGATGACCCGGGTCGTCACCACCAACCTGCTCGCCCCGATGTACCTGTGCCGGGAGGGCTACGGGCGCATGATGGCGCGAGGCGGCGGCCACATCGTGAACATTCTCTCCACGGCGGCGCTGCGGACCTGGACGGAGGCGGGCCCGTACGCGGCCGCGAAGACGGGGCTTCGGGCCTTCACCCACACCCTCTTCAAGGAGGCGCAGCGGGACTGCCCGGGCATCGGCGTGACCGGTGTCGTCGCGGGCGGCATGGAGACGCCGTTCATCATGGACCGCTTCCCCGACACGGACGTGGCCGTCCTGCAGAGCCCGGAGATCGTGGCCGACACCGTGATGTACGCCCTGTCGGTGCCGCCCGGCAGCGCGCTCGCCGAGCTCGTCGTCGTACCGCGCCGGGAGACGTCCTGGCCCTGAGGGCCGGCAGAGGACGAGGACGGTGGAGGGGGCGCGGGGCCGGTGGGTGGCCGGCGTCGTCAGCCCTCCACGCCGGTCGCGGTGTGGGGGGCGCCCACCGGCTTGGACTCCGGGGAGCCGCGCTGCCTGAGATAGACGGCGAGGATGACCATGGAGGCGACGGCGAGCAGCTCGGACTGCCAGTTCTGGAGCGTGCGGTTCCAGAACTCGGCCGAACGGACGTACGTGCTCCAGCCGACCGGGTCCTGGAGCTGGCGGAGCTGATCCTCGTTGTAGGTGACCACGCCGGTGACGGACTGGGCGAGCCACGACATCAGGAAGATCAGGCACATGACGATGCCGAGGGAGTTCGAGTAGAGGGTCTGCCGGAGTCCGCCGGCAGAGGCCGGGCGGGGCGACTCGGGGATCGCGTACGCGCCGGTCTTCTGCTGCTCGTCCGTCTCCCGGCCGATCCGGTCGAGCGGCTTGGACTCCGGCGAGCCGCGCTGCACCAGCCAGACGGTGCCGAACACGAAGAGGAAGAACTGCAGGAACTCCGACTGCCAGTTCTCCGTGACGTCGACCATGAAGTCGGAGGTCAGCACGTACGCGCCGCACCCCATCGGGTGCAGGTCGGCCGCGGTGAGAACCGTGTTGAGCTCCGCGCACCCGGCGAAGGCCTGGCCGACGAGCGTCAGCAGGAACGCCGTGCCGAAGGCGAGGGTCAGTCCGTTCCGGCGGAGGAACCTCGCGAGGCCGCTCATCGGTGCGTCAGCCCCGTCGTGACCGCGAGCGCGAGGCCCGCGGAGACCAGTACCAGACAGAGCACGAACAGCACACGCATCTCAGTCCCCCTTCACTTCGCAGCGGGCCGGGTGTCCCGGCCTCGGCGTGCAGCCGGCCGCCGTCACTCTCCAGCCGTCCGGGAAGGAGGCGAGGAAGACGCTGTCGTGCGCGAACACGACCCGGGCCTGCTCCCCGTAGACGTCCGTGGCGACCGGTTCGCCGGAGGCGGTCGCGGGGTCGAGGCCGGCCAGGACGGTGGGGCAGGGCCCGTCCTCCTCCTCCACCTCCTCGCGGGTGCCGGGCGCCAGCGCCTCGCACGCGCGCCCGGGGTCCGCGCCGCGCAGTGCCGCCCCGAACTCCACGGCCGCCGACCGTGCGGCGGCCTCTCTCTGTTCGACGTCACCGCATCCGGCGAGCCCGAGGGCCAGGGCGCTCATCAGGAGGAGAGCGGTGGTCGCACGCATGCGACGAGGATGACCCGCCGGGCGGCGCCCACCACGATCAGGTGGCCTGACACGCGCGGGGTTGACCCATGCGGCGTAGGGGCCGCGTGAGGACACGTGTCAGGCGGGGTGCGCCGGGTAGACGCAGAGGGCAGCCGACCCGACCCCCACAGGGCCGGATCTTCGATCTCAGGAGGTGTCGGTCGTGGAGAACGTCAGGAACGCCATCCGCTCGGGAGGCGTCGAGGAGGCGGGCGCGGGGCGTATCAGGACCTGTAGACCCGCGTTCCGTGAGCTCGACATGGAGAGGTCCCGCGACGCCGAGGGGCAGGAAGGCGACCCGGAGCCGCAGATCGTCCGCGGCGAGGACTGACCGGACGCCGCGGACCGCCTCGGGCCCGCCGGAACGTTCCGGCGGGCCCGAGGCGGTCCGTGGACGTGGAGGAGACGTGGAGGACGGGGTTCGCGGGCTGCCGCGAACCCCGTCCCCCATCACCGGGGGGCGGCGGGGGACGGGGTTCGCCACCGGGGGCGGCGTCAGGCCGTGGTCGCCGGAGAGGACGGCCGCCCCGGAGTCCAGCGAAGCACCGCGCCGAGTCCGCCGGCCGGTCCCCGCATGTCCTCGGGGATCACGAGCACCTCGGAGTCGGCTGCCACACAGGCGCGCAGCAGCGCGTCGTCGGCGCGGGCCTCCTCGGGCCCGCCGTATCCCCAGCTCCTGGCCTCGGTGCGGCCGAGGGCGATGTCGGACGCGCCGGAGCCCACCCACACGGACCGCCCCGCGTCGGAGGCCTCGCGGCCGAGCAGCAGGGTGGCCACCTGACGTTCCCTCGCGGCCTCCACCACCGCCGGTACGCCTTCGGCGGCGGGGCCGGGGCCGGTGTCGACGGTCGCCTCGCGGTGCTCGCCGGGCCGTCCGCGACCCGCGCGGAAGGCGTCGAGCGCGCGCCGTACCCGTTCGCGGGCGAACTGCGCACGCGCCTCCTCGACCTGGCGGGCGAAGTGCTCGGAGGACGCCCCGGGGGCCCGGCTGCCGTGGTCGACCTCCACGGCGATGCTCTTCAGCGGCTGCGGAAGCCGTTCCCGTACCGCCTTTCGTTCACGTGCGTCCCCGGCGAGGACGAGGAGCGTCCCGCCGTCCTGCGGGCAGCGCCGCGCGAGTTCGGCGGCGATGATCTCGGCCGTCTCCTCCCACGCGTCCTCGACCTTGTTGCTGTAGTGCCATTCGTACCGGTCCTGGGGGATGCTGCGGTGGCCGCGCCCCTGCCACTCCTCCCCCTCCACCTGCCCGACCTGCTGCTCCCTGCCATGGGGTCCCCACATCTCCAGATCGGCGCCGGTACGGTCGATCAGGGCCACCTGGCACCGCGGTTCGTCGTCGCGCAGGAACATGAGCGGGGCGATGTGCGGCAGGCTCGACCAGGTCACCTCGGCAGCGGGCGGGGCCGCCGCGAGGGGGAGGTCGAGCACGACTTCCCCGGCGGTCGCGAAGAGGGCACGTCCCGGCGGCGCCCCGGAGGCCGGAGCGGCGCCCAGCCGTTCGGCGATCACGCCGACCGTGGCCGGATCGACGCCCGCGTCGACGAGCTCCCCGAGGACGGCACGGTCACGCAGTCTCTGGATCTGCGCCGCGTCCTCGGTGGCCCTGCTCGTCTCGATGAAGACGGAGGCCCAGGGGCCGGGCCGTTCGAGGAGCGGTTTGAGGAAATCGAGGTCCATGGTGTCCACCAGAAATGTCGGAACGGACAGAGCGCCTCACCGGGGCCTTCGCCCGGCGTCACATTCCGTGGCGCCCCTTCATCTCCTGCTGTTCGTCCTCCTCCTTCCCGCGCTCCCCCTCCGCCTGGGAAGGCGTGGTCTGTCGCATCACGTCGTCGCCGTCCCCCTGGAGCTGCGCCTGCCGGGCACGTTCGGCGTCGCGGTCCGCCTGACGCTGCCTCGCCGACGCGTCCTTGTCGGGCGTGTTCATGGGGTTCCTCCACCTCGTCAGGGTCTTCGCAGTGCGAGTGCCCCGGCGTGCGCCCGGCATGCGGTACGCGCGTCCGCTACGACTCGCGCTCTTCCTCGGTCCCGGCCTTGTCGGCGGCCGTGTCGACGTGCATCGCCGCCTCCTCCGCGGGCGCGGCCCCGTCGTCCAGGCCGACGTCACGGGCGACGGCGTGGTCGTCGCGGCCCGGGGGCGTGTCGACCGGGGCGAGGCGTCCGGCTCTGGTGGCGCCGGCCTGCTCGTCGACGGGTTCTCCGGCACCTTCCGGGAGGTCGCCGATGCCGTCGCCCTCGGGGGCCGCCTCTTCGGGGACCTCCTGGGCGAGCCGTTCGTCGAGCGATTCGCCCTCCCGCTGCTCGCGCTGGGTGGTGCCGTGCCGGGTGACGCCCCGCGGCCGCTCGGGCGGGGAGTATCCCGGTGCGGACAGGTCTTCGAGGGGGTCCGTCACGATCGCGTTGTCCGGGTCGAGATCCCCGGAGGGGCGGTTGGCCGCGTCGGAGTGGGTGGGCTGGTACACGTCGTCGCCGCGGGCCTCGTCCGGCCCCGGCAGGTCACCGGAGGCGTCCGTGTCGGACTCGTTTCGGGCCATGGCCGGTTCCTTTCGTCTCGGTGGTACGGGGGTGGGGGCGGGGGGCTGTCAGTCGGTGGCGAGCACGAGGGCGTACACGAGGAAGAACAGGGCGCACACGACGACCAGCACCCACAGGATCAGGAGGGGGCCCTTCCCCCAGCCCTTCCGGAGCGGCCGGTACGGACCGGTGCCCGTGCTCGTACCCGACTCCGCCGGCGGTGTCTCGCCGGGCCGGGCCGCACCGCCGGTGAGGTTCCGGGGGTCCTGGCCGGACATGCTCCGGGACTCGGGATCGGGGATGCTCCGGGGGTCCTGGTCAGGGAGGTCCCGGGGGTCGGGGTCGGGGTTGCTCGGTCTGGTCATGACGTTCATCTCCCTGCGAGGTGCGGAAGGGCGACGGCCCGCACGGCGGCGACCTGACGTGCCCGGGGAGGCCCCTAGAGTGCGCGGAGCGCGGGCAGGAGGGTCGTCTCCGCCCAGCGGAGGAAGGACGCCTGGTGGGCGCCGCCGACCTGGACGAGGGCGAGTTCGGTGAATCCCGCGTCGGCATAGGCGCGGGCCGCTTCCACGACGGCGTCGACGTCGTCTCCGCAGGGAATGCTCTCGGCCACGTCCTCCGGGCGGGTGTGCTCGGTCGCCTGGACGAACCCGGCGGGCAGGGGGAGTTCGGCGTTGAGGCGCCAGCCGCCGAGGGACCAGCGGAACTGTTCGTGGGCGCGGGCGACCGCCGCCTCCCGGTCGGTGTCGTAGCAGATGGGCATCTGCCCGATGCGGGGCTTCCCCGCGCCGCCCCGGGCGTCGAAGGCGTCCAGCAGCTCGCGTTTCGGCTCCGTGGCGATCAGCACGTCCCCGTGCCGCCCCGCGACGGCGCAGGAGCGGGGGCCCGAGACGGCGATGCCCACGGGCGGGGGTGTGCCGGGGACGTCCCACAGCTTGGCGTCGTCGACCTGGAAGTGCCGTCCGTGATGGGTCACGTGGTCCCCCTTGAAGAGGGCGTGGATGATCTCGGCGGCCTCGTCGAGCATCGCGAGGCGGACGCGGGCCGAGGGCCAGCCCCTGCCGACGACGTGCTCGTTGAGGTTCTCGCCCGAGCCGAGGCCAAGGCGGAACCGGCCTTCGGACAGCAGTTGCAGGGTCGCCGCCTTCTGCGCGACCACGACGGGGTGGTAGCGGAAGGTCGGACAGGTCACGAAGGTCATCAGGGGGATGCGGGAGGTCGCCTGCGCGGCCGCTCCGAGGACGCTCCACGCGTACGGTGCGTGCCCCTGCGACTCCAGCCAGGGGAAGGAGTGGTCGGAGACCACGGAGAAGTCGAATCCGACCCGTTCCGCCTCGACCACGTGCCCGACGAGCTCACGGGGGCCTGCCTGCTCGGTCATCATCGTGTATCCGATACGCATCATGCCCCGCGACTTGCCACGGCGGGCACGCCTGAAACGGGCCTGCGCCGAGACTCTTCGGGCCGCTCGGCCGGCCCGTTCACATGCCCTCCCGCGGCTTGGGGTCATGGGGGCCCGGCGGGACGGGCCAGGACCGCTCGGCCTCGGACGCGCCGACCGGTCCCGTCCCGGTCGCGGGCGCGGCGTCGCTGTCCGGCGCGGGCAGGTTCTTCGGCCCGGCCACCTCCACGACCGGCGGTCCGGCTCCCTCGTCCGCCGGGACGCCCGTGGAGCTCTGCCCGGCGGCAGTGCCCGTACCGGTTCCGGTCCCGGCGTCCGCGTCGGCCGGGCGCACCCGCCCGCGCCAGCCGCCCGTCTCACGCCCCTGCTCCTCGATGAAGCCCTTGAACCGCCTCAGGTCGCCCTTCACCCGCCGGTCGAGGACGCCCATCAGGTCGCCGGCCTTCTCGACCATGCCCTCCGGCTCCACGTCCATCGCGAGGCGCACCCGCGTGTGCTCCGCGTCCAGCGGCTGGAAACTCACCACGCCCTTCTGGCTGGTCTCCCCGGCCACCGTGCGCCACGAGATCCGCTCGTCGGGAAGCTGGTCCACGATCTCCGTGTCGAACTCCCGCCGCACCCCGGCCACCTTGGTCCGCCAGTGACAATGCCGGTCGTCGACCTGACGCACGTCCTCCACACCCTCCATGAACCGCGGGAACTCCTCGAACTGCGTCCACTGGTCGTACGCCGTCCGCAACGGCACATCCACATCGATGGTCTGCTCGACCCTGCTCATCGCCCGCCTCCAAGAAACTCGTCACGGCACTGCGCGGTCGATCCGCGCGTACCCGACGACACGCACCTCACGCACCGCCGCACGGCGCGTCGCGGGCAGGCCGGTAGCGTGGACACTCTGGGGACGAACCGGCCCATACCGACACATCCGGCGGGGCGGAGAACCCTCACGGAACCGGGAGACGACCTTGGCGAAGCAGGCGCTCGTCGTCATCGACATGCTCAACACCTACCGGCACGACGACGCGGAGCGGCTCGTCCCGTCGGTGACACGCGCCCTTCCCGGCATCGTCGATCTCCTGGAGCGTGCGCGGGCGACGGAGGTCCCGGTCATCTACGCGAACGACAACTTCGGCCGCTGGCGGTCCCATCACGGGCAGATCCTCGACATGGCCCTGGCCGGCCGTCACCCCGAGCTCGTCGAGCCGGTCCGGCCCGACGACGAGTCTCTGTTCGTGGTGAAGGCGCGCCACTCCATCTTCTACGAGACGCCTCTCGCCTATCTGCTGCGCACGTTGGACGTCGACGCGCTCGTCCTCACCGGCCAGGTCACCGAGCAGTGCGTGCTCTACTCCGCCCTGGACGCCCACATCCGGCACCTCGGCGTCACGGTCCCCCGGGACGCGGTGGCCCACATCCACGGCGACCTCGCGGACGCCGCCCTGCGCATGGTGGAACGGAACATGGGCGGACGGATCGTCGACGCCGCCGACATCCCCTGGTGAGGGCTTCTGGGCGAGCCCGGCATGATCCGAAAGACAGGCCCTAGGCGTCGGCGCTGGGCACGGCGAGGGGGCTTCCCGGGGCGTCCTGCCTGGCCGCCTCCATGCGCTCGCCCAGTTCGAGGAGCCGCTTGCGTCCCATGGCCTTGCGGACGTCGGGGAACCAGTCCTGCTCCTCCTCCTCGACGTGGTGGCGCACGTTCTCCATGAGGACGGTCATCTTGGCGTCGAACCGCTCGTCCGTCGGGTCGAGGCCGTCGAGCTCCGAGAGCATCCAGAGCACGGCGTGGTGTTCCTCGACGCTTTCGAGCACGTGGTCCTTGGTGTCGGGGGCGGCCTCGCGGGCCGCGGGGTAGAAGACCTGCTCCTCTATCCAGGTGTGGGTGGTGAGTTCCCGGATCACCCGGTCCGCGATCTCCCGCTTCCGGTCGTGCGCGTCGTCGCCCGCCCGCTCGAACTCCTTGAACAGCTTCTCCACGGTCTTGTGGTCGTCCCGGAGCATGACGATCCCGTCCATCACAGTCCCCTTCCACGTCGGTCACGGCCCGGCAGCCGAGCTGGGGCGGGCGGTCCGGCGACGGGCGTACCGCCGCCGGACCGCCCTCCCGTCACGAGTCCGTGGAGACCGTCTCGACGAGGTCGCCGACCTGCCGCTCGGGCAGGGCCCGGGCGACGTCGGCCTGGGCGATGATGCCGACGAGGACGTGCTGGTCGATGACGGGGACGCGGCGGATCTTGTGTTCGCTCATGACGCTCAGGACCTGTTCGACGCTGTCGTCCGCCTGAACGTAGATGATCTCGCCCTCCGCGCAGTCGCCCGCCGTGCACTGCCCGGGGTCCTTGCCCTGGGCGACGGCCTTCACGACGATGTCGCGGTCGGTGAGCATGCCCTTCAGCTTCTCGTCGGGGCCGCAGATGGGCAGCGCCCCCACGTCGAGCTCGACCATCTTGCGAGCGGCGTCGACGAGGGTCTCGGAGGAGCGCACACAGGTCGCGTCGGGGGTCATGATGTCGCGTGCGGTGGTCATGGCTATCGCCTGCACTCAGGTCGTGGGTGTGGGGTCTGAGGGGCGCCTGCCCGGTCGCGGTGCCCTCAATCCTGCTCGTCCTCACCGGGCGGCGGGCCGCGCCCCCGGCGGCCTGGGCCGTCGGGGGCGCGGGTACGTCCGGAGCGTCCACGGGTCCTAGGTGGTGCCCCGCTTCTTCAGGTCGTCGACGGCCTTCGTTCCGCCGCGGCGCCCCTTCTCGGTGGCCTCTCGGGCCTTGCCCTTCAGCTGTTCGGCCCTGCCTTCGGCTTCCATCCCCTTCTTGCCCGTCATCTTGCCGACGGTCTCCTTGACCTTGCCCTTGCCCTTCTCCATACCGCTCTTGGCCATGAGTGGTTCCTTTCTCGTCATCCTCGGTTCCCGCCGCCGAGGGCGTCGACGATCGCCGCCGAGAAGGCGTCGAGGTCGTCGGGCTTGCGGGAAGTGATCAGGGGGTGGCCTCCGGAGGTGTCGACGACGACCTCCTTGTCCCGCCACGCGCCTCCGGCGTTCTCCAGGTCGGGGCGGAGCGACGGGTACGAGGTGAGTTCACGGTCCCGGGCCAGTCCGCTGTCGACGAGGAGCCAGGGGCCGTGGCATACGGCGGCCACGGGCTTGCCGGCCTCCGCGAAGGCGGAGACGAGACGCCGGGCCTCGCCGTCGGTGCGGAGCCGGTCGGCGTTGAGGGTGCCGCCCGGAACGACGACCGCGTCGTACGCGTCCGCCGTGACGGCCCCGAGCGTCGTATCGGGCTTGAGGACGGCGCCGGGCCGACGGTCCGAGACGAGCGTCTGGACGGGCTCGTCCTTCTGCGCGGCCAGGGTGACGCCGGCGCCGGCCTCACGGAGGGCGGCCATCGGCTTCTCCAGCTCGTCCTGCTCCGTCCCGTAGTTCGTGGTGAGGACGAGGACGTTCTTTCCGTCGAGCGACACGACGTTTCCTCTCTGGGTCGGCCCCCCGTTCTGCGTTCTTCCCCCCGCCCTCACTGCGGCTCACCGCATGGGCGCGGCTCAAACCTCCTGGACGGGAGAGAGCGGAATGGAAGGGCCGTATCCCCATGACTCGGGGTGAAAGGCGCACATGACTCCGGAAGAAAAGGGAAAGCGCACGGCAACCGAGGGCTTCGCGCCGAGGACCGGCCGGCCCCCGAGGCATTGGAGGTGCCACCATGGTTCCCCTTCTTCTCGTCCTCCTCGTGATCCTGATCCTCTTCGGTGCCGGGTTCGCGGTCGAGGTGCTCTGGTACATCGCGATCGCCGTGCTCGTGTTGTGGCTGCTCGGCTTCCTGATGCGGAGCGGCAGTGGGCGCTGGTACCGGTGGTGAGGCAGGGGACCCTCGCCCGGAGATCCCGCGCCTCGACGATGCCGTGCCCCGGACGACGTCCGGGGCACGGGCGCGTGTTCGGCTCGTCACGGCGCGCCAGACCTGCGCAAATTAACCGATAATCGTGTCAAACCGGACGATAACGGGCAGGCTTTCTTCAGGACGCTCGACCGATGGACCGCCGCCGCTCGCTCCTCCGGGGCCGCGCGGCGCAGGTTCGTCGCCCCGTCGAAGGAGCCTTCATGTCCACCGTCAGAGACCGCTCGGCCACCTCCCAGGACGCCGCAGGGGCTCCGGGAGCCGTGACGCGTCAGGCTGCGCTCGACGGCCTCCCGGAGCCCATCCGGCCCACCGCCGTCTCCACGGACGACGCCCGGACCCTCTCCGTCGCCCTCTTCGAACGGCTTCGCGTACTGGAGGAGGGGACCCCGGAGTACGCGTACGTACGCAACACCCTCGTGGAGCTCAACCTCAGTCTGGTCAAGTTCGCCTCCCGCCGGTTCAGGAACCGCGCCGAGCCGGTGGAGGACATCATCCAGGTCGGCACGATCGGCCTGATCAAGGCGATCGACCGGTTCGACCCCGACCGCGCGGTCGACTTCTCCGCCTTCGCCCTGCCGACGATCGTCGGCGAGATGAAGCGCTTCTTCCGTGACACCAGCTGGGCGGTACGGGTACCCCGCCGCCTCCAGGAGATGCGGATCGACCTCGCCAAGGCGGCGGACACCCTGGAGCAGGGTCTGGGCCGCCGTCCGAGCCGCGCGGAGCTCGCCGCGCAGCTCCACCTCACGGAGGAGGACGTCACCGAGGGGCAGCTCGCGGCGCACGGCTATGCGGCGCGTTCCCTGGACGTCCCCGCGGGCGACGAGGACACGGCCCCCGGCGCGAGCCCGCGCCACCTGGCCACCTGCGAGCCCTCGTACGAGCTGATCGAGTCCCTGACCTCGCTGCGGCCCCTGCTCGAACGGCTTCCCGAACGCGACCGGACCATTCTCGAACTGCGCTTCGGCGAGGAACTCACCCAGGCGGAGATAGGCCGGCGCATCGGGCTCTCCCAGATGCACGTCTCGCGCCTGCTCACCCGGATCCTCGGCGAGCTCAGGACGGGTCTGCTCCAGGAGGACCCCACGGAGGACCAGCAGGACGGCTGACCTCCAGCCACACCACCTTGCCCGCCGCACCCGAGCCCTTGTCCTCGCTGCCCCAGTCACCGGCCAGCCTGTCCAGCACCATGAGGCCGTGACCGCCGGGCAGCGCGGGCGAGCGGGCACCCTGCGCGCGGGGATGCTCGGGGCTCGCGTCGGCCACCTCCACCCGCAGCGACCCGCGGCCGTGCCGCAGGACAAGTTCCTCCGGGCCGCCGGCGTGCAGACACGCGTTGGTCACGACCTCCGACACGAGGAGCAGCACGTCCTCGACCCGCTGCTCCGCCTCCTCGGTCTCCGGGGGGGTCCACCCCCAGTCCGAGAGGGCCTGGGCCGTGAAGTCGCGGCACCGCGCGACCACGCCGCGGGTCCCGTACAGCCTGAGTCTGCGCACCTGCTCCGGGGAGCCGTCAGCGGTCTCGGACATGTCGCCCGCCGCCTTCGTGGCCGCGCCCGGCGAGCGCCTCGTCCGTGCTCTCGTACACCTGGAAGACCTCCCGGGCGCCGGTGATGTCGAACATCCGGTCCACCGGCGGGCGCAGTCCGGAGAGCTCCAGGCTCCCGCCCGCCCGCAGCATCCGGAGACGGGACCTGAGGAGGACGTTGAGGCCCGAGGAGTCGCAGAACCCGAGACCGGAGCAGTCGACGATGATCCGTTCGCTGCCGTCGCCCTGCTCCAGGGCCTCCCGCAGCGGGTCGACGGCGTCGCGGTCGAGTTCCCCCGTCAGCACCAGGACGACGGTGTCCGTGTCCGGGACGGGACGGACCTCGACGCCGAACCGGTCGGGCAGGTCCCCCTCCCCTTGCTCCGCGCGCTCTTCGTCCGCCATGCGCTCACCCGCCTTCTCGTTACTTTTTGCCCTTTCTACACCTTTTACACATGTCCGCCGTGGCGGCCGGGCGCCCCGGGTGTCGACGGGGAACCGCGGCGCGCTCCGGGGCACGCAGACGGCGCCCGCACAAGGTGCGGACGCCGTCACAGCGGGATGCACGGGGCTCCCGGGTCAGCCGCGGACGATGTTCTCCGCCTGCGGGCCCTTCTGGCCCTGCGTGATGTCGAAGGTCACGGCCTCGCCCTCGTTGAGCTCGCGATATCCGTTGCCCGAGATGTTGGAGTAGTGAGCGAAGACGTCCGGTCCGCCTCCGTCCTGGGCGATGAAGCCGAAGCCCTTCTCGGAGTTGAACCACTTCACGGTGCCGCTGGCCATGCTCGTCCTTCTGGTCAATCCGGCAGCCGCCCCGAGGTCGGGCCGCTGCGGCGCCCTCTTGCGGGCGTCCACCCCAGTTCTCCCCCGCCACGCCCGTCCCTACACCCACCATTCCGATCTTCTTACAGGGGCTTTCCGCCGCGTCCTCCCGAGCGTGGGCAAGACCTGCTGCGACGGGCCTCACGGGGTGCGTCGATCCGTACGCCCACACGAGATGATCACTCGTTCGTGAGTTGCGCCCCCGCCCCGCCCGGCGCACCGCGAGCCTTGCGGGGGTGGCGCACGACCGGCGCCGCCCTGTCGCAGCGGCTGTGGGTGGAGGGATGTCATGACGCGGGAGGCGGGACGCCGTGGTGGCCCGGGCGAGCAGGCGGTGCTCCTGGCGGCCGGGCTCGCGGACGTCGCGGTGAGCACGCTGGGTTCGGCGCTCGGCGCCGTACGGGGACTCGCCCGGCGCTCGGACGCGGCGGAGCTGGTGGCGGAGGCCGAGCGGGACCTTTCGGCGCGGGGGCGCCTGATGCTCGACCGGTACGCGACCGTGCCCCCGGCCCATCTGGAGGTCCTCGCCCAGCACGTCCTGGCCCGGCGGGCGGCCGACGGTGACTGAGCGCTGGGAGCCGTCCGCGTTCAAGGCCCGTGTCGACGAGGTGCTGCACCGTTTCGTCGCCGGGGAAGCCGACCTGCTCGCGGCGGTCGACCCGGCTCTCGGGCCGGTGGCCGAGCAGCTTGAGGCGGCGGTCGCGGTCGGCAAGCGGCTGCGGTCGGCGTTCTGCTACTGGGGCTGGCGCGCCGCCCGGCAACCGGACAGCGAGGCGCTGCTGCGGGCGGCGGCGTCCATGGAGCTGGTGCACGCGGCCGCGGTCGTGCACGACGACCTGATCGACGACAGTCCGCTGCGGCACGGCCGGCCCACCGTCCACATGGCCCTCGGTGGTGCCGTGGGGCACCATCCACGGGCGGCGGACGCCGGTCGGTCCCTCGCGATGCTGGTGGGGGACCTGCTCATGTCGCTGGCCGGGCAGCTGTTCGCGACCAGCGGTCTGCCCGCCGCGTACCTCGGCCGGGCCCGGCCCCTGTGGGCGGCCCTCGCGCGGGACCTGATCGCGGGTGAGTGTCTGGAGATCCTCCACACCGGTACCGCTCCGGACACGGCGGCGTCACTGAAGGTGATCCGGTACAAGACCGCCAAGTACACCGTCGAGCAGCCCCTGTTGATCGGCGGCGCCCTCGCCGGTGCGGGTGGGGGGCTGCGGGAGGGGTACAGCGCGTACGGGCTGCCGCTGGGCGAGGCCTTCCAGCTGAGGGACGATCTGCTCGGCCTGTTCGGGGACCCGCGGCACACCGGGAAGGCCACCTGCGACGACGTACGCGGCCATCGGCCCACCGCTCTCCTCGCGGAGACGTGGCGCATCGCGGGTCCCGACGAGCGCGAGCGGCTGAGCGGGCTGCTCGGCCGGCCCGATCTGGACGAGGACGGTCTGGAGGCCGTACGCGGGGTGATGCGCCGGCTCGGGGCGCCCGACCGCGTCGAGAACATGATCACCGTCCGGGTCGGGGAGGCGCTCGGCGCCCTCGACGAGCTCGACGTGCCCGCGCCCGCCACCGCCGCCCTGACCGCCCTGGCGCACTCGGCCGCGGTCCGGCTTTCCTGACCTCGCGTCACAGAGTAGGAGCCTTCCCATGTCACCCACCGACGCATCGACGGACGCCCTCCGGCAGACCGGCGACGAGCTCGCCGACGCCACCGTCGCCGCTCTCTTCGCACGCGGCGAGATGGGCACGTTCAACACCCTGATGCGCTTCTTCTCCACCGCGGGCGCCCCGGTGCCCGACGGGCTGCCCGATGTCGCGAAGGAGTACCTGCGGGCCACGAGCGCCCCGCCGGCCTGGGTGGACTGGGAGGAGATGGAGCAGGCGCGGCTGTTCTTCATCGACAACGACGTGCACATCGCGACCGCCCTGTCCTTCGCCTCCATGCCCGCGTGCTACCTCGTCCCCCACGTGGCGAAGCTGCTCTCCACGACACACGCTCTGAACTACCCGTCCACGCGGATGGCGGCGACGGGCCAGTTCACCGTCTATCTGATGCGGCCCGACGCGTTCGAGGCCGGCAGCCGCTTCCTTCCCGCCGCGCAGAAGGTCCGTCTGCTGCACGCCTCCATCCGCCACCACCTCACGCGCGAGAACCGCTGGGACGCGGAGGCGTCGGGGGTGCCGATCTGTCAGGAGGACATGATCGGCGGGCAGATGTTCTTCTCGCTGCTCGTCCTGGACAGTCTCCACCGCCTCGGGATCCACATGTCCCAGGAGGGGGCGGAGGCCTACTACTACGCCTGGCGGGTGGTCGGCGCCATGCTCGGGGTCGACCAGGACGCGGCCCCCGCGACCCTCGACGACGCCCGCGTGTTCCTCGACCGGTACATGGTCCGGCACATGGGGCCGTCCCCGGAGGGCGCCCACCTGACCCGGCAGCTCATCGAGCTGTACGAGGACATCGTGCCCGGGACCTTCCTCGACCCGGTCGTCCCCGCTCTCGTCCGCCATCTCGTCGGAGACACGTGCGGCGACTGGCTGGAGGTGCCCAGAACGCCCTGGGACACGGTCGTTCGGACGGTGCCGCATCTCCTGGGCGTCCTCGAGACCATCGAGGACCGCTCCCCGCTCGGCGCGTGGGCCCTTGACCGGCTCGGCCACCTCACCGCCCTCTTCGAGCTGTCCTCGCTCACCCGCGGGCGGGTCATGCACTACGCCGTCCCCGAGGACCTCAAGAAGGACTTCGGTCTCCCCGACAGCCCGTCCCGCACCCGCCGCTGGACACCGCCCGCCGCGACGCTCACCCCGTGAACCAGGGAGTCCCGACGGCGGGGGCGCACAGCGATCCGGAAGGCAGTCGCCGGGTGGCGCCCGCCCTCATCGCCGGGTCCACTCCTTCAGGACCGCCGCGACCTGCCGGACGTCGATCAGGCCCTCCGCCACCTGCTCGACGAGGTGGATCGCCTCTTCCGCGGACACCTCGACCGGGAAGCCGGAGGCGTGGAGGTAGGCCGCCGCGACGACCACGCCGTACAGCTCGTTGGAGTGTTCGAGGGCCGGGACGCGTACGAACTGCTCGAGGAGCGCGGCGGCCCGGTGATGCGGCTGGTCGTAGACCGGCGTGTCCATCACCCGGAAGGCGTGGCGCGCACGGGCGGCCTCGAACGCTCCCCAGTCGGAGATCTCCGGGTCGCCGGGGATCTCCTGCTGGGCGACGTCGAGCAGCCAGGACAGATTTATCTGCAGCAGCATTCGGGCGCGCGGCTCAGGCGGCGCCGGTGCCGGTCTTCGTGGGGCGGCCGAACCGCTCCGCGAAGGCCTGCCCGTGCCGGCCGACGAAGAAGCGGGCGCCCTCGACGAACCGGGTGCGCATCAGGTCGGCGTCCAGAACCCGGCCCGCGTAGTCCTCCGCGGGCACGTGCTTCTCCGCCGCGACCCGCTCAAGCGCCGCGTACGCCTCGTCGCTCATCTCGATCCTGAGTTCCCGTGCCATGCGCCCACGGTAGCGGTCCGCCGCCGGTCACGGCAGGGGGCGGTCGAGCCGGGCGTACGGCGCCCCCGGCCCGCACCCCGGGGCTCCCCTCGGGACGCGGACGCCGCCTGTGATCGGATAGGGCCATGGATTCTCGGACCCTGTACCTGTTCAGCGGCGCTGCCTCGCCCGTCTTCGACGTCGCCCGGGTCATCGAGGAGGCGCAGGCCGACGGCTGGGACGTCTGCCTCGGTCTCACGCCGACGGCCGCCCGCTGGCTCGCGCACTCCCTCGACGGGCTCGCCGTGCTCACGGGCCATCCCGTGCGCTGGGACCACAGGCTGCCCGGCGAGCCCGACGTGTGGCCGCCGGCGGACGCGATCGTCGTGGCGCCCGCCACCTTCAACACGGTGAACCAGTGGGCGCTCGGGATCACCGACAAGTGGCTCGTCGGGGTGGTGGCGGAGGGGATCGGCAAGGGGATCCCGATGGCGGTGATGCCCTGTGTGAACTCCGCCCTCGCCGCGCACCCGCAGTTCGAGCGGTCGATCGAGACGCTGCGGGGCGCCGGCGTCAGGGTCCTGTACGGCGAGGGTGGATTCACGCCCCACGAGCCGGACCAGGGGGACACCGAGGTGTTTCCCTGGCGTGAGGCCCTGGACGCCGTGCTGGACGTCCCGCACGCCTCCGCCTGACGGGCGCCCACCCTCGACGTCACCCCTCGGGCTCCGCCACTGCCCTCGCCCCACGTCCGCTACTGCCCCACCCGGCCGTCGACGCACTCGCGCAGCAGGTCGGCGTGTCCGCAGTGGCGGGCGTACTCCTCGATCCGGTGGACCCACAGTTCCCGGACCGAGGTGTCGTCCTGGATCACCCGCGCGCCCAGGTCCGTGCAGGCGGCCAAAGCCTCGTCGGTGGCCGCCTGTTCGCGGGCGAGGTCGGCGAACGCGCCGTCGACGACCGACTGTTCCGCGACGGCGCCGTTGAAGTCGCCGTCGGCGTCCCCGTACAGCGTCGGTTCCGGATCCCCCGGCAGGATCCAGTTGCGCCAGTCCCGCTCCACCTCGGCCAGATGGCGTACGAGGCCGAGCAGGGACATGGTCGACGGCGGCACCGAACGGCGCGCCAGCTCCTCGGGGCCAAGGCCCTCGCACTTCATCCGCAGGGTCAGCCGGTAGCCGCCGAGGAAGTCCCGCAGCGTCGCCAACTCGCCGTCCGGGCTCGCCGCGTCACTGTGGCGCGGGTCCTTGTCGGGGTCCACCCACATGTCGGGGTGGACGCTCGCCTGGCTCCACCGTTCGGGCACATCGCTCGCTGTGTTCACGTGCCGAGCGTCCTGAGCGGCTGTCCGGGGCGCAAGCGAATTTCCCGCGGTGCCGTCGAGCGCCCGCAAGAACTGAGCCCGCCTTCGCGCGGCACGGCGAGAACGTGCCCATTCCCCGGAGGAGTTCGGCAGAGAGCGTGTGCGCCGTGGAGACGATGCGGAGAGATCATTCAGAAACCTTGTTGAAGAAGCCCGTACCCCGGGTTCGCTCTTGATTTGCTCCTGCCAATCCGCACAGGGTTCTCTCGAACGTTTGACGCCCCACACGTCAACACGAGGAGAGATCCCCTTTCATGGCAACTCACAAGCGATCCCACGGTCTTCGCAACGCGGCCATAGCCACTGGTGTGGCGGGCGCCGCAGCCGCGGCGCTGTTCGCGACCAACATCGCCGGAGCGGCCGCCCCGGCCGAAGGGACCGTGCACGGTCTCGGCGCCCCGGGCGCCGTCGCCGGCAGCTTCGTCGTCATCCTCGACGCATCCGCGAACAAGGCGGATCTCGCGAAGAAGTACGGCGGCACGCTGGTGCGCTCCTACGGCTCCGAGGTCAACGGCTTCTCCGCGTCCGGCCTCAGCGTCGAGGAGGCCAAGCGGCTCGCCGCCGACCCCGCCGTCGGGACGGTCGTCCAGAACAAGCGGTTCAGCATCAACGAGACGCAGGAGAAGCCCCCGTCCTGGGGCCTGGACCGGATCGACCAGGCCGACGCGGCGGGCGACCAGAAGTACACCTATCCGGACAACGGCGGCGAGGGCGTGACCGCGTACGTCATCGACACCGGCGTCCGGATCTCGCACCAGGACTTCGGCGGCCGGGCGACCCACGGCTTCGACGCCGTGGACAACGACAACACCGCCGACGACGGCAACGGCCACGGCACCCACGTCGCCGGCACCATCGCCGGCACCTCGCACGGCGTCGCCAAGAAGTCCAAGGTCGTCGCCGTCCGTGTCCTGGACGACAACGGCTCCGGCACCACCGAGCAGGTCGTGGCGGGCATCGACTGGGTCACCCAGAACCACTCCGGGCCCTCGGTCGCGAACATGAGCCTCGGCGGCGGCGCCGACGAGGCGCTCGACGCGGCGGTCAAGCGGGCCATCGACTCCGGCGTGACCTTCGCGGTGGCCGCCGGCAACGAGTCCGCCGACGCCGGGCAGGGCTCGCCGTCCCGGGTGCCTGAAGCGCTCACCGTGGCGTCCAGCACCAAGGACGACGAGCAGTCGGACTTCTCGAACTTCGGCGCCGTCATCGACCTGTACGCCCCCGGCTCGGACATCACGTCGGCCTGGAACGACAGCGACACCGGCACCAAGACGATCTCCGGCACGTCGATGGCCGCTCCTCACGTGGCGGGCGCCGCCGTCCTGTACCTGGCGGCCAACCCCTCCGCGACGCCCGCCGACACCGCGGCGGCGCTGACCGGGGCGGCCACCGCCGACGCCATCAAGAACCCCTCCTCCGGCACCGCGAACAAGCTGCTGAAGGTGGCGCCGTAACAGCACCGCACCCCAGGTCGGCCGACCACTGAGCCACGACGAGGTGGCCCTCCACACACCGGTGGAGGGCCGCTTTCGTGCGCCGGATGCCGGATACTGCTGCGATGCCGCAGACGCCCCCCGCCGTGGAGCCGGAACCCATATCGGCCGACCCGCCGCACCGCGCGGACCTCACCCTGCTCACGCAGTCCTGGCTCGACCTCGCGTTCCTGCACTGGGCCGTGGACCCCGCCGACGTGGCCCCGCTGCTGCCCGCCGGCACCGTGCCCGACACCCTCGACGGCGTCACCTATGTCGGCCTCGTCGCCTTCCGGATGCACCGGGTCGGCTGGTTCCGCCTTCCCGGGCTCCCGTATCTCGGCACCTTCCCCGAGACCAACGTGCGGCTGTACTCGGTGGACGGCCACGGGCGTCGCGGTGTCGTCTTCCGCTCGCTCGACGCGTCCCGGCTGATCCCGGTGACCGTCGGCCGGTGGGCGTTCCGGCTTCCCTACGTCTGGTCGAGGATGAGCGTCCGCAATGACGGCTCCACCGTGACGTACTCCAGCAGCAGGCGGTGGCCCGGGCCGCGCGGCGCCCGCAGCGCGATCAGCGTCGCCATCGGGGAGCGGGTCGAGGAGCCCACCGCGCTCGAACACTTCCTGACCGCGCGCTGGGGCATGCACAGTTCCTTCCTCGGGCGGCAGCTGTACCTTCCGAACACCCACCCCCGCTGGCCGCTGCACCGCGCCCGGCTCCTCGACTGCGACGAGACGCTGCTCGCCGCGGCCGGTCTCGGCCGGCCGCTCGGGGCGCCCGTGAGCGTGCTCTACTCGCCGGGCGTTCCGGTGCGCTTCAGCGGTCCACCGCGCCGGCCGCTCCTCGCCTCCGTCCCGCGCCCCCGTCAAGGCTGAACATCCCCTCTGCTCAGCCGGTACGTCCTCACCGCCGTGCCGCCGAGGACCGCCGCCCGTTCCGCGTGGCTCAGCGCGGCCGTGAGGTCCCGGGCCGTCGCGAGCGTGTCGCCGTACGAGGCCGCCAGGGTGCAGACCGGCCAGTCGGAGCCGAACATCAGACGGTCCGGGCCGAAGGCGCCGAGCAGGGTGTCGGCGTACGGGCGCAGATCCCCCACGGTCCAGGTGCCGCGCTCGGCCTCGGTGAGGAGGCCCGAGAGCTTGCCCGTGGTGTTCGGCAGCGCGGCGAAGGCGCGCAGGCGGGTCGCCCACGGTTCGAGCCGTCCGCTCGCGATCGGCGGTTTCGCGGCGTGGTCGAGCACGAACGTCAGCTCGGGGAGTTCCGCCGCCGCCGCGGTCGCGGCGGGCAGCTGGTGCGGGAGGATCACCAGGTCGTACGCGAGCCCGGCGCCGGCCACCGCCCCGAGGCCGCGCAGGACGTCGGGGCGCAGCAGCCACGCGGGGTCCGGTTCCGACTGGACCTGGTGGCGGACGCCCACCAGGTGCTCGCCGCCCGGCAGGTCGAGCAGGGCGGCCAGGGTGTCCGCCACGTCGGGTGCCGTGAGGTCCGTCCAGCCCACGACACCGGCGATGAGGTCGCTGTCGCGGGCGGTGGCCAGCATCTCGGGGGTCTCTTCGGCCACGGTCACCGTCTGGACGAGCACGGTGGCCGTCACCCCCGACGCCTCGGTCTCGGCCCTCAGGTCGCGCTCCGTGAAGGTCCGGCGCAGCGGGGCGAGCGCGGGTCCCGTGATCCAGTCCTGGTCGCGGACGGAGAGGTCCCAGAGGTGGTGGTGGGCGTCGACGACGAGAGTGCCGCTCACCCCTGCCACACCACGGGCGGTACGGCGTCCGCGCCGTCGCCGGAGCAGTCGTGCGCGTACGCGCCGACGCGGTCGGCGCGGGCCCGGGTGTGCCGGGCGATTCTCATCGGCCTGTCCTCCCGCTCGGGACGGGTGCGTCTTCGGGGAGGTGGCGTTCGCCTCGCAGATCGTCCCAGAGGGCGGCCGGGATGTCGCGGGCCAGCATGTCGGCGGCGTCCGCGGCCTCGTCCTCGCTGCGCAGGCCCAGGAGGACGCCCGCGACGGCGGGGTGGCCGAGCGGGAACCGGGCGGCCGCGGCCCGCAGGGGCACCCCGTGGCGCTCGCAGATCTCCCGCAGCCGGTGGGCCCGCCGGAGCGTCTCCGGTGGCGCCGGGGCGTAGTCGTACGTGGTGCCCGGCCGGGGATCGGCGAGCAGGCCCGAGTTGAAGACGCCTCCGGCGACGACGGAGACGCCTCTGCGCCGCGCGGCCGGCAGCAGGTCGGCCAGGCCGCTCTGGTCGAGCAGGGTGTAGCGGCCCGCGAGGAGGACGGCGTCGATGTCGGTCTCGGTGACGAAGCGGGTAGGGAGGGCGGTCTGGTTCATGCCGACGCCGACGGCCCGGACGACGCCCTCGGCGCGCAGCCGTTCCAGGGCCGGGTACGCCTCGCGCAGGGCCTGCTCGGCGTGGTCGTCGGGG
This sequence comes from Streptomyces sp. NPDC028711, assembly GCF_055565415.1. Classification (NCBI taxonomy): domain Bacteria; kingdom Bacillati; phylum Actinomycetota; class Actinomycetes; order Kitasatosporales; family Streptomycetaceae; genus Streptomyces; species Streptomyces sp. NPDC028711. The sequence continues at coordinate 942,122 of NZ_JBVHUJ010000002.1, read as the reverse complement.
TCGTGCAGGTACACGATGTCGACGCGGTCGAGCCCGAGCCGTTCCAGGCTCTCTTCGAGGGCGCGCCGGACGCCGTCCCCGCTGAAGTCCCACCGCCGGCGGTGAGTGGCGGGAACCGCGAAGCCGTGCGCGAGGTCGTCGCCGGTGGCGCCGGGGTCGGGGACGAGGAGCCGCCCGACCTTGGTGGAGACGGTGTACGTGTCGCGGGGCCGGTCGCGCAGAAATGCGCCGAGCCGCCGCTCGGACAGCCCGAGGCCGTAGTGCGGCGCGGTGTCGAAGGACCGGATGCCGCGGTCCCACGCGGTCGCGAGGGCCCGGGCGGCCTCCTCGTCGGTGACGGCCCGGTAGAGGTTGCCGATGGCGGCCGCGCCGAAGGCGAGACGGGTCGTCCAGGCGTCCGACGTGCCTAGGGGGACGCGGTCGAGGACGGTCATGTGGTCGCCGGTCGTGGTCGGAGTCCGGACATGCCGCCGTCGACGGCGAGCGCGGTGCCCGTCACGGAGCCGGCGGCCGGGGAGGCGAGGTAGACGACGGCCGCCGCGACCTCGTCCGCGCTGACGAGCCGCCCGGTGGGCTGGCGCGCGCTGAGCGCCGCGCGTTCGGCCTCCGGGTCGTCGGCGTCGTCGAGCAGCCGGGCGACCCAGGGGGTGTCCACGGTGCCGGGGTTGACGCAGTTGACGCGGATGCCCTCCCGTACGTGGTCGGCGGCCATGGCGAGCGTCAGGGAGAGCACGGCTCCCTTGCTCGCCGAGTAGAGGGCCCGCTGGGGCAGGCCGGCGGTGGCGGCGATGGAGCAGACGTTGACGACGGCGGCGTTCTCGGAGCGGCGCAGATGGGGCAGGGCGGCCCGGGTCGTACGGACGACGCCGAGGACGTTGACGTCGAGGACGTCGTGCCACTGGCCGTCGGGGTTGTCCTCGACGGTCCCGGCCGCGCCGATGCCCGCGTTGTTGACCAGGATGTCGATGCCGCCGAGGGCGGTGGCGGCGGCCGCGACCGCCGCGCGTACGGAGGCGTCGTCGCCGACGTCCGCGCGGAGGGCGGTGAGCGTCCCGGGGGCCGCATCCGGGTTCAGGTCGAGGACGGCGACGGCGACGCCCTGGGCGTCCAGCATCCGGGCGACGGCGCGTCCGATGCCGGAGGCCCCGCCGGTGACGACGGCGCGCAGGCCGGCGAGGGGAGGTGTGGTCATGCCGTCACCCCCGCCGGGGCGGTCGCCGCCAGGTCGGCCGCCCAGAACGTCCCGTCGGGGTAGGTGAAGGCGGCGAGGGAGGCCGGGTGCATGGCGGCGGAGAAGCCCGGGGCGGTGGGGGCGGTGTAGGAGCCCTCGTGGACGACGGCCGGGTGGGTGAAGTGCTCGTGGAGGTGGTCGACGAATTCGATGACGCGGTCCTCGGTGGTGCCGCTGAGTGCCACGTAGTCGAACATCGCCAGGTGCTGGACGAGTTCGCAGAGGCCCACGCCGCCGGCGTGCGGGCATACGGGCACGCCGTACTTGGCCGCGAGGAGCAGGATGGCGAGGTTCTCGTTGACCCCGCCGACCCGGGCCGCGTCCAGCTGGACGATGTCCACGGCGTTCGCCTGGAGCAGCTGCTTGAACACGACGCGGTTCTGTACGTGCTCCCCCGTGGCCACCTTGACCGGGGCGACGGCGGCACGGATCCGGGCGTGACCCAGGATGTCGTCGGGACTGGTGGGTTCCTCGATCCAGTACGGGTCGAACTCGGCGAGCGCCCGGGTCCACTCGATCGCCTCGGTCACGTTCCACCGCTGGTTGGCGTCGACGGCCAGGCGGACGTCCGGGCCGACGGCGGCGCGGGCTGTGCGGCAGCGGCGTATGTCGTCCGCGAGGTCGGCGCCCACCTTCAGCTTGATCTGGGTGAATCCCGCGGCCACCGCCTCCTCGGCCAGCCGGGTGAGCTTCTCGTCGGAGTAGCCCAGCCAGCCCGGCGAGGTCGTGTAGGCGGGGTAGCCCCGGGCGCGCAGGGTTCTCTCGCGTTCGGCCCGCCCGCCCTGGCCCCGCCGCAGCAGGTCAAGTGCCTCTTCGGGGGTGAGGGCGTCGGCGATGTAACGGAAGTCGACCTGGGAGACGAGCCATTCGGGGTCGGCGTCGGCAAGCAGCTTCCACAGGGGCTTGTTCCGTCGTTTGGCGGCGAGGTCCCAGACGGCGTTGACCACGGCCCCGACGGCCATGTGCATGACGCCCTTCTCCGGGCCGAGCCAGCGGAGCTGGCTGTCACCGGTCAGCGCGCGGCTGATCAGGCCGGGATCGGCGCACAGTTCGTCGACGGGCCGGCCGATGACATGGGGGCGCAGGGCCTCGATGGCGGCGACCTGGACATCGTTGCCACGCCCGATGGTGAAGGCGAAACCGTGTCCGGTGAGGCCGTCGGGCTCGTCGGTGCGCAGGACGAGGTAGGCCGCGGAGTAGTCGGGGTCCGGGTTCATCGCGTCGGAGCCGTCGAGTCGGCGGGAGGTGGGGAAGCGGATGTCGTGGGTGTCCATCGCGATGACCCGCGTGATGTCAGGGGACAACGGGGTTCCTTTCACGCCTGGGCTGCCTGCTCGGTGTTCGGCGGCAGTGCCGGACCCACCCGGAGCGGCCCCAACGACCAGCACAGATCGGGTGATTGGCCTGTCGAGCGTGAACGATACGGCGCTCGCGAGAGCCGGGGCAAGGAGACATCGGATGTTTCTCGGCCTCATGCTTCCGGGTGGGCGTCCCATCGCCCGACGACACCGGGGAGCTCGACACGGGAGCGGATGCCCAGCCTGGCGAAGACGCTCCGGAGGTGGTGGTCCACGGTCCGGGGACTGAGCGTGAGGCGGTCGGCGACCTCCCGGTTGGTGGCGCCCCCGGCCACGAGACGGGCGATCCGCTGCTGCTGGGGCGTCAGCCGGCCCAGCGCCGCCGGGTCCGTGACCCCGCCGGTGGAGCCGCCCGTGGCACGCAGTTCGGAGCGGGCGTGCTCGGCCCAGCCGCCCGCGGCGGCCCTTTCGAAGGTGACCAGGGCGTCGCTCAGCGGACCGCGCGCGTCGGCGGGCCGCCGGCGGCGCCGCAGCCAGGTGCCGTAGGCCAGGAGGGTCCGGGCGCGCTCGAAGTCGTTGCCGCAGCTGTCGTGGCGGCGGACGGCCTCACGGAACCAGTACGACGGCTCCTCGCCCTGCGCGAGCAGCGCCCGGCAGCGGGCCAGTTGGGGCGGCGCGGTGCGGTCGATGCCCTGCACGGCCCAGACAGCGTACTCCTCCGCCGCTTCCCGCGCCTCCGCGCGCCGCCCGGACACGACGGCCGCCTCCACGAAACAGGGCACCACCAGCATCCGCAGCGCGAAGTGCCCGCTCCGGGGCCCCGGCTGGACGAGCGGGAGCAGCCGCGCGGTCGCCTGGGCGGCGAGACCGCGCCCGAACTCGTCCCGCGCCAGCGCCCATTCGGCGAGGGTCGCGGCCTGGACCAGGCCGTGGGGGCGCGCCGTGTCGAGGGCCCGCCCCGCGTGTTCCGTCACAGTGTGCCCGTCTCCGGACACGGAGGCCACGAGCGCCAGGACGGCGTGCTGGTGGGCGGCGACGTTGCGCTGGCCGGTCTGCTCGGCCGCCCGCAGTCCCTCGCGCGCGGTGCGCTCGGCCCTGCTGTACCGGCCGGACCTGAGCTCGGCGTAGGCGAGGTGCTCCAGGGCCCTGGGCACCAGAGCCGTACGGTGCTCCGCCCGGGCGCGGGCGAGCGCCCGGGCGTGGATCCGGGACGCCGCCGCGGTGTCGCCGAGCACGAGCGCGGCCGAACCCGCCCGCAGGAGCAGCTGCGGGTCGTCCTCCGCGCCGTCCCGCGCGACCACCCGCGCGAGGGCGGAACGGGCCTGGTCAAGGCGGAGGTCGAGAGCGGCCCGCAGCCCCTCGACGAAGTCGCGTTCGGTGCCCCGGGCGGCCTTGCCGGGGTCGAGGGCGGCCAGGCACGCGGAGACGTCACCCCCCGCCCACGCCGCCTCCATGGCGAGGAACCGGGCGTCCGACGCCTCCGCCGGCGCCCGGTCCGCGAGCAGCTCCGCCGCCTGAAGCAGCGCCTCGTGCGCGTCCATGACCGGGCCGTCGGCGAGCGCCGCGAGACCGCGGACGAGCTGGGAGCGGCCACGGACCACGGGGGCGAGGGCGCGCACGGCGGCGGACGGGCCGAGCCGGTCGGCGCGGTGCCCCTCGCCGCGGACGAGCGTGGGGTCCACCGGTACGGCGGGGCGGGTCCCGACGGGGGCGGGTGCCGGGTGTCCCCCGTGCCAGGAGGCGGGCGCGGCGGCGAGCGCCGCGCCGCCGAGGAACGGGTCCTCGAAGCGGAGCAGGTCGCCACGGCGACAGAGCAGTCCGTCCGCGATCAGGCCGTCCAGCGGCTCGACGGAGGTCCGGGTCAGCCGCGCGGTGGCGAACACGGCACCGAGCTGGACCTCGTACGCCTGGGAGGGTGCGGGCGGGGACGCCTGGAAGGGTCCGGGCGCGTCCGTCTCGGCGGAGCCGAACGCGGCGAGCGGTCCAGGTGCGTTCGCCTCGGCGGCCGGGTCGTACGCGGCGAGCTGTCCGGAAGGCTCGCCCCTCCGGGCCGGGTCGTCGGCTTCGGTGCGGCCGGTCAGGGCCACGACCGCGAGCAGGCGGCGGGAGTCCGCCGGGAGGCCGTCCACGAGACCGCCGTACACCTCGGCGAGGACGGCGCCGTCGACCAGGGGTGAGGGCGCGGCCCCGGTGTCGGTGACGGACACCAGGCGCCGTACCGCGGAGGCCAGGACGCCGGGGTGTCCGGCCGCCTCGTCGAGCAGCCGTTCCGTCACCCCGGCGGGGAGCGGGGCGGCGCACAGGTCGTCCAGGAGGGCCCGCGCGCCCGCCCGGGTGAGCCTCCCGAGCCGTACCGTCTCCGCGTCCGGCACGTCGGGGAGCCGGTGGTGACGGGCTGTCGACACGAGCCACACCGTGCCGCCCGGCCGGCCGACGGTCTCCCGCCAGGCCGTGGTGAGCGCGGCGCGCGAGTGGGCGTCCCAGAGGTGCAGGTCGTCCAGGCAGATGAGGACCTGACGGCCGCCGGTCAGGCCGTCGACGACCGCGGCGAGGCCCTCCTCACCCCGCGCGAGCCGCAGCGCGCGGCGCCCGCCGGACGGGTGGGGGGCGAGGGCGGCGCACAGGGCCCGTACTCCGCTCCACGGGCCCCGGTGCGAGGGCGCGGCGACCCGGTGGGCGGTGCCGGGGAAGTCGTGGGCCGCCCGCGCGAGGAGCGCCGTACGGCCCTCGCCGGGGTCACCGGTGACGAACAGGACGCCGCCCGTTCCGCTGCCGGCCCGGGCCGAGAGCCGTGTCACCGCGGCGAGTTCGGCCGTACGGTCGTAGAGCCGCGGGCCGGGGGCGGCGGCGTGGGTCGCTCCGCTCACGACAGGCACGTTACCGACCCGTAGGGAACGGTGGAAGGCTCCCGGGCGTGGGCGTGGGCAGCGGCCCAGACCCGGGAGCCGTGTCATGTGACGGCGCACAGAGCCCGCGCGCCGTCCCTCGTCAGGAACCGTGCGGGCAGGTGCCCCGGTACTCCTCGATCGTCAGACTGGGCCGCGGCAGCGGGCAGAGGAACTGCTCGTAGCGGGTGTCGTCGTCGATGAAGCGCTTGAGCCAGGAGATGCTGTACTTCGCGATCGTCGTGTTCGAGGTGTTCGGGGTGAAGTGCGTGGCGCCGTTCAGCTCCAGGTACGCCTTGTCGAGGGAGCTGGGCATGCTCTCGTAGAAGGGTTCCGAGTGGCTGGCGACGGGGGCGACCGTGTCGCCGTCCGCGCCGATGACCAGGGTGGGCGTGCTGATCTCGGGCCAGGTCTTGTCCGTGTTCCACCCGGTCAGGGGGATCGCGGCCTTCAGCGAGGGCCGGCTCTTGGCGGCTTCGAGGGATCCCCCGCCGCCCATGGAGTGGCCCATCACGCCGAGGCGGGACGCGTCGACCCTGCCCCGTACGGAGCTGCGCTGGGTCAGGTGGTCGAGCGCGGCGAGGAGCTGGCGTCCGCGGCTGTCCGGCTGGTCGACCGTGGTGAGGGTGTCGATGGTGAACACCACGAAGCCCTGCGAGGCCAGGCGCGGCCCCAGCCAGGCGATCGAGGACTGGTAGGCGGTGAAGCCCGGCGAGATCACGACGGCGCCGAACGTCCCGTCGCTCGTGGTCGTCGGGTAGTAGATGGTGCCGCCGCCGAAGCCGCTGGCGGCGAGGGAGGAGACGCTGGTCTCGGAGACGGCGTAGGGGCCGCGCAGCGCCTCGATGCTCGACTGGGTGGGGGCGGGGCCCCGCTCGTAGGGGTTGGCGGCGGCGCCGGCGGCGCTGACGCCGGGGGTGGCGAGCAGGGTGAGGCAGGCGGCGGTGGCGGTGGCGGCCGCGGCGAGGTGTCGTTTCACGACGGAGTCGTCCTCTCGTGTCGTGTGACGGCCGCCCTCCGGCGAAACCGGCGGGCGGCGCGTCCTGGACTGGCCCGGTCACTGTCGGCGCGGCGCGGCGCGCGGGCATCGGCAGAACCACCGGTCTCCGTATCCGGACCGGCCGCGGGGCGAGGGGACGAACTCCCGGACCTGTCGCGGTCCTCGGGGTCTCAGAGCACGCCGTCGAGCCAGTGGACCACGTGGGAGATGTGGATCGTGGCCCAGGCCTCCGCGGTGCGGGCGTCGCGCGCGGCGAGCGCGTCCAGGATCGCCCGGTGCTCGGACAAGGTCCTGGCCACGGCCGACTCCTCGGTGATGCCCCGCCACAGCCGGGCCCGTACGGTGGCCCCGGAGATGCTGTCGAGGAGCGAGCAGAGCAGCGGGATCCCGGACGCCGCCGCGATCCTGCGGTGGAACTCCAGGTCGCTCGCGACGAGTTCGTCGAGACTCGGCTCGTCACCGAGCCGGTCCAGGAGTGCGCCGAGCTCCCGGAGCTCGTCCTCGTCGATCCGCTGCGCCGCGAGGGCCGTCGCGGCGGGCTCCAGGATGCCCCGGACCTTCAGGGCCTGGAGCGCCTGGTCGTCCTGGTGGAAGTCCAGGACGAACGACACGGCTTCGAGCAGCAGGGGCGGTTCGAGACTGGAGACGTACGTCCCGTCCCCCTGCCGTACGTCCAGGATGTTCAGCAGGGACAGCGCCTTGACCGCCTCCCGCAGGGAGTTGCGCGACAGGCCGAGGCCGGCGGCGAGGTCGGCCTCCTTGGGCAGCCGGTCACCCGGGCGCAGCGCACCGGAGACGATCATCTCCTTGATCTTCCCGATCGCCTCGTCGGTCACTGCCACGACGTCCTCCTGCGCACGGCGAAAATTCATCCGATGTCTGAGCGCCGCCACCCTACCCGCAGGGTGGCGGCGCTCAGCGGGCCAGGTGGTCGCCAGGCGGTGCGGGGTGCGTTGGGGTCAGGGGCAGCTGACGCGGATGTCGCCGGGGTCCGTGGTGCAGGTGTCCGTGCCGGGGCCGCCGTTGGCGGTGTCGTTGCCGGCGGTGCCGTCGGTGGTGGTGAGGCGGTCGTTGCCGTAGTACCCGGTCAGGGTGTCGCCGCCCGGGCCACCGTTCAGCGTGTCGTCGCCGAAGCCGCCGTCGATGTTGTCGTTGCCGAAGCCGCCGTGGACCGTGTCGTGGCCGTAGCTCGCGCGGATGGTGTCGTTGCCGCCGAGGCCGCAGATCACGTCGTTGCCGTAACCACCGTTCAGGGTGTCCGCGTCGGCGGTGCCGATGATCGTGCAGCCGCGGGCGTTGTTCACCGAGGTGGTGGCGACGGCCGTGTTGTCCGAGGTCACCGGGTCCTGGAGGGTGCCGCTGACACCGGCCGTGTTCCTCAGGGTGCCGGTGGCCCGGGGTTCCGCCGTCACCGTGACCGTCGCGCTCGCGCCCGGGGCCAGGGAACCGAGAGCGCAGGTGGCGCCCGTCGCCGTGGCCGTACAGCTGCCCTGGGAGGGGACGGCCGAGACGAGGGTCGCGCCTGCCCCGGAGAGCGAGTCCGACAGGGTGACGCCGGTGGCGGTGGCGGTGGACGTGGCGGCGTTGGCGACCGTCACCGTGTAGGTGGCGCGGTCGCCAATGCTCACGGTGGTCGTGCCGGTCTTCGTCACCCTGAGGTCCGCGCTCGCCGGGGGCGGGGGCGGGGTCGTGCCGTCACCGCCCTCGTACCGGGCGAGGGCGAAGGCGAAGCCCGCCCCGTACCCGGCCGCGACGATCTTGCCGTCGGGCTGGACGAGCACCCCGCGGGCCTCGTCGAAGTCGTTGAAGCCGGTCACCACGAAGCCGTCGCCGCCGAAGCCGGTGTCCACCGAGCCGTCGGGGTGGAGGCGGGTCAGGCCGAAGTCGTTGGCCTCGGAGCTGTTCGGGTCGTCCGCCCGGCCGGCGAGCACGATCTTGCCGTTCGGCTGGAGCGCCATGGCGTACGCGATGCCGCCGTCGCCCGGGGCGTTGACCGAGGTGCGCCCCGCCGTGCCGAAGCCGGCGTCGGGGCTGCCGTCCGCGTGGTAGCGGAGGGCGGCGAAGCCGGCGCCGCCGGAACCCGCGGCGACGATCTTGCCGTCGGGCTGCACGGCCACGGCGTTGCCGAACTCGGTGCCGCCGAAGTCGGCGGTGACCTGGCCGTCCCCGCTGAAGGTGGTGTCGAGGCTGCCGTCGGTGTTGTAGCGGGCCACGCCGATGTCGAAGGCGGTGTTGCCCACGTAGCCGACGGAGACGATCCTGCCGTCCGGCTGGAGAGCCATCCCGCGGGCGATGCCGCCGCCGTCCTGGGGCGAGGTGGGGGTGAATCCCGCGACCACCGCCCCGTCACCACCGAGGCTCGGGTCGAGGCTTCCGTCGGTGCCGAGTCGGACCAGCGCGAAACCGCTGCCGCCGCCCTTGCCCACCGCGACGATCCTGCCGTCGGGCTGCACCGCCACGTCCGCGCCGTCGGCGGATCCGCCGAACTCCTCGATACGCACCAGGCCGCCGTCGCCGAAGCCGGTGTCGAGGCTGCCGTCGGTGTTGTAGCGGGCCACGGAGAAGAAGCAACAGCCGCCGCCCTCCTCCCCGAAGACCTCGGTGGTGCCCGCCACGACGATCTTCCCGTCCGACGGCTGGATCGCGACCGCGTTGGCCGTGGCGGCGCCGCCGCCGAAGTCGCTGGTCACCGTGCCGTCCCCGCCGAAGCCGGGGTCGAGGCCGCCGTCGGTGTCGTAGCGGGCGAGCGCGAAGCCCGCCTCGCTGACCCCCACCACGACCAGCCTGCCGTCGGCCTGCCGCGCGATGTCGTGGCCTTCCGCGTAGTTGGTGATCGGGGTCGTCACCCGGCCGTCGAATGCGAAGGTCGGATCCAGATCACCCGGGGCGGCGAGCGCGGTGCCGGGAAGAGCGAGGACGAGCGCCATGCCGAGCGCGGCCGGCACGCCGGCCCTCCCGCCGGGCCTGCGGCGCCGTTCCGCCGGTCTCAGGTGTGCGTGGGTCATGGATGGACGAACCTCCGTCATCGTGGGTGTACGGGGAGCAGCGCACAGCTTCGTGCCGGTGCCGGGTCCCGCTCGCCCGGGCCGTGCCGGACTAGGCCCACCCGGACGCCGGGAACCACCCCCGCGGGGGAGCGCGCGTGCCGGTTCCTCCCTGTGGAGGGTGCGGTGGTTCGAGGACGCCGCCGCCGGCGCCCGTACCGCGCGGCGGAGTGCCGGGCGGAGTTCCGGTGGCCGAGCGGTCCCCGGCTCCGGAGACGGCTCGGGCACGGCGTACCCTCACCTCGGAACGGCCACCGGCGCCGGCCACCGGCGACGATCGGCCCGCAGAGGGTCGGGGCGGGGCCGGGAGGCGGCGTCGGGTCCGGGGGGACGCGGGTCGTGGAAGCGGATCGATGGACGCCGGACGTACGGCGAGCGGGGAACGGCAGATGAGTCAGACACGCGGCCAGGGAGCGAAGCCCGAAGGGGACGACGGGGACCGGGCCTCGACCGTGCGGCTCTTCATCGCCCTCGCCCCGCCCGACGAGGCGAAGGACGAGCTCGCGCGGGCACTGGCCACCGCGTACGACACGTACCCGCGGATGCGGTGGAACCGCATCGAGGACTGGCACATCACGCTGGCGTTCCTCGGCGAGCTGCCCGTGGGGACCGTTCCGCTGCTGCGTCCGCCGCTCGCGGACCTCGCGGCGGCACACCGGCCGGTCGAACTGGCGCTGCGCGGTGGCGGGCACTTCGACGAGCGGGTGCTGTGGAGCGGGATCGACGGGGACCTGGAGGGGCTTCACGCGCTCGCGGCCGACGTCCGAGCGGTGGTCGGGGAGTGCGGTGTCGCCCTGGAGGACCGGCCGCTGCGCCCCCATCTGACGCTGGCCCGCGCCCGCCGTGACGATCCGGCCGGCGTCCTCGACATCGCCGCCGGCCTCGCCGGCTTCACCGGACGTCGGTGGCCGGCCGAACGCCTCCACCTCGTCGGCAGCGATTTCGGCCGGGGCCCGGGCCCCATCCGGTACCAGGACATCGAGGCCTGGACGTTCGACGGACGCCGGACGGGCGGGTGAGCGGTGGGCGGATGGGAGGCGGGTGAGCAGGGAGCGGTGGGCGGATGGGAGGCGCGTGAGCGTGAGCGGGGTGCGGCGGGTGAGCGGTTTGGCCGGGTGAGAAGCGGGTGAGTGGTGTCGCAACCGCCCGTACTCCGGGGGCGTGTTTCCCTGAGCAGTGATCGCTCCGGAAAGGGAAACACGTTGTCCGTCTCTGGTCCCACCCCGTCCCGTCGCACCGCTCTCGCCCTCGGCGCGGGCGCCGCACTCGCGTCCGCGTTACCGCTCGGAGGGTCCGCGTACGCCTCCTCGTCCGGCGGCGAGAGCCTCGTCGCGCGGCTGAGGGAGCTTGAGCGGCGGCACTCCGCCCGGCTCGGCGTCTTCGCCCACGACGTGCGGTCCGGGGCCTCGGTGGCGTACCGCGCCGACGAGCGCTTCCCGATGTGCTCGCTCTTCAAGACCCTCGCCGTCGCGGCCGTCCTGCGCGACCTCGATCACGACGGCACCTTCCTGGCCCGTCGCCTCCACTACACCCAGGCGTACGTCGACCGGTCGGGCTTCTCCCCCAAGACCGGACTGCCCGAGAACGTCGCCCACGGGATGACCGTCTCCGAGCTCTGTGACGCCACCCTGCGCTACAGCGACAACACCGCCGCCAACCTGCTGCTCCACGAGCTGGGCGGCCCGACGGCGGTCACCCGGTTCGCCCGGTCGATCGGCGACGGCAGGACGCGGCTCGACCGCTGGGAGCCCGAACTGAACTCCGGGGAACCCTGGCGCAAGACCGACACCAGCACCCCCCGCGCCATCGGGCGGACCTACGGGCGGCTCGTCCTCGGTGACGCGCTGCCGCGCCAGGACCGGGAACGGCTCACCGCGTGGATGCTGGCCAACACCACCAGCGACGAGCGGTTCCGCAAGGGCCTGCCGGCCGACTGGATCCTCGCCGACAAGACGGGCGGCGGCCGGTACGGCGGCAACAACGACGCCGGCATCGCGTGGCCGCCGGGCGGCGGCCCGATCCTGCTGGCCGTGATGACGACGCGGTTCGAGGAGGGCGCGGCACCCGTGAACGCGCTGGTGGCCGAGGCGGCCGCCCTGGTGGCGGCGGAACTCGGCTGACGCCCCAGGAGAAACAGCCCGAATAAATGGGTTGAGCGCCGTCCACGGCTTTCCTAGGCTGTGGGCACACGCTGAAAGGAGGTGATCCGAGAAATGGTTTCTTTTCGGATTCGTGAGGTGACTGCGGGCTAACGGCCTGCCGTCGCACTCTGTGCACCTCGGCAGGCCACCTGCCGAAAACCACGCAGTCACCCGACCCGTGGGCCGCCGGTTATCCGGCCGGCTCCCGTCCGAACTCGAGCGGACGGGACCAAGGCCCACGGGTCGTCCGCGTTCCCGGCCACCCCGGGTCCACCGATGTGGGCCGGATCACAGGGAACGTTCGGGCGGGGCTGCTCCTCCTCGGAGTGTCGGCGCGTTGCCGCGCCGGCCTCGCAACGGAGGGAATCCCATGACGGTCATCGACATCGAGCGGCCTCGGACGATCGCGGGCGGGCGTGCCGTCGCCGCGCTGCTCGCCGTCCTCGCGCTGGTCCACCTCTCCTGGGCCACCGGCCTGACCTGGCCGGCCGCCGACGAGCGGGCCCTGTCGCTCGCCGTCCTCGGCAGCGTCGTCTCCTTCGGGCCGGCCGTGGTCCTGCCGCTGGCTGCCCTGGAGGGGTTCGCCGCCTTCGCCGTCGCCCTCCACGCGCGCGGTGGCGGTCGACGGCGCGGCATCCCGCGCCTCGTCACAGCCGCCGTCGCCGCCGGGATGCTGCTCCGCGGGGCCGTCGGCCTGGTGTGGATCGCCGTCGGCAAGGACGGTTCCGGTGCGGCGTTCCCCTGGCTGAACGCCCTGGTGTACACGCCCCTGAGCCTGGTCTTCGGATGGGCGGCGCTGCGTGCGGCCCGCTGACCCCGTCGACCGGGGCATCACGCTCGCCCGGGCCGCCCGGCGCGGCGACACCCTGGCCCTGCACGACCTGCTCGACCACCTCACCCCGTACATCGCCCGGATCTGCCGCCCCATCGCGCTGGACGACGGACCGGACGCCACGCAGGAGGCACTGGTCGCGGTGTTCACCTCGCTGCGTTCGCTACGGGAGCCGGAGGCGCTCTACGGGTGGGTGCGGGCGATCTCCGTACGGGAGGCGGTGCGGGTGGCGAAGCGGGCGGGCCGGGCGCGGCCGGCCGAGCTCGCCGACGTACCGGAGCGAGGTGATCCGCAGCTGGCCGCCGACATCGACGACGTCCTGGCGAGGCTGTCGCCCGCGCACCGGGCCGTCCTCGCGCTGCGGGACATCGAGGGGATGGACGAGGAGTCGGCGGCGGCGCTCCTGGGAGTACCGACCGGCACGGTCAAGTCCCGGCTGCACCGGGCCCGGCAGAGTTTCCGAAAGGCGTGGAGCGCGTGAAGCAGAGCGAAGACGGCAGCCAGGCCAACGAGGACACGAGCGACCTGCTGCTCGACGACGTGCGGCGGATGCGCGTCATGGTCGCCGGTGTCCGGGGCGCTCACCTCGTCGAGCGGGTGCTCCCCGTGCCCCTCCCCCGGGTCTGGCGGGTGATGGGTGATCTGGAGGGCGGCTTCGGGGACTTCCAGCCCGACATGCGGTCGGTTCGGGTCCTGCGGCGGGAAGGCGACCGGGTCGAGGCACTCGCCCGCAGCCGCTACGGGCTGCGGGCGCACTTCCACGGCGTGCTGCGGCCGGGCTGGTGCTGGCTGCAGAGCCGGTTCCTGGTGATCGGGATGGCGGCGGTGGACGAGGGCGGGCGGACCCGGGTCGCGCTGACCGGTGGCGTACGTGTCCCCGGGCGCGCGGCGCTGGTGCCGCTCGGCGCGCGGCGTGAACTGGAGGAGGCCATGACACGCCTGGCCGAGCGGGTCACGTGACCGTCCGCCGCCCGGTCGCTCCAGGCCACCCGGGCGTGGTGGTTCCATCACGCCAGGCTCAGCGCGCCCGTCTGCCGGGCCCGTGCCTCGCCCACCCGCAGGATCAGCGCGGCCGCCCCGAGGAGCAGGGCGCTCAGCGCTCCCAGGCCGAGGAGGGTCGGGGCGAGTTCGCTCGCCGTACGGTGCTCGATGAGCGCGCCGCGGACCGCGAGCAGACTGCCGGTGAGCGGGAAGACCGCGCCGACGACCTGGACGGCGGCCGGCAGGGCGAAGTGCGGGAGGCGGACGCCCGAGACGAACCAGAGCGGCTCGTCGAGGATCGTGTACAGGAACGCCGAGTCCCGCGAGAACACCAGCAGGCTGTTCAGGAACGCGCCCCACGCCACCGCCGGGACCAGCAGGGCCAGGAGCACGACGCCGTACATCCACCAGGCCGAGACGGACAGCGTGCCGAAGCCGGTCAGGGCGGCGACGGTGAAGCAGGTGAGCAGCCAGGCGTTCTGGAGGAGCGCGCCGGCGCCGTTGGCGATCATCAGGGTGAGGCGGCCCGCCGGGGAGAGGAAGAGCAGTTCCAGGGTGCCGGTGGCCCGCTCGAAGGAGAAGTGCCAGGCGCTCTGGACGAGGGAGAAGAAGAAGGCGTACGCGAGGGTGCCGGTGGCCAGGAAGGCGAGGAGGCGTTCCGGGTCGGCGGCGAGCGGCCAGTTCTCGGCGGCACGGGAGGCCGTGGCGACGGGCCGCAGGGTGTAGTAGGTCGTGGCCAGTTGGAGGACGGGCCAGACGAGCATCGAGAAGACGACGAGCGGCTGGCCGAACAGCCGCCGGTGCTGCTTGAGCGTCTCCGCGGCGAAGACCCGCAGGGCGTGGCGGAGGTGGTTCACCGGGCGCCGCCCTTGGAGCCGGTCGGCGTCGCGCGGGGCGGCTCCTCGGTCGCCGCGGCGCGGGGCCGCTTCGTGGGGGTCGCGCGGGAAGCCTCCGCGCCGTGCGCGTGGGAGCCCTCCGCCGTTTCCGTGCGAGCCGCCCCCTCCGTCTCCGTCAGGGCCGCCTCGCCCCTCTCCGCGAGGGTGAGGATCGCGTCCTCCAGGCTTGCCTCGGCGATCTCCAGGCCGCCGATGGATCCGCCCGCCCCGACCACCGCCGCCGCCAGTGGACCGGCCATGTCGCCGGGGTGGCGCAGCGTGATCAGTTCCGCGCCGTCGGGGAGGGGCTCGCGGGTGGCTCCGAAGGCGTCCGCTACGGCCCGGGTTCCGTCGGTGGGGTCGGTGACGGTGAGGCGGACCGTACGGTGGCTGCCGGTGGCGGCCTTCAGCCCGGCCGGGCTGCCCTGGGCGAGGTGGCGGCCGGCGGAGATCACGTACACGTGTCCGCAGAGTTCCTCGACCTCGGCGAGGTAGTGCGAGGTCAGCAGGACGCCGGTGCCGTCGTGGGCGGCCAGTTCCGCGACGACGCGGCGCAGGTCGCGGGCGATCGGGGCGTCGAGTCCGAGGGTCGGCTCGTCGAGGAGGAGGTAGTCGGGGCGGTTGACGAGGCCGCGGGCGATGGCGAGCCGCTGGGTCATGCCGCGCGAGTACCGCTCGACCATGGTGTCGGCGGCGTCGGTCAGACCGACGAGGTCGAGGAGCTCGCCGGTCCTGCGCCGCAGTTCGGCCTTGGGGACGTCGTAGAGCTGGCCGAAGTACCAGAGGTTCTCGCGGCCGGTCATACGGGTGTAGACCATCCGCTCGCCGCCGGCGATGAGGTTGATGCGGCGGCGTACGGCGCGGGCGTCGGCGACCGCGTCCAGGCCGTCGACACGGACGGTGCCGGCGCTGGGGCGCAGGAGGGTGGCGAGGATCTTGATCGTGGTGGTCTTGCCGGCTCCGTTGAGGCCGAGGAGGCCGGTGACGCGGCCGCGCGGGATGTCGAGGTCGAGGCCGTCGACGGCGCGCTTGCGGGTGCGGGGGCCGAAGAGGCCCTTGTCCCGGACGGCGAAGTCCTTGCGGAGGCCGCGGACTTCGATCGCCGTGGTCATCAGTAGGTCCTTTCGACGGCGCGGGCCTCGGCCCGCGGCAGGCAGGCGAGGCCCAGGAGGAGATAGGCGCAGGTGAGGGCGGCGCTGACGGCCAGCCTCGGGAGGAGTTCGGGGAGGGTGTGGCCTCCGGTGGAGCTGCCGTGCAGGACGTCCATCGCCGAGGTGGTGGGGAGGAGTTCGGCGAACCATCGCACCGGCTCGGGCAGGTAGTCGCGCGGGAAGGTGAAGCCGCCGACCAGGCCGAGCACGATGAAGACGGTGTTCTGCGAGATGTGGGCCTCCCCCGCCGCGATCATCAGTCCGCCGAGCCCGACCGAGAGGGCGAAGACGGCGCCGATCAGGGCGAGGGCGCCGAGCAGCATGCCCGGGACCGAGGAGACCGGGACGGTGATGCCGAGGGCTGCGACGACCAGGCCGAGGGTGAGGAACTCGAGGAGGCTGCTGACCACCGCGAAGGCGGTGAAGCCCATCAGGTACGGGAGGCGGCCGGCGGGGGCGATGAGCAGGGCGCCGAGGGTGCCCTGCCGCTGTTCGGTGATGAGGGCCTTGGCGGACCAGAGGATCAGCCGGACGGCGAAGTGGAAGGCGGTCGTGCCGACCACGATGTAGGCGAGGTAGGCGGTGGTGCCGCTGCCCGCGGCGAAGTCGGCGCCGACGGCGCCGCCGCCGATGGCGTGGAAGCCGAGGTGGGCGAGTGCGATGGTGAGCGCGGCGGGCAGGACGGTGCCGACGGCGTACGTCCATGGATAGGCGCGGCGGGTCATCTGCCAGGTGCGCCAGGCGGTCGCCCAGGCTATGGGCATGAAACGGGTCCCTCCCCCGAGGTACAGGAACGTGCGTACAGGAACCTCGTGGAGGAACCTGTACGAAGCGAGTGCGTTCCCTATGGGAACTCATAGAGAGTTTCTATCGGGAACTCACTCGATGGCGCAAGATGGACCGCGCACCCGAACGAGGAGGAACGTCATGGCACGAGCCGTGCCCGACCGCGACGCCGCCTGTGCCATCGCCCAGGCCGCGGCCGTCGTCGGCGACTGGTGGAGCCTGCTCCTCGTCCGTGAGACGGCGCGGGGGCGGCACCGCTTCGACGAGCTCCAGCGCGAGCTGGACATCTCCCGCAAGGTCCTCACGGAGCGGCTGAACCACCTCGTCGAGAGCGGAGTCCTCGACAAGGTGCCCTACCAGGAGGGGCCGGTGCGCCACGAGTACCGGCTCAGCGACGCCGGCCGCGCGCTGCTCCCCGTCCTGGTCTCGATGCAGGACTGGGCCGATCGCTGGCTGCTCGGCGACGGGTCCCTCACCGCCTCCGCCGACGAGCGGAGCGCCGAGGCGCACCGGGTCCACGACCTGCCCGGCACCCGGCTGCCCCGTCTCACGCTGCCCGCGCACACCGGCGCCACGCTCGACCCGGTCGACGCGGGGGCCGGGGCCACCGTCCTCTTCTGCTACCCGGCGACCGCCAGGCCCGGCCCCCTGCCGGACGACTGGTCGGAGATCCCCGGCACGGCGGGATGCACCCTGGAGAACCGCCTCTTCCGTGAGGCGTACGACCGGTTCACGGCGGCCGGCGTCTCGGTGCGCGGCGTCAGCACGCAACGCCCCGACGAGCAGCGGGCGTTCGCGGCGGCGGAGGAGATCCCCTTCCCGCTGCTCTCCGACATGGACAGCGGACTCTCGGCGGCGCTGCGGCTGCCGACGTTCCGCGCGGGCCAGGCCCTCCGCCTGAAGCGGGCGGTCCTCGTCCTGGACCGCGAACGGACCGTACGGCACGTGCAGTTGCCGGTCACCGACATCCCGGCGGCCGTGGAGACCGCGTGGCGCGAGGGGTCGGCGGTCGCCTCGGAGTGACGGCGCCTGCCGCGCCTCCCCTTCGTCTTGCGTTCACCTCCCCGGCGTGGTCGGATGACCTGTCTTTCTCATGATCATTACGTTGGGGGCAGAGTTGACCAGAGGTATGGACCGCCGTTCCGTCATCAGAGGCCTGGCCACCGCCGGAGCCGGTGCGACGGCGGGGGCCGTGGTGATGGGGAGCGGGCCGGCGTACGCGGCGGGTTCCGGGGACGACCCGTACAGCGTCGACGTCATCAGCAAGGGCGCCGACCCGACCGGCGCCACGGCCAGCGACGCCGCGTTCAGGGCGGCGGCCGCCGAGGTCCTCGCCTCGTTCCAGCCCGGCCCGATCTCCGGCGCGATCCCCAAGAAGGTCCTGGTCATCCCGCCCGGCACCTATCTCCTCACCCAGCCGGACTCGCTGCTGCCGAACGTCGACGGCGAGGGCAACGGCGGCATCGTCGACGGCGTGTCGATCACCGGCTACGGCAAGCGGCTGTCCCGGATCGTGTACGCGCCGACGGCGGACGACACGACGCTCTGGACCAACTACCAGCGCTACAAGAACATCCGTATCTCCGGGCTCACCTTCACCAGTGTCAACGCCACGTCGAGCTTCACCTACGCGTACTCCTCCGCCGAGTACGGCGTCCAGGACACCTGGTACACCGACGTCGAGTGGCGCGGCAGCTGGAAGCGGGGCATCGGCCTCGACGGCCCGGCCACCACCTCCAACCTGAACAGCGAGATGGGCTGGGACCACTGCCAGGTCGGCGGCTCCTACTCCGACGCGTTCCTCGTCATGGGGATGACCCCGGCGGCGACGCAGCAGGACCAGTTCCTCAACTACTGGTTCCGCGACTGCAAGGTGGAGTACCAGTCCGGGGTGTTCGTGAAGAACAACCGGGGCGGCTCGATGAACTTCGTCGGCGGCTCCTACATCCTCACCGACGCCGCGTCGACCGGCACGTTCTTCCAGCTCACCGCCGACGCGACCACCCGGGCCGACTCCGTCACGCGCCTGTACGCGCAGGGCATCCGCTTCGAACTGCGCGGCGTCGGCCACAAGGTGATCGACTCCCGCTGGTACAAGGGGAGCATCACCTTCGTGTCGTGCGACGACACCGCCCTGAGCTTCAAGTCCTGGGCTCCGAACGCGGTCACGCACGTGTACGACTTCCAGGCGAACGGCTCCCGGGGCCCGATGGTGCGGTACGAGGACTGCGGCCTGATGGGCTCGCACCAGGTGACGACCGGGGCCACCGCGACCACGGCCGGCAAGGTGCTGTACGACGGCTGCCGGTTCATCGACATGCCGGCCGCGACCGGACCGACCGGGTTCCTGCGCTGGACCGGGACCGTCGCCCCCCGCTACGAGATGCGCGACTGCCTCGGCGGCGCCACCTACCTGGCGGACGTGAAGAACCCCGCCTGACCGCCGACGGGCACACCGGGCGGTCCGCGACGCGCGTCGCGGACCGCGCGGTGGTTCATCACACGTACATCTGGACCCGGGGTCACCGGTCGTCCGGCGGCTGCCCTGCGGACACCCGGGGGAACAACGCTCACGCAGGATCAACCGCCCCCCTGCAGAGGAGAGTTGTGTGACTCGCTCCACCACCGCCCGGCCGCTCGTCCTTGCCGTGGCCACGGCGCTCGCGGCGGCGGCCCTCGCCGTTCCCGCCCAGGCCGACCACCGTGCCTCCTCCACCACGCTGCCGGCCGTGACGCCCCGCGCGGAGACGCCGGTGCTGCACGACGACGACGCGGGCGGCAACGCCGACGCGGACGACCCCGCCATCTGGCGCAACGCCGCCGCCCCCGGCCGCAGCCTCGTCATCGCGACCGCCAAGGAGGGCGGTCTGCGCGTCTACGACCTGGAGGCGCGTCCGGTGCAGTCGATAGCCGCGCCCCCCGCCGCGGGCGAGGACGACGCCCCGGGCCGCTTCAACAACGTGGACCTGGTCCACGGTCTGCGGCTCTCCTCCGGCCGGGCCGATCTGGCCGTCACCAGCGACCGCGGCCACGACCGGCTGCGGTTCTACCGCATCGACCGCGACCGCGCGGGCGGACCGCTCACCGACGTCACCGACGAGGCCGCGCCGCCCGTGTTCTCCCGGGACCAGGCCGAGATCAACGACCAGCGGACCGCCTACGGCCTCGCGACCTGGACGGACCGGGCCACGGGCAAGAGCTTCGCCCTGGTCAGCCGCCGTGAGCGGACCAGCATCGCGCTGCTCGAACTGCTCCCGGCCGCCGGCGGCAAGGTCACCTACCGCACCGTCCGCACCCTGGACCTGCCCTCCACGTTCCGCCTGCCCGACGGCACCTCGTGGTCGCCCTGCGGCGAGCCCGGCGAGCTGCCGCAGGTCGAGGGCATGGTCGTCGACCCCGCCGACGGCACCCTCTACGCCGGCCAGGAGGACATCGGCATCTGGCGTCTGCGCGCCGACCTCACCGGCACCCCGAAGCTGATCGACACGGTCCGTGAGTACGGCGTCCCCGGGGTCTACGACGAGGAGACCGAGGAGTGCACGCCGGGCGCCGACCCAGGCTACGGCGGTACGAAGCTCTCCGCCGACGTCGAGGGCCTGACGCTGGTCACCGAGGCCGACGGCGACGGGTACCTCCTCGCCTCCAGCCAGGGAGACAACACCTTCGCCGCCTACGACCGGGAGGTGTCCGACGACAACGAGTACGAGGGCGGCTTCCGGGTCGCGCCCGCGACCGGCGCCCTCGACGGCTCCGAGGAGTGCGACGGCGCCGCCGCGCTGAACGCCCCGCTGGGCTCCGCCTACCCGAACGGCCTCCTCGTCGTACAGGACGGCCACGACGCCCCGGGCGACGGCGACCGGCCCGCGACCAACTTCAAGTTCGTCGACCTCGGAACCGTCCTGGACGCCCTGGACGACTGATCCCCGTCCCGACCGCTGCCCGCGCCGGCCGCCGACGCCTCCCGGCGCGGCGGCCGGCGCCTTGCCACGTTCCGTCTCGACCGAGTGTTCTCCGGGCCTGCGTGACGGCGAGGCCGGCCCCCGGCCGAGCGGTGGGGGAACGGGTGGACCGAGCCCGCCGGCGGGCCCCTCCGGCGTGCCTCGTCGCGCGGACCGGCGCATGCTGGCAGAAGAGCGGGAATCCACCTGGCGACAAGGGGGCCGCGTGGGACCGAGCGACGACAGGGAGCGCCCCGACGCCCCTCCTCGGGGCCTGTCCGCCCTGGAGAGCGTCGCGACCGCGATGCTCGACGAGCACGGCCGCGTCACCTGGTGGTCGCGGACCGCGCAGCAGCTGCTCGGATGGACCGGCGAGGAGATGGCGGGACAACCGGCCTCGCGGCTTCTGGCCGAGCCCGGGGAGTCGGGGTACCGCAGGAGCAGGGCGGTCCCGCGCCGGGCGCGGCTGCTGCACCGTTCGGGGCGGCCGGTCGAGGCGGACCTGCTGGTCGCGGAGGCGGACGGCGCGGCGGAACGGCTGGTCCTGGTGCTGCCGCCCGGCGGTTCTGACAGGGGGCACCAGGACCGGGACGTCGCCCGGACGCTCCTGGCCCAGGACGGCATCGGCGTCGCCCAGTTCGACCTGGATCTGCGGCTCGTACGGACGAACCCGGCTCTGGAGGCGCTCCGCCCGGAAGGCGCCGGGGACGACTGGCTGTGCCGCCTCAGAGCCCGCGACGGCGGCGGTGACGCCCGGGTGGCCTTCGAGCGGGTCGCGGCCACCGGAACGTCCGTCGCCTCGCGCGTGTACGAGCTCGACCGGCCGGGCGGCGCGGCGGCGCTGGCCCTGTCGTGCTTCCGTATCGACGACGCCCTCGGTATGCCGATGGGCGTCGTGGTGGAGGCGGCCAAGGTCACGGAGGCGCGATCACCGCGGCACGCCGACGCGTACCGCCAGGCCTTCGAGGTCGGGGAGTCGCTCGACGTGGTCCAGGTGGCCGAGGACCTCACGTCGATCCTGGTGCCGGCCCTCGGCGACCACGCGACGGTCGACTATCCCGACGACCTCCTGCAGGGCCGTGATCCGTCGCTCGGACACCCCGGCCGGGAGGCCTCCGCCTCGCGCCGCGTGGCGGTGAGGTCCCTGGACGGCGACTGGCCTTCGCCGCTGATCCAGGTGGGCGAGTCCGTCCCGCTCGTCGCGGAGACTCCGGAGATCGCCGCCCGGCACGTCGGCGGGATGCTCGTCGCCGACGAGGAACTCTCCCGGCGGATCCTCGGCCACGACCCCGCGCTGATACGCGCGTTCCTGCCCGAGGGCACGCACGCCTCGCTCGGCTGCCCGCTCTACCGCGGCGGCCGGTTCTTCGGGTACGCCGCGGTCTACCGCACCCGTACCACCGCGCCCTTCGACGAGGCCGACATCAAGCTGATGCACGATCTGTGCGCCCGCACCGCGACGGCCATCGACAACGCCTTCCGCTTCGCCCGCGAGCACCAGACGGCCGTGGTCCTGCAGCGGAGCCTGCTTCCCCCCGCGGCGACGAGCAGCACGGCGGCGGAGACCGCGGGCGTGTACCTTCCCGCGGGCGGGACGATCAGTGTCGGGGGCGACTGGTTCGACGCGTTCGACCTGTCCTCGCTGCGGGTCGGGCTTGTCGTCGGTGATGTCGTGGGGCACGGTCTGGAGGCGGCCGCCACCATGGCGCGCCTGCGTACGGCCGTGCAGACGCTCGCCGATCTGGACCTGCCGCCCGACGAGCTGCTGACCCGGCTCGACGATCTGGTGCGGCGGATGCAGCGGGAGGCGAACGAGCCCGACAGCGTGGGCGGCTCCTGCCTGTTCGCCGTCTACGACCCCGTCAGCCGTACGTGCCACATGGCCTCCGCCGGCCACCCGCCGCCGGCTCTGGTGACGCCCGAGGGTGACGTCGGCTTTCTACCCGTCACTCCCGGCCCGCTCCTCGGGGTCGGCGACAACCCCTTCGAGGTCACGAGTGTGACGCTGCCGCCGGGGAGCACCCTCGTGCTCTACACGGACGGTCTGCTCGGGCGGGACGTCCTCCACGGGTCGGAGCAGCTGAAGGCGGTTCTGGCCGGTCTCTCACCGTCGGAAGGCACCCTGGAGTCCGTGGGCGCCGCGCTGCTGGCGAGGACGCCGCACGCGGAGCACCCGACCGACGACATCACGGTGCTGCTCGCCCGTACCCACGTCGTGACCGAGGAGTCCACGGCGAGGTGGGAGTACCCGGCGGATCCCGCCGCGGTCCATGACGCGCGCGCCCACGTCAACGCCCAGCTGGAGGCGTGGGGCCTCGACGAGCTGCTGTTCAGCACCGAGCTCATCGTGAGCGAGCTCATCACCAACTCCATCCGGTACGCCGGCGGCCCGGTCGTGCTGCGGCTGATCCGCGACCGGGTGCTGGTGTGCGAGGTGTCGGACCCGAGCAGCACGCAGCCCCGGCTGCGCCGCGCCCTCACCACGGACGAGGGCGGCAGGGGTCTCTTCCTCGTCGCGCAGCTGACCACCCGCTGGGGCAGCCGCTACACGGAGCGCGGGAAGACGATCTGGACGGAGCAGCAGCTCACGGGCCTCTGATCACTTTCCCTGGCGATTGACCGGCCGCCGGTACATCCCGCCCGGCTTCGCCTCGGACGTCTCCTGCGCCGTCGCGCGACCTTCGAAGGAAGTTCGCACGTCAGGTTCTTCTGTTCAGCTTCTGATGCGTCCGTCGCTTCACGCAGCTTCTCGCCGCTGAGAAGATCACTGTCATGACCGTCTCGTTCCGCATCGACCGAATCCTCGGAGACCGTCCCTTCGCCGAGGTCGGTGCTCCAGCTCTGGCCGTCGATGACGAGAGCCGCGGCCTGTTGGCAGTGGCAGGCACGCGCATGGCGGTCGCCGGCGTACCCGACTTCGGCGATATTGCGCCTGTCGGTGTCTACGGCACCGATGATCTGGCCTGCCGGGCCCTGCTCCGTGCGCGGTATGCCGTACATGCGATGGCGTTCCATCCCCGGCTCCCCCTGCTCGCCGTCGGTACAGGCGACTACGACGGCGGTTACTTCTTCGAAGGGGAACTACTCCTTCTGGACCTGGAGACGGGCAGGAGCACATCGCTCATCGAGCACGAGCTCGGCCGCCAGGTCTTGGGCCTGGAGTGGCTCAGCGAGCAGGAACTACGTGTGCTGATGGCACCGTATGACGACTGGCAGGACGAAGACGCGTGGAGCGAAGGGCACGTCGCGGTAGTGCGTCGGCCCGACTGGAGGGTCGTATCGCCACGGTCGATCACCGGATACGACCTGGCCGGACCACGAGTAGCGGCCCCACGAACCGACTGTCGAGAGGACGCACGTCAGAGGGTCTCCAGCCTGACCAGGGAGTGGGACCCGCGATGCAACGTCCGCGCAGTCGAGGAACTGTCCGACGGCAGGATCGTGGCGACCCTCGACGGAGTCCAGTTGGAGGCCTGGCTACCGTCGGGGGAGCGGCAGTGGGCTGTCCGGGACGACGGTGGCGGCCGCGACCTCGTCGTAGCCGCAGATGAGCGATCGGCGTGGGTCGGTCTGATGCGGCCCCCGTGGGAGGAGCGTGCTCAGGCCGTGGTCCGACTCTCGCTCCGGGACGGGGCGCAGCTGGACCACCTCACTCCCACCGGCATGGTGTCCGTGGTGCGATGTGCTGACGGCCTGCCCGCCCTTGCGCCCGCCGGCAAGCACGGCGCGCGGAGCAGGTTGCGGATCCGGCGTGGCAGCCGGATCTACTTTCTGGAAATGGTTGCCACGAAGGGCGGGCAGAAGCCCGGATCAGGCAAAGCCTGGCTGTCGGCAGCGGAACCGAGGGGCATACCGGTCGCCGAACGTCCGCGTGAGCCGAGGAAGGCGGAGGTCCGTCACGTGGCTCCCCACTCCTGGACGCCTGGCGAGACACACTTCGCCGGCCCCGGCGTGGAGACCGCCGACGGCGACCTGGTCTATGCCGGCACCGTCTACCACGGCCACGGGTTGCAGCCAGGCGGATCGTTCGTCGTACGGCGCGCGGTGGCCGGCGAAGAGCCGATGTGGGTCTTCCGGACAGACCGGAAGGCCACGGACCTCGACCACGACACGGAGTCCGTCTACGTCACATACGACGACGGCGAGCTCGTCATACTCGGTCTCCATGACGGCAAGGTTCGCCGGCGCCGGCACCTGGCTGTCGCCGGCGTGCCCGTCGTGGCGACGGC
Organism: Streptomyces sp. NPDC028711; assembly: GCF_055565415.1. Classification (NCBI taxonomy): domain Bacteria; kingdom Bacillati; phylum Actinomycetota; class Actinomycetes; order Kitasatosporales; family Streptomycetaceae; genus Streptomyces; species Streptomyces sp. NPDC028711. The sequence continues at coordinate 917,731 of NZ_JBVHUJ010000002.1, read as the reverse complement.
GCTGACCGTCGCCGAACCCGGCCGCCTGCTCATCGGTACCACTGACGGGCGTCTCCTGGACTGCTCGACTTTCCAGTAAGTGCAGGAAGCGACCCAACGTCTCCGGACCAGAGAATTCGGTGTGGGGGCGAGTACGCGCCACCTTCGATCGAGCCGAGCGCCCAGACGGGCGGGAAGGACCTCCCATGCGGCCCGGGCCTGTCGAGTTCCTCGACGCACAACGGATCACCTTCGTCGAGCATCCTCCACCGGCCCTGTCACCGCGGGAGCGGGTAGAAGTGGACCGCCTCTGGGCGGAGACGAAGGCCCTCAACCCCGCCACCTTCGACGGCCCCCTCGTCGCGAGCCTGGGCATCGACCGGCCAGGGACCGGCCCGGCGGTGTTGCGATGGGCCAGGATGACGTACCGGCACCGGGCCCTGCGGAGACTGCGGCCGGCCGAAGAGGTCCCCGGGTCTGTCTTCGTCACCGTTCTGCTGCCGACGGAGGCCGGACTCGCGGTCGGACGTGGATCCCCCACCACCGCGGCACCGGGCCGTTGGAGCCTCCCCGGCGGCTCGGCGGAACCACCTTCGGCCGGCTGCCTCCTGGACATGGAGTCACTCCGTCGGCATGCGGTCCGCGAACTGACCGAGGAGCTCGGTGTTCACTCCGCGGAGGAGGAGCTGCGACTGTGGGGCCTCACCCGTGGGACACGGTTCGGCAGCCTCGGGTTCCACTTCCTCGCCCCGCCCGTGCCCAGCGCGCTCGTGCGACGCCGGCATGCGGAGCTCACTGTGTCGGAGACAGAGCGGGGAGAGGCACCCGAGCTCGATGAGATCACCTTCGTACCCTCGGCCGAGCAGGCTGCCTGCCTCGGCTCGGGCGCGGACTACCTGAACCAGGTCCTGGGCCGGTACTTCTCCACCTGAACCGCAACTTGGGCTCCTTTCTCCGTCGCCGCATCCTTCCCCCTCGCTTCGGCACGACGAGCCGCTTCCAGGACTCCTCGTCACGCAATCAACCGTCTGAGGTCACTGGATCAGCGACAGGTCCGACAGAGATGGCCAACCCAGGCATGACCAGGCGCCTTCTTGACCTGAAGCATGATTGAGGTTCTAGCGTGTCTCCCACTTGATCATCTGACGACGGGAAACACGCCCATGATCCTCGTGACCGGAGCCACTGGAAACATAGGCAGCGCCCTGCTGAAGGAGCTGCACGCACGCGGGGTCGGGCCCCTGAGGGGGCTCACCCGCGATGCCTCGCGAGCCGTCTTCCCCGATGGGGTCGAGGCCGTGGAAGGCGACTTCACAGAACCCGTGTCGTTGGAGCGCGCACTGGAGGGGGCCCGCTCACTGTTTCTCGTGTCGCGTCTGGGCTCGGACGCCGACATCCTCGAAGCCGCCCGGCAGGCGGGCGTGGAGCACGTCGTACTGGTGTCGTCCATCACCGTCCAGACCCACCCGCACCTCGGCCCCGCCGGCGAGAACCTGGCGGTGGAGGAGCTCCTCAAGGCAAGCGGCATGGCCTGGACCATCCTGCGGCCGACGCAGTTCGCATCGAACGCCCTGATGTGGGCCGCTTCCATCCGTGACCACGAGACCGTCCACGCGCCGTACGCCGAGACCGCGCTGCCAACTATCCACCCTGCCGACATAGCATCGGTGGCACGCGTGGCACTGACCGAACCCGGCCACCACGGACGCACGTACCCCTTGACCGGCCCAGAGCCTGTGACCGCCCGACAGCAGGTCGAGGCCATCGCCGCAGCACTGGGTCGGGACGTTCCCTTCGTTGAGATCAGCCGCCGGCAGGCCCGCGCCCAGATGGCCGCGGTCTTCGGGCCCGAGGCCGCGGACGCGGTGCTCGACGTCACCGGCGGAGACGTGAACGACGAGCTGCTGAGGGTGCGCGACACGGTTTCACAGGTCACCGGAACGCCCGCCCGCCCGTTTCGGCAATGGGCTTCTGAGAACGCCAACGCCTTCCGTTGAATCGCCTCGACCTGAGGTACGCGGTTCCAGGGGGTACGCCGACGGATCCGGAACTCCCACATCCAGCTCCCGCCGGCGACCAGGACGCCCGGCACCCAACAGAAGCGGCCCCCCCCCCCTGAGGCCCGCGACACCACCACCCGACGCGCCTCCGGCCCAGGGCCTGTCCGGCGGATCTTGCCGGGGCGAACCGGTGAACGGAGGAAACGAGAAAGCTCCTGACCCTTTGTCCTGGTCTTCGAAGCAGGACGTAACCTGGCGGCATGTTGCTGATCCACGACGGGAAGACCACCGCCGACGCGCCCGTCCCGCGCACCGGCGGCGTCCCGCTCGTTCCGGAGGGCTTCGTATGGCCCTCATGCCGCGAGTGCGATGGGGCCATGCAGTTCCTCGCGCACCTGCCGCTGCCGTTCGGCGTGGCGGCGGTGTTCTTCTGCCAGAACGACCCGGGTATGTGTGACGACTGGAGCGCCACTGCCGGAGCCAATGCCGCCTTCCTTTTCGACGGCGAGCGGCTCTCCCCGGCCGCCGTTCCGGCCGAGGGTGAAACGGATCTCGGTGCGGTCACCGCTCTTCGCCTCCACCCCGAGCACACACCGGCCCTCGAACGAGTTCTGGGGCGACTGGGCGGCGAACCGGACTGGCTCCAGGGCGACGAGACCCCCGTCTGCCCTTCCTGCAGCGTCCGAATGACATTCGCCGCGGAACTGGAGGAGGGACACGACTTCGCCACCTCGGCGAACTTCGGAGGCGGCGGCCGTGGCTACGTCTTCACCTGCCGCCCCTGCTCCAAGGCCGCGTTTCTCTGGCAGCGCTGATAATCCCGTCACCAAGGCACCGTCCGGCTCGTCACGGGCGCAGCCATAACCGGACCGCTGCTGCGGTGACGGTGCCGTGGAAGACGTAGGCCCTCTTGTCGTAACGAGTCGCGACCGCACGAGAGTTCTTGAGCCGGTTGATGGTCCGCTCAACTTCGTTGCGTCGCCGGTAGCGGTCGCGGTCGAAACCGATGGGCCTGCCGCCCGAGCTGCCTCTGCGTCGGCGGCGTCGGCCTGGACCGCGTGCAGGATCCGGTCCGAGGTACCGTCCGTCGACCAGCGGCGATGCCGCTCATAGACGGTTTTCCACGAGCCGTAGCGTTCTGGCAGGTCACGCCACGGGACACCGGTGCGGATTCGGAACAGGATCCCGTTGACCACGGTCCGGTGGTCGGTACACCACCACCCCGACCACCCATTGGTGGCAGGTGCGGCTCCAGCAGCGACCACTCGCGATTCGTCAGATCCCCCCGGCCCACGACCCACTCAACGAGCCACCGGTCAGACGGTCACATGATCCGCCGGACAGTGCCCGGGCCGGGTCATCGGCGTGTCCCACTCCCTTTGCAGCGCCGCCACGAGGTCTCGCAGTGCGGGCACATCTCGGAGATCATCCACACCCATCCAGCCGAAGCGCGCAAACCGCGTTTGCGTTTATAGCGCGTCTGCAATTATTGTTTCAGCACGTAAGGAGCTCACTCAAGCAATCACGGAAGGGTGGAGCCATGCCGCTCGCACTCCTCGCCCTCGCAGTCGGGGCCTTCGGGGTAGGGACGACCGAATTCGTCGTCATGGGGCTACTCCCCGACATCGCCGCCGACTACGGCGTCTCCATCCCCACCGCCGGCCTGCTGGTCACCGGCTACGCGCTCGGCGTCGTCGTCGGTGCGCCGCTGTTGACCGTCCTCGGCAACAGGGTGAGCCGCAAGCACATGCTCATGCTGCTCATGGGCCTGTTCGTGGCCGGCAACGTGTTCTCCGCGCTCGCCCCGAGCTTCGGGATGATGCTGACCGGCCGTGTGATCGCCTCACTCGCCCACGGCTCGTTCTTCGGCATCGGCTCCGTCGTCGCCGCCGGCCTCGTCGCGCCGGACAAGAAGGCCGGCGCCATCGCCACCATGTTCACCGGGCTGACCGTCGCCAACATCGTGGGTGTGCCGCTCGGCACCTTCATCGGGCAGGCGGTCGGCTGGCGCACCACCTTCGCGGTCGTCGCCGCACTCGGTGTGGTCGGGCTTCTCGGCATCGCCAGGCTGGTGCCCGCCATGCCCCGTCCCGAGGGGACGCACCTGCGCCGGGAGCTGAAGGCGTTCCGCAATCCGCAGGTCCTGCTCGCCATGGCGATGACCGTGCTCGGCTTCGGCGGTGTCTTCGCCGCGATCACCTACATCGCACCGATGATGACCGAGGTCGCCGGCTACTCCGAGGGCGCCGTCACCTGGCTGCTCGTCCTCTTCGGCGTCGGCATGTTCCTCGGCAACCTGCTCGGCGGCCGGTACGCCGACCGTGCCCTGATGCCCCTCCTGTACGCGACCCTCGGCGGGCTCGCGATCGTCCTCGCGCTGTTCACCGTGGTCGCCCACCACAAGATCCTCGCCGCGATCGCCATCCTCCTCGTCGGGGCGCTCGGCTTCGCCACGGTGCCGCCGCTGCAGAAGCGCGTCCTCGACCAGGCCCACGGCGCGCCGACCCTGGCCTCCGCCGTCAACATCGGCGCCTTCAACCTCGGCAACGCGCTCGCCGCCTGGCTCGGCGGCATCGTCATCGCCGCCGGCTTCGGCTACACCGCCCCGAACTGGGTCGGCGCCGTCCTCGCCGCCGCCGCTCTCGGCCTCGCCTTCTGGTCCGCGGCGCTTGAGCGGCGTGCCCCCGCGGCCGCTGCCGCCGACGCCGAGGCCCGTACCCCCGTCCACGCCTGAGCCCCGTCCCCCACCGCACAGCACCCCGAGGAGAAGCACCATGAGCACCACCGCCGTCACCCCGCTGACGACCGCCGACGCCGAGGTCCTGATCGCCGCCGCACGCCGCGCCGCCGAACAGGACGGGGCGACCGTCAGCGTCACCGTGCTCGACGCCGGCGGGCACCTGCTCGCCTTCCGCCGCGACGACCGGGCGGTGCTGATCTCCGGCGAGACCAGCACCCGCAAGGCGTACACCGCCCTCCAGCTGAACGCCCCCACGGCCGACCTGGTCGAGCTCGTCAAGCCCGACGGCCCGTTCCACTCGCTGCCCACCGCCCTCGACCGGCCGCTGCTCTTCATCGCCGGCGGTCTGCCGGTCCACCGCTCCGGCCGGCTCATCGGCGCCATCGGCGTCGGCGGCGGAGCCCCGGAGCAGGACCACTCCTTCGCGGCCGGCGCGGTCGAGGAGCTGGCCCGGTGACCCGGGCCGTGAGCCCGTAGGCGTACGGGCGACCGGCAGCCTTCAGGAGCGTGTCGCGGTCCTGCACCCGCCGTCGGCGGTCCCCGTTCCCTCGGTGATCGCCGTACTGCGGTCGTACGGGTCGACGGTGGCGCCGTCGGTCGTGTCGTCGCCGGCCCGGTCGGTGCCGAACTCGGGGGCGAAGTAGCCGGTGTGGTTGTCGCAGCCGCCGTTGGTCATGTCGACCTTGTACGAGACGAGGGAGAAGGTGCCGGGCTCGGTGATGATCTTCGAGGGGTCGTCCCAGTTCAGGACCACCTCGCGCCGCACGATCGTGCGCACGATCTCGTCGCCGCCGCCCGCCGCCGCCCGTGCGACCGGGTACACGTAGGTGACGTCGGTGGCGACCTGGAGGGCGCCGCGCTCGCCTTCCCGGTAGGTGATCCGGCCGCGGGCCTTGACCACGTCGCCGACCAGGCGCGTGCGGGACGTGTCGAAGCGGCTGAAGAGCAGAAGCGGGTCGTTCTCCGCGCTCGGTGCGGAGAACGCGGCGGCCAGGTACTCCTTGACGTCCCGCTGGTGCGGGTTGATCAGGGCCATCGCCTCCGTGGGGCGCGCGCCGCCCAGCACGGCCGGGTCCAGGCTGGACGCGGCGAGGAAGTCCCGGGTCTGCCGGAGGGCCTTCTCCACCTGTGCGGTGTTCATCCAGCCGGTCGCCCGGGCGGCCGGGACGGTGATCCCGGCCGTTCCGTCCGCCCAGCGGGCGGCGGGCGAGCCCTTGAACGGCTCGTCGAGCGTGGGCTGCCGGGCCGGCTCCACGGGCGGCGCCTGGGTCGGGCGCTCCGCCTCCTGGGCGAGCGGCGGCCCTTGCCGCCCCTCACCGTCGGAGGAGCCGATCAGCTGCCACGGGTCGAGCGCCACGACGAGCAGGCCCACCGCGGCGAGGAGCCCGACGACGTACCAGCCCTTCCTGCGCCGGGGCCTGGCCGGCGTGTACGTACGCCATCCCTCGGCCCCGGCGGGGGCGTCGCGCAGCCGGTCCGCCACGACGCGGGCGCGCGCCGACGGCTCCTTGGGCGCGTCCGCCACGCCCTCGACGGAGTCGCGCAGGAACTGCTCCCACACGTCGTCCGGCACGGACGAACCGTCCCGTTCCCCACCCGCGTTCACTCCGCACTCCTCGCCTCACGCGTCGTTTCGGCCCCTCCCCCGGGGCCCCCGCATGATCGCACAGCGGTTCGTGAGCGGTCCCGCCCAGGTCAGGTCCTGTGCGCCACGGTGGGGCCCTGGGCCGGCGGCCGTCAGCCCGTGGTCGGGGTCCAGCCGTCGAGCCAGTGCGCGGTGTCCTGCGTGGTGGCCTGAGCGTCCGTCAGGTGCGGGCGGTCCGGACCGGACGGGCCGGATCCGGGGCCCGTGTTGCGGTACTCGGCGAAGCGGTCGTCCTTCCAGGAGAAGCCGCTCATGTCGGTCCAGGGTGTGGTCCTGACGGCGGCGCTGAGGACGCTGTCACGGACGGTGGTCTGCGGGTCGAGGGTCGCGTCGCCGCCGGCGTGCCAGGGCCTGCCGAGGTAGAAGGTTCCCGCGGCGACGTCGCCGTTCACGGTGGAGCGCGTGATGAGGAAGCCCTTGCGGCCGGCCGGGGTGCTCGGCGCCGTCACATAGCCGGCGGAGGTGCCGTTCCAGCGCTTCTTGAGGGTGAGGACGGACCTGTCGATCACGGCGGTGGCGCGGCCGAAGACGAAGTCGACGTTGCCGATCACATAGGAGCCGGTGACGTACACCCGGCCGATCCTGTCCTTGGCGGCGGTGTCGAGGAGGAGGGTGTCCTGGTCTCCGGTGACGATGACGCCGTCGAGGACGATCCGGTCGGCGGCGGTGCGGAGGGCGACGGCCTGGTGGCCGTTCAGGTTCTGGTTCGCGGCCTCGTCGAAGTCGTTGGAGATGGTGAGGTTGCGTGCCCGGAACTCGTCGGCCTCGACGGCGACGGTGGCGCTGCCGCCCGTTCCGTACGTCCCCGAGCCGTCCGGCTTGGTCATGCCGGAGGCGTGTCCTTCGACGATGACCGTGTCCTTGCGGCTGCCGCCGGTGCCCTCGATCGTGACGTGGGGCTTGTTCGAGGGGATCTTGACGGTCTCTCGGTAGACGCCCGGGGCGACCCGGATCACGACGCGGGAGGTGTTGCCCGCGGGGACGGCGTCGACGGCCTTCTGCACGCTGGTGAACCGGCCGCTGCCGTCCTTCGCCACGGTCAGGGTGGTGGCGGCCGCGGAAGGGGCCGCGGCAGGAGTGGTGCCGAGGGAGGAGCGGGGGCCCGCACCGGACTTGAGCAGCGCGGGCACGGCGGCCGTGGGGTCGAGGGTGTAGGGGTAGTAGGCCTTGGGGTCGAAGGCCGTTCCGCCGCTCTCGTTGCGGCCGGTGGTGCCGGAGAAGACGTTGCCTCGCTGGACGAGGGTGGCGGTGGAGTCCTTGATCACCGGGTTGTTCACGCCCTGGAAGACGCTGTTCTCCAGGACCATCCGTGTCCCGCCGCGCGCGTAGTTGCCGTAGGACGAGGTGATGGCCGTGCCCGCGTCGTCCTGGAGCAGGTTGTTGTAGAGGTGGGCGTGGGCGACGTTGTCGGTGGACGGGTTGCGCTGTGCGGTCTCGCGGAACCAGTTGTGGTGGATGGTGAGGTCGGCGGTGACGTTGTCGGTCCAGCCGATGCCGAAGGTCTTGTTGTTGTTGCCCAGCCTGTTCCAGGACACGGTGACGTACGTCGTGTCCTTGCGGCTGTCGATGAGGCCGTCGGCCATGTGCCGCAGGTCGTTGTGGTCGATCCACACGTGGTGCGCGCCGTCCATCTGCACGGCGTCGAAGTCGTGTTCCTTGTCGTTCCAGACGCCCTGGTACGCGTCACGGATCGTCAGGTTCCGGATGATCACGTTGTGGACGCCCTGGCCGAGGAAGAAGCCGCCGCCGACGATGTGGCCCGAGGTGCCGGATCCGATGATGGTCTTGTCGGACGCGACCTTGATCTCCTTGCCCGTGGGGTTCACGGTGATCGTCCCGGCCACCACGATGACGTACGGCTCGGGTGCGGTCGCGTACTTCTCCAGTTCGGCGAGGGTCCTGACGGTGACCGTCCTGCCGTCGCGCCCGCCGTACGTCCCCTTCTGTCCGAGCGCGTCGACCGAGGCGAAGCCGTCGGCGGCGGCACGGGCCCACGCGGGCGCGGGGGTGTCCGCGGCCTTCGCCTCGGGCCGGGCGTCGCTGCCGAACACGCCGAACGCCGTGCCGTACGCCAGGACCCCCGCCGCGGCGAGCGCGGCGGGGACACCGATCACCAGGGCCTTTCCACGCCTGCGGTGTCGCGCCCTGCCTCGGGTCTCGGTCATGTCGTGGGTCCTTCCGTCCGTGGGGGTGCCCGCCCCGGAAAGGGGCGGGCGGACGGTAGTCGCCGCGGCGGGCGCGAAAGGTTGCCGCCGTCCGTGAGGTGTCAGGCGTACGGGTCGAAGGCGATGCCCGCCGGTTTCGCCTTGGCCAGGTGGGCGGCGAAGTTGCCGTCCTTCAGGCCGAAGACGGCGCTGCCGAAGTCCGCCTGGCTGAGCCTGTCACGCAGGCCCGCCGGGTAGCCGTTCCAGCCGACCAGGCTCGGGAACTGCCAGGTGTGCTGGTGGTTCTCCGGCGGTTCGTCGTTGGTGTTCGCCGGGCGGAAGCAGTGCGTGCCGATGCCGTCCTTGTGGTAGACGATCTTGGGGTGGGTGCCGTCCCAGCGGATCCGGTCCCGGCTGTTGACGGCGAAGGAGCCGTGGGCGGACGTGGAGACGTACTGCGCCTGGTCGTTCCGCACCCACACGACGACGTGCTCCCAGTCGTGGCGGTGTCCCCCGAGGCCGCTGCCGGCGACCGCCTGGTCCTTCTCGAAGTACAGGGCGTAGAGGATCGCGCACCAGCCGTTGTTGCACTTCGAGCGGGAGTAGCCGTTGGTCTGGGTGAGGTCCCAGGAGTCACGGCACTGGCCGTTGAGGGCCCCGGAGGGGTTGAGGCCGCCGTTGATCGCCCCGTCGGGCCCGATCGCGGGCGTGGGGTAGCAGCCGTCGGTGTCGTAGTCGTAGGCCGGCTGGAACGTCTGCTCCAGGCCGTCGGCGTTGGCCGGCAGCGCGGGCGGAGGCGCGGCGAAGGCGCTGCCGGGCAGGGCGATGATCAACGTGAGGGCGCCGGCGAGGGCGAGCGCGCCCCGGCCGGCGTACGCCTGTGTCTTCACTGTGTCCCCTGGGTCGGGCGGCATGATGCGACAGCGCGATTTTGGCATGCACGGTTCATGAATGGAGGAACCGTGCGTGAACTCGGCGCATCGCCGCCGCCACCGGCCGACGTGCGTGCATCAGCACATCGCCGCCGCCAGCCGCCGACGTGCATGCATCAGCGCATCGCCGCCGCCACCAGCCGCCGGACCTCCTCGACCGAGACGGCTCCGCCGTTCACCAGGCGGTCGAAGACCAGTCCGTCCACGCAGGTCAGCAGGGTGACGGTGCGTTCGCCCGCGTCGGCGAGGCCGCACGACGCCAGGAACTCCCGCACGACTCCGATGGCCGCGTTCTCGCGCGGCACGAGGATCTCCCGCAACTCCGGGTGGTGCACGCTCTCCAGGGCGCACGCGTAGCGCGCGAGGGAGCGGCGGCGCCCGTCCCCGGTGAGCCGCCGCGCGGTGAAGGCGGCGAGCCCGGCGGCCAGTTCATCGGCGCTCGCGGGCACCGGCGTCCGCTCGCCCGCCTCCCGGAGCTCCCGCTGGTCGCGTTCCACCAGGCGCTGGACGAGCGCGGTGAGGAGCGCCTGGCGCGTGCGGTAGTACGCGGACGTCGTGCCGGGCGGCAGAGCGGCCGCCCGGTCGACGGCGCGGTGGGTGAGCCCGCGCATGCCGTGGTCGGCGAGGACGTCGATGGCGGTATCGGCGAGGAGGGTGCGTCGGGTGGCGGACATCCCCCCTTTCTACACCTGTAGACGGCGGGTGTAGATTCTCCTCCGGTTCTTCTACAGGTGTAGAAGCGCGCCGAATTCTCCAGATGCGGGAGAGGCGCCGGATGGGGCTGCGGCTGCGGCTGCGGGACGATCAACGGAGGGGAACGGGCATGGGTGGGAACGCCGTGGTGGTCGGGGGCGGGATCGGGGGACTGGCCGCCGCCATCGGACTGCGCGCGGTCGGATGGGAGGTGACGGTCCTCGAACGCGCCGCCGTCCTCGACGACGTCGGCGCCGGGATCTCCCTCCACGCCAACGGCATGCGCGCCCTTGACGCCCTCGGCGTCGGCGAGGCGGTACGCGGGGAGGCCCGGCCCCAGTACACCGGGGGCACACGCGTCCCGAGCGGCGGCCGGCTGGCCCGGATGGACGGCGCCGCCCTCGAACGGGCCCTCGGCACACCGATCGTCGGCATCCCCCGCTCCGCGCTGCACCGCGTCCTGCGGGCGGCCCTGCCCGCCGGGAGCCTCGCCGTGGGGGCCGAGGTCAGGTCCGTGGACGCGTCCGATCCGCACCGGGTACGGGTGTCCACCACGAGCGGCGGCGAGGAGCGCGTACGGGTAGCGGATCTGGTCGTGGCCGCCGACGGGGTGAACAGTCGCCTCCGTTCCCAGCTGTTCCCCGGTCACCCGGGTCCCGTCTACAGCGGCTCCACCGTGGTGCGCGCGATCACGGAGGTCCCGGTCCCCCTGGAGTCCGACTTCGAGCTGACCTGGGGCGGGGGTGCCGAGTTCGGCCACATCGTGTTCCCCGACGGACGCGCCGAGTGGCACGCCGTGTTCAACTCGCCCGTGGGCGTGCGCCATGCCGACACGCTCGCCGTGATGCGCCGCCGCTTCGGGGACTGGCACGACCCGATCCCCGCGCTGCTCGACGCGACGGATCCCCACGCCGTACTGCACCACGACATCCATGAACTGGCCACTCCCCTGCCGTCGTTCACGGTGGGCCGGGTCGCCCTGCTCGGCGACGCGGCCCATGCCATGACGCCGAACCTCGGCCAGGGCGCCTGTCAGGCGCTGGAGGACGCGGTGACGCTGGCCGCTGCACTTGCCGTCGATCCCGCTCCTTCCACCGCCGGGGCCCGTGCGGCGGACGGGATCGACGCGGCGCTCGCGCGGTACGACGTCGAGCGGCGGCCCCGCAGTCAGGCCGTCGCCCTTGCCGCCCGCCGGGCCGGCCGGATGGGCCAGCAGCTCTCCCATCCCCTCGCCGTCTCCGTACGCGACACCCTGCTCCGGGTGACCCCCTCCGGGGTCGCGCTACGCGCGATCCTTCGGCACGCCGACTGGACTCCCCCGCGCCTGGGCTGACCCGTACGGGCGGGCAGGACCCGGCGGGAGCGGTCCCGACCGGCGAAATCGATAGACGATACGTTTCGTCTCGCCTAGAGTGGCCGTCATGACCGTCACCGCGTCTCCCGCGCACATCGCCATGTTCTCCATCGCCGCCCACGGCCACGTGAACCCCAGCCTGGAGGTCATCCGCGAACTCGTCGCCCGTGGCCACCGCGTCAGCTACGCCGTCCCCGCGTCCTTCGCCGAGAAGGTCGCGGAGACCGGGGCCACGCCCGTCGTCTACACCTCGACCCTCCCGACCGACGACGATCCCGACGCCTGGGGCACGGAACTGATCGACAACATCGAACCGTTCCTCGACGACGCCGTGGAGGCCCTGCCCCAGCTCGCCGCGGCCTTCGCCAAGGACCGGCCGGACCTCGTGCTCCACGACATCACCGCGTACCCGGCCCCCGTCCTCGCCCACACCTGGGGCGTCCCCGCCCTCTCCCTGTGGCCGAACCTCGTGCCGTGGGAGGGGTACGAGGAGGAGGTCGCCGAGCCGATGTTCGCCGAGCTCAAGGCGTCACCGCGCGGCAAGGCGTACTACGCCAGGTTCGCGTCCTGGCTCGCCGAGCACGGCGTCGACACCCACCCCGACCGGCTCATCGCGCGCCCGCGCCGCGCGCTCGTGCTCATCCCGAAGGCACTCCAGCCGCATGCCGACCGGGTCGACGAGTCCGTCTACACCTTCGTCGGCGCCTGCCAGGGCGAGCGCGCCGAGCAGGGCACGTGGCAGCGGCCGGCGGACGCGGAGAAGGTGGTCCTGGTCTCCCTCGGCTCCGCCTTCACCAAACTGCCCGGCTTCTACCGGGACTGTGTCGAGGCCTTCGCCGGGCTGCCCGGCTGGCACGTCGTCCTGCAGATCGGGAAGTTCGTCGACGCGGCCGAGCTCGGCGTGCTGCCCGCGAACGTCGAAGTGCACTCCTGGGTCCCCCAGTTGGCGATCCTGCGACAGGCCGACGCGTTCGTGACGCACGCGGGCGCCGGCGGCAGCCAGGAGGGCCTGGCCACCGCCACCCCGATGGTGGCCGTCCCGCAGGCCGTGGACCAGTTCGGGAACGCCGACATGCTCCAGTCCCTGGGGGTGGCGCGGCACCTGCCGATGGAGGAGGTGACCCCCGAGCGGCTGCGGGAGGACATGCTGGCCCTGGTCGGCGACCCCGAGGTGGCCCGCCGCGCACGGGAGATCCAGGAGTCGATGGCCCACGAGGGCGGAACGCTCCGGGCCGCCGACCTGATCGAGGCCGAACTCGCGGGATCCTGACCGGGAGGGCGCGTAACCGGTCGGGTACGAGGCCGCCGTGGCGCGCGTAACCGGTCGGGTACGAGGCCGCCGTGGCCCGTCACCCGTCGTGCGCGAGGGGGCGACGGACCGCGGCGGCGGGTCAGACCACCGCGCCCGAACGGTCCCGGTCCACTCCCGCCCGCCGCCCCGGCCCGGAGCCTCCCCCGGCGGCCGGCGCGCGGGCCGGCCGCCGGGTCTCCAGGGTGACGGCCAGGGGCATCGCGGTGAACACGGTGGACGCCATGCCCAGGACCACGCCCGCGAGCAGCGCCACGGAGAAGTCGGTCAGCGAGTCACCGCCGAGGACCGCGAGCGCCACCAGGACGAAGAGCGCCCCCATCCCGGTGTTGACCGTACGGGGCAGGGTCTGGGCGACGGCCCGGTCCGCGAGGTCGGGAAGCGGGACGCCACCGCCTCGGCGCCGCAGTTCCCGCAGCCGGTCGAGGACGACGACGGAGTCGTTGACCGAGTAGCCGACGACGGTCAGGAGCGCGGCGAGGAAGACGCTGTCCACCGGCCTGCCGAGCCAGGCGAACAGACCGACCACGAGCAGTACGTCCTGGGCCATCGCCGCCACCGTCGCCGTCGCGTACGTCCAGCGGAAGCGGACCGTCAGATAGAGGAGCTGGGCCCCCACCGCGAGGCCGAGCGCGAGCAGCGCGTGGGTGCGCAGCTCGCCGCCCAGGCTGGGGCCGATCAGGTCGTCGCGCTCCACCTCCACCGGGCCCGCGACGCGGGTGAGCGCCTCCCGGATCTCGCTCTGCTCGGCGTCGCCGGTCTCCCGGACGCGTACCGACACGTCCCCGCCGTGGGACGCGCCGTCGGACGCGCCGTCGCCGGTCGTCCGTACGACGGCGTCGGGGAAGCCCGCGCCGGCGATCGCCGCACGCGCCTCGTCGGCGTCGACCGGTCGTTCCGCCGTGTACTGGACGACCCGGCCGCCGGTGAACTCGACGCCGAACTCCAGGCCCCGGACGCCGATGCCGGCGAGCGCGACAAGGAGGAGTCCGGCGCAGGACATCAGCCAGCGGCGCCGGTGGGCCATCAGCCGCGGGGCGCGCCGGGTCAGCCGGGTCCGCAGCCGGCCGAGGCCGGCGATGCCGGTGACGGCAGGCCTCCTGCGCACCGCGGGCAGCCGCAGGGTCAGATCGGCGAGCAGCCGGGTGATCACCATGGCGGTGAGGAGCGAGGTCACGACGCCGATGGCGAGGGTCACGCCGAAGCCCTTGACGGGGCCCGTGGCGAAGACGAACAGCAGGCCGGCGGCGAGCAGGGTGGTGATGTGGGAGTCCGCGACGGCGCTCCACACCTTGCCGAAGGCGGTCGCGAGCGGGCGTCGCGGATCACGCACGGCGGTCCGGCCGAGCGCCGCGTACTCCTCCCTGGCCCGTTCGAAGACGAGGACGTTGGCGTCGACGGCGATGCCGACGGCCAGGACGAATCCGGCCAGGCCGGGCAGGGTGAGCGTGGCCCCCAGGGCGACGACGGCTGCGTACGAGATCAGCCCGTAGAGGAGGAGGGCGGCCGTGGCGAGGACTCCGAGGAGGCGGTAGATCACCATGACGAGGACTCCGGTGCAGGCGAGTCCGATCATCGCGGCGAGGGCGCTCGCCCGGATCGCCTCGGCGCCGAGCGTCGGTCCCACGGTGCTCTGCTCGACCGTCGTCACCGGGACGGGCAGCGCGCCGCCCTCCACGAGCGCCGCGAGGTCGCGGGCCTCCTGCGCGGAGAACCCTCCGGTGATCTGCGCGGAGCCGCCGCCGATGCCGGCACCGCAGGGGACGCCGGACTGCATGCCGGGCGCGGAGACGACGCGGTCGTCGAGCACGATGGCGACCCTGCGCGCCGGGTCGCCCGGTGCCGCGCAGGCCGCGTCTCCGGTCAGCTTGGCCCAGGTGCCGGCGGCGCGGTCGCGGAAGGAGAGGTCGACCGTCCAGCCCCGGCCGTTGGTGGTGTCGAGGACGGCGTCGGCGCTCTTGACGCCGTCGCCGGTGAGCGCGGGCGCGGCGAGGGCGAGGAAGCGTCCCGGTGCGTCGGGGTCGGCGAGGACGCGCGTCCCGTTCGGGGTGGCCGCTCCCGCGGGTCCCCGCGCCTCGCCGGTGACGGCGTGGAAGGTGAGCTGCGCCGTACGGCCGATGACCTCGGCCGCCTGACGGGGGTCGCGGAGTCCGGGGAGTTCGACGACGATGCGCCGTTCGCCCGAGCGGGCGAGCGAGGGTTCGGCGACGCCGAGGCCGTCGACGCGCTTGCGGAGCACCTCGAGGGCGCGGTCGGTCGCGGCGGCGTCGGCGCGTGCGGTGGGTCCGTCCTCGGTCTCGAGGACGATGCGGGTTCCGCCGCGGAGGTCGAGTCCGAGACGGGGCGGGGTGGTCAGGGCGATCCAGAGGGAGAGCGCGACGACGGCGAGCGCGAGCAGCGCGCGCCAGAGCGCGGAACGAGAGGACACGGGTACTCCACAGGCAGCGCACGGCGACGGCGGGCGTCCACCCGGAGGGCGGGAACGCTCGCCGGCCGTGCCGGGCGTACGGTCGGATACGCGTCGTGGACCGGTCCGTGGGCATGCCGATGGCCCGGACGGCGACGCGGGGAGAACGTCAGCTGTGCCGGGTGGAGGGTGGGCCGCGGGGGGCTCGCGGGGCACGGGGCCCGGCGGGCGGTGCGCGCTCCCTGCGGGGATCGCCGGCGAGGACGCCGCGCGCGGGGAGGGAGAGGTCGGGGGGAACGGTGCCGGTGGTGACGGGCGTTCCCGGGATCCGTACGGGGTTCTCCACGGCCGCCGGGAGGCGCACGACGGCGGTGGGCGCGAAGTGCGGCTCGGGCGACGCGGCGCGCGGAGGGCTGTGAGGAGAACTGTGCGGAGAGCCGTGAGCGGGGCTGTACAGGGGAGCGTGGTGCGCGGCGCCGGGGGCGGGAGCGGTGACCGTGTGGGGCGTCGGGCCCGGGCCCTGCGCCGCCGCCGGGGCCGGGAGCACGAGGAGGGACCAGATCGCGCAGAGCACCGCGGGCAGGAGGGTCGCGAGTCGCCGCGCCGAACGTCCCACTGTCGCTCCCCCTCCCCTGGTCCGCCGATCCGCTCGTGGGCCCACCCTAGACCGGCGGGGCGGCGACTCGGCCACCGAGCCCCGTTTCCAGGCCGGTTGGGTACGGCAGCTGAGTACGCGTGCTCATGTGGGGTGCCGTGCGGTCTCGCACGATGTGGGGGTCAGCTTCGTCCTCGGACCCAGGGGGCCCGTCCGTGCTCAGCCGTCTCGCCGCCCATGTCGTCCCGTTCTTCGGGCGACTGACCGTCACCGCCGACCCGGAGGCCCGGATCGAACCCGGCAGCATCCTGGTCGTGAACCACACCTCGACGGCCGACCCGGCGCTCGTCCTCGCCGCGCTGCGCAAGCGGCTGGCCGTCGAGCCGGTCCTGCTCGCCACGTCCGGGCTCTGGCGGGTCCCGGTGCTCGGCCGGCTCCTGACCCGCGAGGGCCATGTGCCCGTCCACCGCAACTCTGCGCGTGCCGCCGCCGCCCTCGACCACGCCGCTGTCGCGCTCGCCTCGGGGCGGCACGTCATGCTGTACGCGGAGGGCCGCATCCCCCCGCGCCCCGACTCCGCGGAGAATCCGCCGGAGGCGTTCCGCACGGGGCTCGCCCGGCTCGCCGGGGCCACCGGGGCGCCGGTCGTGCCGATCGGTCAGGCCGGGGCGCGCCGGATCACCTCCGGCGGGCGGGTGAAGCAGATCGCGGGGGTGCTCACGGCGCCCGTCCGGAGACCGGGTCTGCACGTCCACATCGGGACGCCGCTGCGGCTGCCCGCCGACGTGGCCGCGGCGACGGCGCTCGCCCACGGGGCCGTCACCGAGGCATGGCGTACGGCGGCCGGGGCGCTCGGCGAGCCGGCGGCCCGCGACTGACGGACGACGGGCCCGGTCGCCGGATCACCGCGCCGCCACCGACTCCCCCGCCCCGCCCCTCCCACGCCCGCGTCGCCCCCGCCGCGACGGCCGTTCCCCTCCGGGCCGCACGGGAGTCGTGCCGGGTACTCCCGCTGTTCCCGAACGGCGTTCTACGATGCGGGGGTTCGGCGTGAGCACGTGGAACCGGCGTCAGGGGGAGGCGCGATGGCGGAACGACTCGTACGAGCGCAGGACCGCGTACCGGAGGACCTGCCGGGCGGGGTGCCCCGTGACCTGCCCGGCGGAGTGGAGCTGTACCACCTGAGGCCCGACGGCGGCATCCTGCTCGCCGACCGGGAGGGACGCCGGGAGCTCGGTCCCGAGCGGGAGTTCCTGCGGTTCATCGACGACGGGCAGTTCGCCCACTACCTGGTGGGGGACGCGGCCACCTCGCCCGAGCGGCCGTCCAACGCCACCGTCAAACTCGGGGTGGTGGGCCCGCGCAGCGCCTTCACCCCACACGCGCACGGCGGTGAGCACTTCGTCCTCAGCCTCGGTCATGCCGCCTGCGGGCTCTACGACGAGGACCGGGCGCGTGTCGTCGACGTCCCGCTCGTCCCGGGCATGCTGATCCGGATCCCGGAGATGATGCCGCACTCGTTCGCCAACCGCGCCGACGTACCGCTGACCATCCTCGCCGCGAACACCGGCTACGGCATCGACCACGAGGACTACGCGATCACCGCGGCCGAGGCCGAGCGGCGGGCGGAGACGTCCTCCGGCGGACCGGGCGGCCGCACCGCCCTGGCCGCCGGAGCGCTCACCGACCACAAGGCCCTGGCCGCCGCGCTCCGGGACATCGAGCGCGCCCAGCGGGTCCACGGCATCGCCGCCACGACGGTACGGGAACGCCTTGCGGCCCGGCTGCGCCGGATCGCGGCCGCGCTGGAGGTGGCCCGGTGATCTGCCCGCACTGCGAACGCGACCTGCTGCGCAGGGAACGCACCGGCAACCGCTGCAGCCACTGCGGGCGCCCGTACGCCCTGGATCCCAAGACCAACCCGCTCGGGCTCAACGACCTCCGGGTGCGCCGGATCACCGCCGTGCTCACCGACGAGGGGCGCATCCACATCGTCCCGGACCAGCTGTGGTACGCCCTCTCCCGCAAACGCCTCAGCGACACCGTGTACGCGCAGGGCTGCATGGCCGCGGCGGGCGTGGTGGGCGTCATCGCGACCGTCGCGGCCCTCGTCAGCGGGGTCCCCCAGGTGCTGCTCGTCACCGCCGCCATGTTCCTCGCCGGCCTGGGCATCGCCGTGGCGCGGGCCTCGGGCGCGGGCAGGGGCATCCCGCCCGTCCCCCGCGAGGCCTTTCCCGCACAGGTGCTGTCCGAGTGGCGGAAGGTGTACGGGGCTCTGCCGCCCGGCGTGCTCGACACCCAGGGGTCCGCAGGCGG
Source organism: Streptomyces sp. NPDC028711 (assembly GCF_055565415.1). Taxonomy (NCBI): domain Bacteria; kingdom Bacillati; phylum Actinomycetota; class Actinomycetes; order Kitasatosporales; family Streptomycetaceae; genus Streptomyces; species Streptomyces sp. NPDC028711. The sequence continues at coordinate 899,617 of NZ_JBVHUJ010000002.1, read as the reverse complement.
TACGACGGCGGGGACGAACGGCGACACCGGCGGTACGGCGGCAGCGGCGAGGAATGGCGGCGCCGTGAACAGGGGCGTCGTGAACGGGGGCGCCGTGAACGGGGTCCTCGTCTGTCCCGATCCCGCCGTCGTCGCCTTCCTCGTCGCCGACGGCCTGCCCTCCCGGTACGGCCTCATCCTGGCCAGGGACCCGGAGGAGGCCCGCGCGATGCCGACCGGCGGTCCCGTGCTCGTGCTCCACGACGTCGACGCGTACGGCGAACTCCTCGTCCGCCGGCTCCGGGACGCCCTGCCGGGACGCGTCGTCGTCGACGCCGGACCGCCGCTGCGTACGGTCCTCGCCCTGCCGCAGGCCGTACCCCACCGGGCCCCGGGGCGGAAGCCAGGCCCTGAGCACATGCGGCTCCTCGCCGGACTCGGCACGTACACCCCCGAGGAACTGGCATGGCTCGGGAAGGGCTGGAGTTTCCCCCTCGTCGGGCTGCCTCCTGCCCGGTTGCTCGGTGTCGTCGAGCGGGTGGCGGGTCAGCTCACGCGCGGGCTCGACGCCGACCTGCGGCGGGCGGCGGACCTGGGTTTCCTGAGCTGGCCGGAGGCCGCGGGACCGGACCCGGTGGGTGGCCGGTGATCTGCCCGCACTGCGCCGCGGGCCTCACCGGCAAGGAGCGGACGGGGCAGGTCTGTTCGCGCTGCGGCCGTCCCTTCGCGTTGGACCCGAAGATCCACGGCCGGGGCATGAACGACCTCCGGATCCGGCGGATCGCCGCGCTCGCCGGCGACGACGGCCGTCTGAAGGTGACCGTCACCCAGCTCTGGTACCTCAGCCGCACGTACAGCGGAACCTGGAAGCCGTCGCCCGCGCGCGGGACCAGGCCCGCCGTCCGGTGGCTTGTGGCCCTGCCTCTCGCTCTCCCTCTCTTCTTCCTCTCGGCCCGCACCGACGGGATGACGGCGACGGTCAGCGGTGCCGCCGCCCTCGCCCTCCTCGGGGCGGCCGCGTTCTTGAAGCACACGCGCGCGCGGCCCGGCGGGTCGGTGATCACTCCCACCGAGACCCGCTTCCGTCAGCTGATGGACGGCTCCTGGCGGACCGCGTACAAGCGGCTGCCGCCGGGGGTGGTGGACGACGGACCGCGCGCCCCGGCGCCACGCGAGTCCCCCGTCGCGCATCATCCGGCGGCCGTCCTCCTGTGCACCGACCACGCGGTCGCCGTGTTCCTCCGGGCCAACGGCATTCCCGGCCGTCTGAAGGCGCGCCTCGTGGAGGCCGAACCGGCGGCCGCGCACGACGCCCTGGTGGACGTTCCCGGCCGGCTTCCGGTGGTGGTGCTGCACGACGCGAGCGCCCTGGGGGCGTTGCTCGCCCCGCTGCTCCGCCTCGCCCACCCGGACCGGGTCGTCGTGGACGCCGGCCTCCCGGCCGCCGCGGTGCGGAGCCGCCCGGGTGCCGTGCACCGGGTCTCGGCCCCGCCCGCCGTCGACGCCGAGGAACTCCGCTCGGTGGCGGGCCTGTCCGACGAGGACGCCGCCTGGCTGGCGCGGGGGTACTGGAGCCCGCTCGCGGCCGTCCCGCCGCCCCTGCTCGAGTCCGTCGTCGTCGCGGCCGTGGAGCGGGCGCTGACCGCACGGGCCGCCGGGCTCCGCGACTCCGACGGCTTCCTGACCTGGCCGGCCGAGGTGCCGACGCCGGCCGGTGAGACGTCCCGAGCGAAAGGCGCCCCGGCCGGATGAGCCAGCGACACCTCCCGCCCACCGGCCCCGCGGTCCGCCGTCAGGGCCCCGGACTCGCCGTCCGGCTGACCGAGCAGGCGATCACCATGGCCGCGGTGCGCGCCGCCGCACCCCGCGGACTGCGTTTCACGGAGCGCCAGCTGTACTACGAGACCTGCCGCGTCCTGAGCCCCGGCTCGGCCCTCCTCCGCCGGATCCCCGGCACCCCCGCGCCGGTCCTGCGCCTCTCCTCGTACACCCGCGCCCTGGACGCGCGCGGCCGGGAGACCGTACCGGGACTGCTTCCGGACGCGCCGCCCGCCCCGCGCCTCCCGGACACGGGCGGGCCGTCGGAACCGGACCTCCACGACTACGGGCTGCCCCGCCTGCTGCTCTGCCAGGACCGCGCGATCGCCGGAATGCTGCTCGCCAACCATGTCCATCTGGAGGCGGCGTGCCCGGTGTTCGCCGCCGACGACGTGCTGCCGCTCGACCCGAGGCTGCTCGCCGCCCTGGAGCGGGCCGGTGGCGCGACCGTGCACGTCCTGCACGACGCGAGCCCGTCCGGGGTGGCGCTCCCGGCGCGTGTCCGGGCCGGGCTCGGGCCGGTGCCCGGTGTCCGGGTGGTCTCCCTCGGCCTGGTGCCGCGGCACGCGGCCGCCCTGCGGCTGCCCTCGGGCCGCGGCCCGGCGCCAGGACCCGACGGCCTCGCGGCATGGCCCGCCGCCCTGCGGCCGCGGGAGGCCGACTGGCTGGCGGGCGGACGCTTCGCCCAGCTGGCGGCCGTGCCGCCGGCCCGGCTCGTGCGGACGGTCCTGCGCCTGACCCGGGGACCACGACCGGCCCGCGACTCCCTCCGGAGCGGCCTGCGCGGACTGCGCGGGACCGGCTTCATGACCTGGCCCGCCGCGTGACCCGTCCCGGCGCTCCCTCCCACAGACCCGAGGTACGCACACCATGATCCGTCCCGAAGAGATCGGCTACACGGACGAACTGCTCGCCGACGGCACCGTCCACCGCACCTACGAGGACGGCCTGGAGGAGTGGCGGCGCCGCTCCCCCGACCGGCCGCACCTCGTGTCATGGCACGACAACCGCGGTGCGTCGGGCACCGACGAGCTGCTCGGCGACCGCATCGTCAAGCGGACCCTCTCCGACGGCACGGCCACCTACGCCCGGGACATCGGCTACGGCCGCACCCTGTGGGCGCGGGGCGAGAAGGTCCTGGTCAACCGGACGTCCTTCGGCGGCCGGATGGGCGTCGTGCTCGCCGGTCTCGGGGTGGCGACGCTCGCGATCACCGCCGCCCAGCTGCCGCCGCTGAGCCTCTCCCCCGAGCAGGAGGAGGCGCTGCGGCAGCAGCAGGCACAGGCCGGCCAGTCCTCCGGCGGCGGAGGAGACAGCGGCGGGGGCGATGACGACGGCTCCGGCGAAGGTGACGGCAGCGACTGGGACGCGAGCTGGGACGGCGGCGAGGACGCCTGGAGCGACGACGACTTCGGCTGAGCCGCGCGTCCGTCCCGACCGAACGACATGAGGAGAAGGAGCCGTACGTGGCACGTCTGTGCGCCTGCCTGGCCGACACCACCGGGCAGGCCCGCGCCGAGCTCGACGCGATGGGCGCCCTCGGGCCCGGTCACGTCCCGGCCGGGGTGCCCGGCGGCGAGCTGTCGCTGCTTCCCGCCGAGACCGGCCGGGCCGAGGGCCCGTTCACCGCGTACGGCCGTACGGCGGTCGGGGAGGTCACCCTGCACAACCGGCCGGTGCTGCTCGCCGCCCTCGCGGAGCGGGCCGCTCCCCCGCCGCCCGGCTGTTCCGACGGTGAACTGCTGCTGCGCAGCTGGGCCCTGTTCGGCGAGGCGGGGGTGGCGCGGGCCGAGGGGATGTTCGTACTCGCCGTGCTCGACGGCCGGGACCTCGTCCTGATCCGCGACCACGTCGGGGCCCGCACCCTGTTCTACGCGCGGGCCGGCGGCGTCTGGGCCGCCTCCACCTCCTTGCGCGCGCTGCGCCGCTGGCCGGCGCTCGGCACCACGATGGACCTGTCCGCGGTCCGCTCCTTCCTCACGTTCGCCTATCTGCCCGGGGAGGAGACTCTGCTGACCGGCGTACGGGAGCTGCTGCCGGGGCGGGTGCTCCGGCTGCGCCGGGACGGGACGTCCACCGAGACCGTCCACTGGGAGCCCCGCGAGCGGATCGAGCAGCCTCCGCCGGAGGACCCGAGCGGTCATGTCCTGGCGCTTCGGGCCCTGTTGGAGCAGGCGACGGCGAGCCGGCTGCCCGTCGCCGAGCCGGCCGCCGTACTGCTCTCCGGCGGGATCGACAGTTCCCTGGTCACGGCCCTCGCGGCGAAGCTCCACGGCCATCCGGTGCACACGTACTCCATCAGCTTCGGGAACGACCTGCCGAACGAGCTGGGGTACTCGGGCCTGGTGGCCGCGCACTGCCACACCCGCCACCGGGTCCTGGACGTCTCGGGCGAGTCCGTGGCCGCTCGCCTCGCCGAGGCGGCCGCACTCCTCGACAGTCCCGTCGGCGACCCGCTGACCGTGCCGAACCTGATGCTCGCCGAGGCCGTGGCCGCCGACGGCGCCTCCGTCGTCCTCAACGGGGAGGGCGGGGACCCGGTCTTCGGCGGGCCGAAGAACCTCCCCATGCTGGTGCAGGAGATGCACAGGACCCCGGGCGCGCCCTGGGACGAGGACCGGGCGACCGCGTACCTGCGCTCGTACCGCAAGTGCTGGACCGACCTTCCTGACCTCCTCACGGCACCGGCCCTCGACGCGCTGCGGGACGCGCCGCCGCTTGAGCGGCACGTGGCGCCGTATCTGACGGCGGACGGCGGCGGCCCGTACCGGATGGGGCACCTCCTCAACCAGCTGCTCCACTGCAACCTGCGGACCAAGGGTGCCCACCACATCCTCACGAAGGTGGAGCGGCTGACGTCCTCGCAGGGGGTGGAGGGGCGCTCCCCGCTCTTCGACCGGTCGGTCGTCGACCACGCCTTCGCGACCCCGCCCTCCTTCAAGCTCCGGGGCACGGCGGAGAAGTGGATCCTCAAGGAGGCCGTCCGTGACCTGCTCCCGGACACGGTGGTCGACCGGCCCAAGAGCGGGATGCGGGTGCCGGTGCAGCAGTGGCTGACGGGCCCGCTCCGTGACCTCGGCCAGGACCTCCTCCTCGGCCCCACGTCCCGGCGGCGCGGGCTGTTCCGGCCGGAGACGATCCGCGCCTGGCTGCGCGGCGAGGGCGCGCTGCTGCCCCGGCAGGGCGGCAAGTTGTGGCTGGTGCTCACCCTGGAGCTCTGGCTGAGGTCGTACGACGTGTGAACCACACCCGGCAGACGGGTCCACCCCGGTGCACGCCCCCGAATCCGCGAAAGGCCGTCATGAGCAGCAGTTCCCCGACTCCTCCCATCGAGCTGACCGACCCCCGCACCGGGGCACCGCGCGGCACGGCCGTCCGGTCCCGGCTGCCCGAGGTCCGGGCCGCCGTCGCCGCGGCCCGCGCCGCGCTGCCCGACTGGAGCGCGCTCACCCCCAAGGAGCGTGGGCGCCGCCTCGACCGTCTCGCGGGTCTGGTCGAGGAGCACGCGGCGGAGTACGCGGACCGTGAGCGGGCCGGGACGGGGAAGCCGGAGTCGGAGACGGCGGGCGAGATCGAGCAGGTCGCGGACCTGTTCCGGTTCTTCGCGACGGCGGCGAGGACCCGTACCGCACCGGCCGCGGGGAGGTTCGTGGACGGCCACGAGAGCTGGGTGCGCTGGGAGCCGGTCGGCGTGGTGGGTGCGGTGGTGCCGTGGAACTATCCGCTGCTCATGGCGGCCTGGCGGTGCGCGCCGGCGCTCGCCGCGGGGAACACGGTGGTGGTGAAGCCCGCCGAGACGACTCCCGACAGTCTCCTGCTCCTGGCGGAGCACGCCGGGTCGGCGCTGGGGGCCGGTGTGCTGCGGTGCCTCACGGGCGACCGGGAGACCGGCCGGCTGCTCGTCGGGGCCGCGGTGGACATGGTGGCGTTCACCGGCAGCGGGCGGGCGGGCGCGGACGTGGCGGTACGCGCGGGAACCCGGCGGGTCAGCCTGGAGCTGGGCGGCAACGCTCCGGCGATCGTCCTGCCCGACGCGCCGGACGACACCTGGGCGTCCCTGGCGGACGCCGTCACGTACAACGCGGGGCAGAGCTGTGCCGCTCCGGCGCGGGTCATCACCCTGCCGGAGAACTACGAGGCCGCCGTCGAGGGGCTCGCGGCGGCCCTGGGCGCCCGGGTGGCGGGCCGTGACTTCGGGCCGCTGAACAACCCGGACCAGGCGAAGCGCTACGACCGTCTGGTCGCCTCCTCGGGAGCCAAGCGGAATCTCGTCGCGGGCATCGCCCCGGGGCCGGGCGAGGAGGCGGGGCACTGGAGGCCGGCCCGGTTGCTCGCGGACGTCCCGGACGACGATCCGGCCGTCACCGAGGAGGTGTTCGGCCCGCTCCTGACCGTGCAGCGGGCCGAAGACGTGGCAGCGGCCCTCGTCCTGGCGAACGGCGTCCCGCAGGCCCTCGCGGCGAGCGTGTGGACCACCGACCTGACGACCGGCCTGGAGCTGGCCGCCGCCCTGGACGCGGGCGAGACCTGGCTCAACTGCCATCTCGTCCAGACGGCGGAACTCCCGCACGGCGGCCGGGGCGCCTCCGGCCACGGCACCGATCTGAGCGCGCTGGCCCTCCAGGAGTACCAGCGGCCGAAGACGGTCACGGTCCGGCTGGGTTCCGGGCCGGGGCGCTAGGGCCTGTCTGACAATTCGCGTCGGATCAGGCCGGGTCGTTCGGTGCGTGCGATCGGCGTGCGGCCGGGGCGCCCTCGTAGCGGAGCTACTTGGGTGTTTCGGCCGTGCGGCGAGCGTGCGTGCCGGGCGGGCCGGACCCGACGGGAATTTTCAGACAGGCCCTAGGGGGTGTCCCACGGCCTGTCCGGCTGGCGGTATCAGAAGACGGACAGGCCCGTGATGGTCGTGAAGCGGTCGAGTGCCGTCACGCCCGCCACCGAGTTCCCCCGGCTGTCGAGGCCCGGGCTCCAGACGCACAGGGTGCAGCGTCCCGGCACGACGGCCACGACGGCCCCGCCGACGCCGCTCTTGCCGGGCAGGCCCACGCGGTAGGCGAAGTCGCCGGCCGCGTCGTAGGTACCGCAGGTGAGCATGACGGCGTTGACCTGCTTGGCCTGGCTGCGGGTCAGCAGGCGCGTGCCGTCGGCGCGCAGGCCGTGGCGGGCCAGGAAGCCGGTGGCGAGGGCCAGGTCGGCGCAGGAGGCTTCGAGGGAGCACTGGCGGAAGTACTCGCGCAGCAGGTCGGGGACGGGTCCCGTGATGTTCCCGTAGGAGGCCATGAAGTGGGCGAGGGCCGCGTTGCGGTCGCCGTGGGCGGCTTCCGACGCGGCCACGCCGGTGTCGAAGGCGAGGTCGGGGTTGCCGCTCTCGGCGCGCAGGAAGGCGAGCAGGCTGCCCGAGGCGTCGCCGGTGAGCCGGTGCAGGCGGTCGGTGACGACGAGGGCGCCGGCGTTGATGAACGGGTTGCGCGGGATGCCCTGTTCGTACTCCAGCTGGACGAGGGAGTTGAACGGGTCGCCCGAGGGTTCCCTGCCGACGTGGGCCCAGAGCGCGTCGCCCTCTCCGGCGAGGGCGAGCGCGAGGGTGAAGACCTTGGTCACCGACTGGGTGGAGAAGGGGCGGCGCCAGTCCCCCACCCCGTAGACGGTGCCGTCGAGTTCCGCGACGGCCATGCCGAAGTCGGTGGGGTCCCCGGCGGCGAGGGCCGGGATGTAGTCGGCGGGGGTGCCCCGGTCGGTGAGGGCGGCGATCTCCTCGGCGATGCGGTCGAGGACGGGTCCGAACGTGGCGGTGTCCGTGGTCACGCGCCGTCCCCGGCTCCCCGGCCCTCGGCGGCCCGGCCACCGGCTCCCCTGCCTCCGGCGGCCTCGCGGGCGGCAGCGAGTCCGAGGTCGCCGCCGGGCGGTGCGGTGAAGAAGCGGGCGACGTCCTCGTCCGTGACCTCGGGGAGGGTGGGCGGCGTCCAGCGGGGGGAGCGGTCCTTGTCGACGACCTGGGCGCGGATGCCCTCGACGAGGTCGGGGGTGGTGAGGGCGGCGCAGGAGACCCGGAACTCCAGGTCGAGGACCTCTTCGAGGGTCGTGAGGGCGCGGGAGCGGCGGAGCGTGGCCAGGGTGGCCTTGAGCGCGGTCGGTGACTTCGTGAGGAGGGTGGTGGCCGCCTCCTTGGCGGCGGGCACGCCGGTGTCGAAGAGGCGCTCGACGATGCTCTCGACGGTCTCGGCCGGGTAGCAGGCGTCGATCCACTCCCGCTGCTCGGCGAGGACGCCGGGCGGAGCGGTGGCGGTGTGGCGGGCGACGGCCTCCCCGGCCGGCAGGCGGGTCAGGTCGTGGAGCAGCGCGGGGAGTTCGGCGGAGGGGACGAAGTGGTCGGCGAGGCCGGTGAGGATCGCGTCGGCGGCGCCGACGTGGCCGCCGGTGAGGGCGAGGTGGGTGCCGAGCTCGCCGGGGGCGCGGCCGAGCAGGTGGGTGCCGCCGACGTCGGGGACGAAGCCGATGCCGGTCTCCGGCATGGCGACCCGGGAGCGTTCGGTGACGACGCGGACGGAACCGTGGGCGGACACGCCGACGCCGCCGCCCATGACGATGCCGTCCATGAGGGCGACGTAGGGCTTGGGGTAGCGGGCGATACGGGCGTTGAGCCGGTACTCGTCGCGCCAGAAGGCCGCCGACGCGGTGCCGCCGGCGCGGGCGTCGTCGTGGATGGCGCGGATGTCGCCGCCGGCGCAGAGGCCGCGTTCCCCCGCGCCCTCGACGACGACGGTGGCGATCTCCGGGTCGTGTTCCCACGCGGCCAGGGCCGCGTCGACGGCGAGGACCATGGGGTGGGTGAGCGCGTTGAGGGCGCGGGGGCGGTTCAGGGTGATGAATCCGGCCCGGCCCTCCGTCCGGAGGAGTACGTCGGCGGTTCCGGTCGGCACGATCACTCGGTCCCTTCGGGTGGCGCGGCTCGCTGTCCCGGTCACCGTACCGGGCGGGTACGGAGGGCCGGGCGGCGGCCGGTCGCCGGACGAGGCGGGCGCCGGGGGCCGGGGCACGGGGGCGGGAAGGACCCATCCGCTTCTCGCGGATCCGGATTGCGCGGTGCGCGGTCGGTGACGGCCGCTACCCCGCGCCTCACTGCGGGACCCTTCCCGTCCCTTCCATGGAACCACCCCTCCGACGGGGGCGCGAGCGCCGGCCGGAGGGGTGGGAGAGGGGTTCAGGCCGGGAGCAGATCCTGCGGGACGCGCACCTGGCGGGGGGTGGACATGCGGAGTTCGACGATGTCGCGGACGGCCGGCCACTCCTCGTCGAGGATCGAGTAGAAGGCCGTGTCGCGGACGGCTCCGTCGAGACCTCGGGAGTGGGCGCGGCGGACGCCCTCGCAGCTGGCTCCTAGGCGCTCGATCGCGATTCTGGAGCGGGTGTTGCGGGCGTCGGCGCGCATCGTGACGCGGCGGACGCCCCAGGTCTCGAAGGCGTGCCGGAGCATGAGGTACTTGGCCTCGGTGTTGATGCCCGTGCCCCGGGCGTCGCGCGCGATCCAGGTGTTGCCGATCTCGGCGGCGTCCGGCACGGCGGTCAGCGGATCGCCGTGGGGCATGCCGGGGACGGGCGGCCAGATCAGCGGCCCCCGCCAGTAGTCGAGTTCGAGGAACCGGGTCGAGCCGATGACTCGCTCGTCGGCGGTACTGACCAGGGCGAACGGCAGGGAACGTCCTGCCGCCCGGTCGGTCAGGGCGCGGGCGATGTAGTCGAGGGCCGATTCGAGGCCGTCGGGTACGGGGGTGAAGGCGTAGGCCGATCGGTCCGCCCCGCCGGCCCGGGCGAGGGCTTCGGCGTGCCGCATCGCCAGCGGCTCCAGGCGCACGGTGCGCCCGGTCAGGAGAACAGGTACTGGCACGGATCCTCGGGTCTTTCACGGGCAGGGAAAGCGTCCGCCGAGGGGTGACCGCGACGGCAGCAAGGGGGAGGTTCTCGCCGGGTGCCGATCGCGTCGTGAAAGCGACAAATGAGCAGGTAAAACGGTTCGTCACCGGTGCGAGGAGGACAGTATGCAGCTCCAGGCGCTCGGAGAACAGAACCCTGGGAGAACCCGGGTACACGCCTGGGTGAAGGCCGGCGCGCGCCCGGGTCGACCGGTCTCAAGCAACGGACGGAGCCGCCCGCCAGTCGGACGGCGGGCGGGTCAGACGCAGGCGGGATGGCCCCAGCCGTCGGGGTTCTTGGCGATGGTCTCGCCCTTGTCGTAGGCCTTGCCGCAGCGGCAGCGGCCGGAGAACCTCGCCTTGAGCGTGCCGCCGGACGGGCGTGTCCTGCGTGCGGACGGGCCGTCGGCGGAGCCGGCCGGGGAGCGGCCCGCGGAGCCGGATGGCGCGGAGGAGCGCGAGCGGGGCGCGGAGGCGCGTGTCGGGGCTTCCGGCGGGGGCAGCGGGGCACCGGCGGCGGAGCTCGTGGGCTCCTGTGTCCGGGCGGCGTGGCTGGCCGCGCGGTCGGCGGCGTCGTTGAGGGGGTCGCCGTCGACCTGGTGCGCGGGCACGTAGACGAAGTCGACGTCCCGGCCGGTGAGGAGCGCGTCGATGCGGACGACCAGTTCCTTGTTGGCGACGGGGCTGCCGGAGGAGGTCTTCCAGCCCTTGCGGCGCCAGCCGGGGAGCCAGGTCGTGACGGCCTTCATCGCGTACTGCGAGTCCATCCGGACCTCCGCTGGCACGGCGGGGTCGAGTGTTTCGAGCAGGCGCTCAAGGGCCGTGAGTTCGGCCACGTTGTTGGTCGCCCGGCCGAGCGGGCCCGCCTCCCAGCGGTCGATCGCTCCGTCGGCCCGGCCGATGACCCATGCCCAGGCCGCGGGGCCGGGGTTTCCCTTGGACGCGCCGTCGCACGCCGCGATGATCTTTTCCACCATCCCACGATCCTGACACGGCCGCGGGGGTGGGCCGTCCACCCCCGCGACCCGGTCACGGCACCGGCGGCCGTGCGGTCAGAAGGCGCCGTAGTTGACCTGCCAGGTGGGCAGGCCCATGCGGCGCCAGAGAGCGACGACGCGGTCACGGTCGTCGAGGGAGACCCGGACGGCGTAGCGGTGGCGTACGTGCGCGTCGAAGAGCTCGGCCTTCACGACGTCGTCGCCGCGGCCGTCGCCGGACGCGCGCATCCACAGTTCGTCGTAGGGCACCTCGTGGCGGGCGAGCCAGCTCTCGGTGAGGGCGCGGTGGTCCTCGCTGCGGCCGGACAGGAGGACGATCCGGTCCCGCTCGGTGTGCCGGAAGGCGCGCAGGGCGTCCCGCACGGAGACGTTGAGCAGGTCGCGGTCGCAGCGGGTGAAGTCGTACGGGCCGCGGTCGACGCGCAGGGCCAGGGTGCCGTCGATGTCGCACATGACGGCGGTGGGGAGGCCCGGGCCCGCGACGTAGGGCTCGACGGGCACGCGGTCGTTGAGCCAGTCCTCGGTGAGCCGCCAGCCGCCCCGGGTGGCCTTGGCGTGCTTGTCGGCGAGGATGCGGATGATCTCCTCGCCGACGGGCCGCTCGCGGGCGGCGTCGCGGCGGACGCATTCGTCGACGGGCACGGAGGTGAAGTCGTGGACGGCGAAGGTGGCGAGGCCCCCGACGGCGGCCTTCAGCCGCTTCGGGATGTGCGGGGTGAGATGGGTGTTGTCGACGACGACGTCGAAGCCGTCGTCGACGGCCGCGCGGACGGCGGCGTCCTGGATGCCGAGGACGGTCTGCTCGTGGCTGCGGGAGTGGCCCCGCTCGGCGGCCGTGGGCAGGTCGAGCATGGCGCGGAGGTCGTCGAGGTTGACGCGGCGTACGCGTCCCTCGGCGGCGGCCTGGAGGGCGCGGGCGGCCGTCGTCTTCCCGGAGGCCGGGAGGCCGGTCATGACGTGAACGACAGGCACGGTCAGTTCTCCTGGTCGGTGGCGAAGGGGTCGGTGGGCTCGGGGCGAAGCTGTCGCCACACGAGGAGGTCGGTGGGACGGCCGTCGAGGCGCAGGAAGAGGGCGGCGCGCAGGCCCCGGTCGGACACGCCCGCGGCGGCGCGGGCGAAGGCGCCGCGGTCGCCGGCGAGGTGGGCCACGCGGGCGTACGCCTCGTCGACGGCCCGCTCGCGGTCGGCGGCGGCCGTTTCGAGGCGGGTGATCACCTGGCGTACCCAGGCGTCGAACTCGTCCGGCACCTGTTCCAGGAGGGCGTCGAGCGGCTTCCCGCCGGAGGCCTCGACCTCGGCGACGGCGCAGCCGAGGCCCTTGGCCAGCTCGGCGGCGGGCAGGGCGGCGAAGCGCTGGATGCCGTGGCCGCGCCAGATGTCGCGTTCGGTGACGCCGGTGAGCACCTTGTGGAGGCGTACGTACTCGGCGAGCTTGGCCTTGGCGCGCAGGCCGGAGGCGAAGCGCAGGACGAAGCCCTCGGCGTCGGTGCCGGTGGCCCGCCGGCCTCCGGGGAGGGTGTTGGACTCGGTCAGCGCGAGGAGCTCGGCGACGCTCGCGACCGCCCAGGTGCGGACGACCGAGCCGACGGGGTGCCAGCCCGCGGCGGCCTCGGCGAGCGGGATCTCGGTGCCGTCCCGGCCGAAGGCGGCGAGCAGGACGAGGTCGCGGCGGTCGCCGTAGTTCACGACGATCCGGTTGCCCGGATAGACGATCTCGGCGAGGTACGTCACACCGGGCGTCAGGCCCGTGGTGTCGGCGGCGTCCAGGCGGCGCTGTGCCCAGGTGGCCTGCGCGCTGGTGAAGGAGCCCTTGGAGGCGACGTGCCAGCGGCCGTCGTAGTGGAAGACGACGGCGAGGCTGCCGTCGACCTTGTCGTACACCTCGAAGGGCTCGTCCTCGGGCAGCGGGGGCGCGTAGGGGCGGCCGGAGGCGTGTTCGGAGACGTTGAAGAACTTGGGGAGGGGAAGTCCGACGATCCGCCCGGTGGTGTCGTCGGCGACGAGTCCGCGGCAGCGTGTGGTCGCCCGGTTCCAGTGCTGGGCGTACTGGCACGCGCGCGTGTACGTGTAGATCGACAGCGGCAGCTCGGGGTGCCGTTTGCGCGTGACGTGCCCGTCCGCGAGCGCGGCGGCCAGTTCCTCGGACGGCATCAGGTCGTGCAGAGTCAGGGTCGCCTGGCTCATGGGGTCCCTCCCGGGTGTTCGATGATCCATTCTCGGCCGGTGGGGCCCGTAACGACAGCGAATATCCGGGACCCGGGGGCGCGCGGGGGGCTCTGCGGCGGGCTCCCCATCCGGGGGGTGTCGGTGGTGCCCCGTAGACTCGCCGTCTCCCCGTCGGTGAAGTGACCGGCGCAGACGAAGGAAGCGAGCCCCATGAACCACGCGGACGGCACGGCACCGATCTACGCCGAGCTCATACGGGAGCGGGGGGATGTTCCGGGTGACGTCCGCCAGGTCGCCGAGGAGGTTATGCGGGACCTGAGCCGGGTCATCCAGGTGCCGCCGCAGGGTGTCGCAGGACCGCAGGGCGCGGTCGCGCATCCCGGTGCCGGCGGTCCTTCGGGGATCGGCGGGCAGATGGGCGGTCCGTCGGGTGCCGGCGGACAGATGGGCGTCGGTGGGCAGATGGGCGTCGGCGGTCCGATGGGCGTCGTGGGTCAGGCGGGCGCCGTCATGCCGCACCGGCCGCTGCGGTAGTCGCTGCTTCGGTCGACGGCACAGCCTCCGCGACAGTCGCCGCTCGGGTCGTCCCGGCGGTCGTGCGCCCGGCCCCGGTCCGCCGGGTTCCGGGCGCTGTCAGTGCCGTGGGCCATGCTGCGTTCCGGACGGCCCGCGCCACGGTGGAGCGGGCCGCGCACGGTGATCAGGGGATGACGACATGGCCGAGGTTCTGCTGTTCCACCACTCGCTCGGGCTGACCGAGGGCGTCGGCGCCTTCGCCGACGCGCTGCGGCGGGCCGGGCACACGGTGCACGTGCCCGACCTGTACGACGGGCGGACGTTCACCGACCTGGAGTCCGGCATGGGGTACGCCCAGGAGATCGGTTTCGAGACGCTGGTGGCGCGCGGCGAGCGGGCCGCCGAGGGGCTGCCGAAGGAGATTGTCCTCGCCGGGTTCTCGCTGGGCGTGGTGCCCGCGCAGAAGCTGGCGCAGACCAGGGCGGGGGCGCTCGGCGCGCTGTTGTTCAGCGCCTGCCTGCCGGTGACCGAGTTCGGCGGCGCTTGGCCGGAGGGCCTGCCCGTGCAGGTGCACGGGATGGACGCCGATCCGTACTTCGTCGACGAGGGTGATCTGGCGGCGGCCCGGGCGCTCGTGGCGGACGCGGCGGACCGGAAGCTGTTCCTGTACCCGGGGAGCGCGCATCTGTTCGCCGAGTTCGGCGGGCCGTCCCATGTGCCGGAGGCGGCGGCGCTGTGCGTCGAGCGGGTGCGGTGCTTCCTGGACGGCATACGGCGCTGATCCTCCCCGGGAGGCCGGGCTGCGCGCGCTGCGGATCCGACGTCCGCGCCACGGGCCCGGCTCGGGTCGACCGTTCGGCTGACCCCGGTGTCGTCCGTCCCGACGGGAAGGGGGGGGCCAGCCGTCGGACCGTGCGGGCGCGGGCGCGGGCGGAGGATCGGGGCAGGGTCGGGGCCGTCTCCGGTCGGCGCCGGCCGTGTTCGCCGTACCGAGGAGTCCGACATGACGAAGTTCCGCCGTGCGTCCCGTTCCACCCGGGTGCTCGTGCCCGCCGTGGTGGCCGTCGCCGTGCTCGCCGGGTGCACGCAGGGGTCCTCCGGAGGAGGTCCGGCGTCGGCGGCCACGCCGCCCGCCGGGGCGTCCCCCACGGCCGGTTCCTCCGCCACCGTCACGCCCGCACCGACCGGAAAGCCCGTACCGGGCACGCTCCTCGTCGGCGACTTCGGCTCCGACACGGTCACCTTCGTCGACCCCGCGCGCGGTGCCACCGCCTCCGTGAAGGTCGGCACCGCGCCGTACGGTCTGGTCCTCGGTGCCGACGGGCGGGCCTGGGTGGCGACCGCCGAGGGCGTGGCGGTCGTGGACACGACGACCCGGCAGCGGCTCGCGCTCGTGCCGTACGAGACGGACAGCGGGCCCGTGACCACCGGTGAGTACCGGGGCGGCGGCATGGGCATCGCGCTGGCGCCGGACGGACGGCGGGTGTACGTGGGGGTCAACGTGCCCGGCGGGAACGGCACCCTGGAGGTGATCGACACGGCGACGCTGCGGGTCACGGACACGGTGCCGGTGGGCCGGCGCCCGTTCGACGTGGACGTGTCGCGGGACGGCTCGGAGGTGTACGCGACGAACCACGACTCCTTCGACGTCACGGTCGTCCCGACGGGGACCCTGGAGCCGCGCCGGGTGGAGGTCGCCCCGTACGGCACGGAGGGCGGGCTGGGGTCCTGGCTCAAGCCGCACTACGCGGCCGTGCGGCCCTCGGACGGAAAGCTGCTGCTGCCGTTCGAGGGCGAGCGGCTCGCGGTCGTCGACCCCCGGACGGGCCGGACCACCATCGAGCCGATGACCGCGAACACCCATCAGCACGGGGCCACGGTGACCCCCGACGGGACGCTTCTGACCGTGGGCACGGGTCCGATCGACCCGGACGTGGACCGCGGCCCCTCGCTGACGGTCCGGTCGCCCGGCGGCGCCGAGCGGGTCCATCCCCTGGAGGGGCCGCACGAGAGCGTGGCCGTGTCCGAGGACGGCCGCACCGCCTATGTGACCGGCGGATTCACCCGGGACGGCTACTGGGACGGGCTGAGCGTCGTCGACCTCGACTCGGGGGACACCCGCAGGCTGGCCGCGGGCTCGCGTCCCCTGGGGATCGTCGTCCTCTGAAGCGTTCCCGCCCCCGGGCGCGGCGGTGAGAACGCCGCGAGGGGGTAGCCGAGGGCGTACGGCCGTCGGCGAGGCGGGGGCAATCCCGCCGAAGAGCGATACGGCCGCAACAAGGATAAAAAGGGATGAACCACGGATAGTCAGCGACGAAGTGCTCCGGGGGTTTGCACCCTCCGACGGAAGGGCGGACAGCGTGACGCGACCGAGGATTCTCGTGGTGGGCGCCGGATTCGCCGGAGTGGCCTGCGTACGGAGGCTCGAACGACGCCTCGCGGAGCGGGAGGCGCAGCTCGCGCTGCTTTCGCCGTTCTCGTACCAGCTGTACCTGCCGCTGCTCCCCCAGGTGGCGGCCGGGGTGCTGACCCCGCAGTCGGTGGCGCTGTCGTTGCGGCGCAGCGAGCGGCACCGCACCCGGATCGTGCCGGGCGGTGTGGTCGGGGTGGACACGGCGGCGAAGGTCTGTGTGGTGCGGACGATCGCCGGTGAGTACGTGACCGAGCCGTACGACCATCTCGTGCTCGCGCCGGGCAGTGTGACCCGCAGCTTCGACATCCCGGGGCTGGCGGAGTACGCGCGCGGGATGAAGACGCTCGCGGAGGCCGTGTACATCCGCGACCACGTCATCGCGCAGCTGGATCTGGCGGACGCGAGCAACGACGAGGCCGAGCGGGCGGCCCGACTGCAGTTCGTCGTGGTCGGCGGCGGTTACGCGGGCACGGAGACGGCGGCCTGTCTCCAGCTGCTCACCCAGAACGCGGTCAAGCGGTATCCGCGGATCGATCCGAAGCTGATCAAGTGGCACCTGGTGGACATCGCGCCGAAGTTGATGCCGGAGCTGGGCGAGAAGCTGGGCACCGCGGCGATGGACATCCTGACCGGGCGCGGCATCGAGGTGTCGCTCGGCGTGTCGGTGGCCTCGGTGGACGAGAAGACGGTGACGCTCACGGACGGGCGGGTGCTGCCGAGCCGGACGCTGATCTGGACGGCCGGCGTCGCGGCGAGCCCGCTGATCGGCACGCTCGGCACGGAGACCGTCCGGGGCCGGGCCGTCGTCTCGGCCGAGATGGCGGTGCCGGGGCTCGACGGTGTCTGGGCGCTGGGTGACGCGGCGGCGGTGCCCGATCTCGCCAAGGGCGAGAAGGGCGCGATCTGTCCGCCGACCGCGCAGCACGCGATGCGGCAGGGGAAGGCGGTCGCCGACAACATCGTCGCGACGCTGCGCGGGGAGCGGACGTATCCGTACGCGCACAAGGACCTGGGGCTCGTGGTGGACCTCGGCGGGATGGACGGGGTGTCGAAGCCGCTCGGTGTGGAGCTGCACGGGATGCCCGCGCAGGCCGTGGCCCGCGCCTACCACTGGGCGGCGCTGCGGACCAATGTGGCGAAGACCCGGGTGATGACGAACTGGCTGCTGAACGCCGTGGCCGGCGACGACTTCGTACGGACCGGGTTCCTGGCGTCGAAGTCGGGCACGCTGCGGGACTTCGAGTACACGGACGCGTATCTGACGCCCGAGCAGGTGCGCAGCCACACGGCCTCGTTCCGCGGGGCGGTCGGGACCGGCGGGGGGAGCTGAGCACCCGCCCCGCGGGTCCGGTCGCTCAGCGGGCGACTGCGGGTGCCGGGCCCATGACCACGACGGGTTCCCTGGCCGGGTCGAGGGCGCGAAGCAGGGTGCGCAGTGCCTCGCGGTCCAGGGCGACGCAGGCCTGGGTGGGTCCGCCGTGGTCGACGTGGATCCATACGCCGCCGCCCTTCCCGGCCCCGAGCGGGCGTTCCTTGTCGAGCGGGGTCCTTCCGGGGACGCGGTTGTAGTCGATGGCGATCACATGGTCGAAGGAGCCTTCGAGGGGTTCGCCGGAGAAGCCGGTGCCGCTGATGGCGAACTCCCTGTCCTGGTCGTACGGGAGGCGGGTGCCGGGGTCGGGCAGCCGGCCGCCGGTGTCGCCGAGCCGGAAGACCCCGATGGGGGTGCGCAGGTCACCGGCGCGGTGGTCGACGGTCCAGCCCTGGAGCGCGTTGTGGGCGGGCCACGGTCCCGCCGCCTCGGTCCAGCGGCCGCCGGGGTCCCGTTCGTACAGGGTCGCGGTGGACGTGTTGTCGTCGGCGGTGCTGCCGGTGACGACGAGCGCCTGGGTGGTGCCGTCGGGGACGAGCGCGTGGGTGACGGGGCCGACGCCGGGGATCCGGGGCAGGGGGGCGGGGACAGGAGCGGAGGAGAGGCTGCTCGCCGGCCCGCCCGCCGCACCGGGTGGCGCGCCCTCGGGGCGGGAGTCGCCGGCGGGCGGGGCCGTGGTGGCCCGACCTGCGGGTGCGGGGCCGGGCGCGGTGATCGCGCAGCCGGTGAGCAGCAGGGCCGCGCACAGTGTGCCGGCGCTCAGCAGTGCGGGGGCGCCCTTGTGGACGGACATGGACGGATCCTCCTGGCCGGGGGCAGTGCTGCGATCCGTACCCGTTCGGCGGGCGGCCCCGCGGTGACACGGCCGGCCTCACCCGTACGGCGGCGTGCCGTGGGGGTGCGGTGCCACGTGCGGCGGCGGTGGACGGACGCCCTGCCGGGCGACAACGTGCCGTTCGTGACGCTGCGTCTGCCCTGACCTCGCCCGGATCTGACGGTCAGTCAGATAATCGCGTCACAGGTCTGGGAACCTTCGGGACCCGGCGCTACCCTCCGCGCATGATTCGGACGGTGGTGTGGGGTACCGGGAACGTCGGGCGTGCGGCGATCCGGGCCGTGGACGCCCATCCCGGCCTGGAGCTCGCGGCCGTGCTCGTCTCCGATCCGGCGAAGGTCGGGCGGGACGCGGGGCGGCTCGCGGGGCTCGGCCGCGACCTCGGGGTGGTGGCCGGCGACGACGTGGGCGCGGTGCTCGACGGGCGGCCCGGGGCGGTGGTGTACGCGGCTTCCGGCGACACCCGGCCCGACGGGGCGCTCGACGACGTGGCGCGGGCGGTACGGGCGGGCGCGGTGGTGGTCACGCCCGCGCTCTACCCGCTGTACGACCAGCGCAACGCGCCGCCCGAGTTCCGGGACCCGGTGCTCGCGGCCGTCGCCGAGGGCGGCGGTTCGCTGTTCGTGTCGGGGGTCGACCCGGGCTGGGGCAACGACGTCCTGCCGCTGCTCGTGAGCGGGCTCGGCAGCACGGTGGACGTGATCCGCTGTCAGGAGATCTTCGACTACTCGACGTACGAGCAGGAGGAGTCAGTCCGGGACCTGATCGGCATGGGCCGGCCCCTGGAGTACGAGCCGCCGATGCTGCTGCCGTCGGTGCCGACGATGGTGTGGGGCGGGCAGGTGCGGCTGATGGCCCGCGCGCTCGGCGCCGAACTCGACGAGATCCGCGAGACGGTGGACCGGCGGCCGCTCGAGTCCACCGTGAGGACCCGGACGATGGGCGTCTTCGAGGCGGGCACGCAGGGCGCGATCCGCTTCGAGGTGCAGGGGATCGTGGGGGGTGAGCCCCGGATCGTGATCGAGCACGTGACCCGCATCCACCCGTCCTGCGCGCCGGACTGGCCGGTGCCGCCGGACGGCGCGGGGGCGCACCGGGTGATCGTCGAGGGCAGCCCCCGGATCGAGGTGACGGTGGCCGCGACCGCCGAGGGCGAGAACCGGTCGGCGGGCGGGAACGCCACGGCGGTGGGCCGGCTCGTGGGGGCGATCGACTGGCTGGTGGCGGCGGAGCCGGGACTGTACGACGCGCTGGACGTGCCGTTGCGGCCGGCGGTCGGGAAGCTGGGAAGGAGACCACGGTGATCATCGACATCCCCGAGGGCCAGGAGCCGATCGGATACGTGTGGGGCGACATGGTCCCGGAGATCGGGACGGCCGCGGCGAGCTTCTCGCTCTCGGTGTACGCCCATACGACGCTCGGGCTACGCGAGTTCGAGGCGGCGCGGCTGCGGATCGCGCAGATCAACGGCTGCGGCTTCTGTCTCGACTGGCGTACGGACCGGGACGGCGAGCGGGTCGAGGAGGGCTTCGACGAGGTCGTCGCGGCCTGGCGGGAGACGGAGGTCTCGGAGTCCTTCGACGAGCGGACGCGGCTCGCGGCCGAGTACGCGGAGCGGTACGCCCTCGACCATCACGGTCTGGACGAGGAGTTCTGGGGCCGGATGACGGCCCGGTACAGCCAGGCGGAGATCGTGGAGCTGACGATGAGCCTGGGCTCGTGGCTGGCGTTCGGGAGGCTCAACCGGGTGTTGGGGCTCGACACGGTGTGCGTGCTGCCGACCCCCTAGCGGTGTGCGGAAGGGGCGGCCGGGGAATCCGGCCGACCCCTGGACGGCGCCGTCAGAAGTCCTCGGCGACGATCCGTTCGATGTTGCGTTCGGCGAGGGCCGTGATGGTGACGAACGGGTTGACGCTGGCGTTGCCGGGGATCAGCGCGCCGTCGATGACGTACAGGCCGGTGTAGCCGTGGAGCCGGCCGTGGTTGTCGGTCGCTCGGCCGAGGACCGCGCCGCCGAGCGGGTGGTACGTGAGGTGGTCGCCCCAGATCTTGTACGCGCCGAAGAGGTCGGTGCGGTAGATCGTGCCCTCCTTGGCGTTGATCGTGTCGAAGATGGTCTTCGCGGCGTCGATGGAGGTCTGCTTCCAGGCCCGGTCCCAGCTCAGGTCGACCCTGCCGGCGGCCGCGTTCCAGGTGAACTCGGCCCGGTGCGGGGTCTTGGTGATGGAGAGGTAGAAGGAGGCGTAGGTCTCGATGCCGGTGGGCAGCGGGGCGACCTCGGCGAAGGCGCCGCCCGCGTCCCAGTTGTCGATGCCGGCGGTGGGCATGGCCGACTGGAGCTTCCCGGTGGGGTCCCACATGTGGTTGGCGCGGCCGCACATGACGTTGCCGTTGTCGCCCCAGCCCTTGCCGATCTGGTCGTTGAGGGCGGGCAGGGCGCCGGTGGCCTTCAGTCGGGTGAGGAGCTTGCTCGTCCCGACGCTTCCGGCGGCGAAGAAGACGGTGTCGGCGGTGACGGTCTTGCTCGCGAGGGTGGCGCCGGTGGTGTCGATCTGGTCGATGGCGACCGTGTAGCCGCCGCCTGCCGCCGGGGTGACGGAGGTGACCTTGTGGAGCGCGGAGACCGTGACCCGGCCGGTGGCCGCCGCCTGGGCGAGGTAGGTCTTCGGGAGGGTCTTCTTGCCGTGGTTGTTGCCGTAGATCACCTCGCCGTCGAGGGCCGACCTCGGGACGGCTCCGGCGGCCTCCTGCTTCATGTACTCCCAGTCGTAGACGTTGGGGACGAAGACGAAGGGGAAGCCGGAGCGCTGGGCGTGCTTGCGGCCCACGCGGGCGTACTGGTAGCAGGAGGCGCTCTCCCACCAGGCCTCGTCGACGGCGGTGACGCCGAGTCCGGCGTTGGCGCGCGGATAGTACGTGGAGTACATCTCCGCCGCGTCGACGGTGGGGAGGATGGCGGCGAAGTTCTCGCGGCGCGGGGTGACGGCCATGCCGCCGTTGACGAGGGAGCCGCCGCCGACACCGCGGCCCTGGTAGACGGTGATGCCGGCGAAGTCCTCGGCGTCGAGGATGCCGGTGTGACGGGGGACGTCCTTGTCGAGGGGGAAGCCGAGGAAGTTGCTGAGGGGCTGCTTGGTGCGGGTCCGCAGCCAGAAGGAGCGGTAGTCGGGCCGGGTGGTGTTGGCGAAGACCTTGCCGTCGGGTCCGGGGGTGTCCCAGGCCATGCCCATCTCGACCATGTGGACGTCGACGCCCGCGCGGGCGAGGCGGAGGGCGGCGACGGAGCCGCCGTACCCGGTGCCGACGACGAGGGCGCGGAGGCGGGCGCCGGTCGGGACGGGCGTGTCGGGGAGGGTGGTGAGGCCGGTGCCGGCGTGGGCGGGGGCGGCGTGACCGACGACGGCCGCGGCGCCGAGAAGAGAACCTGTTCCCGCGAGGAACCGGCGACGGCTGACGCCGCCGGTTCTCTTGGCGGGCAAGGAGTGTTCACTCATGTGATGTTCCTCACTCGTGAGCGAATGGGAACATGTTCTACTGTCGCCCGTCGGGGAAGTCACGAGAAACCGACGGGTAACTTCCTCAGACCGCTGCGGGCCCCGGAGCGCCGGTGAGGCGCTCGGGGGTGAGGAGCTCCGCGAGCCGGTGGGCGGGCAGCAGGCCCTTCTCCAGGGTGAGTTCGACGACCCCGCGCCCGGTGGCGAGCGCCTCCTGCGCGATGGCCGTGGCGGCGGTGTAGCCGAGGTGCGGGTTGAGCGCGGTGGCGAGGCCGATCGAGTTCTCGACGGCCGCGCGGAGCGCCTCGGTGTTGGCGGTGATGCCGCTGACGCAGCGCTCGGCGAGGGTGAGGCAGGCGGCGCGCAGGGAGAGGAGGCTCTTCGACAGGGCGTGGAAGATGACCGGTTCGAAGGCGTTGAGCTGGAGCTGCCCCGCCTCGGCCGCCATGGTGATGGTGATGTCGTTGCCGATCACCTCGAAGGCGACCTGGTTGACGACCTCGGGGATCACCGGGTTGACCTTGCCGGGCATGATGCTGGAACCGGCCTGGACCGGCGGCAGGTTGATCTCGTTGAGCCCCGCGCGCGGCCCTGACGACAGCAGCCGCAGGTCGTTGCAGGTCTTGGAGAGCTTCACCGCGATGCGCTTGAGGACGCCGGAGAGCTGGACGAAGGCGCCGCAGTCCTGGGTGGCCTCGATCAGGTTCACGGAGGTCACGAGCGGCAGACCGGTGAGGTCGGCGAGGTTGCGGCGTGCGGTCTCGGCATAGCCGGGCGCGGCGTTGAGGCCGGTGCCGATGGCGGTGGCCCCGAGGTTGATCTCGTGGATGAGCTCGATGGCCTCGGCGAGCCGGCTGCGGTCCTCCTCCAGCATCACGGCGTACGTGGAGAACTCCTGGCCCAGCGTCATGGGCACCGCGTCCTGGAGCTGGGTGCGGCCCATCTTCACGACCTCGCGGAACTCCAGGGCCTTCGCGGCGAAGGCGTCCTGGAGCACGGCCATCGCCTTGAGGAGTTCGCGCGCCGCGCCGATCGCCGCGATGCGGATCGCGGTCGGGTAGACGTCGTTCGTCGACTGGCCGAGGTTGACGTCCTCGTTGGGGTGGAGGCGGTCGTACGCGCCTTTGGCGTGGCCGAGGAGTTCGAGGGCGCGGTTGGCGACGACCTCGTTGGCGTTCATGTTGGTGGAGGTCCCGGCCCCGCCCTGGACGACGTCGACGACGAACTGGTCGTGGAGGTGTCCCGTACGGATCTCCCGGCAGGCGCCCGCGATGGCGTCGGCCTTGTCGGCGGGGAGCAGCCCGAGCTCCTCGTTGGCGCGGGCCGCGGCCTCCTTGACGGCGGCGAGCGCGTCGATGAGGAGCGGGTACACGGAGATCGGGGTGCCGGTGACGGTGAAGTTCTCGGTGGCGCGCAGGGTGTGCACGCCCCAGTAGGCGTCGGCCGGGACGTCCCGGTCACCGAGCAGATCGTGCTCGCGGCGGACGGGAGCGGGGTGCGGGGCGGGAAGCATGGATGCGGTCCTTGGGGAGGGAGGGTGCGGGTCGTACGAGGGAGGTCCGTGCCGCCGCGGACACGGCGAGGCGGCCGCGCGGCAGGGCCGTACGGCGTCGAGGTGCCCGTGGAAGGGGCGGGGTCCGGCCGTGAAGTGCCCGTGGAAGAAGCGGGGTCCGGCCGTGAAGGGTGCTGAGGGCGGGGCCCGGCAGGCGACCGTCGGAGAGGGTTGGCTCCGGCTCGCGGGCGGGCGGGGGGGTGCTCCGCCCGCGAGCCGGGGTTCTGGGGTGCGCCGTGTCAGGGCCTGTCCGGCCCCGGTCCGTCCGTCCTACGCGCGGGCGGCGACCGCCGAGGCCGAGCGGGAACCGCCGGTGGCGAGGGCCGGCTCCACGCGGACCGGTCCTTCGAGGAGACGGCGCAGGAGGGCCGTGCTGCGCACGGGGTCGCCGGAGCCGGTCCCGCCGTCGGCGAGGAGCGTGGCGAGGACGGCTATCCGGGCCTGCGCGGCGCGGAGCGTGCCGGTGAGCAGCGCTCCCGCGGCGACGAGGTCGACGGCGCCGCCGCCGGTGTAGATCTCGGCGAGCGGGCCCGCGGGGACCCGGGTGGTCACGGCGACGAGGACGCCCTGGGCGACCGCGTCGGCCACGGCGGCGGCGATCTCGGGGGTGGCGTTGCCCGCGCCGGTCGCTTCGAGGACGATGCCCCGGGCGCCGGCGGCGACGGCCGCGTTCAGGAGGAAGGGATCGCCGTCGGAGTGGTGCGCGACGATGGCGACTCGGGGCAGCTGGACGGCGTCGGGGACGTCGGGGTTCGCCTTGTACGCGGCGGACGGCAGCGGCAGCGGCGCCGGGCGCTCCGGCTGCCGCTCGATGTCGACGCGGGAGAAGCCGACGCGGCCGAGGCGCTCGGCCGACGGGTCGGAGAAGGCGTCGGCGGCGAGCGTCTGGCTCTTGACGGTGCCGCGGGCGGCGTGGACGCGGCCGTCGAAGACGACCAGGACGCCGAGGTCGCTGACGGTGGAAGCGACCTGGAGCGCGTCGTAGAGGTTGCCGGGGCCGTCCCCGTCGCCGGTGCCGAAGGGGCGCTGGGCGCCGGTGAGGACGACCGGGCGGACGTCGGTGTGGTGGAGGTCCAGGAAGAAGGCGGTCTCCTCCAGGGTGTCGGTACCGTGGGTGATCACGACGCCGTCGACACCGGGGTCCGCGAGGGTCTCGTGGACGGTGCGCAGGAGGGCCAGCTGGTGGGCCGCGGTCATGCGCGAGCTGTTGACGTTGAACAGGTCGACGACCTCGACGGTGACGCCCTCGGGGAGGGGGGCGGTGGCGAGGACGTCGTCTCCGGAGGCGTCGGCGGCGTAGCCGGTGCCCTGCCAGCGGCTCGCGATCGTGCCGCCGGTGCTGATGACGACGATCCGCCGCGCTCCCCCGTCGTTCGTCCGCTTCATGCCTGCCGTCCTCACTCCGTACCGAAATCGCCGTGCGCCGCAACGATAGGGCAGGAGGCGCGCAAGACGATTGCGAAACCAGCCGCAGAAATGTTTCCTCGTGGTAGATAATTGCGCCATGGACCGTATCGATCTCCATATCTTGCGCGAGCTTCAGAACGACGGCCGGCTGAGCAACCAGGAGCTGGCCCAGCGGGTGGGCCTCAGTCCGTCCCCCTGTCTGCGCCGGGTGCGCCAGCTGGAGCAGGACGGGGTGATCCAGGGCTATCGGGCGATCATCGACCCGGACGCGGTGGGGCGGGGCTTCGAGGTCCTCGTCTCGGTGGAGGTGCGGCGGGACCGGGAGACGGTGGAGGCCTTCGAGGCGGCGCTCCAGGACGTGCCGGACGTCATCGAGGCGTACCGGCTCTTCGGCAGCCCCGGGTGCCTGCTCCGGATCGCGGTGGCCGACCTCGCGGCGTACGAGCGGCTGTGGATCGAGCGCCTGACGACGCTTGCCGGGGTCACCGAGGTCAACTCGCAGATCATCATGAAGCGCATCAAGGAGCCGAAGGGGATGCCGGTGGACGTCCGGGGCGTATGACCCGCCCGAAGGGGCCCGGCGACCGCCCGTGGCACGGGCGGCGCGCCCGTATGCGAGAACGTCACAGAAAATCCTCCTCCCGGTTACACAGCCGGTCCCCCGGCCGTGTCACGCTCCCGGCTGACAAGAAGTCAACACGCGTAGAACGCGGAGCCCTTGAGCCGGCCCGCGTTCCCTCGCGTGACGTCCCCGGGAAAGGGCACCCCCCATGTCCGTTGCACAGTCAGGCCGATGGAAGGCGTGGGTGGCATCCATAGCCGCCGTCCTCGTCACCCTCACCCTTCCGACGGTCACCGCGACTCCCGCGAGCGCCACGACCACCGCGTACGACAGCACGTACTACAAGAACGCGATCGGCAAGACCGGTCCGAGCCTGAAGTCCTCACTGCACACGATCATCAGCAGCCAGACCAAGATCTCGTACGACGCCGTCTGGACCGCGCTGAAGGTCACCGACCAGGACCCGAACAACACCAACAACGTGACCCTGCTGTACAGCGGCGTCTCGCGCAGCAAGTCCCTCAACGGCGGTGACGTGGGCGACTGGAACCGCGAGCACGTGTGGGCGCAGTCCCACGGAAGCTTCGGCACCTCGGCAGGCCCCGGCACCGACCTGCACCACCTGCGCGCCTGTGACGTCCAGGTCAACAGCATCCGCGGCAACAAGGACTGGGACATGGGCGGCAGCCCGGTCAGCGGCGCCACCGGCAGCTACACGGACAGCAACTCGTTCGAGCCGCGCAACGCGGACAAGGGCGACGTGGCCCGGATGATCCTCTACATGGCCGTGCGGTACGAGGGCGACGACGCCTGGGCCGACCTGGAGGCCAACGACTCGACCACCAACGGCAGCGTCCCGTTCCACGGCCGTCTCTCGGTCCTGAAGCAGTGGAACGCGCAGGACCCGCCGAGCGCCTTCGAGGAGCGCCGCAACGACATCATCTTCGGCACCTACCAGGGCAACCGGAACCCGTTCATCGACCACCCGGAGTGGGTCGAGGCGATCTGGTAGCCCGACCGCTACCGCGGTGAACGGAGCCGGGCCGGGCTCGCCACACCCCCGGCCCGGCTCCCGCGTTTCCGGAACCGCGCCGCCGATGTCGACCCGTACGCCTGACCGCTCCCGGCGCCCTCAAACACGAAAACCCGGATGTTCTCACGTTTTTGAAGAACCGCATCTCAGGCCGCCGAGGCGTTACTCAGCCGTTATAAACGGTGGATTCGCCCGCTTCTGTCCCGCTTTTCCGTGCGGTGGACGCTCAATTTCCCCCACAGCCGCCCTCGGCGCACCTATCACGCCCTCCCCGCGTCGAACAAGACCTTCGCCCCAGGAAGTTCCGGGATCACCTCGGTAACTTCGGCGCCCATGACCACTGCCCCTTTGACCCCCATGACCTCCCCGGTCGACGGCGTCTCCGTCGGCCCTGCCCTGGTCGCCGACGGCGCCGAGCTCTGGCGGATCGCGCGCGGCTCGGGGGAACTGGACCTCAACTCGCCCTACAGCTATCTGCTGTGGTGCCGTGACTTCGCCGACACGACCGCCGTCGCCCGTGACCGCTCCGGGCGCCCGGTCGGTTTCGTCACCGGCTATCTGCGGCCCGACGCGCCGGAGACGCTCTTCGTCTGGCAGGTCGCCGTCGAGGGTTCGCACCGCGGAAGCGGGGTAG
The DNA here is from genome assembly GCF_055565415.1 of Streptomyces sp. NPDC028711. Lineage (NCBI taxonomy): Bacteria > Bacillati > Actinomycetota > Actinomycetes > Kitasatosporales > Streptomycetaceae > Streptomyces > Streptomyces sp. NPDC028711. Next base: position 872,926 of record NZ_JBVHUJ010000002.1, on the reverse strand, counting down.
CCGGGACCCTGCTCGACGCCCTGTCCGCACGCGTGGCCGCAGAGCACGGAGTCAGCCGCGTCGAGGCCACCGTCACCCCGGGGAACCTCGCGTCCGACCGGCTGTTCCGGTCCTACGCGCGCCGGCACGGCGCGGACCTGACGCAGGAGGTGCTGTTCCCTTCGGCCGCCTTCCCCGCGGCGGGACACGAGTCCGAGGTGCTGTACCGCATCGGCCCCCTCGGCCTCCCTTCCTGAGCCCCCGCCCGCACGCACCACGTTCCCGAACCACCTCTGGAAAAGAGACTCCGTGACCCTGATCGACATCGCCGCCCCCTCCGTCTTCGAGACCCTCGAATCCGAGGTCCGCAGCTACTGCCGCGCCTGGCCCGTCGTCTTCGAACGCGCCAGCGGCAGCCGGCTGTACGACGAGCACGGGCGTCCGTACCTCGACTTCTTCGCCGGCGCGGGCTCGCTCAACTACGGCCACAACAACCCCGCTCTCAAGCGGGCGCTGCTCGACTACCTCGGCAGCGACGGGATCACCCACGGCCTCGACATGTCGACGACCGCCAAACGCGACTTCCTGGAGACCTTCCACGAGACGGTCCTGGAGCCCCGCGCGCTGCCCTACAAGGTGATGTTCCCCGGCCCCACCGGCACCAACGCCGTGGAGGCAGCCCTGAAGCTCGCCCGCAAGGTCACCGGGCGCCAGACGGTCGTCTCCTTCACCAACGCCTTCCACGGGATGTCGCTCGGCTCGCTCGCCGTCACCGGCAACGCCGCCAAGCGCGCCGGAGCGGGCGTGCCGCTGAACCACGCCATCCGGATGCCCTTCGACGACTACCTCGACGGGCAGCTCACCGACTTCCTCTGGTTCGAACGGCTCCTCGGCGACGCCGGCTCCGGCCTCGACCACCCGGCCGCCGTGATCGTCGAGACCGTCCAGGGCGAGGGCGGCATCAACGTGGCACGGGCCGAGTGGCTGCGCGGGCTCGCGGAGCTCTGCCGCCGCCACGACATGCTCCTCATCGTCGACGACATCCAGATGGGCTGCGGGCGCACCGGCGACTTCTTCTCCTTCGAGGAGGCGGGCATCACGCCCGACATCGTCACCCTGTCCAAGTCCATCAGCGGATACGGCCTGCCCATGGCCCTCTGCCTGTTCCGGCCCGAGCTCGACGTGTGGCAGCCCGGCGAGCACAACGGGACCTTCCGCGGCAACAACCCGGCCTTCGTCACCGCCACGGCCGCCCTCGACGCGTACTGGCGCGACGGCGCCCTGCGCGAACGCACCCTGAGCCGGGCCGGCCGGGTGGAGAGCGCCCTCCTCGACCTGTGCGCGGGAGACGGCCGCACGGGCCTCTCGGTCCGGGGCCGCGGCCTCGTGTGGGGCCTGGAGTTCGCCGACGGGGAGCGCGCCGACGCCGTGTGCCGGCGGGCCTTCGAGACGGGGCTGCTCCTGGAGACCTCGGGTCCCTCCGGCGAGGTGGTCAAACTCCTGCCGCCGCTGACCGCGACCGACGACGAACTCGACGAGGGCCTCGGCATCCTGGCCCGTTCCGTCCGCCACACCGCCTGACCCCGCCGCACCCGGATCCGAGAGGCACCACGCATGATCGTCCGTTCCTTCGACGAGCTCGAGAACACCGAGCGGCACGTGAGGGCCGCGTCGGGCACCTGGGAGAGCAAGCGCATCGTCCTGGCCCGCGAGCGGGTCGGCTTCTCCCTCCACGAGACGGTGCTGTACGCCGGCACCGAGACCTCCATGTGGTACGCGCACCACGTCGAGGCGGTCGTCTGCACGGCGGGTGAGGCCGAGCTGACCGACCACGAGACGGGCCGCACGTACACGATCGTGCCCGGAACGATGTACCTGCTCGACGGGCACGAGCGCCACACCCTCAGGGTCAAGCGGGACTTCCGCTGCCTGTGCGTCTTCAACCCGCCCGTCACGGGGCGCGAGGACCACGACGAGAACGGCGTCTACCCGCTGCTCACCGAACCCGAGGACACCGTCCGGGACGACGCCTGAGCGACGGACCGCGACCGGACCACCCGTACGAGAAAGGAAGGCACGTTCCCTCATGACCTCCGCACCCACCCGCCCCGTCGACCTCTACCCCACCCGTGGCCCCCGGGAGGAGCTGATCGGCCGCAAGGACCCGGTCGTGTGGTCCGAGCCCGGCACCGCGGGCCCGTTCTGGGCCCGTGAACTGGAGGAGTACGACCGCGACGGGTTCGTCACGGTCGACGAGATCGTCACCCCGCACGAGGTCGACGAGCTCCGGGCGGAGCTGGACCGGCTCGTCTCCGACCCCGCCGTGCGGGCGGACGAACGGGCGGTCGTCGAGCCCCGCTCCCAGGAGATACGTTCCGTCTTCGAGGTCCACCGGATCAGCGAGGTCTTCGGCCGGCTGGCCGAGGATCCGCGGATCGTGGGGCGCGCCCGCCAGATCCTCGGCTCCGACGTCTACGTCCACCAGTCGCGGGTCAACGTCAAGCCCGGCTTCGGCGCCAGCGGCTTCTACTGGCACTCCGACTTCGAGACGTGGCACGCCGAGGACGGACTGCCGCAGATGCGGACCGTGTCGGTGTCGATCGCGCTCACCCCGAACCACACCACCAACGGCAGCCTGATGATCATGCCGGGTTCGCACCGCACCTTCCTGGGCTGCGCCGGTGCCACGCCCCAGGACAACTACAAGAAGTCGCTCCAGATGCAGGACGCCGGCACCCCGTCCGACGAGGCGCTCACCACCTTCGCCGAGGCCTGCGGCATCCGCCACTTCACCGGACCCGCGGGTTCGGCGACCTGGTTCGACTGCAACGCCCTGCACGGGTCGGGCGACAACATCACCCCGTTCCCCCGGAGCAATGTGTTCCTCGTCTTCAACAGCGTGGAGAACCAGCCCGAGGCGCCGTTCGCCGCCCCGGTCCGGCGGCCCTCCTTCATCGCCGCGCGCCCGTGGGACCGCGCGTGACCGGTCCCGCGTCCCCGTCCCGGCGCCGCTTCCTCGGCAGAGCGGCGCTCCTGGGCGGACTCGCCCTCACGGCGGGCCCGATGGCCGGCTGCACCCGCACCCAGGTCGGGTCGGGGGCGCCCGTGACCGACGGCGGGCTGCTGGCGAGACTGCGCGAGCAGGGGTACGTACGGGTCGGCTTCGCGGGTGAGGCGCCGTACGGCTTCCAGGACGGCGCCGAGCTCGCCGGCGAGGCCCCGACGCTGCACCGCGAGATCTTCACGGCGCTCGGCGTGCGGGAACTGCGCCCGACGCTCACCGAGTTCGGCGCGCTGATCCCCGGCCTCCTCGCCGACCGGTTCGACGTCGTGAGCGCGGGCATGTCGATCACCCCCGAGCGCTGCGCCAAGGTCCTCTTCTCGGAGCCGGAGTTCGTCTCCCCCACCGCGCTGATGGTCCGGGCGGGCAATCCGAAGGGGCTGAGCGACATGGAGTCCTGTGCGGCGAAGGGCGCCACCGTCGGTGTGCTGACCGCCGCGGTGGAGGCGTCCTACGCCGAGGCGGCGGGCGTGCCGGAAGGGTCGGTGAAGGCGCTGGCGAAGCAGCAGGACGGTTTCGACGCCCTCCTGGCAGGGCGGATCGACGCCTTCGCCCTGACGGCCATCTCGCTGCGCTGGCTGGCGCGGACCAACCGGGGTGCCCGGGTGGAGGTCACTGATCCGTTCGTGCCGGTGGTCGACGGGGTACGGCAGCTCGGCGCGGGCGGAGCGGTGTTCCGGCCGGGGGCGACCGCGCTGCGGGACGCCTTCAACGGGGAGCTCCGGAAGATCACCGGCTCGCCGGACCGGTTCGTGGAGCTCGTCGGGCGCTACGGCTTCACCGCGAGCGAGGTGCCGCCCCGCTCGCTGCGGACCGCCGACCTGTGCGGTGGCTGAGGGGTGGCCGGCGTGGCTGACGTGATGTCCGTCGCGGCCGTCGGCTCTGACTCCTTGCCCCTCACGGCCGGCTTTCTGACCGAGCTGCGGCGGGCGCTGCCCCGGCTCGCCGAGGGGCTCCTGGTCACGGTGGAGGCGACGGTGCTCGGCGCCGCGCTCGCCCTGGTCCTCGCGTACGTGCTGGGGCTCTCGTCCCGGTCGGCGCGGCTGCCGGTGCGGGGGGCGGCGCGGCTCGTCGTGGAGTTCTTCCGGGGGACCTCGCTGTACGTGCAGCTCTTCTGGCTGTTCTTCGCGCTGCCGATGATCGGCTTCCGGCTTGAGCCGCTCGCCTGCGCCGTCCTCGCGCTCGGTCTCAACTTCGGGGCGTACGGCGCCGAGGTGGTGCGGGGCGCGGTGGCCTCGGTGCCCCGCGCGCAGACCGAGGCGGCGATCGCCCTGTCCATGGGTCCCGCGCTGCGGCTGCGGCGGGTGGTGCTGCCGCAGGCGCACGCCGTGATGGTCGCGCCGTTCAAGAACCTGCTGATCCAGCTGCTCAAGGCGACACCGCTGCTCTCCCTGGTGACCGTCCCCGACCTGACGTTCCAGATCGACCAGCTGCGCTCGGCGACGGGCTCGACGGCTGCCTCGTACCTGCTGCTCCTGGGGCTCTACTTCGGCATGGCCGTCGTCCTGAGCGTCCTCATGAACGCCCTGGAGCGGGCCGCGAAGGCCCGCCTCGGGCAGGAAGGAACCGCGTGATGTGGGACGGGGAGGCGGCACGGGCCGCTCTGCCGGTCGTCCTCGAAGGGTTCGGCGTGACCCTGGTCGCGACCGTGCTCGCCTTCGCCGTCGCTGCGGTCCTGGGGCTCGCGCTCGCTCTCGTCCAGCGCGCGGGGCCGCCGTGGCTGGCGCTTCCGGTGCGCGGGGCGGCCGGGTTCGTCCGGTCGACGCCGCTCCTGGTGCAGCTGTTCGCGGCCTGGGTGCTCATCCCTGGGCTCGACGCGCCGACGCTGGGCGTGCTCGTCCTCGGCGTGCACTACGCCACGTACCTCTCCGAGGTGTACCGGACGGGCATCGACGCCGTGCCGCAGGGGCAGTGGGAGGCGTGCACGGCGCTGTCGCTGCCCCGCCGGCGGGTGTGGCGGGCGGTGGTCCTTCCGCAGGCCGTCCGCAAGGTGCTGCCGCCGCTCGGCAACTACGCGGTCTCGATGTTCAAGGAGACGCCCCTGCTCTCGGTGATCACGGTGCACGAGATGGTCCACGAGGCGAACACCTTCGGCAGCACCCACTTCGCCTATCTGGAGAGCTTCACCCTGGCCGCCGCGGTGTTCCTGCTCGCGAGCTGGCCGACGTCCGTGCTCGTACGACGACTGGAGGCACGCCTTGCCCACTGAGGACCTGGTGGTCCGCCCGCCCGCCGAGAGCCCGGCGGTCCGCTTCGACCGGGTCACGAAGCGGTACGGGGACCACACCGTGCTCGACGGCCTCGACCTGGAGGTCGCGCGCGGGGAGCGCGTGACGCTGATCGGCCCGAGCGGCTCCGGGAAGACGACGATCCTGCGGCTGCTCATGACCCTGGAGCGGGTGACCGGAGGGATCATCCATGTGGACGGGCAGCCCTTCTCCCACATGCCGGGCAGGAGGCCCGGGAAGCTGGTGCCGGCGAGCGAACGTCATCTGGCCGCCCGGCGGAGCCGGATCGGCATGGTCTTCCAGCAGTTCAACCTCTTCCCCCACATGAGCGTCCTGGAGAACGTCGTCGAGGCGCCGGTCCATGTGCTCGGCGAGAGCCGGGAGAAGGCCGTCCACGGAGCCCGGGAGCTGCTCGACCTGGTCGGTCTCTCCGACAAGGTCGACGCCCGGCCGACCCGGCTCTCCGGCGGTCAGCAGCAGCGGGTGGCCATCGCCCGCGCGCTCGCGATGCGTCCCGAGATCCTGCTCCTGGACGAGGTGACGTCCGCGCTCGATCCGGAGCTGGTGGCGGAGGTGCTCGACGTGCTGCGGGACGTGGCCCGGAGGACCGACATCACCCTGCTCTGCGTGACCCACGAGATGGGCTTCGCGCGGGACGTCTCGGACCGGATCCTGATGTTCGACCGGGGCCGGATCGTCGAGTCCGGTCCGGCCGGGGAGCTCCTTGACGCGCCGGGCCATGAACGCACGCGCGCGTTCCTCGGTTCGGTCCGCTGAGGCACCGGTCAGCCGAAGAGGTGTGCGCTGCCCGGCTGTCCGCCCGGCCGCGCACACCTCTCCGCCGTCCGCTCAGGTGTCCGTACCCGGCTCGACCATCCCCTCACGCAGCCGGTTGAGGCTCCGGGCCAGGAGGCGTGAGATGTGCATCTGGGAGACGCCGAGCCGCTCGCCGATCTGTGTCTGGGTGAGCTCCTCGACGAAGCGGAGGTGCAGGATCAGCCGGTCCCGCTCGTCGAGGGCCTCGACCAGCGGGGCGAGGGTGTGGAAGTCCTCGAAGAGTTCGAGCGCCGGGTCCTCCGCGCCGATGAGGTCGGCCAGGGCGGCGTCGTCGTCCTCGCTGTCGCCGTTGCCCACCGTGGCGTCCAGGGACGTGGTGTTGTAGCCGTTGGCCGCCACCTGGGCCTCGACGACCTCCTCCTCGGACAGGTCCATGACCGGTGCCAGCTCGGCGACCTTGGGGGTCCTGCCGAGCCGCGAGCTCAGCTCGTCGGTCGCCTTCGCCAGCTCGACGCGGGCCTCCTGGAGCCGGCGCGGCACGTGGACCGCCCAGGTGGCGTCGCGGAAGAACCGCTTGATCTCGCCCACGATGTACGGCACGGCGAAGGTGGTGAACTCCACCTCGCGCGACAGGTCGAAGCGGTCGATCGCCTTGATCAGGCCGACCATGCCGACCTGGACGATGTCCTCCATCTCGTCGCCCCGCGCGCGGAACCGCCCCGCCGCGTACCGCACGAGCGACATGTTCATCTCGATGAGGGTGTTCCTGACGTACTGATGCCCCGGCGTGCCCTCCTCCCGCGCCGCCAGCTCGCGGAAGAACACCTTCGACAGGGTGCGCGCGTCGTGAGGCGGCACCTCGTGTGGGGCCTCGAGAACAGGCAGGTCCTCACGCGTACCGCTCGTCACGTACGTCGTCGTCGCCTCGGCCGTCTCTGTCCGCACGGGAACAACCTCCTCTTGTTCGCGGTCCGTTCAGTGGCTCCCGGTTCTCGTACCCCCGCTTCCCGGGGGCATTCCTCATCCGTGAACTCCCCCTTCCGCACCGGGGGGAAGGCATCAGCGGGGCCCGAACGGGCAGTCGGAAAGCGACACCTGTCGATGAATCAGGAAGAAAGGGACTCGTGATGAAGACCCGGAGCGACACCCGGTCCCGGGCGCCCGGGGCGGACCCGCGCGGCGCCGGATCCGACGGACCGTCCCCGGTCCGTACACCGGCCCAGGCACGGCACGTCGTCCGCCACGCGCTCGCGGCTCTCGACCCCCTGCGGCCCTCCCAGGCCGACGACCTGCTGCTCGTCACCTCGGAGCTGGTCACGAACGCGCTCCGCCACGGAGGCGGTGTCACCGGCTTCGGGCTCAGGGTCGGGCCCGACCGCGTGACGGTGTCCGTGGCCGACGCCAGCGCGGACTCCCCGCGGTACGAGCTCCGCGACGAGCCGCGCCCCGGCGGCTACGGCTGGCCGATCGTGCTGCGGCTGTGCCGCGAGGTGACCGTGGACGCCCACCCGCACGGCAAGACCATCCACGCGACCGTGGCGTTCGACCGATGACCCGCGGGGCGGGACGCGGACGACGTCCACGCGGGAGGGGTGGCCACGCGGTTCGCGGGCCCACCCCTCCCGCGTCACGGGCCGTTCCTGGGCGCGGTACCGGCAGGAACGGGCGCCGCCTCAGAGCAGGTCCCGTCGGTCGTCCTCGGCCACCGTGGTGGTGGTCGGCGGAACGACGAGCCGGCGCCGCCTCAGGATGCTGGTGTAGACCGCCGTTCCGATGATGCCGACGGCCATGAGGATCAGACCGACCAGATCCAGGTTGACCCCTTCCAGCTGCCAGTCGGACGCGAACGTGAGGATGGCCCCGACCGCGATCAGGATGATGCACACTCCCAGACCCATGGTTCCTCCCTTGTCGGTAGATGGGCATCGGCTACCCCGGTCCGCCCGGCTCATCCCCCGCTCTCCGCCGGGGAGATGACGGACCGTACGGGTCAGGGGGCGCACGCGGGCGAGTGCGGAGTCGGGCTCGGGCGCCGCCTCCGTTTTGGTTTGTCGGTGGATCATCAATACGATCCGGCGATGATCACGAGAAAACGGCTGGCGACCGGGGCCTGCGCGCTGCTCGCCGCCCTGAGCGCCGTGCTCCTGCCGACGAGCGCGGCCGCCGACGAGCCGGTGGCGAAGGAATCCCCCAAGGTCGAGCTGGTCCTCGACGTGAGCGGCTCCATGCGGGCCAAGGACATCGACGGCAAGTCCCGGATGGCCGCGGCCAAGCAGGCCTTCAACGAGGTGCTCGACGCGGTGCCGGAGGAGGTCCGGCTCGGCATCCGCACGCTGGGCGCCGACTATCCGGGGCCGGACCGCAAGCGGGGCTGCAAGGACACCCGGCAGCTGTACCCGGTCGGCCCGCTCGACCGGACGGAGGCGAAGACCGCCGTGGCGACCCTGGCCCCGACGGGCTGGACGCCGATCGGCCCGGCGCTGCTCGGCGCGGCCGAGGACCTGGAGGGCGGTGACGCCACCCGCAGGATCGTGCTCATCACGGACGGCGAGGACACCTGCGCCCCGCTCGACCCGTGCCAGGTGGCCCGGGAGATCGCGGCGAAGGGCATCCACCTCGTCATCGACACCCTGGGCCTGGTGCCGGACGCGAAGACCCGGCAGCAGCTCACGTGCATCGCGGAGGCGACCGGAGGCACGTACACCTCGGTCCACCGCACGGAGGACCTGTCCCGGCGGGTCCGCCAGCTGGTCGACCGCGCCGCCGACCCGGTCGTCACGCCCGTGGCCACCGAGGGCGCCGTGCGGTGCGCCGACGCGCCGCTGCTCAAGCCGGGCCTGTTCACGGACCGCGAGGCCTTCGGCCAGCACCGCTGGTACCGGGTGGAGCTGCTGCCCGGTCAGGAACTGCGCGCCTCCGTCAGCGTGTCGGCCGACCGGGCCGTCCACAACGACTACGGGGTGCTGCTGCGTGCCGTCACCCGGCACGGCCGGGAGATCGTGCGCGGCTCCGAGGCCGGCGACGGGCGAACCGATGTGATCTCGACCGGTCTGCGCTACCCGAAGCCGGATCTCGACGACGAGCCGGGCGACGCGAAGCCGGCCGCCGAGACCGTCTGTCTCCAGGTCAGCAACTCGTTCTCCGCTCCCCCGTCGGTCAAGACGACGCCGGGCATGCCCATCGAGCTGACCGTGGACGTCGTCGACGGCCCGTCGGCCGCCTCCGACGTGGCCTCGTTCGGTCTCGGCCGCGGCTGGTGGCTGCTCGGCGCGCTGGTGCTCGTCGGCTTCGTGGCCGGTCTGCTCTGGGGCTGGCTGTCCCGCTGGCGCGTCGCTGTCTGGAGGACCCACTGATGCGTACCGTACGCATGATCGCCGCGGCCGCGCTCGCGGGTGCCGCTCTTCTCGGTCTCGCCGCTCCGGCCGCCCTGGCCGACTCCCCGACCGCCACGGCGGACCCGGGCGCGGACACCCCGTCCACGGCCGGGCCGACGGAGGCGGGCACCACCTTCCGTACCGCCGCCCGGTTCCTGCCGGGGCAGCAGGCGACGGCGCGGGCCGCCACGGGTGACTACCTGTACTGGGTGTTCCCGGCGGACACCGGGCAGCGGCCGACGGTGAAGGCCACGGTGACGCTGCCCGACACGGCGCTGCGGCACGGGGCGACGACCTGGCGGGTCGACGTGTACGACGGGCTGAGGCGCCGTCAGCCGTGCATGTACGGGACGCAGTCCCGCGCGGCTGCCAAGGAGGCCGCGACCGTGGAGCTCGCCTGTGTGCTGCGGCCGGTCCGTGCCGCGGCCGACGCCTGGGCGAACGACCCGCTGCCGGGCAGCTACTACGTGCGGCTGACCGTCACGGGGCTGCCGGACGAGGACCTCGGCCAGCCGTTCTCCGCCCAGGTCGGGGTGAGCACCGTCGACGAGGGCGGCGCCTACGCCTCGGACGGCGCGCTCGCCGCGCCGCTCGTGCCCGGGGCGACGACCGCCGACCAGGCGGAGGCCGACGCCGACGCCGGCCGTCCCTCGGCCGTCGAGGCGGCGGCCCCGGAGGACGGCTGGTCCTCCGGCTGGTGGTCCGACCGCTGGCTCTGGACCGCCGCGGGCGGCATACTCGCGGCCCTCGCGGGCGTCGGCGGCTATGTGCTGACGCGCGGCGCGGGACGCCCGTCCCGGGTCCCGCCTGCCGCCTGACCCTCGCCACGGACAGAAGAAGGCCCCCGCCGGGACGGCGGGGGCCTTCCTCGTTGCGCGCGTCGGCGGTCTGGAGCCGGCCGGGACGGCGAGGAGAAGTTGGCGGCGCCTTCGGTGTGATCCTCAGGAAGACCTTTACAGTTCGCACCACGAACTACTATGGTTCGTAGCGCGAACAAACAAGCATGTCTTTCCGAGGGGGAAACACCATGAACGCAGTCGTCGCGGTGATCGGTGGCGGGTACGGCGGAGCCGCCGTGGCCAAGGCGCTCGACGCGGAGGCCGATGTCGTCCTCGTCGAGCCCAAGGACGCCTTCGTGCACGCCGCAGGCTCGCTGCGGGCGCTCGTGCGCCCCGACTGGGCCGAGAACATCTTCTTCCCGTACGACCGTCTGCTCACCCGCGGCCGGGTGGTCCGCGAGCGCGCCGCCTCCGTCGACGCCCACGGCGTGACGCTCGCATCGGGCGGCCGGATCGACGCGGACTACGTCGTCCTCGCGACGGGTTCGGCCTACCCGTACCCCGCGAAGTTCGACACGGACTCCGCCGCCGAGGCGCTCGGCCTGCTCAGGAACACCCACGCCGAGCTGGCCCGCGCCGAGCGGGTCCTGATCAGCGGCGCCGGGCCCGTCGGGCTCGAACTCGCCGGCGAGATCAAGGCCGTGTGGCCGGAGAAGCGGGTCACGATCGTCGACCCCGCGACGGAGCTGGTGCCCGGCTTCGCCACCGAGCTGCGGGAGGACCTGCGCCGCCAGCTCGACGCCCTGGGCGTGGAGCTGCTGCTCGGCACCCGCACGGTGGCGGAGCCGCCCACCGGTCCCGGCCGGGCCGGGGCCTTCACCGTGGCGACGACGGACGGCGGCGAGATCGGCGCCGACATCTGGTTCCGCTGCCACGGCGTCCGCGTCCACGGCGGCTTCCTCGGTACGGAGCTGGCGGCCACGCTCACTCCGGCCGGACAGGTGCGGGTGGACGGACTGCTGCGCGTCGAGGGACAGGAGCGGGTCTACGCCGTGGGGGACGTCACCGACGTCGCCGAGGCCAAGATGGCCGGTTACGCGATGCAGCACGCGGAGGTCGTGGCCCGGAACATCCTCGCCCAGGTCCGCGGCGAGCGGCCGGAGGCGACCTACCTGCCCTCCCCCGTCCCGTCGGTGCTGCTGCCGCTCGGACCGCTGGGCGGCGTCGGACAGTTCCCGTCGCCGGACGGGCCGCTCGTCCTGCCGGCCGAGACGGTCTCCGAGTACAAGGGGAACGACCTCTTCACGGGCCGGTTCGTCGAGCTCTTCGGGACGGGCGTGGCCGCCCCGGCGTAGGGGACGTGTCGATCAGGCCGGGTCGACGAAGACGGCAGGGACCTCGTTGTCCTGGACGACCCGGCCGAGCAGCCCGGCCAGCTGCTCGCGCTCGGCGGCGTCGAGCCCCGACGGCAGGTCCTCGATCCGGCGGCAGGCCTCGGTGTAGAAGTCCTCGGCGAGGCGCGCGCCGTCCTCCGTCAGCGCCACCCGCACGGCCCGCCGGTCCTCCGGATCGGCCTCGCGGCGGACGAAGCCGAGGCGGGAGGTACGGTCCACGAGACCCGTCAGGCTGGACTTGGCGAGCCCCAGCTTGCCGCCGAGCTCGCCCATCCCGGTGGGGCCGGGCATCAGGACGCAGAGCAACTGCCCCTGCTGCGGCGTCAGCCCGTACACCCGGCCGGCGTCCGCGTAGACCGCGTTCACGAGAAAGGCGCCGCGCACCAACGCGGTGACCACACTGAACGTCCCGCCGTCTTCCTTCGCCATACGAACAGAATACCTTCGCGGTACGAACCATGCTCATTCCATGCGGCGGGCGCCTTCCATGACCGCCTGGCGGATGCGGTCGTAGGTGCCGCAGCGGCAGATGTTGCGGATGGTGTCGAGGTCGGACTCGGTGATCTCCCGGCCGGCCTCCCTGGCCCGGCGGACCTCCGCCACCGCGGTCATGATCTGGCCCGGCTGGCAGTAGCCGCACTGGGCGACGTCGAGGTCGAGCCAGGCCTCCTGCATCGGGTGGAGTTCGCTTCCCACGGTGTCCGGGAGGCCCTCGATGGTGGTGACCTCGTCCTCAGGGCCGAGGTCCTCGACGGGCACGGCGCAGGGAGTGAACGCCTTGCCGTTGAGGTGGCTCGTACAGGCCCGGCAGACGCCGACCCCGCAGCCGTACTTGGGGCCGGTGACGCCGAGGACGTCGCGGAGGACCCAGAGGAGCCGGACGTCGCCCTCGACGTCGGCGGTGACGGCCTTGCCGTTCAGGATGAAGGTGTGCTGCGGCACGGGGACTCCAGGTCTCTACAGGGCGCGGTCGCGGCCGTCGGTGGGCGAGGCGGGGACGGGCGGGACGGTCGGCAGCGGGGTGAAGACGAGCGGCTCGGCGTGGTTGACGGGGAAGACCGTCGGCATCGTGCCGGTGGCCCGGCCGTACGCGCAGGCGACGGCGGCCATGGCTCCGGCGACCGCGAGTTCGCCCGCGCCGCCCGGCTTGTCGCCGGTCGGGGGCATCACGATGATCTCGAGCTCGGGCGGGGTGTTCCACTGCCGGGTGTAGAAGTACTGGTCCCAGCTGCCTTCGAGGAAGTGCCCGTCGCGCAGGTGGAGTCCTGAGGTCAGGGTGATCGCGATGCCGTCGGAGATGCCGCCCATCATCTGGGCCTCGAGACCGCGCGGGTTGACGGCGAGGCCCACGTCGACGGCGCACACCACCTTGGTCACACGGGGGCCGGTGTACGCGCCGGGGATCTTCCGTCCCGTGGTCTCGGGACGGCAGTCGATCTCGGCGAGGATCGCGACGGCGGAGTGGTACTCGGTGTGGACGGCGATGCCCTGGGCGGTGCCGGCGGCCATGGTCCGGCCCCACTCCCCGACCTCCGCGACCTTGTCGAGCACGGCGCGGGCCCGGGGGTCCTTCACGAGGCGGCGGCGCAGCGCGTAACCGTCCTGCCCCATGCGCCTGGCCAGCTCGTCCATGACGAGCTCCTGGGCGCAGCGGACGTTGGGCGAGTAGATGTTGCGCATGGACCCGGTGTTGTAGCCCTTGTCGGTCTCGGCGAGCAGCTGGGTGGTGACGCCGAGGTGGTACGGGCTGATCTGGGTGAGCTGGAACATCGTCTGGGAGAAGGCGGCGTCGGCGACCGGGAGCCGGGCCGCCTCCGCCGTGAGGACCTCGCCGACGCCGTGCCCGAAGTCGGTGGCCACGGAGGTGTGGCGCTGCTCGTACGTGAGGACCTCGCCGAGCGCGTAGGTGGCGCGGACCCGTGAGGTGGACATGGGGTGCGTACGGCCCTGGCGGAAGTCGTCGGTGCGGTGCCACATCAGTTTGACGGGCTTGCCGAGGTCCCGGGAGATCTCGACGGCCTCGTGGGCGGCGTCGGAGAACAGCTTGCGCCCGAAGGAGCCGCCGCCCTCGGTGACATGGACGCGGACGGCGGCGGGCGGCAGGCCGAGCTTGAGGGCGATCTGCTCCTGGGCGACGATCGGAGCCTTGAGCGAGGCCCAGATCTCCGCGGAGTCCTCCCGGACGTCAGCGATCGCGCAGTTGGTCTCCAGGGCGGCGTTGCTCGCGAAGTGGAAGGTGAAGCGGGCGTCGACCGCCTTGGTGAGGAGCGGCAGCGGCGGTACCACGAGCGGCAGTTCGGCCCGGCGGAGCTTCTCCAGGACGGTCGCGTCGGAGGCGCCCTCGGCGGTGCCGGGGCCCCAGTCGACCCGAAGGGCGCGGACCGCGTCGACGCACTGGCCGAAGGTACGGCCGCGGACGGCGACGCCGGTGGATACGGTGACGACGTCGGTGATGCCGGGCATGGCCCGGACCTCGGCGGCGTTGGCGACGGAGCGGACCGTGCCGTTGATGGTGGGCGGCCGGCAGACCATGGTGGGCAGGGCGTCCGGGACCTGGAGGTCCATCGCGAACTTCTTGCGGCCGGTGACCGCCTCCAGGGCGTCGACGCGGCGCTGCCCGGTGCCGATGACCCGGAAGCGGGCGGGGTCCTTGAGGGTGACCGCGACGGCGGTGTCGGTGAGGACGGCCGCCTTCGCGGCGAGTTCGCCGTAGCCGAGCAGCGCCCCCGTCGGGGAGACGACCGCACCCGCCCTGGTGGTGAGGGTGTCGACGGCCTCGCCGAGGACGAGGGAGGCGGCGCGCAGCAGGCGGCCCCGGGCGACGGCCGCGGCGACCCGGATCGGGGTGTAGGTGGAGTAGGTGGTGTTGGAACCGCCGGTCAGCTGGTTGAAGAGCAGCTCGGGCCGGGCGTCGGCGAGGGTCACCCGCACCTTGTCCAGGGGCAGGTCGAGTTCCTCGGCGACGATCATGGCGCTGGAGGTGGTGACGCCCTGGCCGACCTCGGCTCGGGGCAGGGCGAAGTGGGCCGTGCCGTCGGCGTCGAGGCGGAGGGTGATGAGGTGGCTGGTGGGCAGGGCGGCGAGGGTGAGCAGCTCGTTGAGGTCGAGGAGTTCGGCGGGTCCCGGCAGCGAGGGGACGAGCGCGGGCGCCGCGGCGGCCTCCGTGGGCGCGAGCGCCTCGGCGCCGATCCGGGCGGCGACGGTGAGTGTCGGCGCGGCGAGGACGTACCCGAGGAAGCGCCGGCGGGGGATGCCGGCTTCCTTCCCGCCGTCCGGGCGCTCGGTACCGTCTCCGGTGCGGCTCGTGGGGTGGTCGTCCCGCGCGGGGTGACGCCTCGCCATGCGATCTGCCCTTTCGACGTGGTCCCGGCCCTGTCCCGCCGGATCTCCTCAGATGCGATGATCATCGCTCATGTGGGTGACGTCCGGGAGCCGTTCGGCGGAGGCGGTTCGGTCGGGGCTCTCCGGCGGGGCGGTTCGGTCGGGGCTGTCGTCGTAGGGGCGTCGCGGCACGAGGTCGTCACCCTCTCCGCGTCCGCCGCCGGTCGCCGGGGCGGATCGCGGCGCAGGACGCCAGGCGCGCGCCGGGGCGGAGCCGGGCGCCCGAGCGGAGCTGGGCGCGGGAGATCCGGGCCCGCTGACCGCCGCCCGCGATCAGGGCGTTGACGGAGACCATCGGGTCGCCGCCCACCGACCGGGCGAGCAGGGCGCCGATCACCAGCGGGCCGAGGGCGACCGCGAGGGCCGTACCGGTGGCGGTGACGTGCTGGAGGGGGCGGGGGCGCCGGGCGTCGAAGCTCATGGTCACAGTCCATCAGTGGCCGGTGGCCGGCGTATCGGTCGACGTACTCAGACCCGCGTACCGGGCTACTCAGCCGTACCCGCGAGGACCCGCGAGGGACCCGTGCCCGGTGCGTCCGCCCGGCGTGGCGTGGGCGGGTGAGTCGCTCGGGCGGGTGACCGTACCGTACGGGGACGCGTACGACGACGAAGGAGACCGCCGCCATGGCCGATTACCGCATCGAGACCGTCCGGACCGGGTACCGGAACTGGACCGCCCGCAACGACCGGGGCGCGGAGGTCCGGATGGCCGCCGCGGACGACGCCGACGCGCAGCCCTCGTTCACCCCGGTCGAGTTGCTCCTCGCGGCGATGGGCGGCTGCGGCGGTCTCGTCGTGGACCGGACCGCGCGGGCCGTGGACCACGACGACCTGCGGATCGTGGTGGAGTCGGTCTCCGGTCCCGAGGACGACGGCCGGGTGGGCCGGATCAGGGTCAGCTACGAGTTCGACCTGCCGGACAGCAACCCGCGGGCGGCCGAGGTGTTCGCCCGCGGAGTGCGTCTGACGCACGAGAAGTTCTGCACGGTGAGCCGGACGGTGGAGCACGGCGCGCGCGTGGAGGCGATCCTGCCGGACGGCACGGTCGGCTTCGAGGGCTGAGACCAGGTCACTCCTCGATCGCGCCCCCGATCCGGCGCAGATGCCGCCGGAAGGTGTACGAGGGGTCCTCGGCCCGGCCCGCGAGATAGGCGTCGAACCGGGTCTGCGCGCGGAGCGTCTCCCCCGCCCTGATCCGGCGGGCCTGCTCGCGTTCCGTACGGAAGAGGGCCCGGGCGGCCTCCAGGACGGCGTCCGCGCGGGCGGCCGCCACGAAGAGCACCCCGTCGTCGTCGCCGAAGACCACGTCGCCGGCGGTCACCTCGTGGTCGCCGAACCGGGCGGTGAGGAGCGCGTCAGGGTCCCGTGGGTCGAGGCGTACGGGCCCGGGCGCGTAACGGCCGTACGAGAAGACGGGCAGGCCGATCTCGACGAGGTCGGGGGTGTCCCGGTGGAGCCCCCAGACCACGACCCCGGCGACGCCCGCCGCCTCGGCCTCCAGGACGGCGAGGTCGCCGACGCAGGCCTCGTCGCGCCGGCCGGCGTTGTCGATGACGAGGACGTCGCCGGGCTCGGCGTGGGCGAAGGCCTCCAGGAAGACGTCGACGCTTCCGTAGTGCCGCACGGGCAGCGCCCGTCCGGCGAGACGTCCGCCGGGGACGACGGGCAGGATCCCGGCGGGGGCGGCACGCAGCGGTTCCCCGAGACGTACGCAGGCGTCGGCGACGAGGGGGGTGGAGAGCTCGGCGAAGTCCTTCGGCATCGGGCGTTCCGTTCTGTGACGAGGGGGACGGGAGGACGAAGAGGTGGGGCCGCCGTCCGGAGTGCGGGCGCCGCCGGGCGTTCCTACCATGAGGGCAGACCTCCCAGTCCGTCCGGGGCACCCCTCGGAGCGCCGTCCGAACGGAACCGGAGCGAGAGACCATGGCCGCAGAGGACGCCGCGTCGCCGGAGCGGGACCCGGGTCTGAAGGCGGACGCGATCGGGTTCGTCGACGCCCTGGTGATCGGGCTCAACTCCACCTCCCCCGCGTACTCCCTCGCGGCCGTCATCGGCCCGATCGTCGCCCTCGCCGGGCTCCACGCGCCCGGCGTGATGTGCGCGTCCTTCGTGCCCATGCTGCTCATCGCGTCGGCGTTCTACTACCTCAACAAGGTGGACCAGGACTGCGGGACGACGTTCTCCTGGGTGACGCGGGCGATGGGGCCCTGGGCCGGCTGGCTCGGCGGCTGGGCCATCGCGATGACCGGCGTCCTGGTCGTCGGCTCCCTCGCCGACGTGGCCGTGAGCTTCGCGCTGCTCTCCTTCGGCCTCGACGGCCTGGTGGGCGACGTCTTCGTGCGCCAGTCGCTCACCGTGCTCCTGATCCTGGCGATGACGGCCGTCTGTGTCATCGGCACGGAGCTGTCGGCGAAGGTGCAGAACGTCCTCATCCTGGCGCAGGTCTCCTTCCTGCTCGTCTTCGTCTGCGTGGCGCTCTACCGGGTGTACGCCGGCACGAGCACGTACGACTCCGTGGAACCCGCCCTCGGCTGGCTGAACCCCTTCGGCGCGGGAGGCGCGGCACTGACCGGGGGTCTGCTCCTCGGTGTGTTCATCTACTGGGGCTGGGAGTCAGCCGTCAACCTCACCGAGGAGGTCGAGGACTCGGCGAGCGCCCCGGGCAGGGCGGGCCTCTGGTCGACCGTCATCCTGCTCGTCACCTACGTCTCCGTGGGCTTCGCGATCGTCGCGTACGCCGGTCCCGCGTTCCTCGCGGAGCACGCGGACGACGAGGAGTTCCTCTTCGCCCGGCTCGCCACCGACGTGCTGGGCGGCTGGGACTGGGTGCTGCTCCTCGCCGTGGCGACGTCCGCGATCGCCTCCACCCAGACGACGATCATCCCGGCCTCGCGCACCGCTCTCTCCATGGCCCGCCGCCGCGCGCTGCCGGCGCACTACGGTCACATCAGTCCGCGTTTCCGGACCCCCGACGTGAGCACGTGGTGGGTGGCCGGCATCGCCATCGCCTGGTACCTCGTGGTGAACCGGATCAGCACGGGTGCCCTCCTGGACTCCCTCACCGCGCTCTCGCTGCTCATCGCCTTCTACTACGCGCTCACGGGTGTCGCCTGCGCGGTCTACTACCGGCGCCATCTCCTCGACAGCGTCCACAACCTCCTGCTGATCGGCGTCGGCCCGCTCGTCGGCGCCGGGCTGCTGACCTGGCTCCTGGTGAGGTCGGTCACCGACATGGCGGATCCGGCGAACTCGTACAGCGGCACAGCCTGGTTCGGTCTGGGGCCGCCGCTGGTCATCGGGATCGCCATCGCGCTCACCGGGGTGTCCCTGATGGTCGTGTGGCGGCTGCGGTCGCCCGTGTTCTGGGAGGAACGCCCGGGCGTGGCCGACCCCGAGCTCGTCCGCGGCAGGAAGCGCTGAGGTTCCGGTCGTCCTCGGATACGACGAGTGCCGGTGCTCCCCGCCCTTCCGGAGGGGGTGCGGGCGGCCGTTCCTCAGTCGAGCCAGAGCCTGCGGACCCCGCCCAGGGGGTCGGTCTCGATCCGGGGCTCGGTGTCCCAGATCATCGTGGCGCGGCTGCCGGAGCTGTAGGGCGGCCAGTCGGCGCCCGGGTCCTGGTGGGTCACGAAGGCGACCCAGGCCCGGTGCAGGGCGTCGGCGAGCGCACGCGGCGGTGCCTCCCCCGCGACGGCCGGGACGCCTTCGGCGTCGAGGAGGTCGAAGGCGAACGGCAGGTCCAGGCAGTGGAGGGCGAGCCCCAGGACCGGGGAGCGCCAGGCGAACTCGTACAGCCAGGTGAGGCGTCCCCGTGCGGCGCGGGCGTCCGCGACAGCGAGGTTCGGGACGCGGAAGGTCGCGTCGGTGAGCGCCTGGCCGAAGAGCCGCTCGGCGCCGACCTCCGCGTACGCCTCGGTGAAGACCCCGGTCCTCGCGGGGTCGAGGCCGAGGCCGCCGAGCAGCGCGGGCAGGGGCGGGCCCTCCGGGCCGGGCGGCGGGAGCATCGTGAACTCGTGCGCGGTGAAGCCGAGCATCAGGGGCACGTCGGCGCCCGCCCCGCCCGTCGTCAGCGCGTCGAGGGCGGGTACGGGGATCAGCTCGCCGTCGGCGAAGGGGGCGAGCGCCAGCATCGGCGGCAGGCCCTCGCGGTCCGGTCCCGGCTCGGCCAGGCGGTCCTGGAGAGCGAGGAGTTCGTCGTCGCCGAGGTCCTGGAGGGCCGCGGCGGTGGCCGGCACGCCGGTGCGCGAGGTGAGGAGCCGGGAGGCGGCGCGGGCGGCCCCGGGGCCGTCGGGGTGCGGGAGCGCGCCCGAGACGGACAGCGCGCCGCGGAACAGGCCGCGCGCGGCGGGGACGGCGAGCAGGGTCTGTACGGCGCCGCCGCCCGCCGACTGTCCGGCGATCGTGACCTTGGCGGGGTCGCCGCCGAAGGCCGCGATGTTGTCCCGCACCCACTCCAGGGCGGCGATCCAGTCGCGTACGCCCCGGTTGTCGGGGGCGCCCTCCAGGTGGAGGAAGCCCTCGATGCCGAGCCGGTAGCCGACCGAGACGAGCACCACGCCGTCCCGGTTGAACGCGGCCCCGTCGTACCAGGGGCTGGCCGCCGAGCCGGCGACGTAGCCGCCGCCGTGGATCCATACCAGGACGGGGAGTGCGGCGGCGGTGTCGGGGGTGAAGACGTTGAGGTTGAGGACCCCGGCGCCCGGGACGGAGGGTTCGGGGATGGTGGTGACCTCGGCGAAGGGCCGCCGCTGGGCCGTCGGCCCGTACGCGCGCGCGTCCAGCGGCTCCGACCAGGGCTCCGGCGGCACGGGCGCGGCGAACCGCAGGGCGCCGACGGGCGGCTGGGCGTAAGGGATGCCGAGGAAGCGGAGGCTGCCGTCGCCGCGCCGCTCCCCCCGCACGGGCCCTCGGCCGGTGGTGACGGTGGTGCCGGAGGTGCTCATGGGGTGCTGCTCCTTCCGCAGGGGGCACGCGGGCCCGGGAAGGAGCCTGCCACCGTCCGATGACACGTGTCAATGACGCGTCGCGGCCGTGTGGGGAACCGGGGGCGCCGCCCGGAACTCTAGACTCGGAGGGCTCTTTGGGAGCCTCGGGACCAGGGGGAAGGCGGCCGGTGATGAATACCGTGGTGGGGGTGCTCTTCGTGCTGCTCGCGGCGGGGTTCGTGACCGCCGGTGTGGTCTGGAAGGGGCGGGCGGTGCGGCCGTTCGCCCCCTCGCGGGCGCGGTCCATGGCCCAGCGGGAGTACGCCCGCCACCTCCAGCGGGCGGCGGACCTGGTGATCGCGGCGGCCCGCCGGTCCGCCGGCGAGGGCGAACCGGCGATCGTCACGGTCGAGGCCGTGGCCCGGATGACGCGGGAGCGCTACGGGTACGCCGACGTCGACCGGCGGCATGCTGCGGCGGCGCTGCGCCGCCGGTTCGAGCACGGCCGGTGCGCGGTCGACTGCGTCACGGACGCCTACGGCTGAACATCCCCCTGGGGTACGGGCACTGCGCCCCGGCTCCGGCGGCGCGACCGCCCTGTCCCGAGGACCGACCCTGCATCCTGCCGGCCTGCCGGGACCGCGAGCCGGCATGATCCGAAAGACAGGCCCTACGCGACCGGCCCCTCGGTGGACGGGATCCGGCGGGGCGTCAGCCGCCGGTCCTCTTCGCGTAGTCGCCGAAGCCCGACCAGTCGAGGACGACACAGGCGTCGTCGCCCAGGACCCAGGCGTCATGGCCGGGGGTGACCTCCATGAAGTCGCCGGGCCCGAACTCGGTCGATTCGCCGTCGTCCATGACGACCTTCATCCGGCCGCTGACCACGTAACCGACGTGTGAGGCCTGGCAGCTGTCGGTGCCGGCGATCGGCTTGACGTGCTCGGACCACTGCCAGCCCGGCTCGAACACGGCGCGGCCGACCGGGCCGCCTCCGCTGGTGAGCAGGTCGAGCCTGCCCTTGCCGTCCTCGAAGGGACGGGTCTCGTCCGCTGAGTCGAAGCTCTTTCGTACGATGCCGGCCATCATCCGCTCCCGGCGGTGGAGAAGTCGTCCCCGAGTCCTCTTCCAGGCTACGCCGGGATGCCGTCGGCCACCGCGCGCGGCGGAAGCGCGAGGCCCGGCCCCGGCACTGCGGGGAATTCTCCGTGAACAATGATCATCATTGGCGGTTCCGCTCATATCCCGGCCGCCAAATTTGTGCGCATCCCTTAAGGGGTAGATCTACACATAAAGGCCAGATAAGCGCACAATGAAGCAGCGGCCCCATTCGCCGCAAGTACGGTCAGACGTGCATGACGCCAGAAGGAGGCGAGTCGTATGGCCGACGTTTCCCACCGTCCTGGTGATATCGCGGGGCACCCCGATGCGCCGGAAATGCGGGACCGATATGCCCGTATGCTCCAAACCCGAGGTGTCGCGGCTGTCGAGGAGCTTGTGATCCTCGCCGGTATCTACGCCGCGATCTCCGCGTGGACGGTCCACTTCTCCGCAACCCAGCCCGCACTCGCCATCACGAACCTGGTCGTCGGCATCGCTCTCGCGGTCCTCGGCCTGTGTATGTCGATGGTTCCCGAGCGGTCGCAGGACCTGAACCTCGTCGTCCTGCTGATGGGCGCGTGGCTGATCATCGCCCCCTGGGTGGTCGGACAGAGTCCCGACACCGGCACCATCCTCAGCAACGTGATCACCGGCGCGTGCGTCTGCCTGTTCTCCCTCACGGCCGGCGGACTGCTCATGAGCAAGCGAAGGACGTGACGCTCTGATCCTCTCCCGGAACGGCGGCCCCTCCACCCCCGGAGGCGCCGCCGTTCACTGCGTCCCGCTGCGGAACGGCCACTGCTCGGTAACGAATTGACCCACGTGGTTTCAGCCACATAAGTTCTGCGTAAAGCTTGCCCCACAGGGACAGGCTCCCGCTCACATACGCAGTCCTTGGGGGGACAAAGTGAACTGGTACATCGACGTTCTCAAGAAGTACGCGGTCTTCAACGGCCGGGCGCGCCGCCAGGAATTCTGGATGTTCGAGCTGTTCAACATCATCATCGCGATCGTGCTGGCCATCATCGGTGTGGCGCTCGACTTCTCGCTGCTGAGCACGCTGTACTCGCTGGCCGTCTTCCTGCCGTCCCTCGGCGTGACCGTCCGCCGTCTGCACGACACCGGCCGCTCGGGCTGGTGGATCCTCATCGGCCTGGTGCCGCTCGTCGGCTTCATCGTCCTCATCGTCTTCGCGGCCACCGAGGGCGAGCAGCACGACAACGCGCACGGCCCCAACCCGAAGCTGGCCCCGGCCTACTGACGGTCCCGGCCTGCTGAAGGCCCCGCACGCGCACGCACGCGGCCCCCGGAAGGAACACCTTCCGGGGGCTTTTCGCGTGCCCGACGGCACCGCGCGGCGAGCTCCCTCCGACCTGCCGCATAGAGCCGGTACGGCGCGTTCGCCCGTGCCGCCTTGTGCAGGATGGCGCACGACCGGGGTCCCGCACCGCGCCTAGCCTCGCCGCAACAGCACCAACGAGGGGCGGCACCACCGGTGAACTGGCACATCCACGACTACCGCGAGAGCGATCTCGCCGCCGTCGTCCATCTGATCGACACGACCGCGGAGCTCGGCCAGGAGTCCGTCTTCTCCCTGGCCGAGTGCATCGGAGCCCTGACCAACCGCCAGCCGGCCGTCGTCGCCGTCCACCAGGGCGCACCGATCGGGGCGGCGCTCGCCTGCGTGTCCGGCGAGCGGGCGTGGGTCATGCGGATCGCGATCTCCTCGGCGTGGCGCGGCCGCGGGCTCGCCAGCGCCCTCCTCGTGGAACTGGAACGGCGGCTCGTCGCCGCCCGGGTCGGGCGGATCGCGTACGTCCTGCCGGAGGAGGACCTCCTCGGCGAGGGCCTCCTCAACGCCGGGTACACGCGCCAGCCGGCCGTCGCGTACTTCGAGAAGGTGGAGCCGCTGCACGGCCCGGCCGCCGGGCTCCTCGACGACCTGGGCGGCCGGCTGCTCCCCGGCGACCTGTGGGCCAAGGTCGCCGGGATGGAGCGGGAGAAGGATCTGATCGAGCGCCGGGTGGTGCTGCCGCTGGCCGAGCCGGAGCGGGCCGGCCGGCACGGGGTGCGACCGCCGCGCGCGGTCTGTCTGTTCGGCCCTCCGGGCACCGGGAAGACCACGTTCGCGCGGGGCATCGCCTCACGTCTCGGCTGGCCGTTCGTGGAGATCCTGCCGTCCCGCCTCGCCGACGAGGGGAACCTCGCCGCCGCGCTGCGGTCGGCGTTCGCGCGGATCGCGGAGCTGGAGCGGGTCCTCGTCTTCATCGACGAGGTCGAGGAGATCGCCCCGGTGCGCTCGGAGCCCGCGCAGCCCGGGGGCATGCACGGGGTGACGAACGAACTCCTCAAGCTCATACCGGGCTTCCGGGAGCGCGACGAGCGGCTGCTCGTCTGCGCGACCAACTCGATCCGCTCCCTCGACCCGGCCTTCCTGCGCCCGGGACGCTTCGACTACCTCATCCCGATCGGTACGCCGGACAAGGCGGCGCGGGCCGCGATCTGGGCCCGGTACACCGACGGTCGCGCGGACGTCGACATCGACGAACTGGTGCTCGCGAGCGAGCTGTTCACACCCGCCGACATCGAGCACGCGGCCCGGATCGCCGCCCAGGCCTCCTTCGAGCGTGACCTGCTCGCGGTCGGCGGCCGGGGCGGCGAAGGGCCGGCGCCGGGTGCGAGCACCGCGGACTATCTGGAGGCCATCGGGGAGTGCCGTCCGACGGTCACGCCGGCGATGGTCGAACAGTTCGCCTCCGACATCACGACGCACGCCCGGACCTGAGGGCGAACTCCTCGCGTGCCGCCTCCAGTTCGGCCCGGTCGGGCGGATGGGCACCGGCCCGGGAGACCGTCACGGCCGCCGCCGCGCCCGCCGTCCGCAGCAGCCGCGCGAGGTACTCGGCGCCGAGCCCGCCGAGGGCCTCCCGCCCCCGTCCGGCGAGGGTGTCGAGGACGGCGGACATGAAGGAGTCGCCCGCGCCGACCGTGTCCACGACGGCGACCTGGGGCGCGTCCGCGGTGACCGTCTCCCGCCGGGTGACGGCGAGCGAGCCTTCGGCGCCCCGGGTGACCAGGACGACGGCGGGTCCGAGGGCGAGCCACCCGGCGGCGACCGTGTGCGGATCCTCGCCGGGGTACAGCCAGTCCAGGTCCTCGTCGCTGGCCTTGACGAGGTCGCTGAGGGCGACGCAGCGCTCGACGCGCGCGACCGCCTCGGCGTGGTCGCCCATCAGTTCCGGCCGCACGTTGGGGTCGTAGCTGACGGTGGCCCGGTCACGGAGTCCTTCGGTCACGGCGAGGACGGCCGCCGCGCCGGGCTCGGTGACGGCCGCGATCGAGCCGATGTGCACGTGGGCGGGGGCGAGTCGGGCGGGGTCCGCCTCCAGGGTCCAGGCGATGTCGAAGGTGTACGTGGCCTGGCCGCGCGCGTCGAGGCCCACGACCGCCGACGGGGTGCGTGCGGGAACGCCGCCGATCTCCACCCGTACGCCCGCGCTCCCGAGGTGGTCCGCGATGAGCCGCCCGGTGGGGTCGTCGGCGAGCTGCGTGAGCAGGGTGACGTCCCGGCCGAGGCGGCCGAGGCCGTAGGCGACGTTGGCGGGGCTGCCGCCGGGGTGGACCCGGTCGGCGGCGCCGGAGCCGGCCGGGGCGCGGACGATGTCGGCGACGCACTCGCCGATCACCAGGAAGGACATGGGTCAGAAGCTCCTTGGCGTAGGTGGGGGACCTCGACGCGGGTGCCCCGGTGCACGATCCGCAGATGGTACGTGGCGCCGTGCCCCACCAGGGCGGACGCCGGTCTCGGGGTGGGTGTCGGTGCGGTGCCATATCGTGGTCGGGTCAGGGTGCCACCGGGGTCACGGGTGGTGCCGCCGGCAGGGGTGAGGGGGTTTCCGGTGGAGACGGTCGAGGGGCTCGCGGTCATGGCGTTCGCCGACGGCAAGGAGCTGGAGGCCTGGCTGGAGCAGCACCACGGGGACACTCCCGGGATCTGGCTGCTGCTCGCCCGCAAGGGCTCGGACCTCGCCTCGCCGAACGCGGACGAGATCCTCGACGGCACGCTGATCTACGGCTGGATCACCGGCAAGCGCAAGGCACTCGACGAACGGTCCTACCTCCAGAAGATCACGCCACGGCGGCCGCGCAGCCTCTGGTCCCAGGTCAACGTGCGTCAGGTCGAGGCGCTCACCGCCGCCGGCCGGATGCGCGAGCCGGGCCTCGCCGAGGTGCGGGCGGCGCGGGCGGACGGGCGGTGGGAGGCCGCGTACCCCTCGCAGAAGGACGCGACGGTGCCGGACGACCTCGCGGCGGCCCTGGCGGCGGAGCCCCGGGCGGCCGAGGCCTTCGAGGCGCTGGGGAAGACCGACCGCTACCTGGTGATCCTGGGCCTGGTCCAGGCCCGCACGGCGAAGACCAGGGCGGCACGGCTCGAACGGGCGGTGGCGGCCCTCGCGGCGGGCGGACCGCCGCGCTGACATCGGGACGTTCCCGGCTGAGGGCGGGGAGTGGGCGCGGGCGAGAAGTCAGGTCCGGTGGCCTCGGTACAGGACCTGATGGGCGTCCCACTCCACGAAGGACTCGGCGTACTCCAGGCCGACGGCCTCCAGAAGCCGGCGGGACCGGTGGTTCTCCTCCTGGGTGACGGCGACGACGCTCGGCGTGTCCTCCAGGGTCCTCGCGAGGACGGCGCGGACCGCCTCCCGCGCGTAACCCCTCCCCCAGTGCTCGGGCAGGAACTGGTACGACAGCTCCGCCTCCCCGTCCCGCGCGCCGGGTTCCACCGAGACCAGGCCGAGCACGGCACCGTCTGCGGCCCGGACCACGGTGTGAAAGCCGGGCGCCCCCACGATCCGGCGCCGCCGGAGGCGGATGACGGACTCGATGACGGGCCCGCCGAGGTGGCGGCGTACCTCGGGGTCGGTCCACAGACGGGTCACGGCGTCCAGGTCCGAGTCCTGGACGGGCCGCAGGAGCAGACGCCCGGTGGTGAGCGGCCCGGCGGGACCGGACGGCACCGGGACACGGGCGGAGCGCGGGGGGATGGCCACGCCCCGATCATCTCAGGGTCCTGGCTCCGGGAGTTCGGTGGCCCGCCGCCGTCCGGGGAGTGGGGTGTCGCGCCACCGGCGCCGTCCCGGCCCGCGGGTTCAGACGAGGGCGGCGACCAGCAGGGTGAAGGCGGCGATGATGACGGCGACGCGGACGTAGTGCCAGCGGTCCCAGCGGTTCATCTGCTCCTTCCAGTCCTCGGGCCGGTTCTCGGGGGTCCACGTCTTGCCCCGGTTGTTGATCGGGACGAGCAGCAGGAGCGACATGACCACGCTGAGGACCAGCAGTCCGGCGGCGGTGACGACGAGGCCGGTGCCGGAGCTGTCCCACCCGGCGACGGCCCAGAGCGCGACGAGGACGAGCGAGCCGATGTACCAGACCGGCATGACGGCGCCGAGCATCCGGCCCCCATGGGCGCGGCCGAGTTGGGCGCTGTCCTCGGGGAGTGCGTTGAAGATCGGGTTGATGACGAAGGCCACGGAGAACTCCACCCCCACCATCAGGCCGACGATCACGGTGGTGACGACCTCGAGTGCGTCGAGCATGGTGACCCCTCCAGGGATCTAGCGCTGCTAGCTGATGAGGCAACGCTAGTACTACTGCCGCTCGATTGTCTAGCAGTGCTAGAATCGCATTATGTCGGTACAGGAACGCAAGGAGCGCGAACGGGCGGGCCGCGAGCGCCTCATCGTGGCCACGGCCCGTGAACTCGCCGAGCAGCAGGGCTGGGACGCGGTCACCACCCGCCGGCTCGCCGAGCGCATCGAATACAGCCAGCCCGTCCTCTACAGCCATTTCCGCGGCAAGCGCGAGATCATCGGCGCGGTCGCCCTGGAGGGTGCCGCCGAGATGGCCGTGGCGCTACGGGCCGCGACCTCCGCCGCGGACGGCCCCCGCGGCAGGGTCACCGCCCTCGCCCGCGCCTACCTCGACTTCGCCGAGCGGAACCCGGCGGTCTACGACGCCATGTTCCAGCTCGACGGCGGCCTGGCGTTCGCGCACGAGGACACTCCCGAGCCGCTGAAGGACGCCTTCGCCGCCCTCCTTGAGAACCTCGGCGAGGTCGCGGGGGACGGCGTCCACCCGGCACTGTTCACCGAGCTGTTCTGGGCGGCCCTGCACGGACTGGCCACCCTGACCCGGGCTCGACGACTCCCGCCGGAGTACACCGCACGGCGGGTGGAGCTCCTGGTGGACCGGCTCGCCAGGCTCTGACACACCGCGCGCCGGCCGGACTTTCCGGACAGGTCCTAGACCCATAGGCCGACGGAGGTCGGGCTCCGGGGCCGAGGCGCGAGCATGCCCCGTACGGCCAGGATGAGCGTCATGCGAATCGGAATTCTCGGAACTGGACATGTGGGCAAGGCACTTGCGGCGGCGTGGGCGCGGGCGGGCCATGACGTGGTCGTGGGATCACGGCGACCCGACGACCGGGAGCTGCTGACGGAACTCGGTGAACTCACGGCGGCGGGCGTACGGATCGACGGCTCCGCAGCCGCCGCCGCGCACGCCGACGTCCTGGTGAACGCCACTCCGGGCACGGCCTCCGTGGCCCTGCTCACCGCGATCGGGGCGCCCGCGCTCGCCGGGAAGGTCATCCTCGACGTCGGGGTCGGCTTCCTGGAGGACGGGACGCTCTCTCATCCGCTCGTCAGCCTCGGCGAGGAGATCCAGCAGGCCTTTCCCGAGGCGCACGTGGTCAAGACGCTCTGCACGATCGACCGGAAGGTGATGGTCGCGCCGGACTCCCTGGAGGGACCCGCCACCGTGTTCCTCTCGGGGGAGGACGCCGGGGCGAAGAAGACGGTGCGCGGCCTGGTCAACGATCTCGGCTGGTCCGACGACGCGGTGCTCGACCTGGGCGGCATCGCCACGGCGCGGGGCCAGGAGCACTTCGCCCTGCTCTTCATCGGTATCGCGGAGGCGACCGGCACCTACGAGTTCGGCATCCGTGTGGTCCTCCCCACCGGGGGCGGGAGCGGACTCGACCACTAGGAGAAGCGGGGATCGGGGCGGACGGGCGCGGCGGGTCGCGGGCCCGTCCGCCCCGTCCGCCGTTCACGGGGGCGGAACTCCCCAGGAGGGTGGGCCCTACTCCGCCTCGGCGGCCGTCAGCGCGGACACGATCGACGGCCAGTCCGGTGCCGTCGGCGCGTACGCCTGCTTCGCCGTGGCGATGTCCTTGTAGCCGCTGGAGGTGACCACGCACACCACCGGGCCGTCGTCCTCGCGCGGCCCGTGCGCGCGGAGGCCGGCGAGCCCGGCGGCCGACGAGGTCTCGCACCAGAGCCCCTGCGCGGCCAACTCGCCCCGCGCCTCCTCCATCTGAGCGTCCGTCACCGTGCGGGCCGCGCCGCCCGTGTCACGGACGGCCAGGACCCCCCGGTAGCCGTTCACCTCGCAGTCGATGGCGTACGCGGCGGTCGGCCCCACGGGCACCCGGGCGACGGGCCTGCCCGTGCGGAGCGCCTCGGTGAGGGCACCGGCGGCGGCCGGCTCGGCGGCGTACATACGGGGGACGGAATCGGTGATCCCGAGCCGTACGAGCTCCTGGAACCCCTTGGCCACGCCGAAGAGCAACTCCCCGTATCCGGTCGGGAGATGGACCGCCGCCGGGGCGCGGCCGAGGTCGAGGGCGATCTCGTACGCGAGGGTCTTGTACCCCTCCGGCCCGAAGGGGTGACCGGTGTGGGCGGTGTCCGTCACGCTGCTGACGCTCTGGAAGCCGAGCTCGTCGACGATGCGCCGCATGAGCGGACGCACCGACTCGTACGGGACGGTCAGCACCGTCGCCCCGTAGGCGCGGAGGTGGGAGGCGACGGCGGGCGGCGCGTAGGGCGAGGTGAACACGGCGCAGGGCAGTCCGGCGCGGGCCGCGTACGCGGCGGCCGCGGCGCCGTGGTTGCCGGACGAGGAGACGACGACGCCCCGGGCGCCGGAGGCGACGGCGGCGCTGACGGCGACCCGGTTGAGCCGGTCCTTGTGGCTCCACGTCGGGTTCCGTGACTCGTCCTTGACCCAGACGCCGTCGGGGAGTTCGACGAGGGGCGTGTTGCCCTCGCCGAGGCCGGGGGCGGCGAGCGGCGGAAGCAGCGGGGCCCACCGTTCGAGGCCGTGGGCGGCGGGGCGGCTGAACAGGTCGGCGGGGACCTGGTCGTAGGCGTAGTCGATGTCGAGCGGGTACGCGACCTCGTCGGTGGAGGTCACGGGGCAGCCCTGGGTGAGCGGCGGCCAGAGCGGGTGGCGCACGGAGGGGTCGGCGAGCGAGCGCTGGGCGATGGCGAGCGAGGTCACGTCGGCCTTTCGGAACTCGTGGTACGGGTGGGGGGTCAGCCGGCCATGCGTCGCGTCAGCGCCGCGAGGGCGCCGGGCTGGCGGCCGGGGACCCGTTGCCGCAGGGATACGAGGGCCGGGCCGAGGGCTCGGGCCCGCGCCGGGTCGCCGATCTGCTCCCACTGGTGGTGGGCCCGGTCCACGGCCCCCTCGACATCGGGGTCGTCCGTCCGCTGTCGCAGACCGAGCCGGGCCTCGGCGGCGGCGAGCCACAGTTCGCAGCTGCGGGCGGGTTCCCCGGCGAGGCGGGCGAGGTCGGCCCGTACCTCCATCCAGTGGACGGCCTCCCCGGACCGCGGCCCGTGGTGGCGGAGGGCCTCGCGCTCCCAGGCCGCGGCCACCGCCGCCGCCTCCCCGTGCCGTCCGGCCAGGGCGGCGGCCAGGATCGCGGGGTGCGGGTCCTGCGCGGCGACGGTGACGGGAGCGGGGGCCGGCGCCAGGAGGCGCCCCTCCGGAACGGCCGCGGCGGCGTGGGCGGCGGACTCCGCGTGGAGGGTGGCGTGCGGGAGCCGGGCACCCGAACGCCAGAGCTCCGCCCAGGAGCGCAGATAGGCGGGGACCAGGGGCTCGCCCCTGGGCGGGGCGGGGGCGACCCGCCCGTAGAGGAGGGGGCCCGGCCCGAGGTGCAGCAGGTCGGGTGTGGCGGCGAGGCGTTCCCACACGGCGGGGTCCGCCGCGAGGTCCGCGACGACGGTCGTGGTGCCGGGGGCGCGTACGGCGAGTTCGGCGGCGAGCCAGTGCCAGGGCAGCGCCGTGTAGCGGAGGGTCGCGGGGGTGGTGCGGGCGAGCGCCAGATGGGGCAGTCGTTGCCGGCGGTCGAGATGGAGCTGCCCCGCGAGGCAGACGACCAGCGGGCCGGGGCTCGCCGCGGCGGCGCGCAGTCGGGTGAGGACGGTCTGCGGGTCGAGCGGGTCGGCGAGTTCGACGACGGTGGCGGTGGCGGTGCCGGTGAAGACCCCGGGCGGTACGGCGGCGAGGGCCGGCAGCACGGACGTGGCATCCATGACGCGCCCCCGCCCGGCGGGCGCGGCCGCGAGCAGCACGGCGGTACCGGTGACGGCGACGGCTCCCGCGCTCGCACCCCTGCGGGGTGCGCCCGCAGCCGCCGCGCGCTCCACCGGCCCCACGTTCGCGCCCGCTCGCGCCTCAGGCACCCCACCCGTACCCGCTGTAACAGCTGTTCCCGTCGTGCCCGTTCCCGTTCTCGTGCCCGCCCCGCCCGTGGCCGCCGTTCGCGTGCCCACCGTGCCGATTCCGTCGTCGTTCACCACCCCAGCACCGTAACGCGTCGCGCCCCGGCTCTCCCCCGCCGGGCCTTTGGCATATGTCAGAAGCACCACCGGATCGAGTGTTGCCAAACCTCTTACGAGCTCCCCCGCGCTGTGCAACAGTCGTATCCGGGCCTGCCTTTCACATGGGCCTGGCCGTGCCGCGCCTGTATCGGAGTACGACATGCCGTCCCCTCTGTTCGCGGACCGTCCCGCCCAGCAGCCGGAGCCGGGCGCGGTGGACGCGCTGATCTCACAGACCGCCCGCCTTCGCGGCGAGCTGGTCGCCGTGCGCCAGGACGCCGTGGTGAACGACGACGACCCCCAGCAGCGCTGGCAGCGCGCCCTCTGTGACCTCGCGGTCCACCAACTGGACGACCTCGGCGCCCACTTGGGGCAGCTGCGCGCGGGCGTCCCCGAGCAGATCATCTCCGAGCCGAGCGCCGCCGAGCCCGTCATCGACACGGCTCTCCCCACCGCCCCCGGCACGGCGTACGGCGAGAGCGCCCCCGCCCGCACCGGCTCCCTGCTCTCCCGCGTCGGCAGCGCGGAGTGGAACCTGCTCACCGACGAGGCCAGCTGGTCCGAAGAGCTGTTCCATATCTTCGGGCGTGCGCGCGAGAGCGGCGCGATGTCGCTCGACGAGATGCCCACGATGGTCTTCGCCGACGATCAGCCCGTCCTCCAGGGCATGGTGACGGACTGTCTGATCGACGGGAAGCCGATCGACGGCGAGTTCCGGATCGTGCGGACCGACGGACGCGTACGCACGGTGCACATGACGGGCGAGCCCGTCCTGGACGCCGACGGCTGCACCGCCTCGATGTGGGCCGTCATCCGCGATGTCAGCGAACTGCGGCGCAGCGAGCGGGCGGTCAGGGAGAGCCGGGACAGTCTGGAGCGCAGCCGCCACATCGAGCAGACCGAGCGCCGGGTCGCCGTCGAGCTCCAGGAGGCGGTGCTCCCGCCGTGGCGCGGCTCGCTCCGCTTCGCCCACGACGGTCCCGCCCCGCTCGATGTGGCCGCCCACTATCTGCCGGCCGCGAGTACCGGGCTCATCGGCGGCGACTGGTACGACGCGCTGGCCCTGCCCGACGGGGACGCGCTGCTGACGGTCGGTGACCTGACGGGGCACGGGGTCGCCGCGACCTCCTCGATGGCCATGCTCCTCGGCGCGCTGCGGGGCATGGCGGTCGCGGGGATCCGCCCCGCCGCCCTCATGGGTCACCTCAACCAGCTTCTTGAGACCTCCGTCCAGCCCGCGCTCGGCAGTGCGATGTGCTGCCGTTACGACCCGGTCGCCCAGACGCTGACCTGGGCGCAGGCCGGACACCCCGCCCCGCTGCTGTTCCGCGACGGGACGGGGCACGTCCTCCGCCGGCCCGAGGGTGTGCTCCTCGGCGCGACGACCCGGGCCGTGTACGGGGAGGCCGAGACCCGGCTGCTCCCCGGCGACCTGCTCGTCCTGCACACCGACGGGCTGACGAGGGGCAGCGGTACGGGCGACGACACGGGCGCTCGGCGGCTGCTCGGTCTCGGCCCCCGGCTCTCCGGTGCACGGGACGCCCACGACGCCGTGCGTGCGGTGGTCGAGGAGTTCGGCGAGGAGCGGCGTGAGGACGACGCCTGTGTGATGGTG
Source organism: Streptomyces sp. NPDC028711 (assembly GCF_055565415.1). Classification (NCBI taxonomy): domain Bacteria; kingdom Bacillati; phylum Actinomycetota; class Actinomycetes; order Kitasatosporales; family Streptomycetaceae; genus Streptomyces; species Streptomyces sp. NPDC028711. Next base: position 840,641 of record NZ_JBVHUJ010000002.1, on the reverse strand, counting down.
GTCCGGGTCGGCCGCTGAGCCGCCAGGGCCCTGCCCGCCGAATTCCGTGGCCTGCCCCGGTGTCTCACGGGGCCCTTCGCCCCTTCCCGGGGGGTCAGGCCTGTGAGGACCTCGGCCGGTTGACCGGGGACTGCGGCAGGGCCTCCGCGAGTTCCTCGCGCAGGTGCTCGATCCTCGTGTAGCCGGCGTACTGCCCGGTGAGCCGGTACATCTCCCGCAGCCGGTCCCAGGTGCGGTGGGACGAGGTCTCGCCCATGGACATCAGGGCGAGCCGGGCGTACCGGTCGGCCTGTTCCGGGTCGTCGGCGATGAAGCAGGCCGAGGCGAGCGAGATGTGGTCGAAGAGCTTCGAGCGGTCGTGGCCGTCGCGCCGCAGTTCGATCGCCAGCCTGGCGTGGCGCTGGGCGGGGACGGCGGCGGTCGGGTCGTGATCGGCGAGGGTCCGGTAGGCGAGGGCCTGCATGCCGTGCATGTCGGCCTCGTCGAAGTTCTGCATCCAGCTCGGCGTCTTCTCGTCGCGCCGGTCGGAGACGAACAGCTCCTCCGCCTCGCCGAGGGTGCGGCGCATGGCCTGGCCGCGGCCCATCGAGGCCTGCGCCCAGGCCTCGATCGTGTGGAACATGGCCCGGGTCCTGGGCAGCAGCCGCTCGCCGGAGCCGTCCTTGGCCAGCTTCATGAGGTCGAGGGCGTCGTCGGGCCTGCCCAGGTGCACCATCTGGCGGGCGGCGCGGGAGAGCGCCTCGCCGGCCCTGGGCCGGTCGCCGCCCTCTCGGGCCGCGTGGGCGGCGATCACGAAGTACTTCTGGGCCGTGGGTTCGAGGCCCACGTCGTGCGACATCCAGCCGGCGAGGACGGCCAGATTGGCGGCGACGCCCCAGAGGCGCCGCTGGAGGTGGTCGGCGTGGCGGTAGGCGAGCATGCCGCCCACCTCGTTGAGCTGGCCGACCACCGCCTTGCGCTGGAGACCGCCGCCCCGTGAGGCGTCCCAGCGGCGGAACACCTCCACCGAGGCCTCCAGGGCCTCGATCTCCTGCGAGCCGATGGGGGCGGCCTCGTAGCGGTCGAATCCTGCGGGGTCGGCGTGGAGGGGATCGGTGGCCCGCTGGGGGGCGGACTGGCGTGCGGGGTCGGTCTGCAGCCAGTCGTGCATGGCGTTGCTGAGTACGGAACCGGCGGCAAGCGCGGCACCCGCGCCCACCAGGCCGCGTCGGTTGAGCATGAGGTCCATTCCCGTGAATTCGGTGAGGACCGCCGCCGTACGATCGGGTGCCCAGGGCAGCCCGTCAGGGTTCTCCGTCTTCCTGACGTCCTGCCGCTTTCCGGCGCGCCCGTGTCGTACGAACCCGAGGTCCTCGATGGTCACGACACGGCCGAGTCGCTCGGTGAACAGTGCTGCCAGCACCCGGGGGACGGGATCGCGCGGGGTCTCACCGCGGTCGATCCAGCGCCGGACCCGCGAGGTGTCGGTCGCCAGCTGGGGGTGGCCCATGGCCGCCGCCTGCCGGTTGACGAGTCTCGCGAGTTCGCCCTTGGACCAGCCGGCCAGGCCGAACAGGTCTGCCAGGCGGGTGTTGGTTTCTCCGGTCACGTCTAAGCCCCCAGGTTCTCGGCTGAGTTGACAGTAACCCCCTGTCATAGGGCTGGCGACTATTCGCCAGGGTTCGCCAGGGTGCGCCCGATGTTCCGCCACCCGCGCCCGGGTGTCAGGTAGGAACGCGCCACCCCGCCCCGCCGACCGGCCCTCATTCCCCAGGGTGCGGACCCGGGGGCGGGCGGGGCGACGCACGCAACTCGTCGGCACACGAAGGGATCTGTCACCTCCATGTACACAGCATCGTCCTCCGTGTCCGCCCCGCCCCGGCCGCAGCACCGCATCGTCCCGGCCGGCGCCGGTCCGTACCTCGCTCCCGCCCCGCAGGCCGTCCGGCCGCGGCGCTGGACGGGAGGCACCGGCACCCAGCCGATCAGCGGAAGAATCGACCTGTCCGGCCCTCAGGGGGCGCAGCTGAAGCGGGCGATCTCCTCCGTCCACCGCATCTGCCCGGAGTTCAACCCCGTGCAGGTGCTGCGGCGCAGCGGTCGCTCCGTACTGATCGTGGGGACGACCGGGCGGACCACGGCGGTCGCGAAGTGTTTACTGGACCACTCCCCCGCGTGGGTCGAGCGGTTCCAGCACGAGATAGCGTCCTACCGGTCCTTCGTCCGTCACCGTCCGCCGGTGCGGGCGCCGCGGCTCATCGCCGCGGACCCGGAGAACTGCACGCTGGTGATCGAGCGGATGCCCGGACGGGCGGCGGCGCTGTCGCGCCACCCCGTCGAGGCGCCGCCCCGGGCCGACGTGCGGGCCGCGCTCGGCGCGATCGCCCGGCTCAACGCCTGGCGGCCGCCGGTCGGCACCTTCGACGCCCCGCTGGACTACGGCACCCGGATCGCGCGCTACCACGAGCTCGGGCTCTTCACCGACCGGGACCGGGACGACCTGCAGAAGCTGCTGCACGGTCTGGCGCACGCGGGCGGCCGTCAGGGCATGGGCCAGTTCTGTCACGGTGACGCCCTGCTCTCCAACATCCTCCTCTCCCCCGCCGGGCCCGTCCTCGTCGACTGGGAGCACGCGGGCTGGTACCTCCCCGGCTACGACCTGGCGACGCTGTGGGCGGTGCTCGCCGACGCACCGCTGGCCAGGAGGCAGATCAGTCAGCTCGCCCAGCAGGCGGGTCCGGCCTCCCGGGACGCCTTCCTGGTGAACCTGATGATCGTCCTGACGCGGGAGATCCGTACCTACGAGACGGCGGTGCAGCGCACGATGAAGGAGGCCCCGCCGGCCGGTTCCGTACCGGTGCCCTCGGGGGCGCTCGCCCCCGGTGAGGAACAGCGGCTGCTCCTGAGGCGGCTGCACGACGACTGCGCCATGGCACGGCGGGCCGTGCGCGCGGCGGTCGGGACGCGCTGAACGGGCGGGCCCGACCGACGGTCACGGGGGGAGGGTGCGCCGTGCGCCCGGTGCCGACACACCGGGACGCGGCGCATCGGTTCGACCCGCTCCGGATCACCTCCGCGAGCGGAGCCAATGGTCCACTCCACTGACGCGTCCCAGGCCGGGGACCCGTCCCCGCGAAACTCCGCCAGATGGCCTCCATTCCCGCTCTGACGTGGGAACTTCCGCCTGTGCGGGCGTGATTGACGGATCGTCCGGGAGCCGATACCCCTGTACGGGTTCGGTCCCGCACGCCCCCGTGTCACCCCCCGCCTCTGGAGGCTGCCTTGCTCCGTCTGCCGAGAGCGGTGGGCGCCGTCGCGTCCGCCGCCCTGCTGCTCCCCCTGTTCTCCGCCGCCCCTCCGGCCGGCGCCGACGTTCCCGACGCCGGCTCCCTGCAGGGGCAGTTCGCGCGGGCCGCCGCGCGCCACGGCGTACCGGAGAGCGTGCTGCTCGCCGTCTCGTACCTCCAGTCGCGGTGGGACGGCCACGGCGGTGCGCCGAGCGTGACCGGCGGCTACGGGCCGATGCATCTGACGGACGCGGTGACGGCGCTCGCCGACGCGGCCCCGCACCACTCGGAGGGCGAGGAGGACCCCCGCGGCGACTCCTCGCGCGCCGTGCGCTCGGGTGCCGAGGCGCCGGTCCCGGCCGCGGAGTCGCTGTCGGCGCGGCTGCGGACCCTGGAGCGGGCGTCCGCGCTGTCCGGGATTCCGGCGGAGGAGCTGCGCACCGGCACGGCGGCGAACATCGAGGGCGGGGCGGCGCTGCTCGCGGCGGCGCAGCGGGAGTCGGGACGTCCGGCGAGCCAGGACCCGGCCGACTGGTACGGGGCGGTGGCGCGGTACTCGGGGGCGGACGACTCGGCGACGGCGACGACCTACGCGAACGACGTGTTCGACGTGATCCGGAACGGGGAGACGCGGACGACGGACAGCGGCCAGGTGGTGACCCTGCCGGCCACGCCGGCGGTCGCCCCGGCGACGGAGCAGGTGGCCGACCTCGGGCTTCGCCGGCCGGCCGACGGCCCGGTGGAGTGTCCGCGCACGGTGGCGTGCGAGTGGATCCCGGCGCCGTACGAGGAGTTCGGCGACGGCGACTACGGCAACCACGACAAGGCGAACCGGCCCGTCTCCCAGGCGATCGACTACATCGTCATCCATGACACCGAGGCCGTCTGGGACGTCACCCTGAAGCTGGTGCAGGATCCGACGTACGTGTCCTGGCAGTACTCGCTGCGCTCCTCCGACGGGCACATCGCCCAGCACCTGCCGCTCAAGGACGTGGGCTGGCACGCGGGCAACTGGTTCGTGAACGCCAAGTCGGTGGGGCTCGAACACGAGGGCTTCCTCACCTCTCCCGACTCCTGGTACACGGAGGCGATGTACCGGACGTCGGCGCGGCTCGTGCGGTACCTCGCCGCGCGGTACGACATCCCCCTGGACCGGCAGCACGTCCTGGGCCACGACAACGTCCCCGGCACGGTGACGTCCACCATCAGGGGCATGCACACGGACCCCGGGCCGTACTGGGACTGGGCGCACTACTTCCGGCTCCTCGGCCGTCCGATCACCCCGAGTGCCGGTCCCGACGCGGGCGTGGTGACGATCCGGCCCTCGTACAGCGCCCATCAGCCGGTGTACACGGGCTGTACGGCGGCGGGTCAGGCGTGCGCGCCGCACGGCAGCGGGGCGGTGCGCCTGCACACCGGTCCGAGCGCCGACGCGCCGCTTGTGAAGGACATCGGGCTGCGGCCGGGCGGGCAGTCCTCGACGACCGGGGTGAACGACACCGGGGCGCGCGCCTCGACGGGGCAGAGCTACGCGGTGGCGGAGCGCCGGGGCGACTGGACGGCGGTCTGGTACCTCGGGCAGAAGGCGTGGTTACACAATCCGGGGCAGGAGCCGACCGCGGTGAACGCGCGGGGCCTTGTGCTGACCCCCCGGGAGGGGCTCGACTCGGTGCCGGTGTACGGCCGGGCGTATCCGGAGGCCTCGGCGTATCCGGCGGGCGTGCCGGTGCAGGCGGTGTCGCCGCTTCCGTACAAGCTGCTCGCCGGTCAGCGGTACGTGGTGGGCGACCGCACCCCGGGCGAGTACTACTTCGCTCCGGTGTTCGACAGCAGCGGGCATACGGTCGTCCGGGGGCAGGAGGAGTACTACCAGATTCAGTTCGGCCATCGGGTGGCCTTTGTGAAGGCCGCTGACGTGCGGGTTTCCCGAGCCTGACGGGGGCGTGGCCGAAAGGCGCGGGGTGGTGCCGGACGCGCGGTCCGACACCACCCCTTCGGCGTTCATAGGACTATTGGGAAGATCGCGTGCGCCGTACGGGCGAGGGGTAAAGGTGGGCCCGAACCAGCTCGTGCTCACCGGAAGGCCCCTCCGCACATGCCTCAGCCCTTCGTTATGCCGGATTTCTATGTTCCGTATCCGGCGCGGCTCAACCCTCATGTGGAGGCCGCCCGCACGCACACCCGGGACTGGGCGCGGCAGATGGGGATGCTGGAGGGTTCCGGGGTCTGGGAGCAGCAGGACCTCGACTCCCATGACTACGCGCTGCTCTGCGCGTACACGCATCCCGACTGCGACGAGGAGGCCCTGAACCTCGTCACGGACTGGTACACGTGGGTGTTCTTCTTCGACGACCACTTCCTCGAGGTCTTCAAGCGGACCCAGGACCGGGCGGGCAGCAAGGCGTATCTGGACCGGCTGCCGCTGTTCATGCCGGCGGATCCCGCGACGGGCATGCCCGAGCCCACGAACCCCGTCGAGGCGGGCCTCGCCGACCTGTGGCGGCGGACGGTTCCCTCGATGTCCGAGGGCTGGCGGACCCGGTTCGCGGAGGCGACGGAGCACCTGCTCCACGAGTCGCTCTGGGAGCTCGACAACATCAACGACGGGCGCGTCGCCAACCCCGTCGAGTACATCGAGATGCGCCGCAAGGTGGGCGGCGCGCCCTGGTCGGCCGGGCTCGTCGAGTACGCGGCGGGGGCGGAGGTCCCGGCCAAGGTGGCGTACTCACGGCCGTTGCGGGTGCTCAGGGACGCCTTCTCCGACGCCGTCCACCTGCGCAACGACCTCTTCTCGTACCAGCGCGAGGTGGAGGACGAGGGCGAGAACAGCAACGGCGTGCTGGTCCTCGAACGGTTCCTCGGCTGTACGACGCAGGAGGCGGCGGACGCCGTCAACGACCTGCTGACCTCGCGGCTCCAGCAGTTCGAGAACACGGCCCTGACCGAGGTGCCGCTGCTCGCCGCCGAGAAGGGGCTCGACCCGGCCGAGTGCGCGGCCGTGGCGGCGTATGCCAAGGGGCTGCAGGACTGGCAGTCCGGCGGTCACGAGTGGCACATGCGCTCCAGCCGGTACATGAACGAGGGCATGGTCGCGGCCCCCTCCCGGCTCGGCGGCGGGGGGCTCGGCACCTCGGCGTTCGACATCAGGACCGTCTTCGGCCGCCCGGCCGCCTCTCGGCTCCGGACCCTCACCCATGTGCCGCACCAGTACGTCGGCCCGTCGCTGCTGCCGGAGTTCGACCTGCCGTACGCGCTGACGCTCAGCCCGCACCATCGGGAGGCGAAGCGGCGCTCCGAGGACTGGGCCGAGCGGATGGGGCTCCTCGGGGACATCTGGGACCGCCCGATGATGGAGGGCTTCGACCTCGCGCTCTGCTCGGCGGGGCTCGATCCGGACGCCACCCCGGAGGAACTGGAGCTCAGCGCCGAGTGGCTGATCTGGGGGACGTACGGGGACGACTACTACCCGTTCGTCTTCGGAAGGTCCCGCAACCTCGCCGCCGCGAAGGAGCAGACCGACCGGTTCAAGGCCTGCCTTCCGGTGGAGGATCCGGGCGCCGGGGCCGCGCTCGCCGGGAACCCGATGGAGCGTGCGCTCGCCGACCTCTGGGCACGGACCGCCGGCCCCATGACGTCGGAGGCGCGCGCCCAGCTGCGGTTCGCGCTCGACGTGATGCTGGACAGCTGGATGTGGGAGCTGCACAACCAGGCGCAGCACCGGGTGCCCGACCCCGTGGACTACATCGAGATGCGCCGCAGCACCTTCGGCTCGGAACTCACCATGCTGATGTGCAGGCTGCGGCAGACCGAGGCGCTGCCGCCGGAGCTGTACCGCTCGGGGACGGTGCGCGCCCTGGAGAACGCGGTCATGGACTACGGGGCGCTGATCAACGACCTCTTCTCGTACCAGAAGGAGATCGAGGTCGAGGGCGAGGTGCACAACGGCGTGCTCGTGCTCCAGAAGTTCTTCGACTGCGACTACCCGACGGCCATGGCCATGGTCGACGACCTGATGCGGGGGAGGCTGCGTCAGTACGAGCACCTGAAGCAGCGCGAAGTCCCCGTGATGTTCGAGGAGTTCGGCCTTGACGCGGCCGGACGTGAGGCCTTCGGGGCGTATCTGCGGCAGCTGGAGGACTGGCTGGCGGGCATCCTCAACTGGCATCGGAACGTACGGCGTTACCGGGCCGAGGACGTCCACGCGGGCAGCGGCACCGCGCTGATCGGCCGCGGCCCGACGGGGCTCGGCACCTCGGCCGCACGGGTGGGCGCGCTGCTCGGCTCCGCCACGCGCTGACAGGCGAGAAGGCCGCCTCCGGGAGTGTCCCGGGGGCGGCCTTCTCGTACCGGCTCGCGTCAGGGGCGACGGCCGCGCAGCTCGTCCAGTTCCCTGCGGTCGCGCTTGGTGGGGCGGCCCGCACCACGGTCGCGGACGGCGGCGACGGCCACCTGCTCGCGCGGCGGCGGGGGCGGACTGTTGTCGACGTACGCCTCGACGGCGACCGGCGGCCCCACGCGCTTGGTGTGGAGCTCCTTGACCTCGACGATCCACTCACGGCCGCCGTGGAAGATCCGGACCTCGTCGCCGGGCTTGACCGGCTGGGCGGGCTTGGCCCGCTCTCCGTTGACCTTGACGTGCCCGGCCCGGCAGGCCGCCGCGGCCTGCGAGCGGGTCTTGGTGAGACGGACCGCCCAGACCCAGCTGTCGACGCGTGCGCTCATCGGCCCCCGCTTCCCCGGTCAGCCCTGCTGGAACAGCTCGGCGGGCAGTGGCTTGAGCAGCGCGTACAGGTCGTCGGTGATCGGCCGGTCCCAACTGGCGATCGTCACGAGGACGTTGTCGCTGCGGTCGAACTGCACGCAGGAGATGCGGCTCTCGGAGAGCTTGAGGCGGCGGACGATCAGGAGGTTGTCGCCCTGCATCACCGGGACGTCCTCGGCGTCGAGGACCTCGATCGGCTCGTCGTTCTCCAGGGCGGCGAGGAGCTGGGCCACCTCGAAGGGGATCTGGCCCTCCGCGAGCTCGCGCGCCGGCGAGCCCTCCGGGAGGTTGCCGATGATCATCGCGGGGCCCCGGCCGCCGAACAGGTCGTACCGGAGGAAGACGCCCTGGCAGGAGCCGTCGGGGGCGGGCAGCAGACCGGCGCCGAGGTTGCCGGGCCAGTCCCCCGGGTCCATGGCCAGGACATCGAAGTCCGGGCCCGCGGGTGTGGCGGCGCTGCGGCGGCGGAGGAAGGACATACGGCCATGGTACGTGCCCGGGCGCGCGATGCGACGCGCCGGGCGGCTCGGGGCGACGAGGCCCGTCCGGCGGCTTCCGGGAGGCCCCCTCAGGCCCTCCCGGACCGCTTTGCGGCGGCCGGCCGCGAGGGCACGGCCGGGAATCCCCGGCCGTGCCCTGGGAACCTGAAGGTGGCGTGGCGGCTCTTACGGACAGTGAGCATGCCGCCCCCCTCTGCGGCGGTCACCGCGCGCGCCCGAGCGCTCACGCGGGGCTTCCCGTGCCGGGCGGCGGCGCCGACGACGGTTCCGTGCCCTCGGCGAGCCGGATCAGGACGGCCAACGCCTCCTCGGCGCGGGCGTGTTCGACGAAGAGGTGGTCATGGTGGTATCCGGCCACCACGTTGCAGCTCATGCCGGCCGCGGCGAGCTCGCTCGCGACGGCGGCCGTGAGCCCCACGGCGTCGAGCGCCGAGTGCACCCGAAGGGTGATCCGACCCGCCACGTAGTCATAGGCGAGGCCGGCGGCGTCCGCCTCCTCCTGGCGTACGACGAGGGTGAGCCCCTCGGGCTCCGTGACGGTGACGACCGGGGCGACGCCGGCCGGTGCGGGGCCGGTCACCGTGGTGAAGACATAGCGGCCGGGGTCGAGTTCCGGCCGCATCCCGGCGAGGAGCCGGGTCAGATCACGTTCCGCGTTCATGGGGCCCAGGGTAGGCGTCCGCGCCGTGGCTCAGCCGGCGGGCGGGGTGTCCCCCACGAGCCACATGGAGAAGAACTGCGCACCGCCGCCGTAGGCGTGCCCGAGGGCCCGGTGCGCGCCGTCGACCTGGTGCTCGCCCGCCTGCCCGCGTACCTGGAGGGCGGCCTCGGCGAAGCGGATCATGCCGGAGGCTCCGATGGGGTTGGTGGAGAGCACTCCGCCGGAGGGGTTCACGGGCAGGTCGCCGTCGAGTTCGGTGACGCCGGCCTCGGTGAGCTTCCAGCCCTCGCCCTCCTCGGCGAAGCCGAGGTTCTCCAGCCACATCGGCTCGTACCAGGAGAAGGGCACGTACATCTCGACGGCGTCGATCTCCCGCCGGGGGTCGGTGATGCCGGCCTGCCGGTAGACGTCGGCGGCGCAGTCCCGTCCGGCCCGCGGCGAGACGAAGTCCTTGCCCGCGAAGAGCGTCGGTTCGCTGCGCATCGCGCCGCCGTGCACCCAGGCGGGCGGCCGGGGTGAACGGGCCGCGCCCGTACGGTCGGTGAGGACCATCGCGCAGGCGCCGTCCGAGGAGGGGCAGGTCTCGGAGTAGCGGATGGGGTCCCAGAGCATCGGGGAGGCCTGCACCTTCTCCAGGGTGAGGCCGTGCTCGTGGAGGTGGGCGTACGGGTTCAGGAGCGCGTTGCGCCGGTCCTTGTACGCGACGAGGGAGCCGATCGTGTCGGGGGCGCCGGTGCGGCGCATATAGGCCCGGACGTGCGGGGCGAAGAAGCCTCCCGCGCCGGCGAGCAGCGGCTGCTGGAAGGGGACGGGCAGCGAGAGACCCCACATGGCGTTGGACTCGGACTGCTTCTCGAACGCGAGGGTGAGGACGGTCCGGTGGACGCGCGCGGCGACCAGGTTGGCGGCGACGAGCGCGGTGGAGCCGCCGACGGAACCGGCGGTGTGCACCCGGAGCATGGGTTTGCCGACCGCGCCGAGCGCGTCGGCGAGGTACAGCTCCGGCATCATCACGCCCTCGAAGAAGTCGGGGGCCTTGCCGATGACGACGGCGTCGATGTCCGCCCAGGCCAGCTCCGCGTCGGCGAGGGCGCGGGAGGCGGCCTCACGGACGAGTCCGGCGATCGACACGTCCCTGCGGGCGGCGACGTGCCGGGTCTGGCCGATGCCGACGACGGCGACGGGTTCCTTCACTGTCGGTCCCCTTCCAGGACGGCGACCAGGTTCTGCTGGAGGCAGGGGCCCGAGGTCGCGTGGGCGAGGGCGCGGTCGGACGCGCCGCGGTGGATGCGGGCGGCGGCCTCGCCGAGCCGGATGAGGCCGGCGGCCATGACGGGGTTGGCGGCGAGGGCGCCGCCCGAGGGGTTGATCCGGACGGTGTCGTCGAGACCGAGGGCCTTGGTGAGCACGACCTCCTGGGAGGTGAAGGGCGCGTGGAGTTCGGCGGTGTCGACGGGCCGCTCGAAGGCGCCGGCGCGTTCCGCGGCGAGGCGGGTGGAGGGCGAGTCGGTGAGGTCGCGGACGCCCAGCGCGTGGGCCTCGATGCGGTGGTCCATGCCCCGGATCCAGGCGGGCCGGTCGCAGAGAGCGCGGGCCCTGTCCCCGGCGGCGAGGATCACGGCGGCGGCGCCGTCGCCGATGGGCGGGCAGTCGCCGGTGCGCAGCGGCCGGACGACGTAGTCGCCCTGGGGGCGGGTGCCGGGCAGCTGGGCGTGGGGGTTCGCCGTGGCGTCCTCCCGGCTGCGGGCGGCGATGGCGGCGAGGGCGGGTTCGTCGGTGTCGCCCGCGTCGACGAGCGCCTGTGCCTGGAGGGCGGCGAGGGCGACGGAGTCGGGCCAGAGGGGGGCGAGGTAGTAGGGGTCGAGCTGGCGGGTGAGGACGTCGCGGACGGAGCCGGGCGAGGACTTGCCGTAGGAGTAGACGAGGGCGGTGTCGGCCTCGCCGGTGAGGAGCTTCACCCAGGCTTCGTACAGCGCCCAGGCGCCGTCGGTCTCGACGTGGGACTCGGAGATCGGCGGCCAGGCACCGACGCCGTCGAGGGCCATGGTGAAGGAGAAGGCGCGGCCGGCGAGGTAGTCGGAGGAGCCGGAGCAGGTGAAGCCGATGTCCGAGGTCGTGAGCCCGGTCTGCCGGAGCACCTCGTGGAGGACGGGCATGACCATCTCGACCTCGGAGAGGTCGTCGGTGCGGCGGCGGTGGTCGCTCTGGGCGAAGGCGACGATCGCCACCTCACGGCCGGGCCGGTGCGGCGTCACAGCAGCTCCTTGTAGGTGTCGTAGTCGGCGTCGGGTTCGCCGGTGGGCCGGTAGTGGTCGGGGTAGCGGCCGTCGTCGCTCCAGACGGGTTCGACGCGCAGGCCCATGCGGACCTGGTCGTAGGGGATGCCGGCGATACGGCCGTGGAGGGCGAGGCCGGCGCCGTCGAGGGCGATGTGGGCGTAGACGTACGGGACCTCGATCTCGGCGTTCTTCGCCTTGATGTTGACGATGCAGTACGTGGTGACGGTGCCCCGGGGGCCGACCTCGACCTGGTCGGTGGTCGCGACGCCGCAGGTGGGGCAGGCGCCGCGGGGCGGGACGTACACCTTGGCGCAGGACGGGCAGCGTTCGCCGACGGTGCGGCGCTCGGCGAGCGCGTGCAGATAGCAGGTCTGGGCGCGGCCGGGGCTGTAGGTGTAGTCGAGGCGGGCGGGGGCGACGATGCCGGTGACGGGGTCGTCGAACTCGCCCGTGTGCGGGGTGGGTTCGCGGCCGGGGGTGCTGTCGCTGTCGTACGGCTCGAAGCACGCGATGTCCGTGATGGCGCCGGACCGTTCGGCGGCCCAGCGGACGCGGACCCGCAGTCCGGTGCGGACGGCTTCGGGTCCCGGCGCGTCGAGGGCGTGCAGGAGGGCGGTGTCGGCGCCGTCGAGGCGGACGAGGACCCAGGCGAAGGGGGTCGCGAGGGGCTGGCCGGGGCGGGGCGCGGGGTTCCAGGCCCAGGTGGTGATGGTGCCGGTGGCGCCGACCTCGACGAGGTCGCGGAGCTCGGCGGCGGTGGCGGGGTCGTACTCGACGGGAGGGACGAGGACGTCGCCGGCCTCGGTGCGGACGCCGAGGAGGGTGCGCTCGCGGAGGCCGGTGAGGAAGGCGGACTGGAGAGGGCTGAGGGAGCGGGTGAAGGGGAATTCGACGGTGAGGGGGGCACGGAGGGTCTCGGGCGGGGGTGCGGCGGCTGTCATGGGACGGCTCCTTTATCGGCGGGCTGAGTTTCCGCCCGGCGGCGGAAGCTTCAGCCCCGCCGGCGTGTGAGGCGCGGGGGTCCGGGGGCGGAGCCCCCGGTTTCGGGAAGGGCCGGGGTGGGGAAGAGCTCACTCCCGCCGGTAGACCGCCGCCCGTTTCTCCGCGAACGCCCTCGCCCCTTCCTTCGCGTCCGCCGTGTCGAAGATCGGCCACCCCCGTTCCAGCTCCGCGGCCAGCCCCTCCGTCTCCGTCATCTCGGCCGTCTCGTAGACGGACGCCTTGACCGCCTCGACGGCCAGCGGCCCGCACGCGTTGACACGTTCGGCGATGTCGAGGGCGGTGTCGAGCGCGGTGCCGTCGGGGACGACCCGGCCGACGAGGCCGATGCGGGCGGCTTCCTCGGCGGTGTACGGGCGGCCGGTGAGGAGCATGTCGAGGGCGTGGGTGCGGGGGATCTGGCGGGGCAGCCGGACGGTGGAGCCACCGATGGGGAAGAGGCCGCGCCGGACCTCGAAGAGGCCGAAGGTGGCGGAGGCGGCCGCGACCCGGATGTCGGTGCCCTGGAGGATCTCGGTGCCTCCGGCGACGCAGTAGCCCTCGACGGCGGCGATGACGGGTTTGCGGGGGCGGTGGTGGCGCAGCATCGCCTTCCAGTGCAGGTCGGGGTCGGCCTTGAGGCGGTCCCGGTACTGCTCGCCCGCCATGCCCTGGCCGGCCAGGGCCTTGAGGTCCATGCCGGCGCAGAAGGCGCCGCCCGCGCCGGTGAGGACGACGGAGCGGATTCCGTCGTCGGCGTCGGCCTCGAGCCAGCCGTCGTAGAGGCCGACGAGCATCGGCAGCGAGAGGGCGTTCTTGGCCTCGGGCCGGTTCAAGGTGAGTACGAGCGTGGCGCCTTCGCGCCGCACGCCGAGGTGTTCGGTGCCACCCATGGGGATCTCCCGTCTCCAGTTCTGGAACAGGTTGCAGTAGCCAGGGGCCCAGTTCAATAGTTTTCTGACACATAGTCAGATTCTTCTGCGCGACCCCTTCCCCCTGTCGGCGTACGGCGCTCTAATGACCGCCCGAGTCCGCACGTACCGGGGTCAGGAGGAACGGTGGAGTACAACCTTGCCGACCTGTTCGAATCGGTCGTCGACGTGGTTCCCGACCGCGAGGCGCTGGTGTACGTCGACCATCCGGGCACGGGCGCGGAACGGCGGCTCACCTACGCCGACCTGGACGCCGCGGCCAACCGGATCGCCCACCACCTCACCGACGCGGGCCTCCGGCCCGGTGAACACCTCGGGCTCCACCTCTACAACGGCGTCGAGTACCTGCAGACCGTCCTCGCCTGCCTCAAGGCGCGGATCGTGCCGGTCAACGTGAACTACCGGTACGTGGAGGAGGAGCTCGTCCACCTGTACCGGGACGCCGACCTCGCCGCGCTCGTCTTCGACGCCGAGTTCACCGACCGGGTCGCGGCGGCGCTGCCGCGGACGGAGAAGCTGCGCCACCTCGTGCGCGTGGGGGCCCCTCCCGAGGGGGCGGCCGCCCTCGACTGCGTGCCGTACGCCGAGGCGGAGGCCGCCGGCTCACCGGAGCGGGGTTTCGGGCCCCGCTCGGCCGACGACCTCTTCATCATCTACACCGGCGGCACGACCGGGATGCCCAAGGGCGTCCTCTGGCGCCAGGAGGACCTGTTCTTCGCGGGCCTGTTCGGCGGAGACCCCTCGGGCGAGCCCGTGAAACGCCCCGAGGAGCTGGCCGAGCGGGTCGCGGCCGGCGGCGCCGGCCTCACCTTCTTCCCCGCACCGCCGCTCATGCACGGCACGTCCACCCTGACCGCGTTCATCGCGTTCCACTACGGGCAGCGGGTCGTCCTGCACCGCAAGTACGTGCCCGAGGAAGTCCTCCGCACCCTGGAGAAGGAGAAGGTCTCCAGCATCTCCCTGGTCGGGGACGCGATGCTGCGGCCGCTTGTGGACGCGCTGCGCGGGCCGCTCAAGGGCACGGACCTCTCGGCCCTGTTCAGCCTGTCCTCATCCGGGGCGATCATGTCCGACACCGTGCGGGCCCAGCTCCAGGAGCTGATGCCGAACGTCCTGCTCCTCAACAACTTCGGCTCCACCGAATCGGGGTCCAACGGCCGCGCCACCGACGACTCCGGTCCCGCCAGGGGCTTCCGGCTCCACGTCAACGAACGCACGCAGGTCGTCGACCCGGCGACCCGCGCGCCGGTCGCTCCCGGCGAGACCGGCCGGCTCGCCCAGCGCGGTCACGTGCCGCTCGGCTACTACAACGACCCGGCCAAGACCGCCGAGACCTTCTTCGAGCGCGACGGGGTGCGGTGGGTGCTCCTCGGGGACATGGCGACCGTCGACGAGACCGGGGTGGTCACCGTCCTCGGGCGCGGCTCCCAGTGCATCAACACGGGCGGCGAGAAGGTCTACCCGGAGGAGGTGGAGCAGGCCCTGAAGTCCCACCCCGACGTGTACGACGCGCTCGTCGCCGGAGTGCCCGACGCCCGCTGGGGCAACCACGTCGCCGCGGTCGTCCAGCTACGGCCCGACGCCCCGCCGCTGGACCTGGAGGCCCTGCAGACCCACTGCCGTCCCCGCCTCGCCGGGTACAAGGTGCCCCGCCAGCTGGTACTGACCGACCGCATCCAGCGCTCTCCCAGCGGCAAGGCGGACTACCGCTGGGCCCGCACGGTGGCGGTGGACGCGGACGCGGCGGACTCCGGGAAGTCCCCCGTCCAGGGCCTGTCCGGCGGATCGGGGCCGCACAGGTTTTAGGGTCGAATCAGGCCCTGAGCCTGTCCGTCCGACCCATTGGCGTCGGATCAGGCCCTGGAGTTCCCGGCTCGAAGCCGGAATGAGCTGGGGCCGTACCTGGTCAAGAGCACTGCAACCGCATGCCCCCGAGCCTTGTCTCCATCCTCATGACACCCATTCGTCGACTGCGACCAGCCCCGAACGAACAGGAGCTACGACTGTGGAAGGTCGGCCGGGCCTTGACGGTCATCTTCGTCACCGCAGTCCTGATATCGGGCGGCGTCTTTTACGGTCTGGTCGTTCTGCTGAACGTCCAGGAGATCGACAACACTGCGAAGCTCGACGCGAAAACGCTCTTCGACCTGGTGAAACTCTCCTTCGGAGTGGTCGCCGGGGCTGGTGCGCTCGTTGCCCTGGTCGTCGCCTACCGCCGCCAGCGTGTCGACGAGGCCGGGGCCCACCGCGAAGCCACCCGGCTCCACACAGAGCGCTTCTCCCAAGCCGTCGACAAACTCGGCTCGGACTCGCCGGCCGTCCGGCTCGGCGGAGTCCACGCCCTGGCCGGCCTCGCCGACGATGCCCCTGACGACAGCCTGCGCCAGACCTGCATCGATGTCCTGTGCGCCTACCTCCAACTTCCCTTCACCCCCGACCCGGGCGACGACCCAGCCCACCAAGAGGAACACCACCGCTACCTGGCCTTCCGCAAGGTCCGGCACACCATCCTGCGTCTCATCGGCGGCCACTACAGCCTCCCGCGGGGCACTTACCGCTCCTGGCAGGGCTGCGACCTCGACCTCACCGACGTCACCATCGACTGCGACATCTCCTTCGACGGTGCGACGTTCTCCGGCGGCAGGGTGCTCTTCGACAGCGCGACGTTCTCCGGCAGCAAGGTGTCCTTCACCCACGCGACGTTCTCCGGCGGCGAGGTGCTCTTCGACGGCGCGGTGTTCTTGGGCGGCGAGGTGCTCTTCGACAGCGCGACGCTCTCCGGCGGCGATGTGTCCTTCGACACCGCGACGTTCTCCAGGGGCAAGGTCTCCTTCAACCACACGATCTTCTCCAGCGGCAGGGTCTCCTTCTGCGACGCGACGTTCTTGGGCGGCGAGATGTCCTTCGGCGCCGCGAGGTTCTCCGGCAGCGAGGTGTCCTTCGGCCGCGCGGTGTTCTGCGGCGGCGATGTGTCCTTCGGCGGCGCGAGGTTCTCCGGCAGCTGGGTGTCCTTCGGCAGAGCGACGTTCTCCGGCGGAGAGGTGTCCTTCGGCAGAGCGACGTTCTCCGGCGGAGAGGTGTCCTTCGGCAGCGCAAGGTTCTCCGGCAGCGAGGTGTCCTTCCACTACGCGACGTTCTGCGGCGGCGAGGTGTCCTTCAGCGGCGCGACGTTCTCCGGCAGCGAGGTGTCCTTCGACACCGCGACGTTCTCCGGCAGCCAGGTGTCCTTCGACCAGGCGAGTGGCCTGGCTCCCGACGGACTTCTCGCTGCCGTCGGTAGGGGTGCTCCTGGGACTGTCCGCCTGTCCCAGACCTGGTTGCCCGCCGGCCGCTAGCCAGGCGGACGGAGGCTTAGAGCATGATCTGACACCGATGTTCCTCAGACCCCGTGTTCCCGGTGTGACGGCGCCCGCCGTGCGGAGGTGGGCGTCTGCCTGTTCCGGAGGTCTGGGGGTGCACGTCGCTACTGGATGTTCCACTCCGTACCCCATTTACAGGAATCGGGCCGGATAGGCGCACGTCGGCTACTAGAGTGACGAACTACGGCACACGCTCAGTTACTTCGACTCCCGCGCGCGGAGTCGAAGTGGTTCCGCCCGGCAGCCAGCCGGGTCCGTGTTGAGCGGTAGGAGCGGAAGTGCCGTACCAGGAAGAACCGTCAGGACTGCAGCTGTTGATCCTCTTGGTCGCCTTGGCCCAGTTGCAGCTGGACCTGACCCAGTGGATCAGCGGCATGCTGACCTGACGGCCCCACATGCCAGCGTCCGACAACCAGTCGGGCGCTGGCCCCATTTTGCTGGCCAGCGCCCCAGTCGGGGCCGGCCGACCGGCCAACCTAGCGCACTGCTCAGTACGCTGGCTTGTGACCCCAATCTAGCAATCTGCGCAGATCGATGTCGTCTGCTCTACAGGATTCATTGGTAGTGATTCCGCCCTACCGATTCGCCGTACGGTTCACGTACCAATATTGGTACGAGTCCGTGCTGCTATTCCGTGTTGCTGTAAGGGGCGTTTCCCTGCTCTGGTTCCGGCGTTTTCCCTGGTCAGGGGCTTGCATGGTTCAGGGGGTGTGCCAGGTGCCGCGGAGGAGGGGGATCACGCGTCTTGGTCTCCGAGGCCGTACCTGACCTGCCCGGTGGCAGGGTGGACGGCACGCGGCCCCCGCAGCGCCACCACTGCGGCGCGGGCCGCCGGCCCTGCCTCGTATCGCCCGCAGGGGAGGTGGCCGTGTTCCTGGTGGAAAGACGCGGCCGCCGTGAGTCCTTGCGCCCAGGCGGCGTCATCTCGCGCGGCGCGTCTGTCGAGTGCCGCCTGGGAGGGCAGTGACCTTCGCTCCAGTCGTCGAGGATCCGCTGGGCCAGCGGCCGGACCTCCTCCATCAGGCGGTCCGCGGCCTCGCCGGTCAGCGCCGGGATCGCGTAACGGCGGTCGAAGCCGTAGCAGACGGAGAACGGGCGGGCGCCGCCGACCAGGGAGTTGGTGTCCGCGTACAGGCGACCGGTCTTCAGGTCGAGCTCCAGGGGGGGTAGGCGGGCTGGGGCTTGACCTGGCCCGGGAAGCGGCAGTGGAGCTCGGTGGTGCCAGTGGGGGCAATGGTCAGCTCCGCCATGGGGATTGACCTTCGTGTTGTCGGACACGGTCCTGCAAGACCTGTCCGGCCGGGTGTCGGAGGGGCGTTTCCCTCCGACACCCGGCCCCATAGTTAACCCGTGGGTGAACTTTCCAGCTCTGAGGACAGGAAACTGGCGTTCGAGCCGTGGAGCGGGTGGACGAGATCGGCGCGTACCGGCTCGGTCGGCTGAAGTTGTCGCAGATCCCACCGAACCGGATGGCGGCGCTAGCTCGGTACGCGCTGGGGTCGAAGGCGCCACTGTTGGAGCGGGCGGCGGAGCCGAAGCGCACGACGATGCTCACCGCGGTGATGCGGCACCTGGAGGCAAAGGCGCGCCCTGCTGGGCTACGGGTGCACCTGCCGCCAGCAGTCCGCCTCAGCGCGAGCCACTTCGGCGTCGTACTGACTCGCGTCGAAGTGGAGCTCCGGCGGAGGGTGGGGCATGTCGGGGTGCGACTTCCACGGAACCTCCCAGTCCGACCACTGCACGATCTCTCCGAACCGCTGCACGACCACGGTCAGGAAGCCGCAGCAGCCACCGGTGCAGTCCGGTTCGCCCAGCTCCAGGCGGTGCGCCTCGCTGGTCGCCCGGAGAGGGCTGGGGCGGCCGGCCGGCAGCGCATCGGCCGCGTACGGTCCGCGGCCGCCTTCGCCGACCGCCTCTTCGACGACGTCCTCGCCGTTGACCCAGAGCCGCAACTGGGCAGCGAACCGGGGACCCGGCGGCAACGCCCTGATCTCCACGCGATCGAACATCAGACCAGCCTACGGGGCGGCGCTGAAGTGGGTGCGCGGCCCAGCCGACGCCTACCTCCACAGTCGTGAACATCTGCCGTCGGCACTCGTGAACAGAACCACCCGGGCTTTGGCCTAGCCTGCCATCGTGTCCACGGGTACCGGGCCGTGCAACGACCAGTGGCTAGGGCGCGTCCGATGGGTCGTGTGACTCACCCTCGGGTCGATCGTTTCGGTCGACATGGGGCGGGGTGATCTTTCGGATGAGGAATGGGCTCGGCTGCAACCTCACCTGCCCAGGCGTGTGGTCCGACGTGGACGGTGGCAATGCCACCGCCGTGTGATCAACGGGATTCTGTTCCGGCAGCGGACGGGCCTGCCGTGGAGGGATCTGCCGTTCCGTTTTGGGAAGTGGAAGACGGTGCATGACCGTCATCGCAGGTGGTCAGCGGACGGCACGTGGGAGGGGATCCTGCGAGTCGTCCAGGTCGACGATACCGAGGGCCGGATCGACTGGAGCATGGTCAGCGTGGACTCCGCTCCATGCCGAGCTCACCCGCACGCGGCAGGTGCGTACTCTCGTCCGCCAAGAGTTCCTGGGAGTCGTAGCGTCCCCGTTCGGCACCAGGCCGATGAGGCCCTGGGCCGCTCGAGGGGTGGGCTGACTTGCAAAATCCATCTGTCGGGCGAGGGCGGACGTCGCCCCCTTGCTTTCGTCGTCACTCCTGGCCAGTGGGGCGATGCCCCGCAGTTGATCGCCGTGATGGAACAGCTCCGGGTCCCCCGGCCGGCTGGCGGACGCCCACGTACTCGGCCCGACCACCTTGGTGGCGACAAAGCCTATTCGTCGCGTCGAAACCGCAGCTACCTGCGGCGGCGTCAGATCAGGCACACCATCCCGGAGCCCGGAGACCAGCGTGCCAACCGTCAAAGGTGAGGCAGTCAAGGCGGCCGGCCGACCAGGCTCGACAAGAGGGCTTACGTCTTTCATGGGACGGTCACCGTCGCTTCGATCCGGCTCTGGCTTCGTGCGTGAGCGATGCCAAGTCCCTGTCGGTTTTGATGCGGCTTATCGCATGACCGGACGGTTGGCGGAGGTGTACTCGTCCGCGACGTTGAAGACGCTGGCACAGAGCGGGCATTCCGCACATCCGAATAGATGAGAAATTCCGTCGGCGAGTGCCGTCTGGCCTGCGTGGACGGCCAGCTCGAACATCCACCTGCCAGTTCCGGTTAGTTTCTCGGCGGCCACCGGCCGCAAACCCCTTCGTTCCACATCACCCAGGTTCCAGTCCTGGGCCGCTGAGTACTTTCCGTAGTTGCCGATGGCGATCCTGACCCCGACGCCACAGTGCGGACACGTCAAGGGGTAGAAGTCATCCTCGAAGTCGCCAAGGACCGCCGCCCAGTGGTACTCCTCCTCGACCGCGAGCAGGGCACGCAAGGTCACAAGGAAGTCAGCTGGCCTCGACCGCAGGTGCCGACCCAGCACCACGCGGAACTCCGCAATGGCGTCGGCGCAATCCGCCAGGAGATCATCGCAACCATGGCGCCCTGCTGCACGTTCGAGAATCTCCCCCGCCAGGTGCCGTGCCTGCGTGCTGCGCGGCGCGAGGCGCACCAGGCGCGGCAGGGCAGCGAAACTGGCCGGGGACACCAAGTCATGCTCGAGAACGAGCCGCCACCCCAGTTCCTTCCATGCTGCTGGGTCATCATCGTGCTCGACCTGCTTCAAGAGCTGCGGAACACGACCGACCTCAAACCAGCAATCATGCGTATCCGTCCACGTGACCACGTCGGTATTGAACCTTGCCCAGGTGGTCAGGGGCGAGTCCGCGTTTGCGGGTCAGTCGTGACGCATCTCCGAGCGACCCCGTCGGACAGGCCCTAGAGCCCGAACTCCCTGAGTGCCGCCAGGAATTCCTCGGGCTGGTCCGTGTGGACGAGATGCCCCGCGTCGATCGTCGTGAGGCGGGCGCCGGGGATGAGCGCCGCAAGACCGGCCGGCTGGTCCTGCGGTATGTGGCTGGACGGGCCGCCCGCGAGGACGAGGGTGGGCGCCGTGATCGCGGGCAGATCCGCGCGCCAGGCCGGGTCCGGGGCGTTCAGCTGGGCGTCGGTGGCCGGGACGATCTCCCAGTCGAAGGCGAGGGGGCCCTCGGGGCGTTCGGCCGGCGGGCGCGGCGGGTCGAGCGGGACGAACCCCGGGGGCTCCTCGAGGACGAGCCGGCCGATCAGTCCCGGCTCCCGCTGGGCGAGCAGGCAGGCGGCCCCCGCGCCCATCGAGTGGGCGACGACCGTGGCGCCGGTGAGGCCGAGGGCCTTGAGGAGGCCGCCGAGTTCGTCGCGGAAGACGTCGAAGCCGTAACGGCCCGGCCGGTCGCTGAGTCCGTGGCCGCGCAGGTCGACGGCGTACACCCGGTGGTCGGCAGAGAGCTCCGCCGCGACCCGCGACCAGGTGGTGCTGTTCTCGCCGCGCCCGTGGACCAGGACGACGGGCGGGGCGTCCTGGGAGCCGCGTACCCGGTAGGCGAGGCGGACGCCGTCCACCCTGACCGTGCGGACCTCGGGGTCGAGGAACGCGGCGACCGGGCGGCGGAAGGCGTCCGCGTCGTCCACCCACGGGAAGTGTCCGGCGCCGGGGAGCACGACGAGTTCGGCGCGGGGGAAGCAGGCGGCCGCCTCGGCCGCCTTGGCGGGGGTCGGGCCCGCGTCGTACTCCCCCGCCAGGATCAGGACCGGCGCGGTGAGCGCGGTGAGCGCGCGGCGGGTCGTCTCCGGGTCGTAGGCGCCCTCTCCGTGGTAGGCGGAGGCGGCCTCCTCGCGTATCTGGCCCGCCGCGGCCGCGGCGTGCTCCTGGGCCGCGGCGTCCCACCGGCCGTAGGCGAAGGGGGCGACGATCTCCAGGACCCGCGGGAGCGGGGTGTCCGGCCCGATCGTGGCGAGCGCGGCGCGGGCCTCCGGGTACCAGGGCCGGTCGGCGAAGATCTCGACGGCCTCGTCCCACTCCTCGTCGGTGGTGTCGACGCCGAGCGCGCGGCTCGCGGAGGTGACGAGGACGAGGGAGCGGATCCGCTCGGGGTACGCGGCCGCGTACAGGACGGCCAGGTTCCCGCCGGCCGAGTGGCCGAGGAGGTCGATCCGGTCGAGGCCGAGGTGGGCGCGGAGCGCCTCGACGTCGCCGACCTGCCGGTCGCAGCGGTACGTGGCCGGGTCGGCGGGCTCGGCACTCGCTCCGGTGCCGCGGGCGTCGAGGAGGACCAGGGCGCGGTGGGCGGCGAGCCCGCCGAGGTCGCCGAGGTAGTCGGCGTCGCGCATCGGTCCGCCCGCGAGGCACAGCAGCGGCTCTCCCTCCCCGTGGATCCGGTAGGAGAGTGCGGTCCCGTCGTACGTCGTGATCTTCGGCATGGCGACGATCCTCACCGGCGCCGGACGATCTTCGCAATCGGTTTCACCGAGAGCGCGATACGGTGGACGAAACGTCCCCGATCAGCGAAGGAACCGTTTCACCGTGCCCGAGACCGGGGAATCCGCGCTGCGCGGCGACTGTGCGAACTGCTTCGGCCTGTGCTGTGTGGCGCTGCCCTTCGCGAAGTCGGCCGACTTCGCCGCGAACAAGGCGCCCGGTGAGCCCTGCCGGAACCTCCAGGAGGACTTCCGCTGCGGCATCCACACGCGGCTGCGGCCCAGCGGTTTCCAGGGCTGCACGGTGTACGACTGCTTCGGCGCGGGTCAGCAGGTCTCCCAGGTGACCTTCGGCGGCGTGTCCTGGCGCGAGGCGCCGGAGACGGCGAGCCTCATGTACGACGTGTTCTACGTGATGCGCCAGCTCCACGAGCTGCTGCGGTACCTCACCGAGGCGCTGGACCGGCCGGCGGCCCGACCGGTCCACGCCGAGCTGCGGGGCGCGCTCGACCGTGTCGAGGCGCTGACGCGGTGTTCGGCGGAGACCCTGGAACAGCTCAGGGTGCCCGACGTCCGCGCCGACGTGAACCGGTTGCTGCTGCGGACGAGCGAGCTGGTCCGCGCGACGGCCGGCGGGAAGCCGAAGAGCAGGCGCGGGGCAGACCTGGTCGGGAATCGGATGCGCGGCGCGAAGCTGCGCGGCACCGACCTGCGGGGAGCGCTGCTGATCGCCGCCGATCTCACGGGAGCGGATCTGTCGCTCACGGATCTGATCGGCGCCGACCTGCGGGACGCCGATCTGTCGGGGGCGGATCTGACGGGCGCCCTGTTCCTGACACAGCCCCAGTTGAACGCGGCGCGCGGGGACGCCGCCACCCGCCTCCCGGAGGGTTTCGAGCGCCCCGCGCACTGGACGTCCTGACCGGCTCCGCTACGAGCTGGTCGCCGCGTTGCGCCAGACCGTCACGTCGAGCGTCAGATAGGTGCTGGGCGAGTCCTCGGGGGAGATGCCCTTGACGGTGACGAGACCCAGATGGCCGCTGCCGGTCGTGACGCAGACCTGACGGCCGGTGGCCAGCTTGTTCACGTACACCTCCTGGGTGAACCGGGTCTCCGCCCGGCACACGGCGAGGGAGCCCTGCTGTCCCGGGTCGAGGAGCACCAGGCTGCCGCCGCTGCTCTCGGCGTCGAGGTATCCGCCGGTGTCGTAGGAGAGTTCGTAGCCGCCGTCCTCACCGCTCTGAGGCCGTACGCTCTCGTCGCCGAGGGTCAGGTGATAGCCGGCGGTGAGGTTGATGCCCTTGTAGTCGGCGGGCTTCGGCTCGGTGGCGGTCGGGGGCTTCGCTCCCGCGGTGGTGCCGCCGGTGGTGCCGGGCGTCGTCGTCGCCCCTCCGCCGTTCGGCTTGCCGCCGTTCGTCGTGGTCTCCTGCCCCTTCTCCTTCAGCAGCGTGTAGGCCGTCACACCGCCCACGAGGCCGAAGGCGAGCACGGCGGCGAGCGCGACGAGGAGCCCCCGCTTACCCCGGTTCGGGGCGGGCGCGGGCGGTTGTCCGCCCGGGACGCCGTAGTGCTGGTACGGCGTGGGGACGGGCCCCTGCGGCGGCGCGTAGGCGTGGACCGGCGCCGCGTGGACCGGCGCCCCGTGCGGGCGGGGTGTTCCGTACGGCCCGGGCTGCGGCGGCTGCTGTCCGGCGGGCGGGCCGTACGCGCCGGGCGGGGCGGCCGGCGGGGCCGGGGTGGCCGCGGCGGTGGGGGCGTAGGCCGCGCCGGGGGCGGTGGGCGCGTGACCGGCCGCCGGAGCGGGCGGGCCCGAGGGGGCGGTGGGCGTGTAGCCGGCCGCGGGGGCGGTCGTCGGGGGCGGTGGGGTCTGCACGGGGGCGGGAGCCGCGGCGCGTGCCGTGATCTCGGCGGAGACCGGGCCCGGCAGCCAGTCCTCGGGGCGCCGGAGCACCGTCGCCGCGTTCGCCTCCTGGCAGAGCCGGATGACCTCGGCGAGCGTCGGCCTGGCCTCGGGGTCCTTCGCGAGGCAGCGGGTGACCAGCTCGCTCAGCCGCTCCGGCACCGCGCTGAGATCCGGCTCCTCGTGCACGATGCGGTACAGCACGCCGTGCGAGGTGCCCTCGCCGAACGCCGGGGCCCCCGTCGCCGCGTAGGCCGCGACCTGGCCGAGCGCGAAGATGTCGGTCGCCGGGGTCACCTTGCGTCCCGCGGCCTGCTCGGGCGCCATGAACGACGGGGTGCCGATGGTGACGCCGCTGCCGGTGAGCGAGGTCGCGTCGGCGGCGTGGGCGATGCCGAAGTCGATGACGCGGGGCCCGTCGGACGCGAGCAGCACGTTGGACGGCTTGAGGTCGCGGTGGACGATGCCGGCGCCGTGGATGACGTGCAGGGCCTCGGCCATCCCGGCGACGAGCAGCAGCACCGTCTCCACGGGCAGCGCTCCGTGGGCGACGACCGCGTCGGCGAGGGACGGGCCCGGGACGTAGGCCGTGGCCAGCCAGGGCTGGACGCCCTCGGGGTCGGCGTCGATCACGGGCGCGGTGAAGAGTCCCTGCACGCGCTGCGCGGAGCGCACCTCCTGGGCGAAGCGGCGGCGGAACTCCGCGTCCTCGCCGAACTCGGGGCGGATCAGCTTGATCGCCACGGGCCGGCCGCCGGGCGTGTACGAGAGGTACACCTTGCCCATGCCGCCGGCTCCCAGCTTGGCGGCCAGCCGGTAGCCGGCGACCGTGGTGGGGTCGTCCGCCGCCAGCGGTTGGAAGATCTCGCCGCTTCGACCCGGCTGCTGACCACTCATGTACTCATGTCTCCCCGTGCTGACCTGTGTTGTTGCCGGAGGGCACCCTACCGTCGCGGGGACGGTGCGGTGTACGCGTACGGAGTCGTGGTGGAGAGGGTCAGGAAGCCGAGGCGCTGGAGGATCGGGCGGCTGGTGTCGGCCGCGTCGACCTGGACGTAGCGGTGGCCGCGTTCGGCCGCGATGCGGGCGCGGTGGGCGACGAGGGCGCGGTAGAGGCCGCGGCCCCGCCAGCTCTCGACGGTGCCGCCGCCCCAGAGGCCGGCGAAGTCGGTGCCGGGGCAGAGTTCGAGGCGGGCGGCGCTGACGGGTTCGCCGGCGGCGAGGGCGACGACGGCGGTGACGGTGTCGGGGTCGGCCGCGAGGCGGTCGAGGAGCTGGCGGCCGATGTGCGTGCTGTCGGTGCCGAAGGCGCGTTCGTGGACCTCGACCACCTGGCGTACGCCGGACTCGTCGGTGACGGCGTGGAGTTCGACGCCCTCGGGGAGCCGTACGTCGAGGGGCAGCGAGGCGGCTTCGGCGGCCATCAGGGTCTCGGGGTCCTCGGCGGTGAAGCCGGCGGCGAGGAGCCGGTCGCCGAGGTCGGCGGGGGTGTCGTGGGCGTACAGCTTCCACTCGAAGGGCAGGCCGGCGGCGCGGTAGTGGTCGATCTGTCCGGCGATGGCGCGGTCGGCTCCGGGGGCGTCGAGGCGGGACCAGAGCACGCCGTTCCAGGCGTGGGCGGGGCCGGTCTGCCGGACGACGTCGCCGACGCGTTCGATCCGGCAGCCCGGCCCGTCGGGGCGGGCGTCGCGGCGGAGCTGGAGGTCGTACAGGTCACGCAGGTGCTGGGAGTCCATGGGGGTCACTCCAGCACCCGGCGTGCGGCCCGGCAACGGGATTACCGGCCCGCGACGGGCCTTCCGGCGACCGGTCTTCCGGCATCGTGCCGCAGCGGCGTGATCTGGTCGATGTCGTAGCGGATCCGGAGCCGTTCGATCGCCTGGTGGTCGACCTCGCCGCCCGAGCCGAGGATCTCCATGAGTTCCTCGAAGTACCGCTCGTGGTCGGGTGGCGGCGAGGCCTGGAAGAGCATGCGCACGGGTTCCCCGGTGGGGTTGGCGAAGGCGTGCGGGCAGCCGGGCGGCACCAGGATGAGGGTGCCGGCGGTCGCGCGGACGGCACGCTGCCCGGTGGAGGACTCCCACTCCCGCCAGCTGTCCGGGGTGCGGACGAGCGGCTCGAAGGCGAGGACGTCGAGCTCCCCCTCCAGGACGTAGAAGAGCTCCTCGCTGTGCCCGTGGGCGTGGGCGCCGACGTCGAAGCCGGGCGGTACGACGACCTCGAACGTGGAGGCGGTACGGGAGTGTTCGCCGGTCACCTTGAAGGTGACGCGCTGGGCGGCGGTGGTGAGGGTCTTTCCGTGGCCGGGCGGCACGATGAGGCCGCCGCCCGGTCCGATCGCGGTGGCTGTCACGGGGTGCGGGTTCCTCTCACCAGGTGACCGGGAGGGTCTCGGGGCCGCGGATGAGGGCGCCGCGCTGCCAGCGGAGCTCGTCCTCGGGGACGGCGAGGCGGAGGTTCGGGAAGCGGGTCCACAGGGACTCGACGAGGATCTCCGACTCGATGCGGGCCAGGGCGGAGCCGGGGCAGTAGTGGGGTCCGTGGCCGAAGGCGACGTGCGGGTTGTAGTCGCGGTCGAAGTCGAGCTTCTCCGGGTCGGGGAAGACGGCGGGGTCGCGGTTGGCGGTCAGATAGGAGACGTAGACGGGGTCGCCGGCCGGGATGGTGATCCCGCCGACCTCGACGTCCTCCATGGCGATCCGGGAGAGGCCGACGGCGTTGCGGTGCGGGATGTAGCGGAGGAGTTCGTCGACGGCCTGCGGTACCAGGGCGGGTTCGGCGCGCAGCCTGGCGAGGTGCTCGGGGTGGGTGAGCAGCGCGTACACCATGTTGGCGCTGTTGTTGCGGACGGCGTGGGCGCCGCCGATCTGGATGAGGACGGCGAGTCCGACGGCCTCGTGCTCGGTGAGGGTCTCGTCGTCGACGGCGTCGGCGAGGACGGCGGCGAGGGTCTCCTTGCCGGTGCCGTGGTTGCGGCCGACGAGTTCGGTGAAGTAGCGGCCCATGTCGGCCTTGGCCTGCTCGCTGGCCTCCCGGCCCGCGGCGGCGGAGATGATGGTGTCGGACCAGCGGGCCATCAGCGGCTGGTCGCCCTCGGGCACTCCCATGAGTTCGCTGACCATGGCGAGGGGGAAGGGCCGGTTGACGAGTTCCATGAGGTCGGCGGGTGCGCCGTGCTCCTCGACCCGGTCCAGGAGCCGGTCCATGACGTCCTGGGCGTGGTCGCGCAGGGCGCGCAGGGCGCGGGCGCTGAAGGCGCGCGCGACGACGCGGCGCATCCGGGTGTGGTCCGGCGGGTCGGCGAAGCCGACGGCGCCCTCCATGGGGATGAAGTGGGGGGCGACGCGGGTGATGGAGCGACCCCAGACGGCCTGGCGGCTGAAGCGCGGGTCGACGGAGACGAACTTGACGTCCTCGTAGCGGGTGACGAGCCAGGCGTGTCCCTCGCCGTGCGGCAGCCGGACCCGGGTGACGGGGTCCTCGTGGAGCAGCTTCGCGAGCAGCGGGTCGAAGTCGAGTCCGGTGAGGTCGGGCACGGCCCAGAAGTGGACCTGGGGGATGTCGGCGCCGGTGGCGGTGGTGGTGGTCACGGCGCCGTCCTCTCGGAGGCGGCGAGGGCGGGGCGGTGCGGGTGGGGCATGACGGTCACTTTCGTCCGGGCACGCGGGCGGGCCGCCGGCCGGAACCGGGGCGACGGGACCGAGGCCGGGCGGACCTCGGCTGTTCCACACCTTCCCGCCGGGGAGGCGCTCACCGGCTCCCCGGCGCGAAAGACACCCCAAGGTGTGACGTGTGGCCCTCGGCCGGCCGTCAGGAGCTGCGGGGAATCTCCTTCCACCCCCTTGCCAACCCCCGGGTCCCTCCGGTTTTACTGACCCGGAGCGGATCTACCGAATGATCGGTAGTCCGCTTGACGACCGTGGAGGAGTGGGCGCGATGACGGAACCGCTGGACAGCGGCGAACGGCTCGGACGCGAGGAGCTGGCGGCTCTCCAGCTGGAGCGGCTGCGTGCGACCCTCCGCCACGCGTACGAGAACGTGGACTTCCACCGCCGCTCCTTCGACGCGGCCGGGGTGACCCCGGACGACTGCCGGTCGCTCGCGGACCTGGTCCGTTTCCCCTTCACCACCAAGGCGGACCTCCGCGACCACTACCCCTTCGGCATGTTCGCCGTCGGACAGGACCGGATCCGCCGCGTCCACGCCTCCAGCGGGACCACCGGCCGGCCGACCGTCGTCGGCTACACCGAGGGCGACCTCGACATGTGGGCGGACGTGGTGGCCCGGTCCCTGCGCGCCGCCGGCGCACGCCCCGGGCACAAGGTCCATGTGGCGTACGGATACGGCCTGTTCACCGGCGGACTCGGCGCGCACTACGGGGCGGAGCGGCTCGGGTGCACGGTGATCCCGGCCTCGGGCGGCATGACGGCCCGGCAGGTGCGGCTCATCCTGGACTTCCGGCCCGAGATCATCATGGTGACCCCCTCCTACATGCTCACGCTGCTCGACGAGTTCGAGCGGCAGGGCGTGGACCCGCGGTCGACCTCCCTGAAGGTGGGCGTCTTCGGCGCCGAGCCGTGGACGGAGGCGATGCGGAAGGAGATCGAGGAGGCGTTCGCGATCGACGCGGTCGACATATACGGCCTGTCGGAGGTGATCGGGCCCGGAGTGGCGCAGGAGTGCGTGGAGACCAAGGACGGGCTGCACATCTGGGAGGACCACTTCTACCCGGAGGTCGTGGACCCGTTCACGGGCGAGGTGCTGCCGGACGGGGAGGAGGGGGAGCTGGTCTTCACCTCGCTCACGAAGGAGGCCATGCCGGTGATCCGCTACCGGACCCGTGACCTGACCCGTCTGCTGCCGGGGACCGCGCGGGTGTTCCGGCGGATGGAGAAGGTGACCGGGCGCAGCGACGACATGATCATCCTGCGCGGGGTGAACCTCTTCCCCACGCAGATCGAGGAGATCGTGCTCCGTACGCCGGGCGTGGCCCCGCACTTCCAGCTGCGGCTGACCAGGGAGGGCCGTCTCGACGCCCTGACCGTACGGGCCGAGGCGCGGGCGGGGGCGACGGGCGAGGAACGGGCGGAGGCGGCCCGGAGGATCGCGGCGGCGGTCAAGGACGGGATCGGGGTCTCGGTCGGGGTCGAGGTGGTCGACCCCGAGACGCTGGAGCGGTCGGTGGGCAAGATCAAGCGGATCGTGGATCTCAGAAAATCCTAGGACTTCCCCGAGAAGCGGTCGCGGAGTTCGCGCTTGAGGATCTTGCCGCTCGCGTTGCGGGGCAGTTCGGGCGTGAAGTGGATGCGCTTCGGGGCCTTGAAGTGGGGGAGGTTCTCGCGGGCGTGGGCGAGGAGTTCGGCCTCGGTGACCTCGCCGCGGGGGACGACGACGGCCGTGACCGCCTCGATCCAGTGGTCGTCGGGGAGGCCGATCACGGCCACCTCGGCGACGCCTGGATGGGTGTAGAGGGCGTCCTCGACCTGGCGGGAGGCGACGAGCACTCCCCCGGAGTTGATGACGTCCTTCACCCGGTCGACGATGGTGAGGTAGCCCTCCGGGTCGCGCACGGCGAGGTCGCCCGAGTGGAACCAGCCGCCCCGGAAGGCCGCCTTCGTCTCGTCGGGCTTGCGCCAGTAGCCGTCGCACAGCTGCCGGGAGCGGTAGACGATCTCGCCGGGGGTGCCGTCGGGGACGTCGTCGCCGTTCTCGTCGACGACGCGGGCCTCGACGTGGCGGACCGGACGGCCGCACGAGTCCATCCGGCCCTCGTGCTCGTCGGGGCCGAGGACCGTGGCGAGCGGACCGATCTCGGACTGGCCGAAGCAGTTGTAGAAGGCGAGGCCCGGAAGCCGGGCGCGCAGCCGCTCCAGGACGGGTACGGGCATGATCGAGGCCCCGTAGTAGGCCTTGCGCAGGGCCGAGAGGTCGCGGCTTTCGAACTCCGGGTGGTTGGCGAGGCCGATCCAGACGGTGGGCGGGGCGAAGAGGCTGTCGGCGCGGCCCGCCTCGATCAGGTCGAAGAGGACGGCGGGGTCGGGTCCGTCGACGATCGTGTTCTCGGCGCCGACGGCGAGGTAGGGCAGCAGGAAGACGTGCGTCTGGGCCGAGTGGTAGAGCGGCAGCGCGTGCACGGGCCGGTCGTCCTCGGTCAGGTCGAGGGCCTCGATGGCGCTGGCGTACTCGTGGACGAGCGCGTGGTGGGTCATCATGGCGCCCTTGGGTTGGGCGGTGGTGCCCGAGGTGTAGAGCAGCTGGACGTACTCGCGGGCGTCGCGGTCGGTGTCGTACGTCTCCGGTGCGGCGAGCGCGTCGAGGAGTGAACCGGGAGCGTCCCGCAGCGGCTTGACGGCGAAGCCGTCGGGGACGCGGTCCGCGAGGGCGGGGTCGGCGAGGACGAGCGAGCTGTCCGACTGCTCCAGGATGTACGTGAGGTCGTCGCCGGTCAGGTGGTGGTTGACCGGCACGTGGATCAGGCCGGCCCGGGAGCAGGCGAGGAACGCGATGAGGTAGGCGTCCGAGTTGTGGCCGTACGTCGCCACCTGGGCGGCGTCGGGCAGGGCGAGGCCGTGGTGCGGCTCCCGCAGGACGGCCGCGGCGGTGGTGACGGCCTCGTCCAGCTCGGCGTACGTCCAGGTCCGGTCGGCGTAGCGGACGGCGATCCGGTCGGGGACGCGCTGGGCGCTCATGCGCAGGACACCGTCGACGGCGCGGCTGAGGAGTCGATCCATGCCGTGATCCTCGGCGCGGAGCGGGCGGCAGGTCAAGTACCGGGAGGCGTGCCGTACCGGCCCGGACCTCGGATACCGAACGGGATGTTGACACGGGGGTCCCGCAGCTGGGTGCATGGTCCAACCCACAGTGCTCATCCGTCCGTTGGGAGTCACGTTGCACCTCCGCACCCGTCTGAAACACCTGGCGCTCGCCGGCGCGACGCTCGCCGTCGTCACCGCCTCGCTGCCCGGCCCGGCGGCCGCCGACTCCGGGGACCGGGGCCACCGACCCTCCGACCGGGGCCTGTCGGCCGTCATCCGGTACACCGAGTACGGCGTCCCGCACATCGTCGGCAAGGACTACGCGAACCTCGGCTTCGGGACGGGGTGGGCGCAGGCGGCCGACCAGGTCTGCGTCCTCGCGGACGGCTTCCTGACCGTCAACGGGGAGCGTTCCCGGTACTTCGGCCCGGACGCCGCCCCGGACGGCTCGCTGTCCTCCGCCGCCACGAACCTCTCCAGCGACCTGTTCTTCCGGGGGGTGAAGGACGCCGGGACGGTCGAGAGGCTGCTCGCGACCCCGGCGCCGGCCGGGCCGAGCGGCGACCTCAAGGAGCTCATGCGCGGCTGGGCCGCCGGTTACAACGCCTGGCTGCGGAAGAACCGCATAGCGGACCCCGCCTGCGCGGGGGCCGGCTGGGTCCGCCCGGTGACCGCGCTCGACGTGGCGCGGCGCGGCTTCGCCGTGTCGGTGCTCGGCGGGCAGGGCCGGGCCGTCGACGGCATCACCGCCGCCCAGCCGCCGGCCGCTCCCCCCTCGGAGCCCACGCTCAGCGGCGTCCCCGATCCGGACGAGGCCGCCGCGGCGGCCAGGGAGCTGTTCGCCGCCGAGAACGCCACCATGGGGTCGAACGCCGTCGCGTTCTCGGGCGCCACCACGGCGAACGGGCGCGGACTGCTCCTGGGCAACCCCCACTACCCGTGGCAGGGCGGCCGTCGCTTCTGGCAGTCGCAGCAGACCATCCCCGGCGAGCTGAACGTCTCCGGCGCCTCCCTCCTCGGCACGACCGTCGTGAACATCGGCTTCAACGACAAGGTCGCCTGGAGCCACACCGTCGCCACCGGAGTGCCGCTCAACCTCCACCAGTTGACGCTCTCGCCCGGCGACCCGACCACGTACCTGCTGGACGGGAAGCCGGAGCGGATGACCCCGCGCACGGTGACCGTGCCGGTCAAGGACGGCGCGCCCGTCACCCGTACCCAGTGGTGGACCCGGTACGGCCCGGTCGTCGGCGGTCTCGGCGCGCAGCTGCCGCTGCCGTGGACCGCGACCACGGCGTACGCGCTCCACGACCCCAACGCGGCCAATCTGCGCGGCTCCGACACCGCGCTCGGCTTCGGGAAGGCGCGCTCGACGCGGGACGTCGCCGACACCCTGCGCCGTACGCAGGGGCTGCCCTGGGTCAACACGATCGCGGCCGACTCGGCGGGGCACTCGTACTTCAGCCAGTCGCAGGTGCTCCCCCGGATCACCGACGAGCTCGCCGAGCGCTGCTCCACCCCGCTCGGCCGGGCCACCTATCCGTCCTCGGGCGTCGCCGTGCTCGACGGCTCGCGCGCGGAGTGCGCGCTCGGCTCCGACCCCGACGCGGTGCAGCCGGGGGTCTTCGGCCCGTCGAGGATGCCGGAGCTGCGGGACACGCCGTACGTCGAGAACTCCAACGACAGCGCCTGGCTGACCAACGCCGACCGGCCTCTGACCGGCTACGAACGGGTCTTCGGCACGATCGCGACCCCGCGCTCGCTGCGCACCCGGGGCGGTGTCGAGGACGTGGCGGCGATGGCGGAGCGCGGCCGGCTCACGGTGACCGACCTCCAGCGCCAGCAGTTCGCCAACCGGGCGCCCGCCGGTGACATGGCGGCGGCCGACGCGGCCAAGGCCTGCGCGACGGCGCTGCCCGGGGACCCGGAGGTCTGCCGGGTGATCGGGGGGTGGGACCGGACGGTGAACACCGACAGTCGGGGCGCCCTGCTCTTCGACCGGTTCTGGCGGAAGTTCACCGGCACGGTGAAGCCGGCCGACCAGTGGAAGGTGCCGTTCTCGCCGGCCGACCCGGTCCGCACCCCGCACACCCTGAACACGGCGACACCCGGATTCGCGAAGGCACTGACCGACGCGGCGGCGGAGCTGCGGGCGGCCGGGATCCCGCTGGACGCGCCGCTCGGGGCCCATCAGTTCGTCGTACGGAACGGGGAGCGGATCCCCGTGAGCGGCGGCACCGAGTCGCTCGGCATCTGGAACAAGACGGAGTCCGTGTGGAGCGCGACGGGCGGCGGCTACGTCGAGGTCGCGCACGGGACGAGCCACGTCCAGGCGGTGGGCTGGGACGGCGGCCGGTGCCCGGTGGCCCGCACCCTGCTCGCGTACTCCCAGTCGTCGAACCCGCGGTCGCCGCACTTCAGCGACCAGACCCGGCTGTACGCGGGCGAGCGCTGGGTGACCTCCCGGTTCTGCGAGAAGGACATCCTGCGCTCGCCGGCGCTGCGGGTGGTGGTCGTCAGGGACTGAACGGTTCTTCCCGGCTCCGTCGTCAGGGGCTGAACGGTTCGCCTCGTCGTCAGGGGCTGAACGACAGGAAGACGAAGGCGGCGAAGATCGCGAGATGGACGCCGCCCTGGAGGAGGGTGGCCCGTCCGGGCACCACGGTCAGGGCGCTCACCACACCGGTCAGGACGAGCAGGACCATGTGGAGCGGGCCCAGGCCGAGCAGGAGGGGCCCGGACAGCCAGATGGAGGCGAGCGCGATCGCCGGGATCGTCAGGCCGATGCTGGCGATCGCGGAGCCGTACGCGAGGTTGAGGCTGGTCTGCACCCGGTCCCGGCGGGCCGCGCGGACGGCGGCGAGGGTCTCGGGCAGCAGCACCATCAGGGCGATGACGACACCGACGACCGCCTTGGGCAGGCCCGCCGACTCGACGCCGTTCTCGATGGTCGGCGAGATCAGCTTGGCGTTGCCGACGACGGCGACGAGGGCGAGGAGGAGCAGGCCGAGACTGCCCAGGGCGGCGCGCTCGGTCGGCGGCTCGGCGTGCTCCTCCTCCGATTCGTGCCCCGGGCGCGGCACCGGGAGGAAGTAGTCCCGGTGCCGCACGGTCTGGACGCCGACGAACACCCCGTACAGGCAGAGGGAGGCGACGGCGGCGAAGGCGAGCTGGGCGGACGAGAACTCGGGGCCCGGCTGGCTGGTGGTGAAGGTGGGAAGGACCAGCGTCATCGTGGCCAGGGTGCAGACGGTGGCGAGTGCGCCGCCCGACCCCTCGGCGTTGAAGACGGCGACGCGGTTGCGGAGGGCGGAGACGAGGAGCGACAGGCCGACGATGCCGTTGCAGGTGATCATGACGGCGGCGAAGACGGTGTCGCGCGCGTAGGTCGAGGTCTTCTCGCCGCCGCCCGCCATCAGTGTGACGATGAGTCCGACCTCGATGACGGTGACCGCCACGGCGAGGACGAGCGAGCCGAAGGGTTCGCCGACGCGGTGGGCGATCACCTCGGCGTGGTGGACCGCCGCGAGGACGGCGGCGAAGAGGCAGAGCGTGATGAGGGCGACGGCGAAACCCGGGAGATCCCTCCCCCAGGCCGCCCCGAGCGCGAGCGCGGCCACCACCGGCCCCCAGGTGGTCCACTGCCGTGCCATTGCCGCCGCACTCGAACTCATGATCCGCATCCTGCCACAAAGGGGCCTTTCCGCCCCTTTCGTCCGGGCACCCTAGACCGGACGCGCTCTGCCCTCCCAGTACGGGTCCCGGAGGCGGCGTTTGTAGAGCTTGCCGTTGGGGTCGCGGGGCATGGTGGGGACGAAGTCGACCGACTTCGGGCGTTTGAAGCCGGCGAGGCGGTCCGCGCAGTGGGACAGGATCTCGGTGGCGAGCTCCGGTCCCGGCTCGTGTCCCTCGGCCGCCTCGACGACGGCCTTGACCTCCTCGCCCCAGTCGGCGTGGGGGATCCCGAAGGCGGCGGCGTCCGCGACGGCGGGGTGGGCGAGCAGCGCGGCCTCGATCTCGGCCGGGTAGATGTTGACCCCGCCGGAGATGATCATGTCGATCTTGCGGTCGCGGAGGAAGAGATAGCCGTCCTCGTCGAGGAGGCCGAGGTCGCCGACGGTGAAGAAGTCGCCGATGCGGTTCTTCGCGGTCTTCGCCTCGTCCCTGTGGTACTGGAAGCCGCCGGTGTTCATCTTGAGGTAGACGGTGCCGAGTTCGCCGGGCGGCAGCCGGGCGCCGTCGTCGTCGAAGACGGCGATTTCGCTGATGGGCCAGGCCCTGCCGACCGTGCCGGGCCTCTTCAGCCACTCCTCGGCGGTCGCGAAGGCGCCGCCGCCCTCGCTGGCGGCGTAGTACTCCTCGACGCAGCGGCCCCACCAGTCGATCATCGCCCGCTTGACGTGCTCGGGGCAGGGGGCGGCGCCGTGGATGGCGTGGCGCATCGAGGAGACGTCGTACCGCTCGCGTACCTCCGGAGGGAGGGAGAGGAGCCGGTGGAACTGGGTCGGGACCATATGGGTGTGGGTGCAGGCGTACCGGTCGATCAGGCGGAGCATCTCCTCGGGCGTCCACCGGTCCATGAGGACGAGGGGGTGTCCGATGTGCAGGGCCGCGGCGGCGAACTGGAGCACGGCCGTGTGGTAGAGCGGCGAGCAGACGAGGTGCACGTTTCCGTCGCCGGGCCGGATGCCGAAGATGCCGAGGAAGCCGCCGAGATGGGTCTCCTCGGGGAGCTTTCCGGGGAGCGGGCGGCGGATGCCGCGGGGCCGTCCCGTGGTGCCGGAGGTGTAGTTCATGACCCAGCCGAGGGTGCGGTCGGCGGGCGGTGACCCGTCCTGCCCTTCGAGCAGTTCGGCGTACGGGCGGAAGCCGGGCACCGTACCGACGGCGTACCGGTGGGTGGCGGCGAGACCGGCCTCGTCGGCGGCGGGGGTCACCGCCTCGGCGAACCTCTCGTGGGCGAGGAGGACCTTGGCACCGGAGTCGGCGACGAGCCAGGCGATCTCGGGGCCGACGAAGTGGTGGTTGACGGGGACGAGGTAGAACCCGGCCTGGGTGGCGGCGAGATGGGCGGCGAAGAACTCGGGGCCGTTGGGGAGGACGACGGCGAAGGCGTCGCCGCGTTCGAGGCCGGCGGCGCGCAGGCCGTGGACGAGACGGTTGGCCTCGGTGTGCAGCCGGCCGGCGGTCCACTCCTCGCCGTCGGGCGCGACCAGGACGGTACGGCCGGGGTCGGCGGCGGCCTGGGCCCAGAAGCCCGCGGGACTCTGCGTCACTGTGTGCTCCGTCCGGCGATGCGGTTGATGCGGTCGACGGCCTTCTCGAAGCCCCGCGTGAGCTCGTCGACGACCTGCTTGACGCTGCGCTCGGAGTTCATCCGGCCGACGATCTGCCCGACGGGGGTGCCGAGGAGCGGGTCGACCTCGTACTTCTGAATGCGGGAGACGGCCTCGGCGACGAGGAGTCCCTGGAGCGGCATGGGGAGCGTGCCGGGCCCCGACGGGTCGTCCCAGGCGTCGGTCCACTCGGTACGGAGCTGCCGCGCGGGCTTGCCGGTCAGGGCGCGGGAGCGGACCGTGTCCCCGGAACCGGCGGCGAGGAGCTTGGCCGTGAGGGCGCGGGAGTGCAGGTCGGCCTCGGTGGTGGTGAGCCAGATCGAGCCGAGCCAGACGCCCTGGGCGCCGAGGGCGAGTCCGGCGGCGATCTGTTCGCCGCTGCCGATGCCGCCGGCGGCGAGCACGGGCAGCGGGGACACCGCGTCGACGACCTCGGGGGTGAGGACCATGGAGGCGATCTCGCCGGTGTGGCCGCCCGCCTCGTACCCCTGGGCGACGACGACGTCGATGCCGGCCTCGGCGTGGTGGCGGGCGTGGCGGGCGCTGCCGGCGAGGGCGGCGACGAGGACGCCGTGGTCGTGGGCGCGGGCGACGACGTCGGGGGGCGGCGATCCGAGGGCGTTGGCGAGGAGTCTGATCGGGTAGTCGAAGGCCACGTCGAGCTGGTTGCGGGCGACCTGTTCCATCCAGCCGGTGATGCGCCAGCCGGAGGCCTCGCCCTCCGCGAGTTCGGGCACGCCGTGCTTGGCGAGGGTCGCCCGGACGAACGCCCGGTGCTCCTCCGGGATCATCGCCTCGACCTCGGCCTCGCTGACCCCTTCGACCTTCTTGGCGGGCATCACGACGTCGAGGCCGTACGGCAGGCCTTCCGTGTGCTCCTGCATCCAGTCGAGGTCGCGGGCGAGGTCGTCGGGGGCGGTGTAGCGGACCGCCCCGAGGACGCCGAACCCGCCGGCTCTGGTGAGTGCGGCGGCCACCGCGGGGAAGGGCGTGAAGCCGAAGATGGCGTGCTCGATCCCCAGGGTGCGACTCAGCTCCGTCTTCATGGGCGGCAGGATGCCGCAGCGGCGTGCCGGAGGGAAGAGCTTTTCTGATGCTCCGTCAGATTCTTTGCGGCGCGGGGGAACGGCACGTCGACGTTTCGCCGCGGCTCCCGGTGGGAGAGGGTGGGCATGACAGAGGACGGGACGAGAGGTCCGGGCGGGCTGAGCCGCCGCGCGTTCGGTGGCGGGCTACTGGCCCTCGGAGGTGCGGTGATGATCGGTACGGTGCCGGGGGCGGCGGCCTCGCCGGATCCGGGGGCCCGAGGCGGGGGCGGCGCCGGGTCCGGGGGCGGGGCCGCCGGTGGAGGCGGCGCCGGGTCCGGGAGCGGGGCCGCGGCCCGGCGGACCACGCTGCGGCGCGGCTCGCCCGAGCGGGCCGGGCTGCTCTCCGCGCCCCTGGACCGGCTGGTCACGGAGGCCGAGAGCTTCCTCGCCCCCTCCCCCGCCCACCCCTGGTACGCGGGGGCCGTGCTGCTCGCCGGGCGCGGCGGGACCGTGGCCCTGCACCGGGCGATCGGCTCGGCCGTGCGGTACGCGGCGTACGACGAGAAGACGGACACCGGGATCGAACTGCCGCCGGAGCGGCGGATTCCCATGACCGAGGAAACCGTCTTCGACCTGGCGTCGGTCTCCAAGCTCTTCACCTCGATCCTGGCGGTGCAGCAGATCGAGCGCGGGACCCTTGACCTGGAGGGCAGAGTCACCGCGTATCTGCCGGGGTTCGGCGGGGGCGGGAAGCAGGACGTCACGGTCCGTCAGCTGCTCACCCACACCTCCGGGTTCCGGTCCTGGATCCCGCTGTACCGGGAGCCGACGCGGGAGGGGAAGCTGCGGCTGCTCTGGGCGGAGACGCTCGCGAACCCGCCGGGGTCCGCGTACCTCTACTCCGATCTGAACCTGATCGCGCTCCAGCTGATCCTGGAGGAGATCACCGGTCGCGGTCTGGACATCCTGCTCCACGACGAGATCACCGCTCCGCTCGGGATGCACCGCACTCGTTTCAATCCCCCGCTCTCCTGGCGGCCGGACATCGCCGCCACCGAGGACGCCCGGCCGCCGTGGTCCGGCCTGGACCGGGGCATGGTGTGGGGCGAGGTCCACGACGAGAACGCCCACAGCATGGGCGGGGTCGCCGGCCATGCCGGGATCTTCTCCCGTGCCTGGGACCTCGCGATCCTCGCCCGGACCCTCCTCAACGGCGGGGCGTACGGCCGGGCCCGCATCCTCGCCCCCGCCTCGGTGGAGCTGATGTTCACCGACTTCAACACCGCCTTCCCCGGCGACGAGCACGGGCTCGGCTTCGAGCTCTACCAGCACTGGTACATGGGCGCCATGGCCACGCCCCGGACGGCCGGACACACCGGCTTCACCGGCACCAGCCTCGTCCTCGACCCGACGACCGACGCGTTCCTGATCGTCCTCGGCAACTCCGTGCACCCGGTGCGCAGCTGGCGCTCCGGCTCCGCGCCTCGTGTCGCCACCGCGAACCAGCTGGCCAGGGCCGTACCCGTCCGGCCGGCCCGGGGCCGTACATCCCCCAAGCTCTCGGCTGCGCTCGAGCAGGGGGCACCCCCATGGTTCTCCGGCATGGAGAGCGGCACGACCGTCACGCTGACGCTCCCTCTTGTGGCGGGCGCCGCGGGCCTGGAGTGCGCACTGTGGTGGGACACCGAGCCGGGCGCCGACGTGGCCGCCCTGGAGTCCTCGGCCGACGGCGGCACGACCTGGCAACCGGTGTCCTTCACCACCGACGGGCACACCGCGCACCCGACGGGCGCGGTCAGCGGCTGGTCCGGCCGCGTCTGGCACGCCGTGTCCGCACCGGTGCCCGGGGACGTGCTCCTGCGCTGGCGGTACACCACGGACCGGCGGTACGTGGGGCGGGGCGTGTACGTGGACGGACTGCGGCTTCTCGACCGGGCGGGGCGCGTGGTGTTCGACGAGGCGCGTCCGGCGGACAGGACGCGGATCGAGGCGAACGGCTGGAGCAGATCGGCCGACTGAGCGGCCGGCCGACCGAACACGCCGCCGACCACCGGTGCGGACCGCGCACATGTGATCACATGAGGTACCGTCCCTGGCGGGAAGATCTCACCGGGGGGATGAGACGAACGCGTGGGCGAGCGTCTGTCGTGTCGCCCGTCAGCGGTGCTCTTCCAGCCCGCGGGGGCCGCCGCCACCGGCCCGCCGACGAACGGCACGACCGCTTCGAGGCCCAGCCGCGCCACCGTCCTTCCCCGTCGCCTTCTCCACGAGGTGTCCCTTCATGCTGCCCCTGTCCGAGCGCCGTCCACCGGACGCGCGCCGCTTCGCACTGTCCGCATGGCTGTGCGCGCTCTCCCTCGCCGTCCTGGCCGCGGTCGTCCTCGCGGTCACGCCGCCGTCGCGCGCGTCCGCGTCGGCGACCGCCTCGACGTCCTCGACGTCCTCGACGGCGTCGCTCACCACCCAGGTCTCCAACACGCCGTTCAAGGCGCGGGAGAACTACTACTGCACGCGCATCCCCGCCCTCGTCACCAGCACGAAGGGGGTCCTCCTCGCCTTCGCCGAGGGCCGCACCCGGCTGACCACGACCGGCTGCCACGACGTCGGCGACAACGATCTCGTACTCAAGAGGTCCCTCGACGGAGGTGCGACCTGGCAGCCCCTCCAGGTCGTCGTCGGCGGCTCCGACCAGCTCGCGCACGGCAACCCCGCGCCGGTCGTCGACGCCGTCACCGGGCGGATCACCCTGCTGTACTCCAGCAGCGACTGGAACCGTGACGCGGCCGCCCCCAAGCGCAGCGGCTTCCCCCGCACCGTTCACGCCGTCCACAGCATGGACGGCGGCGTGACCTGGTCCCCGAGCGTGCCGCAGCCGCAGCTCAAGGCCACCGGCTGGGGCTGGGTCTCCACCGGCCCGGGGCACGGCATCCAGCTCAGCCGCGGACCGCACCACGGCCGACTGATCGTCCCTGGCGACCACACGGCCGGCGGCGACACGACCGCCGGTGGCCAGCTGTACCTCAGCGACGACGGCGGCCTCACCTGGAAGCTCGGCGCCGGCTCGGAGGCACCCAAGTCGGGTGCCTACCCGGGCGAGTTGAC
The DNA here is from genome assembly GCF_055565415.1 of Streptomyces sp. NPDC028711. Classification (NCBI taxonomy): domain Bacteria; kingdom Bacillati; phylum Actinomycetota; class Actinomycetes; order Kitasatosporales; family Streptomycetaceae; genus Streptomyces; species Streptomyces sp. NPDC028711. The sequence goes on along the minus strand of NZ_JBVHUJ010000002.1, from coordinate 800,390 downwards.
GGTCGCCCAGACCGTCGACGGTGACGTCTACGTCAACGCCCGCAACTCCGAGCCCACCCGCTGCCTGACCAACGAGCACCGGCTGAAGACCGTCAGCACCGACGGCGGCGGCTCCTTCGCGGCCCCGTTCACCCCGGTGAGCAACCTGGACACCTCCCCGGTGTTCGGGTCACTGCTGCGGCTGCACGCCGGGGACCAGGACGAGAAGCCCGACCGGCTGCTGTACTCGGGTGCCTCCCGGCTGGGCCCCAGCCCGCTGGAGGACCGGCGCGAACTGGCCATCCGCTCCTCGTACGACGAGGGGAAGACCTGGGAGACCGTCGGCACCCTGGTCTCGGCCGCCCGCACCGGGTACTCCGATCTGACGGTCCTGGCGAACGGCTCCATCGGCGTCCTGTACGAGACGGCCGGGAACATCCCGCACGGCAACGTCGTCTTCACGGCCTTCACCGAGCAGGACATGGACGCCGCCACGACCGAGCTGCGCCGCCCGCGCACGGCCGACACCCGCGAACGGCCTTCCGGCGAGGCCGGCAACCACGCCGTCATCCACGGCGGGGCCCGGCTCGGAACGCGTCTCGACGGCATGGCCATGGAGTTCGACGGCCAGGACGACTACCTGCGCCTCGTCTGCTCGCCGTCCCTGCGGGTCGACGACAGGGACTTCACCGTCACGGCCTGGTTCCGGCACTCGGCCACCACCGGCACGTTGCCGATCGTGTGGGCGTACGGGATGCCGGGCACCGACCCCTTGAAGAAGGGCCGGCACTTCTCGGTCCGGGCCGAACCCGGCGCGGGCGACGTCCTGCGCGCCACCGTCGGCACGGACATCGGCTCCACCGAGGTGACGCTCCCGTCCTCGTACAACGACGGGGCGTGGCACCACGTCGTGTTCATCCGCCAGGGCCTCACCCTCAGCCTCGCGGTGGACGGGGCCGCTCCGGCCACCGCGACCATGCCGGCGGGAGCCTCGGCGGCGGAACGGAACCTCACCCCCGGCGCCGAGTTCAACATCCACATCGGTGCCCGGCCGGACTTCCCGAACCAGCCGGCCGGGGTCGCGCAGCTCTTCCGCGGCACCCTGGACGACGTACGACTCTTCGGGACGGCGCTGACCGAGACCGAAGCGGCCGCGGTGAAGTCCGGTTCCCTCGCCGTGGCGACCGACAAGGAGAAGCTCCGCCTCGGCTTCACCACCATCTGGTAGACGGAGCGACCCCCTCGGCCGACGGACGCACCGCCCGTCGGCCGGGGGCCGGGGGTGCGGCCGTCGGCGTGCTGCTCTCAGGCGCCGGTTTCCGACGCCGTGCGCAGGGCGGTCAGTACGGGGCTGATCAGGGGGTGCTCCTCCGCCCCGCGCCTGACGGCGGCGAAGACCCTGCGCGTCGGGGCGACGCCGTCGATCGGGCGGACCTCCACGCCCGAGAGCTCCATGCCGCGCAGGGCCGAACGCGGCACGAGCGCCACGCCCGCGGCCGCCGCCGCGAGGGCGACGACGGCGCGGAAGTCGTCGGACGAGTGCTCGAGACGCAACGCGAACCCCGCGTACTCACAGGCGAGGACGGTCACGTCATGGCAGGGGTTGCCGGTGGACTGGCCGATCCAGGTGTCCTTGGCGAGGTCGGCGAGCGCGACCCGTTCCTGGTGCGCGAGCGGGTGGCCCGGCGGCAGGACCGCGTCGAAGGGCTCCGCGTACAGCGGGACACGGGTGAGGCGGGCGTCGTCCTCGCCGGGAGCGCCCCGGTACTCGACCGCGACGGCCACGTCGACCTGCCGGTCGAGGACCATGAGCAGGCTCTCGTCTCCCTCGGCGTCCCGCACCCGGACCCGGATGCCGGGCGCGGTGCGGGCCAGGGCCCTGAGGGCGGGGGCCACCACGAGCCCGATGCCGGTGGCGAAGGCGGCGACCGTGACCGTACCGGCCTCGCCGGAGCTGTAGGCGGCGAGTTCGGACTCGGCGCGCTCCAACTGGGCGAGGACGGCGTTGGCGTGGTTGAGCAGGATCTCGCCGGCCGGGGTGAGACGGGCGCCGCGGGCGTTGCGGTCCACCAGCCGGTGGCCGGTCTCCTGCTCCAGGGCGGCGAGCTGCTGGGAGACGGCGGAGGGAGTGAGATAGAGCGCGGCGGCCGCCGCCGTGACCGTGCGGTGGTCGGCCACCGCACGGAGGATGTGCAACCGCCGCGCTTCGATCATGTCCCTAGTCTCGCAGGACCGGACCCCCGCCTCAGCCGCGCAGGGCGGCGCGGGCCTCGACGAAGGCGTCGACGGCCCGGTTCACGTCGTCCGTGGAGTGGGCGGCGGAGAGCTGCACGCGGATCCGTGCCTGGCCCTGCGGGACGACCGGGTACGAGAAGCCGATCACGTACACGCCGCGCTCCAGGAGCAGCTCGGCCATGCGGCCCGCCTCGGACGCGTCGCCGATCATGACGGGGGCGATGGCGTGGTCGCCGGGGAGGATGTCGAAGCCCTCCGCCGTCATACGGGTGCGGAACAGCTCCGTGTTGGCGCGCAGCCGCTCGCGGAGGTCGCCGGCGGACTCCAGGAGGTCGAGGACCTTGAGGGAGGCGGCGGCGATCACCGGGGCGAGGGTGTTCGAGAAGAGGTACGGGCGGGAGCGCTGACGCAGCAGGGCGACGATCTCGGCGCGGGCGGCGACGTAGCCGCCGGAGGCGCCGCCGAGGGCCTTGCCGAGGGTGCCGGTGATGATGTCGACGCGGTCCATGACGCCGTGCAGCTCGGGGGTGCCGCGGCCGCCGGGGCCGACGAAGCCGACGGCGTGCGAGTCGTCGACCATGACCATGGCGTCGTACTGCTCGGCAAGGTCGCAGATCTCGTCGAGCGGGGCGACGTAACCGTCCATGGAGAACACGCCGTCGGTGACGATCAGCTTGCGCCGGGCGCCGCCCTCCGTGGCCTCCTTGAGCTGCTGCTCCAGGTCGGCCATGTCGCGGTTGGCGTAGCGGAAGCGGCGGGCCTTGGAGAGGCGGATGCCGTCGATGATCGAGGCGTGGTTGAGGGCGTCGGAGATGACGGCGTCCTCGGGGCCGAGGACCGTCTCGAAGACTCCGCCGTTGGCGTCGAAGCAGGAGGAGTAGAGGATCGTGTCCTCCTGGCCGAGGAAGGAGGAGAGGCGCGCCTCCAGCTCCTTGTGCACCTCCTGCGTGCCGCAGATGAAGCGGACGGACGCCATGCCGTAGCCCCAGCGGTCGAGCGCCTCGTGGGCGGCGGCGATCACCTCGGGGTGGTCGGCGAGGCCCAGGTAGTTGTTGGCGCAGAAGTTGAGCACCTCGCCGGGACGGCCTCCCGCGGTGACGGCGACGGTGGCCGACTGGGGGGTGCCGATGACCCGCTCGGGCTTGTGGAGCCCGGCCTGCCGGATCTCGTCGAGGGTGGCGCGGATGTCGTCGCGTACAGAATCGAACATGGGTCAGGCTCCCGCAGTCCAGTCGAGGATGATCTTGCCGCTCTTGCCGGAGGCCGCGTCGTCGAAGGCGGCCTCGAAGTCGGTGTACGCGTAACGCCCGGTGATGACGGGGGCGAGGTCGAGGCCGCCCTCGAGGAGCACCGACATCGCGTACCAGGTCTCGAACATCTCGCGGCCGTAGATGCCCTTGACGGTGATCATGGAGGTGACGATCTTCGCCCAGTCGACGGCGAAGTCCTCGCTGGGCAGGCCCAGCATGGCGATCCTGCCGCCGTTGGTCATGTTGGCGACCATGTCCCGCATCGCGTGCGCGTTGCCGGACATCTCCAGGCCGACGTCGAAGCCCTCCTTGAGCCCGAGGGTGCGCTGGCCGTCGGCGATGGTCTGCTCGGCGACGTTGAGGGCGAGGGTGACGCCGGCCTTCCGCGCGAGGGCGAGGCGCTCCTCGCTGACGTCGGTGATCATGACGTTGCGGGCGCCGGCGTGCTTGGCGACCGCGGCGGCCATGATGCCGATCGGGCCCGCGCCGGTGACGAGGACGTCCTCGCCGACGAGCGGGAAGGAGAGCGCCGTGTGCACGGCGTTGCCGAAGGGGTCGAAGATCGCGGCGACGTCGAGGTCCACGGCGACGCGGTGCACCCACACGTTGGAGGCGGGCAGCGCCACGTACTCGGCGAAGGCTCCGTCCCGGCCGACGCCGAGGCCGACGGTGGCGCGGCAGAGGTGACGGCGCCCGGCCAGACAGTTGCGGCACTTGCCGCAGACGAGGTGGCCCTCGCCGCTGACCAGGTCGCCGACGGCGATGTCGGCGACGTCACGGCCGACGGAGACGACCTCGCCGACGAACTCGTGGCCGATCGTCAGCGGCGTGGCGATCGTCTTCCGCGCCCAGCCGTCCCAGGAGCGGATGTGCAGGTCGGTCCCGCAGATACCGGTCCGCTTGACCTTGATCAGTACGTCTCCGGGGCCGGTCTCCGGCTCGGGCACGTCCGTGAGCCAGAGTCCCGGCTCCGCCTTCAGCTTGACCAGCGCCTTCAATGCAACGGCTCCCGACGTGCGTGTCCTGTGATGTGGGGGTGCGGGCACGGCTGCGCGCCCAAGATCCCTGGAGGAGAATCTTCCGTACGGAGCGCTCGCGGTCCATCGAGGATTTCTTAAGCGCGCTCGCAGGTCAGCTTCACACCACGGGCGGGGGCGGGGCGCGGTCGACACGGCCGAACGGAGCGGCCTCGTCCGAAGGCGCCTGTGGTCACCGGCCGAGGGCCGCCATAGCCGCGTTGTGGCCCGGGATGCCGCTCACTCCCCCGCCCCGGATCGCGCCCGCCCCGCACAGCAGCACGTTGGCGTGCCGGGTCTCGACGCCCCAGCGGCCGCCGTCCTCCGCGTACGGGAAGGAGAGGTCGCGGTGGAAGATGTGGCCGCCGGGCAGGCGCAGTTCGCGTTCGAGGTCGAGCGGGGTCTTCGCCTCGACGCAGGGGCGGCCGTCCGCGTCGAGGGCGAGGCAGTCCCTGATCGGCTCGTCCAGGTGGGCGTCGAGCTGGTCGAGGGTCGCCGCGAGGAGCGCGGCCCTGGTGCCCTCGTTGTCCTCGGCGAACAGCCGGGCGGGGGTGTGGAGCCCGAAGAGGGTGAGCGTCTGGTGGCCCGTGGCGGCGAGTTCGCGGCCCAGGATCGTCGGGTCGGTGAGGGAGTGGCAGTAGATCTCGGAGGGCGGTGCGGAGGGGAGCCGGCCGGCGGCGGCCTCGGCGTGGGCGGTGGCGAGCTGCTCGTACCCCTCGGCGATGTGGAAGGTGCCGGCGAAGGCCTCGTGCGGGTCGACGGAGCGGTCGCGGAGCTTCGGCAGCCGGGTGAGCAGCATGTTCACCTTGAGCTGGGCGCCTTCGGGGGAGGGCGGGGGCGTCTCGCCGAGGAGGGCGGCGAGGGCGTGGGGCGAGGCGTTGACGAGGACGTGGCCCGCCTCGACGGTGCCCTCGGCGTCGGCGGTGCGGTAGGTGAGCGTGGCGCGCTGCCCGTCGGTCTCGATCCGGGTGACCTCGTGGCCGGTGAGGATGTGGGCGCCGGCGGCGCGGGCCGCCGCGGCGAGGGCGTCGGTGAGCGCGCCCATGCCGCCGACGGGCACGTCCCAGTCGCCGGTGCCGCCGCCGATGACGTGGTAGAGGAAGCAGCGGTTCTGGAGGAGCGTCGGATCGTGGGCGTCGGCGAAGGTGCCGATGAGGGCGTCGGTGAGCACGACACCGCGGACGAGGTCGTCGGTGAAGGTCCGCTCGACGGTGACGCCGAGGGGCTCCTCGAAGAGCATCCGCCAGGTGTCGGCGTCGTCCACGCGGGCGCGGAGCTCGGCGCGGGTCGGAAGGGGCTCGGTGAGGGTGGGGAAGATGAGGCGGGCGGCCCGGCCGGTGCGGGCGTAGAAGGCCTGCCAGGCGTCGTACTCGCGGTCGGAGCCGGTGAGCGCGGCGAAGGAGGCGCGGGTGCGGTCGGGGCCGCCGCCGACGAGGAGGCCCCCGTCGCCCTTCGGGGTGTACGAGGAGACGGACCGTTTCCGCACGGCGAAGCGCAGGCCGAGCTCGCGCACGATCTTCTCGGGGAGCAGCGAGACCAGGTACGAGTACCGGGAGAGCCGCGCGTCGACCCCGGCGAAGGGCCGGGTGGACACGGCGGCGCCACCGGTGGCGCCGAGCCGCTCGAGAACGAGAACGGAACGTCCGGCACGGGCCAGATAGGCGGCGGCGACCAGACCGTTGTGACCGCCTCCGACGACGACGGCGTCGTAGGAACGGGCGGGGACCGGGGCGCCGGGCAGCGGGGCGGGGAGGGTCATGGCTCATGCTCACATGGGGGCGACGGCGGAGGAAGAGGGCCGAGGGAGGGCCGCAGGCCCGGGGGTCGCTGCGGGCCCGGGGGTCGCTGCCGGCCCCGGGCGGACTGCCGTCAAGACACGGCCGAAGGCCGGCAGCCGACTGCGGGGCCCGGTCAGTGGGTCGACCGGATGACCGCGCGTCAGGGGCGGTCGCCCCGTGCCGGTGCGTCTCAGTGCGACGGCGGGTTGGCCGCTCTCAACAGGAGGGCCGCTGCTTCCGCGTGGCGGCCCAGGCGCTCCAGGCAGTGGGCCTCGTCGTCCAGGGCCGCGAGGGTGTCCGGGTGGGCGGGGCCCAGGAGCCGGGTGCGGGCCGCGGCGGTCGCGCGGTGCGCTTCGAGGGCCTCTGCCCAGCGGCCGAGCCGTCCGAGGGCGACGGCGGTCTCGCGGCCGCTGAGGAGGGTGTCCGGGTGGTCCGGACCGAGGACCCGCTCCCGGTCGGCGTGGACGCTCTCGGACTCGGCGAGCGCCTCCTGCCAGCGGCCGAGCCGGCCGAGGTTGACGGCGAGGGCATGGCGGGCGCGCAGGGTCTCGGGGCCGTCGGCACCCTGGGCGCGGGTGCGGGCGGCGACGAGGTCGCGGCAGACCTCCAGGGCGTCCGCGGCCTGGCCGAGCCGGCCGAGACAGACCCCGGTCTCGTAGCGGGCGGCGAGGGTGTCGGGGTGGTCGGGGCCGAGCGCGGCGGCGCGTGCCTCGGCGACCGCGCGGTACTGGGCGAGCGACTCCTCTCCCCGGCCGAGGCGCCCGAGGGTGAACGCCACCTCGTGCCGGGTCACGAGGGTGTCGGGGTGGTCCTCGCCGAGCAGCCGGGCCCGTGCCTCGGCGACCTCCCGCGCCGTACGGTACGACTCCTCCAGGCGGCCGAGGCGGCCGAGGGTGAACGCCAGGTTGTGCCGGCAGCGCAGGGTGTCGGGGTGGTCGGGGCCGACGGTGCGCTCGCGTGCCGCGAGGACGCCGACGTACACCTCGTACGCCTCGGGGTGCCGTCCGAGGCGCCCCAGCGCGTACGCCCGCTCCTGCCGGGCCGCCAGGGTGTCGGGGTGGTCCTCGCCGAGGACGCGGGCGCGGGTGGCGGCGACCCGCTCGAAGACGCGGAGGGCGTCGGCGGGGCGGTCGAGCCGGGCGAGGGCGAAGCCGACCTCGTAGTGGCTGGCCAGGGTGTCGGGGTGGTCCTCGCCGAGGGCCGCGGCGCGGTGCTCGGCGACGGACCGGTGCACGGACTCCGCCTCGCCCCAGCGGCCGAGGCGGCCGAGGCCCATCCCGGCCCGGTACCGGCCGGCGAGCACGGCGACGAGCTCCGCCGAGGGAGCGGCGGGCGCGGACGCGGGGGCGGAGGGGTCCGGGGCGGGGCCCGCGGTCGTCCACTCGGTGGTGAGCACGGCGGCGGCGGGGTCGTGGGCGACGGGCCGCGGCGCCGGGCCGGCGTCGGCCGGCCGGTGCCCGCCGGTGATGCCCAGGAGCCACGCGGGCGCGGGGGGCGCGACGGCCGGTGGCGCGGGCACGGGAACCGGGGCGGTCACGGCGAGGGACGGCCCCACACGCCCCGAGACGATCCGGCGGCGCAGGTCGCCCGCGTCGGCCGGCCGCTCCTCGGGCACCTTGGCGAGCAGGTCGAGGACGATCCGGTCGAAGTAGTCGGGCAGCTCGGCGCGGTGCGCGCGCGGCGGGCGCGGCGCCGTGTCCCGGTGTCCGATGAGGATCGCCCAGGAGTCGCCGAGGTCGAACGGCGGGGCGCCGGTGGCCAGTTCGTACAGCACGCACCCCAGCGAGTAGAGGTCGCTGCGGTGGTCGATCTCGCCGCCGCCGATCTGCTCCGGGGACATGTAGTGGGGGGTGCCCATGGCGATGCCGGTGCCGGTGAGGCGGGAGGTGAAGCCCATGTCGGCGCCGAGGCGCGCTATTCCGAAGTCGCAGATCTTCACCGTCCCGTCCCGCAGCCTCATGATGTTGGCGGGTTTCAGGTCGCGGTGCACGATCCCGTGGCCGTGGGTGTACGCGAGGGCGTCGGCGACCTGGTCGGCGATCTCGACGACGTCCTGGACGGGCAGCGGGTGCTGGGCGTTGGCCGCGAGGAGCTGGCTGAGGTTGCGGCCCTCCAGGAGCTCCATGACGAGGAAGAGCACGCCGTCGTACTCGCCGAAGTCGTGCACGACGGTGATGCCCCGGTGCTGGAGCGCGGCGGCGACCCGGGCCTCGCGCCGGAACCGCTCGCGGATGATCGTGAGGACCTGCGGGTCCTGCTGCGGTCCGAGCGGCTTGAGGCACTTCACGGCGACCCCGCGCCCGAGCGCCTCGTCGGTGGCGCGCCACACCTCGCCCATACCGCCGCGGCCGATGACCTCGTGCAGGCGGTACCGGCCCTGGATCAGTCTTGGTTCCCCCATCGTGTGCTGCCGCCCCCGTCGATCTCCCGCGCCTTCCCCGGCTTCTCCAGTATGGCCGCCGGTTCGGACAGTGGGTACGGGGTGGGGTACGCGTAAGGGTCGGGTCGCGTCTCCGGGCCGAGCCGGTCCATCGCGCGGAGGATGTGCCGGGGCGGGAGCCTCCACCGCAGGTGGGCGGGGACGCAGCGGAGGAGGTTGGCGGTGGCGACGAGCCGGTGGGTGACGGTCTCCGGCGGTGGGGCGGGGCGGCCGTAGAGCGCGTGGGCGTAGGGGGGCAGAGTGTCGTACGCCAGCGCCGTGACGCGCCGCCAGATCGCTTCGCGCGCCGGTACGAGGGCGGGTTTCACCGGCGGTCTGCGGAGGAAGTCCTCGACGGTGCGGGCGTCCGGTCCCGCGGCGAGCCGGGGGCGTACGGCGTCGAAGTAGGCGGCGAGTTCGGCGGTGGTTCCCGGGACGGCGGCCGGGTCGAGCCCGACGAGGCGGGCGGAGGTGCGGTGCTCGTCGACGTAGCGGTCGGCCAGGGCGTCGGTGAGCGGGAGGCCGGAGCGCCGTGCGACCGAGAGGTACGAGTCGGTCTCGGCGCAGTGCACCCAGAGGAGCAGCTCGGGGTCGTCCACGCCGAGCAGCCGGTGGATCCGGCGGACGCGGGCACCGGCCGCCTCGGCTGCCCCGGCCGTCCCGTAGCTCAGGGTCCCGACGAAGTTCGCGGTCCGCATGAGCCGGCCCCAGGGGCCCTCACGGAAACCGCTGTTGATCATGACGCCGCGCACGGCGACGGGGTGCAGCGCCTGGAGCCAGAGGGCGCGGACGCCCGCGAGCCACATGACCGGGTCGCTGTGCAGCTGCCAGGTCACGGAACGGGGACCGAAGAGCCCGGGGTCGGCGTCCTGCGTCATGGCGCTCAGGCTACGCCCGAACGCGCCGGAGGGGACCGGGGGCGGAGCGTTCAACTCGCCCCCGGTTCACGGCTGTCGGGATCGGGTTCCGGTCCTCGCGGGGTCAGCAGCCGCCGGTCGCGGCGGGCGCGCCGACGCCGATCGTGAGGGTGGCGGGGGCCGCGCAGCAGCCGCCACCGGAGCCGTTGGTCGCGGCGCCGGTCCCCGCGTCCGTCCCCGCGTCCGTCCCCGTGTCGTCGCCGGGCTCGTCGAAGAGGCCCGCGCCGCCGCAGACCCCGGTCTCGGGGAGTACGAGCTCGACGCGTTCCGCCGACTCGCGGTCGCCCGCGAGGGCGGCGACGACGGAGCGGACCTGCTCGTAGCCGGTGAGCGCCAGGAAGGACGGCGCACGGCCGTAGGCCTTCATGCCGACCAGATACACGTCCTGCTCGGGGTGGGACAGTTCCTTGACGCCGTGGGGGTAGACGGTGCCGCAGGAGTGCTGGTTCGGGTCGATGAGCGGCGCCAGCACGACCGGGGCCTGGAGCCGCTCGTCGAGGCCAAGGCGGAGTTCGTCGAGGAACGTCAGGTCGGGGCGGAAGCCGGTCAGGACGATGACCTCGTCGACCGGGTCGAGCCGGCGCCCGTCCTCGGAGACCAGGACGAGGCGCTCGCCGTCGCGCTCGATCGCGTCCGTACGGAATCCGGTGACGGCGTCCGCGTACCCCTCGTCGACCGCGGCCCTCGCGGCGAGCCCGAGCGCGCCGCGGGCGGGCAGCTGGTCGGCGGCACCGCCGCCGAACGTGGAGCCGGAGACGCCACGGCGCAGGATCCAGAAGGCGTGCGTGCCGGCCCCGTCCTCGGCCGTGGCGACGCCGGCGAGCGAGGTGAGCGCGGTGAAGGCGGAGGCCCCTGAGCCGATGACGGCGGTGCGCCGGCCCGCGTAACGGGCCCGCACGGCGGGGTCCTTGAGGTCGGGGACGCGGTACGAGATCCGGTCGGCCGCCGCGCGTTCGCCGAGGGCGGGCAGGCCGTCGCCGCCGGCCGGGCCGGGCGTCGCCCACGTACCGGAGGCGTCGATGACGGCGCGGGCGAGGACCCGCTCCTCACGCCCGTCGCCGTACCGGATGTGAACGGTGAAGGGCTGCTGCTCACGGTCGGCGTCGACGATCCGGTCGCGGCCGGCACGGGAGACGCCGGTGACCCGCGCGCCGAGGCGGACCCGGTCGCCGAGGACGTCCGCGAGCGGCTGGAGGTAGTCGGCCGCCCACTCCCCTCCGGTCGGGTAGGTGCCCGCGGCGGGCCTCACCCAGCCGGTCGGTGCGAGCAGCTTCTCGGCGACCGGGTCGGTGACCTCGGCCCAGGCGGAGAAGAGCCGCACGTGGGACCACTCCCGGACGGCCGCGGCGACGACGGGGCCGGCTTCCAGGACCAGCGGCTCAAGGCCGCGGTCGACGAGGTGTGCGGCGGCGGCCAGGCCGGTGGGACCGGCCCCGACGACCACGACGGGCAGCTGGTCGGCGGTGGTGACGTTCACGGGGATCCCCTTTTGATTCGACGTTCGTCGATCTCTTGAGCCCTCAGCCTCGCATCTGATTAGACGCGCGTCAACATAGACATTCATCTAAGTTGAGAAAACAGAGAGCCACTTGGGGGCTGGTTCGACATGTGTCAACATAGATGGATGTCGAACGTGAAGGCGCTGCCGCTCCTGGAGCCCGTCGTCGAGCCCTGCTGTCCGCCGCTGAACGAGCGACCCCTGACGGCGGAGGAGGCCGAACGGACCGCCCTCATGTTCAAGGCTCTGGGCGATCCGGTCCGGCTGCGGCTCTTCTCCGCCGTCGCCTCGCACGAGGGCGGAGAGGCGTGCGTCTGCGACATCTCCGACGTCGGCGTCTCCCAGCCGACCGTCTCCCACCACCTGAAGAAGCTCAAGGAGGCCGGACTGCTCTCCTCCGAGCGGCGCGGCACCTGGGTCTACTACCGCGTCGAGCCCGCCGTGCTGGCCGCCATGGGAACCCTCCTCACCAAGGCGGCCACCGCGTGACGGCGTCCGCCCTGGTGATGCCGCTCACCGACGCCCACGCCGACGAAGTGATCGCGATCTACCAGGCCGGGATCGACGAGGGCAACGCCACCTTCGAGACCACCGCTCCCACCTGGGCGGAATTCGACGCGGTCAAGCTGCCCGAGCACCGCTTCGCGGCCGTCGACGAGACCGGCCGGGTACTCGGCTGGGTCGCCGCGACCAGGGTCTCCGACCGGTGCGCGTACGTCGGCGTGGTCGAGCACTCGGTGTACGTCCACCCCGACGCACGCGGGCGGGGCGTCGCCTCCGTCCTCCTGAAGGCACTGGTCGATTCGACCGAGGCGGCCGGGATCTGGACCATCCAGTCCGGCATCTTCCCGGAGAACACCGCCAGTCTCGCCGTCCACGCGCGCGCGGGGTTCCGGGTCATCGGCACGCGTGAGCGCATCGGCCGCCACCACGGCCGCTGGCGGGACACCGTCCTCGTCGAACGCCGCAGCCCGCTCGTCGGTTGACGGAACGGGTACCGCGCGGGCGCCGCCCGCCTACCGCTCGGCCGGCGCGAACCTCCGGCGCCAGGCCAGCGACACGTACACGAGCGCGACCAGGACGGGGACCTCGATGAGGGGGCCGACGACGCCGGAGAGGGCCTGGCCGCTGGTGACGCCGAAGGTGGCGATGGCGACGGCGATGGCCAGCTCGAAGTTGTTGCCGGCGGCCGTGAAGGCGAGGGTGGCGGTCCGGTCGTAGTTCAGGCCGATGGCCTTGCCGAGGGCGAAGGTGCCGAACCACATCACCGCGAAGTACACGAGGAGCGGCAGCGCGATCCGCGCGACGTCAAGCGGCTGAGAGGTGATCGTCTTTCCCTGCAGCGCGAAGAGGATGACGATCGTGAACAGCAGTCCGTACAGCGCCCACGGGCCGATCTTCGGCAGGAACGTCGTCTCGTACGTCTCCCGGCCCAGCTTCTTCTCGCCGATGCGGCGGGTCAGGAAGCCGGCGAGCAGCGGGACGCCGAGGAAGATGACGACGTTGAGCGCGATCTTCCCCATCGAGATGTCGAGCGTCTCGCCGTCGCCGAGGCCCAGCCAGCCGGGCAGGAGGTCGAGGTAGAACCAGCCGAGCAGGCCGAAGGCGATGACCTGGAAGACCGAGTTCAGCGCCACCAGGACGGCCGCGGCCTCGCGGTCGCCGCAGGCGAGGTCGTTCCAGATGATGACCATGGCGATGCAGCGGGCGAGGCCGACGATGATCAGGCCGGTGCGGTACTCGGGCAGGTCGGGCAGGAAGATCCAGGCGAGGGCGAACATGAGCGCCGGGCCGAGGATCCAGTTGACGACGAGCGAGGAGACCATCAGCCTGCGGTCGCCGGTGACGGCTTCCAGCCTGTCGTACCGGACCTTGGCCAGGACCGGGTACATCATGATCAGCAGGCCGACGGCGATCGGGAGCGAGATGCCGCCGATCTCGACCTTGGCGAGCGCGTCGTTCAGCCCGGGGATCAGCCTACCGAGCCCCAGCCCGAGGCCCATGGCCAGGAGGATCCAGACGGCGAGGAAGCGATCGAGCGTCGACAGCTTCGCGACGACCGAGGGCTCCTCGGTCGTCGCGGGAGCGGTGGGGGTCACGGACAGGCCCTCTTGTTCTCGGCGGCGGTACGGGCGGTGGCGGCCAGGACGGCGAACTGACCGGCGAGCTGCTCGATGACGTCCGGCTTCAGCCGGTAGTAGGTGAAGCGGCCGCAGGGTTCGGTCTCCACGACCCCGGCCTCGCGCAGCAGGCGCAGGTGGTTGGAGAGGTTGGTCTGCCGGGCGCCGGTCTCCTCCACCAGGTGGGTGGTGCACAGCGTCTCGTGGGCGAGCAGGGTCACGATCCGGAGCCTGAGGGGGTCCGCGAGAACCCGCATCAGGTCAGCGTCGACTGACGTCATCATGGACTGATACTGTCACATCACGTGACGCTGATACCAGCCAGGGCTGACCTCTTGGCAGCAGAGGAGAACCGATGACCACCGCTCCGCTCGCCACCGTGCTCTTCGTCTGCGTCCACAACGCGGGCCGCTCCCAGATGGCGGCCGGCTTCCTGGACCACCTGGCCGGTGACCGCGTCGAGGTCCGCTCCGCCGGCTCGGCCCCGGGCGACCGGGTCAACCCGGCAGCCGTCGAGGCGATGGCCGAGGCCGGGGTCGACATCTCCGCCCGGAAGCCGAAGGTGCTGACCACCGAGGCGGTCCAGGCCTCGGACTACGTCATCACCATGGGCTGCGGCGACGCCTGCCCCGTCTTCCCCGGCAAGAAGTACCTGGACTGGGCCCTGGAGGACCCGGCCGGTCAGGGCGTCGAGGCCGTCCGCCCCATCCGCGACGAGATCAGGACCCTCGTCGAGGGACTCATCGCCGAGATCGACGCCGGGCGCTAGAGGGCCCTTGCGACAGGCCCGGCCCGCGACGCCTGGCCTGATCGCAGGACACCCTCAGCCGGACGCGGTACACACCGCACCCCCACGGCCCCCGTGCGGGGCACCCGTCGGGCGTGCATGCTCGAAGCATGTCCGAGGTGACCAGCACCGATCTGTACGAGGTCACGACGGCGCTCTCGTACCTGCGGGAGGACATGCGGGCCCCCGCCACCTTCAGCCTCTTCGTCCGCGATCTCCCGCCGGGGCGTGGGTTCCTCGTCGCCGCCGGGCTTGAACCGGCCCTCGACTACCTCTCCCGCTTCCGGGTGGGCCGCTCCGACCTCCAGGCGTTCGCCGAGGCCCTCCGGCGGCCCGTCGAGGATCTCGAACCCCTGCACGGCCTGTCCTTCGACGGGCAGGTCAGGGCCGTCCCCGAGGGGCGTCTCGTCCTCGCGGGCGAACCGCTCCTCGAGGTCACCGCCCCCCTGCCGCAGGCCCAGCTGGTGGAGACGTACCTGTTGTCCCTCGTCTGCCATCAGACGGTGATCGCCTCGAAGGCGGCCCGGTGCGTGCTCGCCGCCGGCGGACGACCCCTCGTCGACTTCTCGCTACGGCGGAGCCACGGCCCCGAGGCCGGCCTGCGGACGGCCCGGCTGTGCGCCCTGGTCGGCTTCGCGGGCACCAGCAACGTCGCCGCCGCGAACCGGTACGGGATTCCGGCCGCCGGCACGATGACCCACGCGTACGTCGAGGCCTTCCCCTCCGAGGAGCAGGCGTTCCGTGCCTTCGCCCGCACCCACCCGGGTCCGGTCACCCTCCTCGTCGACACCTACGACACCGATCACGGCGTCACCGTCGCCGCGCGCGTCCTCAGGGACCTGGGGCTCGGGCAGGGGTGCGCGATCCGGCTCGACAGCGGCGACCTGGGCGCGCTGGCCCGCCGGGCCCGTACGGCCCTCGACGCGGCGGGCCTCGCGGACGTGCGGATCATCGCGAGCGGAGGCCTCGACGAGTACGGCATCGACCGGCTCGTACGGGAGGGCGCGCCGATCGACGCGTACGCCGTGGGAACGAAGGTGTGCACGTCCGCCGACGCCCCGTATCTGGACGCGGCGTACAAGCTCGTCGAGTACGACGGGCGGCCCGTCATGAAGCTCTCCCCCGCGAAGGCGACGGCGCCCGGCCCGAAACAGGTCTTCCGCCGTCCCGGCCTGCGGGACGTCGTCGGCCTGGCGAACGAGGAACCGCCCGAGGGAACGGAACCGCTGCTGCGGACCGTGATGCGCGGAGGGCTGCGGGTGGAGCCGCCCGACACCCTGGCCGCGGCCCGCGCCCGCTTCGAGGCCGACCTCGCCGCGCTGCCGGAGGAGGCGCGGCGCGTCGAGAGCCCGGTGGCGCCCGTACCCGGCGCGTCGACCCGGCTGACGGTCCTGACCACCGTCGTCCGCCACCGGATCGAGGCGCGGACGGGCGCCGGACGGACGGTGCGGGGATGACCTGGCTCCCGGTGCTCGCGGGAGCCTTCCTGGTGCTGGTCATCCTGCGGGACGTCTTCCACACGCTCTGGCATCCGACCCGGCACGGCGGGCTGAGCGGTCTGGTGATGCGGAGCGTGTGGCGGCTCTCGAGCCACCGCGGGAGGCGGTGGCGTCCGGCCGGGCTCGCGGGCCCGGTCGGCATGATCACGGTCGTCGGCGTCTGGGCGCTGACCGTGGCCGTCGGATGGGCCCTCGTCTACTGGCCGCACATGCCGGACGACTTCACGTACGCCACGGAGCTCACCCCCGCCGAGCACGCGGGTCCGATCGACGCGCTGTACGTCTCGCTCGTCACCCTGGCCACGCTCGGTCTCGGAGACATCGCACCGACCTCGGGGCCGCTGCGGGTGCTCGCCCCCCTGGAGGCCCTGGTGGGCTTCGTGCTCCTGTCGGCCACCGTGGCCTGGATCCTCGGCGTGTATCCGGCCCTCGCCCGCCGCAGGGCACTCGCCCTGCGCCTCTCCCACGTACGCCGCAGCCGGGCCACCGCGGGGGCGCTCGACTCCGCCGGCGGGGCGGCGCTGCTCGACGGACTCGCCTCCGCCCTCTCCACGATCACGGTCGACTTCCTGCAGTACGCGGAGTCGTACTACTTCTTCGACGGGGACGAGAACACGTCCCTGCCCGGGCAGCTCGGTCACACCGCGGGTCTCGCGGACCAGGCCGCGGAGGCACGCCATCCGGACGTCCGGCTCTCCGCCTCGGTGCTGCGCATGGCGCTCCGGGACCTCGCCACCGTGCTCGACGAGCGGTTCCTCCACACGGGAGGACCCCCTCAGGTCGTCTTCACGGCCTACGCCCACGACCACGGACGCTCTCCGGCCGTGGCGGCTGAGGCCGAAACGGATTGACGTGATCAGGCCAACCCCTACCGGCGGACCCTGGGCATGCCCAGGCCGAGCCAGGAGATGATCTCGCGCTGGATCTCGTTGTTGCCGCCGCCGAAGGTGAAGATGACGGCCGAGCGGTAGCCGCGTTCCAGTGCGCCGTGGAGGACGGCGCCCGCCGAGCCCTCCTTGAGGGCGCCCGCCGCGCCGACGACCTCCATGAGGGCCGCGTAGGCGTCGCGGCGGGCCTCGGAGCCGTAGACCTTCACGGCCGAGGCGTCCTGGGGGGTGAGGGTGCCGTGCTGGACGGCGCTCACCATCTGCCAGTTGAGGAGCTTCATCGCGTCGAGCCGGGCGTGGGTGCGGGCGAGGGAGCGGCGGACCCAGGGGAGGTCGAGGACGCGGCGGCCGTCGGTGAGCGGGGTGGCGGCGGCCCAGCGCTGCGTGTCGTGGAGCGCGCGAATCGCCATCGTGCCGTGGGCGGCCAGGGTGACGCGTTCGTGGTTGAGCTGGTTGGTGATGAGACGCCAGCCCTTGTTCTCCTCGCCGACCCGGCGGGAGACCGGGACCCGGACGTCGTCGTAGTAACTGGCGGTCGTGTCGTGCGAGGCGAGGGTGTTGATGATCGTGCAGGAGTAGCCGGGGTCGCTCGTCGGGACGAGGAGCATCGTGATGCCCTTGTGGGGCGGGGCGTCGACGTCGGTGCGCACGGCGAGCCACACCCAGTCGGCGGTGTCGCCGTTCGTGGTCCAGATCTTCTGGCCGTTCACCACGTACGTGTCCCCGTCCCGCACGGCACGGGTCTTCAGGGCCGCGAGGTCGGTGCCCGCGTCGGGCTCGCTGTAGCCGATGGCGAAGTCGATCTCGCCGGAGAGGATCCGGGGCAGGAAGTACGCCTTCTGCTCGTCGGTGCCGTACCGCATGATCGTCGGTCCGACCGTGTTCAGGGCCATGAGCGGCAGGGGCGCCCCGGCCTGCGCCGCCTCGTCGAAGAAGATGAACTGCTCCATCGGGGTCAGCCCTCGGCCCCCGTACTCGGTGGGCCAGCCGACCCCCAGCCAGCCGTCGGCTCCGAGTCGGCGCACGGTCTCGCGGTAGAAGCGCTTCTGCGCTGCCGGGTCCGCGCCGGGGGCACCTCCCATGCCCTTGAGGCCATGGGGGGTGTGGACGTCGTCGGGGACCAGCTCGGCGAAGTACGCCCGCAGCTCGGCGCGCAGACGGTTCTGGGCGGGCGTGTACTCGAGGTGCATGGGGCCTCCCGTGACGGCGGGTCCTGCGGCGGTCCCGCGCCACCCGGGGTGCGGTGCGGCGCGTGACGGCGGCCACGGTAGAACGTGTTCCATAAATGCGGAAGCCCCGGGGCGGCCCGGGCAGCCCTCGGCCCCGGATCGACAGCTGCGGATCCGGGGCCGACGGGTACTGCGGGAGGATTCCGGGACGGGGCTCGGGCCGGTCTACGGCAGGAGCTCGTCCATGGAGGCGCGACCCTTCTCCGCCATGCGGCGTTCCGCCCAGGCGAGATTCTTCGGATTCACGTCACGGCCGGAGGCGAGGACCAGGTCCTCGGCCGTGAACTCGCCCTCCGAACCGGCGTGCAGCAGCCGGTCGGGCGTCGGGAAGTCCCCCAGGGACGTCTTGTCGGGCTCAGCGTTCATGCCGCCTCCTTGTTCTTCCAGCACTGGCCATTCTCGTGTCCGGCCACCGGGAGCGCATCCGGGGCGGTCGCCGGGGGCCACGGGAGGGGCGCCGCGGAGCCCTGGGTGGGGCGCCGGGACTCGGCGGCAGGGGCGGGCCCTCCCGTACCGCCGTACCGCCTCCAGGAGAGGCCCGGCCCGCCTGCGCCCCCCGCGGCCTGCCACCTCACCCGCACCACCCGCCCCGTCCACCCCCTCCGCCCCGCGGTCCCCTCTCCCCCGGGGCGAACTCGCGCCACGCCGTGTCATCGCCATGGCGTCGGCGGGGTGCTGGTTCGACAATGGGGGCGATGACCGATGACGACCGGCATGAGCGCAATGGCGAGATCGGGCCCGCCGAGTGGCTCGCCATGAACCGGACCGGCAGCTTCGACTGGGATCTCGACACGGGCACCATCGATGTCGACGAGTCCGGGCTGCTGATCTTCGGGCTGACCCCGGACGCCCACGACGGCAGGCCGGCGACGCTGGTCGAGCGCCTCGCCCCCGACGAGCGGGCCAAGCTGGAGGACGTCGTACGGCAGGCCGTGCGCGGCGGGGAGGTCTCGTACACCGCGCACTTCCCCATTCCGCAGGCCGACGGGCCACCCCATTGGACGCATGTGCAGGCGCGGATCCTGCGCTCGCCCGACGGATGGGCCCGGCGGATCGTCGGCATCGTGCGGGACACGACCGCCGAGGTGACCCGTTTCGCCTTCGTCCAGGAGCTGGAGAAGCGGCGTGAGCTCCAGACGAGCATCGTCGAGCGGACGACGAACGCCCTGTCGCGCGCGGTGACGGTGGACGACGTGACGGCCGCGCTGACCGGCGCCGGCGGTCTCGCCCGGCTCGGCGCGGACGGGCTCGCGCTCGGACTCGTCGAGAACGGCTCGCTCAACATCATCGCGCTCAGCGGCGAGTCCCTCGACGTGCTCAACGACCTCCGTGTCCGCCGCCTGGACCGGGAACTCCCGCTGGCGGAGGCCGTACTGAGCGGGCGGCCACGCTTCGTCTCCTCGTTCGAGTCGCTGGGGCGGGACTTCCCCGAGCTCGCCCCCTATCTCGGGCGTCTGCGCTTCCGCGCCGCCTGCTATCTGCCGCTTGTGGCGCAGGCGCGGCCCCTGGGCGGGATGGCACTGTTCTACCGGGGCCGTACCTCGTTCAACGCCGACGAGCGCAACCTCGCGCTCGGTCTCGCCGCGATCGTCGCCCAGTCGCTCCAGCGGGCGATCCTCTTCGACGAGGAGCGGGAGCTCGCGACGGGGCTCCAGGCGACGATGCTGCCCCGCCGCATCCCGCAGATCACGGGCGGTGAGATCGCCGTCCGCTACCACGCGGCGTGGAGCGGCCGGCAGGTCGGCGGCGACTGGTACGACGTGATCCCGCTGCCCCGGGGCAGGGTCGGGATCGTGGTGGGCGACGTGCAGGGACACGACACCCACGCCGCCGCCATCATGGGCCAGCTGCGGATCGCCCTGCGCGCGTACGCGGGCGAGGGGCACGCCCCGTCGACGGTCCTGGCCAGGGCCTCCCGGTTCCTCGCCGAACTGGACACCAACCGCTTCGCCACCTGCACGTACGCCCAGGTGGATCTCGGGAGCGGCACGCTGCGCGCGGTGCGGGCCGGGCATCTGGGGCCGATGATCCGGCACATCGACGGCCGTGTCGGACAGCCCAAGCTTCGGGGCGGGATGCCGCTGGGGCTCGCGACGGTCTTCGGGGACGAGGAGTTCCCGGAGACCCGGCTCGACCTCGTGCCCGGGGAGACGCTCGTGCTGTGCACGGACGGTCTCGTCGAGCAGCCGGGTTCCGACATCGAGACCGGTCTCGCCGCGCTCTCGGAGGCGATCAGGAGCGGCCCGCCGCAGGCGGAGGCGCTCGCCGACCACCTCTCCGAGCGGCTGTGGGAGCGCTGGGGCTCGGGTGACGACGTGGCGCTCCTCGTGCTGCGCCGGAGCCCGGACCCGGGTACGCCGAAGGCGCCGCGCATCCACCAGTACATCCACCAGGCCGATCCGCAGGGCCTCTCGGACGCGCGTGCGGCGGTCGGGCAGGCGCTGCGGGACTGGGGCATGCCGGAACTGGCCGACGACGCCGAACTGATGACGGGTGAGCTGCTGGTCAACGTGCTGCTGCACACGGAGGGCGGTGCGGTCCTCACCCTCGAAGTGCTGCCCGAACCGGTCCGGCGGGTACGGCTCTCGGTGCAGGACCGGTCGAGCGCCTGGCCCCGGCGGCGTACCCCCGGGGAGGCCGCCACCTCGGGGCGGGGGCTGCTGCTGCTCGACGCGCTCGCCTCCCGGTGGGGCGTCGAACCGCGCGGCGAGGGCAAGGCGGTGTGGTGCGAGATCGGGCCGGTGCAGGTGCCGGCCGACTCCGCTCCGAACGGTGCCTGAGGAGGTACGTCATGGATCCCGTGGCCGCGCTGAACCGGATCGCCTACCTCCTGGAACGTGCCCAGGCGCCGGGCTACCGGGCGAAGGCCTTCCGTACGGCCGCCGACGCGGTCGCCGCCCTCCCCGAGGGCGAGGCGGCACGGCGGGCGGAGGCGGGCACCCTGGAGTCGGTGAAGGGGCTCGGGCCGAAGACGGCCGCAGTGGTGCGGGAGGCGCTGGCCGGGGAGGTGCCCGGGTATCTGGCCCGGCTGGAGACGGAGCTCCAGGAGGCGCTGGCGTCCGGGGACCCGGCGGCCGGGGGTGACGCGCTGCGGGCCGCGCTGCGCGGCGACTGCCACCTCCACTCGGACTGGTCGGACGGCGGCGCCACGATCGAGGACATGGGCCGTGCGGCGGCGGCGCTCGGCCACGAGTGGGCCGTGCTCACCGACCACTCGCCCCGGCTCACGGTGGCGCGGGGTCTTTCGCCGGAGCGGCTGCGGGAGCAACTGGACGTGGTGGCCCGGCTGAACGAGGAGTGGGCGCCGTTCCGTCTGCTGACCGGCATCGAGTGCGACATCCTGGAGGACGGTTCGCTCGACCAGGAGCCCGAGCTGCTCGACCGCCTGGACCTGGTGGTCGCCTCCGTGCACTCGAAGCTCCGGATGGACGCGAGGCCGATGACCCGGCGTCTCGAACGGGCGGTGCGCAACCCGCTGATGGATGTGCTCGGGCACTGCACGGGCCGTCTTGTGGCGGGCGGGCGGCCGCGGCCCGAGTCCGAGTTCGACGCGGAGCGGGTGTTCGCCGCGTGCGCGGAGGCGGGGACGGCCGTCGAGATCAACAGCCGCCCGGAGCGGCTGGATCCGCCGCGCCGGCTGCTGCGGCTCGCGGTGGCGGCGGGCACGTACTTCGCGGTGGACACGGACGCGCACGCGCCGGGCCAGCTGGAGTGGCAGATCCTGGGCTGCGCGCGGGCCGAGGAGTGCGGTGTGCCGGTGGACCGGGTGATCAACACCTGGCCGGCGGAACGGCTGTTGGAGTGGACGCGGGCCTGAGCCCCCGACGGGCCCCGCCGCCGGGATCAGGCGCGCCGCCGGGATCAAGCCCGCCGCCGGAATCAGGCGCGCTGCCGGGATCAGGCGCGCTGCCAGACGGTGGTCGCGTTGCAGAACTCGCGGATGCCGTGGCCGGCGAGCTCGCGTCCGTATCCGGAGCGCTTGACCCCGCCGAAGGGCAGCGCCGGGTGCGAGGCGGTCATGCCGTTGACGAAGACGCCGCCGGCCTCCAGGTCCCGGACGAAGAAGGCGAGGTCCTCCGGGGAGCGGGTCCAGACGTTGGAGCTGAGGCCGAAGGGTGAGTCGTTGGCGACGGTCACGGCCTCCTCGATGTCGTTGACGGGGTAGACGGTCGCGACCGGGCCGAAGGCCTCCTCCCGGTGGATCCGCATCTGCGGGGTGATGCCGGTGAGGACGGTGGGCCGGTAGTACCAGCCGTTCGCGAGGGCGGGGAACTCGGGGCGGTGGCCGCCGCACAGGACGGTGGCGCCGCGCCGTACCGCGTCGTCGACGAGGTCCTCCAGGTCGGTCCTGCCCCGCTCGGTGGCGAGGGGGCCGACGTCGGTGGACTCGTCGAGGGGGTCGCCGACGGTCAGGGCGTTCATGGCGGCCGTGAACCGCTCGGAGAAGTCGTCGTACACGTCCCGGTGGACGATGAACCGTTTGGCGGCGATGCAGGACTGGCCGTTGTTCTGTACGCGCGCCGTGACGGCGGTCTTCACGGCACCGACGATGTCGGCGGAGGGCATGACGATGTACGGGTCGCTGCCGCCGAGTTCCAGGACGGTCTTCTTCACCTCGTCGCCCGCGACGGAGGCGACGGCACGGCCTGCCGGTTCGCTGCCGGTGAGGGTGGCGGCGACCACCCGGGGGTCCCGCAGCACGGCCTCGACGTCGCGGGAGCCGATGAGGAGGGTCTGGAAGCAGCCCTCGGGGTATCCGGCGCGGCGGAAGAGGTCGCCCAGGTAGAGGGCGGTCTGCGGCACGTTGGAGGCGTGCTTGAGGAGGCCGGTGTTGCCGGCCATGAGGGCGGGCGCGGCGAAGCGCATCACCTGCCAGAGCGGAAAGTTCCACGGCATGACGGCGAGGATCGGGCCGAGGGGCCGGTAGTGGATGCGGGCCACGTCCGCGCCGGAGTCCTGGACGTCGCTCTCGGCCGGGTGCTCGTCGGCGAGGAGTTCCTCGGCGTTGGCCGCGTACCAGCGCATGGCCTTGGCGCACTTGCCGGCCTCCGCGCGGGCGGCGGCGATCGGCTTGCCCATCTCGACGGTGATGGTGCGGGCGATGTCCTCGGTGTCCTCGTCCAGGAGGGCCGCGGCGGCGCGCATGAGGCGGGCGCGCTCGGCGAAGGAGGTGGTGCGGTACTGGCGGTACGCCTCGTGGGCGGCGGTGATCCGCCGCTCGACCTCCTCGGGCCCGTGGGCCTCGTAGGTCCGCAGCGTCTCGCCGGTCGCGGGGTTCACGGTGGCGATGCCCATGACGTGTCTCCTCCTGCCATCGGCCCCCGTCTGCAACCTTCCGCCAAGCACGGCGGAACGCAACAGGGGCGGGGCGGTGGGGTGACCCGGGGCGGGGGCCGTGGGGCCGAGGGAACGCGGTCGCGTGTCAGGCGGTCAGCCAGGACAGCGCGCCGGAGAGGTGGGCGCGGAAGACGGGGTCGCGGTACGTCTCCGAGGCGTGGCCCAGGGCGGTGAAGAAGACGCGCCCCCGGTCCACCTCCCGGCACCAGACGAGCGGGTGGTCCTCGCCGTGGGTGCCGCCCCGGTACGTCGACTCGTCGGCCCGGGCGAGGACCCGTACGGCCCCGGTGCCCGGCGGCGTCGCCCCGGTTCCCCGCAGGTCGGAGGTGAAGTTGTACCACTCGTCGGTCCAGTCCCAGCGGGCCGGGAGCGGGGCGGTCGCGGGGTGGTCGCGGTCGTCGACGAGGACGAGGCCCGGCTGGATCTCGGGGTGGCCGTCGAAGCGGGTGCCGAGCAGTTCGCCGTAGAAGGGCCAGTCCGGCTCGGCGTTCGCCGCCGCGTGGACGGCGAGGAGGGCCCCGCCGCCCCTCAGGTACGCCTCGAAGGCGACGCGCCCCTCGGGCGTCAGGACGTTCCCGGTCGTGGACAGCAGGACGACGGCGGCGCGGCCGGCGAGGCTCCCCGGGGTGAAGACGTCCGGGTCCTCGGTGACCTCGGCCGAACGCCCGAGGTCATGGGCAAGCTCCGTGAGCGCGGCGGCGGCGTCGGGGATCGAGTCGTGGCGATAGCCCGCGGTGCGGGTGTAGATCAGGACGTCTGCGGTGGGCACGCGGTGGACTCCAGGGGAGGGCCGGTCGGGGCGGAGCAGCGGGACGGCAAGCGCTTTCCGCCCGGCGCCGACCGTAGCCACCGAAAACCCCGGGCCGCAACCCCGGCCGCTCCGGCACACTGCCCGGATGACGCCGCTCGACGCCGCCCACGCCCACGCCCGGAAAGCCCTCGCCCACGTGGCCGACCGTTCCGCCGGGGACCCGCTCGACCCCTCCCTGCGGGTGACCCTCAACTTCCATCCGCACTTCCTCCACCGGCTCGCGGACGAGGGCGTCTACCGCTCGCAGTTCGTCACCGGCACCGGCAACGGCGGCCTCACCGCGCACCCCGGCGGGGACCGCTGGCGCTGGGAGAGCCGCATCTTCGGCGGGGTGTACGACGAGGCCCCCGCGTACGCGCGCCCGGTCTACGGCGCCCTGAACTTCCGCCGCCGCCCCTTCGGCGCCGCTCCCCGCTTCGGCTCCGCCCATCTGCGACTGACGGCCGCCGCCCTGGAGCGGGCGACCTTCTGCTACCCGGACAGCTTCCTGGAGCCCACCGACTTCGGCGTGGCGTCCCGCATGGGCCTGATCGCCCTCGCCGAGGCCGACGACGCCGACCCGATCGACGACTACATCGAGGCGCAGATCCACGGCCCGGTGGCCATCGCACGGGATGTGGAGGCGCTGGTGCTCGACCCGAGCCACCGGGGGACGGAGGTGGAGGCGGCGGCCGCGCGGCTGCCGTGCCCCGTCGAGTGGCACGGCGGGTTCCGGCTCTCCGTCGCCGAGCTGCGGCGACACCCGGGCTTCCGGGGCCCGGAGTACGTGGAGCTCGGCGCGCTGCTCGCCGTCGACGGGTGGCTCGATCCCCGGATCGTGCAGGAGGCGGCGGGTTCGGGGCGGTACGACCCGCAGGACGTGAAGAAGGTCTGGCACTACCTGGCCCGGTTCGGCGCGCCGGCCGTCTGAGCCGGTTCTGGGCGGCGTGTGGCCCGGTTCGGTGCGGCGGCCGTCTGAGCCGGTCGGGCAGACCTGGCTCGGTACGGCGCGCCGGCCGACCGCGCCGAATTCTTCGGCGGCCGTGATCCGTTGTCGTATCGGATACGCGCCTGTATCTTTTGGCGCCGCCCCACCCGCTCACCGAGGAGCCGCCATGAGCACCGTGCCTCCCGCGCTCGCCGCCGTCGTCGGGCCGTTGCCCGACGGGGTCGTCCTGCCGCTGCCGCCCACCTTCGGCTCCGTCGAGGAGGAGCGCCGGTACCGCAAGGAGCAACTCGCGGCCGGGTTCCGCATCTTCGGAAGGTTCGGCTTCTCCGAAGGCGTCGCCGGTCACATCACCGTCCGCGACCCCGGCGACCCGAACGCCTTCTGGGTCAACCCGTTCGGGATGAGCTTCGGTCAGATCAAGGCCTCCGACCTGATCCTGGTCGACCACGAGGGGACGGTCCTGGAGGGGCGCCGGCCCGTGAACCGGGCCGCCTTCGTCATCCACTCCCGGGTCCACGCCGCCCGGCCCGACGCGATCGCCGCCGCGCACTCCCACTCCCTGCACGGCAAGGCGTTCTCCAGCCTCGGCATCCCGCTCGACCCGATCACCCAGGACGCCTGCGCGTTCTTCGAGGACCACGGGATCTACGACGACTACCGGGGCGTGGTGAACGAGACCGACGAGGGCGAGCGGGTCGCCAAGGCCCTCGGCGACCACAAGGCGGTCATCCTCAAGAACCACGGGCTCCTCACGGTCGGCCACTCCGTCGCCGAAGCCGTCTGGTGGTTCGTCACGATGGAGCGCTCCTGCCAGGCGCAGCTCCTCGCGATGGCGGCGGGCACCCCGCAGCTCATCGACCGCGAGACGGCACTGCTCACCCGGGGCCAGGTCGGCGGTCACCTGGCCGGCTGGTTCCAGGCGCGTCCGCTCTGGGATCAGATCACCGCGTCGGACCCGGACCTCTTCGACTGACCTTCGGTTCCGGGGATCGGCCGCGTCGACGCCTCCAGGAGCGGGGCGAGGAACTGCCGTTCCAGACTGCCGGGCGGCAGGACGTCCGGTTCCACGTAGCTCTGCGCGAGGCCGCCCTCGCGCAGGGCGATGAGGAGCCGGGCGAACCGGTCGGCGTCCACGGTCAGTTCGCGCCCCGCGCGGCGCAGGACGAGGGTGATGCCGCGCGCGATCTCGGCCCGCAGCCGCTCGTCGTGGCGCGCGAGGACCCAGGCGGCCTGCGGGTCGCGGATGGCGTGCAGGGTGAACTCGGTGGTGACCAGGTACCAGTCGCGCTCGTCCGGTTCGACGCGGGCGGCGAGCTCCGCGAGCCGGCTCAGGGTGTACTCCTCCGCCGACAGCGCGTCGATCGACTCGGCAAGGCGCCGCACGGTCCGGTCGCTGTGCTCGTCGAACAGGGCGAGGAAGAGCTCCTCCTTGCTGGCGAAGTTCGAGTAGTACGCGCCCCGCGTGAAACCGGCGCGCTCGCAGATCTGCTCGATCGTCGTCGCGTGGAATCCGTGCTCCGCGAAGGTCTCCAGGGCGGCCTTCAGGAGCGCCGCGCGGGTACGGGGCCGCCTCCTGGTGACACCTTTCGGCACGGGCACTTCCTCCTTCGTCGGGGCCGCGTCCTGCGGCGGACGCCCACCCTACCGGCGCCCTCATCCCGGGCACGGACGAGCACCGGCGGATAAAATTCAGCCATGGGAGAGCGACCCGTCGCGCCCGCGGCGCCAGATCTGGTCCTCGAGATCGAAGGGGACGCGACCCGCATGGACCCGCACCGCGTCTACCGCGTCGGTCGGGACCCCACCAGCGACATCGTGCTCTCGGACGCGCGGGCGTCCTGGCACCACGCGGTGCTGAGCGCCGCGGACGGCCATTGGACCCTGGTGGACGAGGGCAGTACGAACGGCACCTACGCGGACGGCCTGCGGATGGCCGGGCGGCGGGAGGTGGGCCCCGGGACGGTCGTACGGTTCGGACATCCGGAGGAGGGACCGCGCGCGGTGTTCTCCGCGGTGGCTCGAACGGACCGGGAGGAAGGCGCGGGCCCGGCGGACACCGGCCCGGCAGGCCGTGCCGAACCCCCGGCCGCCCCTTCGAGCCCGGAACCCCCGCCCCTTGCGGAACCTCCGGTCCGGCCCGAGCCGCCCGCCGCACCGGAACCCCAGCCCGTCCCGGAACCGCCCGCCGTCCCCGAATCGCCTGTCGTCCCGGTCCCCCTGGCCGTACCGGAACCCCCGCCGTCCCGGCCCGAGCCCCCGCTCCCCCGGCCGGAACCTCAGCCTCAGCCTCAGGCGGAGCCCCACACAGAGCTTCAGCCTCAAGGTCAGCCCCCACCGGACGCCCGGCCGGACCCCGGACCCGCCCCCGTAACCCCGGACGCCGCCGCCCCCGACCGCCTGCCCCCCTCCGGGACCCCGCGGCCCCCCTCCGTCTCGTATCCCGCCGCCACCGGCACCTTCCGGCAACCGACCTCCGTGCGGCCGCTGCCCGCCCACAGCATCCGGATCGGCCGCGCCCCCGAGAACGACGTCGTCGTCCCCGACCTCATCGTCTCCCGGCGGCACGCCGAGCTCCGCGCCCATCCCGACGGCACCTACTGGATCCACGACCTCGGCAGTCACAACGGCACCTTCCTCAACGGCGCTCCGGTCGTCGACGCCCGGGTCACACCGGAGGACATCGTCGGCATCGGCCACTGCGCGTTCTGCCTGATCGGCGGGCAGCTCGTCGAGTTCACCGACACCGGCGAGGTCTCCCTCGACGTCCAGTCGCTCGCCGTCACCGTCGACCACGGCCGCAAGACGCTCCTCGACGAGGTGTCGTTCCCGGTGGGTCAGAAGTGTCTGCTCGGGGTCGTGGGGCCGTCCGGCTCCGGGAAGTCGACGCTCCTCGGCGCGCTCACCGGCCAGCGCCCCGCCGACCGGGGCACGGTGTTCTACGACGGCCGTGACCTGTACCGGGACTACGCCGAACTGCGCCAGCGCATCGGGCTCGTCCCGCAGGACGACATCCTGCACCTCCAGCTCACCGTGCGACGGGCCCTCGGTTACGCCGCCGAGCTCCGCTTCCCCGAGGACACCGTGCCGGCCGAGCGCCGGGCCCGGGTGGACGAGGTGATCCGCGAGCTGGGTCTGGTGGAGCGCGCGCGGCAGCCGATCCACAGTCTCTCCGGCGGCCAGCGCAAGCGGGTCAGCGTCGCCCTCGAACTCCTCACCAAGCCGTCGCTGCTCTTCCTCGACGAGCCGACCTCCGGTCTCGACCCGGGCATGGACCGGTCCGTGATGCACATGCTGCGCGGGCTCGCGGACGACGGGCGTACGGTCGTCGTGGTCACGCACAGCGTGCTCAGTCTTGACGTGTGCGACCGGCTGCTCGTGCTCGCGCCGGGCGGAAGGGTCGCCTACTACGGGCCGCCCGGGGAGGCTCTCGGCTTCTTCGGTTTCGCGGAGTGGCCGGAGGCCTTCGAGGCCTTCGAGAACGACCGGGACCGCGACTGGGCCGGACAGTACCGGTCCTCGCGCTTCCACCGCCGGTACACCGCGGAAGCGACGGCCCGCCCGAACGTCCCCGTCCCCGCCGGCGCCTCCGCGCAGCCCGCGCCGGAGCCGGCCCCGCCGCCGAAGGCGCAGAGCTGGGGCTCCCAGCTGCGGACGCTCGTACGCCGGTACGCGGCGGCACTCGCCGCCGACCGCACCTTCCTCGCCATCATGGTCGCCTTGCCGTTCGTGATGGGCGCGATGGCGCGGGCCCTGTCGGAGGGAAGTCTCAACCCCGAGTCGACGCTGAACGTCCTGCTCATCCTCTGTGTCGGCGGCGTCCTCACGGGCGCGGCGAACGCCGTGCGCGAACTGGTCAAGGAGCGCACCATCTACCGGCGCGAGAGAGCCGTGGGCCTGTCCCGCTCCGCGTACCTCGCCTCGAAGATGGTCGTCCTCGGCCTGATCACGGTGGTGCAGGCGGTCGTCCTGACCCTGGTGGCCCTGATCGGCGTGCCGCTGAACGTGCCCGGCGGCAAGGGCGTCCTGCTGCCCCCGCTCGTCGAGATCACGCTCGCCGTCGCGCTGCTCTCGTTCACGGCGATGATGCTCGGTCTGCTCGTCTCGGCACTCGTCCGCAAGGAGGAGGTGACGATGCCGCTGCTCGTCCTCCTCGCGATCGTGCAGGTGGTGTTCTGCGGGGCGCTCCTGACCGTACGGGGCACCCTGGTCCTGGAGCAGCTGGCGTGGCTGGTGCCCTCGCGCTGGGCGTTCGCGGCGATGGGCGCGACGATCGACATCGGGAAGGTCGCGCCGAGCGACAAGACGACGGATCCGCTGATGCGTCACACGGCGGAGGCCTGGCTGTTCGACATGGGCATGATGGTGCTGCTCTGTCTCGTCCTCGGGCTGGTCGTGGCCCGGCTGTTGCGCCGCCACGAGCCGGTCGTGATGCGGAGGTAGGTCCGTGACCGTTCCCGTACCCGAGTTCGTGCCGGACTTCCGGCCCACCCACGTCGTGCCGCGTGACGGGCTCGCCGCGTGGGAGGCGCCGGACCCGGCGCTGCCCACGGTGCCGCTCGACGCGTTCCTGCCGGTGCGTCTGGAGGAGCGGGCCGGTGACTGGGGGCGGGTCCTGTGCTCCAACGGCTGGACGGCGTGGGTCGACGCGCGGCTGCTCGTCAGCGTCCCCGAAGACCCTCCGGCGGCGGGCGGCCCGCTCACCAGGACCGCCGATCCTCGCCCGCTGATCGCCCGCGCCGAGGACGCGCTCGGCCGCTACCGGCGGGCAGCGGAGGAACTGGGGTCGGGGCGCCTCGACGGCGAGCACTTCCGGCTGCGGACGCGCGGCCTGCGGGTGGGCATGGTCGTCGACGGCGAGTCGGTGTGGCTGTACGACGCGGAGCACGAGCGCTGGGTGTACTGCGACGGGGTGGGGCTCAGTACGTACGCCGCTTCGGCCGCGCCCTCGCTCGCCGCCGCCTCCCCCGCCTCCCCCGCCTCCCCCGTCGGCGCGGCCGCGCGCCCCGGGGAACGCGCCGAAGCGCGGCCTGAGCAGCCCGGTGGCGCACGGCCCGACGAGCACGGCCACGCACGCCCCGATGAGCAGGGCGACGCGTCCGCGCGGCCCCGGGAGCACGGTCGCGAAGAGGCCGGTCCCCCGCCCCCCGGGCACGAGCCGACCCAGGTGGTGGTCCTCGGCGACCCGTCCGCGGCTGCCGGGCCACCGCCGCCGACCCAGGTCGTGGAACGGCCGCCCGGCCCGGCCGGTGAGGACTGATGGCCGGCGGACCGCTCGACGACCCCGACCTCCCGGCAGGCAGGCCCTCGGGGCTCCTCGGCAAGGAGATCGCGGGCTACCGCGTGGAGGGCGAGATCGGGCGCGGCGGCATGGCGGTCGTCTACCGGGCCCGTGACCTGCGGCTCGGCCGGACGGTGGCGCTGAAGCTGCTCGCCCCCGAGCTGGCCCGCAACGACACCTTCCGCAAGCGCTTCGCGCACGAGTCGCGGGTCGCCGCGTCGATCGACCACCCCCACATCGTGCCGGTCTTCGAGGCGGGCGAGACGGAGGGCGTGCTGTACATCGCCATGCGGTACGTGGCGGGGCAGGACCTGGTGGCCCTGCTCGACCGGGAGGGCCCGCTGTCGCCCGTGAAGGCGGGGCGGATCGCCGTACAGGTGGCCTCGGCCCTGGACGCGGCGCACGCGCACGACCTGGTGCACCGGGATGTGAAGCCCGGCAACATCCTGGTCGCCGAGGGCACCGACCGCGACCACCCGGAGCATGTGTACCTCACGGACTTCGGGCTGACGAAGAAGTCGCTGTCGCTCACCGGCTTCACCACGGTGGGCGAGTTCGTCGGCACGCTTGACTACGTGGCGCCTGAGCAGATCTCCGGGAAGCCGGTGGACGGCCGCTGTGACGTGTACAGCCTGGCGTGCGTGGTGTTCGAGACCCTGGTGGGGGCGCCGCCGTTCCGCCGTGACACCGACTGGGCGGTGCTCTGGGCGCAGCAGTACGACCCTCCGCCGCCGCTCTCCGAGGTGCGGCCGGGACTGCCGGAGGCGGCGGACGCGGTGTTCGCGAAGGCGCTGGCGAAGACGCCAGAGGAGCGGTACGGGACGTGCCTGGAGTTCGTCGCCGAGCTGCGCGGTGCGCTGGGCGCGGGCGGCGGCGGGAGCGGTCCGGGGCCTGTGGTGACGAAGGGTCCGGAGCCGCTCGGTCCGCCTCCGGACCCACCGGCGTGGGCGCGGCCGGTCTTCCGCGAGCTGTAGGGACTCGCTCTATCCGCGGGGCGGCGAGGACGGCCGGGACGGCGGCGGGGGCGGCGATTCCTCGACCTCGCCCCTGCGGCGGACCCGGGTGGCCAGGAGCCCGCCGAGGAAGCCGAAGAACAGGCCCCAGAGGAGGGCCAGGCCGACCGTCTTCCAGATGTGCGGGCGCAGGAGCACCTCGCCGCCGAGGGAGCCGAGATCACCGATGCCGAGGATCGAGAGGCCGAAGCGGGCCTCGACGAGCGTGAGGGGGGCGATGACCAGCACGGTCAGCGCGAACGCGACCCCCAGGTGCACGGCGTGCTGCCACGGCCGGATCCTGGCCGGTGTGCGGACCGCCGCGGCGAACGCGACGGCGAGCACCAGGACGGCGGCGACGGGGAGCAGCCACCAGGCGCGCCCGTCCCGCGCGGCGAGCGAGTTCAGGTCGACGGTCGAGAGGTCCGGGGTGTCGCCCGTGCCCCCGCCCCCGCGCAGGACGGCGTCGAGGATCTGCGGCATGGGCAGGCCGAAGGGGCCTTCGGCCCGGCCCTCCCAGGAGCCGCCGATGCCGACGCCGAGGGCGAGCCAGGTGACGTTCGGCAGGCCGAGCAGGAGGACGGCGAGGGTCTCGGCGGCGTGGCCCCTGGTCGCGGCGACGACCAGGCCGATGACCAGGCCGACGGCCACGTACGCCAGGAGCAGCTGGAGCATCGCGTGGGCCGCGGGCCGGACGGGTTCCTGGTAGCGGACGAGCCGGGGCGGCAACGGGGTCCTGCGGGAGACGAGGAGCGCGACGACGAGCACGCCCAGGATCCACAGGAGGCCGTAGAACAGCGTGGGCGCGAGATCGGTGCGGAAGCCGACGGTGGGGTTCACGGCGTCGAGGAGCTCGCCGAAGAGGTCCTCGAGGCCGCCCTGTTCCTCCCCGCCGCCGAGGGTGATCCGGAAGTCGTGCCGGGCGAGCGCGGAGGTCCCCGCGAGCGCGATCAGCCAGAGGACGACGGTGGCCGCGGCGCGCAGCAGGAGTTCACGGGTGCTGGTGACGGCGTGGTGGCGCAGCGGGCGGAGAAAGCAGTAGCCGGTGACGAGTGCGCCCACGAGGGTGACGGTGAGCGGCATGGCGGTGAGGTCGGCCTGGGTTCCGGCGAGGGCTCCGGCGTCGCCGGAGAGTTCGACCTTGCCGCCCGCGGCCATGACGACGACGGCGGCGAGGACGGCGGCGAACCCGCCGGGCAGGTCGGCCGCGCCCGCGGCCCAGAGGCCGAGGCCGGCCGTGACGCCCATGGCGAGGTACCCGGCGACCACGGCCGCCAGGGCCTGGAGGCAGATGCGGGCGAGGAGCCCGCTGGAGGTCGCGGCGGGTCGCGTGGAGGTGGGGAGCTGACTGCTCACGCTGACCACGCTAGTACCGGTGCGGGTCGGCCGCTTGCGGACGGTGGAGCTGCCGTACGCGTACGTCCACCGGAGGGCTGCCGCGTACGTCCAGTGGTGTTCCTCCGCTTGCGGGAGGGCACCGCCCGACGCACACAATGGGCGCGGAACGGAAGAAAGGGAAAAACGTGACTTCCCACCCGCCGTCCGGCCCCCCGTCGGTTCCCCCCGCAGGTCCCCCCTCAGGCCCCTTGTCGGGCCCGAGTACACGCCCCGGGACCGCCGGCCCCCCGCCTCCCCCCGGACCGCCCCACGGCGGTTCGGGGGGAGGCGGGGGCGGCGGCGGTCCGTCCGGCGGGAGCGGCGGCGGAAGCAGCCGTGCGGAGCCTCCCGGCAACGGCGGCGGCGGGGGCCCCTGGTGGCGCTCCGTCCCGAAGGTCGCCTCGGTCACCGCCGTCGTGGTGGCGGCCGCGGCCCTGGCCGTCGTCCTCACCAACCGCCCCGACGGCGGCGGCTCCGCCGGGTCCGGCGGGGGCGAGGTCTTCCTCCAGAACGCCGCCGCGTCGGGCCCCGACCCGTTCACCAAGTCGACGGCCCGCAACGGCGACGCCTCCGCCTCACCGGCCTCGCTGCCGCCGCGTACCGCTCCGGCGACGACCGAGCTGTCGGGTTCGACGCCCGGCCTGTACGGCGGGACGCGGTCCGCGGCCAGCTGCGACGTGGAACAGCAGGTGCGCTTCCTCTCGGCCGCGCCCGCGAAGAACGCGGCCTTCGCCTCGGTCGCGGGCGTCTCCGCCGGCGACGTACCGCGCTATCTGCGCTCCCTGACGCCGCTGCAGCTCCGCGTCGACACCCGGGTGACGAACCACGGCTTCCGGGACGGCTCGGCCACCTCGTACCAGGCGGTGCTCCAGGCCGGGACGGCGGTGCTCGTCGACGGCCGGGGGCTGCCCCGGGTGCGCTGCGCCTGCGGCAATCCGCTGACCGACCCGGTGCCGCAGAAGGCCCCGCGGACGACGGGGACGCCGTGGCAGGGGTACAGCTCCTCCCGGCAGGTCGTGGTGACACCTTCCGTGACGGTCGTGAACGTCTTCGTGGTGTACGACCCCGAGGACGACGGCTGGTTCGCGCGGAAGCCGGGCGACACCGGCCGGCACGACAAGCCGACCCCGCCGCCTCCCCCGCTGCCGTCCGTGTCCCCGTCGACCTCGGCGACGCCGACCTCGCTGTCCCCGTCCACCTCGGCCTCCCCGTCGACGCCGACGTCCTCGCCGCCGACGTCGCCCTCCGACACCTCGCCGTCGACCGACACGTCCCCGCCCGATTCGTCACCCTCGACGGAGACGTCGGCGCCTAAGTCGGCGCCCGAGTCGGCGCCGGAGTCCGCGCCGGTGACGGACGGCACGAACGGCCCGGCCTCGGTGAGCTCCCCGGCGAGCATTTCGCCGTTGTCTCCCCCGGCGGGCTAGGGCGCGTCTTGTCGGCGCGCTGCGGGGTGACGTCGCTGCCGCTGGACCCGGAGGAGCGGGGGGTCTAGAGCAGGTTGAGGTCGAGGTAGTCGAGAACCCAGGAGATGGGAGTGGCGAAGGATATCTGGGTGAGGGGGTGTCCTCCGACCAGCAGACCCACCGGGTTGACGGTCGAGTCGTAGGCCCAGACGACCGCACCCGAATCGCCGTGCGTGGAGAAGGTGTAGCCGGGGTTCCTGATGGCGATCTGCCCGTCGAAGGGCAGTCCGTTGATCAGGCCGCCCCAGTAGGTGTCCTCGACCTTTCCGTGGGTGGTCTGTGTGATGCAGCCGGTCTTACCGACCCACATGTTCATCGTGGCCGCCTGGGCTACGCTCCCTATGCCGTAGAACTGGGGGCCGAACCCGGGCACCATGTGCACCTGGAGCTGGCTCTGCACCACCTGATCGGGGTAGCACCAGGCCCGGGCGCAGTCGGCGTAGTTGTTGACCGTGAACGTCAGGTCGAGGCGGTAGACCTTGTCCAGTATCGCGATCCGGTCGTCAGGGCAGCGGCCACCGTCGGCACCGGAGGGCTGCACGATGCAGGAACCGCTGGCGGCAGAGTTCACGTTGGCGATGATGTGGTTGTTGCTGACCAGGAAGATCTTGCCGGCATCCGCCGGGGAGCGGCCCCGGCCGAAGAACCCCAGAGTGCCCTGCACCCCGGAGTGATGGCTGATGGAGACTCCGCCCCCGGCCTTCCGCTGCCGGTGCGTGAGGTTCTGCAGGCTGATGATCCCGCTGTGGACGACGTGCAGGGGTAGGTCTCCGGCCGCGCGGACCCCGAGGCCGTCGACGACGAGTGCCCGTGCCGTATCGGCCGACACCGGCTCCGCCACGTAAACGCGCAGCACCTCCGTGCCCGGCACGACCTCGTCCTCCGGCTCGCTCAACCCCCAGCCGAGCCCCTGGACGTTCCCCACGCCGACCAGATGGTCGGCGGGACGTGGCTGCCCCGGTCGCTGCCGGCTTCTCGCCCCGGCGAACAGCGCCTCCACGGCTTCGTCCCGCACGCTGCGGATTCTGAAGTCGCTCAGACCGCTCGCCCGTTCCACCGCCGCCCTGCTCGCCTCCGACGGCGGGTACGGTGCCACCTGGAAGCTCTCCGGTTCCTGGCCAGGGCTGCCCTCCGGAGGCAGATCCGGCGGGACCTCGAAGGGCCGTTCACCCGAGCCCAAGCCCTGCTCACTCATGGCACTCGTTCCTCACCGGGCCGGCCTGCCGGTCGGTCCTAGTCGTCGATGTACCGGAACTCCGGCCCGTAGGTCTTGCCGTCGCCGCCCGGGACTTCGCGGAGCATCAGGGCCCGAGCCGGTCCCTTGAGACCGACCATCTTGAAGACGGCTTCGTCGAGGAGGCCGGTCGCCGTGTCCGGGTCGTTCGCCCGCCAGGCGTCCTCCAGCAGGTCCAGCATCCGGCTGTACGCCTGGTTGCCCTGGTCCAGCAGGTCCTGTGTCCCGGCGTCGGGGGTCGGCTGCCCCGGCGCTCCCCAGCCACCGTCGGGCACCGTGCCCATCGGGCGGGTGCCGGGCATCGCGATGACGTCCCCGGTGAACTCCCACCGGTCCGGGTTCTCGGCGACCTTGACCAGCTTGCGGCCGTGGAAGAGCTCCCGGAAGACGTAGAAGTGGGCGAGCTCGTCGGTCACTCCGGGGTGCGGGTTCTCCGGCGAGGCGGAGGTGCCCTCCCCCTGCTCCTTGATCACCTCGATGGCCGCCTCGACATCGGCGAGCGAGTTGAGTGCCACGAGGCTGTTTCCCGCGCCATGATGCTGCATGTCCCGTTCGAGCTGGTGAGCCCCGGTGATCAGCTCCGCGTGGTCCTGGAACGCCTCCAGGATCGCGGTGTAGAACGCGCCGATGGAGGTGTGCGACCGGGCCTCCGCGATCGGGTCGTCGGGCTCCTCGATCTGCGCGAACAGATCCAGGGACTCCTTCGACAGCCCGCTCAGGAAGACGGTCAGCGACGGACGTACGCCGCCGGGCAGCGGACCGGGGTACTTCGGCACCGCGTGCACGTCGCCGAGGCGAGGGACTCCGCCGATGCTGGTGAGCATGTTCCCGGCGAGGCCGAGGTGGGACATCTCGTCGAAGACGATCCGCTTGAACGCCTTCAACACGTCCCCGCTCTGGGGCTCGATGGACCACATCGCGGACAAGTACGGGGGAAGGGTGGCGAGTTCCAGCATCATCGCCTGCTGAAGCGACTCCTTCAGCCAGTCGGCGTCGCGGCGCTCGGCGGGCTCCTCCATCAGTTCGACGATCCGGTTGCTCCGGTATTCGAGAAGCGACGTCATGGATAGCCCCTTCTGTGCCGCTTTTGCACCTTTTTTCCCATGAAAAAGGGTAGACCGGTGCCGTCAGCGCCTTGTCATTGCGTCGTCATCGGTGGGCCGCCGGAATCATCCGGGCGAGCTGAGCGGACGGCTCCAGGCCCAGCTCGTCCCGGAGCAGCAGCCGGTACGCGCGGTAGTGCCGTACGGCCTCCATCACATTGCCCTCCGACAGGTGCGCCGCCACGACCGCCCGGTGCGCGCTCTCCCGGAGCGGCTCGATCCGTACGCTCGCAAGCGCCGCCTCCAGGGCCAGAGCCGGGCTGCCCTGCCGGGTCAGCCCGTCCGCCAGGGCGTCCAGCGCGTGCAGCCGCAGCTGACGCAGCCGCTCACGCTCGAGGAGCACCCACTCCTCGTCCCAGCCGGGCAGCAGCTCACCGCCGCCCAGCAGGACCGGTGGCGCGGGGCCGCGTGGGGGCGGAGCCTCCGCGCGCACGACGCTGAGCGCCGTCTCGGCCATGGCGTGGGCGTCCACCCGCAGGGCATCGGTGAGCGCCACGGACTCCCCGGTGCACCGCACGAGCGGCCGGTCGCCGTGCGGCAGCTTCCACAAGGTGGTGCGCAGGCTGCCCCGAGCATGCTCCTCGGTGACGTCCGGCCACAGCGTCCCGGCGAGGACGCTGCGACTGACGCGCCCGCGCAGCCCCACGAAGGCGAGGAGCCGCTGCGCGTTGCCGCACAGATCGACCGGCCCGGCGGTGGACTCCAGACGGAACTGGCCGAGCAGTCGCAGCTGAGGAAGAGTGACGGTCGACATCTGCCCTTCTCCCAGGGTGCGTTGGCGGGCACGACCGAGCCGAGCAGGCGTCTTCCACAGTATGACAGGAGACCGGTGGCGGCGCGCCGAGCCCGGGCGGCGCCCCGCGCGGACCGCGTTTGCGGGCCCCGGCGCCCAGGGCGAGACTGGGAGTGACCGCACCAGGAGCGCCCCAGCGCAGGCCGCCGCCGTAGACCTCAAGTCGGCCGCCCTGCCCGGCCCTTGGCGCGTCCCCGCCCGGCCCGCCTCGGACGACCGCCGCGCGCCCGGGCCCCTCCTCCTCCAACCGGTACACCTTTCAACCAGGAGCTGGCGATGGTGAACCAGAACGCCGGCGCGTTGCAGGGGTCCTTCGAGGCCCGGCTGCTGACGGCCCACCCCGAGACCGCGCTCATCTACGAGCTGGGTGCCCAGCTCCGCGGCCTGCCCATGCCCATCGTGGACTGGGAGGACCTCCTCAAGAAACTGCAGACCCAAGAGATGGACCCCGGCACGCTCGGGTTCCCGCCCCTCGACAACCTGCCGGACGAGCCATGCGTGCCCCCCGAGCTCTTCCCCGTCCACGACGAGGGCGACCTCGCCGTGAAACTCACCGCGTTCGTCCGGATCTCCCTGCGCCAGGCCGAGGGCCACGGCTCGACCGCGCGGCTGCGGAACCCGATGCACAAGCGGTTCGCCGCGGTCGCGGAACAGGCCACCGGCAGCGGGCGCAGGAGCGGAGTCTTCGAGGAGGGATCCCTGCTGGGGGCCCAGCGGGGCGACACCACCGACGTCCACTTCCCCTGGGTCGTCACCCTGGTCCTGCGGGACTGCGCCAACGAGCAGCTGCTGCCGTGGTCCTGGATCACGGACGGGTTCAACACCTACACCTTCGACGCGAACGCCCAGTTCATCGCCCTCATCGACGGCATGTGGGTGGCCTACTCTCTGCTCGTCATGCGCGAGGGGTACATCAACCGGCTCGTCGTCCTGGACCAGGCGACCATGGCCGGCACCACGCAGAACATCTGCCTCAACCCGGCGTGAGGACCCCGGACAGGGCCGTCACCGCCGGGCGGCGCCGCGCCCAGAACGGCGACGACACCCAGCGGGCTTCGTCGGCGTAGGCCCGGGCGTGCAGGGCGAGGTAGCGCGCCGCGATCCCGTCGACGAAGGCGCAGTACGCGGCCAGGGCGCCCGCCTCGCCGCGGAGGGAGCCGTCGACAGCCGCGGCCGCGCGGGCGCCGGTGTGCAGGGCCGTGAGGATCCCCTGGGAGGAGAGCGGGTCGCAGGCGAGCGCGGCGTCCCCGGCGGCCACCCAGCCCGGCCCGGCCGGCGGGGCGAGACGCTGCCCATGGGCCGGCGCCCATCGCGGTTCCGGCAGCCGCCCGGCGGCGTAGCCGTCCAGCCGGGTCCGTACGTGCCGGGTGCCGGCCGCCCCCTTCAGGAACCCGGCGGCGGTGCGTAGCCAGGGCTCGACCAGGTCGAGGTCGGTGAGGTGGGCGACCAGCCGCCCGGTCGGCACCCGCGCGGTGTACCACCAGCCGCCCGGCGCCGACTCGACGAGCGTGCGCAGGTCCTGGTCGGCCGGTACGGGGCCGGTCAGCAGGGCGTACGCGGCGACGAGCCGGTCCTGCCGCAGCCGTACGGCGCCCTGCCGGGCGATCACCGCGCGCCGGCCGGTGGCGTCCACCAGCCACGCGCAGGGCAGCTCCCGCTCCACCCCGCGCTCGCGGACCACCAGCCGCCACGCTCCCGGCCGGCCGGTCCGGCGCACAGCGACGCCGCACTCGGGCCGGGCCCCGGCGTCCTCGGCCGCGCCGCGCAGGAACGCGTCGAAACGGACGCGGTCCAGATGCCAGCCGTGGCCGTGCGGGTCCATGACGTGACCGCGCCCGTGCAGCTGCTCCGAGCCCCAGGCGGCGTCGGTGCCGGTGCAGGGCAGGTGACCGTCGGCGTCGAGCCCGGCCAGCAGCCCGAGGTCGCGCAACAGAGGCCGGGCGGCGGGCGGCAGGGTCTCGCCGATCCGGTACGGGCCCGCTCCCCGCGACCCAGGGAGGTCCCGCGGCCGGGGATCGAGGAGCAGGACCCGGCGGCCCGCGCGGGCCAGGCACAGCGCCGCGACCGACCCGGCCGGCCCGGCGCCCGCCACGACTGCGTCGCAGCCGCCCGTCACCGGCGGCCCGGGAAGCGGGTCATCTTGTTGATGAAGCCGGCCGAGACCTCCTCGTCGGGCGGCTCGGCCATCGCTACGGCCGCGGCCACGGCGTCGGCCCGTACCTCCGGATCGGCGGCCTCCGGCACGTGCACGGTGATCAGATTGCGTTCGCGGGGCGGTGCGGGCTCGGGAGCGAAGGTCACTTCGGACTCCACCAGCATGGTCTCCGGGAGCCCAGGGGCGTCCTGCGGTCCGGGACGGCGTTCGACGATCCCGAGCTTGCCGAAGTCCCGGACCATGTCGTTCATCTGGGTCTCGTAGCCGGTGGGCAGCCAGCGCAGCCACACGGACCTGCGCTCGAAGGCGAGCCGGCGTTCCTCCTGAGGCCGCGCGGGGTCCATCGCGATCGTGTACTCCTCCTCGGCCAGGACGTGATTGGGAACCTTGGCCGGCCAGAACGTGGGCAGGTACGGGTCGTAGCGGGGCCCGAAGCCCTGGTCGTAGCCGGAGCGGCAGCTCGCCGTGTCGGTGTGCCAGGGGACGGCCATCCACCGGGTGAGGTGGCCGGGCCCTTGCGCGTACAGCGGGCCGTCGACCCCGAGCGCGGCCTGGGGCGTGAGGACTCGGCCGTAGCTCTGGTCGGGCAGACCCGGGTCGCGGTGTTTGATCCGGAAGGGCGCCGAGTACATCGTGGCGTGCCGCATCGGCCAGGTGAGCTCGCAGCCGGGGTGGAAGGCGTCGGCGAGGCAGAACGACAGCGCGGCCCGGTCCAGCGTCGCGGGGCGCTCGGCGAGCGGAACGTCCTCCAGCCTGGTCACCGGCGTGGCGGCCGGATCGAAGTCCTCGACGAAGGCGCCGTCCATCCAGCGCGTCAGCAGGTCATACTGCAGGGGCGAGAGGGCGAGGTGCTGGCGCGGGGAGACCGGCGGCAGATTCACGGCGTCGCCGTACACCGAGGGCCAGGGGACGGTGGACAAGCCGTCGCGGTCGAGGTGCCGCAGCGATGCCCAGACCTGGCGCCGCAGCTCCTTGTGGACCGGGTCCTTGCTCGCCAGCCGGGTGAGCCGCTCGGGCGCCAGCAGATGCTCGCGGCCGCCGTGGCCGAACTGGACGGCGAGTCCGCGGTTGACCCACTGCAGGTCGCACAGCCGCCTCAGCACCGGCAGCACGTCGTGGGTGAAGGAGACCCGCTGCGGGCGTGGCAGCAGCCCGGCTGTCACGTAGGTGTCGCGGAGCAGGTCGTGGAGCGTGCGGACGGACTTGAGGCCGGGCGCGTAGTCGGGGGGCGCGACGACGACCCAGGCGGGCTCGACGGGGATGGTCCGGCCTTCGATCCGGACCTCGGCCCGCACCGGCCCGTCGGCGATGTCGTCGTGCCAGCCGTCGTTGTTGGCGTAGTCGGTGGCGGGGAGGTTGTCCGCCGAGGCCGCCTTGCCGCGGCCGCCGAGGAAGAGGAGCCGGCCGGCCCGATCGGTGCGCAGTTCGCCCAGGTAGACGGGGGTGCCCATGAACGTGCCGGTGTCGAACCGGAGCTCGGGCAGCCCGGCCCGGTCGCGGCCGCGCACCGACCGGGAGCCGGGGTCGATGACCAGCCGGCTGCGGGGCCGGACGGTGGCGTTGCGCAGTCTGCTCTCCGGTGCCTGGGCGGCCTCCGGGATGTCCAGGGCGAGCTGGAACTGGTACCAGGCGGCCTTCTTGTTGGCGACATGCACGGTCCACCGCAAGTCGGCGTTCTCCGCGGTCAGCTCGGCGACCGGCTCCCCGGCGGCGTTGAAGCCGTACACCCGGAAGCGGACCGCCTGCCGCTTCAGGGCCCCGGTCGCGTCCTTGTACGACGCCTCGGTGGGCGCGTCGTCGACCTCGGGGGCGAGGAAGAACCCCTCGGCGCTGTCGCCGACCCGGGCCACGCCGATCGCCGGGTGGATGGCGGCGCGGACGATCCGGGTGTCACGGCCGGGCGGCTCAGTGGAGGCCGGCCGGGCGGGGCCGGGCTCGGTCGCGGGGACGCCGTTGGCGTCGCGCCGCCGGGCGGCCGAGGCGAGGTACACGACCCGGCGGGCCTCGGCGATGCTGCCGGCCGGGCGGTGCTCGGGCAGGGAGTGCCAGGGGTTGAAGGCGAGGTTCTCGCCGTACGCGGCCTGGCCGCGCGCCTCGGTGTTCTGCTGATGCAGGGTCAGCCTGGCCACCCGCACCGGAGCGCTCGCCGCCTCCTCCCAGCGGACCGTGGCCCGGTCCAGAGGCATACCGTCCGGGTCGGTGCGCAGCTGTACGAAGAGGTCGAAGGCCGCCTCCCCGGCGGCCAGCCGGTGTCGCAGGTCGCCGCGGAAGAAGGATGGGTCCTCGTCGGGCGGCACGGCCTGCGGATCGCCGTCCGGGCAGCCCGCGGGGACCAGCTTGTACTTGACGTGCCGCTCGTCCCCGAAGCCGTACGGAAGCACGCTCCAGTACGTGGCCGTCAGCGTGCTCTTCTCGGCCTTGGCCATGTCCTGGAGGACCGTCCGGGTGACCGGATGGCTGTCCAGATAGGCCTGGAGGGTGTTGTCGACCACCCCGGCCCGGGTGAAGTCGCACATGTCGCGGGCGGTGTCGACGAAGAACACGTCGTGGTTCTGGAGCAGCAGGTCTTGGGTGTCCGCGGCGCTGTCGTCCGCCAGGAGCTTCACACCGGGCACCCCGAAGAGCTTGATCCCGATGCCGAGGGTGGTGCGCAGGTCGGACCGGGTGGGCACGGTGTCGCTGGAGAACCGCACCCAGGCGGTCAGCCCGCCCTGGGCGCGGGCGGCCTCCAGGAAGCCGACGCGCAGCTCCTCGGGCATGTCCGCGTCGACGGTGAGGACGCCCCGGGCGGAGCCGTGGGCCTTGAGGAAGACGGGCCGCAGCGCGGGTTCCTGCCCCTGTGCGATCCGCCTGCCCTGCACGAGGTCCACGAACATGGCGCGCAGTGCGCCGGTGGGGTCGTCGGCGCAGTCGGGCAGGGGTTCCATGGGTCCGGACATGGGTGGCAGGCCTTCCTGGGCAGGGTCTTTCTGCCACTGTCCGTGGGGGGCCGCGAGGGCCGCCAGCCCGCCGGGCCCAGGGGAGTGAGGGACGGCTTCCGCCGTGCGGGGCAAACGAGTTGCGCATACGGTGGAACAGGGGCAAGAAGGAAGATTCGGGTCTGTTCATGGCCGGCTTCCCCGCACCGGTTTCTCCGTCGCGTCCGACGTAGGCCGCTGTGCGCCCAGCCATCCGTCCCATGGGCTTCGAGGAGACACCATGGCCACGTACGCCAAGCCCGCGCTCAATCCGCAGACCTTCGAGGAGCTGATCCAGCGGCTGAAGCAGGACGAGCAGGAACGCCGCAGGGCGATCGGGATCGTCCAGGACGACGGCGTCCTGGCGTTCGGGGACGAGTACTTCGCGCTCACGGACAAGCAGCGCGACATGCTGGTGGAGGTCATCTCCGACCCCGCGCAGGCCTTCCGGTGGAAGGCGCTGATCAGCCAGGGACTCGCCGACGGCATACCGATCTCCATCGTCCCGGTGGAGACGGAGTCGTCCATCGACATCGGCATCCACACGGGGGGCGTGGACATCGACATCCACATCGAGTGCCCCTTCTGAGCCGCCCGCCCGCCACCTGGCCCCGTGGGGCAGACTGACCCACGGCCATCCACGAGATCGTGGTGTTCGCGCCAGGGGTCTTCCAACCGCTGCCGATCCCTCGCGAGCAACACCCTGTAGCGAGTCCTCCGGTCTGCAAGATCATCCCGTGGCAGGCTTCTGGCGTATCTGGGTCATGCCCCCAGCCTTGGCGCTGCCACCATCCGATCCCGGCAGCACCGGGTCGTCGTACCGCCGTAAATGCGTACACCTCGCCCCGGCGGCCGGATTCGTCCGCCGCGTCGCGGTGATCACGGGGGGCCGCTGCCGCGCGGTAAATCCGGTATTTACTGCGGCAGTTGTGAATACGTCTCCGCGATCGAGTAACCGCCCGAATGCGCCGACCGGCGGGTGGTGGAAGGCGTGCAAGGCGCCGCCGTAGACCGCCAGGGACGAACTCGGCCTCGGGCTCCGTCTCGTTTC
The DNA here is from genome assembly GCF_055565415.1 of Streptomyces sp. NPDC028711. Taxonomy (NCBI): domain Bacteria; kingdom Bacillati; phylum Actinomycetota; class Actinomycetes; order Kitasatosporales; family Streptomycetaceae; genus Streptomyces; species Streptomyces sp. NPDC028711. The sequence goes on along the minus strand of NZ_JBVHUJ010000002.1, from coordinate 757,294 downwards.
CGGCACCGGTCCTGAGGCCGCGCCGGCGGTCCGGCCGTCAGCCCTTGGTCTGAGGGCCGGGGACACGCGGCCGGCGTCCTCCTTCGGGGATGACGAGGGGCGTCCCGGCCACCGGGCAGGTGATGACGGTGGCCGGCAGGTCGAAGACCTCCTGGACGAGGTCCGGCGTGACGATCTCGCCGGGCGGCCCCGTGGCGACCACCCGGCCCTCGCGCATCGCGACGAGGTGGTCGGCGTACCGGCAGGCCAGGTTGAGCTCGTGCAGCACCATCACGACGGTGCGTCCGTCGGCCCGGTTGAGCGAGGCGACGAGTTCGAGCACATCCACCTGGTGGGCGAGGTCCAGATAGGTGGTCGGCTCGTCCAGGAGGAGGACGGGGGTGTCCTGGGCGAGGGCCATGGCGATCCAGACGCGCTGGCGCTGGCCGCCGGACAACTCGTCGAGGCCCCGCTCGGCGAGCTCGGTGGTGCCGGTGGCGTCCAGGGCCCGGTCGACGACGGCTTCGTCGGCCGAGGACCACTGGCGCCACCAGCGCTGGTGCGGGGTGCGGCCACGGGCCACGAGGTCGCGGACGGTGATGCCGTCGGGCGCCGCCGGGCTCTGCGGCAACAGCGCGAGCTTGAGGGCCAGGTCGCGGGAGCCCAGCTCCGCGATGTCCTCCGAGCCGAGGTGCACGGTCCCCGCGGCGGGCTTGAGGAGCCTGGCGAGGGCGCGCAGAGCGGTCGACTTGCCGCAGGCGTTGGGCCCGACGAGGGCGGTGACGCGGCCCGCCGGGATGTCGAGGTCGAGGTGCTCCGCGACGGTCCGCTCGCCGTACCCGAGGCGGAGCGCCGTGCCCGTGAGGGCCGCTCCGGTCGTCGCGGGGGTGGTGGTGGCGGTCATGTCAGCCTCCCTGGCCCGAGCGGTTCGCGCGGGCGAGCAGTAGCAGGAGATAAGGGGCTCCGACGGCGCCGGTGATGATGCCGACGGGCAGTTCGACGGGTGAGAAGAGGAGCCGTCCGGCGAGGTCGGCGAGGAGGAGCAGGGCGGCGCCGGTGAGTCCGCTGAGGACGAGCGGGACCCCGGCCGTGCCGGCGAGGCGGCGGGCGATCTGCGGGGCGCCGAGCGCGATGAAGGCGACGGGTCCCGCCGCGGCGGTGGCGAGCGCGGCCAGACAGGTGGCGAGGACCAGGAGCCCGACGCGGGCGCGGTGCAGCGGGACGCCGAGGCCGCGCGCGGTGTCGTCGTCGAACTGGAGGAGCTGGTACGGCCTGGCGAGCGCGAGGGTGAGCGGTACGAGGACGAGGAGGGCGAGTCCTGCCCAGCGGACGTGCTCGTCACCGCGCCCGTTGAGGCTTCCGGTGAGCCAGACCATGGCGCGCGAGGCCTGGTCGATGTCCGCCTGGGCGAGCATCCAGCGGGTGAGGGCGGCGAGGGCTCCGTTGGCGGCGATGCCGACGAGGACGAAGCGGTAGCCCGTCACGGTGCCGCCCCGGTAGGCGAGGACGTAGATGACGGCCGCGGTGGCGAGCGCCCCGGCGAGCGCGCCGAAGGGGACCGCCCCGAAGCTGCCGGCACCTGCGGCGGTGGCGCCGCCGACGAGGATGGCGCCGACGGCGCCCGCGCCCGCACCGGCGGAGATCCCGATGAGGTCGGGGCTGGCGAGGGAGTTGCGGGTGACCGCCTGGTACACGGCTCCGGCGACGCCGAAGGCGGTGCCGACGAGGAGGGCGGTCAGGGCGCGGGGCAGCCGGAGTTCCCGCACGATGAGGTCGGCGTCGCCCGAGCCGGTGCCGAGGAGCGCGCCGAGCACGTCGGGGACGGGAATCGCGTACGTACCGAGGGAGACGGAGGCGACGACGCCCGCGAAGGCGACGAGGGCCAGGCCGGTGACGGCGAGGACGACTCGGGTCCTCAGGCGTGTCCCGAAGGGGCCGAGTTCGATGCGGAGGCCGCTCATCGGGTGTGCTCCTTGAGCTTGCCGCGCTTGACGAGGAAGGCGAGGAAGGGAGCGCCGATCAGGGCGGTGACGACGCCGGCCTGGAGTTCGCCGGGACGGGCGACGATCCGGCCGACGACATCGGCTCCGAGCATCAGGACGGCTCCTCCGAGGGCCGAGCAGGGCACGAGGAAGCGGGCGTCGGGCCCGGTGAAGGCGCGGACGACATGCGGAACGACCAGTCCGACGAAGGCGACGAGACCGCAGGCGGCGACCGCGGAGCCGGTGAGCACGAAGACGGCGAGTGCGCCGAGGGCGCGGGTGGCGGCGACCTTGGTGCCGAGGGTGGCGGCCAGGTCGTCGCCGAGGGCCAGGGCGTTGAGCCGGCCGCTGAGGGCGAGGGCGAGGAGGAGCCCGGCGGCGATGAACGGCAGGAGTTGGAGGCCGAGTCCGGCGTCGCGTCCGGCGAGGGAGCCGACGGCCCAGGAGCGGTACTGGTCGAGGGTGCGGACGTCGAGCAGGACGAGGGCGTTGGTGCCCGCCTCCAGGAGGACCGTCACCGCGGCTCCGGCGAGGGCCAGTTTGGCGGGGGTCGCGCCGCCGCGGCCGGTGCCTCCGACCAGGTAGGCGAGGAGCCCGGCGAGGGCTCCGCCCGCGAAGGCGAACCAGATGTACTGGTAGGAGTTGGTGAGGCCGAACACCCCGATGCCGGCGGCGACGGCGAAGGCGGCTCCGGCGCTGACGCCGATGAGTCCCGGGTCGCCGAGGGGGTTGCGGGTGATGTCCTGGGCCACGGCCCCGGCGGCGCCGAGGGCGAGCCCCGCGAGCAGGCCGAGGAGGGTGCGGGGCATCCGCAACTCGCGGACGACGACGGCGTCTCCGTCCGTCGAGCCGCCGAGCGCGGCCAGGACGTCGGCGAGGGGCACGGACTTGGCGCCGATGGCGAGGGAGGCGGCGAGCGCGAGGACGAGGAAGGCGGCGAGGACGAGCGGAACGAGGAAGGCACGACGGCGCGCCGCGTCGGAGCGGGACGGTCGGGGCGGCGGGGGCGGGCCGGGCGGTGTGGCGGCGGACGCGGCCGAGGACTTCACAGGCACGCGCCTCAAGCTAAGGGATGCCTAACCTCATCGGCACGCCACCCCCCGTGTTCACGCCGTGGCGCGATGCCGTTATCCTCACACAGGATTTACCAAGGCAAGCCTTCCCTAAGTGCCCTTTGCCTTGGGCTTCGCGCGTGCCATGTCACCCCGTTCGGGCGCGGTTCCGCCCGGACGTCGCCCCGCTCAGTGGAGGAACCCCCGTGACCACCCTCAATCGGAGCCGCCGCACCCGGCGCCTCGGCGCCTTCGTCCTCGCGGCGGCCCTCGCCGCCGGACTCACCGCGTGCGGCGGCGGGTCGGGCGAGAAGCCGGCCGCTCCGGCCTCCTCCGACGCCAAGGCCGAGGCGGGCTTCCCCCGCACGATCGAGCACGACAAGGGCAAGACCGAGCTGAAGGCCAAGCCGCAGCGGATCGTGGCCCTCGACAACAGCCTGGTCGAGGCCGTCGTGGCGCTCGACGCGCCGCTGGTCGGCGGCATCGGCTCGTACCGTGACCAGAAGGGCTTCCCCCCCTACCTGGGCGACGCCGTCAAGAACACCAAGGACGTCGGCCCGCTGGAGAGCCCGAACCTGGAGCAGATCGCGCTGCTCAAGCCCGACCTCATCGTCTCGGCGACCGTCCGCCACGAGGATCTGTACGAGAAGCTCAGCCAGATCGCGCCGACCGTCTTCGTGAAGACCACCGGGCCGATCTGGAAGGAGAACATCGGGCTGCTCGGCAAGGCGCTGGGCGAGGAGAAGGCGGCGACCGAGAAGGTCGCCGCGTACGAGACCCGCGCCAAGAAGATCGGTGACGCGGTCAACGCCAAGGCGGGCAAGCCCACCGCCTCCGTCGTCCGCTTCCTCGACGGACCGACCCGCATCTACCTCCCGGCCACCTTCACCGGCGTCATCCTCTCGGACATGGGCATCGCCCGGCCCGCCAACCAGCGGGACCCGAAGGAGTTCAACATCGAGATCAGTGAGGAGCAGATCGCCCAGGCGGATGCCGACGTGATCTTCTACACCACGTTCTCCGGCGGCGAGGAGCGCAAGGCGAAGTTCCTCGCCAACCCGCTCTGGAAGCGTCTCAAGGCGGTCCAGGAGGGCAACGTCCACGAGGTCAAGGACGAGATCTGGATGACCTCGGTGTCCCTCCAGGGCGCGCACATGGTCCTCGACGACATGGCCCGCGTCTTCAAGGTCGACCCGGCCAAGGCCTGAGAGCGCGCACACGCTTATTCGGATGCCCGACCGCAGGGATCCGTGTACGGTCCACCGAGTGGAACCATTGACCGACAAACAGATCCGCTCGTCCTTCGTGAACTGCACCAAGGGCGAGGCGGCACGCCTCAAGCTGCCGCTCGACTTCGCGGAACTCCCCTGGGAGGACCTGGACTTCCTCGGCTGGGTCGACCCGGGTGCGCCGCTCCGCGCGCACCTGGTCGTCCCCCGCCCGGACGGTCCGGTCGGCGTCAGCCTGCGCGTGCCGGCCTCGGGGCGGACCAGCGCCGTGAAGTCGAGCATGTGCCAGGTCTGTCTGACCGGTCACGCCTCGTCGGGCGTCACTCTCCTCGTCGCGCCCCTCGCCGGGAGCCGTGGGCGCGAGGGGAACACGGTCGGGATCTACCTCTGCGCCGATCTGGCCTGCTCCCTGTACGTCCGGGGCCGGCGGCAGCCGAAGCTGCGCGGCCGGCGCCATGAGGAGTCCCTCACGCTCGACGAGCAGGTCGCCCGTCTGACCGGCAACCTGGACGCGTTCGTCGCCCGGGTGACGACGGGCTGACCTCCTCGCAGCGCGTAGTGCTTCGATACACGCTTCAGGAGTGGGCGTGACAGAAGTCGCGTACCGAGCGGTTGAACTCCTCGGGCCGCTCCAGGTTGCTGACGTGCCCCGCGCCCGGGAACACGACCAGCTCGGCGTCCGGGATCGCTTCCTGGAACTGCCGTGCGACGGCAGGCGGCGAGCGCACGTCCAGCTCTCCCCAGAGCAGCAGGGTGGGCACCGAGACGGTGGGCAGCAGGTCCCTCTGGTCCGTCTCGGCCATGAGGGCCAGCTGCGTCCGCATGCTCTCCGGGCGTACGTCGGCCGCCATCGCCTCCAACAGCGGTCCGTACGCGGCGGGCGGCTCGCCCGCGAACAGTCCGGGCAGGGTCGGATCGAAGGCACCGGGCGGCGCCGCCAGCATCCGGCGCGCGCCCTCGACCCGGGTCCGCACCTCCTCCGCCGGCAGAGAGCCCTTCCAGCCGGCGTAGGTGTCGGCCAGGATCAGCGTCCTCACGAGGTCCGCGTGGCGGCGGTAGAACTCCAGGGCGAGCGTGCCGCCCCAGGAGAGTCCCGCGATGTGCGCCGGACCGAGCCGCAGCGACTCCACGACGGCGGCCAGGCAATGGGCGTAGTCCGCGAGCCCGAAGGACTCGGGGATGCCGGAGGAGCGGCCCGCCCCCGGCTCGTCCCAGGCCACGACCGTGAAAGCGTCCGCCAGGGCGTCGAGTTGGGGCCGCCAGACGCGCGCGTCGTACGCCGCACCGTGCAGGAACACCACAGGCGGCCCTTCACCCGCGCGGTCGTAAGCGACTCCCAGCCCCTTGACCCGCACCATGGCCATGACTTCAGGGTAGGCCCGCCACCCGGCGCTGTCGCGGGTGAGCTCGGGGGCGGTCGCTCGCCCCCGGAAAGCACCCGGAGGCACGCCCCCGTACGCCTCAGGATCAGCGGAAGGCCTGTTCGCCGGTGAGGGCCTTGCCGATGACCAGGGAGTGGACCTCGCTCGTGCCCTCGTAGGTGAGGACCGACTCCAGGTTGTTGGCGTGGCGCAGTACCGGGTACTCCAGGGTGATGCCGTTGGCGCCCAGGATCGTGCGGCACTCGCGCGCGATGGCGATGGCCTCGCGGACGTTGTTCAGCTTGCCGACGCTGACCTGCTCCGGGGTGAGCGCACCCGCGTCCTTCAGGCGGCCCAGGTGAAGGGCGAGGAGCATGCCCTTGCCGAGTTCGACGGACATGTCGGCGAGCTTCTGCTGCGTGAGCTGGTACGAGGCGAGGGAGCGGGAGAAGACGATCCGGTCGCGGGCGTACGAGATGGCCGTCTCCAGGCAGTCGCGGGCGGCGCCCAGCGCGCCGAAGACGATGCCGAAGCGGGCCTCGTTGAGGCAGCCGAGCGGGCCGGAGAGGCCGCGGGCCTCGGGCAGCATCGCGTCGGCGGGGAGGCGCACGTCCTCGAAGACCAGTTCGCTGGTGACGCTCGCCCGCAGCGAGAGCTTCATCTTGATCTCGGGGGCGCTGAAGCCGGGGGTGCCGGCCGGGACGAGGAAGCCGCGGACGCCTTCGTCGGTGCGGGCCCAGACGACGGCAACATCGGCCACGGAGCCGTTGGTGATCCACATCTTGGTGCCGTTGAGGATCCAGTCGGAGCCGTCGCGCTTGGCGTGGGTCCGCATCGCGCCCGGGTCCGAGCCGGCGTCGGGCTCGGTGAGGCCGAAGCAGCCGATGTACTCGCCGGCCGCCATCTTCGGCAGCCACCGCTGCTTCTGCTCCTCGGAGCCGTACTTCCAGATGGCGTACATGGCGAGGGAGCCCTGCACGGAGACGAGGGAGCGCAGTCCGGAGTCGACGGCCTCCAGTTCCAGGCAGGCGAGGCCGTACGCGACGGAGTTGGTGCCCGCGCAGCCGTAGCCCTCCAGGTGCATGCCGAGGACGCCGACGCCGCCGAGGGTGCGGGCGAGTTCGCGGGCGGGGATCTCGCCCTTCTCGAACCAGCCGGCGACGTGGGGGCGCAGCTCGCGGTCGGCGACGGCGCGTACGGTACGGCGGATCTCCCGCTCCTCGTCGGTCAGCAGTCCGTCGACGGCGAGGAGGTCGAAGGGGTGGACGGGAGCGGAGCTGGACTGCGACGGCTGCGACTGCGACTGCGACTGCGACTGCTTCGACTGCTGCGACTTCACGGACGGCCTCCTGGCGGCTGTGGCGACTCGGCGTGCCGAAGCGTAGCGCCAGATCGGATATTGGATCCAGTATTGAAAATCCGATGCCCTGGCCATACGGTCCGATCGGATCCGATCGCCAGCGAGGGAGAACGGAATGCGCGCAGACCAGCGACACACACCGACGCCGGAGGGCGGCGGCGCCCTCTCCGGGATCGTCGTCGCCGACTTCGGCCGGGTGCTCGCCGGGCCGTACATGACGATGCTCCTCGCCGACCTCGGCGCCGACGTGATCAAGATCGAGCGGCCCGGTTCAGGCGACGACACGCGCGCGTGGGGACCGCCGTTCGCCGGCGGCGAGGCCACGTACTTCCTCGGGGTGAACCGGAACAAGCGCTCCGTCGCCCTCGACCTCACGGACCCGGAGGACCTGGCCGCGGCGCGGGCGATCGTGGACCGCGCGGACGTCCTGGTGGAGAACTTCCGGCCCGGCACCATGGAGAAGCTCGGCCTCGGCTACGAGGACGTACGGGCGGCCAACCCGGGGCTCGTCTACTGCTCGGTGACCGGTTTCGGCACCGCCGAGGGCGCCCACCTGCCCGGCTACGACCTGCTCGTCCAGGCCATGGGCGGCCTCATGAGCGTGACGGGCGAACCGGGCGGCCAGGGGACGAAGGCCGGGGTCGCGCTCGTCGACGTCATCACCGGGCTCCACGCGGGCCTCGGCGTCCTCGCCGCCCTCCGCCACCGTGAACGCACCGGCGAGGGCCAGCGGGTCGAGGTCTCCCTCCTCGGCTCGCTCCTCTCGGCGCTCACCAACCAGGCCGCCGCACACCTCGGCGCGGGCGTCGTGCCGCGCGCGATGGGCAACCGGCACCCGAGCATCGCCCCGTACGAGGTGTTCGAGGCCCAGGACCGGCCCCTGGTCCTCGCGGTGGGCAACGACCGGCAGTTCGGTTCCCTCTGCGCACGGCTCGGTCTGCCGGAACTCGCCCAGGACCCCCGCTTCGCGACCAACACGGCCAGGGTCGCGCACCGGGAGGAGCTGGTCGCGGCCCTGGCCGCGCCGCTGGGGACCCGTACCGCCGACAGCTGGTTCGAGGAGCTCACCGCGGCCGGGGTGCCGTGCGGGCCGATCAACGACCTGGCCGCCGCCTTCGACCTCGCCGACCGGCTGGGGCTCGCCCCCCGGGTCCCGGAGTCCGCGGCCGGTCCCGGTCAGGTCGCCCACCCGATCCGGCTCGACGCGACGCCGCCCACCTACCGCGCCGCTCCCCCGCGCCTCGGCGAGCACACGGAGGGCCTGCTCGCGGAGCTGGGACGGGTTGTCCACAGGGGCTCAGCGGCGAACGGCCGCGCGTAGGAAGATGGTCGCCACCGGTGCGGAGACGCGCGACGGGTGGCCCACGAGGGAACGGAAGGTCACAGGCGATGAGCAGCGCGGTGCAGAAGAGGCGGCCGCAGACCGCCCAGCAGTTCGTCCTGGAGGAACTGCGGCGCGCCATCACCACCGGAGAGCTCCGGCCCGGCGGACAGATCCGCCAGGACGCCCTCGCGGCCCGCTTCGAGGTGAGCCGGGTGCCCCTGCGCGAGGCCCTGAAGTCCCTGGAGGCCGAGGGTCTGGTGGTGCATCACATCCACCGCGGCTACTTCGTGGCGGAGCTCTCGCTCGACGACCTGGAGGAGATCTACCGGATCCGGCAACTCCTGGAGACGGAGGCCGTCCGCATGGCCGTAGGGCGGATGCCGGACGGCACGGTGGCCACCCTCGAACGCATCCAGCGCACGGTGGAACGGGCCGCCGATGAGGGCGATGTACCGGCGATGGCGGCGGCGAACCGGCTGTTCCACTTCACCCTGATCGAGGCGTCGGGCATGCCGCGCCTGGTCCGCCTCATCGCGACCCTGTGGGACTCCACCGACGCGTACCGCTCGCTCTACTACACGGAGGGACCGCACCGGAAGCAGGCGGTGCGCGAACACCGCGCCGTCATCTCCGCCCTCCGCCACGGCGACGAGGAGGCCGCCGTCCGCTGGCTCGACGAACACCGCGCCCACGCGGTGGCGGCGCTCCGCGAGGTCCTGGACCTGGAGCGGGGCTGAGATGCGGTCGTGCACCGGCATCCCCGGGCCGGTCCCGCAGCTCAGCGACACGCCGCTGCATGGATGAAACCGGGCGCGGCACCGAAACCGGGCGCCCCGGGCGCCGGTTACGTAAGGATGAACCACGATCTCAGCGTCCGAATGACCGACCATCAGCTGGAGTACCACGGTTTCCGGTTCGTGGCCCGCACGGCAACCGCAGGTGCCGGCGCCATCGAGCCCATCGTGATCATTGGTGGCTCCTCCCAGAACCGCTTGTCCTGGGTGCGGTACGAGCAGCAGCTTCTGGCACACACCAGCGTGCTGACCCTGGAGCTGCCCGGCTACGCGGACGCCGACCCGCTGCCGGCCGAGTACGGCATGGACTTCCTGGCCGACGCCGTCGGCCACGCCATCGACACGCTCGCCCTTGGACGCGTCAACGTGTTCGGCGGCTGCTTCGGCGCCTCCATCTCCTTGCACCTGGCGAAGCGGCAACCGCACCACATCAGCCGACTGATGCTGTTGGGCTTTGCGGCGAGCATGTCACCCCAGTACGTCGCCTCCGCACAGCGATGGCGGCAGATGTGGCAGGACGGCCGGCTCGACGAGATGGTGCAGGACATGATCGAGCGGTTCATGGCACCGCCGCACCACGGCGTCGTCCGGCGACGGGCCGCCGTGGAACGCCTCATGCGCCGCAAGTGGACCACCCGCGGCGAACGTGCGCTGGCCATGGACTTCACCCACCGCGACCGGCTCCTGTCCCATCCCTGGTGCCCGCCCGGCCTCGCGGTCACCGCCCCGGTCCTCGTGGCCACCGGCGAGCACGACATCCTCACCCCGCCGGACGCGGGGCGGCAGGTCGCCCGTGCACTGGGAGCGCGCTTCACCACGATCAGGGAAGCCGATCACCTCGTGCACCTCGAACGCGACGCCGAAGTGGCCGACCTGATGGCCCGCTACTTCACTGATCAGCCCCTCGATGACCTGCCGTACCTCACCGCTATGGAGTCCATGGCACCACCGGCCGCGCAGGCGGCGCTTTGTTGACGGCGTCCTGGTCGACGCTGTGAGATCTCGCGGCTCTTGTCATGACGCAGCGTGCTGACCGCAGGTTCTGAGGCAGTTTCAGAGTGTGTGTCGGCAGCGTGTCTCAGATCCATGGTCGTCGTCACGCAGGCGCCCCACTCGGGTGAGCAGCCGAGGCGAGTGGCAACGGCCTCGCTCCCCCCATCCGGCTCGACGCACCCCTGGTCCGGTTACTGGGCGGTGTAGCCGCCGTCGACGGGCAGGGCGATGCCGGTGACGTAGCTGGATCCGGGGCTGCACAGCCACAGGACGGCCTGGGCGATTTCGTCGGCGGTGCCGAGGCGGTCGATGGCCTGTCCGCTTTCAGCTTGGGAGCGGTCGAGCTCTCCGCCTTCAACCATGGCGTCGACCATGGGGGTGGCGATGGTGCCGGGGCAGACGGCGTTGATGCGGACGCCGCGAGCACCGTATTCGAGGGCGGCGCTCTTGGTCAGGCCGATCACGCCGTGCTTGGTGGCGTGGTAGGCGGCGCGGCCGGGGTTGCCGACCAGGCCGCCGAGAGAGGAGCAGTTGACGATGGCGCCGCTGCCCTGGTCGCGCATGTGGCGCAGTTCGTGCTTCATGCCGGCCCAGATGCCGCGCAGGTTGATGTTCTGGACGCGGTCGAACTGCTCGGCGCTCTCGTCGGCGGCGTCGGTGGGCGCGGACATGATGCCGGCGTTGTTGTAGGCCATGTCGAGCCGTCCGAAGGTCTCCGCGGTGCGGTCGACGGCCGCGGCGACCTGGTCCTCGTCGGCCACGTCGCAGACCAGGGCGAGCGCCCGGTGGCCGGCGTCGGTGAGGTCCTTCACCGCCTTGGTGACGGCGGCCTCGTCGATGTCGGCGAGGCCGACAGCGGCGCCCGCTTCGGCGAAGGCGCGGGCGGTGGCCAGGCCCATGCCCGAGGAGGCGCCGGTGACGAAGGCGACCTGGCCGGTGAAGTCGTAGGTGGGGTTCATGGCGGTTGCTCCCCGAAGTCGTACGGATGTGGTGTTCGGAGTGTGGTCGTGGTGGTGACTGGTGTCTGCCGCGGGGCGTCGGCGTCGGTGGTGTGACGGGCGACGATCCGCGAGGGGCCGCCGGTGCCGCGCAGCGCGAGGGCGATCAGGGGCATCAGGGTGAGCGCGGCGAAGACCGCGCCGACCAGGGCCGGCCCGGTCGGGCCGAGGGAGGAGCCCAGGGCCCGCCCCGCGACGAGCGAGCCTGCGGCGATGCAGGTGGGGGCGTCGCCGGCGATACGGACGGCGAGAGAGCTGACAACGGGGTTGACGGTGAACCCGGCCTCTGGGGAGTTCGGGCAGCCGCCCGGGTCAGGGGGCGGCTTCGATGGTGATGCGCGTCGCCCGGCCGAGCTGGTCGGCGCTGACGTCGAGGTGGCCGAGGACGAGCAGGTCGGCGGAGGGGGCGGGCCCGTCCTGGTAGAAGAGGGCCAGGTTGCCCCAGGGGGCGTAGTAGGCGATGTCGCCGGCCTTGGCCGCGACCGGTTCGGGGGCACCGGAGGTGTCCAGCTTGCGCGGCAGGTCGGCAACCCGCTCAATGCCGTGGAAGTCCTCCAGGTCCAGGGTGAGCGGGAGCAGCCCGGCGAAGTCGCGGGCGGCGGGGCTGTCGTTCAAGGTGGCCTCGACAGGGCGGCCGTCGAGAGTGACCCGGATGCCCATGGCGGTGCTCCTCTCGGAGGGGGATCGCGGGGTGGAGGCCGTCGTCTCCTGCAGACCCGGGGAGGCGGAGGAGGGGGCGGCCGGGGTGGTTTCCTGCGCGTCGCTGGAGCAGGCGGCCACGGCCAGCAGCAGGACGGCTGCCGGAGCGGCGCGGAGCAGACGGCGACGGACTGCGGAGTTCATGGAAGGGATCCCCGGGATGGTCATGCGGGCATGGGCTCGGCGTAGTGCCGGAAGGGACCGCGCTCGCTGTGGATGGCGTGCAGGCGCTCGGCCAGGGCCTTCGGGCTGGAGTGCTCGGCGTCCGGGCGGATCGCGCCAGGGACGATCAGCTGCGCGACGTGGATGTTCTCCGGCGCGAGGGCGTCGTGGAGCATCGAGACGTAGGCGCTCTCGGCGGCGAACGCGATCGAGGTCCCGGCCCGCTCGGGGTGGGGGCGGACGGCGCTGCCGCCGTTGACGAACAACAGCGTGCCCCGGCCCAGCTCCCGCATCCCGGGCAGGACGGCGTTCACACAGGTCACTGGGCCCTTGACGGAGAAGGCCAGCGGGTCGTCCAGGTCGGCGGCGGTGGTGTCGAGCACCGGCTTCATGAAGTCGCCGCGGGGCACCGGGCTGAACTGGAGAATCTCGATGGGCCCCAGCGTGTCGGCGGCTTCGTGCAGGGCCGAGGTGAGGGAGGCCGGGTCAAGGACGTCGGCAGTGAACCCGCGGGCCTGGACATTCCCCCGGGCCAGTTCGGCCACCAGGTTGTCCTGGTGCTGGATGCTGCGCGAGACGAGGGCGACGCGGTGGCCGGCGGCGCCGAAGCGGCGGGCGGCCGCGAGGCCCAGGCCCGGGCCGGCTCCGACGAGGGCGAACGTGGTCACGGTGGTTCTCCTCAAGGACGACGTGAGCGGGGCAAACCGTTTTCGGGACCGCCCGAGCAAAAAAAGGGGGCAGGCAGATGGGCGGGGCCGAGGACCGTCCGAGGTCAGACGGCCGGGGCTGCGGCGTACTCCTCGTCGGTGACGGGGGCCAGCCAGTGCACGACGTCGTGGGTCTCGTCGCCCTCGTTGATGGCCACGTGGACCATCAGCCGGTTCGGGGCGGCACCATGCCAGTGCTCCTCGCCGGCCTCGAACAGCACGCGGTCGCCGGGCCGGATGACCTCGACCGGTCCGCCGCGGCGCTGGCACAAGCCGACGCCCTCGGTGACGAAGACGGTCTGCCCGAGCGGGTGGCAGTGCCAGTGGGTGCGCGCGCCGGGCATGAAGTGCACCAGGGCCGCGGTGACCCGGGACGGGGCGGGGGCCGCGGCGACGGCATCGATGTAGACGTCGCCGGTGAACCAGTCTGCCGGTCCCTTGACGGTGTCGATCGAGCTGCGGGTGATCTGCATGATCGCTCCTTCAGATGGGGGGGGACGGTTCAGGGGGTGAGGAGAGTCTTGATGGCGAGGCGCTCGTCCATCGCCTTGTAGCCCTGGGCCACCTCGGCCAGGGGGAGAGTGAGGTCGAAGACCTTGCCCGGGTCGATCCGGGCGGTCAGGACGCGGTCGATGAGGTCGGGCAGGTAGCGGCGTACGGGAGCGGGCCCGCCGCGCAGGCCGACGTGGGAGAAGAACAGCTCCTGCCCGTCGACGGCGACGTCGTGGGGGACACCGACGAAGCCGACGCTGCCGCCGGGACGGGTGGAGTGCAGTGCCTGGCTCATGGCCTCGGCGGTGCCGACGCACTCCAGCACGCTGTCGGCGCCGATGCCCCCGGTCATCTCCTTGATCCGGGCGACGCCCTCCTCGCCACGCTCGGTGACGATGTCGGTGGCGCCGAAGGCCAGGGCGAGCTGCTGGCGGGACTCGTGGCGCGACATGGCGATGATCCGCTCCGCGCCCATCTCCTTCGCCGCGATCACACCGGACAGGCCCACCGCGCCGTCGCCGATGACCACGGCGGTCGAGCCGGGCCTCACCTCGGCGGCCTCCGCCGCCCACCAGCCGGTGCCCATGACATCCGACAGGGCCAGCAGGCTCGGCCACAGCGACTCGTCTGGGGTCTCGTCGAGGGAGACCAGGGTGCCGGCGGCGTTGGGGATGCGGACGTACTCGGCCTGGCAGGTCGACATGAACTCGCGGTGCAGACAGTTCGACGGGAACCCGTTCTTGCAGTTCGCGCAGGTGTTGTCCGAGGTGGCGAACGAGCCGACGACGAACTGGCCCGTCCGCAGGCCGGTGACCTCGGGCCCGACCTCCTCCACGAACCCGACGTACTCGTGGCCCATCGGGTGCGGGTCGCCGATCGGCTCCGCGCCCCGGTAGGGCCACAGGTCGGAGCCGCACACACAGGTGACGGCCGTCCGGATGACCGCGTCGGTGGGCTTGAGGATCTGCGGGTCGTCCAGGGTCTCGAAGCGGACGTCGCCGGGGGCGTGGATCACTGCTCCGCGCATGAGAGGTCTTCCTTACGTACGAGAGGGCCGAACTGTCCAAGAACAGCCCGCGTGCCGGCGTTCCCGCCCTGCCGGAAGAGCAGGGGGAGGAACCATCACGTCATCCAGGTAACCGGTACTTCGAACCCGCAGCGAGTCACCGACAAGGGGTGTACCAGCAGTACATCCCTCCGGCGCCGACCAAGCCGTACCGTCGAAAGCGTGGACAACCAAGCAGATGTCCGCGAGTTCCTCACCTCGCGGCGAGCCAAGATCACCCCCGAGCAGGCCGGACTGCCCGCCGGCCCCCGGCGCCGGGTCCCTGGCCTGCGCCGCAGCGAGGTCGCCGCCCTGGCCGACGTCAGCGTCGAGTACTACGCCAAACTGGAACGCGGCAACCTCGCCGGGGTCTCACCGGCCGTCCTCGAAGCCGTCGCCCGCGCCCTGCGGCTCGACGACGCCGAACGCGCCCACCTGCTCCACCTGGCCCGGACAGCCGACGGCTCCGACGCCCTCACCCGCCGACGACGCCGCACCACCCGCCAGTGGAAGCCACACCCGAGCCTGCAGTGGACCCTGGACGCCGTCACCGGATGCCCCGCCTTCGTCCGCAACGGCCGCATGGACCTCCTGGCCACCAACAGCCTGGCCCGCGCCTTCCACCACGATCTCTACGCCAACCCGCACAACCAGGCGAACTTCGCCCGCTTCCAGTTCCTCGACCCCCTCTCACGCCGCTTCTACCCCGACTGGGACCTGGCCGCGGACATCACCGTCGCCATCCTGCGCACCGAGGCCGGCCGCAACCCGCACGACAAGGCGCTCCACGACCTCGTGGGGGAGCTGTCCACCCGCAGCGACGCCTTCCGCACGCGCTGGGGAGCCCACGACGTCCGACTCCACGGCACCGGCACCAAGCGCTTCCACCACGATGCGGTCGGCGACCTCACCCTCGCCTACGAGGGGCTGGACCTGCGGGCCGACCCCGGCCTCGTCCTGACCATCTACACCGCCGAGCCCGGCTCACCCTCCGACGAGAGCCTGCGCCTGCTCGCCTCCTGGGCGGCCACACAGTCCGCTTCCACCGCGGAACCGGTAACCCGCTGAACGGACGGGCACCGCAGTAAGGGTCCATGGGTGTACCCGCTCGGTATACGGGCTCGCGTGAGCCTGTCCCGAGGGGAGGCCGCGCTATTTCGCCGTCAACCCAAAGAGCGAACAGGCCAGCCGGGAAGTCTCAGCTTCGTGGCCAACCGGCCACGAGGTGGCCATGGGCCGTGAGATTTGGCCACGCCATTTGAGATCCCACAGACGCGACGCGAGGTGCCCGGAGGCCCTCGAAGCTCGCTCACGACTCCCACGGGATGGAGGCCTTGTACGGGACGGGCCCGAAGCGGTCCTTGACGACGAGGACGTCCGCGCTGTCGGGGCTCGTCCGCTCCAGCAGGGCCAGGACGTCCGCGTGGTAGACGAGTTCTGCGGAAAGCCCCAGGTCAGCGAGGCGCATGGGTTCCGCTGCCGGAGGCGTGCGGTCGATCGGGATGAAGAGGAACACCGTCCGGTCGTCGGCGAGACGCTTCAGGCGCCTGCCGGCATCATCGATCTGCTCGGGCTCGCGCAAACGATCGCCGTCGGCGTCGCAGAGCCGGCTGAAGTCCTCGACGACGACCAGGTCCACCGGTCGCCGAGTGCCTGCGAACGACTCGACGTCCTCGACGATCTGCTGCGCCGTCAAGGCGGAGCGGAGCACCCGTCTGGCTCCGAGCTCGTGCGACGTCGGGGAGCTGGGATAGAGCAGGGTGCGAGCGTCGTGGGCCTGGGCGTGGTCGGCGAGTGCCGTGCTCAGTCGCGCCTCGTCGTCGGCCGGCACCCCCAGGGCGATCAGATGACCTACCCGGAAATGCAGCAGGGGGATGAGCTGTGGCCAGGGCGCGGGGACTCGGCTGTCCGCGAAGGCGCCGTCGTCCCTGGTGAAAGCCATGGTCACGGCGTGTTCCTTGGGGCGCGGGGCGGGACGGGATGCTGTCGAGGGGGGTCCTCTTCCACCGGCTCGATGAAGTACTGCCAGCGCCGATGAACACGGGCGCGGCGCCTTTCCGTGCGCTCGCAGCTCCAGCACAGCCAGCCCTCGTCCATTTTCCCGAGCGTGGCGTTCCGGCAGCCGTCGGCCGCGCATGTCGTGACGTCCTTGGCGGGCCCATCGTGGATGACGAGCTGATCGCCTTTCGCGGTGCGCTCGTAGCCTTCCGGGCGGGTGGTGAGGATGTAGTCGGCGTGGATGAGCGGATGGAACTGCGCGAGCTCGAACTTCACGTGATCAGGCTGGGAGGACCGGAAGCAGTCACCGCAGCGCTGCTTCCACCACCGGCGCAGGAACTCGAAGTCGTTGATGGTCCAGACCCACATGCGGCCGCCCGTCATGGACAGGATCTGCTGGCCCTGCCGACCAGGGGCATGGGGGATGTCGACCTCCTCCCATTTCCCTTCGTCGAGGTCGAAGACGCCGCCTTCGCACCGCTGCCCGGTCCTCGCGTCGGTCGCGATGCACTGGAGATCGTGGACCTCACCCGGCGCGATCCTCAGCGTGCCGTAGTACGAGATGACGTGCCGGATGT
Source organism: Streptomyces sp. NPDC028711 (assembly GCF_055565415.1). NCBI lineage: Bacteria > Bacillati > Actinomycetota > Actinomycetes > Kitasatosporales > Streptomycetaceae > Streptomyces > Streptomyces sp. NPDC028711. The sequence continues at coordinate 740,541 of NZ_JBVHUJ010000002.1, read as the reverse complement.
CCTCGACAATGTCGGGGTCGGCGGTCTCCGCTTCCGCTTCCTCCACCGGTTCGAGATAGGGAGAGAACTCTCCCCGCTCGATCCGGCCGCGCATGCGCACCGCGAGCCGTGCCACCACATCCTGAAGCTCGTCCGGGAGGTCGGGATGAGTGACGGCCGGGCAGATCGCGGGATGCGGGATCCTGCAGAACGCCGTCTGAGGGTCCCCGCCGGGGTAGGCGACGCCCTTGCTGAGGTGCCACCGCATCTTCGGCGGGATCAGCGGCGCGGGGAACTCCGTGGTGAGGGGGATCCGGAGGGTGTCGTACCGCTCGAACCACTCGATCGGTGTACCGCAGTACTTGCACCTGTCCACGGCCTTGCGGCGCAGAAGTCTGGTCTGGTTCGAGCGGTGCAGATACAGCGACACGCCTCGTGCCTCGTTCCCTGGTGCCCGGTGGATCTGGTCGAACTCCCAGAATACGGCAGGCCCTTGGGGGACGAGAGGCGCGCGGGACGCTTGGTGTCGGAGCGTCATACATCTCCGCAGCCGACAAGGGTCGGTGGGCTTCTGCGATGCAAGCCTGACACGGCGCAGTCCTACGATCGGCCCCGCAGGCGTCACTCTTTCGTGGGCTCAAGGAGTCTGGCCCGGCTTGAGGGTGCGTACGTCATCGGCCGACGGGCTGGGCGCGGCCTGGACGGCGGCGGTACGGTCCGTGGCCCCGCCCTCCGTTCCGCCGGCGGCCCATTCCGACAGCAGTGCGGCACCTGTCGCCGCCGCGACACCGATGGCCGTGAGGCGTGCGAGCCCTTGAGGGCGACCCGGGTTTCCTCCCATGGCGACGGCTCCTTCCGCGCGCGCCGCCGCATCCAGCTTCCTCCCGGGCCACGCGGACCGCAGGTCGGCGGGGCGTCGGGCCGGCGGCCCTCACGGACCGGGGGGCAGGCCGGGGCCGAGGGTCGCCCATACCGTCTTGCCGCCGGGTGGGTACGGCTCGACCCCCCAGTCGTCGGCGAGGGCGGCGACCAGCGGCAGTCCCCTGCCGCCGTCGCCGTCTCCCCCGCCCGGCCGGACCATGGCGGGCAGCCGGTCGCCGCGTGCGTCGGTGACTTCGATGCGGAGGCCGCCGTCCGACGGGTCGAGCGCGAGACCGAGCCGGAAGTCGCGTCCGGGAAGCCATCCGTGGAGTACGGCGTTCGCCGCGAGCTCCGCGACGACCTGCTCCGCACGTTCCGTGACGTCCCCCGGGGCGTCCCAGGCGTGGAGCTGTGCCACCGCCAGGAGCCGGGCGAGGCGCGCGCCACGCCGCGTGGACGAGAGGAGCTGGCTGAACCTGTGAGTCGTAGGCCTCAGTTGAGGCTTCGTCGCGTTCATGAGGCCACAGTGACGCCGTCCCGCCGCGCTCCGCGAGAGCCACACCCCGTACGCGCTGTCAGCGTACGGGCACCCAGGGTGGACAGTACGGTCCCTCCGCCGTCACGCTGAGTAGGCCGAACCGCGGGAGCTGCCGCGGGTGTACGTGGAGGTGGCGGCGTATGAGCATGGTCGAGGCCGAGAGCGATGACGGCGTACGGGCCCAGGAGTGGGAGCGGGAACCCGATCCGTCGGACAGTCTGCGGACGTTCGGCGCCGTCGTCCAGGCCCTGCGCGAGCACGCGGGCCTCAGCCGGGTGGAGTTCGGGGCGCGGGTCGGGTTCTCCAAACACACCGTGGAATCCGTGGAGTTGGGTCGCCGCATGCCGGACGAGGCGTTCGTCGAGCACGCGGAGGAGGCCCTCGGGAACACGGGCGCCCTCCGGAAGGCGGCCCGGCACCTGACGCGCGGCGAACCGGGGCTCGCGGCGTGGTTCCGGCGGTGGGCGCGGCTCGAGAAGGTGGCCGTCAGCCTGTGCACGTACGAGTGCCGGCTCGTGCCGGGGTTGCTGCAGTCGGCGGCGTACGCGCGGGCGGTGTTCGAGGGCACGATCCCGTTGCTGACCGATCAGCAGCTGGAGGCACAGCTCGCCGCCCGCCTGGAGCGGCAGCAGATGATGCGCGAGCGGCCGACGGTCCCGTTCAGCTTCATCGTGGAGGAGCACGTCCTGCGGCGCCGGTTCGGCGATGCCGAGCAGATGCGGGAGATGCTCGATCGCGTACTGGAGCTCAGTGCTCCGCGCAATGTGACGCTGCAGGTGGTGCCGCTGGAGGCAGGGTTGCACGCGTGCCTGGACGGGCCGGTGCGACTCCTGGAGACTCTGGAGGGGAAGCGGCTTTGTTACTCCGAGGGCCAGCAGAACGGGCGCCTGATCACGGACCCGAAAGAGGTGAGCCTCCTCTGTCAGCGCTATGAAACACTGCGGTCGCAGGCCCTGAACCCCATGGAATCGCGGGGCCTGCTGGAGCGACTGCGAGGAGAGCTATGACCACCACGACGGAACTCGCCTGGTTCAAGTCCAGCTACAGCGGCAGCCAGGGTGATGACTGCGTAGAGGTCGCCGTAGCCGAACAGGACGTGCACGTCCGGGACTCCAAGGACGTGAGCCGCCCCGCCTTCGCGGTCGGACGCGAGGGCTGGGGCCGGTTCGTGCGGTACGCGGCGGAGTAGCAGCCGGGACTCGTCCGCCGCGCGCGGTCAGTCGGAGGTCGGGCCCGGTGTCCCCGTGCCCGCGCGGCGGGCGGCGCCTCCCAGGAGGAGGAGCGCCGACACGACGGCGATGGCCCAGGGGGCGCCGCCGGCCGAGTGCTCCGGGTCGACGAACATGCTCGCGGAGACCAGGCCCAGGAACACGCCCGAGACCACCAGGCCGGTACCGGCGGGCAGCGAGCCCGCCGTACGCCACCGCCTGCGTGGGACCCACAGGCGCAGCAGGTCCGCCAGCATGGCCAGGGCGGCGAGGCGGGCCGTGATCCTGAACCACAGGGGGTCGGTCGCGTCGGCGCCCGTGCCGAGGACGGCCGTCATGCCGAAGAACGCCATGGGGACGAGCCAGCCGAGTTTCGCCCGGACTCCGTCCAGAGCGGCATGGGCGTCCGGCGCGGCTGCGGCCGCGTCGGGGGTCGCGCTCGCCGGGTTCGGACGCGGAGCGGCCTCCGGAGCGCGGGGAGCCGGGATGGCGGGCGCCGCCGGGACCGGTCTGAGCGCACGGGAGCGGGCCCTCCGGTCGCGGAGCCCCAGGTCGCCGAAACTGTCCACGTGCGCCGCGAGTTCGGCCTGGAGGTCGCGCAGGCGCTCGGCCATCGTGTCGAACTCCGCCCTGCGCCGCGCTGCTTCCTCCGCCGCCTCCCCCTCGGTGACGGCAAGGCGTTCCAGGGCCTCGGTGTGTACGTCGACCGCTTCGGCGCGGGCCGTCGCCGCGAGCTTCGGGGCTTCGTCCAGTTCGGCCTTGAGCCGGGTCCGCTCGTTCTCGATGATCTCGGCGATACGGTGCCGCTGGTCCGCCGGCAGCTCGTCGGGCGCCCGGGATTCGGCGCGGGCGAGGGCCGCCTGGCGCCACTCCATCAGCGGGCGGCCGCGATGTTCGCCGATGCCGTTGATGTGGACCTTGCGGCCCTGTGTGCGGTGGATGTAGAGCACCTCCCCGCCCTTGCCGTTGGGGGCCTTGCCCCAGGAGACGCGTCGGAAGTCGGCGGCCGTCCTGACGCCCTGGGCGGCGAGGTCGCGGACGAGGCCGCTGCCGATGCCGTTCACCTGGCTCGCGGTGAGGTGCGTGCTCCGGAGCGCCTGGTCGACGGCCTCGCGCCGCAGCACGGCGAGCGCCCTGCGCTCCTGGCTCTCGCGCTTCCCGTCGAGTCCGTTCAGCTTCCCCGTGAGCGACCGTTCGCTCTTGACCTGCTTCTCGTGAATGCGCTGAAGCGCCTTCCCGTGACGCGCCTCGGCACGGTCGCGCTCCCTGGCCTCGCGGTTCAGTCGCTGCCGGTCCGCGACCTCGAACGCCCGCCGTTTCGAGAGGATCCGCCGGTGCGCCTGGACGGACTCGACGATCCGCCGGCGCTCGGCGCGTATCTCGGAGGGGGTGGTGTCATGCGGAGAGGTGGTGCTGTCGATCACGAGGAGCTCACTCAGCGGTTCGGTTGTGGTGGGGCCGGATACGCATGATGCCAGTGCGTCTTCACCCGTCGAAGGCGCGGGCCGGGCGTCCGCAACCGCGGTACCCGGTGGCGCGTCTTCGACCCTGCCGTTCTGCGCATGGACGGCGGACACACAAGGGGGAATCTGCGATGTTCGGAACCACCGGAACCACCGGTAGCACCGGAACCATCGGGACCAGAAGAGCGGCGGCGCGTGGAGCGGGGCTGGTCACGGCTCTCGCGCTGGCGTCGCTCACGGTGGCGTGCCAGGGCCCGGAGGACGGCGGCGAGGGGTCGGGCTCGAAGCCCCGGAAGCCCGCCGCCACCTCGAAGACTCCCGGCGGCAAGCCGACCGGGGGTAAGGAATCGGCCAAGCCCTCGCCGACCGGGTCGAAGAAGCCCGGGAAGGGCACCCCGGCGGGCACGCTCACCTGTGACCAGCTGCGGAACGCCCCGCTCCAGGGGCCTTCCCTGCGGCTGCCCGACGCCCCCGAGGGGGGCATCGCCCTGACCGACGGCCGGTGGGAGGGCGACGGTGTGGTGATCGAGCTCCAGCCGCAGTGCGGCATCGGCGATGTGACGGGCGATCCGGCGGCCGACGCCGTGGCCGCCGTGAAGGTCACCACCGGTGGTACGGGCCGCTTCTACGCCCTCGTCACCTGGCGCAACGAGGCCGGGACTCCCGTACCGGCCGCCGCCGCCTCGCTCGGGGACCGTACGCCCGTGGTGTCGATCGACGCCTCCTCGCCTGCGCCGCGGCAGGCGACCGTCGTCTACCTGACCCGCGGGGAGACCGACCCCGCCGCCATCGTGACCATCCGGCGCACCGCCGTCTACCGGGTCACGGAGCCCGCCATGACCGAACTGCGCCGCAGCGACACCCCCTACACCCCCTGACGCGTACGCCCGTCCCGCCCCCGCCGTGCGTCGCCGGGCTCGCGCGGCGGGCCGCTCCCGCGCTGTCACCCGGCGTGGCTCTCGCCTACCCTTGCGCCGGACGCGAGGAGGAACCATGGGGCGGATGCCGTCGGCCGAACGACGCAGGCAGCTGGTCGAGGCGGCGATCAGGGCGATGACCAGGGACGGTGTCACCCGGACCACCACCCGGTCGATCTGCGCCGAGGCCGGTGTCTCGCTGAGCGTCTTCCACTACTGCTTCGATTCCAAGCAGGCCCTCCTGGAGGCCGCGATCGAGACGATCACCGGGAACTACGTGGCGCGGGTGATGTCGGCGGTCGAGCCGGGTGCCACGCTGCGGGAGACCGTGCGGGGCGCGCTCCAGACGTACTGGGACCATGTCACGGCCCACCCCGGCGAGCACATGCTCACGTACGACCTCACCCAGTACGCCCTGCGGGAGCCCGGGTTCGAACATCTGGCGCGCGCCCAGTACGAGCAGTACGTGGTGTCCGCGGGCGCCCTGGTCGAACAGGTGCGGGCGCTGAGGGGCCTTGAGCCGAGGGTGCCGGTGGAGACGATCGCGCGCTACCTGGCGGCCGTGATCGACGGTCTCACGTTGCAGTTCCTCGTCCTCGGCGACGAGAAGGCCGCCGCCGGACAGCTTGATCTGACAGCCGATCAGCTGGTGGCGATGATCGAGGGCTGACCGTGGCACCGGTGGTGTGTCCGGCGTCCCTTCGAACCGTCAGCAGGTCATCCGTCCCGGACTCTTGACTCACAGCACCGACACCGCGATCCTCGGGGCGCCCGGTACACCCCCACCGACCGGAGGCATCGCTGACCATGACTCGACCCCATTCGCGCGGGACCGGCGGCCGATCCGCCCTCCTGGCGCTGTTCCTGGCCCTGGCCGCCGTGCTCTTCGGCTCCGGCCCCGTCCCCGCCGCCGACGCCACCGGTCCGTGGTGGGAGCCCACGGCCCGGCCGGCGGCCGACTCGCGGATCAACGTCACGGGCGCGCCGTTCACCGGGACGGACGCGCAGGGGAAGGTGCGCGGCTTCGTCGACGCGCACAACCACCTGATGTCCAACGAGGGGTTCGGCGGCCGGCTCATCTGCGGCCAGACGTTCGCCGCGGGCGGTGCCCCCGAGGCGCTCAAGGACTGTCCCGAGCACTACCCCGACGGTTCGGGCGCGCTGTTCGAGAACATCACCGGCGGCGCCGACGGCCACCACGACCCGGTCGGCTGGCCGACGTTCAAGGACTGGCCCGCCCACAACTCCCTGACCCACCAGCAGAACTACTACGCATGGGTGGAGCGCGCCTGGCGCGGCGGGCAGCGCGTGCTCGTCAACGACCTGGTGACGAACGGCCTGATCTGCTCGATCCTGCCCCGGGACCGCAGCTGCGACGAGATGACGTCGATCCGCCTCCAGGCCCGCAAGACGTACGAGCTCCAGGAGTACGTCGACGGGTTGTACGGCGGTCCCGGCAAGGGCTGGTTCCGTATCGTCACCTCGGCCGCGCAGGCCCGTTCGGTGGTCGAGCAGGGCAAGCTCGCCGTCGTCCTGGGCGTCGAGACCTCGGAGCCGTTCGGCTGCAAGATGATCCTCGACGTGGCCCAGTGCGACAAGGAGGACATCGACCGCGGCCTCGACGAGCTGTACGGGCTCGGCGTGCGGAGCATGTTCCTCTGCCACAAGTTCGACAACGCGCTCTGCGGCGTGCGCTTCGACTCGGGGGCCATCGGCACGGCGGTCAACATCGGCCAGTTCCTGTCCACTGGCACGTTCTGGGCGACCGAGAAGTGCGCGGGACCGCAGCAGGACAACCCCATCGGGCTCGCGGCCGCCCCCGTGATGGCCTCCAAGCTGCCGCCCGGGGTGAGCGTCCCCTCGTACGCCTCCGACGCGAAGTGCAACACCCGGGGCCTGACGAGGCTCGGCGAACACGCGCTGCGGGGCATGATGGACCGCGGCATGATGCTGGAGCTCGATCACATGAGCGTCAAGGCGGCCGGCCGGGCGCTCGACATCCTGGAGTCCGAGGAGTACCCGGGCGTCCTCTCCACCCACAGCTGGATGGACCTGGACTGGACCGAGCGGCTCTACCGCCTGGGCGGTTTCGTCGCCCAGTACATGCACGGCGCGGAGGGTTTCATCGGCGAGGCCGGACAGAAGGCGGACCTCCGCGAGAAGTACGGGGTCGGTCTCGGGTACGGCACCGACATGAACGGGGTCGGCGGCTGGCCGGGCCCGGTCGGTCCTGACGCGCCGAACGCCGTCACGTACCCCTTCCGCAGCTTCGACGGCGGGTCGGTGATCGACCGCCAGGTGACGGGCGAGCGCACCTGGGACCTCAACACCGACGGCGCCGCGCACAACGGCATGGTGCCGGACTGGATCGAACAGATCCGGCTCAGCGGCGGCCAGGGCGTCGTGAACGAGCTGGCGCGCGGCGCGGAGTCGTACCTCACCACGTGGGGGGCGACGGAGAAGCACGAGCCGGGCGTCAACCTGGCCGCGGGCGCCGCCGCTTCGGCGAGCTCATCGGAGTGGAACCCGTTCACGAGCTACGCCCCCGGCCGGGCCGTCGACGGCGACGTGGGCACGCGCTGGGCGAGCGACTGGTCGGACGACCAGTGGATCGGCGTGGACCTCGGGGCGGTCCGCCGGATCGGCCGGGTCACCCTCGACTGGGAGCGGGCGTACGCACGCCAGTACCGGATCGAGGTGTCCGAGAACGGCACGGACTGGCGGACGGTGTGGTCCACGGACGCCGGGGACGGCGGATACGACACGGCGGAGTTCGCGTCGACGCCGGCCCGGTACGTACGGATCCACGGCGAACGGCGGGCGACCGAGTGGGGCTATTCGCTCCACGAGGTCGCGGTCCACAGGGCCTGAGGGCCTGAATGGCTCTGACCTGAGGGCCCGAGGGCCTGAGGGTCTGCTGCGGCGGGACCGGGCGGGTCGGTACTCGATCCGGCCGGTCCCGCCGCCGTCGCTCAACTTCCCGCCGCTCCGGTCCAGTCGGCCGGGATGCGGGCGAGCCGTACGCGCTGGGGATGGTCGCCGACGTCCACGGAGGCCACGCGCCGGCCGGTGGCGAAGTCGATCGCGGTCACCCGGTCGGCACCGCTCTCGGAGATCACACAGGACCGTCCGTCGCCGCTCACCGTCGCCCAGTACGGCTTGGACGCCTCGACGAGCGGGCCCTCCTGGAGCGTGGCGCGGTCGACCACCGTGGCGTAGTCGTCCATCGTCCCCGCGACGCAGAGCTTGGTGCCGTCGGGGCTCATCGAGAGGCCGTGATGACGCGAGTCGTTGACCCAGGTGGTGCGGTCGGGGTCGGTCGCCGGGTTGCCCGGGAGGGACTTGACCCGGGTGATCCGGTCGGTGGCGAGGTCGTACTCCAGGAACCCGTTGAAGAACGACACCTGGAAGTACAGCTTCTTCTCGTCCGGCGTGAAGACGAGCGGGCGGACGGCGTCGGAGAGGTCGCCGCGCCCGAAGGCGTCGAGGCGCTCGCGCATGTCGATGACGCGGACGGTCTCGAAGGTGCGGGCGTCGACGACGGTGATGCGGCGGTCGCCCTTGGTCCAGTCGAGCCAGGGGGCGTCGAGGGCGGTGGTGACCTCGCCGATGGACATGTTCCAGAGGAGTCCGTCGGAGGTGAAGACGTTCTCGTGCGGCTTGTCGCCCGTCTTGAAGGAGCCGACCTCGCGGCCGGTGGTGATGTCGAGGACGTGGACCGTGTTCCCCGTGGACGCGGAGACCGCGACGCGGGTGCCGTCGGGCGACACGGCCATGTGGTCGGCGCGGAAACCGGCCACCGGGAAGCGCCAGTTGATCCGCCCGGTGCGCAGGTCGAGGGAGACGACGTCGGCGAAGCTGGGCCGGGAGACGACCATGGCCGAACCGTCGGGGGTCGCGTACATGTCGTCGACGAACTGGTCGTGGCCCTCCCCCGGTCCCGAGCGGACACCGAGGAAGAACGCGAGCTTGACCGGATTCAGGTAGATCTCCCGGAGGCGTTCCTGCTTGTCGGGGATCACATCGAGGCGGCCGATGCGGTGGAAGTCGCCCTGGGCGGCGATGACGTCGGCCGTTCCGTCCCAGTTGTTGCCGACGAACATCGCCTCGCGGAGCCCGGCGGAGGCCGGCCCCTCGGGTGCGGCCGCTCCCGTGCCGCCGGCGGTGGCGACGAGGGTGAGGGCGACCGCGACGGCCGCCGCGAGGTGGCGGCCGCGGCGCGGGCGGGTGGGGTGGCGGAGGGGGCTCGGCGTGGGCGTGGGAGACGGCATGCAGGGTCCTTCTTCCGGCTCGCGGGGCTGGGCTTACCCGAAGTAACCATGTACATGTCAATTCTTGCAAGCCCTTTCCCGCCCCTGGTTTCGCGGGCCTCCCGTCCCATTCCGGCGCTCGGTGGGGGATCATGGAATCCGGGACCCAGAAGGGACGGAACGGACGATGAGGCACCGCAGCGTGGCCGACCTGATGACGCCGACCGCGGTGGTGGTGCAGCCCGGGACCTCGTTCAAGGAGATCGCGCGGCTCCTCGACGAGTACGGCATCACCGCGGTCCCCGTCGTCGACGAGGAGAACCGGCCCGTGGGCGTGGTATCCGAGGCCGACCTCCTGCGGCGGCACACGGCGAAGGGCGGGCCGAGCACCGCGGAGGCCATGATGTCCAGCCCCGTCGTGACGGCCCGGCCCTCGTGGACGGCGGTCGAGGCGGCCCGGCTGATGGAGCGCCACCGGGTGAAGCGGCTGCCGGTCGTGGACTCGGACGGACGGCTGGTCGGGGTGCTGAGCCGGAGCGATCTGCTCCAGCTGTTCCTGCGGAGGGACCGCTCGATCCAGGAGGAGATCCGCGAGGACGTCGTCGTCCGCATCCTGCGCCTCTCCCCGTCCGCCGTGCACATCGACGTCGACGAGGGGCACGTCACCCTCAGCGGCACGCTGGACCGCCCGGGGATCGGGCCGATCCTCGTGCGGCTGTGCGAGACGGTGGACGGGGTGGTGGAGGTCGAGGACCGGCTGACGTACGAGCAGGCGGAGGGGGCGGAAGGGGTTGAGGGGGCCGAGGGGGTGGTCTAGGAGGCAGTCCCCGTCGGGCCGAACCAGACGCACTCGGGCCAGACGCACTCGGGCGGGCTACGACGCCATCCGGCGCGAGCTGTCCACGACGCCGTCCCGCGCGGGCCGCCCGCCGCCACACCGCGCGCGGACGCACACGGTTCGAGCCCGGCCGGTGCCTCACGCCCCGCCGGGCCCTCGCCTTCGGGTGGCGGTCCCGTCAGGTGACCGCCTCCGGCCAGCCGTATCCGGGTCCGGTGTGCTGGGGTACGGTCCCCGCGCCCACCGCCTCCATCTCCCGGTTGGCCTCCCGCATCAGCTTGCCGGCCAGGTCCTTCATCGCCCGGCTCGCGGCGAGCTCGTCACCGATCGCCGGCACGTCCACGTCCGCCGGGTTGCACCGCGCGGAGCCGTGGCCCGTGATCGTCGAGTGGCCGGTGCGCAACCGGGCCTCGGCCCTGGTCGTGCCGCTCTCCTCGACCAGTTCCACGCCGACCGTCCACTCCAGGGTGCGGGTCATGGCCTGCCTCCTCGTACACCGAGCCGCGCCGAAACGAACCGCGGCCCCTTTCGATACCTCCAGGATCCACCGGCCGGGACCGGAACGCACGGGGGAACCCACGGGGGCCGGAAGAGCACCCTGCCGCACGACGCGGGCAGGGGCGTCAGCATGATGTCTGTCATGATCCATACATCCCGCACCGCCGGCACCTCCCGGCGCAGCCTGCTCACCGCCCTGACCGCCACCGCGGCGGCCGTTCCCCTCGCGTCCCTGACCGCCACCCCCGCTCGCGCCGCGCAGGCCGCCGCCCCTGCCGCCGCTCCCGCCCTGGCGCCTCTCGCCGCCCCCCCGCACGGCCTCGGCACCCCCAGGTCCTCGGTGACCGTGGCCGGCCTCGGCGCCGACTGGTTCAGCGGTGTCACCCTCGGCACCCTCGGCGTCAGCGTGCTGCCCGGCACCCCCGCCCGTACCGAGGTCACCTCCGGCGGCAGACGCGTCGCCCTCCTGACGCACGGCGCGCGCACGGTGCTCCTCCCCGGCCCCGAGCGCACCTTCACCGAGAACAAGCGGCCCTTCGCCGACGACTTCCAGCGCACGCTGCCGAACCTCGCGCTCCCCGAGGCCGACCGCGTCTACTGGGGCACCGCCCCCGGCGGCGGTGGCTGGACCACGCTCGGCGGCTCCGCCACCGACTTCTCGGTGACCCCCGGCGCCGGCGTGATCAGCCTGACCACGGACTACGCGAGCCGCCACGCCAGCGTCCGCGACGGCGAGATCACCGACGTCGACGTGTACGCGGTGGCCAGGTTCGACAAGGTGCCCACCGGACAGGCGTGCTCGTACGCCCTGTCCTTCGGCTACCAGGACTCGCACAACAACTACCGGGCCCGGCTGTCGTTCACCACCGCGGGCGCCGTCGAGCTCCGCGTCGAGAAGGAGGTCGCCGACGCCGTCACACAGCTGGCACCGGCCGTCTCCCTGGCCACCGGTGTCGCCGCCGGCACCGACTGGACGATACGGGTCCGCCGCGAGGGCACCAGGATCCAGGCCAAGGCCTGGCGCACGAGCTCCGCCGAGCCCTCCGCCTGGACCACCGAGGCCACCGACGCCACCTTCGTCAAGGGCCGGGTCGGCCTGCGGGCCCTCGCCAACGACGGCTGCACCAATCTGCCCGTCAAGCTGACCGTCAGCCGCTTCGAGGTCACCGAGGCGACCTGGGAGGCCCCGCCGACCGTCACCCACAGCGACTGGGTGCGCGTCCTCGACCAGCCGTTCGACGGCACCTGGACCGCGGCCCTGGAGAGCCAGATCCGCGCCTGGGCAGGCTCGACCGCGCCCGACGTGCTCGCGTACGCGGCGATGTTCCTGCCTGGCGCGCCGGCCGTGACCGCCGGTGCGGGCGCCGCCGCGGGCAAGCAGGTCCTCGGACGGGCCGGCTACGGCTACCTCGACCCGCAGGGCAACCGCTACGAGGGCGCCGACTTCCACGAGTACATGAACCTCGGCTGGACCTTCCCCGACGGTACGTACACCGGCCCGTCCAGCAAGCAGGTGGGCAACCTGGACTGCTCCGGCTACACCCGCATGGTGTTCGGCTACCACCACAAGGTCCCGCTCGCGGCCGGCGCCGACACCTCGGGGACGCGGCTGCCGCGCAAGTCCCGCGACATGGCGGACCACGCGCCGGGCGTCCGCATCGACCGGACCGCCGGTGGCACCCCGCCGGCCGCGACGCTGCTGCAGCCCGGCGACCTCGTCCTCTTCAACGCCGACTCGGGCGACGACGGCACGACCGTCACCGTCGACCACGTGGGCATCTACCTGGGCGAGGACACGAACGGCAAGCGCCGCTTCCTCTCCAGCCGCAAGACCGGTAACGGCCCGACCATGTCGGACCTGGGCGGCTCCTCGACGCTCGACGGCACGGGCACGTACGCCACGAAGCTCCACACCGTGCACCGCATCTGACGCCCCGCAGGACGTCACGCGGGACCACGCCGCGCCGGCCCGGCCGTACGCCCATCGGGGTCACTCCGCTCCCCCATGGGCGTACGTTCCCGGGCCGGCGCCGGCGGCGGTGGCGGGTAACGGCGGGCGTCCCCGTCTTCCCGGTCCTTCCCGGTCCTTCCTGGTCCTTCCCGGTCCCCCGGGCTTCTCGCAGTGCGGCGGCGGGCGTCTATTCCCCGGGACCCATCGGAGTTCCCATGGCAGCCATTGGATTCCTCATTGGAAAGCTCTCCGGCGCGGGACTACGTTCGAGGACATCGCCACACCGACGGTCTCGGACCGAGGCGCCGGGTGAGCGATCACGCCCTGAGGGCCGTACCCCGGCCCGTACCTCCCGGGAGAGACCACATGCGCAAGATCCTTTTCGTGATGACCGGCGCCGACCACTGGACCCTGGCCGACGGTACGAAGCACCCGACCGGCTTCTGGGCCGAGGAGGCCGCCGCCCCGTACGAGGCGTTCACGGCCGCCGGGTACGAGGTCGTCGTCGCCACCCCCGGCGGTGTCGTCCCGACCGTCGACAAGAGCAGCCTCGCCCCGGAGGTCAACGGCGGTCAGGAGGGCGCGGACAAGGTCGCCGCCACCCTCGACGCGTTCACCGGGCTCCGGAATCCGCTGCGGCTCGAGGACGTGACCCCGGGCGACTACGCGGCCGTCTTCTACCCGGGCGGTCACGGACCCATGGAGGACCTCGCCGTCGACGAGACCTCCGGCAGGCTCCTGATCGACGCCCTGAACTCCGGCAGGCCGCTGGCCGTCGTCTGCCACGGCCCGGCCGCGCTCCTCGCCGCCACCGTCGCCGACGGCACGAACGCCTTCGCCGGGTACCGGATCGCCGCCTTCACCAACGACGAGGAGACGCAGTCCGGCTTCGCCGACAAGGCGAAGTGGCTCCTGGAGACCCGCCTCGTCGACGCCGGTGTCGACGTCCAGGTGGGTAAGCCGTGGGTGCCGAACGTGGTCGTCGACCGCAACCTCATCACCGGCCAGAACCCGGCCTCTTCCGCTCCGCTCGCCGCCGAGGTCCTCAAGGCGCTGGACGCCTGAGGCGACCGCGCGTCGCTGGGCGCCGGACCGTACCGGTCCGCGCGCCCGGCACCCTGCCATAGGCGAACCGTAGGATTTCCGTGTGAGACATACGGATCCTGATGGGCTCGGTCCGGTCGGCGGGACACGGTCCGGCGCGCCCGTCGCGGACCTCAATCTGCTGCGTACCTTCCTCGCCGTGTACCGCTCCGGGTCCTTCACCGCCGCCGCCGGGCTCCTGGGCCTCTCGCAGCCCACGGTGACCACCCAGATCCGCGCCCTGGAGCGGCAGACCGGCCGGGAGCTGTTCGAGCGCCTGCCCCGCGGTGTCGCCCCCACCGCCGTCGCCCACGACCTCGCGGCCCGCGTCGCCGCTCCCCTCGACGCCCTCGCCGCCGCGGCCGGCCACGAGACCGCGCCCCACGAGCGGGCGGCGCCCGTCCATCTCGCGGGCCCCGGCGAACTGCTCTGCACCCGTGTCCTCCCGGCCCTGGCCCCGCTGACGGCGGAAGGGGTACGGCTCCGCGTCACCCCGGGGCTCACCGAACCGCTCCTCGACGAACTGCGCGCCGGACGCCACGACTTGGTGATCGCCACGTTCCGGCCGCGCGGGCGCGCCCTGACGTCCGTACCGCTGATGGACGAGGAGTTCGTCCTTGTCGCCGCCCCCGTCTGGGCGGAGCGGGTGAAGGAGCGACTGGCCGAGGAGGGGCCTGCGGCGCTGCACGGCGTCCCTCTGGTGACGTACGCCGAGGACCTGCCGATCGCCCGCCGTTACTGGCGTCATGTCTTCGGCACCCGGTTGTCCTGCCCGGCGGCGGTCACCGTTCCCGATCTGCGCGGTGTCCTGGCGGCGGTGACCGCCGGAGCCGGTGTCACCGTCCTGCCGCGCTACCTCTGCGGAGCGGAACTGGCCTCCGGCGCCCTCGTCCCCCTCCACCGCCCGGACGATCCGCCCATCAACACCGCCTACCTCGCCCAGCGCCCCGGGCGCCCGGCCAACCCGGACGTCACCCGCGTGCGGGATCTGCTGATCGAGACGGGACGGGAGTGGTGACCCGCCCGCCGACGGCTTCGGCGGCGGCGCGGCGCCAGGCGGCGTCGCGGAGCAGCCGCAGCCCGTTGAGGCCGACGAGGACCGTGGAGCCCTCGTGGCCGAGGACGCCGAGGGGCAGCGGCAGGGTGCCCAGGAGGTCCCAGAGCACCAGGACGGTGATGAAGAACCCGGCGATGGCGAGGTTCTGGACGACCAGGGCGCGGGCGCGGCGGGAGAGCGCGACGACCGTGGGGACGGTGGCGAGTTCGTCCCGGACGATCACCGCGTCGGCGGTCTCCAGGGCGAGGTCGGATCCGGCGCGGCCCAGGGCGATGCCGGTGTGGGCGGCGGCCAGGGCGGGCGCGTCGTTGACGCCGTCGCCGATCACCATCACCTTGTGTCCGGCCCGTTCCTGATCCTGGACGGCGGCCACCTTGTCCTGCGGCAGGAGGCCGGCGCGGACGTCGGTGATGCCGACGGCGGCGGCCAGGCGGGCGGCGGCGCGCGGGTTGTCGCCGGTGAGCAGCATCGGCGGGGTGCCGGTGAGGCCGGTCAGGGCGGCGACGGTGGCGGCGGCGTCCGGGCGCAGCCGGTCCTCGATGCCCAGGACGCCGGCCGGCACCCCGTCCACCACGACCAGGACGGCGGTGTGTCCGGCGGCCTCGAGTTCGGCCGCCGCGTCGGCGGCGCGGGCGGAGGCCGGGTCCTCGGCGCCGTGCAGGAGCCGGGCGGGGGCGCCGACCTGGACGGACCTGCCGTCGACGGTGGCGGTGACGCCGACGCCGGGGGTGGAGCCGAAGTCCTCTGCCGCCGCGAGGCGGTGGCCGCGGGCCTGGGCGGCGAGGACGACGGCGCGGGCCAGCGGGTGTTCGCTGGGGTGCTCGGCGGCGGCGGCGAGCGCGAGCAGCCGGTCCTCGTCGAGTCCCGCCGGGTACGAGCCCTCCGACCGGCTCCCGGGGTGTCCGTCCTCGTCGTCGGCCGCCGTGTACGAGCCCTCCGGGCCGCTCGCGGCGCGACCGTCCCTGACGTGGTCTCCCGGCCCGCTCCCGACGCGCTCCTCCTGGGCTGATCCGGGCAGCACGCGGACGGCGGTGACGCGCGGGGTCCCCTCCGTCAGCGTGCCGGTCTTGTCGAGGGCCACCGCGTCGACCTGTCCGAGGCGCTCCATCACCACGGCGGACTTCACGAGGACGCCGTGCCGGCCGGCGTTCGCGAGGGCGGAGAGCAGCGGCGGCATGGTGGCCAGGACCACGGCGCACGGCGAGGCGACGATCATGAAGGTCATCGCGCGGAGCAGCGAGGCGGTCAGTTCCGCCCCGAACGCCAGCGGGACCAGGAACACGGCCAGGGTCGCGGCGACCATGCCCAGCGAGTACCGCTGCTCGATCTTCTCGATGAACAGCTGCGTGGGCGCCTTGGTCTCGGAGGCCTCCTCGACCATCCGTACGATCCGGGCGATCACCGAGTCCGATGCGTCCCGCCCGACCTCGACCCGCAGCGCTCCGGTGCCGTTGAGGGTGCCGGCGAAGACCTCGTCGCCGGTCTCCTTGAGCACCGGAAGCGGCTCGCCGGTGATGGTGGCCTGGTCGACCTCGCTCGCCCCGGCCAGGACACGGCCGTCGGCCCCGATCCGCTCGCCGGGACGGATCACGAGGACGTCGCCGACCACGAGGTCGCCGGTCGGCACGCTCTCCTCGGTGCCGTCCTCCCGGACACGGGTGGCGGTGGCCGGGGCGAGGTCGAGGAGCCCGCGCACCGAGTCCTCGGTACGGGCGGTGGCCACTGCCTCCAGGGCGCCTGAGGTGGCGAAGATGACGATCAGGAGGGCGCCGTCGAGGACCTGCCCGATGGAGGCGGCGCCGAGCGCGGCGACGACCATCAGCAGGTCGACGTCGAGGGTCTTGTCCTTCAGCGCCTTGAGGCCCTCCCACGCCGGCTCCCAGCCGCCGGTGAGGTAGGTGGCGGCGAAGAGCGGTCCCCAGGTCCACGCGGGGGCCCCGAGGAGGTCCAGGGGGAGGGCGATCAGGAACAGCACGAGGGCGGCGAGGGCCCAGCGGGCCTCCGGCAGCGCCAGGACGCGGGTGCGCCGCCGGGCGGCCGCGGTGCCCCCGGGGGCGGGTGCGGGCTTGGTCAGGGTGGTGGCCATGACAGAGGGAGTCCTTCACGGGGAGGAGACGACGCCTCACACCGTACAGGAACACTTGAACATCCATTCATACGTCTACTTCCGTAGGATGCTCCTCATGGGCCACGGAGTGAACGCACCGGACAGCAGTACGACACCGCGCACCCGGCTGACCACGGAGAACGCGCAGCAGGTCGCCACCACGCTCCAGGCGCTGTCCACGCCGTCGAGGCTCCTGATCCTGGCCCGCCTCCGCGAGGGCCCCTGCGCGGCGACCGAACTGGCCACGGCCGTCGGCATGGAGCAGTCCGCCTGCTCCCACCAGCTGCGCCTGCTCCGCAACCTCGGCCTGGTCACCGGCACTCGCGAGGGCCGCTCGGTCGTCTACGCGCTCCATGACGACCACGTCGCCGGTCTCCTCGACCAGGCGCTGTACCACGTGGAACATCTCCGACTCGGCGTCACCGACACGGCCCCCGGGACGCGCTGAGCCGCGCCGCCAGACCGTCATCGCCTGGCGGCGCGGTCGTCCCGCTCCGTTGTTCTGCCCGGTTCCGCCCGGCTGTTCCGCCCGGCCGGCAGATCTGCCGAGCGGTCAGATGCGGCCCTCGTCCGTGCGGCCTCGGCGCTCGGAGAGTTCGTCGGTCATGTCGGCCTCGTCGGTCTCGATGTCGATCCGCTCCTTGCGGACCTGGCCGGTGACGGTCTCCTCCTCCGTGACCTCGTCCGTACGCAGGCTCACCCGTTCCTTGGGGACGGCCCGGGTCTCGACGACGGGGCGCTCCTCGTGGAGGGTGACCTCGTGCTCGGCCTCGGAGATCTCGGGTCCGGACAGGGCCTCGTCCCGGTTCGCCTCGGTGATGGGCTCGCGCTCCAGGCGGACTTCCTCGTGCCTGACCGGCACGGTCTGCTGGACTTCCTCGGTGACGACGTACTTGCGCAGCCGGATGCGGCCGGTCTCCACCTGCTCGGTGCCGACGTGCATCTCCTCCTCGGAGCGGGTCATGGCGTCGTCACCCGTACGCGACATGGTCTCGTCGCCCGTACGCGCCATGCCCTCGCCGCGCGTGCCGCCCATGCCTCGGGCGCGGTCACCCTCGCCGAGCCCCGCGGCGCCCGCTGTGCCCGCTGCGCCGGCGGTGCCGTGCGCCCAGCCGCCCTCGCCGGGCTGGTTCGCCCGCTGCCAGGCCTCGTCCCAGGCGATGCCGTAGTACTCGTACAGCCGCCGCTCCTCCTGGTTCGACAGATGGCCGCCGCCGTCCACGTCGACGTGGGGGGCGTCCTTGATCCGGTCCTTGGGATACGGGACCTCCAGGTGGTCGTCGACCATGGACGCGTCCTTGATGGGCACGAACGACTCGCTGGTGCCGAACAGCCCGGTCTTGACGGTGACCCATTCCGGGCGGCCGGTGACGTCGTCGATGTAGACGTGCTTGGCGTCGCCGATCTTCTTGCCCTGGGCGTCGTACACGGGGTGGTCCACCACCGCGGGGATCTGTTCCTGGGCGATCATGATGGCCCTCCATATTCTGTCGCGGTACTCGCGCGACTTACCGCCTCCCCGCGAGGAAAACGCGTGGATATCGGAGGGATTGCTTTGATTCTTGACCGGTTGAGCGCTCAACTCCCGCCCCGGGTACGACCGGTCGGTTCACAGGCCGTCGGTCGGAGCGCTCAGCGCAGTCGGCGCGCTCGCAGTACCAGGTCGTCGGTGTGGTGCGCGCCGGCGCCGCCGTCGGGTGCCACGCGGGGCCGCTGCTCGTCCACCTCCACCACCCAGTCGTCGTCGAGGAGAGCCCTGACCATCGACGGCCAGACGTAGTCGGCGGGGTCGAAGCCGCTGTCGTGCGCCTGCGGACTGTCCATCCCCGCGTGGTGGACGAGCAGCAGCACACCGCCGGGCGCGACGGCCGCGAGCAGCGCACGCTCGGCCGCGGCGTCGGGGGTGCGCAGCAGGGCCGGGTACTGGGCGGAGACCAGATCGAAGGAGGCCGGCGGGAGCGCCGCATCCGTCAGGGCGGCGTGCACCCAGCGCACGTCGACGCCGGCGTCCCGCGCGTGCCCGGCCGCCCGCTCCAGGGCCACGCCCGACACCTCGAGCGCGGTCACGTCCCAGCCGCCGCGCGCGAGCCAGACGGCGTCCGCGCCCTCGCCGCAGCCGACGTCGAGCACGCGTCCCGGGGTGAGGCCGGCGACCTCGGCGACGAGCGCGCCGTTGGGCTCCCCGCTCCAGAGCTGTCGCCGCTCGGCGTACCGCTCGTCCCACTCCGCTCGCACGGCGGGGTCTCCGACGTAATCGTCGGGGGTAGGGCCTCGGCGGTGGCCGTCGGTGGGTGAGGGGGCGTCGGACGCGGGCGGTCCCGCTGCGATGTCGTCTGTCACGGGCCCACCGTCACCCACCGCGGCCCGCTCACGCCACCGCTGTTGCCGGACCGGCAAAACCGACGCCCCTGACCGTGCGGCATCAGCCGCTGTCAGGGCCCCGGGCTTCGACGAGGAGCAGGGCGACGTCGTCCGGGTCGTCGGGCCTGCGCATGGCGTCGACAAGGCGGGCGCAGGTGGCGTCGAGGTGCGGGGAGGCGGCACCGAGCGTTCCGAGGAGCAGGGTGAGGCGTTCGTCGATGGGGTCACCGCGGGTCTCGACGAGGCCGTCGGTGTACAGGAGGAGCTGGTCGCCGGGGTCCAGGGGGACGGTGGTGGTGGAGAAGGCGACACCCCCGACGCCGAGCGGGGCTCCGGTGGGCAGGTGGAGCAGTTCGGGCAGGTGTCCGGGGCGGGTGAGGACCGGCGGGAGGTGTCCTGCGTTGGCGATGCGGCACTGCCCGGTGGCGGGGTCGTAGGTGGCGTAGAGGCAGGTGGCGATGTAGTGCTCCAGGCCGTGGGTGAGCCGGTCGAGGTGGTGGAGGATCTCCTCGGGGGGCAGGTCGAGGGCCGCGTAGGCGCGGGCGGCGGTGCAGAGCTGGCCCATGGCGGCGGCCGCGTCGATGCCGTTGCCCATGACGTCGCCGATGACGAGGGCGGTCCTGTCGTCGGTCAGGGGGATGACGTCGTACCAGTCCCCGCCGACCTCGTTGGCCGCCCGGGCCGGCTGGTAGAGGGAGGCGATCCGCAGGCCGGGGCGCTGGGGCGTGGCGGGCGGCAGGAGGCTGCGCTGGAGGGTCTCGGCGGCGGTGCGCACGTTCTGGTGCCAGCGGGCGTTGTCGATGGCGACGGCGGCCCGTGCGGCGAGTTCGCGGGCGAGGAGGACGTCGTCCGCGTCGAAGGGGTGGGGGTTGCGGAAGCGCAGGAGGTCGAAGGCGCCGAGGATCTCGTCCCGGGCGATCAGGGGAACCGCGAGGTAGGAGTGGGCGCCGGCGCGGGCGAGGGTCTCCGCGGCCTGCGCGTCGCGGGCGATGCGCCGCAGGTCCTGTGCGTCGCAGTGGGCCACGAGGACGGGCTGTCCGGTGCGTACGCACTGAGTGATCAGCCGGTCGGGGCCGTACGCGGCGACCTCGCCGACCGGGTCGGCGGCGGCGGTGATGTCGGTGGGGAAGGCGGAGGCGACGGCGAGCGCCCGGAACAGCTCCGGGCCGTTCGGGTCCCGGGTGGACGTACGCCAGGACAGCACGTCGTTCAGGACGTCGACCGCGGTCAGGTCGGCGAGGTCCGGGACCGCGACCTCGGCGAGTTCCCGGGCGGTCTGCTCGACCCCGAGCGTCGTGCCGATCCGGGCGGAGGCGTCCGCGATCAACGCGAGCCGTCGCCGGGCCCGCTCGGCCTCGGAGGCGGCCAGGTGACGCTCGGTGACGTCCACGACCGAGGAGGCCACCCCGATCACCCGCCCCCCGGGCCCGTGGATCCGGTAGTACGACACCGACCAGGCGTGGTCGTGATCGGGGTCGGCGCGGGTGCGGCCCAGGATGTACTGGTCGACGAGCGGCGTGCCCGTCGTCAGCACGTGGCGCAGGGCCCACTCGACCGTCTCCACCCCGTCGTAGGGGTGGATGTCCCGGGGCCGGCGGCCGATGTGCTCGGCGGCCGGCACTCCGTTGATCTTCTCCAGGGCGGGGTTGACCAGCCGGTAGCGCAGATCGGTGTCGAGGAGCGCGAAGCCCACCGGCGCCTGGGACACCAGCTGCTCCGACAGCGCGAGCCGGCTCTCCACCTCGTGCAGGGTCGTCTGGTCGACCGCCATCCCCAGCGCGTACACGTCGCCCAGATCGTCCAGGAGTCGCACGTTGCGGAACTCCACCTGCCGCGTCGCGCCGTCCCGGTGCCGGACGGGGAACACTCCGGCCCAGCTCTGCCCGGTGGCCATCACCCCGGCGAACAGCTCCGCCGCGAGCTGGCGGTGCTCCTCGCTGAGCAGCAGCCGCGCCGCGTACTGCCCCAGGGCCTCCGCGGCGGTGTAACCGAAGGTGACGGTGGCCTGCGGACTCCAGAACACGATGCGCCCGCCCGCGTCCACCACGACCGCCGCGACGTTCAGGAAGTCCAGGAGGCTCCCCGGGCCCTGCCGGCCCGCGCCGGCGTCGGCCTCGGCGGTCCCGGCACCGTCGGCGGCCGTGCCCGTCCCGGGGGGCTCGGCGCCGCCGGCTTCGGGCGGTGCGTCCTGGGCCATCGCCTGCTCCCTCCACCCCCGGACCCCGGCGGTGCGCGGAACACCACCGGCTGGACGTTTCCCTCCATGCTGCGCCCTGGACGGGGCGGTGGGCATCCCGGAGGGGCGGAGGGTCCGGTGCCGCGCTCCACCGGCGACGGGCTGATGCCTGGGCTACGGGGCACGCCGGGGCTCCGGTGTCCGTGGCCCGCCGGCAGCGGTCCGACGCCCTGGCTCGTACGGGGCACGCCACGGCTCCGGTGTCCGTGCCCCGCCATCAGCGGCCCGATGCCGGGGAGCCCGGCCGGTCACCCCGTCGGGCGTCCCTCCTGGCGGCGGTGTTCGCTCGGGGTGCCGGGGTCCGTGCGCGGGGCGGGCAGGCGTACCCGGGGACGTGGAGAGGGCGGAGTACCCGGGTCGACGAGGTCGAGCAGGCTGCGCAGGGCGGTCCGTGCCTGAGGGGCGTCGAGCCGGGCGTCGAGGTAGCCGAGCGCACGGCGTGCCCGGTGGCGGGCGCGGCCGGTGTGTCCGGCGCGGTGGTCGGCGACGGCCAGGGCGTAGTGGGCGAGGGCCGCGGCCCAGCTGTCGTGGCCCCCGGCCCGCTGGGCGAGGGCCCTGCGTGCGGTGCGGGCGGCCAGGGCGGGGGTGGAGTGGGTCCGTACGACGGCCAGGGCGGCGAGGCTGACCATCGGACCGGGACCGCCGGGGGCGTCCTCGGGGATGGTGTCGGCGGCCTGCCGGTAGTGCTCGGCGGCCGTGGCGAGGTCGTGCCGCCTCCAGGCGAGTGTGCCGTGGGCGTGGGCGATACGGCCGACGAGGGCGTCGTCGCCGGCGAGGACAGCGGCGGGCCAGGCGAGGTCCAGGAGGCGATGGGCCGTGGCCGGGTCCTGGCCCGCGGCGAGCCACGCGGCCAGCCACTGGCCCCGTGGGGTCAGGGGGCTGTCCGCGGGCAGGAGGGGCAGCAGGGCGAGGAGATGGCGGGCGCCCTCCTCGCCGCGGTTGCGGGTCGCCCACCAGAACCACAGGTGGAGGAGCGTCTCCAGGGCGATCTCGGCGTGGTCGCGGGGGTGGGCGGCCCGGCGTACGAGGTCGGTCAGGTCGTCGTACGCGTCCTGGACGAGCTGTACGGCCTGCTGCTGCAGTCCGGTGTTCCAGAGCGTCTCGGCGACGGCGGCCACGCTCCGGCAGTGGCGGGCGTGCCGCGCCCGGGCCGCGAGCGGTTCACCGGCCGCTTCGAGGCGTTCGGCGCCGAAGTCGCGGGCGGCCCGGGCCATCCGGTAGCGCGGCTCACGTACCTCGCCGGGTTCGCCCCGCCGCACGAGCACGCCGATCGCGGTCAGCTCGGCGAGCGCGGGAGGGATCTCCGTGGCGGCGAGGTCGGTGCCCTCGCAGACGAAGGCGGCGGCCTGCTCGGTGAAGGTGTCCGCGAACACGCTGAGGCGTCGCCAGACCTTGCGTACGGCCGGCTCGCAGAGGGAGTGCACGGCGCCCATCGACGCCCTGACCGACCGGTGGCGTCTGATGGCCGCACCGGGAGCCGGGCCGGTCAGCCAGCACTGGCCGCTCTCCAGGCGGGCGAGGAGCCGGCTCATGGTGCTGTCCTCCAGCTGGGCGGCGGCGAGTTCGAGGGCGAGGGGCACGCCCTCGACCAGCGCGCACACCCGGTCGACCGCCGCCCGGTCGGCTGCCTCCCGGTCGAGCGGCTCCCGGTCGAGCGGCTCCCGGTCCGCCGCCGTAGTCGGGCCCCGCCGGGCGGTCAGGGCGTGGAAGAGTTCGGCCGCCGGTGACAGCCCGTCGGGTGGGGTGGCGGTCGCCAGGGGTGCGAGCCGCAGCACGTGCTCGTGACCGAGTCCGAGCGGGCGGCGCGCCGTGACCAGGACCCGCAGGGTCGGCAGCGTCGTCAGCAGGGACTGTGCCAGCCGGGTGCAGTCGGCGTGCACGGGGTCCATGTCGTCGAGGAGGAGGAGCAGTTCGCCGTCGGGCAGGGACCGCATCGCGGTGGCGAGGTCCGGGGTCGCGGAGCGGCCGTCCACACCTGTCGCGGCGTCCAGGGCCCGGGCGATCCGCGCCGCGAGGGCCCAGGGGCCGGCGGGGACGCCGTCGTGCCAGCGGACGCGGACCATGGCCTGCCACGGGCTGTCCTGCGGGCAGGCCACGGTCGCCAGGGCTAGGCGGCTCTTGCCGACGCCGGCCGCGCCCGTCACGGTGACGAGCCGGTGCGTGGCGAGGGCGGCTCTGAGGGCGGCGAGTTCGGCGTCCCGTCCGACAAGACCGGGGTGCCCGCGGGGACGGTCCATGAGCCGGACACCGTCTCCTTGGCCTGCTGCCCGCACGTTTGTCGCTCCCATCGGTCGGTTCACCTTCTCGGCCGCGACGCCACGAGCCCGGCCCGGCAGGCACCGCTTCCGGAAACCCGCAGGTCCTGGTTGCAGAACCGTCACTGCACTGACGTCACCGCACCTCAACGTCGCAAGGGGGCCCGAGGTAGCGCCGGCACCCCGTACATCACCCGTCACGGTGACGAGGAGACCGGCCTGATCGGCAAGACACCCCCTAGGGGGCGATGTCGGCGAGGCTGCGGTTGAGCGCGCTGTCCGGGCGGCCGGTGAGCTCCTCCCAGGTGCCCTCCTCGACGATGCGTCCGGTTTCGAGGACGGCGATGCGGTCGGCCCGGCGGATGGTGGCGCGGCGGTGGGCGATGACGACGGTCGTACGGCCCTGCTTGCGGAGCGCGGCGGCGAGCTGGGCGTCGCCCGCGTTGTCGAGGTGGGCGGTGGACTCGTCCAGGATCAGGACCCTCGGCTGCGCCAGGAGGGCGCGGGCGAGGGCGATACGGGCCCGCTGGCCGCCGGAGAGGGTCGCGCCGCGCTCGCCGACCAGGGTGTTCAGCGGGGCGATCCGGTCGACGCCGCACGCGCGGGCCGTCTCGGCGAGGAGGCCGTCGTCGGCGTCGGGGGCCGAGAGCCGCAGGTTCTCGGCGAGGGTGCCGTGGAAGAGGGGCGTCTCCTGGCCCACCAGGGCGACGGCACGCCGGAGTTCGGCATCGTCGACCTCACGCAGGTCGACCGGGGACCCGTCGTCGGGTACCAGCTGGATCTCGCCCTCGGACGGGTCCCAGAAGCGGGCCAGGAGGTGGGCGCAGGTGGACTTGCCCGCACCCGAGGCGCCGACCAGGGCGAGCGTCTGCCCCGCGCTGACGGTCAGGTCGACGCCGTCGAGGACGGGACCGCCGCCGTAGGCGAACCCCACCCGGCGGAGCCGGACGCCCAGCGGGCCGGCGGGAAGCGGGCGGGGCACGGCGGGCGGCGGGGCGAGCGCGGGGGCCTTGACGGCCGCTCCGACCCGCGAGGCGGCGGCGCGCAGGGACACGGCCTGACTCAGGGACCTGGCCGACTCCGCGACGGGGCCGAGGACGGCCAGCGCGAGCGCCATCGCCGCCGGGGCCCACGCGCCGTGCAGCCGCCCCGAGGCCACGGACTGTGCCGCCCCCGCCACGACGCCGAGGACCGCCACCACGATGAGCAGATCGCGGGCCGCGGCGGCGCCGGCCTCCCAGGTGGCCTCGGCCCGCTGGGCGTCGCCCACCTGCCGTCCGCGCTCCGCGAGCCGGCGCCTGCGTCCGGCGAAGGTGCCGAAGGCGAGCAGCTCACGCAGTCCGTCGACGGTCTCCACCGTGTCGGCCGACAGCGTGGCGCCTGCCGCCCTGGTGCGGGCACCTCGTACGGCACGTCCGCGCGCGTCGGCGAAGGGCGCCGCGGTGAGCAGGGCCGCGACGGGCAGCACGGCGACGAGCAGCCACGGCTCCACGGTGGCGAGGAGCGCCGCACCGCCGGTGAAGACCGTTCCCGCCGCGAGGAGCTGGGCGGTGGTGTGGGCGTAGAAGAACTCCAGTGCCTCGACGTCGGCCATGGCGGTGGCGGCGAGGTCCCCGCTGCGCCGGCCCGCCACGCGGGCGGGCGCGCTGCGGGCGAGCCCGTCGAAGACGCGTACGCGCAGCGCGGCGAGAACCCGGTAGGCCAGGTCGTGCGAGAGGTCCATCTCGCGCCAGGTCGTCAGGGCCCGTACGAGGACCAGGACGACGAGCGCGGTGACGGTGCCGGCCGACGGGGCCCGCGCGTCGATGACGGCGGATCCCACGGTGTGGGCGGCCAGCGTGACGAGCGCGACGAGCGAGCCCTGTTCGAGGAGCGCGGCGGCGCAGGTGCGGGCCGTCATGGCACGGTGCCCGGCGAGGGCGGGGAGCAGAGCGCGCAGGGCGCCCCGCTCGGGCACGCCCGGGTCGGTGGCGGTGCCGACGTGTTTCGAGCCGAGGGCGTCGGTCAGCGCTGGGGCGGCGTTCGTGGCGGCGTTCGTGGCGGGGGCGCCGATCGTGGCGGGGGTGTCGGTCGCGGTGGGGATGCCGGTCGCGGTGGGGATGCCGGTCGTGGTGGCCGGGTCGGCCGCGGCGGGGGCTCCCATCGGGATGGAGGTCATGCCGACGGTGTCCGTCCGGGTGGCGGCACCGATCGGGGTGGAGGTGGTGGCGGTGGGGTCGACGGCCTTGCTCATGCGGCGAGTTCTCCTCGGTGGGTGCGGCCCGCCTCGACGAGTCGCGTGTAGACGCCGCCGGCCTCGGCCAGGCCGGCGTGGTCGCCGATCGCGTCCACGCGTCCCCCGTCGAGGACGACGATGTGGTCGGCGTGCCGGACGGCGGCGAGCCGGTGGGCGATCACCAGGACGGTGCGGTCCCCCGCGGCCTTCAGCAGTTCGCGCACGATGTCCGCCTCGCGGCGCTCGTCGACCGAGCTGGTCGCCTCGTCGAGGACGAGCACCGGGGCGTCCGCGAGCAGCGCACGGGCGAGAGCGAGCCGCTGCCGCTGCCCGCCGGACAGGGTGGCGCCGCGCTCGCCGAGGACGGTGCCGTACGCATCGGGGAGAGCGGTGATCTCGTCGTGGATGCCCGCGATCCGCGCCGCCGCCGTCAGGTCGTCCTCCGTGGCGTCCGGCCGGGCCATGCGCAGGTTGTCCGCGATCGTGGCGTGGAAGAGGTACGTGTCCTGCGACACCACCGCGACGCCCTGCCGCAGCGCGTCGAGGGAGTACTCGGTGGTACGGCGCCCGTCCAGGGTGATCCGGCCCTCCTGCGGGTCGTGGTGGCGCAGGAGCAGGGCGAGGAGGGTGGACTTGCCGGCGCCCGACGGGCCGACGATCGCGGTGGTACGTCCCGCCGGTGCGGCGAAGGAGACACCGTGGAGGGCGGGCTCCGGTGTGCCGTCGTAGGTGAACCGGACGTCCTCGAAGCGGAGTTCCGGAGGTGTCGGCCAGTGCGCCGGTGCCGTTCCGGTGTCCCGGACGGACGGTTCGGCGGTGCGCAGCGCGGCGATCCCGTCCGCGGCCGACACGCCCAGGTATCCGGCGTGCCACTCGCGGGCGAGGTCGCGGACCGGCCGGAAGCACTCGGAGGCCAGGAGCAGCATCAGATAGGTGCCGGTCGCCGTGGTGGAACCGCTGACGGCCGACCAGCAGGCGAGGAGCGCGGCGGCGGCGATGCCGCCCTGGACGGCGAGGTCGGTGATGCCGGTGTCGACCAGGGAGACGCGGAGTTTGGCGACGGTCGCCCGGTGCAGCGCCGCCGAGCGCTTCTCCAGGCGTTGCCGGGTGCGGCCGACCGCGCCGGCGGCCCGCAGGGCGGGCATGCCCTGCAGGGCTTCCAGGTAATCGGCGCCCAGCCCTTCGTACGTGTCCCAGTGCTCCTTGCCGCGGGCGGCGAGGAGGCGGTCCCAGGCGCGCGGGCCGAACAGGGCGAGCAGCAGGGCGGGGGCGAGACCGAGCAGCGCCGCCGGTTCCACCACCGCGAGGGCGGCGAGCACCAGGGGCGGCACGGTGAGGGTGATCAGGAGCTGCGGCAGATAGCGGGAGACGTAGGCGTCGACGCCTTCCACGCCGTCGACGAGCGTGGTGCGGACGGCTCCGGCGCGCGCGGTCGTCAGGTGCGCGGGGCCCAGGCGACCGAGGTGGGCGAGGAGTTCGTCGCGCAGCGCCACCCTGACCTCGGCGCCCGCACGGGTGGCCGTGCGCCGCTGCCAGGTGCCGAGTGCGGCGCGGGCGGCGACGACGGCGAGCACCGCGGTGAGCAGCCACGGGAGCTGTCCCGTGTGGCCCCGGGCCAGGTCGGCGAGCGCGACGGCGAGCAGGACCGCCTGCCCCAGGTGGGTGAGGGTGACGGCACCTTGCAGAAGGGTGGCGGTGAGCAGCGGGCGCCGGGCACGGCGGGCGGCGCGGCGCAACTCGGGGTGGACGATCATGTGGTGTTCTCCTCGTCGGCGTGGAGGGTGCCTGGGGGGTGTCTTGTCGACGAGCCCGGCCTGATCGGCAAGACACCCCCCAGGGCCAGTCCGTGGACGATCCAGTCCTGGCCGGGTGGGGCGCCGAGCGCGGCGCCGAGGTCCGCCTGCTGCCAGGAGCCGACGGGCCGGGCGGCCAGCCCGTGGCGCCGGGCGGTGACATGGGCGAGATGGACGGCGAAGCCGGCCCGCAGGTGGGTGCGGCGGATGAGCGGTGCGTCGGCGTCCGCGGGGCAGCCGCGGGCGAGCAGGACGGCGCCCGCGTCCGCGATCCACGCCTGCCCCGCCGCCCAGGCCGCCAGCGTCGGGCGGGCCTCGCCCGCCGCGCACCGGCGCAGTGTCGCGCCGTCGGGGGCCGGTTCGACCAGACCGGGCCGCGGGAGCCCGACGGCGGCGCACCACCGCAGGTCGCCGCCGCCCGCCCGGGCGGCGGCGGCGAGGACCGCGCGCAGCGCCTCCGGGGACGGGGTGCCGGGCAGCGGCGGCGGGGTACTGCGCCGGGCCAGGAGCTCCTCGGCCGTGGGGGCGCTCTCTGACGGTAGGTCGCGCGGGAGGCCGTCGCGCCGGTGATTCGGGTCGGGCGGGGGGACGCGTACGGCCGCGAGAGGGGTCCCGGCACGTCCGTCGAGCCGTAGCTCGGGCTCCCCCGAGTCCAGCGGGTCGAGCCGGAGCTCGGGCTCGCCCGCGTCCAGTGCGCGGGCCGCGAGGTACAGCGCGGCGGCGGCGTGACCGGTGTCGAGGAGCAGCAGGGGCCAGGCGCGGTGTCCGTAGTGGGAGACCGTACGCCGGGCGGTGACGGAGAGTTCGACGGTCACGCCCGGCGGCGTACCGTCGGGCTGCCCGCCCAGGCGGTGGACTCGGTGGCGCAGCGGGTCGTAACCGTAGCGGCCCGGCGGCAGGGAGCAGCCCGTGCCCACGACGAGTACGGCGTCCACCGGGTGCAGCGCACCGGCGGACGCCGCGGGCCGCAGCCGCCCGGAGTCGTCCGATGCCGCGAGGGAGAGGCGCAGCAGGGCCCGCAGGTCGAGCTCCGCCGGGCCGGCTTCCGGAATCGCGCGCGGCGGCCCCGGCCAGGGACGGACGGCCGGGCCGGCGGGCGTGTCGAGGCCGGGGCGCAACGGGGAGCGGGCGTGGGCGAGCGCGGCGGGGAGGTCCACGGGGCGCCCCTCCAGGTGCCGCGGGCCGTCCACCGGACGGTCACCATCGAGGTGTGGCGGGACCATCAAGGGGTCCTCCCCATCGGGTGTTCCACGTCCATCAGGCAGGCCCCGCCGAGCCGTTCGGGTCCATCGGTCGGTCCCCATCGGAATGTTCCACGGCGGTCCTCACATGTGCGGCGGGGGCGCCAGGGTGAAGTCCTCCGGTGCCTCCGGTGCGGTCGTGCGCCAGCCTCGCCGGACGGCTGTCTCGGCGAGACGGGGGCAGCCGAAGTAGCCGAAGGCGGCGGGGGCGTTGGGGAGGAGGCCGGAGACGAGGACCCGGGCCACGCGCAGGGACGTTTCCGCCACGTCCTCGGTGGTCAGGTCGAACGTCATCACGCGGTGGCCGCCCGCGTGCAGGGCGCGTTCGAGGCGTTCGCGGCTGCCGGGCTCGACCGCGTCGACGGACACGGTCCCCTGGGCGGGTTCGGTGAACCGCCTGGCCTCGGCCGCCATCCGTTCGTCCAGCCAGACCTGCACGTGCGCGCCCAGGTCCCGTACGTGCTCGAACCGCTCGCCGCACGCGTCGAGATACCGGCCGTCGGCGCGGTGCTCCAGGTAGAGCCCGCGGGCGAGCAGTCCGGCCTCGACGGCCTGGAAGACCCAGCCGTCGGGGTCGGTCAGGCCCTGGGTGAAGACCCAGGTGTGGACGGCTTCGAGGACGGCCTTGCGGGCCGCGTCGGCGGGGTCGTACTTGCAGGCGAACCCCGCCGCGTACAGGCCGAGCTTCGGGTCGTGGACGAGCGCGGCCATGCAGGGGGCGAACTCCGACGGCATCTCGACGAGATGGACGTCGAGTGCGCATCCGGCCAGGTCGTCCAGGAGGCCGGGCACGCTGGCGAGGTCGATGCCGCGGGTGGGCCCGTCGAGGTGCCACCACAGTTCCAGGGCGTCGCGTTCGACGATCTCGAGGAGGCCGCGTTCGACGGCGTCGTCGAGCCCCTGGCCGGTGGCGATGCCCGCGTAGTTGAGGTGGTGCGTACGGGGCAGGGTACGCAGATCGCCCTGGCGCCAGTTGAGGTGGGTGAGGGCGACGGGTGCCCAGACCTCGGCGGTGCGCCCGTCGGGCAGCCGCTCGGTGCCGCGCGTCCACAGGGACGGAGTGTCGGCGGTGAGGCGGCGGTAGGGGAACCTCTCCCGGTCGTACTGCCACGGCGCGTAGGCGGGCAGGTCGTCGGGGCCGTAGAGCCGCAGGCCCTTCTCGGCCAGTTCGGCGGCGGTGGCGCGGAGGGGGGCCCCGGGGTGGCCGGGCGGCGGAACGCGGTTCCCGCAGTACCGCTCGATCCCCTCGGCTATCGCGGCGATGCGGGCCTGCTCGGGGTCGCCGAAGGTGGTGCCGAGGGAGACCCGGTCGGCGGGCCACAGGCCGAGTCTGCGGGCGTCGGATATCTCGGCCGTGAGCGCGGTGTAGCGGGGCGGGGCCCCGGCGGGGTGTTCCACGGGCTTGACCTTGCGGACGATGCCGCAGACGGGATCGACGAGTGCTTCGAGCGGCAGCGCCGTCATCGCAGGATCTCCTTGGCGGGATCGGTGGAGGTGGGACGGGACGGAAGGACGTGCAGGCTCAGCTCCACGCTCTTCGGGTCGACTTCCCGCCGGGAGGCGAGGAGCCGTTCGGCCGTGACCGGGTCGTCCCCGGTGTGGGGATGCCGGGCGTGGGCCGGGAAGTGGTGTCCGGCGATCTCGAGCCGCAGCCGCGTACCGGCCCGTAGCCGACGCGCGAGCCGGCCGAGTTCGACGGTGAACTCCGCGTGGCGGCCCGCCGGTTCCTCCCGCCGCAGGACGCCGAAGGCGAGCCGCTCGGCGGTCCCTTCCGGTGTGAGGGCGACGAGGCGGGCTGCCCAGTCGGCGTACGGGGTGTCCGCGGCGGCCCGCAGTCGTAGCCGGACGGGCCCCACGGCGTCGAGCGGCCGGGGCAGCGGCGGGGTGGCGAGGAGACAGCGGTCGGGTACTCCCCCGGTGGGCACGGTGAGGTCGTCCGAGCGGGCCGGGCGGTCGGGGTCGGCGGTGAAGACGGCTCCGCGCAGCAGCCGCATCCGCTGGGTGCGCGGTGCGCCGTCGGTGCCGGCGGGCAGCCACAGGTCGGCGCCGCCCAGGGCCGCCGCGCCGTGGCGGCCGGGAGCGAGGTCGCCGGTCAGCGCGCGGCGGGCCCACCGCACGTACAGCTCGCCGAGGCTGACGCGGTGGGCGGGACCGGCGTCGGGTCCCGGTGCGGCGACGAGTCCGTGGCCCCAGGGGCCGAGGAGCAGCCGGGCCGAGGGCCCGCCCCAGGTGCGCCAGAGGGCGACGGTGTCCTCGATGAAGTGGTCGTGGTGACCTCCGACGGCCAGCAGGGGCACATCGGCGCGGGAGGCCAGCGAGGCGAGCCGTCCGCGCTCACGCCGCTCCCAGAGCGCCGGCCAGGAGGGGAGGCTCCGGCCCAGTCGCTCCGGAAGGCCGGTGAGGGGCAGCTGGGTGAGCAGACCGGGGTCCACGGCGAGGGCCTTGTCGAGCGCGCTCTCGTCGGAGTCCCGCCGGTCGCCGTGGGCGGCCCACCACCCGGCTCGGGCCGACAGCCGCTCCACACCGGAGGGTTCGCGCGCCGTCTCGGCGGCGCCGAGCGCGGGCACGGCGGCGATGACGGCGTCCGGCCGGGCTTCCCCGGGCGCTTCGAGGGCGAGGACGAGGGCGCAGTGGGCGCCGTAGGAGGCGCCGACGGCGACGTACCGTCCGTCGCTCCACGGCTGCCGCCTGATCCATCGGGCGGTCACCGCCCCGTCGGCGGCCTCGTTCTCGTACGGGCGCCACTCCCCCGGCGAGGCGAACCGCCCCCGCACGTCCTGGACGACGGCGGCGAACCCCCGGCGCGCCCAGCCGTGCGCCTCGGCCCGGTGCCGGGCGCGGTCGTACGGGGTGCGGATGAGGACGGCGGGGAAGGGGCCGGCGCCGTCGGGAAGTCGTACGTCGGCGACGAGACCGTCGACAGCCGAGCGGAAGGAGGTCATCCGTCCTTCTTGGGCGTGGGAAGGGTCGGGGTGGAGGCGGTCGGGGTGGGCGCGATCGGCGTCGGGGTCACCTCGGGGACCGGCAGGACGGGGTGTTCGGTGACGGTCAGCGTGCGCAGGTCCACCTGTCGGAGCCGGCGCCGGGCCGGGAACCCGGCGGTATGGGGCGCGTCGGTGGCCCACCGGCTGAGATCGTCGGCGAGCAGGGCGGTGAGCAGCGCGGCGGCGGGAACGCCGAGCCGGACCGGCGCCCCGGACGTACGGGGCCCGCTCCAGTAGGCGGTCAGCTCGCGGTGGGCAGGGGTGGCGGCGAGCCTGCGGGCCCGGACGTGGGCCGCGGTGACGTCCCCGGGACCGGCGGCGAGGGGCTCGACGTACGCCTGCCAGCCCTCGCGGTGGCAGCGCAGCCAGGCGACGCCGTGCCCGGGCAGCCGGTCGGCGGCGTCCCAGAGCCCGTCGGGTACGGGTCCGTCGAGGCACCACACGACGGCGGCGGGGTTCCCGTCGAGGAGGTCCTCGATCGCCGCCGGCGAACCGTCGGGAACGGTCAGGGCAGGGGTCGTACGGGGCTCGGCGCCGAGCGCGGCCAGATGCGTGGCCAGCGGACGGGTCAGTGCCGGGTCGCCGAGGAGCCGGACGGTGCGGCGGGCGGCGGGCCACGGCGGGCGCTGCGGCTCGTCCGCCAGGTATCCGGCCTGCTCGAAGGCGCGTACGACGCGGTTCAGTTCCTCGTCCGGCACGGCCTCTTCGGCGCCGGGGAGCGGGGACACGTCGTCATCGCCGGAGAGCAGGGACAGCAGGGAGCCCTCGTCCACGTCGGGAGTCCTGACGCTCAGGAACTCTCCTTCGGCGGTGCGGACGGCGAGGCCCCGACCGGGCACGGTGACGACTTCGACTCCGGGGACGAGCCGGTTGCGGGACACGACGTTCCTCCTGACGAAAGGGCGTGGGATGGGCGTGGGCCCGCCCGAAAGGCAACGGGCGGGCCCACGGCGAGGGTGGTGATTCCCTCGCTTACTCCTCGGTGTCCTCGAAGGGGTTCTCGACGAGGGCGTTGGAGTGGGAGGCCGAGTCGTGAGCCAGCTGACCCGGGTCGGCGATCGGGGCGAAGATCTGCTCGTTGTCCATGAACTCTCCTTGTGTGTAAGGGAGATGCGGCGTTCGGTCGAGCGCCGTGATCGACACTAATGGAATTGATTTTCATTTTCTAGATCAGGGAGGGGGTGATCTGGGTAACACACCGGCCAGCCTCCCTCCGGGTCCGTGCCGACCCGGCCGGCCACCTTGAGCACGTCCGCGAGGAGCCCCGGCGTGACGACCTCCTTCGGCGCTCCGTCGGCCACCACACGGCCCTCGCGCAGGGCGACGACACGTTCGGCGAACCGGGCGGCGTGGGCCAGGTCGTGCAACACCATCACCACGGTCAGCCCCCGCTCCTCGCGCAGCCGGACCACCGTCCGCAGCACGTCCAGCTGGTGGTGCAGGTCCAGGTAGGTGGTCGGCTCGTCGAGCAGCAGCACGCGGGTGTCCTGGGCGAGCGCCATCGCGAGCCGTACCCGCTGCCGCTCACCCCCGGACAGCGCGTCGACGTCCCGGTCGGCCCACCCCTCCACCCCGACGTCGCACAGCGCCCGGTGCACGACGGGGTCGTCGCCCTCGCGCAGCATGCCCAGCGGGCCCCGCGCCGCGTACCGTCCCTGCCGCACCAGGTGCCGGACCGTCATCCCCGGTACGGCGGGCGCCGACTGGTGCAGGAGGGCCACCCTGGCGGCCGTGGCGCGCCGCGAGAGCCCCGCGAGATCGTCCCCGCCGAGCAGCACACGCCCCCGGTCCGGCCGGAGCAACCCGGCGGCCAGCCGCAGCAGGGTGGACTTGCCGCAGCCGTTGAGGCCGATGAGCGCCGTCAGTTCGCCCGGCCGTACGGTCAGGTCGACACCCCGCAGCACGGGTCGTGTGGGGTAGCCGAAGTGGACCCCCTCGACCTGGATGCCCATGGAGTCGGTCATGCTGTGTCCTCCGTCGATTCAGAACGTTCGGCCCGGCGCGCGGCGCACCACGACCAGCAGCAGGGCTGCACCCAGGCAGGCGGTGAGCGCGCCGACCGGAAGCGTGAGCCGCCCGGCGTCCAGCACGTCGGCGAGGAGGCGCGAGGACAGCTGCGCCGCGGCGTCCGCCCCGCACACCACGACCGCGCCGAGGAGCGCCGCGCCGGGGAGGCTCGCCCGCAGGTCCGCGCCGAAGAGGCTCAGGGCCAGATGCGGGACGAGCAGCCCCACGAAGCCCAGCGCTCCGACGGCGGCCACCGCCCCCGCCGTCAGCGCGACCGCGCACGCCAGGGCGAGCATCCGGGCCCGCCCGGCGGAGAGGCCCGCGGCCAGGGCGATGTCGTCACCGCAGCGCAACAGGGTCAGCGGCCCCGCGAGGAGCCAGGCCGCGGCCCCCCAGACCAGGGCCCAGGGCCACAGCAGGTGCCAGTGCTCCCACACCCGGCCCTCGGTGGTTCCCACCAGCCACTGCACGACGCTGCCGAGTTCACCCGGCTCCACGAGCAGCACCATGGCCGTGAGTCCGCCGAGCACCGCCGACACCAGCACTCCGTGTACGGCGGTCTGGGCGGGGTCACCACCCGCACGGCCGGCGAGCAGCCAGAGCAGCAGCGCTCCGGCGCAGCCGCCCGCGCACGCGGCCAGGACGACGGCGAGCGGCGAGTCCCAGCCGGCGATCCCCAGGGCGGTCGCGGTGACGGCACCGAGGACCGCCCCCGGTGTCACGCCCGTCACCTCGGGTCCGGCGAGGGGGTTGCGCAGCGCGGACTGCAGGATCAGACCGGCCACGGCGAGGGACGCGCCCGCGCCGAGGGCCACCAGCATCCTGGGCAGCCGCAGCTGAAGGAGGATGTGCCGTTCCGTCGCGTCGCCGCCACCACCGAGGACGTCGAGGACCGCGCCCGGGGACATGCCCCGGCCGGCCACGAGTTCCACCCCGGCGCAGACGACGGCCAGCGCCGCGAGCACCGCGAATCGCCGGTTCACCGCGTGTCCCCCGTTCCGGTCGTCACAGCCACCGGACCTCTTCTCCCGACCGTCCGGCCACGGCGGCCTGATCGCATCAGGGCGACGCCGGCCGGAACCCCCAGCAAGGCCGTCCACGCGCCGGCCGGTGTCTCCACGGGCGCCAGCGCCAGCCTGGCGGGGACGTCGGCGACCGTCACGACGACGGCACCCCACGCGGCGGACCACGGAAGCCAGGACACCGCTCCCGAGGTGGGGTTGAACCACCGGGCCAGATGGGGCGCGAGGAAACCCACCCACGCGACGGGCCCGCACATGGCGGTGACGGGCGCGATCAGCACGACGGCGATGGCCAGCGCGGCCAGCCGGGCCCGCTGGGCGCGCACGCCCAGGGCCTCCGCGTCCTCGTCGCCGAGACGCAGCACCGAGAGCACCGGCGCGCACAGGACGAGGGCGGGGACCGCGACGAGGAGCCACGGCCACAGCCCAGAGACGTCGTCCCAGGTGCGGGCCGAGAGGGACCCCAACAGGTAGCGGTAGATGAGCTGAAGGTCGAGCTGGTCCGCCATGACCATCAGGACGAGCAGCGCGGCCTGCAGCGCCGCCGCGACCGCGGCGCCGGTGAGCAGCACCGCGGAAGGGCTGCGTCCGAGCCCGGCGGCGAGCAGGGTGAGCCCGCCGCCGAGCGCGGCGCCGCCGAGGGCGAGCAGGGGCTGCACGGCGGCGGGCAGCGACAGGGCGAGCACCAGCGGCGCGGCCACGCCGAGGGCCGCCCCGGAGGAGACGCCCAGCATCTCCGGCACCGCCAGGTGATTGCGGAGCGCCTCCTGGAGCACGAGCCCCGCCGCGCCCAGACAGGCGCCGGCGATCAGCGCCAACACCAGGCGCGGGATGCGGAGTTCGGTTACGACGATCCCCGCGAGCGTGGCGTCCCCGTCGAGGACCGCGCCGACCAGCCGGTGGGGCGGGACGTTGGGAGTACCGAGACAGAGCGCGCAGAGCGACGCGGTGATGAGGACCGCGACCACCAGGAGGGGCTGCCACACCCGTGCGCGGGGCGCGGGCCGCCGTACACCGTCCGTCGCGACGGCCGCCGTGACGGCCGCCGCCTGAGGTTCCGGTGAGGGCTCCGAGCCGGGCGCCGTGGAGGGCTCTGCCCCGGGCGCCGCGTCGGGCGTCGAGCCTGGCGCCGAGGAGGGGGTCCTCACCGCAGCGCGGCCGTGGCCTCGTCGAGGACGAGGCCCAGTGAACGGGTTCCTCGCCCCTTGGCCCACAACTCCGAGTTCACCTCGTGGACCTCGCCGTTCCGCACCGCCGGGATCTTGCTCCAGAGGGGGTTCTTCGCGAGCTTCTCCGAGAGCTTGCCGTCCCCGCCGCCGAAGCTCATCGTCTCGACGAACAGCACGTCGACGTCCCGGGCGAGGATCTCCTCGAGGCTGTAACTCCCCTCCACGCCACGGGACTTCCAGGGGTACTGCGCGATCTTGGGGAACAGGCTGGCGGTGACGTCACCCTCGGGCGTGGCGACGCCGAAGTTCTCGTCACTGCCGTAGATGATGAGCGCGGTCCTGCCGCTCGGGGCCTTCTCGGCCGCCGCGAGCTTGGTCCTGAAGGCCTTCTCGGCCTTCTCTCCCTCTGCCGTGCGGCCGGTGAGGGCCGCGGCGTCGCGCAGGTAGCCGACGCTGTCCTCCCACGTCTCGGGCTGCATGGCCCAGAACGTCGTGGCGCCCTTCAGGGCGGGTGCGAGCTTGCCGTGGGTGTCCCCCAGACCGATCACGAGGTCCGGCTTGTGGGAGAGGATCGCCTCCACCTCCGGGGCGATGAACCCGCCGGGGATCACGTCGACCTTCCCGGCCTTCTCCTCCCCGAGGAAGCGGGGGTGGGCGAGCAGGGCGCTGTTGGTGGCCGTCGGGACCATGCCGAGCTCGGTCAGGATGTCGTCGCAGAGCGCGAACAGACAGACGATCCGCTCCGGCGCCTTCTTCAAGGAGACCTTGACGCCGTTCACGTCGGTCAACTCGGTCGCCGGCTTGATGGGTTCGACGGTGACGTCGGTCTTCGCGGTGGCACCGGGCTTGGCGTTCGCGGGCTCGTCGGGGGTCGAGCCGCAGCCGACCAGGACGGAACCCACCACCGCTGCGGTGACACAACCACGGACAAATCTGGACGGTGCGCGCAGCATCGTCGGCCTCTCTTCCTCAAGGACCTGGAACGCACCGAACATACATGATAATCGTTTTCACTAGACAGGCCCCTGGAGGACCCATGACCGCTGCCGATTCCCATACCGCTACCGCTACCGCGCTCCTCGTCTCCGACCACGTGGACGGATCCGTGTACGTGCTGTCCGTGCCGGACGGAACCGTCACGGGACGCCTCACCGGACGCCACCTCTCGGAGCACGCGGGGTTCTTGGCGCTGCCGGAGGGACGGGTGGCCTGTGTCGACGACCGTCGGGGAGAACTCCTGGTGCTCGACCCGTTCGGCGAGCGGCTCGTGGAGCTCGCCGTGCCGGTCGCCGTCCCGGCCGAGCATCTCGCCTGCGATCCGTCCGGTCTCCGGCTGGCCGTCACGACCGGCCTGGGCAGGAACACCGAGCCGTGGTCGGACCTTCTGACGGTCGTCGACCTGGGTACGGGAGAGACCGCTCGGGTCCGCACCCGCGTCGGGGAACCGGGCGTGACGGTCCTGGGCGGCGGCGATCCGCTCGTCGTCCTGCGGCACCGGGAGCCGGGGGCGCTGGCCGTCCACCGGTTCGCGGACCTCCTCGCGGCCCCGCCCGGCTGCCCGGTGGCCGCGCCGCACGCGCTCCTGCCACTGCCGGACGACGGGCACGGCGACGCACAGGACCCGCGCTCGGGCCGGGTGTTCGCGGCGACGGGCGAGGGCGTGCACGCCGTACGGCGAAAGGGCGACTCGGTCGTGGCCGAGACGGTGATCCCCTGGGAATCGCCCGCCCGCGGCTGGTACCTCCGCCTCGACACCCGTCGGCGGGCGCTCTGGTCCACGCTGCGCGGCGGCGACCCGGACCCGCTGCGGTGGCCGGAGTGGACGAACCAGGCGTGGTGCCACGAGCTGGAGACGGGCCGCACGCACCTCACCGAACTCGGCCCCGGCCTCGTCTTCCGGCTGGCCCTCGCCCGGCACCACACCGCGTTCAGCCGCGTCCACCCCGACGGCGACGAGCTGGTGCTCCTGGGGGCCGACGGCGCCCTTCACCGCGTCGCCCTCCCCGGCATGGACGGTGCGCCGAGGCGCGGAGGCACCCCCTGGGAGGGCGTCCAGCGCCGAGCGGTGGCCGCCTCGCCGGGCTCCGACTGGGTGGCCGTCACCCGCGGCGGTCACGCCGAAGTACACGTGATCGACGCGCGGACGGGCCACGAGGAGAGTCGTCCGCGTCTGGACACACCGCTGCATCACGGCGGCCACGTGATGCTGCTCAGCCGGAACGACGGCGCGGCGGGCGACCCCGTGGGCCGCTGACGGGCCGGTGGCCACACGGGCAGCCCGGCAAGCGTTCGGGCAGCCGCAACCCGCTTTCACTCCCCGGCGTTTCCGGCGGGATTCACTCCTTCGGTGACAGGTGTCTCCCGCCCGCGGACGGCCGGTGACCGGCGTGCGGTGCGCCGACGAGGAGCCGGACGTGGCTGTCCCGCTCGTCCACGTCGTCATCGCCGATATCGTCACCCCGGCCGACGATCAGGAGGGCCAGGTCCCATGACCCAGGACATCACCCGAGTCACCCTCACCGAGGAGATCGCCCGGGCCGTACGGGACGTGCCGGGAGCGGCCTCGTTCCGACCCGGACCCTCCGATCCGCCGCGCGCCACACCGAGCGGTCCCGAACCCGGCGCGGGACGCTCCGGCTCCGCCGCGGACGTCCGGGTGCACGGCGGAGCCGGTGACGCGCCGTGGCACGTCGAGGTGCGCCTCGTCGCGCCGCTCGGCGACCGCACCATGGACGTCGCCCGCGCCGCACGCAGGGCGGTGGAGGCGCGCCTCACCGCCCTGCTGGCCGGGGACGCGGCCCGGGCTCACGTCAGCGTCACCGTCACCGGTCAGGTCTGAGCCGCGTGGGGCGGCGACGGACGGCCGGAACCGCGTGAGCGGATCGGGCATCAGTACGAGGCCTGTCGCCGCATCTCAGAGGTTGCCGGTGAAGAGCAGCCGGTTCGGGGAGGTCCCGCTGATGGCCGTGATCACGTCCTTGGTGGACGTGTTGCGGAGCCAGGTGGAGACGTCGCCGCTGGTCGCCTTGGGGTTGGCCGCGAGGTAGAGGGCGGCGGTGCCCGCCACGTGCGGGGAGGCCATGGACGTACCGTCGAGGGCGGCGCTCCCGCCGCCCATCTTGGCGGAGAGGATGTTCTGGCCCGGCGCGTAGAGGGAGAGGCAGGGGCCCCAGTTGGAGAAGTGGGTCTCCTCGTCCTCCTGGTTCGTGGCGCCGACGGTGAGCGCGCCGTCCGCACTGGCCGGCGAGATGGTGCAGGCGTCGGCGGCGCTGTTGCCCGCGGCGACGACGGGCAGAACGCCCGACATGTAGAGGGAGTCGGTGGCCGCGTTGACGGCGGGGGACCTCTCGCCGCCGAGGGAGGCGTTCATGACGGCGGGCTTGACGGCGTTCTTGGCGATCCAGTCGATGCCGGCGATGATCCCGGCCCAGTCGCCCCTGCCGTCGCAGCCCAGCACCCGGACACTGACCAGGGACGCCTTACGGGCGACGCCGTAGGTGCTGCCTCCGACGGTGCCCGCCACGTGGGTGCCATGCCCCTGGCAGTCCGCGCCGTCCCGGCCGTCGCCCACCGCGTCGAACCCGAAGGAGGCCCGCCCGCCGAACTCCCTGTGCGCGTAGTCGATGCCGGTGTCGAGGACGTACGCCCGCACACCGGCCCCGTTGCCCGCGGTGAGGAACTGCTGGTCGAGCGGCAGGATCCGCTGGTCGATCCGGTCGAGACCCCAGACGTCGGTGGCGGCGAGCGCCCGTCCTCCGCCCTCGTACACGGCGGCTTCGGCGTTCTGCTCGACGGCGCCGACCAGCGGCGACTTGCGTACGAAGGCGAGCTGGGCGTCCGTCAGTGTCGCCGCGAACCCGTTCAGGACCGTGCCGTACGTGAAGGTCGGCTTCCGGAGCAGCGGGACCTTCGACACGAACCCGGCCGCGTCCGCGCCCCCCTTAAGGGTGACGATGTAGCTGTTCGGGACGGGAACGCCGGACGAACGGGTCACCGGAACCGGCTCCTGCCGCTCCGGCGCGGCGGACGCGCCGGGCGTGGTCATCAGCGGGGCGAGGATCAGCGGGACGGCGGCTGTGGCGCAGCGCGCGAACAAGCGCATGGGGGTGCTCCAGAGGTGGGTGGGACGGGGCCGGCCACCGGCACCGGTGCATCCCGGCACACGACGGCTACTGACCGCTTCGGCACTCACGCGCTCCCGCCCAAGCACCCGCCCCGCCACTCGGCCCACACTCGTCCGAACGGGAAACCGCAGCTCAGGTGGAGGGCGTCAGCCGGGGAGAACCACCGCAGAAAGGATTTCCCACAGCCGCCGGGGCACCTGGTCCCTGTCCTGACAACCCGCCGTTCGATTTCACCCGGGCAGGGGGCGCGCCCGGGTCGGGTCAGCCCGCGTCAGCTCGGCTCAGGTCAGGTCGGCCCGGGTCAGGTCGGCCCGGGTCGGCTCGGTGCGGGTCAGGTCGGCCCGGGTCGGCTCGGTCCGGGTCGGCTCGGTCCGGGTCAGGTCACGGGCGGGGCCGCCCGCCTCGACGCACCGGCGGCCGGCATCCCTTCCCGGACGTGACCGGGGCCGAGGACCACCCCGGTCACCTCGACGAGGCGATCACGCCTCTCCCCCGGTCGGCACGGCTCCGGCGGAGACGGCACCACGGGACGTCACGAGCCGGGCGCTGCCTTCGGCGAGCTGGTACGCGAGTCCCACGACGGCGGCTTCACCCGACTCCACCTGCTCGGAGAGCACCCGGGACCGCTCCAGGAGCAGACCGACGGTGTGCCGGATGTGCTCGTCGACGATGTCACCGTCCTCGGTCAGGCCGGCGGCCCGGGCGGCCAGCACGCTGGGAGTGACCCGCTCGACGACGTCACGGACGAAGCCGTTCGCCGCGAACCCGTCCTCCACCGCCGCCCGGGCCGCCCCGACGGCTCCGCACGAGTCGTGCCCGAGGACCACCACCAGACGGCAGCCGAGCACGCTCGTGGCGTACTCCACGCTGCCCAGCACCTCCGCGCCGATCACGTGCCCAGCCGTTCGTACGACGAAGAGGTCCCCGAGCCCCCGGTCGAAGATGATCTCCGCAGCGAGCCGGGAGTCGGAGCATCCCAGGACGACGGCGAAGGGATCCTGGCCCGGTGCCAGCTCGGCCCGGCGGACGGCGTCCTGGTTCGGATGGTCGGGCGTCCCCGCCACGAAACGCCGGTTTCCGGCGAGGAGGGCATCGAGGGCGACCGCGGGGGAAGTTCTGGGCATGCGCCCAGCCTACGATCCGCGGTCGGGCCCGCGCCCGGGAGGGGGTGCGGCGCGGGCAACACCACCCGACCGCTCGCCGGGCGCGGCGGGTCCTGAGCGGCTTCGGTCCGCATGGCGCCACGACGGCCGGAGGGCCGCGCCGCGCCCTCGACCGACTCCGCGACTGCCGATGTGACGCGTACCACTGTCGGCGTGCTTCGGGGCGGGCGCGCGTGATCATGGCCGTATGGACACTCGTTTCCTTGGCATCGCCGAGCTGGTCGACACCCCGCGCGTGGCGGTCGTGGTGGACGTCATGCGGGCCTACACGGTGGCCGCCTGGGCGTTCGCCCAGGGGGCGGAGAAGATCGTGCTGGCCGAGTCGCTCGAGGACGCCCTGGCGCTCAAGGCCCGCCACCCGGACTGGGTGGCGCTCAAGGACGGTCCGCCGGCGCCCGGGTTCGACGCCGTCAACTCGCCGGGGCTGCTGCGCTCCGTCGACCTCGGCGGGCGGACCGTCGTGCAGAAGACCACGGCGGGGACGGTAGGCGCCCTCGCGGTCAAGGAGGCGTCGCTGGTGCTGTGCGCCGGCTTCGTGGTGGCGGAGGCGACGGCTCGGCTCCTGCGGGCACGCGCGTGCGACAGCGTCACGTTCGTGGTCACGGGCGAGGACGGGCGGGCTGACGAGGACCTGGCGTGCGCTCAGTACATCGCACGGAGGGCCACCGAGGCCGCGACGGACGCCGTCGGCTACCTCCACCGCGCCGGCGAGTCCCGCGCCGCCGCCGAACTGACGGAAGGTGTGCGGGAAGGAGCCCACCCTGATGACGTCGCACTCTGCCTCGAACTCGACCGGTTCCCCTTCGCCATGACGGCCACCCTGGAAGCCTCGCTCATGGTCCTCCGTCCGTGCGCCGTGCCTTCAACGGACGGCTAGGCCTGGACAGTTGCCGGCCTACGGCAACTTCGGGGCACGAAACTGGGTGCGCTGAAGCCGAAGAGCTGTCGTGAACTCAGTGCGTAGGGTCCCTGAACGGCAGGTCGGGGCTCCCCGAAGGGGAGCCATGCGCCTCATGCCCTGCCACAACCGAGGAG
The DNA here is from genome assembly GCF_055565415.1 of Streptomyces sp. NPDC028711. Classification (NCBI taxonomy): domain Bacteria; kingdom Bacillati; phylum Actinomycetota; class Actinomycetes; order Kitasatosporales; family Streptomycetaceae; genus Streptomyces; species Streptomyces sp. NPDC028711. The sequence goes on along the minus strand of NZ_JBVHUJ010000002.1, from coordinate 698,186 downwards.
GACGCCATGCCTGATCCACTCAGCGGGAGAGAGAACAGGATCTCGGGCTCTGACAGCTCGCGGGGCGAAATCCGCTACCTGAGGAGCGCGTTTCGTTCCCTGGACCGGGCTTTGGGCGGAGAGAAGCGTCCCACCTCGATCCAGAAGTGGGTGGCGCACCATCCGCTCGCTACCGGGTTCGGTGTCGCTGTTGCCGTCGGGCTCTTCCTCTCGGTGTTCGACACCGGTCTCCTCACGCCGGCGTTCGCCCTGTTTGCTGGACTGATCTACGGCTTGACAGCGGCTGCGGAGCGGCGTCGGCAGCGGCGTCTCCAAAGCAAGGGCCTGTGGGACGGCGTGTAGGCGCCTTTTGGATCATCTCGCATCCCCTCTCACGGGGAGTCTCAGCCATGGACTGGGTGGCGTTGGCGCTGGTCGTGCCGCGAAGCTCGTCGAATCCGCTCAACGGGCGGCTCAGGAGAAGTCCGCTGCGGTGATGCCGTCGGGGTGTCCGGGCGGCCACTCCACCAACTCGATCCGGTAGCCGTCCGGGTCGGTGAGCCACGACGTCTTCGGGCCGTGAGGGCCGCCCGGGTACTGGACAGGTCCGGGCTCCAGACCGGCGTCGGTCAGCCGCTCCAGGGTGGTGGCCAGTGTGTCGACCTGGATCGCGAGATGGTCGACACCGCTGCCCACGTCGACGCGACCGCCGACAGGGCGGTGGACCAGTTCGAGCGAGGCCGCCGGTTCGCCGGGAAACTTGAGGATCACGAGATGACTCCCGTCGCCGGGCTCGACCCTGCCCAGCTCGGCGTAGCCAAGGGCGGTGTAGAAATCGAGCGATCGGTCCAGGTCGGTGACGCGGTAGGCGACGAAGAGCGTCTTCACGCGGCATCCTCGGGTCGGCACACCCGGTAACGGAGGTGCGTGACGTCCCGGTCGTCGAGCCGTCGGACGAGGTCGAGTTCGATAGGTGCGCCACCGAGGTGGTCGAAGAGCCGTCGGCCGTCTCCGAGGAGGACCTGAACCAGGTGGATCTCCATCTCGTCGAGGTGCCCGGCTCGCAGGAGCGCTTGGGCCGCTCCCGCCCCGTGGACCATGACCGGCCGGTCCCTGGCGGCCGCGCGAGCCTGCCGGACGCACTCCTCGACATCGGTGACGAAGCGCGCGTGGCCGGGTGGCGCGTCCCCGTCATCCACGTGGTGGGTGAGGACGAAGATCGGCACTCCGTCGTGGTGGTCGCCCTGCCAACGACCGGCGAGTTCGAAGGTCCGACGGCCGGAGATCACCGCGCCGGTCGCCATCGCCTCGCGATAGACCTGTCCACTGGGACCGTCGGATTCCCGGTCGTCGAGCCAGTTGAAAAGACGTCCACCGGCGCGTCCGAGCTCCTGGCCCGGCCGATCGTCAGGGCCGGCGACATAGCCGTCGAGCGACATCGACATGTACAGCCGAATCGGATGGCTCATTCTGCTCTCCGTCTCCCCTCCATGACAGGGGGATGCTCCGCTTCTCGCCCCGTCGGGCGGGGCTGTCACAGGGGAAGACTTCAGGCGGCAGGCAAACTCATCGCCTTGGCGAGGCGTGAATCCGGAGCAGTCGATCAGGTGCGGTCGGCAGTACCGGGTAGCCCGTCGATCATGCTCTGTGCAGGGGGCAGCGCCGCCTCCCGCGTGTGGCGGGAAGCGGCGCTCCCTTCCTCAGCTGTTACGGGGTGACGCAGCCGATCGAGCCGACCGGGTAGTCGTTGCCGGTCGAGGTCGCCGTGAAGCCGAACGTGACGCTGCCGTCCGGCGGGATGGTCCGGTTGTAGTCGAGGTTCGCGACGGTGAGCGTGCCGTCGGATCCGGTGGTCAGAGCTCCGTTCCAGACGCTGTTGACCTTCGTTCCGGCGCCGGGCTTCCACGTCACCGCCCAGCCGTCACGTGCCGTCGTGGCGTGGTTCATCACCTCGACGGAGCCTTGGAAGCCACCGCTCCAGGCGTTGGTCACGTTGTAGACGGCCATGCACCCGGTGTGCGGATCGGTCGGGGTAGGAGTCGGAGTCGGGGTGGGAGTCGGGGTGGGCGTGGGAGTCGGGGTGGGCGTGGGAGTCGGGGTCGGGGTCGGGGTCGGGGTCGGCGTGCCGCCCGAGCCGCGGATGCCGGTGACCTCGCCGTTGCCGCCGTCGAAGACGATGTCGGAGCAGGAGAAGAAGTTCTCCTGGCTGTCCGAGCGCACCCACTGGATGAACATCACCGCGTCGCCGGAACGGCCCGACGGCAGGTTCAGGTTCCAGTAGTAGTGGCCACCGTCCGTGCCGGGGGATCCCGTCTGCGGCGGGTCGGTGACGGTCTGGATCAACTCCAGGTCGTCCCAGCCCAGTTCGGTGCTCGGCGAGTATCCGGGCTTGGATATGTAGACCCGGAAGGAGCCCGGGTGCGCGGCCCAGTTGCTGTGCTTGACCTGGATCGCCTTCCCGGACGTCAGGTGCGTGCGGGGCCAGTCGGCGCGGGCGGCGTTGTACCCGGTGAAGTTGTACGGCGACCGGTCACCGGCGCTGCACAGCTTTCCGTCCGGGACGTAACCGGCGCCCCGTCCACCCGCGTTGGAGTCGAGCACGGCGAACCAGTTGTAGAGCGACGAGGCGCCACTCTCGTTGAGCGCCGCCCGGCAGGCCGGGTTGGTCGGATCCAGCGAGCCGGTACTGGTCTTGGCGTCGAGGTAGCAGAGGTAGGTGCGCGATCCGGGCGTCATCGTGACGCCGTGTGCCTGGGCGCTGCTCTGACCCAGCAGGGCCAGACCGATTCCGCCGAGCAGGGTCGCGAAGACCGCCGCCAGCGAGAGCAGTCGCTTCTTGCGTCGAGCCATGGATGTCTCCTGTGCCTGTGTGGGAGTGGTTCAGGGCCTTGCTTCCCTCCTTGCGGTTCGCTTTCCGGACGTGGGGACCCCACCCGCCCGGGGGCGGGCCGCCGGATCGGGCAGGGGTTATGGCCCCGGCGAACGGGTTGTCGACGTGCGTCCCCGCGCTGTCGGTCGTACGTACGGTTCAGGGGCCGGTGCCGAACGATCAAGAGTCGGGAGCGCTCCCGGATCCGCCAATCTGGGAGCGCTCCCACACGCTGGTTTCGGAGGGGACTGTAGGAGCGTCGCCGTGTCCTGACAACCCATCGGACATCGAACGGGTCCAAGGAAATTCAGAGGAGCAGGTCAGGGACCGCTGAGAGTTCCGAGCGCGACCACCTCGGGGGCCGGGAGATGTGGGAGCGCTCCCGAAACCGCCCCCGCCCGTACGCGTTCAGAGACGCCGCCCTTACGGACGTACCGGGGCCGCCCCGAGTGGCGACCCCCGCCGGCCACCCGGTAACCACCGGCGGGGCCCGACCCCAACGCCCTCAGGCCGATCCGCGCACCATCAGCCGGGTCCGCAGGATCACATGGCGCCAGGCCACCTCCGGCTGCTCCATCTCCTCGAGCAGCAGCCGCACCATGGTCCGGCCGATCTCCTCCATCGGCTGACGGACGGTGGTCAGCTGCGGCTCCGTCTGCTCGGCCAGCTCGAAGTCGTCGAAGCCGACCACCGCCACGTCCTCCGGCACCCTCCGCCCCGCCGCGAGCAGGGCGGTCAGCGCGCCGGCGGCCATGCTGTCGGACGCGGCGAACACGGCGTCGACCTCGGGGTGCCGCTCGATGAGCCCGGCCATCGCCCGCCGCCCGCTGGCCTCGGTGAAATCGCCCTCCGCCACCAGGGACGGCACCTCATGGAGCCCGGCATCGGCCAGCGCCTCCCGGTAGCCCCGCAGTCTGCACCGGGCGACGTACATGTCGGGCGGTCCGGTGATCGCGGCGATGGCCTTCCGCCCGCCGCCGACGAGGTGGGCGACCGCGGCGCGCGCGCCGCCGACGTTGTCCGTGTCCACGTACGTCACCCGCTCGTCGCCCGAGCGTCTGCCGAGCAGCACCGTGGGCAGTCCCGCGTCGGCGAGCATGTCCGGCAGGGCGTCCTCGGCCCGTACCGACATCAGCAGCACCCCGTCGACCCGGCCTCCGCGCACGTACTCCACGAGCCGCTGCCGCTCGTCGTCCGTGCGGACGAGGGTGAGCAGCAGCTGCAGGCCGGCCTCGGACAGGGCGTCTCCGACCGCTCGTACGACCTCCGAGAAGAACGGTTCTCCGAACAGTCGCCAGTCCGTCTTCGTCATCACCAGCGCGACGGCGCCGGCGGGTCGCCCGGCCAGGGAACGCGCCGCCAGGTTGGGCACGTAGCCCAGCTCGTCGATGGCACGTTGCACGGCACGGCGGGTGGACTCCCTCACACCTGACGCTTTGTTGATCACCCGGGAGACCGTGCCCCGCCCCACTCCCGCGAGGGCGGCCACTTCCTCCAGCGTCGGTGTGCCCGAACTGCGTTTCAGCATATTGACACCCCCAAGAGCCCCTGATCTTACGGCCCGTGGCGCGCTCGACCGCTACGTCTCCGTTGTCGGCCCGTACGCCTTCCGCAGTCGGCCGGTACGCCTCCGCGACCGGAGCGCGGACGGGCGGGCCGAGCGGAATCCGCATCTCCTCACCAGCGGGAACTCGGATCGCGAGGACCTCTGTCGACCCCAACGCACTTGCCGGTGAGCCGAGTTGCTCGCGCAGCCTCGTGCAGCGGGTCTTGTCCGAGTCGTTGACGGCGCGCACTCCAGCCACGAGTATGACCCCCGCCCGATGGGAGCGCTCCCATTTCTGAGCGGTCCCTGTCTCCTGTGAGGAGCCAAGACGTGAACAAACGCAGAACCGCCCTGCTGTCCCTGACAGCTCTGCTCGCGGCGGGGCTCACCGCGGTCCCCGCCGGCCCGGCGGGAGCGGACGAGGTCGAGCAGGTCAGGAACGGCACCTTCGACACCGGCACCGACTCGTGGTGGACGGACAACGTCACCGTCGGACCTGCCGACGGCAGACTCTGCGCCGACGTGCCGGGGGGCACGGCGAACCGCTGGGACGCCGCCGTCGGCCAGAACGACCTCACGCTCGTCAAGGGAGAGTCGTACCGCTTCCGCTTCAGCGCGAGCGGCGCCCCCGAAGGCAACTCCGTCCGCGCCGTCGTGGGCCTCCAAGTGGCACCGTACGATGCGTACCACGAGGTCACCCCGCAGCTGAGCGTCTCCGGCAACACGTACACCTACACGTTCACCTCGCCGGTCGACACGCCGCAGGGCCAGGTCGCCTTCCAGCTCGGCGGCGGCGCCGACCCCTGGCGCTTCTGCCTCGACGACGTGTCGCTGCTCGGCGGGGTGCCACCGGAGGAGTACAAGCCCGACACCGGCCCCCGCGTCCGCGTCAACCAGGTCGCCTACCTTCCCGGCGGGCCGAAGAACGCCACCCTCGTCACCGAGGCGACCGAGCGGCGCCCCTGGCAGCTGCGGAACGCCACCGGCGCCGTCGTCGCGCGCGGCTGGACCACACCGCGCGGCGTGGACCCCTCCTCCGGGCAGAACGTCCACTCGATCCACTTCGGTGACTACCGCCGGGCCGGCGAGGGCCTCACCCTGGTCGCCGACGGCGAGACCAGCCGGCCCTTCGGCATCGGCACCGCCGCGTACGAGCGACTCCGCCTGGACGCCGCGAAGTTCTACTACACCCAGCGCAGCGGGGTGGAGATCCGTGACGACCTGCGACCCGGTTACGGCCGCGAGGCCGGTCACGTCGACGTCGCCCCCAACCAGGGCGACGGGAACGTGCCCTGCCAGCCGGGCGTCTGCGACTACACGCTCGACGTGACCGGCGGCTGGTACGACGCCGGCGACCACGGCAAGTACGTCGTCAACGGCGGCATCTCCGTCTGGCAGCTCCTCAGCACCTACGAGCGCGCCCGGCACGCCCGCACCGGGCAGGCCGAGAAGCTGGGCGACGGCACCCTGAACATCCCCGAGAGCGGCAACAAGGTCCCGGACATCCTCGACGAGGCCCGCTGGGAGCTGGAGTTCCTGCTCAAGATGCAGGTGCCGGACGGCAGGCCGCTCGCCGGCATGGCCCACCACAAGATCCACGACGAGCAGTGGACGGGCCTGCCCCTGATGCCCTCCGCCGATCCGCAGAAGCGCGAACTGCACCCGCCGACCACGGCGGCCACCCTGAACCTCGCGGCGACCGCCGCCCAGGCCGCCCGCCTGTTCAAGCCGTACGACCCCCGGTTCGCCGCCACCGCGCTCGACGCGGCCCGCAAGGCCTGGGCCGCGGCCCTCGCCCACCCCGACGTCCTCGCCTCCGAGAGCGACGGCATCGGCGGCGGCACCTACGCCGACCGTGACGTCAGCGACGAGTTCTACTGGGCGGCCACCGAGCTGTACCTGACCACGGGCGGGAGGGAGTTCCGGGACCACGTCCTCAACTCCCCGGTCCACACGGCCGACATCTTCGGTCCGATCAGCTTCGACTGGGCTCGTACGGCCGTCCCCGCCCGGCTCGACCTGGCCACCGTCCCGAGCCGGCTGCCCGGCCGGGACAAGGTCCGCCAGTCCGTGCGCGAGGGGGCCGACCGCTACCTGGCCACCCTGAAGGCCCACCCGTACGGCATGCCGTACGCCCCGGAGGGCCACACGTACGACTGGGGATCCACGCACCAGATCCTCAACAACGCCGTCGTCCTGGCCACCGCGTACGACATCACCGGCGGCGCGAAGTACCGCGACGGGGCCGTCCAGAGCATGGACTTCATCCTGGGCCGCAACGCCCTGAACATCTCGTACGTCACGGGGTACGGCGAGGTCAGCGCGCAGAACCAGCACAGCCGCTGGTACGCCCGCCAGCTCGACCCGAAGCTGCCCGCGCCACCCGCCGGCTCGCTGTCGGGCGGCCCGAACTCGGGCATTCAGGACCCGCTCGCGCAGAGCAAACTGCGGGGCTGCACCGGGCAGTTCTGCTACATCGACGACATCCAGTCCTGGTCGACCAACGAGCTCACGATCAACTGGAACTCCGCCCTGACCTGGATGGCCTCCTTCGTGGCCGACCAGGGCACACCGACGGCCCACGGGAGCGCTCCCAACGGCTCCTTCCGATCCGTACGAGGAGAGACACCGTGAAGCGCCTCCTGGCCTTGATCGCGACCGGGGCGACAGCCCTCGGACTCATGGCCCTGTCGAGCCCCCCGGCGGCGGCCGCCGTCGGCTGCAAGGTCGACTACACCGTCACCAGCCAGTGGCAGGGCGGCTTCCAGGGCGGAGTGAAGATCACCAACCTGGGTGAACCCGTCAACGGGTGGACGCTCACGTTCGCCCTGCCCGACACCGGGCAGAAGGTCGTCCAGGGCTGGAACGCCACCTGGTCGCAGTCCGGTTCGACGGTCAACGTCACCAACGTCGACTGGAACCGCGCGCTGGGCACCGGCGCGTCGACCGACCTGGGATTCGTGGGCTCCTTCACGGGCGCCAACCCGAAGCCGACGGCGTTCACGCTCAACGGCGTCGCCTGCACGGGCACGGTCGAAGAGCCCCCGCCGGGAGGCGGGGAGCCCACGCCCGGCCCGGGCACCGGCACCCCCGTGGACGTCAACGGAAAGCTCCACGTCTGCGGCGTCCACCTGTGCAACCAGTACAACCGCCCCATCCAGCTGCGGGGCATGAGCACGCACGGCATCCAGTGGTTCAGCAAGTGCTACAACACCGCGTCCGTGGACGCGCTGGCGAAGGACTGGAAGTCGGACCTCCTGCGTATCGCCATGTACGTCCAGGAGAGCGGTTACGAGACCGACCCGGCCGGCTTCACCAGCCGCGTGAACAGCCTCGTCGACATGGCCGAGGCCCGGGGCATGTACGCGATGATCGACTTCCACACCCTGACGCCGGGCGACCCGAACTACAACCTCGACCGCGCGAAGACGTTCTTCGCGTCCGTCGCGGCCCGCAACGCCGACAAGAAGAACGTGATCTACGAGATCGCCAACGAGCCCAACGGCGTGAGCTGGACGGCGATCAAGAACTACGCCGAGCAGGTCATCCCGGTGATCCGGGCCGCCGACCCGGACGCCGTCATCATCGTCGGCACCCGCGGCTGGTCCTCGCTGGGCGTCTCGGACGGCTCGAACGAGAGCGAGATCGTCAACAACCCGGTCAACGCCACCAACATCATGTACGCGTTCCACTTCTACGCCGCGAGCCACAAGGACAACTACCGCGCCACGGTGAGCCGGGCGGCCTCGCAACTGCCGCTCTTCGTCACCGAGTTCGGCACGGTGACCGCCACGGGCGGCGGAACACTGGACCGGGCGAGCACCACGGCCTGGCTGGACCTGCTCGACCAGCTGAAGATCGGCTACGCGAACTGGACCTACTCCGACGCACCCGAGTCCAGCGCGGCACTGCGCCCCGGCACGTGTAACGGGACCGACTACAGCAGCAGCGGCGTGCTGACGGAGTCGGGGGCACTGATCAAGAGCCGGATCAGCAGCACCGACACCTTCCCCACCAGCTGACCCCCGACGGGGCTCCGGTCGACCCGGAGCCCCGTCCGCACAGATCGACAGCACTCACCGGCGCACCGCAGGTCAGGCCACGAGAGAGAGACCGCCCGGGGCCGGACGCGGGCGCGGGCGGAGCTCAGCGGTTGAAGGTCAGCCGCGGTGCCGCATTGCGAGCCAGTGTGTGGGCCTGTTCGGGCCACCAGGTGCCGGCCGGCGGGTCGACGATGCCGTACTCGGGGTCGATCGTGCCGCCGGTGTTGCGGGTGCAGCTGCCGTCGGACTCCCCGGGGATCTTGATCCACAGGTAGGCGTCGACGAGGGGGACACCGGTGTCGGCGGTCGGGCGCGCGCCGAGGCCGCGGCCGGGCGCGTTGCACCAGATCTCCGGGTCGCCGCTGTACTTGCCGGGCTCCGGGGTCCAGGCCCCCAGGCCGTTGCGGCTGGTGTCGATGACGAAGTGGTGCAGCGCGTCGTTCGGCGGGGTGCCCACGGTCTGGTCGAACCAGGCGTCGGTCCAGCGCCAGGTGGCGGGGTCGGCGGAGTCGACCGCGTTGCCCGGGGCGCCGTCATTGGGCGCGGCGGGCGAGTAGTACTGGGTGGCGCACCAGTCGGTGTGGCCGCGGGCGTGCTCGGGCCCTTCGGTGGCGTACCACATGCACGTGGCCACCCAGGTGCCGTAGCGCGCGTTGTGGTCGGTGGGGTGGGTGTTGGACACGTTGAGGGCGAAGCCGTCACTGTCCCGGACGCCCGCGTCGAGCAGTCGCCGCGCCATCTCGCCGACGGGCCGCCACAGGACGTTGCCCGCGTCGAGGTAGACCGCCGTGCGTGCCTTGGACTTGATGGTCCTGACGGCGTACGCGAGGTCGGCGACGCGGGCCGCCGTGAGTTCGCCGGTGGGGTCCACGCCCGGACCGCAGTCGCTGGGGAGGAGGGCCAGGCCGTCGGGCTCGACCACGACGACGGCCTTGCTGTCGCCGATGCCGGCGGCGAAGGCGTCGATCCACTGCCGGTAGGCGGCGGATGACGCGGCACCGCCGCTGGAGTACTGGGTGCAGTCCCGGCCCGGCACGTTGTAGGCGACCAGGACGGGGGTCCGGTTCACCGTCCGGGCCTCGCGGACGAGGGTTCTCACCTTGGCCCGGACCTCGTCGGGTGTGCCCTCGGTGAACCACTCGGCCTGCGGCCAGCTCGCCAGCCTGGCCATGTTCACGGCGTTCGCGAGGTCGCCGTTCCTGAGGTCGGTGAGCGCCTGCTCGGCGGCCTTGCTGTGCGGGTCCACGTAGAACCTCGTGGCCGGGGTGAGCGCGTCCGCGGCGGGCGCGGCCTGCGCCTGCGCCTGCGTCGCGGTGAGGGCGGCACAGGCCGCGAGCACCGCGACGGCGGTGGTCGCACGGCGCCGTAGGCTGCGTGGATTCATGAAGGCTCCTGGTCGGAGGGATGGGGTGAGGAGGGCCGGTGGTACCTGTGGCCCGGTCGCGGGATGGCGGACACCGGGCCACAGGAGTCCGGGGTCAGTAGCCGTAGATCATCTTGTAGGCGACCTCGGGGAGGAACTGTCCGGCAGTCGAACCGGTCCCGACGCCGCAGTTGCCGTCGGACTCGCCCGGGGCCTTGATCCACAGCAGCATCTCGGCGCCGCCGCCCAGCTGGGTGGGCGTGCCGATGCGGCGGCCCGCCGCGTTGCACCACTCGCCGTTGGCGCCGTTGCCGTTGCGGCTGGTGTCGACGACGAACGGCTTGGTGTAGCCGTAGCGTGCGGCCAGTTCGCTGTTGACGGCGTTGCCGTAGGCGGTGTTCTGGGCGGTGGTGTAGTAGTTCGAGACGTTGAGGGAGAAGCCGTGGGCCTGGCGGAGGCCGGCTTCGTGGAGGCGCTGGGCCATCGTCGCCGCGCTCACCCAGCCGGGGTTGCCCGCGTCGAGGTAGACCCAGGTGTTGGGCGCCTGACGGTTGAACTCGGCGAGGGCGCCGCTGATCATGCCCTGTCGTTCGCGGATCTGGGTCTGGTTCAGGCAGCCGTAGTCCGCGAGGGAGTCGGGTTCTAGGACGACGACGGCCGGACGGTTCGAGATCCCGCCGGCGAACTGCGCGATCCAGGTCGCGTAGGCGGAGGGCGACGAGGCTCCGCCTCCGGAGTGCCCGCCGCACGAGTCACGGAGGTAGATGTTGTAGGCGACCAGAACGGGCAGCTTGTCCGCCTGGTCCGCCGCACCGACGTACGCGCCCGTGGCGGTGCCGATGGTGCCGCTCCAGGCACCGAACCAGCGGGCCATCGGCCTGTTGGCCAGGGACGCGCTGATGGCGGGCGCCCGGCCGTCACCGGGGTTGGCGGCGACCCACTGCTTCGCGCTGGAGTTCGGGTCCACGTAGAACCCGCTGGTCATGGTGGTGGGGTCCGCCGCGTGGGCGGACGGCGCGACGGCGAGCGCCAGTGGCAGCGCGAAGAGGGCTGTGACGAGAGCGCGGATTCTGCGGCGCATGGCTGTACCTCGGTTTCCTGACGGTGGATGCGTCGCGCGGTCTCGTCCCGAGCGGGCGACGCGGTGAGGAAGTGCGGTGGTACGAGGTTCCCGTGCGGCGGCGCACGGGGGCGGCGCCCCGGCGGAGACACCGTCACACTCCGGACGTACAGGAATCGGTGGAAGCGCTCCCACTGGAAGCGTTCCCAGGCGGCGATTCATGGGCCCGAGGTGTGGCCGTATCGTGTGACGCACCGATCGGCACTGTCAAGTGCCGTCACTTGACCAAGACTTCACACGAGGGCGGGAAGGGTTTACAGTCCTGCAACTGGAAGCGCTTCCAGTCTTCCAGGCGTTCAGAGAAAAGACAGGAAGGCAGGCCATGGCGCAAGCTGTGCCGCACCGGCAGTCGACACTCGACGAGGTGGCCGAACTGGCCGGGGTCTCGCGGTCGGTGGCCTCGCGTGTGCTCAACAACGCCCCGCACGTCAGTCGCGCGAAACGCGAGGCCGTCGAACGGGCCGTCCATCAACTCGGGTACGTGCCGAATCCGACCGCCCGGGCGCTGGCGACCCGTCAGACCGGTGCGGCCGCCCTGGTCGTCTCGGGCGAGGATCCGTCGATCTTCGCGGATCCGTTCTTCGCCCAGGTGATCGTGGGCGCCTCGGCCGCGCTCGAGGAGGCCGACCTGCACCTGATGCTGTGTCTGGCCGCCTCCGACCGGGGGCGCCGGCGCGTGGAGCAGCTTCTCCGGTCCAAGGGGGCCGACGGGGTGATGCTGATGGCGCTGCGCGAGGATGATCCGCTGGCCCGCATGGCGGAAGAGGCGGAGATGCCCGTGGTGTTCGGCGGACGTCCGGTCGGTCTGGATCCGCGGTGGTACGTGGACGTCGACAACCTCGGAGGAGCGCGCGCGGCGACCGAGTACCTGATCTCGCTCGGCCGGACCCGGGTCGCGACGATCTGTGGGCGGCTGGACACGGAGGTGGGGCGCACCCGCTACCGCGGCTACCAGGACGCCATGCTGGCGGCGGGCCTCGAACCGTACCCACCGGAGGCCGGTGACTTCACCGAGCCCAGCGGAGCGGCCGCCATGGCGGCGCTGTCGGCGCGGCACCCGGAGCTCGACGGAGTATTCGCCGCCAGCGACAACATGGGAGCGGGGGCGTTGCGCTCGCTGCGTGACGCCGGCCGCCGCGTCCCCGCCGACGTCGCCGTGGTCGGCTTCGACGATCTGGCCGTGGCCAGGATCGCCGATCCGCCGCTGACCACGGTGCACCAGCCCATAGAGGGTCTCGGTCGTGAGATGGCGCGCATGCTCGTCGCGCTCATCAACGGGCAGGCCCCCACTCCACTGATCCTCCCCACACGTCTGGTCACCCGCGCCAGCGCCTGACGGACCGCCTCGCGACCGGCCCGGCGACCCCCGCGCGCCGGCCCGCGCTGTGGCCGTACGCCGGCCCCGTCCGCCGGCCCGCGCTCTGCCGTGCGCCGGGCGCCGCGCTCACCCTTGCACCGCGCTCGCCCCTGCGCAGCGCTCACCCCTGCGCCGCCGTGCACAGCCTGTCCCTGCAGCCACCTTGACAGGCCGTCAAGGTGACCGGCAGGGTTTCGACGCCACCATTTGGGAGCGCTCCCAATCTGGGAACAAGCCCCCATCGCGAGGCTCCACCCCGGCCTTCGAAGGCCGCCTCTCCACGTCGACCGCCGTCGAGGTGACCTGTCGGTGTACCCCCACCCCCTTCTTGACGCATCGAGGAGATGCCATGCCCCGCTCGTCCGTGCCGCGCGCCCGTATCCGCTCCGTCGTACTCGCCTCCGCGGCGGCGACACTCGCCCTCACCCTCGCCGGCTGCTCGTCCTCCGACTCCGGCTCCGCCTCCGCCGACGGGAAGATCACCCTGACCGTCGGCACGTTCGGGACCTTCGGATACAAGGAGGCCGGTCTGTACGACGCGTACATGAAGCAGCACCCCGGGATCACCATCAAGGAGAACCCGACCACCGTCGAGGGAAACTACTGGACCGCCCTGCAGACCCGGCTGTCCGGTGGCGGTCTCGACGACGTCCAGGCACTCGAGGTCGGCCGCATGGCCCTGGCCACCTCCGAGGACCTCGCCGACGCCTTCGCCGACCTGTCCGACGCCCCCGGCGTCGACAAGAAGGACTACCTGCCCTGGAAGTGGGACCAGGCCACGACCGCCGACGGCAGGACGATCGGCCTCGGTACCGACGTCGGCCCGATGGCCATCTGTTACCGCCAGGACCTGTTCAAGGCCGCGGGCCTGCCCTCGGACCCGGAGTCGGTCGGCAGGCTGTGGGCGGGCGACTGGGCGAAGTTCGTCGAGACGGGCAAGCGGTACCAGGCCAAAGCCCCCGAGGGCACCCACTTCATGGACAGCGCCAGCGGCCTCTTCAACGCCGTCGTCTCCAGCAGCCCCGTCCAGTACTACAAGGACGGCAAGCTCGCCTACAAGGACTCCCCCAGCGTCAGGAACGCCTGGGACCTGGCCGTCAAGGCCGTCCAGGGCCGGACCAGCCAGGGCCTGAAGATGTTCGACACCCCCTGGCAGACCGCGTTCTCCAAGTCCACCTTCGCCACAACGGTCTGCCCCTCCTGGCAGCAGGCCAACATCCAGCAGTTCTCCGGCCCCTCCAACAAGGGCAAGTGGAACATCGCCCAGCCTCCGGCGGCCGGCAACTGGGGCGGCTCCTTCCTGGCCGTGCCGGCCTCCGGCAAGCACGTCGACGAGGCCAAGAAGCTCGTCGCCTGGCTGACCGCGCCCGAGCAGCAGGCGAAGGTCTTCCAGAAGGTCGGCAACATCCCCGCCAACCAGGCCGCCTATGACCTGCCGGGCGTCGTCGACTACAAGAACGCCTACATCGGCCCCGGAGCCGCCACCGGACGGATCTTCTCCACCGCCGCCCAGGCCATCGAGCCCGCCGAGTCCGGCCCGCGCGCCGGGGACCTGACCGGGGCGTTCGGCACCGGCGTCCTGCTCATGGAGCAGAACGGCAAGAGCCCGGAAGAGGCCTGGAACGCCACCGTCCGCCAGATCGACAGCACCATCCAGTAGCCCTTCCCGCCTCTCCCGGCCGTCGTCGCGAGGGGAGGGGGCGGCCGGTCACCGGGGAGCCGGCCGCCCCTCCCCCTACGGGACCGTCCGGCCATGACCACCGAAGGAACCCGCCCGTGGCCTCCACGACCGCACCCAGCCGCAACGGCCCCGCAGACCGGCGGGACACCCAGCCGCCCCCGGCCCGCCCCGCCGGACCCTCGGCCTGGCGCAGCCGCCTGCACCGCTGGGACACCAAGGGCACGCCGTACGCCCTCGTCGCCCCCTTCTTCCTCGTCTTCGCCGCCTTCGGCCTCTTCCCGCTGCTCTACACCGGCTGGCTCTCCTTCCACCGGGTGAGCCTCTACAACGTCGACCGGGCCGAATGGGTCGGCCTGCGTAACTACGCCGACCTGTTCACCGGCCAGGTCAGCCACTACTTCTGGAACGCCCTGCTCAACACCTTCACCCTCGGGGTCCTGTCCACCGTTCCCCAGCTGCTCATGGCGCTGGGCCTCGCCCACCTGCTCAACTACCGGCTCCGCGCCCGCGGCTTCCTCCGTACGGCGCTCCTCGCCCCGTACGCGACGTCCGTCGCCGCCGCCACCCTCGTCTTCGCCCTGATCTTCAGCCCCGAGGGCGGCATGGCCAACTGGCTCCTCGGCCTGTTCGGTGCCGGTCCCGTGCACTGGGAGGCCGGCCGCTGGAGTTCGCAGTTCGCGATCTCCGTGATCGTCACCTGGCGCTGGACCGGCTACAACGCCCTGATCTTTCTCGCGGCCATGCAGGCCGTACCGCGCGAGCTGTACGAGGCCGCCGCCCTGGACGGCGCCAACCGCTGGCAGCAGTTCCTGCACGTCACGGTCCCCGCCCTGCGCCCCACGATCCTCTTCACGGTGGTCGTCTCGACCATCGGCGCCACCCAGCTCTTCGGCGAGCCCTACCTGTTCGGCGGCCAGAGCGGCCACCAGGGCGGCACCGACCACCAGTACGAGACCCTCGGCATCCTCATGTACGACCAGGGATTCCACTCCAGCATGCTCGGGCGCGCCAGCGCGGTCGCCTGGATCATGTTCGGCCTGCTGCTGCTCATCGGGCTCGTCAACGCGCTGATCACCCGCCGCCTGCGCGCCTCCCAGTGACGTGGAGTACGACATGACCACCACCACATCCGTCTCCGACCGCCGGCACCCCGCGGCGGCACGACCGTCGGCCGGGGCCGCCAAGGCCGGCAGGGCCGGCGGCCAGCACCGGGCCGGGCGGCTCTCCCACATCGTCCTCGGCCTCGCGGCCCTGGCGTCGCTGTTCCCGCTGTACTGGACGCTCGTCGCGGCCTCCACCGACAGCCACGCGGTCGTCTCCAGCCCGCCGCCGATGCTGCCCGGCGGCAACCTGTTCAAGAACCTCACCTATGTGTGGCACAACGCCGGCGGGCGCGGCATGGGCATCGCCCTGCTCAACTCCACGCTCGTCGCGGGGGCCGTCACCGTCAGCACGGTGACGTTCTCCGTCCTCGCGGGTTTCGCCTTCGCCAAACTCCGCTTCCGCGGCAAGAAGGTCATGCTCGGCCTGGTCCTGTCCACCCTCGCCGTGCCCGCGCAGCTCAGCGTCGTACCCCTGTTCATCCTCACCAAGAACCTGGGGCTGAGCAATCACCTCGGGGCGCTGATCCTGCCCGTGCTCGTCACCGCCTTCGGCGTGTTCTTCATGCGGCAGTTCCTCTCCCAGGCACTGCCCACCGAACTCCTGGAAGCCGCCCGCGTCGACGGCGCCAACTCCCTGCGCGTGATCTGGCACGTCGTCTTCCCCGTCGCCCGCCCGGCGATGGCGGTCCTGGGCATGCTGACCTTCGTCCAGTCCTGGAACGACTTCCTGTGGCCGATCATCGTCATGAACGGCTCCACCAATCCCACGGTCCAGGTCGCCCTCGCCGGTCTGGGCACCGGCTGGTCCACGGACTGGTCCGTCATCACCGCCGGAGCACTCATGGGCACCCTGCCGCTGCTCCTGGTGTTCGCCCTCTTCGGACGCCACATCGTCGGCGGCATCACCCAGGGCGCCATCAAGGGCTGACCTCCTCAGCCCTCTCCCTCCTGACCCCTCTCCCCCACACCCTCCGCCGAAGGAGCACTTCGCCATGCCCGCGACTCCCGTCACCGCCCGCGTCCCCGCAGCCCTCGACCGGCTGCACTTCCCGCCCGGTTTCCTGTGGGGCGCCGCCACCGCCGCCTACCAGATCGAGGGCGCCGCCGCCGAGGACGGCCGTACCCCCTCCATCTGGGACACCTTCGCCCACACCCCCGGCAAGGTCGCGAACGGCGACACCGGCGACATCGCCTGCGACCACTACCACCGCTACCGCACCGACGTCACCCTCATGTCCCACCTCGGCCTCCAGGCCTACCGCTTCTCCCTGTCCTGGCCCCGCGTCCAGCCCGACGGCCGGGGCCCCGCGAACCCGGCCGGCCTCGACTTCTACCGCCGGCTCGTCGACGAGCTCCTCGACGCCGGCATCCAGCCCGTCGCCACCCTGTACCACTGGGACCTCCCCCAGGCCCTGGAGGAGGGGGGCGGCTGGACGGTACGCGAGACCGCCGAACGCTTCGGCGAGTACGCGGCCCTGGCCGCCGACGCCCTCGGCGACCGGGTCGCGCTCTGGACCACCCTCAACGAACCCTGGTGCTCGGCCTTCCTCGGCTACGGCTCCGGCGTCCACGCCCCCGGACGCACCGACCCCGCCCTCGCCCTGCGCGCCGCCCACCACCTGAACCTCGCCCACGGCCGCGCCACCGCCGCCCTGCGCGCCGCACTGCCCGCCCACGCCCAGGTCGCCGTCACCCTCAACCTCCACCAGGTCCGGGCGCTCACCACCGCCCCCGCCGACCTCGACGCGGCCCGCCGCATCGACGCCGTCGGCAACCGGATCTTCACCGGGCCGATGCTCTCCGGCGGCTACCCGGCCGACCTGCTCGCCGACACTGCCCACCTCGTCGACTGGAACACCCTCGTCAAGCCCGGGGACGAGGCCGCCATCGGTGCCCCCATCGACCTCCTCGGCATCAACTACTACACGCCCACGGTCGTCTCGGCCCCCACTCCGCACGCCGCCGCCGTCAACCACGCCCACGGCGAGAGCGACCACTCCCCGTGGCCCGGCTCCGAGGACGTCAAGTTCCACCTCCCGCCCGGCGACACCACCGACATGGGCTGGGCCATCGACCCCACCGGCCTGTACGACCTCCTCATGGCCACCTCCCGGGCGCACCCCGGCCTGCCCCTGGCCATCACCGAGAACGGCGGAGCCTTCCCCGACACACCCACCGCCGACGGCCAGATCCACGACCACGACCGGATCGACTACCTCCACGGGCACCTCGCCGCCGTCCACCGGGCCCTCGCCGACGGCGCCGACGTACGCGGCTACTTCCTCTGGTCCCTCCTCGACAACTTCGAGTGGGCATACGGGTACGAGAAGCGCTTCGGCGCCGTCCACGTCGACTACGCCACCCAGCTGCGCACCCCGAAGCGCAGCGCCCGCTGGTACGCCAGGGCCATCGCGGCGAACGCGATCCCGGGTCTCTGAGCCTCAGGCCGGCGTGAGGGCGGCCGAGCGGGTGCGGGAGCCGGCGCTAAGGTAGCCCTTCGTACCCGGCGGATCGCTCCCCTGAAGAAGGTGGGAATGGGGCTCATCGATGTGGACCACGCGGGCCTTGTCGTCGCGGCGCAGGCCGGTGACGACCGGGCGCGCGAGGAGCTGATCGCCGCGTACCTCCCGTTGGTCTACAACATCGTCGGGCGGGCACTGAGCGGGCATGCCGACGTCGACGACGTCGTCCAGGAGACCCTGCTGCGCGTCGTGCGCGACCTTCCCGCCGTGCGTACGCCGGAGAGCTTCCGCTCCTGGCTCGTGTCGATCACGCTCCGCCAGATCAATACCCACCTGCACCGGAAGCACGCCTTCGCCGACCGGACCACGGTCATCGACGAGGCACGCCAGATACCGGACGCAGGCGCCGAGCCCGTGGACGTGGCGATCCTGCGGCTGCACGTCTCGGACGAGCGCCGTCGGGTCGTCGAAGCAAGCCGGTGGCTTGATGAGGACCACCGGGTGCTGCTGTCACTCTGGTGGCAGGAATGCGCCGGTCTGCTCAGCCGTGACGAC
Organism: Streptomyces sp. NPDC028711; assembly: GCF_055565415.1. Lineage (NCBI taxonomy): Bacteria > Bacillati > Actinomycetota > Actinomycetes > Kitasatosporales > Streptomycetaceae > Streptomyces > Streptomyces sp. NPDC028711. The sequence goes on along the minus strand of NZ_JBVHUJ010000002.1, from coordinate 680,108 downwards.
ATCGCCGCCGCGACGGGGCTCACGGTCGCCCACGTCGGAGTGCGCCTGCAACGCATGCGAGAGCAGCTGGACCTGTGCCGGACGATCGTCGCCGCCCTTGAGGCCGACCCGCGCTGTCCGCAGCTGGACGAGGCCGTCGTCGGCTGGGACGGCCTCCGTGGGTCGGTGTGGCGCAAGCGGATGGCACGGCACACCCGTGGCTGCCCGGTCTGCGCGGAGACGGCGTCGACACGGGTTCCGGCCGAACTGCTGCCCCTCAGTCTCACGACGCTGGCCGTCCCGGCCGGACTGATCTCCGCGCTTGCGGCCAAGGGCCTGCTGTCGGGTACCGCCGCGAGCACCGCCGGGCTGGCCACGGCGCACGTCGCCGTCGGCACGACGACGGGGGGAGGCGGTCTGCACAGTGCGCTGAGCGCCAAGCTCCACGCGGTGACCGCTCATCCGCTGGTGAGCCTCGCCACCGGCGCGGTGCTCATCGCCGGGACCGCCACCTACGCGACCTGGCCCGAACCGGCGCCTCGGACGCCCGTCGTCATCGCCGCTCCCACGGTCGGCACGCCCACGCCGGTCCCGTCGCGCACCACCCCATCGGACAAGCCGTCCCCGGTGAGTCCGTCGGCCGTCGCGGGCACGGTTCCGCTGGGCGCGCGGTCGCTGGAGTCCGTGGACCGACCCGGTCTGTTCGTCACCCATGCCGGCGACTTCGCGACGCTCGGCCGCGTCTCCGGGTCCAGCGGTGCGCAGGCCCGGCAAGGGGTCACCTTCACGGTCGTCGAAGGGTTGGCCGACACGCGGTGCGTCACCTTTCGCGCCGCGGACGGTCGGTATCTCCGCCACCACTACCTCCGTCTGCGGCTGAGCGCCGACGACGGCGGCGAACTGTTCCGTGAGGACGCGACCTTCTGTCCGCGCCCCGGGGCGGTCGCGGGGTCGGTGACCCTGCACGCGCACAACTATCCCGGATCGGTCCTCCGCCATCGTGATGGTGGCGTCTGGCTCGATGGCTCCGACGGCACGCGGACCTTCGCCGGCCAGGCTTCCTTCATCGTGCGCGGGGCCTCGGCCTGAGAACCGCCGGTCACCGGTCACCGATCACCGGTCACCGGTTCGGCGCGCCTACCGCAGGGACGACCGGACCGCGGGGCTCGGCATAACGCTTTCCGCCCGCGAGATCCATCACTGAGCGAATTTCAGGACGTCGCGACTTTTCTGTTACGCGACCGCGTGTTCCGCAGCCTCCACTTCAGGGGTGCCCTTCCCGCCGCTCACCATGACGTGCCGGCGTGGCGGGTTCCCGACTTCCCCCGCTGACGTATCCCCTGAAGAAAGTGCTCCGATGACGCGACACCCGAGGAGAACCATGAAGGGCCTGCACCGGCTGCGCCGAAGCCGCCGGACGTGGGCGACAGGACTGTCGTCCGCGGCGGTGGTGGCCAGTGTCGTGACGCTCCTTCCCAGCTCCGCCGGAGCCGCGGCCCTGGGTGCACAGGCGGCCCCTTCCGGCAGGTACTTCGGTACGGCCGTAGCCGCAGGCAGGCTCGGCGACGCCGCGTACACCGCGATCGCGGACCGGGAGTTCACCATGATCACCCCGGAGAACGAGATGAAGTGGGACGTCGTCGAGCCGTCCCGCGGCCGTTTCGACTTCGCCCCCGCGGACCGGATCGTCGATCGTGCCCTGGCACGCGGCCAGCGCCTGCGCGGCCACACCACGGTCTGGCACTCGCAGCTCCCCTCCTGGGTCAGCTCCATCCGCGACGCGAAAACGCTGCGCAGCGTGATGAACCATCACATCACCACCCAGATGACCCACTACAAGGGCAAGATCTACGCCTGGGACGTGGTCAACGAGGCGTTCGCCGACGGCGGCACCGGCCGGCTCCGCAGCTCGGTCTTCCAGAAGGTGCTGGGCGACGGCTTCATCGAGGAGGCGTTCCGCACCGCCCGTGCGGCCGACCCCTCGGCCAAGCTCTGCTACAACGACTACAACATCGAGAACTGGTCGGACGCCAAGACCCAGGGCGTCTACCGCATGGTCAAGGACTTCACGTCCCGTGGCGTGCCCATCGACTGCGTCGGATTCCAGAGCCACTTCGGGACGGGCGGCCCACCGGCGAGCTTCAAGAGCACCTTGGCCGCCTTCGCCGCCCTGGGCGTCGACGTCCAGATCACCGAGCTGGACATCGCCCAGGCCTCACCCACCCACTACGCGAACACGGTCAGCACCTGCCTGTCCGTGGCCCGGTGCACCGGCATCACGGTGTGGGGCGTCCGTGACAGCGACTCCTGGCGCAGCGCCGAAAGCCCGCTGCTGTTCGACAACCACGGCAAGCCCAAGCCCGCGTACACCGCCGTCATGAACGCTCTCACCTCCGGATCCGGTACGACCCCGGTCAAGCCGGCGGACCGTTCGGGGGAGATCAAGGGCGTGGCGTCCGGCCGCTGTATCGACGTCCCCGGCTCCGCCACCGCCAACGGCACCCGGGCGCACCTGTGGGACTGCGGCGGACAGGACGGCCGGCGCTGGACGTACACCGCCGCCAAGCAGCTGAAGGTCCAGGGCGACACGTGCCTGGACGCCCAGAGCAAGGGCACCACCAACGGCACCCCGGTGGTCGTCTGGGACTGCAACGGCGGCGCCAACCAGCAGTGGAACATCAACACCGACGGCACGATCACCGGAGTCCAGTCCGGGCTCTGCCTCGACGCCGTCGGCGCGGCCACCGCGAACGGCACCACGATCCAGCTGCATACCTGTGCGCCCGTCAACAACCAGAAGTGGACAGTCCCTTCCGGGACCGGCAGCGGCACGTGCGCTCTTCCGTCGACGTACAAGTGGAGTTCGACGGGCGCCCTCGCGCAGCCGTCGAACGGGTGGGCCGCGGTGAAGGACTTCACCCACGTGGTGCTGGGCGGCAAGCACCTGGTCTACGCGTCGAGCGCGTCGGGAACCTCGTACGGCTCGATGGCGTTCAGCCCCTTCACGCACTGGTCGGACATGGCGTCGGCCGGCCAGACCAGGATGAGCCAGAACGCGGTGGCGCCCACACTGTTCTACTTCGCGCCCAAGAGGATCTGGGTCCTCGCGTACCAGTGGGGTGCGTCGCCCTTCAGCTACCGCACGTCGAGCGACCCCACCGACCCCAACGGCTGGTCCGCGCCGCGGCCGCTGTTCACCGGGAGCATTCCCCGCACCGACTCCGGCACCGGCCCGATCGACCAGACCCTGATCGCCGACGAGAAGAACATGTACCTGTTCTTCGCCGGTGACAACGGCAAGATCTACCGGGCGAGCATGCCGATCGGGAACTTCCCGGGCGACTTCGGCTCGTCGTACACGACGGTCATGAGCGACACGGCGAAGAACCTGTTCGAGGCGCCGCAGGTCTACAAGGTCCAGGGCCAGAACCAGTACCTCCTGATCGTCGAGGCCCGGGGCGCGAACGAGCGGCGCTACTTCCGCTCGTTCACCGCCTCCAGCCTGAGCGGTTCGTGGACCCCGCAGGCCGCCAGCGAGAGCAACCCCTTCGCGGGCAAGGCCAACAGCGGTGCCACCTGGACCGACGACATCAGCCACGGCGATCTGGTCCGCAGCAACCCCGACCAGACCATGACCATCGACCCCTGCGACCTGCGGTTCCTCTACCAGGGCAAGTCACCCGCCGCGGGCGGCCCCTACGACCGACTGCCCTACCGGCCGGGCGTCCTCACCCTGCAGCGCTGAACCGCCCGATCCACGGTTACACAAGGAGAACACCCCCCATGAACAACCTCACGCGCGGCGAGCGCCGCGGGCGTCACCGTCGTCGTTGGAGCGCCACCGCTCTGCTGCTCGGTGTGCCCGCCGCCGTCGTGCCGTACCTCCTGTTCACCCAGGAGGACTCGCAGGCCGCGACGGTCGACGGCAATGCCTCCTACCGGCTGGTCTCCGTACGCAGCGGCAAGGTGCTCGACGTCAACGCCTTCTCCACCGCCGACGGCACCCGCATCCAGCAGTGGACCGACCAGAACACCGCCAATCAGCAGTGGCAGCTGCGCCCCACCGGGGACGGCTACTACGAGCTGGTGAACCGCAACAGCGGCAAGGTGCTGGGTATAGCGGGCGGCTCGACCGCCCGGTCGGCCGCGACCGAGCAGCAGACCGACAGCTCCTCCACCTCCCAGGAGTGGCGGATCGACAAGGTGAGCGGTTCCGACGCCGTCGTCTTCACCTCCCGCAGGAGCGGCCAGGTCCTGGACGTCTCCGGAGGCTCCACGGCCGACGGCGCGGTCGTCATCCAGTATCCCGGCACGGGCGGCACCAACCAGCAGTGGAAGCTGGTGAAGACGGCCGGGACCGGAGCGTACGTGTGGAACAACGCCCAGGTGATCGGCGGCGGTTACGTCACCGGTCTGGTGTTCAACCCACGGGAGAAGGGCCTGCTGTACGCGCGAACCGACATGGGCGGCGCCTACCGCTGGGACGCGGCGGCCGAGCAGTGGATCCCGCTCACCGACTGGCTCGGCGAGAAGGACTGGAACCTCCTGGGCATCGACGCGCTGGCCACCGACCCCGTCGACCCCGACCGCCTCTACCTGGCGGCGGGCACCTACACCAACGAGTGGGCCGGCAACGGCGCACTCCTGCGCTCCACCGACCGCGGCCGCACCTTCCAGCGCACCGATCTGCCGTTCAAGCTGGGCGGCAACGAGGACGGCCGCGGGGCGGGCGAGCGGCTGGTGATCGACCCCTCGGACAACCGCGCCCTGCTCCTCGGCACCCGTAAGAACGGCTTGTGGCGCAGTACGGACAGCGGTGTGACGTGGCGGCAGGTCTCCTCCTTCCCCGTCAAGGACGGGGCGAGCAGCGGCGCGGGCATCTCCTTCGTGACGTACGGCCCGGCCGGCAGCAAGACGATCTACGTCGGCGTCGCCGACCGCTCGACCTCCCTGTACCGCTCCACCGACGGCGGCAGCACCTGGCAGGCCGTCCCCGGGCAGCCCTCCGGCCAGATGCCGCAGCACGGCGTGCTCTCCGGTGACGGCTCGCTGTATCTGACGTACACCGACAACCTCGGACCCAACGGCGTGACGGCGGGCTCGGTGCGGAAGCACACGCCGGTCAGCGGCGCGTGGAAGGACATCACCCCGTCCCGCGGCTCCTACGGGTTCTCCGGTCTGGCCGTCGATCCGCGCAAGCCGTCCACGGTGATGGTCACCACCCTCGGCCGCTGGTGGCCCGAGGACGAGATCTACCGCAGCACCGACGGCGGCACGACCTGGACAGCGATGGCCGGGAAGGCGGTGCGGAACGCCTCGGCCGCTCCGTACATCGGCACCCACACCGGGCACTGGATGACCGCGCTGGCCATCGATCCCTTCGAGTCCGGGCACGTGCTGTACGGCACCGGCAACGGCATCTGGCGCAGCAAGGACGCCGACGCCACCGACAGCGGCGGCACCAGCCACTGGACCGTCGGGGCGCGCGGTCTCGAGGAGACCGCGCTGATGGACGCGATCGCCCCGCCCGGCGGTGCCTCCGTCATCACCGCCATGGGTGACCAGGGCGGTTACCGCCACGACGACCTGACCAAGGTGCCCGCAGGGCGGCTGAGCAACCCGATGATGACCAACAGCACCGACATCGACTTCGCCCAGTCCCACCCCTCGGTGATGGTCCGCGTCGGCCGTGGCGGCGCGCAGGACGGCGCCTACTCCACCGACGGCGGCGTCAGCTGGAAGGGCTTCACGGCAGAGCCGGTGGCCGGCGCCCAGGACGGTCGTGCCGCGCTCGCGGCGGACGGTTCCACCATCGTCTGGACCCAGGCCGGCCAGGTCCCGTACCGCTCGACCGACAAGGGGACGAGCTGGTCGAAGGTGCACGGCCTCGGCACCGACGCCGTGGTCGTCGCCGACCGCTCCTCGGCCCGGACGTTCTACTCGCTGTCCGGCGGCACGCTCCACGCCGGCACGGACGGCGGAGCGACCTTCTCCGCCCGGGCGACCGGCCTGCCCGCCGACGGCCGGCTCACGGCCGTGCCCGGTGTCGCGGGGCACCTGTGGATCACCGGCGGCGGCCACGGGCTGCTGCACTCCACCGACGGCGGCCGCACCTTCACCACGCTCACCACGGTGAAGTCCGCCTCCGCCCTCGGCTTCGGCAAGGCCGCACCCGGCGCCTCCTACCAGGCTCTGTACCTGATCGGCACCGTCAAGGACGTCACCGGAGTCTTCCGCTCCACCGACAAGGGCGCCACCTGGCTCCGCGTCAACGACGACGCCCACCAGTGGGGCAGCATCGGCGGTGTCGGCGTCATCACCGGCGACCCCGACGCCTTCGGCCGCGTGTACGTCGGCACCAACGGACGCGGCCTCCAGTACGGCGACCCGTCCTGACCCGAGCGGGGCCGCAGGCACGAAGGCCTGCGGCCCCCTGGGCAGCGGCGTCGTGGTGCGGTACTCCCTGCGCCGCACTGGGCCTCCCTGGAGCTGCCCACAAGCGATGCCTCGTACGTGCGACAGTCAACCGCCGTCCCGTCAAGGCACTGATGAGCCCTGACGGACGGAAGGGCGGGTGTCAGATGGAGAAGGGCGTCTGGGCGAGGAAGCCCTCACTGGACTTGCCCGCCTGGAACATGTTCGGGCTCTGGTAGAACGGCATCTGTTCCACCACCTGCCGGTGCAGGCTGGAGTACGTGCCCCGGAAAGCGCCCTTCTTCCAGGTCCGGAGCAGTGTCTCGGTGAACAGGCCGTTGGGTCCCGTACCGTCGCTGGAGACCTGGTTGTCCTGGCAGCCGGAGATCAGCAGCAGATCGGCCTTGATGTCCTGCTGATCCATGGCCGGGACCGAGCGTTGGATTTCGTCGTAGAGCTCTTGGTCGCGCTGGTAGTTCCGGAACTGCGCGTCCCGCGGCAGGGCCCTCACCCGGGCTCGGACCTGGGACGGCTCGCTGCTGTCGAAGCTCCGCTGAAGTTCAGCGCCATTGAGGAACAGGGACAGATCCCGTGCGACCGTGCCGCTGTGGCAGCTGTCGGAGAGCAGCACGATCCGCACATCCTCCTCGAACTCACCGAAGAGTGCGTACAGCTCGTCGTCGATCAACTGGCGGTCGTACAGCACCCAGGTCTCGTCCTGCCGGTCCGGCTCATCACCGTTCTTGTCCGGCACCTGGGCGCCGTGCCCGGCATAGGTGAGCAGCAGCTTGTCCCCGGAGGAGAGTTGCGTAGCCGCCTCCTTCAGCGCGGCCGTCACCTTCTCGCTCGTCGCGTCTTTGGTCAGCAGCGTGGCGACGACATCGAAGTTGTTGGCCTTGGCAAGGTCCGCCATGGTGACGGCGTCGTTCTCAGGGTTCTTCAGCTCGGCCTTGGTGCCGTACTTGTTTTCATCGATCTCGTTGATGCCGATGTGGATCGACAGTCCCTTGGGCATGGATTTCCTCCTACTTGCCGGGATGGTGTGGCTACTTTTCTGTCGTGATGTACGAGGGCGTTCGAAGCTTGTGCCAGGACCGATTACGGCCCAGGCGCAGGGCCTGACGATTTCCCCGTCGCACCTACGCAGGACTCGTGCTGGGCAGCAAGGCTGAGTGCCCATCGAGCAAGATCTGCAACCGCGATCCTGCCCTGCTGCGGCCCGTCGAGCTTCCCCCATCCGTGGTATGGAGGAGTGCGCCCGGCGCGTTCCGGGGGCGCATAGCCACCAACAACCTTGGAGCTGTCTTTCACGGTCGCCCGCACCATTCCCTAGCGGTCCTCCAGAGGCTGAAATGTTTGACCCAATCACTCGCCATTGCGAGGTGCGGTACATCATGCACAATGGGGAAACGTTTTCCCTGGACGCAGCAGAAAAATACCCGATGATTGTCGGATATTCACAGCTGTCTCTCGTCGATACTCCGAGGTTGTAAGCTCCGCGGCATGCCCTGTAAGACTGTTTCCACAGCCTGCGAGGCAGCGTATTCAGCGTGGATAAATCGCAGGGGTGCAGTGCAATAGCAGGTCAGATCCCCACACGTCCTGCGTCGGCCGGAACGTGTGAAGTCACTGAGATCTCGGATGAGGTGTCTTGTGCCTCCTGAAAACGGCAAGCGAGTGCGCGAAATTATTCACTCGCTGGGCGTACCCGGCCCTGCCGGACCTCGACCGGAAAGTCTTGGTCTCGTCAATCTCAAATCGAACGAGAACTGGATCGGCGGTCGATACCGCCATTACCCGGAGTATTCGCCTGATTTCCTGGCACCGCTTTACCTGAGCGTGCTGGACGTCATCGACCCGCCGCCCTCACGGTTCGAAGCGGGGCATGCCACCAGGCAGGAGGGCGGCCATGGGGCCGAACCGGACGTCGTCATCACCCGGGGGGCCACGGAGGCGCTGGATCTCGTCCTGCGGGCACTGTTCGAACCGGGGCGGGATGCCGTAGCGGTCACCTGGCCGAGCTTCGGCTTCTTCGAGCGCCTCGCCACATTGCACGGCGTGACCTGCCATCGGGTGCCCCTCGGAGGAGAGCGACACAACCGGCTCGACCTCGATCGGCTGCTGTCGCTCCCCGTCCGGGGAATCTACCTCTGCGACCCCAACAATCCGACGAGTACCTGCCTCGACCCCGGCGATCTGGACCGTCTGCTGGAGCGGTTCGACGGGTTCGTGATCATCGACGAGACGTACGCCGAGTTCGCCGGCCGGCCGTCGCACCGTCACCGGCTGCACTCCCGTCCCGGCCTTATTTCTGTGCGATCGATGTCGAAAGCGCTCGCCATGGCCGAGCTTCGGCTGGGCGCACTGCTCGCGGCTCCCGACATCGCCGAGGCGGTACGCCTCGTCCGGCCTCCGTTTCCGGTTCCGGGACCGGTGGCCGAGGCCGCCTCCGCGGAATTGACCGACCTGACGGGAATCTCGTCCCGCATCACCTCGTGCGTGGCGGAACGCGACCGCCTGGCGAAAGAACTCACGGAATGTCCGGGAGTGCTCAACGTCTTCGCTGACGCGGGATTCGTGACCGTTCAGGTAGCCGACCCATCTGCCGTCACGACCGAGATGGAGAGTTCGCGTATCGCGGTGTTGTCCAGTCCGGAAGGCTGGCACGGGCATCTGCGGGTCTCGGTCGGCTCGCGGCAGGACAACGCGCTGCTGCTGGCGGCTCTGCGGCGCAGCGCCCCACGTATCACCCTCTGATTCATCCTTTCCCCCTGTTCCCCTCTACGAAAGTAGGCGAAAGTGACCGAAGAGCTCACCCTTGACAAGCCGCAGCTGGACACCGCTCTCATGACCGTCAGCCGCGAAGACATCCGCGCGATCTCCTCCGTCGTCGTGGACGGGGAGACCCATCGTCTCGGTCAGCAGCGCGACTTCAGGCGGAACGACCACCTCGCGGCCTTCCTCCCGGAGACAGGGCGACTGTCGCTGGCCTGGGTCCGCTTGGCCGACGGCGAGCAGCTGGACGTCCACCAGCACCCCACCAAGTCGATGATCCTCGTCTGCAAGGGCTCGGTGCGGCTCCTCGGGGACCGCGAGGAGGAACTCACCGAGGGAGACACCGTGGCCGTGCCGCCGGGCGCGCGCCACGGCTTCGTCACCCGGCCGGGCGAGGTGTTCGAGGGCCTGTCGGTGCAGTTCGAGGGCAGCGGCCTCTACGAGGACGAGACGGAACCCCGGGTGAGGTTCAGCGGTGACCTCGCCTCTCTGGCCGAGCTCGAGCGGTACAACGCGGAGCGACTGGACAAGTTCGGCCGGCACCGCATGTTCGAGCTCTTCGACAGCGGCCGGGTGTCGGCTGACCGCGAGATGCGCGACCGCTTCGTGTCCGCGCTCTACGTCTGGTCCGTGTACTTCCAGCGCATGCTCTACGCGCGGCAGGCGGTCTGCGCCGACCCGCGGCTGCGCGAGGTCTACGCGGGCCACCTGCGCGAGGAGTTCGGGCACGACGTCCTGCTCAAGGAACGGCACGGCATCAGCGAGACGGTCTACGACCCGATCCTGGAAGCCGTGGGCAACTGGTTCGTCATGCAGATGCACGGGACCGACGAGGCAGCGAAGATCGTGATCGTGCACATGGTCGTCGAGTCGTCCTGCCAGGTCTTCGGCGAGCGCACCAGCGTCGCCTTCACCGAGGAGGCGGCCAACGACACCACGTACTTCGACCTGCACTCGGAAGTGGACGAGGACCACCGGGAGCTGGGTCGCGATCACCTCCGCGGGCTCTCCGCGGACCAGTTCCCGCGGCTGACGCAGGTCTGCGCCCAGGCGTGGGACCAGCTCGACGTGCTCTTCGAGCGCATCGCCACGTACATGGTGCGCTGACCAACCGGTACACGGAGAGGAGAGCCGATGCGGCACACACGCTCGGATGCGGGTCTGTTCCCACACCCGGACAACCGCGACACGTTCTTGGAACTGCTGCGGCACGTCGTCGACGACTATTACCGATGGCACACGCAGTGCGCGGAAACGGCCGCACCGGCTCTCCCCGATCCCGAGGCGGACAGCCTGAGTGGGCTCCACTCCCCCACAGAGCTCACGGACGACATGAAGGCCGTCGTCGACCTGGTGCGGGAGCTGTCGGGCCGGCTCTCACGCGCGTCGACGCCCTTTCCCTCACCTCTGTATCTCGCGCACATGACGCCGGACGTGCCGGTGGCGGCGAACCTGGCGTACCTGTGCGCGATGCTCTACAACCCCAACAACGTCACGCCGGAGGCGTCTCCGGTGACCACCGACCTCGAGCACGAGGTCTCCGACGACCTGTGCCGCCTGATCGGCCACGCACCCGGCACCGGGTGGGCGCACCTGTCGTCGGGTGGCCACGCCGCCAACTACGAGGCGATGTGGATCGCCCGCAACCTGCGCAGCGTGCCGGCCGCGGTGGCCGCCCATCCCGCCGCCCGCGACCTCGTCGCCGGGGTGCCCCCGATCGTCCTGGCCAACATGCCGGTCGATCGCGTCCTGGACCTCGTCGAGGCCTTGGCGGGCCGTGGCCTGCTCGCCGAGATCGGGCGCCTGGCCGCCACGCGGCGGCGGGAGGCCAAGACGGCCGGCACGCTGTTCCTCGCCCGCAGCGCCCACTACGCGTGGGACAAGTGCGCCGATCTGCTCGGCCTCGGACCGTCCGACGTCGAGCCGATCGGTCTCACGGAGGCCCACCGGCTGGATGTCGATGCCCTGGGCCGACGCGTACGCGCCTTGCTGGAGCGCGGCCGCCCCATCCTGGCGGTGGTCGCCATGTGCGGCAGCAGCGGCGAGGGCGCCGTGGACGACCTCGACGCCATCGTGCGGTTGAGGGACGACTGCGAACGGCGTTTCGGGGCCTCGTTCTACGTCCATGTCGACGCCGCCTTCGGCGGCTACCACCGCAGCCTGTGGCTGCGAGCCGACGGCGAGATGGCCCCCTATGACGAACGGCCGCTGCCCGGCAGCGGCGCCCGGGTGAAGCCCGAGGTCCACGCCGCCTTCCGTGCGCTGCCCAGAGCCGACTCGGTCACCGTGGACCCGCACAAGAGCGGCCACGCCCCGTACCCGGCCGGCGGCCTCGTCCTGCGCGACAGCAGGTTCGTCTCCCTCGTGGCCCGCGAGTCGGTGTACTTCGGCCACGGCAACGGCGGTCGGCTCCCCTTCGGTCCGCACACACTGGAAGGGGCCCGCCCCGGCGCCGCCGCGGCGGCGGTCTGGGCCGCGCACCGGCAGATCGGCCTGCACGCCGAGGGCTACGGCCGTCTGCTGGGCGGCTGCCTCGCGACGGCGCAGCGATTGCACGAGAGGTTCTCCCCCTCGCGGCGGCAGGGGACGCCCGGTGCGCCTCTCGGGATCGTCAGCCGCTTCGCCCCCGATCTGAACATCATCAATCTGGCGGTCGGCCCGGTGCAGGGCGACGGCGGCATCGTCCCGGTGGGCGCGGGCAGCCGCCGGGTCCTCGACTCGATCCTCACCGAGGCCGCCGCAGCCCCCCTGACCAGCCTCTACGTGTCGGGGAACAGCCTCACCGACCGCGCCGGGTCCGGCGGCACGGAACAGGTGCTGCGGCTGTGCGCCATGAAGGAGGTCGGCGCGGGGACGCTGAACACCATTGAGGACGGCCTGCGAGCCGCCGTCGCCCGGTCACTGACACCCACGGGCACCACGGCGTGACCGTGGGCTCCGCTCCCGCCGCTCAGTGACGGCGCGCGACGACGAAGAGACGCCGGAAGGGGAAGAGCGTACGACCGTCCGGCAGTGACGGGTACGCCACGCGGAGCCGGTCCAGGTAAGCGGCGCGGAACACGTCGAACTCGGCTGCGGACAGACCGTCGACGACGGGCCGCAGCCCAGCGGCCTCGACCCACGTCCAGACCGGGTCGGGGCCGCTCAGCACGTGCAGGTACTCCGTGCTCCAGACGTCCACTTCGACGCCTGGGCCGGCAAGCAGTTCGTAGTAGCCGGCCGCGTCCAGCGTGTGACGGTGGCCCAGCGACCGGTACAAGGAGGGCGGACCGAGCGGCTTCCCGTTCGGTCCGCCCTCCTCCAGCGTCTCCAGCATCAACCGGTGCCACGGCGCGTGGTGGCACACGGGCATCTGCACGGCCAGGGCACCGCGCGGCGCGAGGTCGCCGACCATGCGCCGCAGGATGGCGTGATGGTCGGGGACCAGGTGGAACAACGAGTTGGCCAACAGCAGGTCGGGACGGTTCCCGGGACGCCACGAACGGATGTCCTCCTGGTGCAGGACCGCTCCGGGTGCGATGCCGGCCGCCGTCCGCAACATCTCCGCCGAACTGTCGACGCCGTGCACCTCGGCATCGGGGAAGCGCTCGGCCAGCAGGCGGGTGATCGTGCCGGGACCGCAGCCGATGTCGTACACGACCGTGGGGGGCGCGTCGAGGCGGACGCGGTCCAGCAGCTCCACCGCCGGGCGCATCCGGTGTTCGGGGAAGTGCAGGTACAGCTGCGGATCCCAGCTGTCGGCGGCCGGGGACGGGTGAAGGGGCCTAGTTGCGGTCATGTCGATTCCTTGGTCGAAGGTGCTGGAGACGCCGTCCCCGGCCGCGGACCCGAAGGGGGCGCCCGCGACCGGGGACGGCGAGCGAGTAAGGCGTCAGACCGTCACAGGCCGGCCTGCCTGCAGTTTCCACAGCCCGGCGTAGAGGCCGTCGCGAGCCAGGAGTTCGGTGTGCGTCCCCTGCTCGGTCACCAGCCCGCCGGTGCCCATGACGTAGATCCGGTCGGCGCTGCGGACGGTGGACAGCCGGTGGGCGATGACGACCAACGTGCGGTTGGTCCCGAACGCCTGCAGCGCGTCCTGGATGGCGGCCTCGGTCTCGTTGTCGACCGCCGACGTGGCCTCGTCGAGGATCACGATGGGCGGGTTGCGAAGGACGGTGCGGGCCAGCGCGATGCGTTGCTTCTGCCCGCCCGACAGCGCGGCGCCCCGCTCCCCGATGAGCGTGTCGTAGTCGTGCGGCAGCGCCGTGACGAAGTCGTGGGCCCCGGCGGTGCGGGCGGCGGCCACCAGCTGTTCGTCCGTGGCGCCGAAGGTGCCGTAGCGGATGTTGTCCGCGATCGTCGAGTCGAACAGGAACGGTTCCTGGGTGACATACCCGATCGTGCGGCGCAGGTCCGGCAGCGTGAGCGTGCGGACGTCGCAGCCGTCAAGCAGGACGCGTCCGCGGTCAGGTTGACGGAATCCCATGAGCAGTTTGGCGATGGTGGTCTTGCCCGCGCCGGTGGTGCCGACGATGCCGATGGTCTGGCCGGCGCCGGCGGTCAGCGAGGTACCGCGCAGCGCCGGAGGCCGTCCGGGGTAGGCGAAGTGGACGTTCCGCAGCTCGATCTTCCCCTTGACCTTCTGTACGGGCAGCTGCCGGGCGTTTTCCGCGCTGGATTCCTCGGGCAGGTCGTGCAGGTACTGCACGCGGTCCAGGGAGGCGAGGGTGCGCTGGTACTGGTCGGTGACGTTGCCGAGCCGGGAGAGCTTCGCGAGAGCGTTGCCCGGCAGTTCGATCAGCGGCCCGAACGCCGCGGTGGACACCGTGCCCCGCAGTACGGCCCTGCCGCCCAGCAGCAGCGTGCCGACCAGCGTCGACCACGCGGAGAGCCGCAGGACCTGCGTCTGGGCCGCCGCACTCTTGTCCGTGTGCTTGTTGACCTCGCGGTACTCCCGGCTCAGTTCGGCGACCCGTCCGCTCTCGTGGTCCTCGGTGCACGCGGACTTGATGGTGGTGTGTGCCTGAATGTTCTCGGCCATGCGGCTGTTCAGCCGCGCCCGGTGTTCGCCGGAGGTTCCATGGTCGGCGATCGCACGCCGGTGGAACCGGAACGACAGCCAGGTGACCAGCGGGACGGGGGCGAAGGCGACCCACGCGATCTGCGGGGCCAGCAACAGATAGACCGGGACGAGCACCGCGAAACTGGTGGCCATCTGGACCACTTCATGCAGGTTGGCCCCGACGAAGGAACCCATCTGGCCGACGTCCTCGGTCAGCACCGCGGAGATCCGGCTGGTGCGTTCGTTCTCCAGGTCGGCCGGCGCCAGACGCTGCACATGGTCGTACGTACGGGTGCGCCAGTCGTCCTCGACAGCCTGCCCGAGCCGGCGCCATTTGACGTCGGCCCGGTAGGTAAGGGCCGCCATGGTGAGGCAGGCCAGTGCCGCGGCGCCGGTGAGAGCCGACAGCTGGGTCGCGGTTCCCACCAGGCCGAGGCCCGCGAGGGTACCGCTCCCGCCCCGGGCGAGCACCAGCACGATCGAGGGCACCAGGGCGTACATCGCCAGCTCCGCCAGCTGAGCGAGGACGGAGAGCAGCGTCGCTGAACCGACTTGCCGCCGGTGCCGGCCGATGATGGTGCGCAGCGGACGGCGGCGCGGGGGCGTGCCGTCCTCCGGTTGGTCCGGTCGTTTCGCGCCGTCGAACCCCCGCCACCCGCGTCTGACCACGACGGTCGTCGCCGCCGCGGCCAAGCCCAGGCTGATGAGAGGGCTGGCGAGCAGTTTGAAGCCGAAAGCGCCGCAGGCGGCGACCGCGAGCGCGGTCATCACAGCTCCGCCCTTGACCACGGCCTTGGACTGGACGTGCCGCCGGGCGAGCGCGGGCAGTTCTCCCGGGGCGTGGGCACCGGCAGGCCTCCGACCGCCCCGCGCGCCCGCGCCCTTCGTCGCGCCCGGGAGGGAAGCGCTTCCGTCAGCGCACGCCCTGACGTACGCCAGGGCGCGTGCGACAGCCACGTGCACGCGCAGTGCGATGCGCTGCGGCGTGACCGCGGGGTCGTGCAGGACCAGCAGGCGTCCGGTGACGGGGCTGACACGCGCTTCGGTGATGTCGGCGTCGGCGGCGAGGACGTTCTCGACCAGCCGGGCGAGGAACGGCCTGTTCAGCACCGGCTCGACGTCCCAGCGCTGTCTGCCGGGAAGCACCGATCTGACATGCAGCATCCGCCGCACATCGGGAGGACGCGGCGTGGACGCGTCGACGGCTGGGGCCAGGAGCAAGGACATCGCAGCTTTCACCGGGTTTCGAAGGGAGGCGCCACGGAAGGCGGCTGCGGGGCAGGTCCATGTCCCGCAGCGGAGAGGGCGGTGGGCGATCGAAGATCTAACGAAGGTGTTCGTACGGAGGACATGGCGGCGCCGTCCCGACGTCCAAGCGGCTCAGAGGCTCGTCGGGGGACTGGGCTGCCGCCGTCAACAACCGCACCCAACTCTCGAAGAGACCGGCGACCGTCTGCCGGTCGAACAGGTCGGTGTTGTACCGGAACAGTCCTTCCAGACCGGCCGGACCGCCGTCCGCCCCTTCGCGCTCGGTCAGACCGACGCTGAGCGGGTCGATGGCCGTGTCCGTCCCCACCGGAAACTCGCTCACCCGCAGTCCGGACGGCGCGAAGTGGCCCTGCGGAGTGTTCTGCAGGATGAGCATGACGGGGTACAGCGGATGGCCGGCGTCGAGCGCCTCCATCAACTGCCCCAGACCCAGGTCCTGGTGGGCGTACGCGGCGAGCGCGGTCTCGCGGGACTGTTCCAGCAGTTCGGTGAAGGTGGGGTCGCCGGAGGTGTCCGTGCGCAGCACCACGATGTTGGCGAAGAGCCCCACGAGGTCGTCCAGGGCCTGGTCGGTGCGTCCGGCGACGGGAGTGCCGACGAGGATGTCGGTGCCGGCGCCCAGCTTGGTGAGCAGGGCGGCGAGTCCGGCGTGAAGCACCATGAACAGGCTCGTCCCTGTCCGGCGTGCCAGCTCCACAAGCCGCCCGTGCAGCTCCGCGTCCATACGGACGGTGAGATGGCCACCGCGATGCGACACGGCGGCCGAACAGGTACGGCCGTGGGGAAGCCGCACCTCCTGGGGGAGGTCAGTGAGGGTTTTGGTCCAGTGGGCGAGCTGGTGTGCGGTGAGGCTGTCGGGGTCGTGGGGGTCACCGAGGAAATCGTGCTGCCAGAGGGTGTAGTCGGCGTACTGGACGGGCAGCGGCGGCCAGTCGGGCTGCTCGCCTCGGCTGTGGGCGGTGTAGGCGGTCGTGAGGTCGCGGACGAGGGGGCTGATGGACCAGCCGTCGGCCGCGATGTGGTGGATGGTGACCAGCAGGACGTGGTCGTCCGGTGCGAGCGCGAAGAGATCGGCGTGCAGCGGGGGCTCGGCGCTGAGGTCGAAGGGATACCGGGCCGCCTGGGTGAGCCGTTCCTGCAGGGCGTCCTCGTCGTCGACGGCGATGTCGAGTTTGGTGACGGTCAGGGGTGGGGGTGTGGTGGGCGAGTCGAGGACGTGCTGGCAGGGCATACCGTCGATCTCGCGGAAGACCGTGCGCAGTGGCTCGTGCCGGATCATCACGTCGGCCAGGGCCTGCTCCAGCGCCGCACGGTCGAGACGGCCCCGCAGACGCAGCGCCAGCGGGATGTTGTACGTGGCACTGGGCCCCTCCTCGCGGTGCAGGGACCACAGCCACTGCTGTCCGTACGACAGCGGTACCCGCGCGGGGCGCGGCTGGGGTACGACAGCGGCCCGGACCGGCAGTTCGCCCTCGTCCAACCGCTGCGCCAGTGCGGCGACAGTCGGAGCTTCGAACAATGCCCGCACCGTGAGTTCGGTGTTGAGGGTGGTGCGGATGCGGCTGGTGAGGCGGGTGGCGAGGAGGGAGTGACCGCCGAGGGCGAAGAAGTCGTCGTCGGCCCCGACGGCGGGCAGCCCCAGGACCTCGGCGAACAGTCCGGCGAGGACGTGCTCCTGAGGCGTACGCGGAGCCCGCCCCCGAGGCATGGAACTGGCATCGGGCGCCGGCAGGGCGGCCCTGTCCAGCTTGCCGTTCGGCGTCAGCGGCAGCGCATCGACCACGACCAGCGCGGAAGGCACCATGTAGGCGGGCAGGCTCTCCTCAAGGCGGGCACGGGCAGCGGCCACATCACAGGAACCGTGGGGATCGGCGGGGACCAGGTAGGCGGTCAGGCGGGTGTCACCCGGACTCGCCTCGTGACCGGCGACAGCCGCATGCGCGACTCCCGGGCAGGCTGTCAGAGCGGCCTCGATCTCACCGAGCTCGATCCGGAAACCGCGGACCTTGACCTGGTCATCGGCACGGCCCATGAACTGCAATTGCTCGTCGGACCGCCACCGAGCCAAGTCCCCCGTGCGGTACATACGTGTGCCGGGAGGCCCGAACGGGTCCGCGACGAACCGCTCCGCCGTCAGCCCCGGCCGCCCCAGATACCCCCGCGCCAAGCCCGAGCCCGCTACATACAGTTCACCCGTCACGCCCGGCGGCACGGGCCGCAACGCCGCATCCAGCACATACGCCCGCGCACCAAGGACGGGCTGCCCGAGGACCGGTTCCGGGGTGGCGTCCAGCCGGGCGCGCACCGCGTCCACGGTGCACTCGGTCGGCCCGTACATGTTGAAGGCGGTCAGCCCCTCCATCGACCGCAGCTCCTCCCACAGCCGCTCCGGCAGAGCCTCGCCGCCGAGCACGGCCACGCCCGGCCGCCACTCCTCGTGTGCGAACAAGCCCCGGTCGGCCAGGACGCGGAGGTACGACGGTGTGACGTCGACGGAGTCGATCCGGTGTCGCACCAGCCACGCCCCGAACAGGTCCCCGTCCGTCCACGTCGCGGCGTCGGGCACATGCAGCTCGTGACCGCCCATCAGCGCCGCCAGCTGGCCCCAGGAGGCGTCGAAGGACACGGAGGCGGTCAGGGCCACCCGCAGCGGCCGCCCGCCTGCGCGCTCAGCTGCGGGGGCGAAGACCTGCTCCTGGTACTGGACGGCCAGCGCGGCCACGCTCCGGTGTCGGGCCACGACCCCCTTGGGGCGGCCGGTCGAGCCCGAGGTGTAGATCACGTAGGCCGGATGGTCGGGCAGCAGCCATGGCTCCGGGTCGGTCTCCGGGAACGCCTCCACCAGCTCGGCGGTCTCGGGAGCGTCGAGGAGCAGGCGCGGCAGATCCGGTCCGCAGCCGGCCGTGGCCGTGGTGGCCGAGTCGGTCAGCAGCAGCACGGGCCGGGCGTCCTCGACCATGGCGGCGATGCGGGCAGCCGGGTACTGGGGGTCCAGCGGCAGGTAAGCGGCTCCCGCCTTGAGCACGGCGAGGAGAGCCACGACCAGGTCTGCCGACCGCGGCAGGGCGAGGGCGACGATGTCCTCGGTCCCGACGCCCCGGGCGATGAGGGCGTGGGCCAGCCGGTTGGCCCGGGAATTCAGCTCGGCGTACGTCAGCGTGGTGTCGGCGGCCACCACCGCGGTCGTGTCCGGGGCGGCCGACACTCGCTCCTCGAAGAGGCGGGGGAGGGTGTCCGCCGGGAGCGGCGCCGTGGCGTCGGTGTTCGTGTCCGCGTCGCCGAGCAGGCGTCGGCGTTCGTCGTCGGACAGCACGTCGATGCGGCTGATCGGCCGGTCGGGGTCCTGCGCGGCTGCCCCGAGCAGGCGCAGCCAGCGTTCGGCCAGCGTGCGGACCGTGCCCGCCTCGAACAGGTCCGTGGCGTATCCGAAGGTTCCCACCAGACCGAGGTTCCGGCCGTCTTCACGCCGCTCGACGAGGGCGACGTCCAGATCGAACTTGGCCGCCCCCGTGGGCACCGCGACGGCGGAGACCTCCAGTCCGGGGATCTCCGGCGGGCCGGAGTCGGCGGCGTCGACGGAGAGCATGACCTGGAAGAGCGGATGCCGGGCCGCTGACCGCGCTGGGTTGAGTGCCTCCACCAGGTGCTCGAACGGCAGGTCCTGGTGGGCGTACGCGCCGAGCGCGGTCTCGCGGACCTGCTCGAGGAGTTGGGTGAAGGTCGGGTCACCGGACGTGTCCGTGCGCAGCACCACCGTGTTGACGAAGAATCCGACGAGGTCGTCCAGGGCCTGGTCGGTGCGTCCGGCGACAGGACTACCGACCGGGATGTCGGTGCCGGCGCCCAGCTTGGTGAGCAGGGCGGCGAGTCCGGCGTGAAGCACCATGAACAGGCTGGTCCCCGTCCGGCGGGCCAGCTCCATGAGCCGCTCGTGCAGCTCCACGTCCACCTCGATGCCCACCGAGTCACCGCGGTGCGAGGGCACCGCCGGCCGGAGCCGGTCGAAGGGAAGCTCCAGCTCTACGGGCAGATCGGCGAGGGCGTTGGTCCAGTGGGCGAGCTGGTGTGCGGTGAGGCTGTCGGGGTCGCGCGGGTCGCCGAGGAGGTGGTGTTGCCAGAGGGTGTAGTCGGCGTACTGGACGGGCAGCGGCGGCCAGTCGGGCTGCTCGCCTCGGCTGCGGGCGGTGTAGGCGGTCGTGAGGTCGCGGACGAGGGGGCTGATGGACCAGCCGTCGGCCGCGATGTGGTGGATCGTGACCAGCAGGACGTGGTCGTCCGGGGCGAGCACGAAGAGATCGGCGTGCAGCGGGGGCTCGGCGCTGAGGTCGAAGGGATACCGGGCCGCCTGGGTGAGCCGCTCCTGCAGCGCGTCCTCGTCCTCGACGTCGAGGTCGGTGACCGGCAGGGGCGGAGGTGTGGTGGGCGGGTCGAGAACGTGCTGGCAGGGCACACCGTCGATCTCGCGGAAGACAGTACGCAGCGGCTCGTGCCGGATCACCACGTCGGCCAGGGCGCGTTCCAGTGCCGTGCGGTCGAGACGACCTCGCAGCCGCAACGCCAGCGCGATGTTGTACGTGGTATTGGGACCTTCCAGGCGATGGAGGAACCACAGCCGCCGCTGCGCGAACGACAACGGAACCGGGTCGGGTCGCTTCTGGGGTGTCAGAGCCGGCCGCTGGCTGCCGGTCGAAGCCAGCCGGGTGGCGAGGGCTGCGACGGTAGGAGTCTCGAAAACCTGACGCAGGGTCACTTCGGAGTCAAGGGTGGTGCGGATGCGGCTGGTGAGGCGGGTGGCGAGGAGGGAATGGCCGCCGAGAGCGAAGAAGTCGTCGTCGGCCCCGACCGCCGGCAGACCCAGGACCTCGGCGAAGAGCCCGGCAAGCACATGCTCCTGAGGCGTACGCGGAGCCCGCCCCCGAGACACCGGATCAGTCTCGGGCGCCGGCAGGGCAGCCCGGTCCAGCTTCCCGTTCGGCGTCAACGGCAACGCATCCACCACGACCAACGCGGAAGGCACCATATACGCGGGCAAGCTCTCCTCAAGACGAGCACGGGCAGCGGCCACATCACAAGAATCCCGAGAGCCGGCGGGGACCAGGTAACCGGTGAGGCGAGTGTCACCCGGACGCACCTCATGAGCGACGACAGCCGCATGCGCCACACCGGCACAAGCCGCCAGAGCCGCCTCGATCTCACCCAGCTCGATCCGGAAACCCCGCACCTTCACCTGGTCATCAGCACGACCCACGAACTGCAACTGCCCATCAGACCGCCACCGCGCCAGATCCCCCGTCCGATACATCCGCGTACCCGGAGGCCCGAAAGGATCCGCCACGAACCGCGACGCCGACAGACCCGGCCGCCCCAGATAACCCCGCGCCAAACCCACCCCAGCCACATACAGCTCACCCGTCACCCCCGCCGGCACCGGCCGCAACGCCACATCCAGCACATACACCCGCGCACCAGGAATCGGCCTCCCGATCGACGGCGTCGCGTCGGAAGGTGTCAGCGGTCCGCTCATCGACGGGCACACCGTGACCTCGGTCGGACCGTAGCCATTGATCATGCGCCGCCCCGGAGCCCACCGTTCCACCAACCCTGGTGGGCACGCCTCGCCCGCCACCACCAGCGTCTCCACTGAGGCGTCCGTCGTGTTCACCGCGGTCAGTGCCGACGGCGGCACGATCGCGTGGGTGATGCGCACGTCCGGATCGGTGAGGGCGGCCAACGGGTCGCCGTCGAGCACGAGCACCAGAGCCGCCCCGGACAGCAGGGCGGTGAACGCCTCCGCCACGGAGGAGTCGAAGCTGGGCGAGGCGAACTGCAGCATCCGGCTGCTGGTGTCGACCGCGAACCCGTCGGCCATGGCGGCGACCATGTTCGCCACACCGGTGTGGGTGACCACGACGCCCTTGGGACGACCGGTCGACCCCGAGGTGTAGATCACGTACGCCGGATGCCGAGGATCCACCTCGATCCCCGGATCGGTGTCCGGTCGGCCCCCCGACAATTCCGCCACCGTGCTCACATCGTCGATGACCAGGGCCGGAACCGCGTCGCTGAGCATGTACGCGATCCGTTCCGCCGGGTACTCCGGATCCACCGGCAGGTACGCGGCCCCCGCCTTCAGCACCCCCAGGAGCGCCACCAGCTGGTCCACGCCACGCGGCAGCACCAGGGCCACCACGTCCTCCGCCCCGATGCCGCGTGCCGCCAAGGCGTGCGCGACACGGTTGGCCCGCGCGTTCAGCTCCGCATAACTCACGGTGGTGTCACCGGCCACCACGGCTGTCGCGTCCGGAGCCCTGCGCACCCGGTCCTCGAACAGCCGCGACACCGGGGCCGCCGCCGCTCCGGCGACGTCGTCGGCCGGGAGCAGAGCCTTCCGTTCCTGGGCGGACAACACCTCGATCCGGCCGAGCGGCGTGCCCAAGTCGGCCTCTGCCAGCACCGAGATCAGTCCCAGCAAGCGTTCCTGATGGACGACCAGATCACTGCGGCTGTACATCCCGGTAGCCGCCTGCAGTTCCAGCTGGGGGCCACCGCCGTCCCGCCGGTCCCGCACGGTGACCACCAGATCCGTGCCCTGCTGGGCCGAGACGCTGTGCGCGCTGCACCGATGGCCGGCGAAGGTGAAGTCGTAGTCGAACCGGGTGATGTTGACGAGTGGCGAGAAGGCCCGGTTGCCGCCTTCAGCCAACGCGAGGTCCCGGCGGAGGTCCTCGCCGCGATAGCGCTGGTGAGCCACCGCTTCACGCATCCGCTCGTCGACATGTTCCAGCAAAGCCCCCAGCGACATGTCGGCCCGCAACGTCAGCCGCACCGGAACCACGTTGGCGAGCATTCCGGGCGTCGAGCGGGTGAGCTCATCAGGCCTGCCGGCCACGACCAGGCCCGGCGTCACGTCCTGCGCGCCCGTCAGCCGGTAGGTGTACAGCGCGACCCCGGCCACGACCAGCCTGGGCCAGGTGACACCGGCGCGTCGGGCCGCCGCGTACACCGCCTCGTAGTTCGGGAGCGACCGCGTGCCGCTCACCTGGAGGGCTGCCGCGGCCCGGGTCTCCGCCGCAGGGCCTGCGTGTGCCGTCGCGAGGTCGGGCCGGTGCGGGATCGTGGTCGTCCCCGTCCAGCCGGCCAGCCGCCGCCTCCAGAACTCCCGGTCGGCTGCCGCGGCCGTGGAGGCGTGGTAGTCCGCATCGGCACGGACGAGGGCGGACAGCGGGGCGAAGGGACCAGGGCCGGACGGCTGCCCGCCGGCCAGGGCGGTGTACACCTCAGCGACCCGACGGGCGATAAGGGCGAAGCCGAAGCCGTCCACAGCCACGTGGTGGTACGTATGACACCACCAGAACCGGTCAGGCCCCAGCCGCAGTAGCGCGAAGCTGAACAGCGGTCCGCCGGACAGGTCAAGGCGCTGGGCCACGTCTGCCGCGATCCAGGCCCGCGCGGCCGCCTCCGGAGCGGGCTCGTCCGCGACGTCGACCAGCGGCAGGACCCAGGGAACTTCACGTTCCAGAACCTGCACCGGGCCGTCGTCGCCGACGGCAAGACGCACCCGCAGCGCGTCGGTCTCGTTCACGACCTGACGCAGCGCGGTCTCGAAGACCGCGGGGTCGACCGCCCCGTCGATCTCCAGGTACTCGCCGATCCGCCATCCCACACCGGGTTGAGCTCTGTGCTGCTCGGCCAGCCAGATCTCGCGCTGCGCCGCCGTGACGGGCAGCACCTCGGCCGACGCGTCGGAGCTGCGTCCCACGGTCGGAGCTGCGGTGGTGACGGACAGAGGGGAGAGTTCGGGGCGAGACAAGAGCAACCTCCGGAGATTTCCTGAAAGCCCGCCAGTGGCAGACGGCCGCCGACGTTTCAAGGCGCAGCATGGACGGGCTGACGCATCGGCCCTCATCAAGCAGGCACATCGCAGTGTGCAGGAAGGCAGGAAGTGAAGGCCCGGCACGTTCAGGGCCCTTACTGGAGTTCCAAGCGTGCCAACTCAGGAATCCCTACACCGCTGCGCGGGGGTGATTATCCCTCGAAGGAATTACCCACGCCCCGGCCCCACATACTTCAGTGAATGGGATTATCACTGCCGGCCGCACAGGCGCGAGGACACCCCTGACCGCAGGCCGTACCACAAGCTGGATCAGCCTAAACGATTCTCCATTCGATATTCACTCGAAGTCATCGTATTCACGAGACAACCGGGGGCAGCACGTGGCCTTGGTGCGCGAATATCGGCTAGCGTGCGAGTGCTGACCGCGCAGGGATTCGGGTGGTCGCGGCGCACCAGCGCTTAGCCCACGGCGTGGTCACGTTCCGTCCTGCTGGCAAAAACAAGAGAAAGGCACGGCTATGCCTCCTTTTTTCCTTCCTTTCTTGGTGGGTATCGTCGCGGCGCCCCTGGTGAAGCGAGCGGTGAAGCCCGTGGTACGCAACACCATCGCGGCCTCTGTCGGTCTGGCCGTGGAGATGAAGAAGGCCGCCCATCAGGTCGGCGAGGAGTTGCAGGACATCACCGCCGAGGTGACCGCCGAGCGAATCACCGCCGAGCTGCGGGATGGCGAGAAGCCCACGGTCAAGGCCGGAAAGTCCTGACCGGCTGACGGCTCCCGGGGCACGCAGGGACAAGCCTTGCCAGCAGGTCGGGGCAGCGCGAGCGCCGGGGAAGCCGTCCACGGATCACGGCACGTGAGCAACCCTCGTGCCGACACGCCCCTCTCTTCCTTCCCGGAAAGCAGTAACGCATGATCAACCCGTTCGAGGACGAGGACGCACACTTTTTGGTGTTGGTCAACGAAGAAGGCCAGCACTCCCTTTGGCCCGCCTTCGCCGACGTTCCCGACGGTTGGGCCGTGGCCCACCCTGAGGACACCCGACGACAGTGTCTGGACCACATCGAACGATCCTGGACCGATATGCGGCCGTACAGCCTCGTCGCGGCCATGAACAGCCGGCCTTAGCCCGGCCGTGAACCGGACGAACGGCACGCAGTGCCGCTCCCGGGCAGCAAGAAGGAATTGAAGGGTTATGAAGGTCGTGATCTGGTGACTGAAGCCGAGCAGGTGCAGCATCCGCCCGCGGACGTGCTGTACACCGCCGAACTGGTCCGTCGGCACGGTGCCTACACGCTGATCGTGCGGGACTTGGTGCAGGGCGTCCAAAAGACAACCACTGTCCCCAGGAAAACGGTGGGGAAGATCCCCATGTACCTCTCGATGCTGAACCTCGACGAGTGCTGACGGGCTCTCGCCACATATACACAAGCACCGATGGGGCCGACCCTTCAGCCTGCCCTTGGAAGACCGGGCGCTGAGGTCGCGGCGTACTCCCGAGCGAACCTGACGACGTGCCGGCGAGCCGCGCCGGCCAGACCTCCTCGGCGGTCTGGCCGGCGCGGCTCGCCCCGACAGCGCCGCCGCCCTGCACCCGGCCGCGCGTTCGACAGGCGGCGATCATTCGCATCTGCTCGGCCCCTGCGCAGGCCAGGGCCCGCAAGGTGCGCCTCTCGCGCACACACGAGGGGACATGACCCCGCCGGGGCGCGGGCGAGCAGTACAAGGTGTTCGGTGACCGTCACCTCGCATCCACTCCGACCCCACGCTCGCGCCATCGGGCGCCGCTAGGCAGCCTTCAGTCCCCGACGCCGGCCCGGCATCGACGCGCGATGCCGGTGGTCTGTGATCGTCGGCGCAAACCATCGATACTGCTGAAGGCACCACGAACCGCACCCGCGAACCCGCATCGCGGGTCAGCAATCTGATGCCTCGTCATGAAGGTCGGCAAGAGGTCGGCGTCACACTCGCTAGCGTAGCCAGGAGTTACGTATGAGGATGCTCATCAACGTTCCCGAGACCGTCGTCGCCGACGCGTTGCGTGGGATGGCGGCCGCTCATCCCGAGCTCACCGTGGACGTGGAGCGGCGGGTCGTGATGCGGCGGGACGCGCCCATGGCGGGGAAGGTCGCGCTGGTGTCCGGTGGCGGCTCCGGGCACGAGCCCCTGCACGGGGGGTTCGTGGGGCCCGGGATGCTGGCGGCCGCGTGTCCCGGCGAGGTGTTCACGTCTCCCGTGCCCGATCAGATCGTCCGGGCCGCCGCTGCCGTCGACAGCGGGGCAGGCGTGCTGTTCGTCGTCAAGAACTACACCGGGGACGTGCTCAACTTCGACATGGCGGCGGAACTCTCCGAGGACGAGGGCATCCAGGTCGCCAAGGTCCTCGTCGACGACGACGTCGCCGTCACGGACAGCCTGTACACGGCGGGCCGGCGCGGGACGGGCGCCACGCTCTTCGTCGAGAAGATCGCGGGCGCCGCCGCCGAGGAGGGCGCGCCGTTCGAGCGGGTGGAGGCCATCGCCCGCCGGGTCAACGAGCGCTCCCGGTCCTTCGGCGTGGCCCTGAGCGCCTGTACCACCCCCGCCAAGGGCAGCCCCACCTTCGATCTCCCTTCGGGCGAGCTGGAGTTGGGCATCGGCATCCACGGCGAACCGGGCCGCGAACGGCGGCCGATGATGACCTCCCGGGAGATCGCCGACTTCGCCGTCGACGCCGTCGTCGAGGACCTCCGCCCGTCCGCGCCGGTGATCGCGCTGGTGAACGGCATGGGCGCCACCCCGCTCCTGGAGCTGTACGGCTTCAACGCGGAGGTGCAGCGCGTGCTCGGCGAGCGGCGCGTGCCGGTGGCCCGTACCCTCGTCGGCAACTACGTGACCTCGCTCGACATGGCCGGCTGCTCGGTGACGCTGTGCGAGGTGGATGAGGAGCTCCTCCGCCTGTGGGACGCGCCCGTACAGACGCCCGCGCTGCGCTGGGGCCGGTGAGACGAGGGATGGGAGAGGGGACCGGCATGACGGAGACCTTCGGCGCGGACTTCCTGGTCCGCTGGCTGACCGCGGTGGCCGAGGCCGTCGACCGTGAGGCGGACCGGCTCACCGAGCTCGACTCGGCCATCGGCGACGCCGACCACGGCACGAACCTGAGGCGGGGGTTCGCCGCCGTCACGGAGACACTCGCCAAGGAGCCGCCCGCTGCGCCCGGTGCCGTGCTCACCACCGCCGGACGGCAGCTGATCTCCACCGTCGGCGGCGCGTCGGGACCGCTGTACGGCACGCTGCTGCGCCGTACCGGCAAGACCCTCGGCGACGCCGAGCGGATCACCAGGGAGCAGCTGGCCGAGGCCCTCGGTTCCGGTGTGTCCGCCGTGTCCCAGTTGGGCGGTGCGCAGGTGGGCGACAAGACGATGCTGGACGCGCTCGTTCCTGCCGTGGAGGGCCTGCGAGCCTCGTTCGCGGCGGGCCGTACCGCCGCCGAGGAGGGCGCCCTCGCGACCGTACCCCTGCGGGCGCGCAAGGGCAGGGCCAGCTATCTGGGCGAGCGGTCGGTGGGGCACCAGGATCCGGGGGCCACCTCCTCGGCACTGCTGTTCGCCGCGCTCGACGACACCGCGCGTACGGAGGGGGCGTCATGAGCCCCGTGGCCGAGGGCGCGGCGGCCCCCGGCGGTTCCGCGCCCGTCGGCATCGTGCTCGTCTCGCACAGCGCCGCCGTCGCGACCGCCGTGGCCGAGCTGGCCCGGGGGCTCTCCGGCGGCGGCGACCTGGCGCCGATCGCCCCCGCCGGCGGGACCCCGGACGGTGGCCTGGGGACGAGTTCCGAGCTGATCAGCCAGGCGGCGAAGGCCGTGGACCGGGGCGCCGGAGTGGCGATCCTGGTCGACCTGGGGAGCGCCGTGCTCACCGTGAAGGCGCTGCTCGCCGAGGGCGACGAGCTGCCCGAGGGCGCGCGGCTCGTGGACGCGCCGTTCGTCGAGGGCGCGGTCGCCGCGCTTGTCACGGCGAGCGCCGGCGGGGATCTCGACGCGGTGGCGGCTGCGGCTGCGGAGGCGTACGGCTATCGCAAGGAGTGACTGGGCGGGGGGCGTACGCCTGTCGGGCGGAGTGACCGTCGCGAGGGTGTGCGCCCGCCGGGGAAATGACCGCACGGGGTGTGCGGTCCGCCGCCAGGAACGACTGCGCGAAGTGTGCGGCCTGGCGACAGGAATCACCTGGTCAGGGCGTGTCCGCGTCCTCGGAGATGAGCTCCCCAGGGGGCATGTCCCCGATGCCCGGAATGACCGCGTGAGGCGTGTGCCCTGCCCCGTGGAATGACTGCGTGGAGTGAGCGAGAAGCCGCACCGCGTGGCGACCGTGTTGTGATGTACCTGGTCAACGCACTAGTGTCACAGCGCCTTGGTGTACGGGAAACCGGTGCAGTACCGGTGCGGCCCTCGCCACTGTGATCGGGAGGTCCGGCTCCACCCTCGGGGGGAACACCCTCGGGGAAGCCACTGGACCGCGACGGGAGACCGTCGTGGTGTGGGAAGGCGGAGTCCGGACGTATGACCGTCAGCCAGGAGACCGGCCAGGGTGCGTTGTCCATCCACGAGGTGCTGGAGAGGGTCTCCCAACCATGCATATAGCCGAGGGGTATCTGCCCCCTGTGCACGCGGCCGCCTGGGGCGTCGCGTCCGCGCCGTTCGTCGTCCACGGGGTCCGCGCGCTGACCCGTGAAGTACGGTCGAACCCCGAGTCCACCCTTCTGCTCGGCGCCTCCGGCGCCTTCACCTTCGTCCTCTCGGCGCTCAAACTGCCGTCGGTGACGGGTAGTTGCTCGCATCCGACCGGTACCGGTCTCGGTGCGATCCTGTTCCGGCCGCCGATCATGGCGGTCCTCGGGACGATCACACTCCTCTTCCAGGCCCTGCTGCTCGCCCATGGCGGGCTGACCACGCTCGGCGCGAACGTCTTCTCGATGGCGATCGTCGGCCCCTGGGCGGGATACGGGACGTACCTGCTCCTTCGCCGGTCCGGTGCGCCCCTGATGGTCGCCGTCTTCTCGGGGGCGTTCGTCGCCGACCTGTCCACGTACTGCGTCACCAGCGTGCAGCTGGCGCTCGCCTTCCCCGACCCGGGGAGCGGTGTGGTCGGCGCGCTCGCCAAGTTCGGCGGGATCTTCGCGGTGACGCAGATCCCGCTGGCCGTGAGCGAGGGCCTGCTCACCGTGCTCGTGATGCGGCTGCTCACGCAGTCCAGCAAGGGCGAACTCACCCGGCTCGGCGTCCTCGGCGGACGCACGGCGGCGCGACGCGAGAAGGAGGCGAGCGCGCGATGAGCCGGAACACGAAGATCAACGCGCTGCTGCTGTTCGTCGTCGCGGCGCTCGCCGTACTGCCGTTGGCACTGGGGCTCGGGGACCACAAGGAGGAGCCGTTCACGGGGGCTGACGCGGAGGCGGAGACCGCGATCACGGAGCTCCGGCCGGATTACGAGCCGTGGTTCAGCCCCCTGTACGAGCCGCCGTCCGGGGAGATCGAGTCCGCGCTGTTCTCCCTTCAGGCGGCGCTGGGCGCGGGCGTCCTCGCGTACTACTTCGGTCTGCGGCGGGGCCGCAGGCAGGGGGCGGCAAGGGCCGAGGCGGCCCGGGGCGTCGGGGAGGGTGAGGTCGCGGTCGGAGCCGTGGGGGACGGTCAGGGCATCACCGACACGGTGGGCGCGGCCCCGAGTACGGCCGATGGTCATGGCACCGACCCGGGCATCGACGCCGGCCGGAACATCGACCCGGGCATCGGCGCCGGTCCCGCCACCGGGCGTGGCGCCAAGGGCCGGGGCGGGGACCGCTCCGGGGGCGGCGCCGGCCTCGACGGACGGGACGCGTAGCCGCCGATGCTGCCGATCGACGCGGCGGCGCACAGCAGTCGCTGGCGCCGCCGCCATCCCGCCGAGAAGGCGCTGCTCGGCTTCGGTCTGACCCTGTGCGCGGTCTCCCTGCCGCCCTGGCCCGGCGCGCCGCTCGTGGCCGCGGCCACGCTCGGTGTGCTGCTCGGTCCGGCCGGTGTGCCGGGCCGGGCGCTGTGGCGGGCCTTCCGCATCCCCCTCGGGTTCTGTGTCACGGGCGCGATTCCGCTGCTCTTCGAAGTGGGCGGCGACCGGGGTCTGGTCGCGTTCGCCCCGGAGGGGCCGGTCCAGGCGGTCGAACTGCTCCTGCGGACGGCGTCCGCCTCGCTCGGCGTGCTCCTGTTCGCGTTCACCACACCGGTCTCCGACGTCCTGCCCCGGCTGGTCCGGGCGGGGGTGCCGGCGCCCGTGGTCGATGTCGCGCTCGTGATGTACCGGATCATCTTCCTGCTGCTCGACGCGCTGTCCAAGATCCGGCAGGCGCAGGCGGCACGGCTCGGGCACACCACCCGGGCCGCGACCTGGCGTTCGCTCGCCGGTCTCGGCGCGACCACCTTTGTACGGGCCTTCGACCGGGCGCAGCGCCTGCAGTCGGGGCTCGCCGGGCGGGGATACGACGGGACGCTGCGGGTTCTCGTGCCCGCGTGCGCGCTCTCCCGCCGGTTCCTCGCCACGACGGGCGTGCTCCTCGCCGGGCTCGTCGCCCTCACCCTCGTACTGGAAAGGTTCCTGCCGTGACGTCAACGACGCCTCCGCCCTCCGCGACCCCCGTCGTGGAGCTGGTGAACGCGGGCTTCGCCTACGAGGACGGGCCCGCGGTCCTGTCGGGCGTGGACTTCTCGGTGGCGGAGGGGCGCGCGGTCGCGCTGCTCGGCCGCAACGGCAGCGGGAAGACGACGCTGCTGCGGCTGCTGAGCGGCGGCCTTCGGTGCGGGAGCGGGTCGCTGCTCCTGGACGGGGCGGAGGTGGCGTACGACCGGAAGGGGCTGACCCGGCTGCGGACCACCGTGCAGCTGGTCGTGCAGGATCCGGACGACCAGCTGTTCGCCGCCTCGGTGGCCCAGGACGTGTCGTTCGGTCCGATGAATCTCGGGCTGCCGGAGGAGGAGGTACGGCTCCGGGTGGCGGAGGCCCTGGAGGCGCTGGACATCACGGCGCTCGCCGACCGGCCGACGCATCTGCTGTCGTACGGGCAGCGGAAGCGGGCCGCCATCGCCGGCGCCGTGGCGATGCGGCCCCGGGTGCTGATCATGGACGAGCCGACGGCCGGGCTCGACCCGCACGGGCAGGAACGGCTGCTCGACGCGCTCCGGCGGCTTCGGGAGGGCGGTACGACGGTGCTCATGGCGACGCACGACGTGGATCTGGCGCTGCGCTGGGCCGACGAGGCGGCGGTACTCTCCCCCGCCGGTCTGCGCACGGGCCCGGTGGCCGAGCTGCTCGCCGACGACGCGCTGCTCGACGCGGCCCGGCTGCGACGCCCCTGGGGCACGGCCGTGGCCCGGCTGCTGCGGACGCACGGGCTGCTCGGGGCGGAGGCGCCGGAGCCTCGGACGCCGGAGGACCTGGACGCCTGGCTGGGAGCGGCCGCGGAAGCCTTTGCTACCGAGTAGTAGACATCACGTCCCCGATCTTCTGCAACTAGTTGCAGAACCAGAGGAGGTCACCTACAACTGAGGGCGAAGATCCTGCGCGAGGAGGCGCCCGCATGACCCCGTACCCCCATCTGCTGAGCCCGCTCGACCTCGGGTTCACCACCCTGCCCAACCGGGTGATCATGGGGTCGATGCACGTCGGCCTCGAAGAGGCCGAGCACGGCTTCGAGCGCATGGCCGCCTTCTACGCCGAGCGCGCCCGCGGCGGCGTCGGCCTCATCGTCACCGGCGGCATCGCGCCCAACGACGCCGGCCGGCCCTGGGACGGCGGCGCCAAGCTCACCACCGCCGAGGAGGTCGCCGAGCACCGGCTGATCACCGACGCCGTGCACGGGGCCGGTGGCCGGATCGCGATGCAGATCCTGCACTTCGGCCGGTACGCGTACCACCCCGCCCTCGTCGCGCCCAGCGCGATCAAAGCCCCGATCAGCCCCTTCGTACCGAACGAGCTGACCGACGCCGAGGTCGAGCAGACCGTCGAGGACTACGCCCGGTGCGCCGGGCTCGCCAAGGAGGCCGGGTACGACGGCGTCGAGGTGATGGGCTCCGAGGGCTACCTCATCAACGAGTTCATCGCCGCCGCCACCAACCAGCGCACCGACCGCTGGGGCGGCTCCTACGAGAACCGCGTCCGCTTCCCGCTGGAGATCGTCCGCCGCATCCGCGAGCGCGTGGGCGAGGACTTCATCCTCGTCTACCGCCTCTCCATGCTGGACCTCGTCCCCGGCGGCTCCACCCTGGAGGAGGTCGTCCAGCTCGCCAAGGAGATCGAGGCCGCCGGCGCCACCATCATCAACACCGGCATCGGCTGGCACGAGGCCCGCATCCCCACCATCGCCACCTCCGTGCCGCGCGGCGCCTACACCTGGGTGACCAAGAAGCTGATGGGCGCGGTCTCCGTGCCGCTCGTCACCAGCAACCGCATCAACACCCCCGAGGTCGCCGAGGAGATCCTCGCCGACAGCCGCGCCGACCTCGTCTCGCTGGCCCGCCCCTTCCTCGCCGACCCCGGCTTCGTCGCCAAGGCCGCCGCCGGCCGCTCCGACACCATCAACACCTGCATCGGGTGCAACCAGGCCTGCCTCGACCACACCTTCAACCTGAAGATCACCTCCTGCCTGGTCAACCCGCGCGCCTGCCACGAGACCGAACTGGTCCTCTCCCCCACCCGCCGCGCCAAGCGGATCGCCGTCGTCGGCGCGGGCCCGGCCGGCCTCGCCTGCGCCGTGTCGGCCGCCGAACGCGGCCACTCCGTGACCCTCTTCGACGCCGCCGCCGAGATCGGCGGCCAGCTGAACATCGCCAAGCGGGTCCCCGGCAAGGACGAGTTCAACGAGACGCTCCGCTACTTCCGCGTCCAGCTCGACGAGCGCGGAGTCGACGTGCGCCTCGGCACGCCGGTCACGGCCACCGACCTCGACGGCTTCGACGAGGTCGTCGTCGCCACCGGCGTCTCCCCCCGCACCCCCGCCATCGACGGCGTGGACCACCCGAGCGTCGTCAGCTACCTGGACGTGCTGCGGGACGGCGCGCCCGTCGGCGAGCGGGTCGCGATCATCGGCGCCGGCGGCATCGGTTTCGACGTCGCGGAGTTCCTGACGGACGGCGGCGAGGGCGCGAGCCAGGACCCCGAGACGTACTTCCGCCAGTGGGGCGTGGACACCTCGTACGAGAACCGGGGCGGCCTTCGCGCCCCCGAGCGCGCCGCGCCGCCGCGCCAGGTGCACCTGCTCCAGCGCAAGGAGACCAAGGTCGGCGCGGGCCTCGGCAAGACCACGGGGTGGATCCACCGCACCGAGCTCAAGCACCGGGGCGTCGCCATGGTCGCGGGCGTCTCGTACGACCGGATCGACGACGAGGGCCTGCACGTCACCATCGGCGGCGAGGCGCAGCTGCTGCCGGTCGACACGATCGTGCTCTGCGCGGGCCAGGAGCCGCGCCGGGGCCTGTACGAGGAGCTCGTGGCGGCGGGCCGCGTGGCGCACCTCATCGGCGGCGCGGACGTCGCCGCCGAGCTGGACGCCAAGCGGGCCATCGACCAGGGCACCCGGCTCGCGGCGACGCTGTGACCGGCCTGACCCGTCTTGCCCGACCGACTGGTCCGACCCGTCCGACCGTCCGACCGGCCACTTCTAGGATGCGTGCATGTCACTCCCGCACGCGATCCTGACCGCGCTGCTCGAGAAGCCGTCCTCCGGTCTCGAACTGACGCGCCGCTTCGACAAGTCGATCGGCTATTTCTGGTCGGCCACGCACCAGCAGATCTATCGCGAGCTGGGCAGGCTGGAGCAGGCAGGGCACATCCGTGCCCTGCCCGCCCCGGTTCCGGTGCGGGGGCAGCGGAAGGAGTACGAGGTGCTGCCCGCGGGCCGCGCCGAGCTCGGGACCTGGGTCGCCAGGTCCGAGGACCCGAAGCCGATGCGGGCCGCCCTGCTGCTGCGGATGCGGGCGGCCGCCGTGGTCGGCGCGGCGGGGCTCCGCGCCGAGCTTTCCCGCCATCTCGCCCTGCACCAGGAGCAGCTGGCGGAGTACCTCGCGATCGAGACGCGCGACTTCCCTGCGGAACGGCGCCGGTCGGAGCCCGACCGGCTGCGCCACCTCGTCCTGCGGGGCGGGATCGACATGGAGCGCTTCTGGGTGGAATGGCTGACGAGCGCGCTCGCGGAGCTCGGGACGGAGTGACGGCCGAGGCCTGTACAGGTGCCTCAGTGGTCCACGTGCGCGTGGACCGTCTTGCCGTCGGGTTCGCGGCTGACGGTCAGGCTGTCGACGAGGCGGGTGACGATGCCCAGGCCGAACCCGCCCTCCCTGCCCGGCTCCGGCGCCTTCGGCCGCGGTGGCTCGGGGTTGTGGTCATGGACGTCGATGCCGATGCCGTCCCCCTCCAGGGCGAGATCCAGGGTGCACTCGCCGTCGGCGTAGCGGATGGCGTTGGTGACCAGTTCGCTCACGACGAGGACCGCGTCGTTCTCGGTGGCCCGTGGCAGGGGACGGCCGGCGCGCTGGGCGTCACCGGCGAGCCGGTGCACCTCCAGTCGTGCTCGGGCCGCGGCCCCAGGGCCTTTGAGGTCGTGGTGCCGGGAGACTGCCATCACGCTCGCTCCTCCCTTCTCTCCTCGGATCCGGGCAACTCTTCTCCTCGGATCCGGACAGCCTCGGATCCGGACAGCCTCGGTCCTTGCCTCTGCCCGGACGGCGGGCATCCATGCGGCGCGGCGGCCGGTAGGCCGAAACCGTGCGCCTTGGAGCGGCGTGGGGATCACGGGGCGCGACGGGGTGCGTACCGGCGTGGATACTGGGCCGTCGGAGTTCCATGACACGAAAGGGCGGGTATGGCCGACGACTTGGGGCGCCGCGCGACACGTCACGCGGTGGTCATCGGGGGAAGTCTCGCTGGGCTGCTGGCCGCACGGGTGCTGGCCGAGCACGCGGAGAAGGTGACGGTGGTCGAGCGCGACAGACTCCCCGAGGGGCCGGAGGCCCGGCCGGGCGTGCCGCAGGGCCGGCACCTGCACGTCCTGATCGCGGGCGGGCAGCAGGCGCTCGACGAGCTGCTTCCGGGCTTCATGGCGGAGCTGAGCGGGCTGGGGGCGCCCAAGGTGGGCGTACCCGAGGACATGGTCCAGTGGCAGAACGGCCAGTGGTTCCGCCGTACGCCCGCGACCGCGCACTTCTACACCGGCCCGCGCCCCCAGCTGGAGTGGCTGGTGCGGCAGCGGGTGCTCGCCGACCCGCGCATCGAGCTGGTCGAGGGCATGGAGACGGTGGGGCTGACCGGCGACTCCTCGCGTGTCCGGGGCGTACGGCTGCGTGAGCGCGGGGCGGGGGCCGACAAGCAGCCGCGTACGCTCACGGCCGATCTGGTCGTGGACGCCTCGGGACGGTCCACGAAGGCCGCGGACTGGCTGGCGGGCATCGGCGCCGAGGCCCCGCACGAGGAGACCCTCGACACGGGTCTCGCGTACGGCACCCGGGTCTACCGCGCTCCGGCCGACGATCCGGGGACGGACGCCACGGGCTACTACATCGTGCCCAACCCGGCTCAGGTGTACGGCGGTGTCGTGCTGCCCCTCGGCGACGGGCGGCACCTGGTGACCCTGTCCGGGCTGCGCGGCGACGAACCGCCGACGGAGGAGGGCGCCTTCGAGGAGTACGCGAAGCGGTTGCCGCATCCGGTGCTCAGCGACTGGCTGGCGCGGGCCGAACCGGTGTCCCCGGTGTACGGCTTCCGCAAGACCGCCAACATCCGGCGCCGGTACGACCGCCCGGGCCGCCGTCCGGCCGGCTTCCTCGCCACGGGCGACGCGCTGTGCGCCTTCAACCCCATCTACGGGCAGGGGATGGCGGTCGCCGCGCTCAGCGCGGTCGCGCTGCGCCGTGCGCTCGCCGACCCCCGGCGCACCCCGACGACCCGGCAGGTGCAGCGGGCGCTGCTCGACGCGTCCCGGCAGGCCTGGGACATCTCGGCGGGCGCCGACAAGAAGATGCCCGGTGCCGTCGGTGACGCGGCGCGTCCCGGCACGCTGGACAAGGCGGTCGGCTGGTACCTGAGCCGGGTGCAGGCGCGGGCGGCGGGCGATCCGGTCGTGGGGGCGCCGTTCCGTGCGGCGCTCACCCTGACCGCCCCGCTGACGAGCCTCTTCGCGCCCGCGGTGGCGCGGGCGGTGCTGTTCGGGCCGGTCGCCGAGACGCCGGCGGAGCCGCCGCTGCGCCGCGACGCGTAGGGGCGTCGGAGGGCCCTCTGCCGGAGGGTCCTCCGGCCTGGCCTCGGGGTCCCCTGAGGGGTGGTTCAGGCGTCCGGTGCCGCGGTCACCATGCCCGCGGCGACGGCCGCGCCGAGCGCCGCGTAGTCGTCGGCGTTCTGCCCCGCGTAGGCGAGGGCGAAGTCGGCGACACCGCGGTCGAAGACGTCCGAGCCGCCGAGGTAGCCCGCGATGGCGATGCGGTCGCCGGAGCGGGCGTGGGCGCGGGCCAGGGCGCGGCCGCAGAGCCGCGCGTACTGCCGCAGCATGGCCGGGGACATGGTCTCCACCTCGGCGGAGCCCTTCATGTCGCGCAGCTGGCGCCAGTAGAAGTGGCGTTCCTCGGGGCCGGTCATCCAGCCGAGGAAGATGTCGCCGGCCGCCTGGACGAGGCGCTGGCCGCAGACGACCCGGCGCCCCTGGTGGCTGTACGCGCTGGGCGCCAGGTAGGGCTCGAGGACGGACCGGCCGGCCTCCTTGACCTGGAGGATGAGCGGGTCCTGTTCGTCCCGCCCTTCGAGGAGGAGGACGAAGCAGCGGGTGCCGACGCTGCCGACCCCGACGACCTTGCGGGCGGCGTCGCGGAACCGGTAGCGGTCGAGGAGGATCCGTCGCTCCTCGGCGAGCGAGCTGCGGTAGTCGCTGAAGATCTTGCCGAGCGTGACCCGGTCGAGGTCCGTGGTGCGTTCGAGGAGCGGCGGGTCGTCGACGATGTGCCGCGCTCCGCTCGCGTCGGCCTCGGTGAGCTTGGCCAGGGCCTGGAGGCTGGTGCGGCGGCGGGCGCGGGCGAGCCGGTTCACGAAGCGGGCGCGGTCGTCGCCGCGTACGAGGGGGACGAGGTCGTCGGCGGCGATCCGTTCGTACCAGACGGCGAGCTCGCCGAGGTTCGCGAGGCGGCGCACGGTCGTCCGGTACGACTCGGTGGCCACCAGGGCCGCCCGGTGGGCCCTCGGCCTGGTGCTGCCGTTCTGGAGGGCGGCGACGGCGACGCTGGCGGCGAGCCGTTTGACGTCCCATTCGAAGGGCCCGGGGAGCGTCTCGTCGAAGTCGTTCACGTCGAAGAGCAGCGTCCGTTCGGGTGAGGCATAGACGCCGAAGTTGAGGAGGTGGGCGTCGCCGCAGAGCTGGACGGTGAGCCCCGTGTGGCGCTGGGCGGCGAGGTCGGCGGCCATGACCGCCGCGGCGCCCCGGAAGAAGGCGAAGGGCGAGGCCGCCATCCGGCCGTACCGCAGGGGGACGAGGTCGGGCAGCCGGTCCTGTGACTGGCGTTCCAGCACGTCGATCGGGTGGGGGCGCTGGGAGCTGGGTATCCAGCGGCCGTGGGAGGAGCGGGGTACGTCCTTGCGGGCGGCCCTGCCCCGAGCGGCGCGCTCCGACGGTGTCGTCATCCGGCCTCACCCGCCTCTTCCGCAGCCGCGGTCCCATGCCCGTCACCTGGTACCTCATTACAAGGGGCGACGCTCGTTTCGGCCACTCTGCCGGACCGCACTAGCTAAATGGTTTAGAC
The DNA here is from genome assembly GCF_055565415.1 of Streptomyces sp. NPDC028711. Classification (NCBI taxonomy): domain Bacteria; kingdom Bacillati; phylum Actinomycetota; class Actinomycetes; order Kitasatosporales; family Streptomycetaceae; genus Streptomyces; species Streptomyces sp. NPDC028711. The sequence continues at coordinate 643,018 of NZ_JBVHUJ010000002.1, read as the reverse complement.
CAATGATAGAGATGGATCACGCACACGACCCGTGCGGTCACGCTGAGCGAAGAGAGGGTCTGATCATGGCCGATCCCGATTACGAGGCGGCCGACGCGCCGCTCTATCTCCGGGTCGCCGCCGCGCTGCGCGAGGATCTCGTCCAGCGGCGGATCTCCCCCGGCAGCCGGCTCCCTTCGGAACGGTCGCTGTCCCAGCGGTACCACGTCAACCGGCAGACCGTACGCAACGCGCTCCAGCTCCTGCGGGACGAACGGCTCGTGGTCACCGACCGGCGCGGTACGTTCGCGGCCGCCGGCGCCGGGGGCGAGCCGGTCGTCCCGGCTCTGACGGCCCGCCGGCCGACGTTCCCCGGCGGGCCCCGCGCGGCCGACGCGCAGGTGCGGGCCTCGCTCGCCTGGGAGCCGCCGCCCACCCCGCTGGCCGCGCGGCTGCTGCTCGCCCCCGGCGAGCCGACGCTCGTGCACCGGCACGTCGTGCTCGGACCGCACGGCGCGGCACTCCAGCGGGCGGTGTCGTGGTTCTCCCGGCCGGCGGTCACCGAGATCCCCCAGCTGTCCCGGTACCGGCGGTACCGGGACAGCCGCCGGCAGCCGGATCTGCGGCTGCTCTACCACTGGATGCACCAGGCGGGGCTGCGGATCACCCACCGGGAGTCGGTCGGCGTACCGCCCGGCCCGGCCACGACGGCGGCGGGCGGCTCGGCCCGGCTCGTCGTCCACCGGGTGGTGAGCGACCAGCACGGGCACGCCCTGGAGATCACGGACATCGACTTCTCGGCCCAGTCGGCGGCCTGGACGTACGAGTTCAGCGGCTGAGAGCGGGCCGGGCCCCGCTCCGGCGCCGGAGCGGGGCCCGGATCCCGTCCCGTCAGACGATCCCCTCCGCGATCTCCGCCTCCTCGCGCGCCGTGCCGTACGCCGTCGGCGTGCCGTACGAGCGGCGGGCGACGTACCACCAGACGCTGGCCAGGACGAGCACGACGGCGAGGGCGATCACGGCGTAGTTCATGGTGTCGACCGTCACCGGGGCCTTCTGCGGCAGGCAGAACAGGACGGTGACGATCGCCACCCAGACGACGGCGGTCCAGCCGATCGGCTTGCTCCAGCGGCCCAGGCTCCACGGGCCAGGCGTGAACCGGTCGCCGGCGCGCAGCCGGAGGTAGATCGGGATGGCGTACGCCGGCGTGATGCCGATGACGTTGATCGCGGTGACGGCGCCGTAGGCCGTCGCGGAGTACAGCGAGGGCACGGCGAGCAGCGCGGCCACCGCCACCGCGAGCCAGACGGCCGGGACGGGGGTCTGAGTACGGCCGCTGACCTTCCGCCAGATCGCCGAGCCCGGCAGGGCGTTGTCGCGGCTGAAGGCGAAGACCATGCGGCTGGCGGCGGCCACCTCGGCGTTGCCGCAGAAGAGCTGGGCGACGATCACCACGAGGAGCAGGGCGGCGGCCCCGCCGGAGCCGAGCGCGTCCAGGAAGATCTGGGCGGGCGGGACGCCGGTCGCGCTGTTCTGCGTGGCGGAGTAGTCCTGGATCGCGAAGCTCAATCCGGCCAGCAGGGCGAATCCGGCGATCCAGGAGACCCAGATGGCCCGCACGATGCCCTTGGCGGCGGTGACGGAGGCGTTGGAGGTCTCCTCGGAGAGGTGGGCCGAGGCGTCGTAGCCGGAGAAGGTGTACTGGGCGAGGAGCAGGCCGATCGCGGCGACGTAGAAGGGATTGGCCCAGCCGGTGTCGTTGACGAACTCGGTGAACACGAACTCGACGGACTGGTGTCGGTCGGGGACGAACGTGAGGGCGCCGACGATGAGCGCCACGCCCGCCAGGTGCCACCAGACGCTGACCGAGTTGAGCACGCTGACCAGACGGACGCCGAAGAGGTTCAGGACGGCGTGGAGCAGCAGGATCGCGAGGAAGATCAGGAAGGTGGAGCCGGCGGTGGGTTCGAAGCCCCACTGGAGGTTGAGGAAGGCTCCGGTGAAGAGGGCGGCTCCGTAGTCGATGCCGGCGATCGCTCCGAGCAGACCGAGCAGATTCAGCCAGCCGGTGTACCAGCCCCAGCGGCGCCCGCCGAGCCGGTCCGCCATGTAGTAGAGCGCGCCGGAGGTCGGATAGGCGCTGGTGACCTCGGCGAGGGCGAGGCCCACGCACAGCACGAACAGGCCGACGCCGGCCCAGCCCCACAGCATGACGGCGGGGCCGCCGGTGCCCATGCCGAAGCCGTAGAGGGTCATGCATCCGGAGAGGACGGAGATGACCGAGAAGCTGATCGCGAAGTTGCCGAAGCCGCCCATGCGGCGGGCGAGGACGGGCTGGTAGCCGAGCTCTCTCAGCCGCGCCTCCTCGTCCTGCGCGGCGGGGGGAGGCTTGCGTATCGCGTCGGTGGGGGCGTCCGTGCGGGACATGGGGTTTTCCTCCGGGGACGGGGGGTGAGCGGGAACGGGGACAGGGGGACGGAACGGGGGATACGGGGGCTTGCCGGGGCTCACGGGGCGTGCGGGGCGCGAGCCGGGACGGTCAGCCGCCGAGACAGCGGGCGCGGGCGCGCAGGAAGATCTCCTCGGCGAGCACGCGGTCGTCCGGACGGGGGGTCCGGTACGCCCAGGGCAGCGTCGTGTAGTAGGGGCCGAGCGACTCGAAGACCCGGGCGGCGTCGGCGAAGCGGAGGGCCCCGAAGAGGGCGTGCGCCAGGTGGTTGAGGTCGAGCAGGGAGGCCTCGTCGGTGGCGCAGAAGAGGAACCAGGTGTCGAGGGCGTGCCCGGCGTCCCGTACGGCGTCCTCGGCGACCCAGTGGAGGTCGAGGGCGCGCTCCTGGCCGCGCTCGCGCCGGTAGCGCTCGACGCGCACGTAGAGCGGGAGGGCGTGCAGGGCGGAGCCGACGGGTGCCGAGGAGGCCGCCCAGTGGGCGTAGTTGACGGCCTCGGAGAGCGGTCCGGGGCGCCGGCCGTAGACGAACTGCAGCATGCGGTGGTGCGCTTCGCGGTTGTACGGGTCGCGCTTCTCCACCTCGGCGAGCAGGCCCCAGGGGCCGGGCGGCAGCATGGGGGCCGGCGGGGAGAGCCGGTGTTCGGCCATGCGCTGGTTCTCGTCGAGGGCGGCGAGGGCGATCAGGCCCACCCAGGGCACCGGGTCCGCGGGCGCGAGGTCGGCGGCCTCGCGGCAGGCGGTCCAGGCCTCCTGCCAGAGCTCGCGGGTGCGGGTGTGGCCCGCCCGGTGGGCGCGTACGGCCCGTTCGACGGTGACGCGGCTGTGCATGATGCCGGCGGCGAGGCTTCCGGGCTGCTCCGCGCGCCAGGTGTGGACGACGTCGGTGCCGGCGGCGACGGCGGCGAGGACCTGGGTGCGGCGGGTCCAGGCGTCCCATTCGGCCGTCTCGCCGAGGAGTCGGGCCATCGCCACCCAGCGGCCGGTGCGTAAGTCCTGGACGGCGTTGCGCAGGGCGTGGTCGTGGCCCGCGGGGTGGTAGACGGGACGGAAGCCGTGTGCGGCCATCAGGGCGTGCGTCTTGGTGTGGATGACATGGGTCCTCGGTGGATGGAGGGGGTGGTCAGTCCCCCGGGCGGGCGTCCCGGCCGTGATCGGCGATCACTATAGAGGGCACTGGATGCGACCGGTCCACTTTCCTCCGTGACCGGAACTATTCAGCCAGCGACCGGATTTGACCTACTGTCAGGTAGGGCGCCGGAACCTGACGGGGTTCCCCGCCGAGGGTTGACGCAGGGCCGCGGTGGCGGCACCCTGACTCTTTTCCGTGATCGGCCGGTCACAGAACGACCCCAGGGACAGGAGCAGCACGATGACGGGCGGCCCGGTACTCGCCGTCGACCAGGGCACCTCGGGCACCAAGGCCCTCGTCCTCTGCCCCGAGCGCGGGGTCATCGGCAGCGGAACGGCCCCCGTACGGCCCCGCTACCTGCCGGGCGGCCTGGTCGAGGTCGACCCGCGTGAGCTGTACGACTCCGTGGTCGCCGCCGGACGGGCCGCGCTCGCCGACGCGGGCACACCCGTCGTCGCCGTGGGTCTCGCCAACCAGGGCGAGACCGTCCTCGCCTGGGACCCCGCCACCGGCGAACCGCTCACCGACGCCCTGGTGTGGCAGGACCGCAGGGCGGCCGGAGTCTGCGCCGGACTCGAAGCCCACGCGGACCGGCTGCGGCACCTCACGGGGCTTCCGGTCGACCCTTACTTCGCCGCCCCGAAGATGGCCTGGATCCGCCGCCACGCCACCGGGGCCGGCACCGTCACCACCAGCGACTCCTGGCTCGTCCACCGGCTCACCGGCGCCTTCGTCACCGACGCGGCGACCGCGGGACGCACCGGGCTCCTCGACCTCGACACGGTCGCCTGGTCGGAGACGGCCCTAGGCCTGTACGGCCTCGGCGGCGAACGGCTCCCCCGCGTCGTGGACTGCGACACGCCGGTCGGCACCACCCGCGCCTTCGGCCCGCCGCTGCCGCTCACCGGCCTCCTGGTCGACCAGCAGGCGGCGCTGCTCGCCCAGAGCGCCGACGACCCGGCCGCCGCCAAGTGCACGTACGGCACGGGCGCCTTCCTCCTCGCCCAGACCGGACCGGAGCCACGGCGCGCCGCTTCCGGCCTGGTCAGCTGCGTCGCCTGGCGACTCGGCGGACAGGTCACCCACTGTCTGGACGGCCAGGTGTACACGGTCGCCTCGGCGGTGCGGTGGCTCACCGACCTCGGTGTCATCGCGGGGGCGGCGGAGATCGACCCGGTCGGCGGCGGGGTGCCGGACAGCGGCGGGGTCACCTTCGTCCCGGCGCTCGCGGGGCTCGCCGCGCCGTGGTGGCGGGGCGACGTACGGGGCTCGCTCACCGGCCTCGGCCTCGACACCACCCCGGGCCATCTGGTGCGCGCCCTCTGCGAGGGCATCGCCGCGCAGGTCGTCGAACTCGCCGCGGCCGTCGCCGCCGACCGGGGCGCCCCGCTGACCTCGCTGCGCGCGGACGGCGGGCTCACGCGGTCCGCGCTGCTCATGCAGACCCAGGCGGACCTCCTTCAACTGCCGGTGGAGGTCTCCTCGTTGCCGGACGCGACGGCGCTCGGAGTGGGGGCGGTGGCCCGGCTCGGACACGACCCGGGGCTCACGCTCCGCGAGGCCGTGCCGGAGTGGAAGCCCTCGGCGGTGTACGAGCCCCGTATCTCGGCCGAGGAGGCCGCCACGCGGCTCGCCCGGTTCCGTGCCGAGGTGGCGGCGCTGGTCGAGCGGGCGGGGGCGGATGCGGACGCCTCGGCGGGAAGCCCCGCCGACAGCCCGATCGGTGCCTCCACCGGTGGCTCGATCGGCAGCTCCGGCGGCACCTCCTTCGGCAGCGACGGCTCTGGCTCCGCGTCTGGCTCCGGCTCCGGCTCCGGCTCCGTATGAGCGTCACCCGCAGCGGCCCCCTCCCCACGGGTGACGACGCGGCGTACGACGTCGTGGTCGTCGGCGCCGGTGTCGTCGGCGCCGCCATCGCCCGGGCGCTCGCACGCCACCCGCTGCGGGTCGCGCTCGTGGAGGCCGCGAACGACGTCGGCGACGGCACGTCGAAGGCCAACACGGCGATCCTGCACACCGGTTTCGACGCCGTCCCCGGCACCCTGGAGGCGCGGCTCGTCCGTGAAGGCCACCGGCTGCTCTCCGCGTACGCGCGGGAGACCGGCATTCCCGTGGAGCCGCTCGGGGCCCTGCTCGTCGCCTGGGACGAGGGGCAGCGCGCCACCCTCCCCCGCCTCGCGGAGAAGGCCGCGCGCAACGGACACCGCACCACCCGGCTGCTCTCCGCCGCCGAACTCCACGCCAGGGAACCCCACCTGGGCCAGGGGGCGCTCGCCGCGCTCGACGTGCCGGGCGAGTCGGTGATCTGCCCGTGGACGACCACCCTCGCGTACGCCACCCAGGCCGTCCGGTCCGGGGTGGACCTGCATCTGAACTGCCGGGTGGAGAAGGTGCGTGCGGGCGATCCGTACCACCGCCTGGTGACCCGGCGCGGGGTGCTGCGGACCCGTCACCTCGTCAACGCCTGCGGGCTCCACGCCGACGCCTTCGACGCGCTGCTCGGCCGCGAGGACTTCACCGTCACCCCGCGCCGGGGCCAGCTGCTCGTCTTCGACAAGTTCGCCCGCGACCTGGTGCGGCACATCCTGCTGCCCGTACCCGGCCCCCTCGGCAAGGGGGTGCTCATCGCGCCGACGGTGTACGGGAACGTCATGCTCGGGCCCACCGCCGAGGACCTGGACGACAAGACCGCCACCGGCACGACGGCGGAGGGGCTCGCCGGCCTGCGCGAGCAGGGCGGCCGGATCCTCCCCGCCCTCCTCGACGAGGAGGTCACGGCCGTCTACGCGGGGCTGCGGGCCGCCACCGGACAGGACGACTACCGGATCGCCGCCCACCCCGCCCTGCGGTACGTCACGGTGGGCGGGATCCGGTCCACCGGGCTCACCGCCTCCCTGGCCATCGCCGAGCACGTGTGCGGGCTGCTCGCCGACTGCGGGCTCGACCCCGGTCCCGAGCGGCCGCTGGCCCGGCTTCGGATGCCGAACCTCGGCGAGGCCTTCACCCGCCCGTACCGGGACGCCCGGCTCATCGCCCGGGAGCCCGAGTACGGTGCGATCGTCTGCCACTGCGAGCGGGTCACCCGCGGCGAGATCCGGGCCGCGCTCACCTCGACGATCCCGCCGGGCGGCCTCGACGGGCTGCGGCGCCGTACGCGCGCGCGTGGCGGCCGCTGCCAGGGCCACGCCTGCGGCGCCGAGGTGCGGTCCCTGTTCGAGGAGTACGGGAAGGGTGCCCGGTGAACCGTACGGTCGACGTCCTCGTGGTGGGCGCGGGACCCGCCGGGCTCGCCGCGGCCGCCCGGCTCGCGGCGGCGGGAGCGGGCCGCGTCGAGGTCCTGGAGCGGGAGGAGACCGCGGGCGGGGCCCCTCGGCACTGCGCCCGTACGGGATTCGGCGCCGACGCCCTCGGCCGCGCACTCGACGGCCCGGCCTACGCGCGGCGTGCGGTGCGGGCGGCGCTGCGGGCCGGGGCCACGGTCCGTACCGGCGTGTCGGCGACCGGCTGGGCGGGGCCGCTCACCCTCGACATCACCGCCCCGACCGGCCTCGAACGGATCAGGGCCCGCGCGGTGGTCCTGGCGACCGGGGCACGCGAACGGCCCCGCAGCGCCCGGCTCGTACCGGGTTCACGGCCCGCCGGGGTGCTGACCACGGGCGAACTCCAGCGGACGGTGCTCCGCTTCGGCGCGCGGCGGGAGCACATCGGGCGGCGGGCGGTGGTCGTCGGCGGCGAGCCCGTGGCCCGTGCCGCCGTGCGGACACTGCGTGCGGCCGGGGTGGACGTGGTCGCCGTCGTGACGGAAGTCGCCGGGGGCCGGGTCGCGTTCGGGGCCGTTCCCGTGGTCGGCGGCGCCGTCGTGACGGAGCTCCTCGGGCGCGGCCGGCTGAGCGGGGTCGCGGTCCGGGACCGGGACGGGCGTACGGGCACGCTGCGGTGTGACACCGTGGTCTTCACCGGCGACTGGATCCCGGACCACGAACTGGCGCGCGCCCGCGGGCTTCCGCTCGCCCCCGGCACCCGGGGGCCGGTGACGGACGGCGCGTTCCGCACCGCCGAGCCGGGCGTCTTCGCGGTCGGCAACCTGCTGCGCGGGGTGGAACCGGCGCCGGTGGCCGCCGCGGAGGGCCGGGCGGTGGCGGCCGCCGTGCGCGAGCGGCTCGACGGACGTCCCTGGCCCGTGACCGGGGTGCCGGTGGTGACGGAGGGACCGCTGCGGTGGGTGACACCCGGCCTTCTCGGCACGGAGGCGGCCGTTCCGCTGCTGGTCCGGGCGGAGCGTCCGCTCGTGCGTCCTGTGATGACCGTCGCTCAGGACGGCGCCCCGCTGCGGCGGGAACGGCTGAGCGGGTCGCTCGCTCCCTGGCGTTCGGTACGGCTTCCGCCGGAGTGGACGAGCGGGGTGGACCGCGAAGGCGGACCGGTGGTCGTCAGCGCGGAGGCGTGAGACGGGGGCGTCCGGGTCGGGGCGTACGCGGCCGGGCGAGGGGCGAGCGTACGGCGGCGCGCGCCGCTGCCGTGGCGGACGGGGCTTCGGCGACACTGGGCGGCATGCCGGACAAGCGCAGCGCGGGTCTCCTGGTCTTCCGCCGTACGACCGACGGCGGCGTCGAGGTCCTCATCGGTCACATGGGCGGGCCCTTCTGGGCGTCCCGCGAGCAGGCGGCCTGGTCCATCCCCAAGGGGGAGTACGAGCCGGACGAGGCTCCAGAGGTGGCCGCGCGCCGCGAGTTCCAGGAGGAACTGGGGCTTCCGGCCCCCGAGGGCGAGTGGTTCGACCTCGGCGAGTCCCGGCAGCGCAACGGAAAGCTCGTCACCGTGTGGGCGGTCGAGGGCACGCTCGACCCGGGCCGGGTCGTACCGGGCACCTTCACCATGGAATGGCCGCCCCGGTCCGGTGTCCGGGCCGAGTTCCCGGAGATCGACCGGGTGGGCTGGTTCGCCCCCGAGACGGCCGCTCCGCTGCTCGTCGCGGGCCAGCGCGTCTTCCTCGAACGGCTCGTGGCACACCTCGACGGGCGGGGCTGAGCCCGATTGTCAGACCCGTACGAGAGGGTGGTCAGCGCCGAACTGTCGAGAGGGAGCCCGACATGACCACGTTCACCGCCAGCGAGCGCGCCGCCGCCCAGGCGTACCTGCGGCTGCTCGAATCCACCCAGGCCGTGCTGACCGATCCACAGCTCGCCCCGTACGCGGGGGTGATGCTCACGAATCCGATGGCCGAGGCGGACGAGGCGCTCCGCGCCGCGGGCCTCGCGGGGAACGAGGACCGGCTGCTGCGGCTCGTCTCGGCGCTGCGGACCTCCCCCGCGACCGCGTGGGGGCGGGCCGGCTGAGACGGCTCGTGTCCCCGCACGCGCCGAAGTTCCGTCAGCCGCCCGGCCGAACGGGGTGCGTCCGGCCGCTGTTGCCGACGAAGCCCGGAGTGGCGGGGGAGCTCGGACACCGGGGCGGCCGCCGGGCGCCAAGCCCGGGAGGGACGGCCGGCCCCGTGCCCGGGCCCCCGGGCGGTCAGTTACTACGGTCACCCTCTGTTCGTGGGGGCCGAGTTGTGCGGGGCTGCCGTCTCGCCGGGCGCGGCAGCGCCTCCGCCTCCGCCTCTGCCGAGGAGTTCGGCGAGGCCTCGGCGGGTGGCGGCGACGACGACCCGGTCCCCCGGTCCGAGGACGCGCTCGGGCCGCAGACGCCAGCCCTGGCCACGGTCCGTCGGGCCGCTGCGGGAGCCCGCCCCGGCTGCCGCACCGGAGACCGTGGCACTGCCGTCCAGGGCGATGACGCGCCAGGCACCCGCGTGGAAGGCATCGGCCACGGTGAGTCCGTCCAGGAGCGGGTGGTCCGCGACGTCCACGGCGGCGAAGAGGAGGACCCGGCGCTCGACCGGCACCGCCCCGAGCACCTGTCGGCCCAGCATGGCGCCGGCGAAGGCGGGCGCGGCGAGGTGGGAGACGCTGCGGCTGCGGGTGAGGGCCGCGGGGTGGGCGGTGCGCAGGGTGCGGAAGACGGCGGTGGCGAAGTCGTCGTCGTACAGGCGCAGGACGACCCGCAGGTCCGGGGTGACGGCGCGGGCGGAGAGCGCTGCCTCCAGGTTGGTGATGTCGACGCTGGTCAGGGCGAGGAGGGCGTGGGCGCGGTGGATCCGGGCGGCCTCCAGGACGCCCTCCTCGGTGACGTCGCCGATCACGGTAGGGACGCGCAGCCGTCGGGCGACGGCGATGCCACGGGCCTCCGGGTCGGACTCGACGCACACCACGGGGATGCCGAGCCTGCGGAGCCGGGCGAGGACGCGGGTGCCGACCTTGCCGAGGCCGAGGAGGACGACGTGTCCGGAGAGTCCCCGGGGAGGACGGCGCAGGGTGGTCGCCGTGCGGAAGGTGCCGAGGCCCTCGATGACGGCGGCGACGATCACCGGCAGCAGGAGCAGTCCCACGAACCCCGCGAGGATCTGGAGGACCTGCCGGCTTGTCGGCTCCCCGAGGGCCGGATCGCCGATGGCGAAGATGTCGAGGAGCGTCAGATAGGCGGCGTGCAGCGGGTGGTCGCCGGTGGTGAAGGTGGAGGCGAGCGCGAGTGCGAGGACCGCCGTCGCCGCACCGGCCAGGGACCAGCGCAGCCGCCGGGAGAAGAGCGAGGCGACGGGCAGCGCGGAGGCGGCGAGGCGGCCGGGCGACAGGTCCGGTCCCGCCGCCGTGACCGCTTCGAGGGTGACGGCGGCGCGGCCGGTGGCGGCGGCCACCGTGCGGTCGTCGGGCAGCAGCCGGGGCCCCTCGTCGCCGCTGCGCTCGGAGCCCTCGCAGCCCGCCGGGTCGCCGGCCGTGGCGGAGAGCAGGGCGAGCGTGCACAGGCCGGGATCGGGGGCCTCGCCCGCGGCGGGCAGCCGCTCGACGGCGTGCAGGAGCAGCCCGCCCGCCTGGACCACCTTGCTGGTGCCCGCGACGGCGGCCGCGGCGAGGCCGGGAGCCGCGGTGTCGACGTCGGAGAGGACCGTGGTGGCGGCGTCGAGCTTCTCGGGGTCGAGGCCCGGTTCGGCGACGGCGGCGGCCTGGTCGAGGAGGGTTTCGAGGTGCTGTCCGAGTTTGCGGTTGTAGAGGCGGATGACCAGGCGCAGCCGGGGGTTGAGACGGCGGGCGGTCAGAGCGGCCCGGATGTTGGTCTCGTCGTCCTCGTGGACGAGGGCGAGCGCGGCGGCCCGCTCCACCCCGGCGTCCGTCAGGGCCCGGTCGTCGGCCTCCGCCGCCTCGACGACCCGCAGGGTGCCGGCGGGTTCGCGGTCCGCACCCGCCCCCTCGGTGGCGGTCTGGGCGGCGGTGGCGCCGGCGGTCGTGCGGGTGACGGCGGCGGTGACCCGTCCGAAGAGGGCCATCGCCCTGCCCGCCCGGGCGGTGGGCGTGCGCGGGGCGTCCGGCCGCTGTGGCACCAGGAGCGTGACCCGCTCGCCGTACACCTCGTGCAGCTCGCCCGCTAGCCGGTGGGCGAGGGCGTCGTCCCCGCAGACGATCATGTGCCCGGTGGGGCCCCGGCCGGACTGACGCTCGGACCTCGGACCCGGCGCGGCGGAGAGACCGCCGACGGCGGGTCCGCCTCCGGTGGTCCCCGGGGACCTGGCGGGTCCGGGGACGGTCCCGGATGTCTGCTCGGCGGGAGGCGCTCCGATGGCTCCGGGCGGAACCGCGCTGCTCTGGTTCGGGTGTGAGGGCACGTCACAAGCATGCCCTGCGGCACCGACAGCGGGCCGACGGAGTGCGTACCACCCGGGCGGCCTCACGACGCGCCGCCGTACGCCACACCCGCTCCCCCGGTCGGCGCACTCCGATCTGCGCGTCCCGCTCCTCCTTCCTACGGTGGCTGAATGATCGTCACGTCAGCTGTCCGTCATGCCGCCGCCGGGACCGCGGCGCTGCTGTTCGTGCTGCCCGTTCCGGCGGCCGCCGCGTCCCCCGCCATCCCGGCCGAGTCCGTCACCTCCGTGACAGCGGCGTCCTCCGCCCTCGGGGATTCCCCAGCCGGTGCGGCCGGTGCGGTCGATGCGGTCGATGCGGTCGATGCGGTCGGGGAACCCACACCGCCCGCGCGGCAGTATGTCGACCGGGCGCGGCTCGACCGGAAGGGCACCCAGGTGCAGCGGCTGGCGGGCGCCCCCGCCGTGCCCTCGGTCTCGGCGCTGTCGTGGGTGGTGGCGGACGCGTCGTCGGGCGAGGTGCTCGCCGCGCGGAACGCCCACCGCAAACTGCCGCCGGCCAGCACCCTCAAGGCGCTGTTCGCCCTCACCGCGCTGCCCCGCCACGACCCGTCGGAGCAGCACGTCGTGGCCGATTCCGAGCTGACCGGAATCGGGGACGGCAGCAGCCTGGTCGGGGTGAAGGAGGGGTACACGTACAAGGTCTCCGACCTGTGGAACGGCGTGTTCCTCAGCTCGGGGAACGACGCGGTGCACGTCCTGGCCGCGATGAACGGCGGCTGGGAGGCGACGGCCCGCCAGATGCAGGAGAAGGCCCGGTCCTTGGGCGCCCTGGACACGAACGTGGTGTCCCCCGACGGCTACGACGCCCCGGGGCAGGTGTCCTCGGCGTACGACCTGGCGGTGTTCGGCCGGGCCGGGCTCCAGGACCCGGCGTTCACCCGGTACTGCTCGACGGCGTACGCGGACTTTCCCGCGGGCTCCTGGTCGTACGGCATCGCCAACACCAACCGGCTCCTTACGGGAGCGGACGGCGTGGCCCGCTACCCGGGGCTCATCGGGATCAAGAACGGCTACACGAGCAACGCGGGCAACACGTTGATCTCCGCGGCCCGGCGCGGCGACCGGACGCTGGTCGTCACGGTGATGAACCCCCAGGGCGGCGGCGGGCTCGCCGTCTACGAGGAGGCGCGGGAGCTCCTCGACTGGGGCTTCGAGGCGGCGGGACGGGTGCAGCCGGTGGGCTCGCTGCTTCCCGTACGGACGAAGGCGGCGAAGACGGCGGAGGCGAAGACGGCGCCGGGCGCGCGGGCCGTGGCGGCGGCCCGTGACGGGAAGGACCCGAAGACGGACGGGCGGGCGGCGCCTCGGGCCGGGGCGGAGGCGGCCGTCGCGGCCGGCGAGGACCCGGCGGGCGAGGACACCACCGCATCGGCGGGCCTTCCGCTGACCCTGGTGGGCTCGGCATGCGCGGCGGCGCTCGCCCTGTGGGGCCACCGGCGCAGGGCGGCCCGCCGGGCGGAGTGAGGACGACAGCGGGGGCCGAGGCTCTGGCGGCGGCCGGGCCGGACCCCTCTCCGGAGTGGCGTGCCGCGCTCCACGCGCGCGTGGACGAGCTCGACGCCCTGGAACCGGCGTTCACGGAGTACGACCGTCTGCGCTTCGGCGGCCCGACCTCTCGGGACAGGTGCGTGGACGCGCCACGAGCCCTGTTCCCGTACGGCGGCCCGGCGGCGGGAAGCCCCGGGCCGCCGGGCCCCCTCGTCTCGCCCCGTCAGGCGCCGACGTACGCGGCCAGGTGCTCGCCCGTGAGAGTGGAGCGGGCGGCCACGAGCTCCGCGGGGGTTCCCTCGAAGACGATCCGGCCGCCGTCGTGGCCGGCGCCGGGGCCGAGGTCGATGATCCAGTCGGCGTGGGCCATGACGGCCTGGTGGTGCTCGACGACGATGACCGACTTCCCCGAGTCGACGAGCCGGTCGAGGAGGCCGAGCAGCTGCTCCACATCGGCGAGGTGCAGACCGGTGGTCGGCTCGTCGAGGATGTAGACACCGCCCTTCTCGCCCATGTGCGTGGCCAGCTTGAGCCGCTGGCGCTCGCCGCCGGACAGCGTGGTGAGCGGCTGGCCGAGGCTGAGGTAGCCGAGGCCGACGTCGGCGAGCCGGGCGAGGATGCGCTGCGCGGCCGGGGTGCTCGCCTCGCCGGTGCCGAAGAACTCCAGGGCCTCGGTCACGGGCATCGCGAGCACCTCGCTGATGTCACGGCCGCCGAGGAGGTATTCGAGCACGGACGGCTGGAACCGCTTCCCCTCGCAGTCCTCGCAGGTCGAGGAGACGCCGGCCATCATCCCGAGGTCGGTGTAGATGACGCCCGCGCCGTTGCAGGTCGGGCAGGCGCCCTCCGAGTTGGCGCTGAACAGCGCGGGCTTCACTCCGTTGGCCTTGGCGAACGCCTTGCGGATCGGGTCGAGCAGTCCGGTGTACGTCGCCGGGTTGCTGCGTCGTGAGCCCCTGATCGGGCTCTGGTCGATCGACACGACGTCCTCGCTCGGCGGGATCGACCCGTGCACGAGCGAGCTCTTGCCGGAGCCGGCGACGCCGGTGACGACGGCGAGGACCCCGAGCGGGATGTCGACGTCGACGTTCCGCAAGTTGTGCGTGGTCGCGCCCCGGATCTCCAGGGTGCCGGTGGACGTCCGCACCGTGTCCTTGACGCCGGCCCGGTCGTCGAAGTGGCGGCCGGTGACGGTGCCCGCGGCCCGCAGTCCGTCGACGGTTCCCTCGAAGCAGACGGCGCCGCCCGCCGTACCGGCGCCGGGGCCGAGGTCGACGACGTGGTCGGCGATCGCGATGGTCTCCGGCTTGTGCTCCACGACGAGCACCGTGTTGCCCTTGTCGCGCAGCTGGAGCAGCAGGTCGTTCATCCGCTGGATGTCGTGCGGGTGGAGACCGATGGTGGGCTCGTCGAAGACGTACGTGACATCGGTGAGCGAGGAGCCGAGGTGGCGGATCATCTTGACGCGCTGGGCCTCGCCGCCGGAGAGCGTGCCCGCCGGCCGGTCGAGGGAGAGATAGCCGAGGCCGATCTCCACGAACGAGTCGAGGGTCAGCTGGAGCGCGGTGAGCAGCGGCGCCACCGACGGCTCCTTGAGGCCGCGCACCCAGGTGGCCAGGTCGCTGATCTGCATCGCGCAGGCGTCGGCGATGCTGATCCGCTTGATCTTCGACGCCCTGGCGCCTTCGGCGAGCCGCGTGCCGTCGCACTCGGGGCAGGTGGTGAAGGTGACGGCCCGCTCGACGAACGCCCTGATGTGCGGCTGCATCCCCTCCTTGTCCTTGGCGAGGAACGACTTCTGGATCCTCGGGATCAGCCCTTCGTACGTCATGTTGATGCCCGCGATCTTCATGCGGGTCGGCTCGTGGTGGAGGAAGGCGTGCAGTTCCCTCTTGGTGTACTTGCGGATCGGCTTGTCGGCGTCGACGAGGCCCGACTCGCTGTAGAGCCGGTAGTTCCAGCCGCCCGGGGTGTAGCCGGGGATGGTGAGCGCGCCCTCCGCGAGCGACTTGGAGTCGTCGTAGAGCTGGGTGAGGTCGATGTCGGAGACGGTGCCCCGGCCCTCGCAGCGCGGGCACATGCCGCCGGTGCGGTTGAAGGTGGCCTTCACGGCCTTCTTGTTGCCGACCTCGACGGTGATCGCTCCGCTGGCGCGGACCGAGGGGACGTTGAAGGCGTACGCGCTGGGCGGGCCGATGTGCGGCTTGCCGAGGCGGCTGAAGAGGATGCGGAGCATCGCGTTGGCGTCGGTCGCGGTGCCCACCGTGGAGCGGGGGTCGGCGCCCATCCGCTGCTGGTCGACGATGATCGCGGTGGTCAGCCCGTCGAGTACGTCGACCTCGGGCCGTGCCAGGGTCGGCATGAAGCCCTGGACGAAGGAGCTGTACGTCTCGTTGATCAGCCGCTGCGACTCCGCGGCGATCGTGTCGAAGACGAGGGAGCTCTTGCCCGAGCCGGAGACGCCCGTGAAGACCGTGAGCCGGCGCTTCGGGATCTCGATGCTGACGTCCTTGAGGTTGTTCTCCCGCGCGCCGTGCACGCGGATCAGGTCGTGCCGGTCGGCCGGGTGCGCCGGCTGCCTGTCCGTCCTGGGGGCCTTGCTCATCGTCGCTCCAGCTGTCGCGCGGGGTTCATGGCTGTCACGCTAGTGGCGGCCGGACGGCGACGCTTCTCAAATCCTGATCGATGGTTCCACTTGGGGGGCTCGTGCGCGGTTCGGTGCGGTTCAGGCCCCCGGGAGGCCTTCCAGGGCCTGCCGGGAGGGCGGGCGGGTTCCGGCCACATAGCGTTCGGCGGCGTGGACGGCCTCGCGGGCGGTGCGTTCTCCCATCAGGACGCACAAGGTGTACGCCGTGTCCTCGAAGCGCCGGCGCGCCGACAGGTCGCACGGCCTGGCCAGCACGGTCCGCTCCTGCGCGCGGTAGTGCCGGAGCAGCCGGTCGACCGTGTTCCTGTCGGGCAGCAGCATGGGGTCCTCCTGTCTCCTGAGTCTGTCCTGAGTCGCTCCATAGTCCCGGTCGTCCGCCACACTCGCGACCCGCACGGACACAGTGGGTGACGACGCCTCCTCGGCGCCGTTCGGGAACGGGTCCCGGGGCCCTGCCCGGCGTGCGTTTCGGCCGTGCATGGCGGAGGGTCGAAGACATGAACCCGAGCACGATTTCGCGGGTGGTCGTCACCGGCGCCACCGGCAATGTGGGCACGAGCCTGGTCCGGGTCCTGGCGGACGAGCCGCGCGTCGGCTCGGTCCTGGGGCTCGCCCGTCGCCGGCCCGACCTCGACCTCCCGGGGGTCGAGTGGGCCGAGGTGGACCTCTCCCGAGAGGGGGACGAGCCGCGGCTTGAGCGGTATCTGGCCGACGCGGACGCCGTCGTGCACCTGGCCTGGCGGTTCGGGCCGACGCACGATCCGGTGGAGACCTGGCGGTCGAACGTCCTGGGCTCGGTGCGCGTCTTCGACGCCGTCGCGGCGGCGCGGGTGCCGGCCCTGGTGTGCGCCTCCTCGGTGGGGGCGTACTCCCCCGGTCCGCCGGGTGGTGCCCCGGTGTCCGAGGCCTGGCCGACGCACGGCTGGCCGGGCGCCGCGTACACCCGTGAGAAGGCCTATCTGGAGCGGGTCCTCGACACCTTCGAGCGGGACCATCCGCTGACCCGGGTGGTCCGGATGCGTCCGGTCTTCCTCTTCAAGGAGGAGTCGGCGAGCGAACAGCGGCGGATCTTCGCGGGGCGGTTCTTCCCCGGCCAGCTGATGCGGCCCGAACTGCTGCCGCTGCTGCCGGAGTTCGACGGGCTGCGGTTCCAGGTCCTGCACACGGAGGACGCCGCGGACGCCTACCGGCGAGCGCTGCTGCGGGACGTCCGCGGGGCGTTCAACCTGGCGGCGGAGCCGGTGATCGACGGGACGACCCTGGGCGAGATGCTGCATGCCCGGCCGGTACGGGTCCCGGCGGCCGCGGTACGGGGCGCCCTGTCGGCGGCCTGGCACCTCCGACTCGCCCCGGCCTCCCCCGGCCTCTTCGACGCACTGCGGCACATGCCGCTCCTGGCGACGGAGCGGGCCAGGCAGGAACTGGGCTGGGAGCCGTCACGGAGTTCCCAGGAGGCCCTGGGAGCGTTCCTGCGCGGGGTCCGCGCCGGCGCGGGCGACGCGACGCGACCGCTGACGGGGCACCGGGTCGGCTAGGCCCTGTCGTCAAACTCCCGTCGTCGCCCGAAGGGCGGCCCTGCGGCGTCAGGTGCGTGCTCTCGGCGTGCCGGGCTCAAGTCCTCGTACTGGACGTACTTGGGCTTGTGCCCGGTGCGGCGAGAGCGCGTTGCATGGCGTCGCGGGGCAGGCGGGAGTTTGACGACAGGGCCTAGGGCCCCCTCCCCCGTCGTCCGGACACGCTCCCGGCGCCCCCGCCTCCGCGCCCGTGCCGGGCCGTCAGCGGGTCGGTGTCGGCCAGTCGACGAGGCTGATCGCGGCGCCCGCGGCCTCGCGGCCTCGGCAGTGGGTGCGGTGGTGGCGCATGAGCGCGCCGATGTCGAGGTGGCGGGCGAATTCGGGGCGGGTGGCCAGGCGGCGGGCGTAGGACCACAGGGCCGGGTGTGCGGCGACCCGGTCCATGGCCGCGGCGTCGAGGTGCCAGCGGTGGACGGTGTCGAGCTGGACCAGGGTGACCCAGACACGTACGTCGGCGGCGGTCGGCGCCTCCCCGAGTACGTACGGGTGGCGGGCGAGCCGGCGTTCCAGGGAGCCCAGTGCCGCGAACAGGACGGTGAGCGGGTCGCGGTGGGCGGCCTCGCCGTCGAGTCCGAGCTCCCCGGCCCGCTGTGCGGCCCGGTTGACGCTCCGCTCGCACAGGTCGGTGACGGCCTCGATCTCGTCCCGGTGCTCCTCGGGCAGCAGCTCGGGCCCGTCGCCCCGGAAGCGGAGGGCGAGGTCGCGGAGGATGTCGGCGGCATGGGTGCTGACGATCCGTCCGGTCCACCCGTCACTCAGGACGGGTGCGGCGGCCGGCCCGTCGTAGAGGTGCGCGCTGGCCTCGTACAGCGGGCGGAGAGCGGTGTACCCGCCGTCGGGCGCGTCGGGGGTGTCGGGCAGCACGGTGAGCGGGAGCGTGTCGTCGAGCCCCAGGAGGCCGTGAGTGACGGCGATGCTCAGACAGTCCGGATCGGACGGGGTGACATGGAGGCGGTAGCGGTGCGGCACGGCGTAGTGGCCGCTGCGCACGTCGCGGCCGATCCGGCCGCGGAAGGCGGGTACGGCGGAGGCGGGCAGCAGCGAGGACGGGACGACGGACATGGTTCTCCCTTGGGGTGCTCGGTGCTGGGTCCGGGCGGCGCGCGACGGCGCCGGCCGCGACGGCGCGCGACGGTGGCACCGGCCGACGGGGCCCGGAGGCAGCAGAGGTACGGGAAGGGCGAGCGCGGCGGGGCGTTCCCTGCGGCGCGACGGACGGGGCGGAGCGAGGCTTCCCCAGCAGCGCGGCGGGGTGAGCACGGTCCGCCACCCCGGCGTCTCAGCCGGTGGGACGAACGCCCCGGCGGGAGCGGCGACTCGCCGCGCTGCAGACCCGCAGCAGATCGATGTGGCGGCGGGAGGTCAGCGGCAGGGAGCGTGGCAGCCGCGTGGGGACCGTGGCGTCCCGCCGACCGCTGCGTCCCATGATTCCCTACCTGTTCGCTCGGTTTCCCGTCCCGAGTGTCCGACCGGGCGCGGACGGCGTCAAGGGCGCGGTTCGGGCCACCTCTCCCTCCGTGCGGGATAATGCGCGCATGCGCATTTCAGCCAGGGCCGACTACGCGGTGCGTGCCGCCCTCCAGCTCGCCGCCGCAGGGGACGCGGGGCCGCTGAAGGCCGAGGCCATCGCCGAGGGTCAGGGCATCTCGCACAAGTTCCTCGAGGGCATCCTCGGCGACATGCGCAAGGGCGGTCTGGTGCAGAGCCAGCGCGGCGGCAACGGCGGCTACTGGCTGGCCAGGCCCGCGGAGTCGATCTCGGTCGCCGAGGTCATCCGCTGCGTGGACGGCCCCCTCGTCTCCGTCCGGGGGGAACGGCCGCCGGACCTGTCGTACACCGGACCGGCCGAGTCCCTGCTCCCGCTCTGGATCGCCCTCCGGGCGAGCGTCCGCGAGGTCCTCGGGGTCTCCCTCGCGGAGGTGGCGGCGGCCGAGCTCCCGGCCGGAATCGTCGCACTCACGGACGACCCCGAAGCCTGGACCAACCCCTGAACGGGGAACCCCATCCCGCCCGGCCTGCGCCTTCTTGACCTTGTCTCACGCGCCGGGACGACCTTGTCCAGCCTGCGGACGCCTCTTGGGGCGGGACGGCCCTCTCTGCCAGTATCCCTACTATTCCAGTGGGGATACTAGGGATCATGTGAGGTGACGTGAGTACGCCGAGGAAATCGCCGAAGAGACCAGCGATACGCACCACCTCCGCCCCGGCCGGCGTTCCGGGTGACCATCCCACCGACCGGCCCGCCGACGACGAGATCTGGCCCCGCGTCACCCGCGAACTCGCCGACGACCTGGCCGTCGACGCCCTCGCCAGGGACCGGGCGGGGAAGGCACCCTTCGACGAGGTCGCCCGGCTCCAGGAGGCCGGCCTTCCCGCCCTGCTCACGGCACCGGGACCGGACCGGCGCGGTGCCGACTGGCGCGCGGCGTGTGCGGTCGTACGGGAGATCTCCGCCGCCGACAGCTCGGTCGGCGAACTCCTCGCCCACCACTACGCGCTCTCCTGGACCAGCCGCTTCTTCGGCCCCGCCGAGAGCGCCCGGCGGGCGCCGGACACCGGGCGGAAGTCCGGCACCGCGCCTCGCGCCACCGGACCCGCGCTCGACGTCCGTACCGCCGAGGAGCGCTGGCTGCTCGGCGGCGGTGTCGAGCCGCCGCGCGACGAGACCGGACCCGGACTCGTGCTCACCCCCGCCGAGGACGGCGACGGATGGCTCCTCGACGGGAGCCGTTCCTTCACCTCCGCCGTGACCGTGGCCGACCGGCTCGTCGTCGGAGCCCGTCCCGCGGGCACGGGCGAGCTGCTCGTCGTCCTGGTGGACCCGGCCCGGCCCGGGGTGTTCACCGACGGCGGGGCGGACCGGGTGGGCCAGCGCCTCTCGGGCGCGGGAACCGTCGCCTTCGACCAGGTGCCGGTGCGGCCCGAGGACGTCCTCGGCGCCCTCCCCCACGACGAGCACGCCGTCGCGCCCTTCACCACCCTCGCGCCGCCGGCCCTGCGGCTTCTCCTCGCCCACGTCGGCCTTGGCATCGCCGAGGGGGCGCTCGCCGAGGCCCGCGACCTCCGCAGGGCGGGGCAGGCGGGACCGGCATCGGCGGGACGCCTCGCGGGTGCGGACGGCTCCGAGCCCGTCGGCGGCGGGGACGACCCGTACCTCCTCCTCGCCTACGGGGAACTGGCCACGGCCGCGCACGCCGCCGCCGCGGTGGTGGAGCGGGCGACGGACGCCCTCGCCCACGGTCTGCGCGCCGCCCGCTCGCTCGGCGCGGAGGAACGCGCCGACATCGCCGTCCTGGTGGCGGCGGCCGAGACCGTCACCGGCCGGGCGGCCGTGCACATCACCACCCGCATCCTCGAACTCGTCGACGGCACGGCGGGCGCCGACGTCCGCACCGGCGGCCCGGGCTTCGACCGCTTCTGGCGCAACGCCCGTACGCTCACCGCCCCCACCCAGGCGGCCCACCGGCTCCGCGACATCGGGGACCACTACCTCAACGGCACCCACGCGCGGCTCACCCTGCTCGCCTGACCCGCGGGCCGCCGCACGCGTACGGCGGACGAAGGAGCGGACGAGGGAGCGAGCCAAGGCACGGACGCGGGAGCGGACGAAGGGGCGGAGGCATGTCGGGACGTCCGTCCCTCGCACCGGGCCGCCGATGGGCCCAAGCTGGGAGGACGAAGGCCCACCGCCCCGGCGGGCCCGGCACCGCACATACGGAGGTCCTCTGATGAGCCGTGAGATCGTCGCAGGAGTCGACGGTTCCCCGGAGAGTCTCGCCGCGGCCGACTGGGCCGCGCGCGAGGCCCTCCACCGGGCGCTCCCGCTGCGACTCGCGCACGCCTGGCGCTGGGAGCCGCTCGACCTGCCCCTGGTCCAGGACCGTCCTACCCAGGAGCGCGCCGCCGAGGCCGTCGTACGTGAGGCGGAGGCCACGATCGCCGGGCGCTACCCGGGACTCGCGCTCACGGCCGAGGTGCTGACCGACACTCCCCCCGCCGCGCTGCTCGGCACCGAGGCGGGCGCCGAGATGCTCGTCATCGGCTCGCGCGGCCACGGGGCCGTGGCCGGTTTCCTGCTCGGCTCGTACGGGCAGCAGATCATCGCCGCCGCCACCCGCCCCGTGGTGGCCGTCAGGTCCCGCGACGGCGATCCGGCCGAACCGCCCACGGGACACGTGCTCGTCGGTCAGCTCGGCGGCCCCGAGGACAGCGCCGCCGCGCTGCGCTTCGCCTTCGAGACCGCCGCCGCGCGGGGCGCCTCGGTGCGGGCCGTGCGCGCGTGGAGCCTCCCGGCGCTCTACGCGTACAGCCCTGCCTCGATGCGGCTCGCCGACGAGGCCGGCGGGCTCGTCCCGTACGAGGAGCAGGCGCTGCGCGAGGCCCTCGCGCCGTGGCGCGAGCGCTACCCGGACGTGCCGGTGACCGAGCACGTCGAGCTGGGCAGCGCCGGTCAGGTGCTGCTCTCCGCCTCGGGGGCCGCCCAGCTCCTGGTGGTCGGCCGCCGGGCCAGGCGGGGGGTCATCGGCCCGCGGATCGGTTCCGTGGCGCACGCGGCGCTCCACCTCGCGCCCTGTCCGGTGGCGGTCGTCCCGCAGGACTGAAAGGGTGCTGGGAGGTGTCCGGGCTGATCGGCGGGACACCCCCGGGTCGATGCGGCGCGACGCGCCGGGTTGACCCGTCATGTTGACGAGGAGTGTCGGGGCGGACGGGGCCGGAAAGAGTTACCGCCGTCGCCCCGGTGGCTCTCCCCAGCGCCGGACCGTCCGGCGACCACGGCGAGAGAGCGGAGTTCCATGCGGTACGACGACCGTCCCGGCGACCCCGAAGGCCCTGAACGCGCCGACCGTCTCCCGTACTCCGACGGGTCGGCACCCGAGTCCGTACCGGCGGAGGACCCGGCGGCCCGCGCGAACGGGCGGCACCGCAGGCGCGGCGTGCCACGGCGCCCGCCGCGCCGTCCGTCCTTCCGTACCGCCGTCACCGCCGCCGGAGCCGCGACCGCCGTCCTGACGGTGGCGACCGGGATCTACCTGGCCTACCCGGCCGCCGGTCCCACGACCGTCGCGCCCGTCACCCTTCCGGCCTCCCCCACCGCCGGAAGCGCGCCGGTCCCGACGGGCAGGCCCACGGCCGGGCGGGCGGAACCCATGGCGGTGCCGGAGCCGGCGCGGGAACAGCAGCCCGTACTGTCCCAGGAGCAGGAGCGGCGGCCGGGTGTGTCCACGGGCGCCGAGGCGGCGGCGGGGAAGGCCGCGCGGTTCGTCCGTGATGTCATCACCCTCGCCAACGCCGAGCGGGAGCGGGCGGGTTGCGGTCCGCTGCGCGACGAGAGCCATCTGCGGGCCGCCGCCCAGGGGCACGCCGACGACATGGCCGCCCGTGACTACTACCGGCACGAGAGCCCGGAGGGCCGCGACGCGGGCGACCGCATGAGCCGGGCCGGGTACGCGTGGTCGACGTGGGCGGAGAACATCCACCGGGGTCCGAAGACCCCGGCCCGGACCATGGACGACTGGATGGAGAGTCCCGGCCACCGGGCGAACATCCTCAACTGTTCCTTCAAGGACATCGGGGTCGGGGTGGCCCTCACCGCCGACGGCCCCTGGTGGGTGCAGAACTTCGGCGTCGCCAAGGACTGAACTCCGGGGAGTCAGGAGGCGGGAGCGGCCAGCTTCTGCACCCAGATCGTGCCGCCGGGACCGGGCACCGACGCGACTCCGGTGTCCCGGTAACGGCAGTCCAGCATGTTCCGCTCGTGCATCGCGCCGTCCGTCCAGCCGTCGACGACGGACGCCGGATCGGCCGCGCCCCGGGCGAGGTTCTCGGCCCACGCGCTCCAGTCGTAACCGGCGGCGGTGATCCGCGCGTCCGCGAAGTCGCCCTCGGGGTCGGCGTGTCCGTAGTAGCCGCGCGCGGCCATGTCGCGGGCGTACCGGCGGGCCGCCTCGGTGAGCCGGGGGTCGACGCGCAGCGGCGCGCAGCCCGCCGCGGCCCGGAGCCGGTTGACGAGGCCGGTGACCTGTTCCCCGGTGTCGGGCGTCGGCGTGGGCGTGGGGCGGGCGGTACGGCGGGGGGCCGGCGGAGTGGTCGTCGGGGCCGGCGCGGCGACGGTGGCGGCCGGGACCGGGGTCGTCGGGGCCGGGGAGGGTGGCGCGGGCGGCGCGGCGGCGGGCCTGCCGGGCTTCACGCGCGCGTGCGGCTCCTGCGGTACGAGCAGGGTGACGGCCCCGAGGACGGCGACGGCCGCGGCTCCGGCGAGCGCGGCGCGCCGGAACGACGGGCGGGGGGAGACGGTCTCGAAGGCGCCCGGGCCAGGGGCGTGGCCGTCCCCGCCCGGTGCGGCGGGCGCGACGGGCTCGGAAGCGTGGCCGTCCCCGCCCGGTGCGCCGGGCGCGACGGATTCGGCGCTGTAGCCATCCCCAGCAGGCGCTCCGGTCGCGACGGACGCTCCCGCGTCCCCGCCCCCCGCCACGAGGCCAACCGGTTCGAGCGTTTCGCCGCCCGTGAACCCGGCGGCGAGCGGGGGGACGAGCCCGAGGCCCACGAGGAGGCCTTCGACGGGGGCGAGGCCGCTGCGGCCGGTCACCCGGGCCGTGCAGACGGCGCAGCCCCGCAGGTGGCGGGCGACGCGCTTGCGCCAGAGCGGGGACGGGCGGCCGTCCCAGGCCGTGACGGTCTCCGCGAGGTCCGGGCACGTCGGCAGGGCGTCGAGGGCACGGACGACGGCCCGGCCGGTCTCGAGGCGTTCCTTCATCCGCTGGACGCGGACGGCGGCGTGCCGGGGGGAGATCCCGCCGAGGCCCTCGGCGAGTTCGGCGCGGGTGAGCTCGCCCGCGGCCTCCAGCCACCAGAGGGCGAGGAGTTCGCGGTCGTCCTCGTCGAGCCAGCGGGTGGCGCGGGCGACGTCGCGGCGCTGTCCTGAGAGGCCGAGCCGGAGGATCGTGACCTCGGTGAAGTCGCCGGCCGGGTCAGGGAGGCCGGTGGCCCGGTCGAGGCCGGGCACGGGCGCCTGCTGGCGTTCGCGCCAGCGGCGCCGTATCCCGTTCATGGCGATGGCGACGAGCCAGGACCGGAAGCGGGCCGGGTCGCGGAGGCCGGTCAGGCCGTCCAGGGCGCGGACCATCGTCTCCTGGACGATGTCGTCGGTGTCGGCGTGGCCGTCGAGGGCGCGGCCGACGATGTTGTGGACGAGGGGCAGATACGCGCGTACCAGTGCGTCCTTGGCGTGCGCGTCACCGGCCCTGGCCGCCTCCACCAGTGCGGTGGTGCGGCGCTCGTCGCTGTGCATGGATCTGCTCCCTCGTCCCTGGTCCGGGTCCCCGTCGTTCGGAGACCCGTGGGCGGGGGAGGGATAACACTTTCACACCGGTGGGACGGGCACGGACGGGACCGTGGCCCCGTTGCCCTGCCGGACGGCCTCCACGACGGCGTCGTGGAGATCTCGGCTCTCCTCCTCGCTCGCGCACGGAACGGGACTGCCCGACATGGTGAACCAGTCGGACGCGCCGCTGTACTGCACGGCCACGCGTGCCTC
Organism: Streptomyces sp. NPDC028711; assembly: GCF_055565415.1. Classification (NCBI taxonomy): domain Bacteria; kingdom Bacillati; phylum Actinomycetota; class Actinomycetes; order Kitasatosporales; family Streptomycetaceae; genus Streptomyces; species Streptomyces sp. NPDC028711. The sequence goes on along the minus strand of NZ_JBVHUJ010000002.1, from coordinate 618,480 downwards.
GTCCTCGGCCCAGGTCGTGTGCACGGTCACATCGCCCGTGAGGGCGCCGGCCTCGTCGGTCAGCACCCCACCTCGCCCGGTGTAGACACCGGCGGTCGTCCAAGATGCCCAGCTCATCCATCCAGGTTCACACCCGGACGGCGGATGCGCCACCGACGGGACCGCCCCGGCCGGAGGAGTTCCGGCCGGGGCGGTACGGGTGGTCTCGCGCCGTTCGAGCGGGGGACGCGAGCGTCTCGCGCCGTTCAGGCGGGGGTCACCACGGTCTCGTGTGTCTCGCGCCGGTCAGGCGAGGGACGCGACGGCCTCGTTGAACGTGGCGGACGGGCGCATCACGGCGGCGGCCTTCGCCGGGTCGGGCTGGTAGTAGCCGCCGATGTCGGCCGGGGAGCCCTGGACGGCGACGAGCTCGTCGACGATCTTCCGCTCGTTGGAGGCGAGGGTCTCCGCGAGCGGGGCGAAGGCCTTGGCGAGCTCCGCGTCGTCGGTCTGGGCGGCCAGCTCCTGGGCCCAGTAGAGGGCGAGGTAGAAGTGGCTGCCGCGGTTGTCGATACCACCGAGGCGACGGGTCGGCGACTTGTCCTCGTTGAGGAAGGTGCCGGTGGCGCGGTCGAGGGTGTCGGCGAGGACCTGGGCGCGGGCGTTGCCCGTGGTGGTCGCGAGGTGCTCGAAGCTGGCGGCCAGGGCGAAGAACTCGCCGAGGCTGTCCCAGCGGAGGTAGTTCTCCTTGACGAGCTGCTGGACGTGCTTCGGGGCGGAGCCGCCGGCGCCGGTCTCGAAGAGGCCGCCGCCCGCCATGAGCGGGACGACCGACAGCATCTTGGCGCTGGTGCCCAGCTCCAGGATGGGGAAGAGGTCGGTCAGGTAGTCGCGGAGGACGTTGCCGGTGACCGAGATGGTGTCCTCGCCGCGGCGGATGCGCTCCAGGGAGAACTTGGTGGCCTCGACCGGGGACAGGATCTGGATGTCCAGGCCCTCGGTGTCGTGCTCGGCGAGGTACGTCTTCACCTTGGCGATGAGCTGCGCGTCGTGGGCGCGGTTCTCGTCCAGCCAGAAGACGGCCGGGGCGCCGGTGGCGCGGGCGCGGGTGACGGCGAGCTTGACCCAGTCCTGGATGGGCAGGTCCTTGGTCTGGCAGGCGCGGAAGATGTCGCCCTCGGCGACCTCCTGCTCCAGGACGACGTTGCCCGCGGAGTCGACGAGGCGGACGGTGCCGGCCTGGGCGATCTCGAAGGTCTTGTCGTGGGAGCCGTACTCCTCGGCCTTCTGCGCCATGAGGCCGACGTTCGGGACGGAGCCCATGGTCGACGGGTCGAAGGCGCCGTGGGCGCGGCAGTCGTCGATGACGACCTGGTACACGCCGGAGTAGCTGTGGTCCGGGAGGACCGCGAGGGTGTCGGCCTCCTGGCCGTCCGGGCCCCACATGTGGCCGGAGGTGCGGATCATGGCCGGCATCGAGGCGTCGACGATGACGTCGGACGGCACGTGCAGGTTGGTGATGCCCTTGTCGGAGTCGACCATCGCCAGGGCGGGGCCCGCGGCGAGCTCGGCCTCGAAGGAGGCCTTGATCTCCTCGCCCAGGTGCGGGACGGAGTCCAGGCCCTTGAGGACGCCGCCGAGGCCGTCGTTCGGGGAGAGGCCGGCGGCCGCGAGGACCTCGCCGTACTTGGCGAAGGTCGCCGGGAAGAACGCGCGGACGACGTGGCCGAAGACGATCGGGTCGGAGACCTTCATCATCGTGGCCTTGAGGTGCACGGAGAAGAGCACGTTCTCGGCCTTGGCGCGGGCGACCTGCTCGCTGAGGAAGGTGCGCAGGGCGGCGGCGCGCATGACGGCGGCGTCGACGACCTCGCCGGCGATGACCTTCAGCGGCTCGCGGAGCTCGCTGGTGGTGCCGTCGGCGGCGGTGAACTCGAAGCGGAGGGTGTCGTCCGCGGTGATGACGGTGGACTTCTCCGTGGAGGCGAAGTCGTTCTCGCTCATCGTGGCGACGTTCGTCCTGGACTCGGGGGTCCAGGCGCCCATGCGGTGCGGGTGGGCCTTGGCGTAGTTCTTCACCGAGGCGGGCGCGCGGCGGTCGGAGTTGCCCTCGCGCAGGACCGGGTTGACGGCCGAGCCCTTGATCTTGTCGTAACGGGCGCGGACGTCCTTGTCCTGGTCGGTCCGCGGGTCGTCCGGGTAGTCCGGGAGGGCGTAGCCCTGCGCCTGGAGCTCGGCGATCGCGGCCTTGAGCTGCGGGATGGACGCCGAGACGTTCGGCAGCTTGATGATGTTGGCGCCGGGGGTCTTGGCCAGGTCACCGAGCTCGGAGAGGGCGTCGGGGATGCGCCGGCCCTCCTCCAGGAACTCGGGGAAGACGGCGATGATGCGGCCCGCGAGGGAGATGTCCCGCGTCTCGACCGTGACGCCGGCCTGCGAGGCATACGCCTGGATCACGGGCAGGAACGAGTACGTCGCCAGGGCAGGCGCCTCGTCAGTGTGGGTGTAGATGATGGTCGAGTCAGTCACCAGGGTGCTCCGCTCCACGTCTGCGTATGCGAGATTGCTCGACATCAAGATATCTCGTGATCGAGGTCCTCGGTAAAGGGGCCCACGAGCTCGGCGTCCGGAGGCACTCCCGCGGCCTCGACGAAGGGTCCGCCGAGCCCGTACGGGACGGGGGGGCCGTCGACGTCGACGCGGCGGAGCAGCGCGAGCAGGACGAGGCCCGCGGTGGCGACGACGCCGGCGGCGAGGGCCTGGCCGCAGCGGTGGGCGAGCCGGAGCTCGGCGGGGTCGTAGGGCGCGGTGGGGGGCAGGTCCAGGGTGGCCCCGAGGAGCCAGATGCCGACGCCGAGGCCGCCGGCGGCGATGAGGGCGAGAGTCAGGGTCGCGGCGAGGGCGCCGGGGCCGCGCCGGGCGCCGGGGCGCACCCTGCCCTTGCGGGCGAGGAAGGCGACGCAGCCGGCGTGGACGGCGAGGACCACCAGGGCGGCGGCGATGACGTCGCCGGGGCGGTGGCGGCCGGCCGCGAGGGTGTACGCGGAGACGGCGACGGCCCAGAGTGTGCCGGCGCCGACGGCGAGGCCGCGCAGCCGGTACGGGACGACGAAGGCGAGGCCGAGGGCGATGCCCAGGGCGAGCGTGGTCTGGGCGCTGGGGAAGCCGCTCGGGACGAGGGCCCCGCCGGTGTCGAGGAGGCGGGGGCGGGGTGCGTACCGCTGGAGGAGTCCGGTGAGGGCGAGTGCGGTGACGACGGCGCCGGCGGCTATCCCGGTGAGGGCGTACCGCTTGCGCACGATCCCGGTGGCGAGGAGCAGGACACCGCCGATGACCAGGGAGAGGGTGGTGAGCCCGGCGAGCGAGGGGTGCTCGCGGAGCAGGGTGGCGGCGGTCGTGTCGGCGCGCCGGCCGGTGACGGCGGCGTCGCCCCAGCGACGGCCGGTCGCGGTGAGCACCAGGCCCGCGTAGACGACCGTGAGGACGAGGACGGCCCCGAGGCAGGCGTGCCGGGTCCGGGTGCGGACCCGTGCGCGGAACGAGCCGGGCGCCTCGCCCGCCACGGCGGCGTACCACCAGGTGTGACCGGTCTTCAGCGGCCTCGGGGAGCCGCCCGCACGGAACCTGTCGTAGGAAGCCATGCCCTGATTCGAACCCACGGGCGGCGGCCCCGCCCGCTGGAGGCACCCGAACGACACGCCGGACGGGCACGGCGGTGAACGGGTGGGGCGGTGAGCGAGTGCGGGCTCCGTCCTGGCGGGGTCGCAGGGCCACGGCCTCCGGCTGCCCGGCGGATGTCGACCCCGGCGGAGTCACCCGGTCACGGCCTCCGGCGCCCCGCCGGGGGTCGGCGCGATCATGCCGCGGCGAGGGGACCGTACGGCGTACGGTCACGGCGGCGCGAGCCGTACAGCGTGAACGCCGTGTTCACCAGGGCGACGTGGCTGAGCGCCTGGGGCATGTTGCCGAGCTGGCGGCCGGCCAGCGGGTCCCACTCCTCGGCGAGGAGACCGACGTCGTTGCGGACGTCGAGGACCCGCTCGAAGACGGTTCTGGCCTCGGCGGGGCGGCCGGTCATGGCGAGCGCGTCGGCGTACCAGAAGGTGCAGGCGACGAAGGTCCCTTCGGTGCCGCCCAGGTCGTCGAGCTCGTGCCGCCCGCCCTCCCCCGCGTCGCCGTACCGGCGCAGGAAGCCGTGGTCGTCGAGCCGCTCCATGGCCCGTACGGTGCCGAGGACCCGGGTGTCGTCGGCGGGCAGGAAGCCGAGCCGGGGGATCAACAGGGCGGTGGCGTCGACCTGGTGGGCGCCGTAGTACTGGGTGAAGGTGCCCTGTTCCTCGCTCCAGCCACGGGCGCAGACCTCGGCCCGCAGTTCGTTCCGCAGGGCCTGCCAGCGGCGGAGGGAGCCGCGGAGCCCGGCGACGCGGGCGAGGCGCACGGCACGGTCGGCCGCGACCCAGGCCATCACCTTGGAGTGGACGAAGTGGCGGCGCGGTCCCCGGACTTCCCAGATGCCCTCGTCGGGTTCCTGCCAGCGTTTGCCGAGGTACTCCAGGAGCGAGGCCACCAGGGCCCAGGCGGTGGCGTCGAGGGCGACCCCGGCCCGGACGGCCGAGTAGACGGTGTTGAGCACCTCGCCGTAGATGTCGAGCTGGAACTGGCCGACGGCCGCGTTGCCGAATCTGACGGGACGTGAGTTCTCGTACCCGGGCAGCCAGTCGGCGTCCGTCTCGGGAAGCCATCGCTGCCCCTCGACCCCGTACAGCGGCTGGAGGTCGGCGGGGTCGCCCGCGACGGCCCGGACCAGCCAGTCGTTCCAGGCGAGCGCCTCCCTTCGGCAGCCGCCGCGCAGGAGACAGGAGAGCGTGAAGGTGGAGTCGCGCAGCCAGCAGAAGCGGTAGTCCCAGTTGCGCTGCCCGCCGATGGACTCCGGCAGGGACGCGGTGGCCGAGGCGACGACGCCGCCGGTGGGGGCGTAGGTGAGGGCCTTGAGGGTGAGGAGGGAGCGGATGACGGCCGCCCGCGCGGGCCCCTCGTAGCGGAGTGCGGCGGCCCAGTCGTTCCAGAAGGCGAGGGTACGGGCGAGGGCGGCGTCGAGGCCGGCGGCCGAGGCGGCGGGGGGCGGCGGCGCGTGCGAGGGGCGCCAGCCGAGCACGAACGCCACCCGGCGGCCTGCCGTGACGGTGAACTCGAAGGTGGTGCGGTCCGGGGTGACGACGGGTTCGGCGCCGGGTCCGCAGGAGAGGTAGGCGGCGTCGGGTCCTGCGACGGAGGCGACGGTGCGGCGGTCGAGGGAGCGGGTCCAGGGGACGATGCTGCCGTGGTGGAAGCGGACGCTCAACTCCCCGTGCACGGCGACGCGTCCGGCGATTCCCTCGACCACACGGACGATCCTCGGGGAGTCCTCGCTGGGCGAGCGCGGGGGCATGAAGTCGGTGATCCTGACCGTTCCGCCGAGGGACTCCCAGACGGTGTCGAGGACGAGCGTGTCGCCCCGGTAACTCCTGCGCGTGCAGCGGCTTTCGCCGACGGGGGCGAGGAGCCAGCGGCCGTGCCCCGGATCGCCGAGGAGGGCCGCCAGGCAGGCGGGCGAGTCGAACCGTGGGGCGCACCACCAGTCGACGGACCCGTCGGTCCCGACGAGCGCGGCGGTCTCCAGGTCACCGACGAGGGCGTAGTCCTCAATTCGCCCTGCCATGACGGGATTGTATGCCTCCTGGGAATCGCGGGCGACGCGACCGGGCATCACCTTCCGCGCGTCCGCATAGCGTTTCACCGTCCTTGACGGGGCCACCGCGGCGCAGGATTCTGAAAGGCACGGGATTCCCGAGAAGGTGGTGCTCCGAAAAGCACGGGATTCCTGAGGACGTGGTACTTCGAAGAGCACGGGACCGCCGCGCGGAGGGCCGTATCCATGAGCAGCGATGCGCATCCCCTGCGCCGTTCGACGGATCGCGCGCCCGGTTCCGGCGCGGGAGCGGTCAGTCTCGTCCTCACGGTCCGCCCCGGCGACGGCGACCCGGCGCTCGACCTGCTCCTGGGCCAGGTGCCGCCGAGCGTGCGGGACGTGGTCCTGGTGGGCGGGCCGACCGGGGGCGACCGGTCCCACGCCGGGCTCACCGTGCGCGGACTGGGACCCTGGGACTCCGCGGGGGGCGACATTCCGCACGCCGGACTCCTCGCCGCGACCGGGGACCTGATCGTCCTGATGAACGCCGACGGCAGCATGTCGCCGCACGAGATCCCGCATTTTCTGCACTATCTGGAAAGCGGTTACGACTTCGTCAAGGGATCGCGGTTCATCGCGGGCGGGGATTCCGCCGACTATCCGCTCTCGCGGCGTCTCGGACACCGCGCGCTGCTGCGGGTCGCCCGCCGGCTGTACGGTCAGCACCTGACCGACCTCTGGTACGGATTCTGCGCTTTCCGGCGCTCTTTCGTGGACCTCCTCGATCTGCGCGAGGACGGTGTCGAACTCGGCGCGGAACTGGTCACGCACGCCCTGCACTACGGATTGCGGGTCGCCGAGGTGCCCAGCCGTGAACTGCCGCGCCGTGAGGGCCCGTCACACCCCCGCACCGTCCGTGACGGCGCCCGGATCCTCGGCACGCTCCTCGACGAGCGGCCGCACAACGCCCTCCGGCGGCTCGCCCACCGCCCGCTCCGCTCCTCCTCTGGTTGACGAATCACCCCAAGGGGTGCTAACCGTGGAAACAGCGTTATTTCAGGACGGAAAGACCGATCAGGCAGACCCTGGACCGCGGGCGCGCACCCTCGGCGGGGTCGGTCGCCGGAAGAGGCTCGTCGTGACCTCCACTCCCCTCGGCCGAGCGTCGGCGGCACCCGGACCGCATCCTCTGCGGCGGGTGACCGACTGGCCCCTCGCCGACGCCCGGCGCCGCTCGCTCTGCCGCTCCGCCCACCACCCCGCCGCCCACCCGGCACGCCGGGCCTCCGACCGGGTCACCGCCGCCGCCCCTCCGCCGCGGAGCCGGGCGTGCAGGCCGCGCGGTGCCGCGCGCAGGCGTCGTGCCCGTACGACCCACACCCGCACGGCAGGGCGCGGCCGCGGCTCCGGCTCCGGCTCCGGCTCCGGCTCCGGCTCCGGCGGACCAGCCGAGCCGTCCGAGCCAGCCGGATCAACCGGGCCGGCTGGGACAGCCGAGCCGCCCGGACCAGCCGGGCCGTCCGGGCCACCCGACCCTTCCTGGCCGTCCCGACCAGCCGCAGCGGCCGCACCGGCCCCACCCCGTGACGGCGCCGCGCGCCCGCGTCCCGCCCTCACCACCCCCGTACCGAACCCCCGCGCGACCGTGCGCCCCGCGCCCCGCGCCCTCCCCCGAGGAGGCGAGGCGTGATGGCCGCCGCACGCGCGCACGCACCGCTCCCCCGCCGGCTCGTCCGCCCGCCGGTGGAACTCGAACTGCTGATCCCGGCCTTCAACGAGCAGCGCCGGCTGCCGTCGACGGTGGCCGCGACCGTCGACTACCTGACCGGCAGGCCCTGGTCGTCGGCGGTCGTCGTGGTCGACAACAACAGCGCCGACGGCACCCTCGACGCCCTGGAGCGCTTCACCGGCTCCCCCGTCCCCGTCCACGCCATCGGGTGCGGCGACCAGGGCAAGGGCGCGGCGGTCCGGCGCGGCATCGCGACCTCGTCGGCCCGGTTCATCGGCTTCGCCGACGCCGACAACGCCACCCCGGTCGAGACCCTGGACCGGGTGATGGAACTCCTGCGGGCCGGCCACGGCGCCGTCATCGCCTCGCGCCACGCGCCGGGCGCCCGTCTCGAGGTCGAGCAGTCGGCGCTGCGGCGCGGCGGCGGTCTGCTGTTCCGCACGCTCGCGCGTCTGTCGCTGCCCGGCGTCACGGACACCCAGTGCGGTTTCAAGTTCTTCTCCGGCAGGCTCGCCCGCGCGGTGGTGCGCGACTGCCACGTCGACGGCTTCGCCTTCGACGTGGAGCTGCTCGCCCGGGTCGTCCGCGCCGGACGGGACGTCGTGGAGGTGCCGGTGGTCTGGCACGACGTACCGGGTTCGACGTTCTCGGTGCGGCGCGACGGACTGCGCTCGATGGCCGATCTCCTGCGCATCTCGCTGGCCCGGTGATCCCGATGACCACACCTCTCGCCGGACCCGTGATTCCCTCGACCGCTCTCGACCGGCTCGCCCGTACCGACCTCGCCTTCCTCAACTGGCGCGACCCCGCACACCCCGACGCGGGCGGGGCGGAGGCGTACTGCTGGGAGATCGCCCGGAGGTTCGCGGCGGCCGGGGCGCATGTCACCCTCGTCTCCTCGCGGTACCCCGGGGCGCGCGCCCGGGAGTACCGCGACGGGATCCGGATCGTGCGCGGCGGCGGCACGTTCGGCGTGTACGGGGCCGCCGCGGCGCATCTGCTGCGGAACCGTCACGCGTACGACGCCGTGATCGACTTCCAGAACGGGATCCCGTTCTTCTCGCCCCTGTTCACCCCCCGGTGGACCGCCGACATCTGCGTCATCCACCACGTCCACCAGCGCCAGTTCGACACCAGGTTCCACTGGCCGATGAACGCCGTGGGGCGGCTCCTGGAGAAGCAGGTCAGCCGGCGGGTGTACCGGGGACGGCCGGTGGTGGTCGTCTCGCCCTCCACCCGCGAGGGCGCCCGGCGCGAACTCGGCTTCGGCAATCCCCTCCACATCGTCCCCAACGGGCGCCCGGGGGACGCGATCACCGCACCCGCGGGCCACAGGTCCGCGACGCCCGCGCTCACCGTCGTCAGCCGGCTCGTGCCGCAGAAGCGCGTCGACCTGGTCCTGCGGGCCGTACCCGCGCTGCTGCGGCAGCTGCCCGATCTCCGCGTCGACGTGTGCGGTGACGGGCCGGAGGGCGAGCCGCTGCGGAAGCTCGCCGCCGGACTCGGTGTCGGGTCCGCCGTCGTGTTCCACGGGCACGTGTCCGACGCCCGCAAGGAGGAGCTGTTCCACCGGGCGTGGCTGACGGTCGTGCCGTCGGTCGCCGAGGGCTGGGGACTCGCCGTCATCGAGGCGAACGCCGTCGGCACCCCCGCCCTCGCCTTCGACGTGCCGGGGCTGCGGGACGCCATCCGGCCCGGCGTCAACGGGTGGCTGCTCGACCCCGGCGCGGACCTCGCGGCCGGGATCGCCTCGGCCCTGGACACGCTGTCCACGCCGGAGGCGCGGTCACTCGCCGCGGCCCGCTGCCGCACGTGGGCGGCCGCCTTCTCCTGGGACGCCAGCGCCGAGCGGCTCGCCCAGGTCGTCGTCGAGGACCTCCAGCGGATCCACCGTCACCGGCGCTCCCGCCGCTCCTCCTGCGACCTGTCCGTCGTGACCCGCTTCCTCTCCCCGGACCCCGACACCACCGAGCGCGCGGTGCGGAGTTCGCTGCGGCAGACCGACGTCTGGCACCGCGACGGCGACGCCTTCCGGCTGCTGCTCCACGGCTGCGACGAGGTACGGGCGCTCAGCGCGCTGCGCCGTCTCGACGTCGCCGAGGCGGACATCTCCCTGGCGAACAGCCACGACATCCTGCTCGGCGCGACGGAACCGTACGCGGGTCCCGCGCCGGGCCCGGCCCCCGGACGCCGACCGTGAGCGCCCCTGAGCGGGTCGCGGAACGGCCCCCCGTCCACCAGGACGAGGAGACGGCCGTCCACGGCGCGCGCTGGATCGCCACCGCGGTGGTCACCGTCGGCGCCCTGAACTACGCGTACACCCTGATCCTCACCCGGCTCCTCGACGTCTCCGGGTACGCCACCTTCGCCGCGGGTCAGGGGCTCGTCGTCTGCACCGCGGCGGTGGCCGTGGTCACCGTGCCGTGGATGCTGGCCCAGGCCCTCGCACGGGCCAGGTCGGACGCGGAGCGCGGCGACGCGGTCCGCTTCGCCGTGGTCACCGCCGTCGTCGGCGGCACGGTCGCGGCGGCCGCCGTGGGCTGTGTGGCCAGGGAGTTCGCGAGCACGCCGACGGCGCTCGTCATCGCCGGCTCCACACTCGCCATCTACCTCACGCGGGTCAGCGCCGGCTGGCTCCAGGGGACCGAGCGGCTGCGCACCCTGGCGGCGCTCACCACTGTGGAAGCCTCCCTCAAGTTCTGCGTGGGCCTCTTCTTCGTCTCGGCGCTCGGCCTCGGCGAGACGGGCGCCCTCGCCGCCTTCGCGATCGCCGTCCTGCCGTACGTGTTCTTCCTGCCGCGGCGCTTCCACGACGGGCGGCGCCGTCTCTGGCGCGCGGTGAGCACCGACCGTGACCTGTGGCGGCGGGCAGGCGGCGTCGCCTCCCTCCAGGGCGTGGTGGCGCTGCTCGCGACCGTGGACATCGTCCTCGTCGCGACGATGCCCACCGACCGGGCGGCGGCGGCCAGCTACCAGGCCGCGGTCATGCTCGGCAGGGTCCCGCTCTTCCTCGCCGGGGCCGTCGCCATCGCCTTCCTGCCCGCCCTGTCGCGGCGGCGGGCCGGTGATCCGCTGACGGCGGGCGCGCTGCGGATGTACCTGACGGCGGCGCTGCCGCTGACGGCGGTGGCCGCGACGGTGCCGGGCGCGCTGCTCGCGAAGGTCTTCCCGCCGGGGTACGCGACGGTCTCCACGCTGATGGCCTGCACGGCGACGGCCGGCCTCGCGCTCGGAGCGCTCGCCCTGCTCGTGACGTTCGCGCAGGCCGTCGACGACTACGCGTGCCTGCGGACGCTGCTCGTGGGCCTCGCCCTGTACGTGGCCGCCCTGGTCTCCGGCTGGATCTCCGGTGGGGTGCTCGGCATGGCGATCGGCGGGCTGTGCGGCACCGTCGTCGCTCTCGCCCTGCTGGCCGCGCGGCACGCCCGCCGCCATGGATTCGGCTCCTCGGAGCGGCCGTTCGCCCGGGTGGTGCTGCCGGTGCTCACGCTCGCCGGAGTCCTCGCGCTGCTCCGCCCGTACACCGTCGTCTGGTTCGCCGCCGCGCTCGCGGTGACGGCGGCCACCCTGTGGCGCTTCTTCGGACGGCGCCGTGCCTTCGTGACCGGTCCCGGCGAAGGCGCGGAGTCCGGGCATGGCACCGAGCCGGGCGTCGGTGAGGGCCCCGGGGGCGCGGAGACGGAATCCGTGCGGGAGCTGCGGCGGGAGTGGACGGCCGAGCGGCGGGGTGCTCGGCCGGCGGAGCGGTCGGCGGCCCGGCCCCCGGGCCCCGACCAGCGGTCCCTCGGCCTGCTCGTCGACGCCGTCTGGCGGGGCAGGGCCCGTCCCGCCGGCGACGAGGAACTCCTCGCGGCACTGGCCGTGGCCCGGCGCAACCAGGTCGAGGGCCGGCTGGCCCGCGCGTACCCCCGGCAGCTCGCGGCGACCCTCGCCGAGGTGGAGCGCGCGACCGGTCTCTTCCGGCGGAACCTCGTCGAGTCCACCGGCCTTCTGCGGTCGGCGGGCATCCCGACGGTCCTGATCAAGGCCGACCTCGCCGGGGACTACGTGTACGGGAACTTCGACCTGGTGGTGCCCCCGGGGCGGCTGCGGGCGGCGCAGGCCGCGCTGGACGGCTGGTACGCGCACCGCACGACGTACTGGCTTGAGCGGTCGACGAAGGTGCTCCTCGAACCGCCGGCCGGCCCTGCGGCGCATCTGCACGGTTCGGTCTCCTGGTTCGGCGTGCCGGTCGTTCCGACCGAGCGGCTCTTCGCCCGCGCCGAACGGCCCGCGAACGCGGAGGGCCGTACCGCCGGCGAGAAGGACGGTCACGCCTGGCTGACACCGTGCCCCGCCGACCGGCTGCGGATCTGGCTGGCGCACGCCCTCTTCCAGAACCTGAGCCTGGACCTCTCCGAACTCCTCGCGCTGCGGCCCCTCCTGCACCCCGGCGTCCTGGCGGAGGCCCGTGCCGAGGCCGCCCGCGAGGGCTGGTGCGGGGGCGGCCACCAGGCGCTCGCCACCGCCGTCGAGGCGATGACCCGGCTCGACCGGGGCGAGCCGGTCCCCCTGCCGTTGCCGCTCCCGGTGCGCACCTCGCTCCGGGTGGGGGCCGAGCACTCCGGCCACCTCCTCGGTGAGGGCCGGGTGCGCACCGCGACGCGTGAGGCGTCCCTCCGGATTCCGCTCGTGGTGACCAAGAGACTGCGGAGGCGGGTGCCATGACGAGCCCACGAGGTCCTCTCCTCGTCGCCGTGTCCGGGCCCGACGGTGCCGGGAAGTCCTCGCTCGTCGGCCGGCTCGCGGGGCTGCTCGGCGAGCGAGGTCTCACCGTCGTCACCCTGCACTGCTACGGCTGCTACCTCTGCCGACGGTTCCCGGTTCCGCCACGGGCGAGGGAGACGGCGGAACCGGGCGGGGGCGAGTGGGCACGGCGCGCCACGGATCCCGAGCGCCGGGGATCCCGGCTGCGGCGTGCCCACGCGCTCCTGGACGCGGGTGAGCTCGCGGCCCGGACCAGGGTCGCAGGGCTGCGCGCGAGGCTGCGGGCGCGTGGCGGGGAGGCGGTGGTCCTGACGGACCGCGGTCCGCTCGACGGCCTGGTGAAGTTCGACCTGCCGGCCGGCTCGGGTGCGGCGTCCGCCTTCCGCCGGATCGCCGGCCGCTACGGTCTGACGCTGCTGGTGGAGACCGGGGCCGATGCCCTCCGGGGTCGCGGCTGGGACGAGGTCACCGGTCCGCCGACCGTGTGGTGGGCCCGCTACCGGAGCTGGTCGCGACGGCTGCCGGGGATCGTACGGCTCGACGGCGAGGAGCCTGCGCCGCTGGTGGCGGCCGAGGCCCTCGACCGGATCCTCGACGCCGTGCGGGAACGGGAAGGGGAGCGCACGGTACGGGACGAGCCGCCCGTCCCGGACGGGCGACGGCGGCATGTGGTGATGTCCGTCTACGACGACGCGTCGAACCCCGCCTACCGGGGCGGCGGTGCCCTGGTCGTCGGCAAGGTGGCCCGCCGGCTCGCCGAGGACTTCCGGGTGACCGTGGTGACGGCGGGCCGAAGGGCCGGCACCGAGGAACGGAACGGCATCCGGTACGTCCGGCTTCCCGTGTGCGGGGCGGGCCCGCGCGCCGGACAGCTGCTGTTCCTGACGCTGCTGCCGTTCGTGGCCCGGCGCATCCGGCACGACCTGTGGCTGGAGAGCTTCACTCCGCCGTTCTCGACGAGTTTCCTCCCCCTGTCGACGGGCGCCCCCGTCGTCGGCATCGACCAGGGCCGCAGCGCCGAGGCCCTGTGGCGGCGCTACCACATCCCCTTCTTCGTGGTGGAGCGCCTCGGGCTGCGCTGCTACCGGCACATCGTGGTGATGAACACGGCGGACGGCGCGGTGGTCCGGCGGCTCAGCCCCCGTGCGGACGTGCAGGTGATCGCCAACGGCGTCGAGCCGCGCCCGCTCGACGAGACCGGGCTCGGGACCGGACAGTTCATCCTCTACCTGGGGCGGATCGACACCTGGGTGAAGGGCCTGGACCTGCTGCTCGACGCGTACCGGCGGGCCGCGCCTCCCCTTGACCTGCTGCTCGCGGGCAGCGGCACACCGGCCGAGGAACGCCGGTTCGCCGCGCTCGTCGCCGCCCACGGCCGCGGACCGGAGAACCGGATCCACTGGGTGGGGTACGCCGAGGAGGAGCGCAAGCGGCGGCTGCTGCGCGACAGCGCCTTCCTGGTGATGCCGTCCCGCCACGAGACCTTCGGTCTCGTGGCCCTCGAAGGCATGTCGTACGGCAAGCCGGTGCTCCACTTCGACCTGCCCGCGCTGCGCTGGATGCGCGACGGCGGCGACGTGGCCGTACCGCCCTTCGACGTGGCGGCGTTCGGCGAGCGGATGGGCGAGCTGGCCACGGACGCGGCGCTCCGCCGCCGTCTGGGGCGGCGCGCCGGGCTCGCCGCCCAGCACTACACGTGGGACGAGATGACGGGCCGCTATCTGGCCCTGGCCCACCGGCTACTGGACACTCCCGCCTCCGCACGGCGGCCGAGGAAGAGGGGTGCGTCATGGCAGACGACCCGCTGACCCGTTTCGTCAGGACCGTCGTCGGATCGGGTGTCCCGATCCTGGTCCTCTCCCCGCACCTGGACGACGCCGTCCTGTCCTGCGGCGGACTGCTCGGCTGGGCGGGGCGCCGGGCGCCGGTGACGGTCGCCACCCTGTTCACGGAGGCCGCGCCGCCGCCGTACACCCTCTCCGCGCGCCAGTACCTGAAGCAGATCGGCGCCGACGACGCGGAGGAGCTGTACGCCGAGCGGCGGGCCGAGGACCGGCGGGCACTGGAGCGGCTCGGCGTCCGGAGCTGGCACGCGGGTCTGGTCGACGGCCTGTTCCGGCGGCTCCGACGGCCACGTCCGGGCACGGAACGGCTCGCCCGGTTCCTGCCCGAGGTGGCCCATGTGTACCCGACGTACCGGCTGCACCTGTCCCGGGGACACGTCTCCCCGTACGACTCCGGGACGCTGCGCGACGTCGGGGAGACCGTCGACGCCCTGCTGCCCGGTCCCGCCGGCGGTCTGGTCCTCGCCCCCCTCGGCGTCGGCGGGCACGCCGACCACGTCCTGGTTCGCACCGCCGCCGCGCGGAGCGGCCGCCGGGTCGTGTACTACAGCGACTTCCCGTACAACCAGCACGCCGTCGCCGACCCGCGGTTCACCGGCCCGCAGCGGCTGGTGGCCCGTTCCTGGGAGCGGGGGCTCGACCGGAAGGCGGAGCTGATCCGGGAGTACCGGACGCAGGCCGGCGCCCTGTTCCCCGAGGGCCGCGTGCCGCGCGTGCCCGAGGTCTATCTGCTGCCCGAAGCGGCCGGCGACACCTGGCCCGAGGCCGGGGACCCGGCTGCCTCGCGCGGCCCCGAACCGCGGATCCGTACCGCCGGAGGTGCGCCGTGACCGTCCCCCGTACCGCTTCCGCGTCCTCCCGTACCGAAGCGACGGCGCCCCTCCCCGCCGCGCCTCCGCGTCCGCGCGGCCGGCTCGGCCGCGTGCCCGTCGTCGTGTACGCGGCGGGGGCGGCGCTGCTCACCGTGGTCCTGCGGCTCGTGCAGATCGGGCGGGCCGGTGACCTGTTCATCGACGAGCCGATCTACCGGCGGCTCGGGGAGAGTGCCGCCGCGGGCGGCTTCCCCGCCACCGACGAGGGCCTGTTCTTCCTCCACCCGCCCGGCTTCTTCTACGTGGAGGCGGGCTGGACGAAGGTGGTCGGGGACCACGCCGACATCATCGCGGGCGTGCACTCCTCGCGGGTGCTCAACGCGCTCCTGGCCGGGGCCACCGCGGCCCTCCTCGTCTTCCTCGTCGCCCGGGTGCGCTCGCTCGGGGCGGGCGTGGTCGCCGGTCTGGTGTTCGCCCTCGACCAGTTCTGCATCCGGCAGAACGACCGGGTGCTCCTGGAGACGGGAACGATGGTGTGGGTGCTCGCCGGGTACCTGGTCCTCGTGGGTCTCGCCCGGTCCGATCCACCCGCCCGGCCCCGGGCGCGGGCGCTGCTCGCCGGGCTCTTCTTCGGGCTCGCGGTCCTGACGAAGGACCACGCGGCGCTGATCACCGTGCTGCCGCTGCTCGCCGCCCTGGCCCTCGGCTGGGGCCCGCCCCGGCGCCTGGTCGCCCTGACCACCGCGACGACGGTCCTCGCGTACGCCGTGTACGTGGGCCTGGTGGCCGGCTTCGGGCACTTCGACGCCTTCTGGGACGCCAAGACCGCCGGTGCCCGGCGGCTCCTCGGGATCGTGCAGGAGACCGGCTTCAACGCGGAGGGCGCTCCCCCGCTGGCGGGCCGGATGGTCGACGAACTCCCCGGCTACACGGTCACGTACCTGCTGCTCGCGCTGACGCCCGTGGCGCTGTTCCTGCTGCTTCGCCGCAAGGAGCCGGTGTACCGGCTGCTCGCGCTCTTCCACGCCTCGGCGATCGTCACCCTGGCGTACGCCGTCGCCGTGGGCACCCTGGAGGAACAGGCGCTCTACCTGTTGTTCGTGCCGAACCTGGTGGCGCTCGCCGTCACCGTGCCGATGCCGTCCCGGCGCCGGCGGGGGCTGCGCCTGGTGGCGTGCGGCGCGCTCGTGGCGCTCCTCGCCGCCCCCGCCGCCGTGTACGCCCAGGACCGGTGGACGCCCGACGACGGCTTCCAGCGCCTCCGCGCGTATCTGCTGACCCATGTGCCGGCGGGCAGCGGGATCGTCACCGTGGACGGGCTGCGGACCCGGGGCGTGACGGAGTGGACGCTGAACGACACCTACCGGCTCGGCCACTGGCTGACGCCCGACCAGCGGGCCGCCAACGACGCCGGTTACGTGATCGTGCCGTGGCGGGTCGTCGAGCAGGGATACGGGCACTACACGCGCGCCGAGGTGGAGCGTCTCACGGACGGGCTGCGGCCGGTGTTCGCGTTCGACGGACCCACGTACGGCACGCTCGCCCTGTACCGGCTGCCGTCACCGCTGCCGGGCCCGAGCGTCACCGACCTGGCCGTGCCCGGCTCCGCGGTGACGGGTCCGCTGCTCCCGGCGCCGGGTGCGGCCCCGGCGCCCGGGACTCCCGCCGCTGGGCCGGCGGGTGTCGCACCGGAGGCTGTGGACGTCGCATCGGGGCCGGTGAGCGTCGTACCGGGGCCTGTGAGCGTCGCGCCGCGGCCGCCCGTCGCGGAGGTCGGCGATGCGACACGCTGAGCGGCGGCCCCGCGTCCTGCTCCTGACCAGCAGCCCGCTGGACGGGGCGGACGGCTGTGACGTGCGGCTCGCCGCCGACGTCCTCGGGGCGCTGCCCGACGTCGACTTCGTCTGGTTCTCCCAGTGGCCGGGCCGCCGGCAGGCCTCGCCCACGCGCGGACGACCCGTCCGCGTCCTCTCCCGGGACGGTGTGCCGCACGTTCCCGAGCGGGCGCAGTCCGCGCTCCTCGGGGCCGTGTTCGCCCGCCGCGTCGACCTGGTGCACGCCTTCCTGACCGTCGGCCGTACCTTCCCCGCCTTCTCGTGGCTGCGGCCGCTGCTCTTCGGGAGGCGGCCGGTCGTCCACACCGTGCCCGGGGTGATGGACGCCCGCTCGCTGACGCACCTCCGGCCCCTTGGGACGACGGTCGCCCTGTCCGAGTCGATGGCGCGCCGGCTGCGTGCGGCGGACTTCGGGGACGTACGGATCGTGCCGCCCATGATCGACCTGGACGCGTGGCCGTACCTGCCCCGCCCGGAGGGGTTCCCCGTGGTCCTGTTCGCGGGGCACCACGACGTGGACGGCGGGGCGGAGCTGGCGATCGACGCGGCGGCGGAGGCGGTACGGACGGGGGCCAGGTTCCGGCTGGTGCTCGCGATGCGCGGACGGCCGGGGCAGGACGACGCCGCCCGGGACGAGGCGCTGCGGGAGCGGGCCGGGGCTGCGGGGCTCACGGACTTCGAGGTCCGCGGCTATATCGACGACATGCACGCGCTGCTCGCCTCCGTCCGGGTGCTGCTCTTCCCGCCGCCCGTGCTCGGCGGCACGGCGGACGTGCCGCTCACCGTCCTCCAGGCGCTCGCCTCGGGACGCCCTGCGATCCTCAGCGACCTCCCCCAGTTCGCCGACTTCGGCCACGCGGTGCTGCGGGCCCCGGCCGGTGACGCGCGCCGCACCGGGCAGCAGCTGGCCTGGCTCCTCGGCCAGCCGCGCTCCTGGGACGTGCTCGCCGAGCGGGGCCGGGCGCTTGTCGAGGACCACTTCGGTCCCGAGCCGTTCGCGGCCCGGTACGCGGCCCTGTACCGGGAGCTCCTGTCGTGAGGGCGCCGCGGTGGCGGGGATCCCGGGGCGCGCCGGCGGCGGCCGCGCTGCTCGCGGTGCTCCTGCTGCTCGTGGGGGCCTTCGGCCTGCTGCGGCACGAGGCGCCGGATCCGCGACCGGAGCCGTACTGGTACGGCACGCTCCAGACCGACCCGGACCGGGCGCGCACCGAGTACGAGCACGGCCTCCGGGTGGCCCATCTCCAGATCGACTGGGAGAGGTTCGAACCGGAACAGGGCGTGTACGACGAGGAGTACGCGCGCGAGGTACGGGACCGGATGGACGTCTTCCGCGAGGCGGGGCTGCGGGTGGAGGCGGGGCTCGGCCTCAACCATCCGCCGTCCTGGCTGCCGGACGCCTTCCCGGAGTCCGTCTATGTGAACCAGTTCGGCGAACGGTCCACCGAGACGCCGAACATGGTGTTCAGCGAGCCGGTACGGGAACACATCGCCGCGTACGCGCGCGCGGTGGACCGGCTCATCGGTCTGGAGCACTTCTGGGCGGTGCGCGTCGGCGTCAACGACGACGGCGAGTTCGCCTACCCCTCCCCCCTGTCGGAGAGCGACGGTCCCGGCGAGTTCTGGGCGTACGACCGCCACGCCCAGCGGAGCAGCCCCTACCCGGGGTGGCGGCCCGGGGACCGCACGTACCAGGGGAAGCCGTTCACCCGGGACCAGGTGGCGCACTGGTACGACTGGTACGCCGGGGCGCTGGCCGGGGCCGTGAACTGGCAGCTGGACCTTTACACCTCGCTCGGGTACACGGGAGCGCTCAAGGTCCTGGTGCCGGGGGCCGGTTTCTACCCCTCGGACCTGCGGGCCGCCGTCGACGCCCGGCTGGTCGACTCGCCGTCGATCCGGCTGGTCGCGCGCGGCGCCGGGTTCTTCGTGACGCTCCCCCGGGTCGAGCACCGGGAGACGGTACGGATCGTCACGACCGCCCTGGTCGACGGCACCGGAGACCCCGACGACAACGGCTGCGCGCCGACCGACGCGAACACGGACCCGACCGACCCGGACGACGCGGAGGTGCGCGACTGGTCCTCGGCGCGCTGGGTGGTGGCGGTCGCCAGGAGCGCCGGCTTCAACCGGCTGACCGGGGAGAGCGCCGGTCCTCAGGTGTCCCCGTACCGCCCGGGTGTGACGGAGACCGCGTACCGGCAGATGGCGTCCTGTGGCCTTGAGGGCATGATGTGGGCCTTCGACCATCAGCTGTACGACGGGACGCCGGGCTCCTCGCTCGAGGAGTACGCGGAGACGATCCGGCGTCACTCCTGAGGCGGCGGCCCGGCCGTGGCCGGCCGGCGGGCCGTGAGCAGCAGGATGCCGGTGTCCCCGTACTCGGGAAGGGTGCGGTCCTTCGCGAGCCTGGTGAGGCGCAGGCCGGTGGTACGGGGTGTGAAGACGGTCCGCAGGACGGTCGCGTCGACCGGGCAGGCGGGCCAGACCGGTCCGGCGCCGACGCGGTAGCTCGGCATGCGTTCCATGAAGGCGGCGAGCAGCAGGCCGCCGGGGCGGACCGCCCCGACGAAGGCGGCGCAGAGGGCGGTGAACTCGTCGAAGTCCTCGGTGACGCTCTCGGCGACGAAGTTCATCGAGGCCAGGTCGTAGGTGCCGGGGGTCAGGTCATCGGCCGTGCCCGGCACGACCCGTACGGGCCGGAGCGCCTCCGCGGGGCTCTCCGGGAGGGCGGGGTCGAGGGAGCGGCACAGGCGGTAGAAGGGCTCCCAGCTGTCGTCGGGGCCCCGGTCGAGCTGACGGCGGAGGTAGCGGACGCTGGCGGCGCTGGGTTCGAGGGCGTCGATCCGGCGGCTGGCGGCGCCCGCCAGCATCAGCGGGTAGAGATTGGGGCCCGCGCCGAGTTCGAGGGTGCGGGCCAGGCTGCCGGGGGCGCAACGCCGGTACAGGGCGGAGTGGTGGCGGATGACGCCGATGTCGCAGGGGTGGAGCCGGCGGTAGTTCTCGGCGAGGTAGTCGGCGACGGGCCAGGCGTTCCAGTCGGCGTCCCGGTTGCGGCGCGCCCCGAACGTTCCCGGAGGGCCCGCCGCGATCCCCCGGGTCCGGCGGTCCATCACTTCTCCGGTGTCCTGGCGGCCGTCATGGTGCTCGGGCGGCCGGCGGTGGCGGGCTGCAGGGGGAAGCGGCCGGCGAGTTCCGTGAGGGCCGCGCACAGCTCCTCGATCTCCTCGTCCGTGTTGGCGGCGGTGATCTGGACACGGAACCCGACCCGGTCGCGCGGAACGAGCGGATAGGAGGCGAGCGTCACGTAGACGCCGTGTTCCCAGAGGAAGGCGGCGACGGCGTCGAGGTCCTCGGCGCGGGCGAGCGGGATCTCGACGATCGGCAGCCCGGCCGTGTTGGGCGTGTCGATGCCCAGGGCCCGCACATGACCGAGGAAGCGGGCCGTCTTGCGGTACAGGGCGGCCCGGATCTCGTCGCCGCGCTCGTCGTTGACGTCGAGGCCGGCGAGGGCGGTGGCGAGCGAGGCCGTCGGCGAGGGGCCGGAGTACAGATAGGGGGCGGCGGCCACCTTGAGGTGGTCCTTGAGGCGTTTCGGGACGGCGAGGAAGGCGAGCAGCGAGGAGAACGCCTTGGAGAAGCCTCCGACCAGGACCAGGTCCTCGTAGGTCTCACCCACGTGCCGGACGAGGCTGTTGCCGCGCGAGCCGTACGGGCTGCTCTCGCCGGGGCGGCGCTCGCCGATGACACCGAAGCCGTGGGCGTCGTCGACGTACAGGAGGGCGCCGTTCTCCCGGCAGATCCGGGCCAGTACGGGCAGGTCGGGGAAGTTGCCGGTCATGCTGTTGACGCCGTCCATGCAGACGAGCCGGGTCGCGTCGGCGGGGGCGCCGCGCAGCAGCGCCGCCAGTTCGTCGGGCCGTCCGGCGTGGAAACGGTGGAGCTCGGCGCCCTGCCCCCGGGCGGCGACGCAGCCGTCGTACACGGTGCGGTGGGCCTGTGCCTCGACGAAGACCTGGCCGGTGCCGGCGAGGAGCGGGATCACCGACTGGTGGATGAGGGTGATGGTGGGCAGCAGCAGGGTGTCGGGGGCGCCGAGGAGTTCCGTCAGCCGCTCCTCGATACGGGGGTAGAGCCGGGGGCTGCCGATGAGCCGGGACCAGCTGGGATGGGTGCCCCACCGCCTGACCTGCGGTTCGATCGCCTCGATGACGGTCGGGTCGAGGTCGAGGCCCAGGTAGTTGCAGCTCGCGAAGTCGATGAGCCAGTCGTCGCGGACGCGGATGCGGCGGCCGTCGACCTCGTCGATGACGGCGTCGCACATGCGGCTCGTCCGCTGGAGGTGTTCCAGGTCGTGCCAGCGGGACGGGCGCGGGGGACGCCCGACCGGGGCCGTGGGACGGGCGGCGGAAGGAGCGGCCGGGCGGACGGCGGGCCGCTCGCCACCGGGCGGGGCGCGGTGCAGATACGACTCGGCCTGATGGGCCGTCATGGGGCGGGCGAAGAGGTAGCCCTGCCCGTACCGGCAGCCCATCTCGGCGAGGAGCGCGCGCTGTTCCTCGTGCTCGATGCCCTCGGCGACGACCTGGAGGCCGAGGACGTCGGCGATGCGCACGATGCCGTCCATGAGCGCCACCTGCTGCGGGTCGGTCGTGATGTCGTCGATGAAGGACTTGTCGACCTTGAGGACGTCGATGGGGAACTCGCGGAGGTAGCTGAGCGAGGAGAATCCGGTGCCGAAGTCGTCGATGGCGATGGAGACGCCCAGGTCCTTGAGGGCGGCCATGGTGGTCCTGATCTGGGCGTCCCTGCGCATGAGGACGGTCTCGGTGAGCTCGAGGACGAGGGATCCGGGCGCGAGCCCCGACGAGCGGAGGGTGCGCCGTACGCCGTCGAGGAACCCGGGGTCGCGGAACTGGCGGGCCGACACGTTGACGCTGGCGTACAGCGGGGTCTGCCGGGGGCGGGCGCTCTGCCAGCGGGCGATGTCGACGGCGGCGTGTTCGAGGACCCAGGAGCCCAGCGGCATGATGTGGCCGCTCTCCTCGGCGAGGGCGATGAACTGGTCCGGCGGGACCATGCCCCGGCGGGCGTGCGGCCAGCGGACGAGCGCCTCCAGGCCGGCCGGGGCGCCGTCGCGCACCTCGACGATCGGCTGGTAGCGCAGGGCGAACGCGTGGTCGGCGATGGCGGTGTCCATCCCCGCCTGGAGTTCGTGGCGGGCGACGAGACGGGAGTGGAACTCGGGGTGGAAGAGCCGCCATCTCTTCTTGCCGGCCGCCTTGGCCGCGTACAGGGCGAGGTCGGCGTGGCCGAGGAGTTCCTCGGCGTGGGCGCTGTCGAGGACGGTCGCGATGCCGACGCTGGTCGACACGGACACCGCTCCGTCGGTGAGGTGGAAGGGCTGGCTGAGGGTGTGCACGATCTCCGCCGCCAGGGTCTCGGCGTCGCGGGGTTCGTGCGCGCCCTCGATGAGGACGGCGAACTCGTCGCCGCCGAGCCGGGCCGCCGTGTCGCTGAGCCGCAGGACGGAGGTGAGGCGACGGGCGACGGCGACGAGCAGTTCGTCGCCGACGGAGTGCCCCATGGTGTCGTTGACGACCTTGAAGTCGTCGAGGTCGACGAAGAGCATGCAGGTCAGGGTGGATTCGCGGCGGCCGCGCAGCAGCGCGCGCTCGACCCGTTCGAGGAGGAGTACGCGGTTGGGCAGCCCGGTGAGGGAGTCGTGGAACGCCCGGTGGGTCAGCTCCCGTTCCAGCTTCCGCTGCTCGGTCACGTCGCGGAGGGTGAGGACGAGGCCGTGGACGGTGCGTTCGTCGCGGAGGTTGCTGCAGCGGACCTCGACCTCCAGGTCGGCGGAGCCGCCGTGGACCAGTTTCCAGTCGTCCCTGGTGTCGACGGCGGCATGGGACCGCATGTCGGCGAGGACGCGCAGGGCGGCGCCCGCGTCGGCCGGGGAGACGAGCTCCGCGAGGGGGGTGCCGGGGAGCAGGGAGCGGCCGAACATCGTCTCGGCGGAAGGGCTCGCGTAGCGGACGGTGTCGTCGTCGTCGACGATCAGGATGACGTCCGACGTGTTGTGGACGAGGGTGCGGAAGTAGGCCTCGCTGGTCCGGCGGTTGACCTCCTCGCTGAGTGCGAAGCGCTCGAGGGCCAGTGCCGCCTGGGAGGCGAGGGACTGGGCGGGTCCCGAGATCTCGGCGAGCTTCTTCTCGGGGCCCGCGAGGAGAAGGACGCCGAGGAGCGGTTCTGAGCCCGCCGTGGCCTGGAGTTCCAGGGGGCAGAGCAGGGCGAACGGCTCGGGTGCGAGCTCCACGGCGACGGCGGGGTCGAGCCGGTGCACGGGGAGGAGCCGGGTGCCGTCGGCGACCGACTCGGGCCAGGGCGCGTCCGGGGGCCGGGCCTGGCCGGAAGCAGGCGGCCGGGGCGCGTCGGTGGGCGGCCGGGCCCGGGGGGACACGGCGGACGGGGGCGGCTCGTCGGCCGGATGGCTCCACGCGTCGGCCGTGGACCGGGTCAGCACCTCGGTACGGCAGCTCCAGGGGTGGCCCGCGGTGGCGACGGCGCTGAGGCCGCCCCTGCGGTCCCGGACGAGGAGCAGGGCCCGGTGACCGGTGCCGGGCCCGAACAGCGTCGCGGACGCCGTCTCCACGGCGCGGGCCACTTCGCGGGGGCTCAGGGCGGCGACGAGGGAGGCTGCGGCGGCCCTGAGGCTGTGCTCGCGGGCCTCGGCCTTGCCGTGGTCGTTCATCATGCCCCAGAGCCGGGCGAGGACCAGCAGGAACATGAGGGCCGAGAAGATCGCGATGACGGCGATGTCCTGGTCCCTGTCCTGGCGCAGCGACTGGAGCAGGAGCAGGGCGGGGGCGACGAGCGAGGCCCCGGCGAGCAGGGCGAGCCGTCGCTCGGCGACCCGTGGCGGCGGTTCGGGGGCGCGTTCGGTGAGGCCCGTCATGGAGGGGTGGAGGGCGGCGAGGCCCCAGGCCGTGAAGAAGACGACCCAGCCCAGGTCCCAGGGGGTGCCCACCTGCCAGGTGCCCTTCAGCTGGAGGGTGCCGTAGATGACGTCGGAGGCGAGGATGCCGCAGGTGCCGAGGGTGAGGAGCTGCACGGCCCGGGACCGCAGGCCTCCGGGGACGAGGAGCCGGGCGAGCATGGCCAGCATCAGCACGTCACCGAGGGGGTACGCGATGGAGATGGCCTTCTCGGTCCAGCTCATGTCCTCGCTCCTGGCCAGCGGGGTGATGAGGTTGACCCAGGAGAGCAGCGCGAGGCCCGAGGTGAGGATCAGGGCGTCGAGGACGACGCCGAGGTCGCGCCCGGTGGCCCGGTAGCGGATGAAGCCGAACAGGCCGACGGCGAACAGCGGGTAGGTGACCAGGTACAGGGCGTCCGCGACGGACGGGAAGGGTCTGGTCTGGCCGAAGAAGGCCTCAAGGGCGTTGTAGGCGGTGTCGCCGCCCACGAAGGTCAGGTTGGCCGCGGCGAGCACCATCCAGGGCCAGCGCCGTGACGGCCGGTGCAGATGGACGCCGACGAGAATCGCGGCGACACCGCCGAGCCCGATGAGCGCCCACAGGATCGTGTGCCGGGCGGGGAACTTCAGGTAGGCGGCCGTGAGCAGAGTCACGGTCAGGAGGTACAGCAGGACCCATCGGCGCAGTGATCCGGTCGCGGCGGGCGGCCGGTTCGGCTGGCGCAGCGACATGGTCGACCGCCCCCTTGCCGGGTCGGACGCCGTCGGGAGCGCCCTGATCGTGGATACGGACCCCGTACCGTGTCCATTCTCCGGGGCCCCCGGGGCAGCTGCATCTCGGCGTACCGTGCGCGGGAGTCGGGCGGCGGAACCCGTCGCGCGTACGGTGCGTGCCGGCCGGGCCGCGGACCCCGTCCCGCGTACGGTGGCGTGCCGGTCGAGCGGCGGACGCGCGTACCGGCCGGGCGGCGGGGCCCGACGTCAGGAGGACGCGCGGACCACGAGTTCCGTCGGGAGCATCTGGCGGGGCTGCTCGTCCGGGTCGCTCGGCGCGGCGATCTCCTGGAGCAGCAGGCGGGCCATGGTGCGGCCCATCTCCTCGATGGGCTGGCGGACGCTCGTCAGCGGCGGGTCCATGTGCCGGGCCACGGCCGAGTCGTCCACGCCGACGAGGGCGACGTCCTCGGGGACGCGGCGGCCGGCCTCGCGTAGCACGCCCCGCGCGCCCGCGGCCATGACGTCGGAGGCGGCGAAGACGGCGTCGAGGTCCGGTCTGCGGTCCAGGAGTTCCCGCATGGCGCGCCGGCCGCCCTCCTCGGTGAAGTCGCCGTTGGCCACGAGGCCCTCGTCGGCCGCGAGTCCCGCGTCCGCCAGGCCCTCGCGGTAGCCGTCGAGACGGCAGCGGGCCACGTACATGTCGAGGGGGCCCGTGATGGTGGCGACGGCTCGCCTGCCGCGGGCGGCGAGATGGGCGACGGCGGTCCGGCCCGCGCCGGTGTTGTCGGAGTCGACGAAGGCGACGCGCTCGTCCTCGGTGCGGCGGCCGTTGAGGACGGCGGGCAGGCCGAGGGCGCGGACCTGGTCGGGCAGCGGGTCGGAGGCGTGCACGGAGACGAGGAGGACGCCGTCGACGCGCTGGGCGGTGAGGTACTGCTCGAAGCGCTGACGCTCCTGTTCGCTGCGGATCAGGGTGAGCAGCAACTGCTTGTCCGCGTCGGCGAGTTCACTGCTGACGCCGCGGATGATGTCGAGGAAGTACGGCTCCGCGAAGAGCCGGGCCTCGGTCTCGGGGATCACCAGGGCGACGGCGTCGGTCCTGCTGCCGGCGAGGGCGCGGGCGGCCCGGTTGGGTACGTAGCCGAGTTCGGCGACGGCCTGTTCGACGGCGGCCTTGGCCTGTTCGCTCACCCGTGGGGAGCCGTTGATGACCCGGGAGACCGTGCCGCGGCCGACTCCGGCTCTCGCCGCGACCTCTTCCAGGGTGGGCCTGCCGGTCTGTCGCCCGCTCATGTGCCGCTTCTCCCCTCGGGCCGCCGCCCCGCCTGCGTGTGCACGCGAACCTATCAGGCGGGGCGGCGACCGGCCGGGGCGTCGGGGACGGGGTCAGACGCCGGTCGGGGCGAGCTCGGTCATGGCCCCCCAGCCCTGCTGCGGGACCTCGACGTTGATGATCTCGGGGGTGGTGGCGATGGCACCTGCCATGGCCGCGAGCCCGGCGGCGAAGTGCGGGGAGGCGACGTGGGCGGCGCCCGCCTCGGCGTCGGCGAAGGCCTCCAGGAGCACGAAGACGTTCGGGTCGTCGACGGCGCGGGACCAGTCGAAGAACAGGTTGCCGGGCTCCTCGCGGGTGGCGCGGGTGAAGTCGTCGACCAGGTCGAGCCAGCGGTCGGCGTGGTCGGGGCGGGCGGTGAAACGGACGGCGATGAAGATCATGCGGCAAGCCTGCGGCGCGTCCGGCGGGCGGGCCAGCCGGTCCGTTCAGGATTCCGGCAGGGCCGGAAACTCCGGTACGGCGCGGGCGAGCGCCGCCCGGATCTCGCCCTGCCGCCGCCCGAAACCGGCGGTCGGCAGCGACACGGAGAGGGCGTGCACGATGCCGTCGCCCCGCTCGGGCAGTGCCACCGCGAGACAGGTGTACGCGAGGTCGGCCTCGCCCACCGAGACGGCGAAGCCCTGGTCGCGCACCCGCCCGGCCTCGGCCTCGAAGCGTTCGGCGCTGGTGATCGTCCGCTCGGTGAAGCGGGCCATCCCGTGCTCGGCGAGGTAGCGGCGGCGCAGCGGGCGCGGGAGGGCGGCGAGCAGCGCCTTGCCGTGGGCGGTCGCGTGGGCGCGCTGCTCGGGGCCCGGCGCGAAGGGGTGGGCGGCGTCGGTGACGGGGGCGGTCGTGTCGACGACGGTGATCAGGCCGTCGCGGTAGGCGGTGTGGTACGCCTCCGCGCCGGTGGCCCGCCGCAGCCGCCCGAGGAGCTCTCCGGTGCCGGCGCCGAGCCCGTGGTGCCGCTGGTGGGAGCGGTGCAGGGCCGGGACGCGGGGCCCCGGGGCGTACCCCTCGGCGGTACGGACGAGGTAGCCGCGGGCGAGCAGGGGCCCGGTGAGGTGGTAGACGGTCGAGAGGGCGCAGCCGAGCCGCCGGGCCAGGACCTTGGCGCCGACGGGCCGGTCGGCGTCGGCGACGGCGTCGAGGACGGCGAGGGCCCGGTCGACGGACTGGGGCCCGGGACTGGGGGTGTCAGGCATCGCTCCAGCTTAGGCGGGGTACGCGGTACCTCCCCAGCCCCCACCGGGCACGCTCCGTACCGCCCCCGCTCCCCTCCGTATCCCCGCAGGTCAACGCACCTTTATGTGCATAAGACACACTTTCGGCGTACCGTCGTGTGGATCCCCCATTTCTCGACGCCACGGGAGAGCGTGTGCCCCGCTCCAGGACCGACCATGCCCCGACGCCCCGCGAGGCGCGCCGTCCGCGCCTCCGCGTGGCGGCGATCGCGACAGGCGTGGTCGCCGTCGCCGCGGGCGGGCTGTACGTGGCCGGGCTGCTCGCGACCGGTGACGACATATCCGCCGGCACCCGGGTCGCCGGCGTGGACATCGGCGGCATGAGCCGCTCCGAGGCCCGCGCCAAGCTCGCGGCGGAGGCCCCCGCCGCCTGGAGCGCGCCGATACCCGTGCGGGTCGCCGACCGTGCGGCGACCGTGGAACCGGCCGCCGCCGGCATGACCGTGGACCTGGCGAAGACCGCGGACCTGGCGGCCGACCCCTCCCGTGACCCCGTCACGGTCATCGGACGGCTCTTCTCCTCCGGCGAACGGGAGATCAGCCCGGTCCTCGCGTACGACGAGAACAAGGCGCGGGCGGTCGTCGCCGAACTGGCCAGGAAGAACGACCGGGCGGTGCGCGAGGGTTCCGTCGCCTTCAGGGCGGGCGAGGCCGTCGCGACCCAGCCGGTGACGGGCCGGAAGCTGGACACCGGGCGGGCCGTCGAGGCCCTGCGCGCCGCCTATCCCGCCGCCACGGGCGCCGCGCCCGTGAGCCTGCCGGTCGCCATGACCGAGCCGAAGCTCCCCGCGGCGGAGGTGTCCCGCTTCCTCGACACGTACGCGAAGCCCGCGGTCTCCGGCCCGGTGACGCTCACGGCGGGCACCGAGCGGCTGCGCATCGCCCCCTCGACCCTCGGGGACCACCTCACCGTGAAGGCCGAGAACGGCCGGCTCAGCGCCGCGCTCGACGCCGAGGCGCTGCTCCGGGACCCGGACGTGGCCCGGCCGGTCGCGTCGCTGACCAACGCGCCCGTGGAGGCCGCTCTCGGGGTCCGGGACGGCAAGGTCGTCGTGGAGTCGGAGGGCCGCCCGGGCCACGAGGTCACCGCGAAGGCCCTCGGCGACGCCGTGCGCCCGCTGCTCACCAGGACCGGCGAGGCGGCCCGTACGGCTCCGGTGGCCACCAAGGTCACCGAGCCCGAGCTGACCGCCGGCTCCCTCGCCCGCCTCGGCATCACCGAGCAGATGTCGACGTTCACGGTGGACTTCCCGACGGCTCCGTACCGGACGACGAACATCGGCCGGGCCGCCGAGCTCATCAACGGCTCGGTCGTGCAGCCGGGCGAGGTGTGGAGCTTCAACAAGACGGTCGGCGAGCGCACCCCGGACAACGGCTTCGTCGACGGCACGATGATCCTCGACGGCCAGTACCGCTCGGCGCCCGGCGGCGGTGTGTCGGCCATGGCGACGACCGTCTTCAACGCGATGTTCTTCGCCGGCGTGAAGCCCGTCGAGTACGGCGCCCACTCCTTCTACATCGAGCGCTACCCGGCCGGGCGTGAGGCGACCGTCGCCTGGGGCTCGCTCGACCTCAAGTTCCGCAACGACTCCGGCAAGCCGATCTACATCAAGGCGGACGCCACGGACTCCTCCGTCACCGTGAGCTTCCTCGGGACGAAGAAGTACGACTCCGTGGAGGCCGTCGCCGGGCCGCGCACCAACCTCAAGGAGCCCGCGAAGCGCGAGGGCACCGGCGAGGAGTGCGTGCCGCAGGAGCCCCTGGAGGGCTTCGACATCTCCGTGGACCGGGTGTTCAAGAACGGCGGCACCGAGGTCGACCGGCAGACCTTCACCACCCACTACACCCCGCGCGACGAGGTGATCTGCGAGGGACCCGCGCCTGACGCCGGGCAGACCCGCTGACGGAAGGGTGTCTTCCCGTACGGCGGGGGCATGACTCCGGAGCACGGCCCACCAGGCCAGGGCCGCCCGCTACCCGTCGGAGGCACGCCTTGGCTCAGCGCAGCGACCCCTTCGAGCGGCTCCTCGACGACGCGGTGCGCGCGGGGGTGCTCCCCGGCGCCGTGTGGGCGGTGGGGGACGCCCGCACGACCGTGTGGAAGGGGGCGGTGGGACTGCTCGACCCGGCGGACCCCGGGGAGCCCATGCGCCCCGACACGCTCTTCGACGTCGCCAGCCTGACCAAGATCCTCGCCGTCTGGGCGGTGACCGGCACGCTCGTCGACGCCGGGAAGCTCGACCTGAGTGCCCCGCTCGGCTCCTATTGGCCGGAGGCGGCGGGCCGGCCCCTCGCCGGGGTCACCGCCCATCATCTGCTCACGCACACGGCGGGCCTGCCGCTGCGCGCCAACCTCCGGCACCTGTACGGCTCCGATCCGCAGGACATCCGGGACGGCGTCCTCGCCGAGCCGCTCCGGCACCGGCCCGGTGAGGCCGTGGCGTACACCGACCGGGCCGCGCTCATCCTCGGCTACCTGGCCGAGCACCTCACCCGGCTGCCGCTCCCCCGGCTCGCCGAGGACCGGGTCTGGGGCCCGCTCGCCATGACGGAGACCCGGTACGGCCCGCTGCCGCCCGCCGTCAGGAAGTGGTGCGCGCCCACCGAGTACGACGAGGAGAGCGGCGCCCCGCTCAAGGGCACCGTCCATGACTTCTCGACCCGGCTGCTCGGCGGCGCCTGCGGCATCGCGGGGGTCTTCACGACCACCGGCGACATCGGAC
Organism: Streptomyces sp. NPDC028711; assembly: GCF_055565415.1. Lineage (NCBI taxonomy): Bacteria > Bacillati > Actinomycetota > Actinomycetes > Kitasatosporales > Streptomycetaceae > Streptomyces > Streptomyces sp. NPDC028711. The sequence goes on along the minus strand of NZ_JBVHUJ010000002.1, from coordinate 588,895 downwards.
GCTTCCTGCGCCATCTGCTCGCCCCGCTGCCCGGCACCTCCTCCTTCTCCGCGGAGTGGACGGCCGCCTCCCTCCGCGTCCACACCGGCCGGCTCGACCCTCCGCGCGGCCTGTTCTGGCATCCGGCACCGGGCACGGCGCCGGCGGACGACGTCTGGGCGCACTTCGGCTTCACCGGCACGGGCATGTGGGTGTCACCGGCACGCGGCCGCTGGGCCGTCCTGCTGACCAACCGGCTCCGCCTCACCCGCGACAACGGCCCCCTGGCCCGCGTCAGGAACGCCTTCCGGGCCCTCGCCTTTCCGTGACCCACATCGCCACCCGCACCCCTTGATGGAGCCAACAGGCCGGGGGTTACCATATGAGCGCCGCCTAGCTCGAAAGATAAACTTGTGACTGTCAATGACGACTCGTTCACCAGCTGGAAGAACCGCGAGGAGATCGCGGAGTCGATGATCCCGATCATCGGGAAGCTGCACCGGGAGCAGGACGTCACCGTCCTCCTCCACAGCCGCTCCCTGGTGAACAAGTCGGTGGTCTCCATCCTCAAGACCCACCGCTTCGCCCGGCAGATAGCCGGCGAGGAGCTGTCGGTCACCGAGACGCTCCCCTTCCTCCAGACGCTCACCACCCTCGACCTCGGCCCGTCGCAGATCGACATCGGCATGCTGGCCGCCGAGTACAAGACCGACGACCGCGGTCTGTCGGTGGCGGAGTTCACCGCCGAGGCCGTCGCCGGTGCCACCGGTGAGAACAAGATCGAGCGCCGCGACGGACGCGACGTCGTCCTCTACGGCTTCGGCCGCATCGGCCGCCTCGTCGCCCGCCTCCTCATCGAGAAGTCCGGTTCGGGCAACGGTCTGCGTCTGCGCGCGATCGTGGTCCGCGGCGGTGGCGAGCAGGACCTCGTGAAGCGCGCCTCGCTGCTGCGCCGCGACTCCATCCACGGCCAGTTCCAGGGCACGATCACGGTCGACGAGGCGAACAGCACCATCGTCGCCAACGGCAACACGATCAAGGTCATCTACGCCAACGACCCCTCCGAGGTCGACTACACGGCGTACGGCATCGAGAACGCCATCCTGATCGACAACACCGGCAAGTGGCGCGACCGCGAGGGCCTCTCCAAGCACCTGCGGCCCGGCATCGACAAGGTCGTCCTGACCGCGCCCGGCAAGGGTGACGTGCCGAACATCGTGCACGGCGTCAACCACGACACGATCAAGCCGGACGAGCAGATCCTGTCCTGCGCCTCCTGCACGACCAACGCGATCGTGCCGCCGCTGAAGGCCATGGACGACGAGTACGGCGTGCTGCGCGGCCACGTGGAGACGGTCCACTCGTTCACGAACGACCAGAACCTCCTGGACAACTACCACAAGGCCGACCGCCGCGGCCGTTCCGCGCCGCTCAACATGGTGATCACCGAGACCGGTGCCGCCTCGGCCGTCGCGAAGGCCCTGCCGGAGCTCAAGGCCCCGATCACCGGCAGCTCGATCCGCGTCCCCGTCCCGGACGTCTCGATCGCGATCCTGAGCCTGCGCCTGGGCCGCGAGACCACCCGCGACGAGGTCCTCGAGTACCTCCGCGACGTCTCGCTGCACTCGCCGCTGAAGCGTCAGATCGACTTCACCACGGCCCCCGACGCCGTCTCCATGGACTTCGTCGGCTCGCGTCACGCGTCGATCGTCGACGCCGGCGCGACCAAGGTCGACGGCGACAACGCGATCCTCTACCTCTGGTACGACAACGAGTTCGGCTACTCGTGCCAGGTCATCCGGGTCGTCCAGCACGTCTCCGGCGTGGAGTACCCGACCTTCCCGGCCCCGGCGGTCTGATCTCCGCCCGCCCGAAGGCACCACGGCGCGCCGCACTCCCTCCGGGGGGTGCGGCGCGCCGTCGTCGTCCGGGCGGGAGGCGAACCGACCACGAGGGCCCCGGCGTCCCACCCCGCATGAAGACGTTCTCGTACGGGATATGCCAACTCCTGCGGTTCACGGTCCTGGAGGTGCGCTGCTGCGCCTTCGCCGTGGCGCTCATCGGCGGCATCGCGGTCTCCGCCCTGCTGCCCGAACTGCCGATCGCCCGCTACGACCTGCTGTTCCTGTACGGCATCCTGCTCACCGTCCTCGCGTGGAAGGTGGGCTGGGACTCCGGCCGGGACGTGGCCGTGATCGCCGGCTGCCATGTCATCGGTCTGCTCTTCGAGTTGGTCAAGGTGCGGATGGGTTCGTGGAGTTACCCGGAGGAGGCCTGGACGAAGGTCGGCGGGGTGCCGCTGTACGGCGGCTTCCTCTACGCGGCCCTCGGCAGTTACATCTGCCGGGCGTGGCGCCTGTTCGAACTGCGGCTCACGGGCTACCGGCCGCGCGTGACCGCGGTGCTCGCCGGCGCCGTGTACGTGAACTTCTTCAGCCACCACTGGCTGCCCGACGCCCGGTGGGCCCTGGCCGCGCTGCTCCTCGCCGCGACGGCGGGGACCTGGGTGCGGTTCCGGGTGGGCGAACGGGAGCACCGGATGCCGCTCGCCCTGTCGTTCGTCCTGATCGGCTTCTTCCTGTGGGTCGCGGAGAACGCGGCCACGTACGTCGGCGCCTGGAGCTACCCGGACCAGCTGGACGGCTGGCAGCCGGTGTCCCTCGCCAAGTTCGGCGCGTGGGCGCTGCTCATCACCGTCACGTTCGTCCTGACGGCCCACGGGGCGAGGCCGACCGCCCCGGCCCCGGCGGCCCCGAAAGTGCTCCCGACCCGCCAGGGCCGGCCATAGGCAATTCCGTGCACTCCCCCGGCCGACGTGCTACAGTCAACAACAGTTGCAGTCGTGGTTCCCAAAGAAACTTACAAGTGCCTTTGACGATTCGACATCGTCAGGCACTTTCTGTGTTTTCGGTGCAGTTTTCCGGACGGGGCAATCATCACGGCGACTCCGGGTTCCGCACAGTGCGGACCCCTGGGCTACGCCCCGAAGGAGATTTAAAATGGCTAACGGCACCGTGAAGTGGTTCAACGCTGAAAAGGGCTTCGGCTTCATCGAGCAGGAGGGTGGCGGCCCGGACGTCTTCGCCCACTACTCCAACATCGCCACCTCTGGCTTCCGTGAGCTCCAGGAAGGCCAGAAGGTGACCTTCGACGTCACGCAGGGCCAGAAGGGCCCCCAGGCGGAGAACATTCTCCCCGCCTGACGTTGACACGTCCGACGCAGCTGGGGCCCTCACCCGTGTGGTGAGGGCCCCGGCTCGTTGTCTTTTCCAGGCATTTCCAGGCGTTCCTGTAATTCATCCGGGCTTCCGCCCCTCGCGAATTCCTCGAAGCGCACCGGTTTCGAGGAGGGCTCCCATGGACACCACACACAGCACACCCCGTACGGACAGGGCACGGCGCGCGGCCGCCGCGAAGGACGAATTCGCGACGACGGCCTCCGTCACCCCCGCCCTGCCCCCGGCCGCCACCTTCGCCGAGCTCGACCTGCCGGCCGAGGTCCTCGACGTACTGGCCCGCGAAGGCGTCGACACGCCGTTCCCGATCCAGGCCGCGACCCTCCCGGACGCCCTCGCGGGCCGCGACGTGCTGGGGCGCGGACGGACCGGCTCCGGCAAGACGCTCGCCTTCGGCCTGCCGCTGCTCGTGCGCACCGCGGGCCGCCGCGCCGACGCCCGCAAGCCCCTCGCCCTGATCCTGGTCCCCACGCGCGAGCTGGCCCAGCAGGTCACGGACGCCCTCGATCCCTTCGCGCGCGCCCTGAAGGTGCGCCTCGCGACCGTCGTCGGCGGCATGTCCATCGGACGGCAGGCCACGGCGCTGCGCGACGGCGTCGAGGTCCTGATCGCCACGCCCGGCCGGCTCATGGACCTCGTCGAGCGCAAGGACTGCCGCCTGGAACGGGTGACCGTCACCGTCCTGGACGAAGCGGACCAGATGGCCGACATGGGGTTCATTCCCCAGGTCACCGAGCTGCTCGACCGGGTGAACGCCGACGGCCAGCGGATGCTGTTCTCCGCCACCCTCGACCGCAACGTCGACCTCGTCGTGGAGCGCTACCTCCAGGACCCGGTCGTCCACTCCGTCGACCCCTCGGCAGCCACCGTCTCCACCATGGAGCACCACGTGCTGCACGTGCACGTCGCCGACAAGTTCGCCACGGCCACGGAGATCGCGGCCCGGGACGGGCGCGTGATCATGTTCCTGCGCACGAAGGCGGCCGTCGACCGCTTCACCCGGCACCTGCTCGGCAGCGGCGTACGGGCCGCGGCGCTGCACAGCGGCAAGTCCCAGCCCCTCAGGACCCGCACCCTGGAGCGCTTCAGGAGCGGCGAGGTCCCGGTCCTCGTCGCCACCAACGTGGCGGCGCGCGGCCTCCACATCGACGCGCTCGACCTCGTCGTCAACGTCGACCCGCCCGCCGACCACAAGGACTACCTGCACCGCGGCGGCCGGACCGCGCGGGCCGGCGAGGAGGGCCTCGTCGTCACCCTGGCCACGCAGGAGGAGCGCCGCGTCGTCGCCCGCCTCATGGCGGACGCGGGCATCCACCCCCAGGTCACCCAGGTCCGCTCCGGCGAGGCCGAGCTGAGCCGCATCACCGGCGCCCGGGCCCCCTCCGGCGTGCCCGTCGACGGTGCCGCGCCGACCCAGGAGGGCCCCAAGCGCGGCGGTGCGGCCTTCCGCGGCATGGGAACGGTCCCGGGCCGTCCCGGCCGCGCCAAGAACGAGTCGCGACGGGCCGCCGAGGCCCGCAAGACGGCCGAGGCCCGCCAGGCCGCGAGGATCCGCCGCGGCAGCTGAGACCGGCCGGGCCCGCTGGGCCTTGGCCGGGCGCTGCGCGGGCCCCGTACGACCTGAGGGGCCGGGACCGGTTCGAGAAGGCCCGACCCCCATGGAGAGGCCCGGACCCCGGCCCGAGGGGCCGGACGGGCTGAGGGCCTGAGAGGCCCGGACCCGGTCTCAAGGTCTCAAGGTTCTGCCGGGGCCTGACGGGTGATGTTCGTGCGGGTCGGCGGTCCCTGGGCGGGTGTCCCCGGGCGGGCCCGCCGATACTCCGCCCATGAGACCCGCCCACCCGACGTCACGGCCGCGCCTCGTCGCCGTGACCGCGCTCGTCGCCCTGCTCTCCCTCAACGCCCCCACCGCGACCGCCGCCGTCACGACGGACGGCGGGGGCCACCACCGCCCCTGCGTCGGTTCCCGGCTGCCCGACGGCGGCCCGGCACGCGACATCCTCGGGATCGCCGAGCGGGCCAAGGCGGAGATGGACCTCAAGTCCGTGATCCTGCGGGTCACCGTCGACGGGCGCGAGGTCGTCACGGCCGCGCTCGGCGAGTCGATGACGGGGGTCCCGGCGGACCCCGCCATGCACTTCCGGAACGGCAACATCGCGATCAGCTATCTGGGCACCGCCCTCCTGAGGCTGGTCGACGAGGGCACCGTCGACCTCGACGAACCCGTCGGGCGCTGGCTGCCCGGCCTCGAGGACGGCGACCGGATCACCCTGCGCATGCTCGCCGCGTCCACCACCGGTCTCGTCGACTACGTGCACCTCCCCGAGTTCCAGCAGGCCGTCACGGCGAACCCGTTCCGTCACTGGACGGCCGAGGAGCTCGTCGCGCTCGCGACCGCCGAGCCGCGCTGGTACGAGCCGGGTACCAACTGGAACTACTCGCACGCCAACTTCGTCCTGCTCGGGGCCGCCCTGGAGAAGATCACCGGGACCCGGCTCGACGTCCTGCTCCAGCAGAAGGTGATGGGCCCCCTCGGCCTGCGCGAGACCCGCAACAGCTTCACGCCCGACATCCCGACGCCCGTCCTGCACGCGTTCACCGCCGATCGCGGCACGTACGAGGAGTCCACCTTCTGGAACCCCTCGTGGACCACCGCCCCCGGAGCGGTACAGACCACCGACATCTGCGACCTGGCACGCTCCGCCTCGGGGATCGGCTCGGGCAGACTCCTCTCTCCCGCCTCCCGCAAGGAGCTCCTGAACCCGGGCACCGTGGGCCTCGGCCGGCCGACCAAGACATGTCCGGCGACGGTCTGCCTCCCGAACACCGAGGCCACGCACTACGGCATGGGCGTCCTCGTCCTGGGCGACTGGATCTCGCAGCACCCCTTGTTCTTCGGCTACAGCGCCTCCATGGACTACCTCCCGTCCGAGCGCCTGGCGATCGCGGTCTCCACCACCCAGGGCCCCACCGCCCCCGACGGCCACACCGCCCACACCATCGCCCAGCGCATCGCCGCCGCCCTCGCCCCGGACCACCCGATCCCCGACTTCGGCTGAGCCGCGCCAGGGCGGCGCTCAGGCTCGCCGCCGGCCTCGTGGAAGGTGTGTCAATTCCCCTCGTCACGCAGGCGGACGTCTCGTACGGAACCGCCGTCGCGCGCCGCGGCATCGCGCAGGGGGCCGCCGCCCGAGGGCGCCGCCCTGAGGAGGTCGAGGAGACCGGTGATCTCGAAGTCACCCTCCAGCGGGTGTCTGAAGCGCATGCCGGACGCCAGGCGGTAGCGGTTGCGCCGCCCTTCACGCTCGTGGGTGAGGTATCCGGCGGCCTCCAGATCGGCGACGATCGCCTGCACCGTCCGCTCGGTCACGCCGCACGCGGCGGCGACATCGCGCAGACGGACGTCCGGGTCCCGGGCGATCACCACCAGGACACGGGCGTGATTCGTCAGGAAGGTCCACGACGGACGAACGCCTGGACTGTCGCTCATTGGGTCATTATGCGGCGATTTCTTCGTGAGTCACAAGACCCGAAACTCATCTCATGTAATTATTGACATGCTAGAGATGTAAAGAGCACCATAAGGGCGAAACGTCCAGGTTTGTCTGGCCCGTGGGAGCGCACCATGTATCCCCTTCCAGACCACTCCGCAGAGGTCCCGGCATCCGCCGTCGACCTGCTCCTCCAGCCGTGGACGACCGCCCCGGAGCCACAGATGACCGTCGAGGTCTCACCGGACGGCATCGTCCTCGTCAGCGGCGAGATAGACAGCGACACGGCCCCGCACCTGCACCGGACTCTCATGGCCGCCCTGGGCGCGCACCCGGAGGGCGTCACGCTCGACCTCTCCGCCGTCACCTTCTGCGACTGCGCCGGCCTGCGGGCCTTCCTCGCCGCCCGCCATGCGCACCTCGACGGCGCGCACTACCCGCTCGCGCTGGGTCCCGTGAGCCCGCGGATGGCCCGCCTCCTCCGGCTGACCGACACCGAGGGACTCTTCCAGCCGCCGCGACGAGGCAGTGGCGACGAAGCGGACGGCGATGAAGCGGATCAGTGAAGGGGCAGCCGCACCTCGATGGTCTTGCCGCCCCGCGGCGGCAGACACAGCCTGATCTCGAGCGCCAGCAGTCTGATCAGTGGCCAGCCGAAGCCGCCCTCCCCCGGTCCGAAGTCGCGCTTCCTCCCCCGGGCGTCCGTGAGATGGGGCAGCTCGCCGCTCGCGTCCGAGACGGTGATCGTCACCGCGCCCCGGTCGCACGTCACTCCGAAGCCGGTGAGGCCACTCCCGTGCCGGAAGGCGTTGCTCACCAGCTCGGACGTCACCAGAAGCGCGTCACCCAGAGCGGTCGGGGACGGCGGCATGCCCGTGACGGCCGCGATCTCCGCGAACACCCCGGCCACGCGCGCCCGCGCCTCGGCAGCGTCCCGCGGGACCCGCCGCTCGTCCGCGACCGATCCGTCGGGCCCACCCGCGTCACCCGAAGGCCACGGGTGGTTCCCGTCCGGCGTGCGATGCCCTGCGCTCACTGCTCTGCCCACCCGGTCTCTCGTTCCACCGGCTCTTCTCCTTCGTTCAGACGGGCCCCTTCCCCGACGGACGCCTGCCATTCCCCCCTCGTGTGGGGACCTCCGGCGGCAGGGGGCGTCGTGCGATGGCACGAAGAGCCGCCGCGGCACGGATGTGACCCCCGGGGCCGGGCAGACGCGGCGTACGGCCCGCCGGTCCGACGGAGGGCCGCAGGAGCGTCGGACCGGGAAGGCGGAAGGTGAAGGGGATGGACGACCGCGAGCACGGGCGGCGACGCGAGGAGACCACGGGCGAACGCGAGGAGACCACGGGCGAACGCGAGCACCGACGGGGACGCGAGGAGACCGCGGACGAACGCGCCGACCGGCAGTGGCAGGACCTCCTGCAGGAGATACGCGTGGCCCAGACGGGCGTGCAGATCCTCCTCGGGTTCCTGCTGACCGTGGTCTTCACGCCCCGGTACGCGAGCCTCGGTTCCGCCGACAAGACCACGTACGTCCTCACGGTGATCCTGGGATCGCTGGCCACCGGCGCGCTCATCGGCCCGGTCTCCTTCCACCGCCTCGTCTCCGGACGCAAGCTCAAGCCCCAGGCGGTCGTCTGGGCGTCCCGGCTGGTCATGGTGGGGATCTTGTTCCTGGTCGCCACCCTCACCGCCGCGCTCTTCCTCATCCTGCGGGTCGCCACCGACAACACGGTCGTGCCGTGGCTCGTGGCACCCGTCCTCGCCTGGTACCTGCTGTGCTGGTTCGCCCTGCCCCTGTGGGCCAGGAGCCGGCACGGCTCGAACGGCGGCAAGTGACGCCCGCACCGTGACAAGTGACGCCCGAACGGCGCCAGGGTGACGAGTGACGCACGGCGACACGGGTAGCCGCCCGGCGGGAAGCCCCGCCGAACACGCCGGAAGGAGAACCACCATGCCTCGCGGATCCAGCCCCAAACGGGAACGGCAGTACGAACACATCAAGGAGAGCGCGGAGGACCGCGGCGAGAGCACGAAGCGCGCCAAGGAGATCGCCGCCCGCACCGTGAACAAGGAACGGGCCAGGCAGGGCGAGTCCAAGTCCTCCAGCCGGACGTCGCGGGAGGACATGTCGTCCGGTGAGCGCGGAGGACGGCGCTCGCACAGCGGCGCAGAGGGGCGCACGTACGACCAGCTGTACGAAGAGGCCAAGCGCCGCAACATCGACGGTCGCTCCAAGATGAACAAGTCGGAGCTCAAGCGCGCCCTTGGTGGCGACAGCTGACGCGGCCCCGGTCGGAGACGGCCGCCCCGTGCGGGGCGGCCTCTCCGCTGCCCGCGCCCGTTCAGGCGTCCTGGATGCGCCGGAACGGACGCTCCGCCTCCAGCGCGAACGCGACCTCAAGCAGGGTCCTCTCGCTGCCGGGGCGGCCGGAGAACATGACGCCGACGGGCAGGCCCGCCTCCGTCGCCACGGGTGCCGGCACCGAGAGGGACGGCGTGCCGACGACGTTGTTGACCGGCGTGAAGGCCACGTACGCGAGGATCCGCTCGATCAGGGTCCGGTACGGGACGGTCGGGCTGAGGTGGCCGAGTTCCGGTGTGCTGTGGGCGAGTACGGGGGTGAGGATCAGGTCGAGACCGCGGAAGGCCGCCGCGTACGCCTCCCTCGTACGCCTCAGCCGCCGCAGCACGCCCGGGGTGCTCCGCCAGCTCTTCAGGTAGTCCTCGCGCAGCCCCCGGCTGAGGCCGTCCATCCGGCGCCGGTCGAAGTCCCGGCCGAGCGTGCGGCCGGTGACGCCGAGCAGGAACGAGAGCATTCCCCAGTACGTGAGGAAGTCGTCGGTGAAGCGGGGGTCGAGGGCGAGCTCCACCGGCTCGACGGTGTGCCCGAGCCGTTCCAGCGTCGCCACCGTCTCCGTGACGGCCGCGCGGGTGGCGGCGTCGGCGTGGACGCCGTTCGGCGAGTCCACCAGGAACCCGATGCGCAGGCGCCGGTCCGAGGGACCCTCGACCAGGCCGAGGGGCGGCAGCTTCGGATTGCGCCAGTGCGTCTCGGCGGCGGCGAGGAACGCCGCGGTGTCCCGTACGGAACGGCTCACGATGCCGTCGGAGACGATGTCGAGGGGCAGTTGACGGCTCTGGGCGTTGGCCACGACCCGGCCCCGGGTCGGCTTGAGACCGACGAGTCCGCAGCAGGCGGCGGGGATGCGGATGGAACCGCCGCCGTCGTTGGCGTGGGCGATCGGCACCGCCCCGGCGGCGACGAGGGCCGCGCTGCCGCCCGACGAACCACCGGCCGAATGGCCGGTGTTCCACGGGTTGCGCACCGGCTCGGCGCCCTCGTACTCCGTGGCGGGGCTGAATCCGAACTCGGGCAGCCGGGTCTTGCCGAGCACGGTGACGCCGCTGCTCAGGAGCTGCCGGGTGAACGGCGCGTGCCGCCGTGCGACCCGTGGGGTGAAGGCCGCGCTGCCGTGGCCGGTGGGCAGGCCCAGGTAGTCGGTGTTGTCCTTCACGAAGGTCGGTACACCGCCGAGGGCTCCACCGTCCGCACCGGCCGCGCCGTCGGCGAACGCCGGGGTGTCGAGGTGGACCTGCACGGCGTGGAGCCGTGCCTCGACCGCCCGTACGCGCTCGGCCGCGTCCCGCGCGACCTCCGCGGCGCCGACCTCACGCCGTCGGACGGCCTCGGCGAGTCCGACGGCGTCGTGCTCCCCGAGCGCGTCGTCCCGGAAGGCGTGGACCGTGGTCCGTTCCTCGAAAGTCGTCACCGCTGCCTCAGCCCCCGGCCGTTGGATGGTTGCCCGCAAGCATGCCGTACCAACGAGTAACACGCGAGGGGTCGGCCTCGTTGCAGAATGACGCCATGACGATGGAGATCACTCCCGTGCGGATGTTGCGAGCCGGTGCCGGGCCGGAGCCGGCCGTGGCGCCCGTCGCCGACGGGGCGGTGGCGCTCTGGCTGCTCCGGGTGGCGGACGACCCCGCCGCGCACGACCTCCTCGACGACGAGGAACGGCGGCGGTGGAGAGCCCTGATACGGGAGGCCGACCGGGCCCGTTATCTGGCGGCGCACGGGGCGCTGCGACGCCTGCTCGGCCACTGCCTGGGGACGCCGGCGGACCAGGTGGTGTTCGTCAGGGAGGACTGTCCGCTCTGCGGCGGGCCGCACGGCCGGCCGGCCGTGCGGGGCGGGGGCGTCCACTTCTCCCTCTCGCACAGCCGCGACCTGGTGCTCGTCGGTCTCGCCACGACACCGGTGGGCGTGGACATCGAGGCGCACCCGGAGTCCGATGTGTCGGACCTCGTCGCGGGCAGTCTGCACCCGCTCGAACGGGAGGAGTTCGACCTGCTGCCCCCGGAGGACCGGCAGGCCGCGTTCACTCGGTGCTGGGTGCGCAAGGAGGCGTACCTCAAGGGGACGGGCGAGGGGCTTGCCGGTGGCCTGGAGCGGACGTACACGGGCATGGGGCCGGATCCGGCCGCCCTGCCGGGCTGGTCACTGACCGACGTACGGGTCGCACCCTCGTACGAGGCGGCCGTGGCCACGACGTACGTGCGGTGAGACACCGTCCGGCGACCGGCACCCGTCCCGACGATGCTCGTAAAACGCCGACGTGGTGGCCGAGATCTCTCGACCACCACGTCGGCGGTGAATCCATCGTGTCCAAGGGGGGACTTGAACCCCCACGCCCGATAAAGGGCACTAGCACCTCAAGCTAGCGCGTCTGCCATTCCGCCACTTGGACAAGGTGTGCGCCGCTCCGCGGAGTGATCATCCGCGGCGGCGACGGGTATGAATATATCAGGGGTCCGACCTGCGGTTCACCTGCGCCTCAGCTGCGTTTCCCGAGGTCAGCGGAGCGCTGGGCACGACCCGATCGTCCACCGAGGGGCGCGCACAGAGCGTCACCGTCGACATGCTCACCGTGTCCGCCAATGCTTCACTGACGTCATGCCCTTCGCACGCTACGGAGTGCTCGTGGGAACCCTCCACAGTCACTACCGCGACCAGCCCGACAGTCAGGGCCGCTGGTTCCACGTCAACCTGGAGGTGGACGCGCCCGGCGGCCGCTACCACTGCGCCATCGACGTCGACAGCCACAAGTCCAACGTCGGCGTGCAGTGGAAGGCCTTCGCCCTGGCCGCCGGACTGATCGGGCCGGCCACGGCCCTCGCCCCCGGCTACCACGACCTCGCCTGCACGCCGAGCTCCGGCGCCCTCGACTATCTGCGCCACCCGGAACTGGTGGACCGGGCGGGCCTCCTCTTCCAGCGCCGCCCGCCGGCCTGGCTGCAGGACCTCCTCGACCTGCTCGGCTCGCGGCCCTGGCACGCGGGCTCCAACGTCGACGCCGCCGACGCGCTCGAACCGATGCTGGTGCCGGGCCGGCGCGTCCTCGTCTTCGGCGAACCGTTCGACGACGATCCCGAGAACGACCTCGGCATGCACAACATCCACCAGAACCAGGGCGACCCGGCCGGCTCGCAGTGGTGGGCGGAGAACGGGATCTGGCAGGACGGCGCGACGCTCACGCAGCGCTCCGACGGCCGGTACGACGTCTTCCTGAACAAGTTCTCCAGCCAGGCGAGCCACACCGACAGCGCCGGTCACCCCACCGGGTGAACACCCTCAGCTGCCGGTCGAGAGCGCGCCGAGACCCTTGCTCAGGTCCTCCCGGTTCATGACCGGCGAGTAGGAGATCTTGGCGCCGAGCTCCATGAAGAACGGCTCCGAGAACTTCGGCATCTGGGAGGAATCGGTCATGTCGAAGAACAGATACGCCGTCCGGCAGCCGTTCTCGGATCCGAAGTAGGCGGCTTCGGGGCGCAGCTCGCCCAGCGCGCGCTCCATCAGCTTCTGCAGGGTGCCCTGCCTGATGGCCTCGTTGGAGGCCTGGGTGTCCATCTGAACCTTCAGCAGCATGCGCATGGCTCGGCCTTTCGCGACCGGGCAGGCGCTCCGTTCCGGTACGCCCTCGACACCCGGACGCCCTTCGTTCCAGCCTCCCCCCTCCACGTGGGCGGGACCACTCGGGGAGGCGCGGATCGAAGGGCCGCAGGCCGGCCGTCCGTCGCTCAGTGACCGGTGAGTTCGCCGGTGAGCCTGCCGTGGAGGTCGGCGCTGGGGTGGTTGAGGCCGGTGATCTCGACGGTCTTGCCGCGCTGGGCGTACTTGGTCTCGATGGCGTCGAGGGCGGCGACGGAGGAGGCGTCCCAGATGTGGGCCGCGGAGAGGTCGATCACGACCCTGTCCGGGTCGCCCCCGTAGTCGAAGCGTCCGACCAGGTCGTTGGACGAGGCGAAGAACAGCTCGCCGGTGACCCGGTAGACGGCGGTGGCGCCGTCGGGGTCGGTCACGGCGGTGACCTCGGCGACGTGGGCGACGCGCTTGGCGAAGATCACCATGGCGGTGACCGAGCCGACGACGACGCCGACGGCGAGGTTGTGGGTCGCCACGACGCAGACGACGGTGATCACCATGACGGCGATCTCTCCGGCGGGCATCCGCCTGAGCGTCTTCGGGGCGACGGAGTGCCAGTCGAAGGTCGCGAACGTCACCATGATCATGACGGCGACGAGGGCGGCCATCGGGATGTCGGAGACGACCGGGCCGAGCATGACGCACAGCACCAGCAGGAACACACCGGCCAGGAACGTGGAGAGGCGGGTGCGGGCGCCGGAGACCTTCACGTTGATCATCGTCTGGCCGATCATGGCGCAGCCGCCCATCCCGCCGAAGAAGCCGGTGACGATGTTCGCGATGCCCTGCCCGACGGACTCACGGGTCTTGTTCGAGTGGGTGTCGGTGATCTCGTCGACGAGCTTGGCGGTCATCAGCGACTCCATCAGGCCGACGAGCGCCATGGCGAAGGCGTACGGGGCGACGGTGGTCAGGGTGTCCAGGGTGAACGGCACGTCGGGCAGCCCCGGTACCGGCAGGGAGGACGGCAGGGCGCCCTTGTCGCCGACGGTCGGAACGGCGATCCCGGCCGCGACGGTGATCACGGTGAGGACGACGACCGAGACGAGCGGCGCCGGGACCACGGTCGTGACCCTCGGGAAGAACACCATGAGGGCGAGACCGCAGGCGAACAGCGGGTACACGGCCCATGGCACGTTCCACAGCTCGGGGATCTGCGCCACGAAGACGAGGATCGCGAGGGAGTTGACGAAGCCGACCATCACCGAGCGCGGGATGAACCGCATCAGCCTCGCCACCCCGAGCGCGCCGAGGACGATCTGGAAGACCCCGGCGAGGATGACCGCGGCGACCAGGTACCCGAAACCGTGCTCCCGGTTCAACGGGGCGATCACCAGGGCGACGGCGCCGGTGGCGGCGGAGATCATCGCGCGACGGCCGCCCACGACGGAGAGGACGACGGCCATGGTGAAGGAGGCGAACAGACCGACCGCCGGGTCGACCCCCGCGATGACCGAGAACGAGATCGCCTCGGGGATCAGCGCGAGCCCGACCACGAGACCGGCCAGCACCTCGGTGCGCCAGACCTTCGGATCGCGCAGCCAGTCGGGCTTCAGACCACGCAGGTACGCGGCCGGGGACACGGCGGAAGCGGGTGAGGACAAAGGACGGAGACCTGTCGAACTCGGGCACGCCCCCGGTCTGCGGGCCGGGTCGTGCGGAGGCGCGGAGGAGCCGGGCGGCACCCCGCGTACGGCCCCGGGGGTACGGGGCCGGGCGGACCCTCGGACGGCACCCTCCGTAGCGGGGCACACGGGCCCTCAGTACGGGGCCGGAGGGGAAAGCGGATACGAGCGAGTGAGGGGCGAGCGGGGTCCGCGGGCGGCGTGACCCGCTCAGCTCCCGGGGTGAAGCGTCACGGCGGACAGGCGGCAGCGCCGGGCTGCATCGGCTCGCGCACGCTTCTCTCCCGCAGTCATCGGTTCTTCGCCGGGGGCGACATCGGCCCCGACACGGCATCGGGAGACGGCGGTACGCCACTCCCCCGACCGGCAACTCTACCCGCGTTCGAACACAGTCGTACGGACACGGTCGTACGGACACAGTCGTACGAGCACGGTCACCGCGCGCGATCGCGATGCGGCGGTGTGAGACGGCCGGGGCCGTCATCCCCTCGGCTCTCCCGCTCCCCGGGACGAGACGGCCCCTCCGTTCCGTGGGGCGAGGACGGCGGACGCGGCGGGGCCGTGATCACCCAGCGGAGGGCGGCCGTGACCGCGTGGCCGCCCGGTCGCGCCAGCGGCAGCATGAGCCGGGTGGCGACCGGCGGGTCCAGGGCCGTCCGCGCCCAGGCCGGCAGCAGTTCGACCGCCGCGGCCGCCAGGAAACCGTAGGGAAGCCTCGCGGGCGCCGGCAGCGGTGGTTCCGACAGCAGGAAACGCGCCGCCGCCCGTGATTCGGGGGTGGCCCGCAGCTCGGGCCGGTACTCGGCCAGCCGGGCCGTGAGTCCGGCACGGGTCTCGGGCGGGCTCTCCACGCCGAGCCGCCGCGCCACCTCGGCCATGTCGGCCACGTACCCGTCCTCGTCGGCCGGACCGAGAGGGGCCCTTCCGTACCGTTGGTGGGCCCTGAGGAAGCACTCCGTCTCGGCCGCGTGCACCCAGCCCAGGAGATGAGGGTCCGAGGCGCGGTACGGCACGCCCTCGGACGTCGTTCCGCTGACGCGCGCGTGCACCTCCCGTACCCGCGCCACCGCCCTCTCCGCGTCCTGGCCGGTACCGAACGTCGTGACCGCCAGGAACGTGCTGGTCCGCTGGAGACGCCCCCAGGGATCCCCCTGGAAGCCCGAGTGCGCGGCGACGGCCGCCATCGCGGTCGGGTGCAGGGACTGGAGGAGGAGGGCGGCGAGACCGCCGACGTACATCGACGCGTCCCCGTGCACGACGCGGACGGGACGGTCCGGGCCGAACCAGCGGGGGCCGGGTGTGCCGTGGATGCGCTCACGCTTCCGGTGCGCCTCGGGGCCCGCGACCCGGTGCAGCAGGGCCTCACCGGCTCGCTCCCGCAGAACGCCGACGCACGACGGTGACCGAAGCACATATCCAGTATGCCGCCCGGGAGAGAGGGCGAGGCGGAGCGGCGAAGGAGGAGCGGTCACGAAGGAGGGGTTACGGAGAAGGCGGACGCGCCGGACAGGGGTGCGACTGTCCTGCCCGGTGGTCGTGACCGGAGGCGCATGAACGGACCGGGCGGCGGGCACCCGCCTCGTGGCGGCCGGGCCCGGGCCCGGTGCCGTACCGGCCGCCACCACCATCCTCACCAGCACCACAGCATCCCCATCAGTCGAGTGGTCAGCGGAGCCCGGGCGACGTGCCGGCGGTACTCGGAGGCGAGCGGCGACACGTCAAGTGGCTCGCGGAGGCGGACGATGAGCTTTCCCCTGCCCGACAGCATCGAGGCCCTCAAGGGCATGATCGGCCGTGAGATCTCCTCCCTGCGCGCATCGGTGCGCAGGACCGCGGAGCGCCCACTGGGCGGACCGGCCGGTACGGAGCTGGCGTCGCCCTTGCAGTCCCTGGCGGTGCTCCCGCCGTCCGCGGAGGCAGACGGCGAGACATCCTGTCTGTGCAGTACCCACGAGCCCGGCGGCAGCGGGGTCTGCTCGGTGCTCGCCGCGATCCCCGCCTCGGCCGTGCTGCTCGAACCGGTGGGGGACGAGACGGGTGCCGTCCTGGACTTCCGGATCGTGGCCGGTAACCGCGTCCGATCGGCGGAGTGGCTGGAACAGCCCGACCACCAGGTCGGCCAGCGGTTCCTGGAGGCGCGGCCCGGCGCCGCGCACTCGGGTCTGCTGGCCGCCCTCGCGGACGTGGTGGACACCGGAAAGCCGCTGGACGGACGGGTCGTCGACTACACCGAGCAGCGGCTCGGCCGGATCCACCGGGCCCCGCTGCTCTACTCCGCGGCCCGGTGCGGCAAGCAGGTGCTTGCGACCTGGCAGCCCGTACAGAGCCAGGCGGAGCTGATGACGATCGACGCGCAGTTCCTGGCGTCGATGGGGTGGGGGAACTGGGACCTGCTCTCCGGGAAGATCACCTGGTCGGAGGGGCTCTGCCGGATCTTCCACGCCGACGTACGCATGCCGTGGACGCTGGAGCAGCTGTGCGACGCGCTGCTGCCGGACGATCTGACGGCGCTCTCAGAGTTCCTCACCTCGGTCCTCGCCGGCGAGGAACCCGCCTGGACCCGGATCCGCTTCGTCGTCCTCGGCGAGGTCCGTACGCTCGATCTCCTCGGACGTCCCGTCACCGCGACGGACGGCAGGGCCTGGGCCCTCAACCTGGTGGCCCGCGACCTCACGCCGCAGATCCGCAGCCGGCGCCGGCTCGCCGAGACGGAGCGGGAGTCCGACCGGCTGCGACGGCAGACGGAGGCGGAACGGCGGGTCGCGGACGCGCTGCGGGAGGCGATCCTCCCCACCCACTCGGAGGCCCTGGCGGCGGTCGGGCTGACCGTGGCCGCCTCCTACCGGCCGGCCGAGCCCGACGCGGCGGTCGGCGGCGACTGGTACAAGTGCCGACTGCTGCCGGACGGCCGGGTGCTCGTGGCGATCGGCGACGCGTCGGGGCACGGCCTGGACGCCGTCGCCCGGATGGCGCAGCAGCGGCACGCGCTCGCGGGCCTCGCGCAGACGGGTGCGTCCGCCGGGGAGATCACGACCTGGCTGAACGAGCTGGTGTGCAGCGACCCGGCGGGGCAGACGGCCACGATGGTGGCCGGCCACCTCGACGAGGACAAGGTCCTCCACTGGGCGGACGCCGGCCACCCCGCGCCGCTGCTCCTCCGCGACGGCCGCGCCGAGCCCATGAGCGCCGAACAGCGCGGCCCGCTCCTCGGCGCACTCCCGGGATACGCGTACGAGACCTCGTCGACGCAGCTCCTGCCGGGCGACCTGCTCGTGCTCTACACCGACGGCATGGTCGAACGCCGGGGTGAGGACGTGACCGTGGGCATCGACCGACTGGCTCGCGCGGTCGCGGCATCGTCCCCGTCGGCCCCCCGGCAGGTCATCGACGCGCTGCTGGCCGACGCGGATCTCGCGGGCCACGAGGACGACGCGTGCGTCCTGGGGATACGGGTGGACTGAGGGGGGCGGGGGGCGGATCATTACGTGTGATCACCTGGCGCCGCGTCACCGAGGACGACTTTCCCCTGCTCGGGCGGTGGCTTTCCCGGCCGCACGTCGCCCGCTGGTGGAACCACGAGACGGACGCGGCGGCGGTGGCCCGCGACTTCGGCCCGGTCGCGCGGGGCGAGGAGCCCGCGGAGGACTGGATCGCCCTGCTGGACGGCGTACCGGTGGGGCTGGTCCAGCGGTGTCTCTGGGGCGACTATCCGGAGTACCGGGAGGAGCTGGCGCCATTCTTCGACGTCCCCGCGGAAGCGGCCTCGATCGACTATCTGATCGGCGATCCGGCGCTCACCGGCCGAGGCGTCGGCACGCGCGTCATCCGCGCCATGATCGAACGCACCTGGCGCGACCACCCGCGTACCCCCTCGGTCGTCGTCCCGGTGGTGGCCGCGAACCGGGCATCGTGGCGGGCCCTGGAGAGGGCGGGTTTCGTGCGGGTCGCCGAGGGTGACCTGGAGCCGGACAACCCGATCGACGACCGGCTGCACTACGTCTACCGGATCGACCGGCCCACGCCGGTCCGAGGGGAGCCGGCGCCCGGGGACTGAGGGCGCGCATGCCACCCGCCCCAGGTGTCATGCGCCTCCCTCCGCCTCCTCGTCCTCCTCGTCCTCCTCGTCCTCCTCGTCCTCCTCGTCCTCCTCGTCCTCAGGTGTAGGTCACGGTGACGTGCTCGAAGCCGAGGGCCTGGAGCAGCCCTTGGAGCATGGCGGTGGTGTTGCTTTCGGCGCGGGTGGTGAGGTCGCTCTCGCGGGCGGCCTCGCCGATGTGCCGGGCGGCGAGGGTGTGGACGGCGCGTTCGCTCGCGGGGTTGTCGGAGAAGAGGTCGCCGAGCCGGTCGAGGAGGCCCCGCTGCTTCGAGACGGCGTAGGACCGCTCGGGATTCAGCGAGGGTTCGGCGAGCCGCGCGTGCGGCAGCCTGAGCGTGGCGGTGGTGCGCGCGTCGTCGATGGTGACGGCGTCGCGCCCGAGGCCGGCGAGGTCGACGTACGCGCTGACGCTGCCGGTGGCCACGTACAGGGTGCGGGTGCCCCTGATCGCGTCGGGCAGGAACCGGGCGTCCTTCTCCAGGTCCACGACGACCTGATAGGTGCCGAGGGCGCCTTCGTGGCGGTTCATGTCCTGGATGGACTTCAGGACGGCGGGGCCGGAACGGTCATGGGTCTCGGACCCGAACAGATCGCCGAGCCCGGGCAGTTGGAGTAACCGCCCGAGGAGGACCAGCGCCAGGGAGAGTGCGAGGAGTACGGCGACGACGGCGGGCCACTTCCGGACCCGGCGCCCGCGTCGGGCCCTGGCACGCGGGGGTCTGCCCTCTGTGTGGTCGCCTCGGTCGTGTGGGTCGTCGCGGTCATCTCGCATAGGAGTCTGCTGCCCGTCAGGTGCGCGGCCATTCACCGAAGCCCCGAACTACCCCTGGGATGCGCATGGTTGGGGCGGGTGAGGCAACGGTGGACGGGGCCGCCGCCTCGCGCCCGAAGCCGGATTGCCGGGCGGCTGCCCGGGTAGTCGAACCCCTCCGGGAAGGCCTGCGACAGGGGGACGGACATGAGGATGCGAAGACGTGACCGGGGCGGGAACAAGACCTCCGCGGGCGAGGCGGCGAAGGCGGGCAGCGCTGCACAGGACATGCCACCACGGACCGCGCCGCCGAGGACCCCTGGCCCCGGGGAGGAGACCCGACGGCGCGGACCCGGCCGGCTGGTGCGGGGGCTGGTGGCCCTTGTGGCACTCGCGGGCATGGTGGCGTTCGCGATCGCGCTGGCCCGACTCACCCTGAACGCGTCGCCCGCGTCCGCGACCCTCACCCACAGCAACCTCACGCCGGGCAGTTCGATCCGCGCGTACCTTCAGCAGCCGGGGTTCGTCGAAACCGTCAAGCAGCTCGGTGGGAACGTGGCGCTCGGCGTGCCGTTCGGCATCCTCCTGCCGCTCCTGTCGCGCAGGACGCGTGGCCTGCTGCGGGTGAGCCTGCTCACGGTGGTGACGATGCTGGTCGTCGAACTGATCCAGGGAGCCCTGATCACCGGCCGCGCCTTCGACGTCGACGACGTCCTCCTCAACACCGCCGGCGCGCTGCTCGGCTATCTGGTCGCCGGACGGCGCATGGGCCGCGCGGTCCACCCCCGCGCCCGTCGCCGATGGCTGCGACGTACACCCCGCCCGGCCCGCTGAGGCACACGCCGCTCACGGATGTGCGCCCCCACGTCCGTATGGACGCACAGGGCGTCCGTATTGACGCACAGGGCATGACAGGGCGGGGCAGCGCGCCCCTAGGATCGGCGGATGACCTCAACGTCCTCTTCGCCACTCGTACTTCACGGACGTTTCGGCCGGCGTGCGCGGCTGCGAGACGGTGAGCTGCTGCTCGAGTCGCGGCGGGAGCTCCGGCGCATACCGGTGGCGGCGATCGAGCGCGTGGAGGCGCGGGGTCGTGGCGGACGCAGGCTGGCCGTCGTCCTGACGGGGGTGGGCGCGGGGGAGGCGGAGACGTATCTGCTGGGTTCACGCAGCCCGGCCGCGGTGGAGCGCTTCCTCGCCGTGCTGGACGAGGCGCTGCCCGTACGGGACGCGGACGAGTCCCGGGCGCCCGGCGTGCGGCAGGTCGTCGTGGAGCGGCGAGGGGAGCCCGAGAGGTCCTGGTGGGCACGGCTGCGCGAGGTGAAGCCCGGGACCGTGGCAACCGTCGTGTTCTGCCTGGTGATGGCGGCCCTGCTGATCACGGAGACCTGGGGAGGGGTGCTGTACTGGGTGTTCGTCCCCCTCCTCGCGGGCGCCGGCGTCTCCCTCACCGGCCTCGGGTGGACGTCCGCCCGGCAGGGCTGGGTCCTCGTCACCCGGGGAATCACGGTCGACGCGCAGCGGGAGAACTCGGGCTCCGTCGACGCGGGCGATCCCGACGCCCTGTACGTGTACCGGTTCACCGATGCCGACGGGGAGCCGCGCACCTACCGGGGCTCGAACGGCGGCCGTGACGAGGAGGAGATCACGTACGACCCGCGGAACCCGGCCGTCTGCCAACTCCGCCGCCGGACCACGGCCCAACTCCTGGCCGGCACGGCACTCCTCCTCGTCCTCGCCCTCCCCCTCCTGGCCACCGGCACAGCCCTCGGCCTGCTGGCCGTCGCGGACCTGTTCGGCCTCTAGACGAACAGGTCCGGGCCCGCGTCGAGCATGACGTGGCGAAAGAGACCGGACGAAGCAGCGTGGTCGTCACCAGCAAGGCACCTGGCTTGTCACGGCCGCTCACTCAGCAGCTTTTCCGTCATCAGTCTCGCGAGTAGCGGCCCGAGGGGTGCGCAACCGTTGGCGCTCGCCCTGCGGTCCGAACATGATCAGGTACTCGACCGGACCGGTGGGACTGGAGTTCACCACCCCGTGCGGGGTACGGGTGTCGAACTCGGCGACGTCCCCGGGGGTCAGGATGAGGTCTTGGTCGCCGAGTGCGAGCCACAGTCGTCCGTACAGGACGCACAGCCACTCGTAGCCGTTATGGGAGACCTGACGTGGCCGCGTCGGCGCGTCCTCGAGGGCGGGCAGGACGTGCTTGTGGGCGTGCAGGCCGCCGACGTAGCGGGTCAAGGGCAGCACCGCCTTGTCGTCGCCGAAGCTCAGCGGCGCCGTAGCGGGTGGCTTGGCCGCGGGGGCGGGTGCCGTGCCGGCCAGCTCGTCCAGGGAGACGCTGTACTCCTTCGACAGCTGCAGCAGCATCTCCAGGGTGGGCTTGCGTCGGCCGGTCTCGATCCGGGACAGCGCGCTGGTCGCGATACCGGTCGCGCAGCTGACACCGGCGAGGGTCGCCCCGTGACGCTCGCGCGCGGCCCGCAAGCGGGGCCCCATCGCAGCCAGCGTGCCCTCCACGTCGTCGACTGCCACCTCACGCTCCTCGCTCGCCGTGCCGCTCCACCTCTTCGTCCTGCAAGGTTGCCAGAATGGCAAGGCTGATCGCGCCGGACCGGTGCCGCGCCGCATGATCGATGGGCAGCCGCGTTCCCGCGAACCGAGGAGAAGCCATGCAGCCCGAGCCGACCGCCGAGCTCCGCCATCGCTCCGTCAAGGCCCCGGCCGGACGCCTCCACCTGGTCGAGCAGGGCACGGGCCCGATGGTCCTGCTCGTGCACGGCTTCCCCGAGTCCTGGTACTCCTGGCGCCACCAGCTCCCGGCCCTCGCCGCGGCCGGCTACCGGGCGGTGGCGATCGACGTACGTGGCTACGGCCGCTCCTCCAAGCCGGAGGCGACCGAGGCCTACCGGATGCTCGACCTGGTGGAGGACAACGTCGCCGTCGTGCGCGCCCTCCGCGAGGAGAGCGCGGTGATCGTCGGCCACGACTGGGGCTCCAACATCGCCGCCACCTCCGCCCTGCTCCACCCCGAGGTCTTCCGCGCCGTCGGCCTGCTGAGCGTCCCCTACGCGCCGCCCGGCGGCCCCCGCCCCACCGACGTCTTCGGCCGGATCGGCGGCCCCGAGCAGGAGTTCTACGTCTCCTACTTCCAGGAGCCCGGCCGAGCCGAGGCGGAGATCGAGCCCGACGTCAGGGGCTGGCTCGCGGGCTTCTACGCAGCCCTGTCCGCCGACACCATGCCCACCCATGGCGAGCCCGATCCGCACTTCGTCACCCGCGGCGGCGGCCGGCTGCGCGACCGCTTCCCCACAGGGGTTCTCCCGGCCTGGCTGAGCGAGGACGACCTCGACGTCTACGCCGGGGAGTTCGAGCGCACGGGTCTGACCGGCGCACTCAACCGCTACCGCAACATGGACCGCGACTGGGAAGACCTCGCCCCCCCCCACCGCGGAGCCCCGATCAAGCAGCCGTCCCTGTTCGCCGGCGGCGCTCTGGACGCCTCCACCACCTGGATGTCCGACGCCGTCGACGCCTACTCCACCACCCTCCCGGGCCTGTCGGCCTCCCACCTCCTGGACGGCTGCGGCCACTGGATCCAGCAGGAGTGCCCCGACGAGGTCAACCGCCTGCTGACCGGCTGGCTCGCCACCCTGCAGGGCTGAACAGGCACCCCAGGAGCAGCAGTCCGCGTACCGGCTCGGTGCCCGATGCGGCAGCGGCGCCGGAGCCGTGACGCAGGGAGCGCGGGTCGGCCGGCTGGAGCGGCATACCGCGCCCGAGTACCGGCAGCGGTTGTTCACCAGTGTGATGGGGGGGCTTACTTGGATTCGATTCGTCCTACCGGGTCGAGGCCGGTCGCCAGTGCCTCGCATTCGTTCGGCCACGTAGGGGTGCCGGGGTGAAGCTCGGTGCTGAGGTAGGCCGCGGTGAGCCGGGCGAGGGCGGCGACTCTCCCGGGGTTCTCGTCCGTGGTCTCGGCGGCGTCGTATCCGGCGATCCCGCCAAGTCCGTGCTCCGCGTCGAACAGGGTGAGCAGGGTCTTGGGGCCAGGGGCGAGAGTGTAGGGGTCGGCGTGCCAGTCCGGCCCCATGTCTGTGAAGTGCCGGGAATCGTCCTTGTCGCCGGCGACGACCAGCGCGGGTGCAGTCATGGTGGAGAAGTCGACGGCCCCGATGATCGGCCACTGCTCGGCCATGGGCCCGTTGAGGACTTCGCCGCCTCTGCCGGGCGCGGCGAGCAGTACGCCTGTCTTGATCCGGGGCTCGACGAGGTGCACCACGCTGCCGGTATCGGGGTCGTTGAGCCCGGCGCCGAGCAGGAGGGCGGCGGTGAAGCCGCCGAGCGAGTGTCCGACGACGGCGACCTTGGTGGCGTCGATCCGCCCCGCGAGCTGCGGCACGGTGCGCTCTATCACGTCGAGCCGATCGAGGATGTGGGTCATGTCCTCGGCGCGGGAGCGCCAGAAGTCGGGTGCGCCGGGTGCGCCGGCGACCAGGTGGCTCAGTGTCCGGGAGGTGAGGTGGGTGGGCTGAACGACGGCGAATCCGTGAGCGGCCCAGAAGTTGGCGAGCGGCGCGTAGCCGTTGAGCGAGGAGAGGTTGTTCGAGGGACCGTGACCGTGGGAGAGGAGGATGACGGGGAGGCCGGTTCCGGTTGCGGGTGCGGAGACGCGCACCTGGAGGTCCACGGGACGTCCGGGCACGGAGAGTACTACGGGGCTGAAGGACAGGACCGGGACGGGCGCGCCCAAGGCGTCGGTGCTGGTGGCGGTGGGTGAGCTCACGATGTGGGTTCCCTTTCGGTGGCACATGCCGCCCGCCGGCCCCCTGTGACCGGTGACGGACATGGCGGACAGGAGCGTCCCGGTTCGGCTAACCTGAAACGGAACGTTGCTCCGTTTAGCATTCGGAGCGCTGCTCCGTTTTGTCAATCGGTGTGGAAGGAACACGTGATGGCCACCGAGAGCCCGGCAGGGGATTCGCCGTCCCGAGGCAAGCGGGCCGACGCCCAGCGCAACCGGCAGACGGTGCTGACCGCCGCCGCCGAGGTGTTCGTCACCTCCGGCGTCGACGCGCCGATCCGCCAGATCGCGGCACGGGCGGGCGTCGGGATGGCCACGATCTACCGCCACTTCCCGACCCGGGCGGATCTCGTCACAGCCGTCTACCACCACCAGATCGAAGCATGCGCCGAGGCCGGCCCGAACCTGCTGGCCAGTGCAGACTCCCCACTCGAAGCACTGCGCCAGTGGATCGACCTCTTCGTTGACTTCCTGGTCACCAAGCACGGACTCGCCGACGCCCTGCAGTCCGACAACGACCGCTTCGCCGCGCTGCACGCCTACTTCCTCGACCGCCTGCTGCCCGTATGCGCCCAACTGCTCGACGCTGCGGTCGAGGCCGGGGACATCAGGCCCGGTACGCAGCCGTACGAGCTGATGTGCGGCATCGGCAACCTCTGTATCGGACGCGACAACGACCCCCGCTACGACCCCCGACGCCTGATCGCTCTCCTCCTCCTGGGACTCCAGCGACCTCATGCGTCCTGATGCCGACGAGCGACATCGCCACCTCGCCCTCCGCGACTCCCACGCGAGCTGAGCGGCCGCCTCTCAACAGCCGGAGACGCCTGCGGCCAGCAGCACCCCTGAGCTGGTGCTGTCGTTTCTCACGAACATCGAACACGGCATCACAAGGACGCTGCTCAACGTCGTGAACATCCGCTGTCGTGACTCGGGTTCTGGCACAACTTCTGTGGTGTCGAGCCGACTCTCAGTGTCCGAGGCCGGGGCACGCCGGGAACCGGCAGGTCAGCGGCTTGCTCTGAGACAGACACGAGCCGGGTCGGCGTCTTGAGGGGGCTCCGCGATGCGGTCACGAAGTGCGGCTTGATCGATGTACTGGGTTACGGCAGCGAGGACTGGCTGTGGCGCGGAAACCCCACGGGGCGGTCGCGATGGTTGCCGGGGAGGTCAGTCCCAGCGCGCGGTTGTCCTTGCCGTCCCACATGTGGTTGAGCCACCGTTCGTACCACCTGAGGAAGTCCTGTGCGGAGGAGACGTTCGGGGGCCAGAAGCCGTCCGCGTTGCCCGTGACCACACGGCCGGTGAGGGGGCCCGTCACTGCGATCAGGCACAGATCGCTGCAGCCCATCTCGATGATGTGGAGGAACAGGTCACCCTGCAGCGCGTCCGGGTGGTCGACATGAGTGAATCCCCGCGGGCTGCCGTCCGCCGGTTCCCTGTTCATCGTGAGCAGCCTGCACTCCTCCAGCGGAAGGAGACCGTAGAAGGGGCCGGCACCGCTGGCCCCGAGTTCGATGAGAAACGCTCGGTAGGCCGCAGGCAGAACTATGCGGTGCTCCGCCTCGAAGGCGTCGGCTTCCGAGGCGCTGATGCGCGGGCCGAGGCGGAACTGGTGGCCCTCCGCGCACACCGAGTGGCTTCGTTGCACCTGGTACGGGATTTTCGCCAGCTTGGAGCGTATGCGGGTGATGCGGGAGTCCATCGGAGGATCTCTTCTCTCGTCTCCGAAACTCTACCGATCGGTCTGGCAGAGACACATCCAAGCGTCTGGAGAGCCCCTTCCTATGGGCGCAGCCGCCGACGTGGTCGCGGTGGCGGCGATGCTGGTCTCGCCGCAGGCATCGACCGCGACCGCGACGCCGTGATCGTCGGCTTCACCCTGCCCTGGAACTCAGGCGTGGTCGAAGGGCACGTCAACCGGATCAAGATGCTCAAACGCCAGATGTTCGGCCGCGCCGGCCTCGACCTTCTGCGAAAACGCGTCCTACTCGCTGAATGACTCCTCAGCCTCCGCGCGAAGATCGTGAATCGGAAACGTCGTGGGTGAGGGATGTTCCTTGCACGTTCCTCCTTCTCGGTGCAGTTCTTCGGACCGCAGCGCCCAGCCGATGGCCGCGCCCCGACCGCAGAACGATGGATCGAGGTGGAACGTGGTCCGGGTCCCGAAGGGTTTCGGCGCCATGAACTCTTCCCTGGGGCCGGTCGGGTCCATCCCGACGAGCTCCTGGCGATAGCCGTGGCCATCCAGCCACACCTCGATGACCGTGCGGACACTGAGTGCGGCAGCTGCGGAGGGAGCCCATCGCCGCATGTCGAACATGTCGAGCAGGGAACCGAAGAATTCCGGAAGAAGCCTCTCCCGTTCATCGGCACTGGGGCGCTGATCGCTCTCCACCGTGAAGCTGAGATCAGATCCGATCTCGACACTGATCTGTCCATGCCTGCCGTCGCGACGGTGCAGCGCGTCCCAGGCCACCGCTCGCAGGACCTCGGTGGGAAGTTCGGGGCTGTCCTGATCGACCAGGAAATACCCCGCTGGGCGGCGCCGCACGTGCTCCACGAAGTCGACCATCCGAAGCGGCTCGACGGTGAACTTCTCCACTCACCCTCCCTGTCCCTGCATTTCTCAGTCGGCCACAGCCGATCATGACACCCGGCACCAGCAAGCACCACGCTCCCCGCTCATCGATAGCCGTGACGGATTGTCACCAATCACGGAAGGTGAGCCAGAACCGTGACTCGTGAACAAAGCCACCGCGCCGATCACGCGTTCAGCCCCTGCCGACCCCGCACTTCACAGGTCAGTAGCGCCAAAGGGCGTTTCCTTCAAGCGAGTTCGACCCCGCTGCTACCCGCCCATGAGCCCGTTAGGGTGGCCCGGTGACCGATGCGAGCATGGACAGAGTGAACCGCTTCCGGACCGAGGCGGCGTCCCAGGGGCTGCCGTCGGAGGAGGTGGAGGAATGGATACGTGTCGCCCGTCCGGCGGTGTACTTGGCGGAGGGCGATGACGGTCCCCTCGTGGCCCGGATCGGCGGTGACCCCATGCTGCCGCACGGCGTGCCGAGGCCGTCCGATCACTTCGTGGCCTCCGTCGACCTCGCGGCTCTTCCGCCGGGTGCCACCGGCCTCCCGCTCCCCGCTGACGGCCACCTGCTCCTCTTCTCCGGCACCGATGTGCACGGCATCGGGGGGCAGGTGTCCGACGCGGTGCTGTACGTCCCCGCCGGGACCCCGACAACCCGGAGCCCCCTCGAACACAGCTGGCGCGAGCCGTACCGGCCGCGTGAGCTCCGCACGGTCTGGCACCAGCCGAGCGCGCAGATGCCGGAGAGCTTCGCCCTCGACAGATGGGGCGGCTTCCCCGAGGACGAGCAGTTCGAACTCGCCGACGAACTCAGCGACGCCTGGGCACACGTGGGCGGCCACCGTCCTGCCTGGGCCTTGCAGATCGGCGGCCACCCGGTCTCGCCCCAGAACGACCCCGTCCACTACGCCCGAGATCCCGAAGATGCCGGTCCCTCCGCGCAGGACGGTACGGCCCACGGAGAGGGCGCCGACGACTGGGCTCTCCTGGCCACCTGGAGGTGCGGCGACGACGTCACGGAACTGGACTCCGGCGTGGCCCACTGGGTGGTCCGCCGCCGGGACGTGGCGGCCCGGCGCTTCGACAGGGTCCACCGCTACGTCGAAATGGCCTGACCGCGTGGGGCAGGGGCGGCCGGCTCCACGACGCTCATCGGCTGCCTTCCCGCCACGCCCTGGTGAGCGGCACCGGGTCTTCCGGGGCAGTGCCCACGACCGTGGGCAGGCGGGCGGTTCACCGGCCACCGGATCGCGGGGCTGGTCCGGTGGCCCAGAACGCGGGCTTGCCCGCCGCCTCTCATGGCTCGGGTGGAGGGCTCAGCGGAGCAGCAGGTCTCGGATCGCCTCGGTGATCTCGTCGGGCGCCTCCTCGGCCATGAAGTGCCCCGCGCCGGTCAGCCGGTGGTCCAGGTCCGGCGCCCACGCGCGCCAGACCGATGCGGCGTCGTAGCCCAGTCGCGCGCCCCAGTCCTGCTGGACGACCGTCACGGGCATGGCCAGCTGGGAACCCGCGTCCTGGTCCGCCTGGTCGTGTGTGACGTCGATGCCCGCCGAGGCCCGGTAGTCCGCGACGATCGACGGCACGGCCGCGGCGCTGGCCCGCAGGTACGCGGACCGGACCGGTTCCGGCATGGCCGCCGGGTCCCTGGCCCAGGCGTCGAGGAAGGAGCCGAAAAAGGCGTCGGCGCTGTTGGCGATCATCGTCTCCGGCAGGCCCGGCGGCTGCGCCATGAGGAACAGGTGGTAGCCGACCGCCGCCGGGAGACCGTGCAGGACGTTCCACATGTCCAGGGTCGGCACGACGTCGAGAATGCCCACGTGCGAGAGGGTCTCGGGATGGTCCAGGCCTGCCCGGAAGGCGACCAGAGCGCCCCGGTCGTGGCCGACCAGGGCGAAGCGCTCATGGCCGAGGGCCGCCGCCAGGGCGACGACATCGGCGGCCATGGTGCGCTTGGAGTACATCTCAGGGCCGATGGCCACCGGCTTGTCACTGGCGCCGTAGCCGCGCAGGTCGGGACAGATCACCGTGTGCTCGTCGGCGAGCCGCTCGGCTACGTGCCGCCACATCAGGTGGGTCTGCGGAAAGCCGTGCAGCAACACGATCGGGCTGCCGCTGCCGCCGACGGCGGCAGCCAGCTCCACTCCGTCCGCGCCGGGCAGACGGACGTGGTCGAAACCGGGAATGGCGAGCGTCATGAAAGGCCCCTCCTGGGGTCGGCGGACCGAAAGCCTCGGTCCGAGGACTGACGGGATCAGCGTGGGCGACGGCGATCAGCAGCCGATCAGTACGCTTCGACGCCACAGATCCGCGGCACGGAAGATGGAGGCATGCGAATCGACGTACTCGGTGCCGTGCGGGCCCTCCATGACGACGGCACCCCGGTCGGCCTGGGCGGACCCCGCCACCGCGAGGTTCTCGGCCGGCTTGTCGCCGCCGGGGGACGGATGGTCGCCACCGACACCCTCGTGGACGACCTGTGGGCCGAGCCACCGGTGCGCGCCGTGGGTGCGTTGCGTACGTTCGTCGCCGCGCTGCGCCGCGCCATCGAACCCGGCCGGCCACCCCGCACCCCACCGCGCATCCTCGTCACGGAAGGCCCCGGCTACGCGCTGCGCCTGCCGTGCGACACCGTCGACGTCCATCGTTTCGAGGACGCCCTGGCCCGCGCCCGGCATACCCCCGACGCGCTCACCGACTTCGACACGGCCCTCGCGGCTTGGCGTGGCCCCGCCTACGCCGACGTGACCGGCTCCCTGTGGGCCCAGCGCGAACGGGCACGGCTGGAGGAGCTGCGGCTGGAGGGGACGGAACTGCGCGCCCGCCTGCTGCTCGACTCCGGTTCAGGAGCCGAGCTCGTCGCCGAACTGACCGCCCACGTCACCGAACACCCCTGGCGCGAGCCGGCCTGGGGGCTGCTGGCCCGCGCACTGCACCGGGCAGGCCGTCAGGCAGACGCGCTGGCCACCCTCCGCCGCGCCCGCACCATGCTCGCGGACCAGCTCGGGCTCGATCCCGGTGCCGACCTCCGGCGCCTGGAGACGGACATTCTCCACGGAGCTACGACGCTCCAGCCCCCACGTACCCTGTGGACCGCCGGCGCGCGACTCGGGCCGCGCACCACCGTCGAACTGGCCCGCACCCTGGCCCTGGCGGGTGGTGACGCCCTCATCCATTCGCGGCGCGACCGCCTCGCCGCCGTCCAGGCGGCGGAGCGCACCGGAGACATCGCCCTGACCGCCCGCGTCATCGGCGCCTACGACGTGCCCGCCCTGTGGAGCCGGGCCGACGACCCCGCGCAGTCCCGCGCCGTCGTCGCGGCGGCCGAGCGTACACTCACCGCGCTCGGCACCGACGGCCCCGCCGAACTGCGCGCCCGCCTGCTGGCCACCGTCGCGGTCGAGAGCCGCAGCGCCGATCTGTCCGCACCCGAGCGAAGGCGCGCCGGGCAGGCGGCGCGCGAGGCCGAGGCGCTGGCCCGGGAGCTGGGCGATCCAGCCCTGCTGGTGTTCGCCCTCAACGGCGTGTTCCTCCAGTCCTTCACCCGGCCCGGGCTCGCGGCGGCACGGGACATGATCGGCGCCGAGGTCCTCGACCTGGCCGCCCGCCATGAGCTGCCGGGCTTCGTCGTGCTCGGCCGTCTCATCCGCCTGCAGTCCGCCTCAGCTCTCGGCGACCTCGACACCGCGGCCGCACACGCCGAGGCCGCCGAGCAGATCGCCGTCAGCACCGAGGCCTCTCTCGTCCCCGTGCTCACCGGCTGGTTCCGGGCCCGGGCCACGGCCGCCCACAGCACCGAACCGGGCGGGCCGACCGCCGCCGCGGCCGCGGCGCAGTACCGCGCCGCCGAAAACGCCCTCACCGAGACAGCGGGCATGCCCGGGCTGCACCGCGGCCTGTTCGCCCTCGCCCTCCTGGGCCTGCGTCTCCTGCACGACCGTCCCGCGCCCACCGATCCCGCCCTCGACTGGGGGCCGTACCGCCCCTGGACGCGCCCCTTGGTGCTACTCGCCCACAACCGTGACGAAGAGGCCCGTACCGCCCTGGCCATGACGCCCGAACCGCCCCTTGACCACATGCAGGAGGCACTCTGGTGCCTGACCGCCCACGCCGCCGCCCGCCTCGGCCAGAGCCCGGTCGCCGCCCGCGCGGCAACGGCCCTGCGCGCCGCCCGCAGCGAACACGCGGGCGGCGCGAGCGGGATGCTGACCCTGGGGCCGGTGGCGCGGTACCTGGCGGAGGCGGAGGCTTGCGCCAACAAGAAATGACCGACATCGTCCGCCGCAACCTGCGGGAAGCGTCGCTGCCACACCCCTGACTACCTTGTGGTGACCCGTCGCGGCGTCTGGCCGATCGACGTACGCCCCGAGCCGTTGATCAAGGAGTCGGACCGGGAGTCGTTCGCCCCGGGCCGCCGAGGTCGCCGTCGCCTGCGGCCGGCGCTACGCGGTGGCCGCCCGCCGGCGCGAGCACGCCTTCGCAGGGCTGGACGCAAGGGCGTCGCGGCGCCGGCTGAGGTCCGATCCGTTGGGGCTGCGGCCGGTGCTACTCGCCGAGGCAGCGGGTGGGCAGAGGTTTCGCGAGCTCGCGGGGGCGACGGGCTGCGAGCCGGTCGCCCGGGCCCAGTTGCCGCATCTGCTGTGGTCCCGGCAGCCGGGTATCGACCTGGCCGGCCCGCTTCAGGACCGCTCGCTCGTGAGGCCCGCCGAGGAGGCGGGCCGGTGACCGCGGCAGCGGTGCTGGACCTTTCCCCCGGCGCTGGGCTGGTGCCGGACGGGAGGGAGTGGACGGTCGAGCGCCGCGAACCACACCTGGGCCGGGTCCAGTTGGTGAAGGGCGACGGCACCCGCGAGCGGATGACCTTCAGGTTCCTGGCCAACCATCCGCAGTGCCGGCCCTCGTCACGGACGTCGGCGGCGGGGGCCGGCCGGGGCCGCCAACCAACCTGCCCATGTGACAACCATCGTGCTTCGGCTCAACGGCTCCCCACCCCCGCCGACCCGGAGGATCCTCAGTCGAGACAGAACTCGTTTCCCTCGATGTCCTGCATCACGATGCAGGACTCGTTCTCGCCGTCGGCATGCATCGTTCGCACGTGTTTCGCGCCAAGCGCGACCAGTCGTGCGCATTCGGCTTCAAGCGTGGCCAGGCGCTCCTCCCCCACGAGCCCGATACCGGCCCGCACGTCAAGATGCAGCCGGTTCTTGACGACCTTCCCCTCGGGAACGCGCTGGAAGAGCAGGCGCGGGCCCACACCCGAGGGATCACTGCACGCGAAGTAGATCACCTGCTCCTCAGGCGGCAGTGAGCGGTGGTAGTCCTCCCAAGTGGCGAACCCCGCCGGGACCGGAGGTACGACGTACCCCAGCACCTCACACCAGAAGCCGGCGAGACGCGCGGGTTCCGCGCAGTCGAAGGTCACTTGGATCTGCTTGATCGTTGACATCGGCGCACGATAGCAGGGGCCCTGCTCATGCACCCCGGTGGGTGGGCCGGCACGCTGCCGCGAGAACGCCCCTGTCGTCCACTGCTGTGTCGTGCGGTCGCAGGGGTGAACCGAGGTCGATGCCTTTCAAAGGGTTGGACCCAGGAGCCTGGCTTCGACGAGTAACGGCACGACTGGTGGGGCGACCTCCGTTGATGAAGCGCATGACCTCGGGGTCGTTGTCCAGGGCGAGCAGGTGGTCGGTGTCGGCCGTCGTGAACGCACGCAGTACGAGCCGGTCGGTCTCCAGGAAGTCGGACATGCCACGATCCTCATCCCGGGCCGGCCGGGCCCACCACCGGTTTTTCCCTCCTCGCCCCGGGCTGTGCAGCTTTCGACAGGCCGCTCGCGACATCGGCTAAGGGCGCGTCGAGACGGTGACGCAGATGGTGTGGACTACGGGGTAGCTGCCGGCTTGATGCTTCGTACGTGGGCGGCTGCGGCTCAAGGCCGCAGCGGCGTACGCCCCTCCAGTCGGTGGGCACGGTGCGTGACTTCCTTGAGGTCGGCTGTCACGGAGCGCTGTTCGTCGGCCGGCCGCTGCTCCTGGAACGACGTGCGTACGAACAGCAGCGAGGCCCCCGAGAGGAGGTAGGTGACGGCGTCGACTGCGTAGCTGTAGACGGCGCCGAGCGTGGAGTTCTTGGCCAGGCTGATCAGGACACCGAAGAGGGCGGATACGCCGACGCCGGCCGCGGAGTCGGCCACCTCGTTGGGGTCGTTGGCGGAGGCCAGCTGCTCCTCGGGGACCAGCTTCGGCAGGGCGGACAGGTGGGAGACGGCCGAGAAAACGTGTCCGACGCCCTCCAGGAACGCGACCGCTGCCAGATGCGTGATCGTCAGGCTGTCGAAGGCGTTGGCAACCGGGATCGTCGCCAGCGCGGCGAAACGACCGAGGTCAGCGACGATCATGACGCGGCGGCCGCGGTCCTTCGGGTGACGAAGGTGTCATCTGTGTCGAGCACGAGTCCCAGTAGCGGCTCCACGGCCTCCTGCATCTCGGCGACCCCGCCAGGCCGTGCCCGGCATCCGCCCTGTCACGCCAGTCGTCGCTTCGCGCGAGTTCAGCAAGCGTGACGACGACCGAACGCCGCAAGTCGCTGTCCACGTATGCACCAGTCCCCATCCACAATTCGGGTCGAATTACCGTCGAGGCGCCCTCCCTGATGTGCGCTACGCGCTGTGGTCCCCCGTGGACGGTAAAGCGACCAGGCTGAAGGGGTGCTCTCAGCCGTTGAAGAGGTCGACGGTGACGAAGCCCGTAAACGTCACGACAGCGAGCAGTCGTAGAGCGATGAGTCCGTCTGCGGTCAGTCGCACGCCGGGCTTTCGGGTCGCTCTCAGAAGCCAGGTGACCCCGACGGACACGAGGGAGCCGGCTGCGAGGAGGGCCAGATCCCTCTGGCCGCTCGGCTGCCCCGGGGCGCTGTGGTCCAGGTCGTACGACTCCAGCGACATCGCCAGGGCAAGCAGGAGCCAGCACGTCGTCAGGACTGCCGTGACGACGGACTCGACGATCGCGAGCGCGAGGCGGGCTGAGCTGTGCCTGACGTCCGACGTCTCAGGACGGATCTCAGGATGCCGGATGTGCGTGCCGTTCACGGTGGCCAACTCCTCGTTCCTCGTTTGTCGTTCTTCGATTGTCATACTTGCTCTTTCACGAACGGGGGCCCATGGGGAGTCGGCAGTTGCACGGACGTCTCGGAGTGGTGGTCGGGCTGATCCTCACGGTGCTCACCGCCCTGTTTCTGGGCAGGTCTTGGAACGCCTGCGACGTGGGAGTGAACAACACGGCCAACGGCGGTTTCCTCGTCATGCTCTTCATCCCCGGCCTCTGGGCGCTTCTGCTGCTGGTATGGGTTGCAGTGGGAGGCCTCGTGGGCAACCGTCCGCTTCTCCATGCCTGCGCTCTCGCGGTGACGCTTCTCGCCGTCATCTGGTGCGCCGTCTCGATCTTCTGGGACGGAGCCCACACGCCTTCGTGTCCCAGCGGCGTGCCGGCGTGGTGGCCGAGTTTCGTACCGACCCCCGGGGCTGGGAACACCGTCACGTGATCCGGCAGGCAGTCCTAGAGCTCGTAGTCCTGGGCCAGTTGCTCCCAGGGGGTGTCGCGGAGGCCGGCGTCCGCGCTGTCTTCCGTCGGGACCTCTGGAGTCGCCTGGAACCAGACGACGGCGAGTGCCGAGCGGAACAGCACCTGGTCCGCGTCAAGGGCGATCACGCTCGACCGGAAGAGGCCGACGCAGGCCACCGGGGGCAGCACCTCGACAGGGCCGAACGCACCGGCCGTCGCCTCCGGGTACGTGAGGG
Organism: Streptomyces sp. NPDC028711; assembly: GCF_055565415.1. Classification (NCBI taxonomy): domain Bacteria; kingdom Bacillati; phylum Actinomycetota; class Actinomycetes; order Kitasatosporales; family Streptomycetaceae; genus Streptomyces; species Streptomyces sp. NPDC028711. The sequence continues at coordinate 554,545 of NZ_JBVHUJ010000002.1, read as the reverse complement.
CAGGCGGAACGAGGTGGACCGGCGTGCCGGGAAAGGCGCGTTCGGCGGCCCGTAGGCGACCCCCGACCGTGAAGTCGTTGACGCGCTTGCACGGATAGCCCTCCAGCATCCCACCGTAGGTCGAGGTCATCCGCAGCTCGGAGAGTTCGATCGAACGGCCGGACGAGAGGACGGTGCGACTCAGTGACATGGCCACACCTTACGGAGCCCCCGAGACCGCCCTCGCTCCGGCGCCGCTCCTCTCACTCCCCGAGGAGGCGGCGGGCCTCCGAGAGGAGGCGCAGGAGTTCGGTGCGCGAGGGGTCGTCGGGAGTGGCCGGGGTGTGCAGGGCCGGTCGGGGTCGCGCGTGGGTGGTGAGGACGTACAGGGCTACGGCGGCCTGGCGGGCGAAGAGGCACAGCAGGTCGAGTTCCGTCAGGCTGAAACGGGCCTGCGGCGTCGGGTCGAGCACCTCGAGAACCCCGAGGACCTGGCCCCCGTGGACGAGAGGCGCGGCCATCAGCGCGTTCGGCACGTAGCCGGTGGACTCCGCGATGTCCCTGTCGAACGACGCGCTGTCGTGGAGGTCGTCGACCACCATCGGCTCCCCCGAGGCGGCGACCCAGCCGGCGATCCCCCGGCCGGCCGGAAACCGCCGGCCGACCAGGAAGTCCTGCCCCTGCCCGGACACCGCCTCGAACACCAGCTCGTCCGCCGCGGCCTCCAGGAGCAGGATGGAACTCGCCTGCGCCCCGAAGATCGCACGCGCGGTGTCCACCACCGACTGCAGGAGTTCCTCCATGGCCGGATCGGGCTGGCGTGCCGCGGACGCGACGGGGGTGATCGTCTGAGCCATGGGGGTTCCCTTCCGGCGCCGGTCGCTACCGGCTGCCGTGGACACGGACGTTGGCTGCGGACAGGTACAGGGCGTTCTTCAGCTGGAACGGCGTCAGCCGGGGCCGGCTCGACAGGATCCGCGCACACAGCCCCGCGATGAACGGCGTGGCGAAGCTGTTGCCCGAGCTCCGGATCGACGTACCGCCGAGCCACGCCACCTGGACCCGCTGGCCCGGCGCGAAGAACTCCACCGGCGGCTCCGGGTTGTAGAGGTGGAGATCCGGGTCGTCCTCCTGGTGGCTGCCCACCGAGATCACCGAGGAGAAGCGCCAGGGAAAACTCTCCACATGCGTGTTGTGTGCCGAGGCCACGATCACCGTCTGCTGGAAGTACGCCTCGTCCGCCAGCCGGCGCAGCTGCTCCACGAAACGGTCACTGCTGGTCGACAGGCTCAGGTTCACCACGTCGAACCGCTGGCGCACGGCCCACCGGATGCCTTCCAGCAGGACGTCGCCGCTGCCGGAGAAACGTTCCCCGAGGACCCTGACGCTGGTCAGCTCGCAGTCCGGTGCGGTACGCCGGATGATCCCGGCGCACGCGGTGCCGTGACCGCAGGCGTCCCCTTCCTCCGTCTCCTCGACTCGGACCTCTCCCTCGTCGTCCTTGACGACACGCCACGAACCGGCGAGCGGGCCGACCATGGGGTGCTCCCGTTCGACACCCGAGTCGACCACGCAGACACGGATGCCGGTCCCCGTACCGCCGAGCAGGCCGAGGCCCCCCTCGGGGGCGTCCGGAGGTCCGTCGGCCTCCACGGGTACGTCCTCGGGGCCGCGCCCCCGAAGCCCCCAGGTGAGTCCGGGCGCCGGTCGCCGCGCGGTGGTCATCGCGGTGCCTCCTCTCCGGGGTCCGTGACTCGTCCGGGGTCCGTGACTTGTCCGGGGTCCGTGACTCGTTCTGGGTACGTGACTCGTCCGGGGTCCGTGACTCGTTCTGGGTCGGGGTGGGACTGGCGTACGGCTGCGGCCTCCGGTTCCGGGTGGCGTACGGCTGCGGCCCTCGCCCTCGCTGTTGCCGCCTCCGCCAGGCGTACGGCCGGGAGATGGCCCTTGGCCGCGAAACAGCTCCGGGCGCGGGCCGCCGCCTCGGCCGCCTCGGCCGGGCGTCCCAGCACGAGGGCCGTACGGGCCAGGTCGAGGGCGGCGAGGCCCTGGACGATGGGCGAGTCGGTGCGGGCGGCCGTCGCGAACGCCCTGGCGGCCAGCCGGGTGGCGGCCTCCGACCGTCCTCGCGCCGCCGCGATCCGGGCACGCAGGCCGTCGAGGTCGGCCGACTCGGCTCGCGGCCGGAACGATTCCGCCCGCTCCCCCTCCAGTTCGGCGAGGGTGCCGTGGGCGGTACGCCAGTCGCCGAGGTCCAGTCGGATGCGGGCCGCGTCCTGCAGGGCAGCGCGCCGCAGCGCCGTGGCGCCGAGTTCCCGCGCGGCGGTGGCGGCCCGCTCCAGGCTGCGCAGCGCCTCCTCCGACCGGTCCGCCAGGTCGGCGACGGTGGCCGTGAAGATCGGTAGGAAGGCGTCCGCCTCGGCGTAACCGAGCCGCTTGGCGAGGTGTTCCGCCTCCGCCAGGCACTCCCTAGCTGCGTCACGGTCGTCCTGGAGGGCGAGGAGTACTGCCAGCGGGCAGTTGAGCGTCAACCGGACGGCCCGACGGCCGGCCCCCTGGTCGGCGAGAAGCTCGCGGCAGCGGGCGACGGCGTCCGCGACCGGTTGGGGGCCACGCCAGAGCGAGACCCCCGTCGCGCCGAGCGCAGCGGCCCGCTCCGGCTCGGCGTCCGCGCGTACGGCGTGGTCCAGGGCGCGGACGAGCAGCCGCTCCGCCTCGCCGTGCCGGCCCTGCTCCTGGGCCCCCTGGGCGAGCCGCAGGCAGGCCTTGGCCTGGCCGAGATCGTCGCTGGCCGCGGCGAAGACCGGGAGGGTGGCTTCGGCGGCTTCGGCGGGGGTCTCGTCGTGTGCGGGGAGCGGGACGAGTGTCCCGTCGGGGTCGGGGGGTGGGACGGGCGGCCCGCCCGGGTCGGGGCCGTCAATGCCGTCGGCCAAACGGACGGGACACTCGTCGCCGTTGGCGGAACGGACCGTAGCCTCTGCACCATCGGCGGACCGGACGGAAGACTCCTCGCCGTCCGCGGGCCGTACGCGAGGCTCGACCCGGCCGGCGGGCGGGCCCGCCGAGGCCAGGGCTAGACGTGCGTGTGCCGCCTCCACCGCGGCCGAGGCGTCGGCCGACGCCTCGGCCAGGACTTGTTCGAGCAGCGCTCTGCCTTCCGCGCCGCGCCCCAGGTCCAGCAGCGTCTGGCCGAGTCTCCGACGCGCCGCCGTCCTCCCCGGCTCCCCCGCCGTGTACCGTGCCGTAGCTCTGGACAGCAGGTCGGCGGCCCATACCGGGTCGGCGTGCGCGAGTGCGAGCCGACCCGCCTCGGCGAGCGCGTCGGCGGCCCGTCGGCGCAGGCCGTCGGTGTGCGGGTCCTGGGCACCCAGCTCGACCCGGTAGCGGTAGGCCTGTTCCAGATGGGCGCCGACCGCGGCGCTGCCCCGCTCACGCACCGAGTCCAGTCGCGCCGCCCGTTCGTGCCGGTCGGCCCGGTCCATCTTGGACTGGGTGGCGTACACGACCTCCTGGATCAGCCCTCCGGCGAACCGGAACGCCTCGCCGTCCCGCCTGATCAGGCGGTGCAGCACCAGCCGGTGCAGCGAGGGCCGTACCGCCGCCCCCGTCCACGTCTCCGCGGGATGTGCGGCGAGCACCGTCAGTTCGTCGGCGGTGAAGTCGCCGCCCAGAACGGACGCCAGGCCGAGGGCCCGGTGCTCCGGCGGGTCGAGCGCGTCGATCCGGGCGCCGATCAGCGCCTGGAGCTGGAGCGGGACGCTCTCCGCGTCGACGGGATTCCCCGCGAGCAGCAACTGCTCGAGGTGCAGCGGATTTCCGCCGACCCGTGCCAGGACCCGGGGGGCGAGCGGCTCGTCCCTCGCCGCGCCCCCGGTCAGTTCGGCCGCCAGGAGCTGCGCCTCGGCGTCCGTGAGCCCGGCGAGGGTGACGGCGGACCCGGCCAGTTCCGGTCGTACGTCGAAGAGGTGGGGGCGGGCGAGGAGGACGATCAGGACAGCCGCGTCGGTGAGTGCGCGCAGCAGCTGGTCGAGGGCGTCGAAGAGCGGCTGCGCGGCCCAGTGGCAGTCGTCGATCACCAGCACGACGGGTTCCGTCGCGGACAGTTCGGCGAGGACCTTGGCGAGTGCCGCGCAGGTGTCCGCCGGCGACGGATTGGGCGTCCCGTCCAGGAGCAGACCCTGCTTGAGCAGGTCCAGTTCGGGCGAGGGTGCGGAGGAGGCGGCGCCCGTCCTCAGCAGGTCGGCCACGGCGTCGGCCAGCGGCCCGAGGCTGGGCTGCTCGCCACGGGCCCGGCAGCGCCCGACCCCGTGGCGAGGGCTGATCGCCGTCGTGGATCCGACCGGCGCTGTGCCTGCCGGTACCGCCGTCCCCACCGTGCCTACGCCGACCGCCGTCGCCGCCGCCGTGCCTACCGATAGCGCCTTCCGCTCCGTCCTCGTTGCCCCCGCCGTGGCAGCTGTCGCAGCCGGGGCCTTGGTGAGCGACGTGCCCACCGTGGCCGCCCTCCCCCTCGCGCCCTGCGCCCGCCCCTCCGCGCCTCGCGTCGCCCCCGCCGCCGCCCCCGCCCCCTCCCCCGCCGCCCGGTGCAGCCACTCGCGTACCAGTCTCGTCTTGCCCTGGCCCGCCTCCCCGCCGACCACCACGCGATCAGCCCTGCTGGTACGGGTCACCCCAGTCAACGCGGCGTTCAGCACGGCGAGTTCGTGCGTCCGGCCCACGAAGGCGAGGTCGAAGCGGCGCAGTGCCTCAGGGGCGTCCTCCTCGTCCAGGCCCAGCAGGCGGTGGGCGGCGACCCGGTCGCTCTTCCCCTTGAGCAGCAGCGGGCCGGTCTCCGTCGTCCGGACGCCGGGTCCCGCGGCCGCCAGCGTGTCGGGGCCGATGAGGATCTCCCCCGCCCCGGCGTTCTGTTCCAGGCGCGCGGCGACGTTGACCACCTCACCCGAGACCATCGCCTGCCTCAGCGTCGCCGAACCCGTCACCGCCTGGCCCGTGTTGACCCCGATACGCATCTCCAGTCGTACGCCGACCGCCTGCTCCAGCCGGGCGTTGAGCCCCGCGAGCGCCTCCCGCATGGCCAGGGCCGCTGCGAGCGCCCGGCGGGCGTCGTCCTCTCCCACGACCGGCACACCGAAGACGGCCATCACCGCGTCCCCGATGAACTTCTCCACGGTGCCGCCCTGTTCCTCGATCCGCAGCCGCATCAGGTCGAACCAGCGGAGTGTCACCGAGCGCAGGGTCTCCGCGTCCAGCGCTCCGGACAGCGCCGTGGAGCCCACCAGGTCGCAGAAGAGCACGGTCACCACTTTGCGCCCGGTCGCCTTGGCCGTGACCGGGCCCTGTGTGCTCGGGCTGCCGCAGGACGGGCAGAACCGTGCTCCGGGCGGCAGTGCGCTCCGGCACGAGGCGCAGGGCATGGGTTCCTCCGAGATGGCGTGGGTCGGCGGGCGGATCGCCTCCGTCGGATACGTCAGAAGAGGGCGCCTCCCGCCACATCGGCATGGGCCTGCACCTCGGGAGCCACCGCGTCCAGCCGGCCCCTGATGTCGACGAGCAGGGCCAGTTCCTCCGGGGTGAGCGCGCGCAGGACCTCGTGCTGCTCCTCGCTGAGGGCGTCGACGACGAACCCGGCCGCGGCGAGCGCCTCCAAGGTGGGCGCGGACGGCGGACCGGAGGACGGGGACCCTGAGTGCGGGGACCCGGATGCCTCGGAGCCCGAGGCCTTGGAGTCGGAGGCCTTGGAATCGGACGCCTCGGACCCGGAGGCCTCGGGGTCGGGTGACGAAGGGTCGTCGTGCGGAGCGGCGGCGTCGGCGGTCACGGGTGTCCTCCGGGGGTGCTGGCGAGGGAGAGGAAGAGCCGGGTGAGCAGGTGGGTCGTGTGCAGCGCGCTGATGGAGACGGCGGTCCGCTGGGACGGGGTCAGCGCGAGGGCGTCGAGTTCCCGGTAGAGGTCGTCGAGGTGACCGCCGTCGAGCTCCGCGTGCCCCCTGAGGGTGCGGAACGCACCGTCAGGGAGCCCGGTGGCCGCGGCGAGACGGTCGGCGAGCCGTGGCCCGGGCGCATTGCCTTCCAGTACCGCGATGTAACCGAGCAGGGTGACGGGGTGCTCGTGCTCGATCCGGTAGTACTGCGCCCCGGCGAGCTCGACCGCGACCGGGTGCGGCACGGTGTCCGGCACGGCACCCGCGGCGGCCAGGTCGGCGAGCAGCCAGAGGTCGTGGTCGCGCTCCTCCTCGGCGTGGCGGACGCAGTACGCCGCGAGGCGCCGCGCCGACGGGTCGTCGAGCTCGGCGCTCCGCGCGGCGGCCCGTTCGAGGAGCGGCACCGAGGCCCGTACCAGCGCGTGCATGGCGGCCAGGTAGCGCGGATATCGCTGCCGCAGTCCGTCCGGTCGCCAGAGAGACGCGATGGCGGCCCGGAGTACGGGGGTGGTGGGCGCCAGCGTGGTCGTGAGCGCGAGGGACGCGGCGGGGTTCGCCGGCGGGCTGCACGTGTTCGGCCCGGTGGGGTTCATCCACGGCTCCACGTATTCGACGCGGCTCTCTTCATCGGCGGGCTCCACGTGTTCGGCGCGGCGGGATTCATCGGCGGTCGTACTCCTCCGTCCGAGGCGGCTCGACCAGGTGCGCGTAGCGCGCGCAGCCCAGGCGACGTACCAGGGCGGCTGGTCCGGCGGCCAGCTGCTGCTCCGCGCCGAGCCGGTCGAGCAGTTCGCCGACGCGGCCGCCGGCGTCACGGGCCGCGCCCGCGAGGACCTCGGGGCGGTCCGCGAGTGCGTGACAACTGCGGCAGTAGCCTTCCGGGGCGGGCGAGGTCGCGTAGCGGGCGTGCAGCCGCCGCGGGCCGACGGCGCGCAGCATCCGCAGCACCGGGGAGCCGAGGGAGCGTGCCCGTACGGCCTGCCAGTCGTCCTCGGCGATGTGGCCGAGCCGCAGGTGCGGCGGCACGGGGCGCCGGTCCACCGTCCACTGGTTGCAGCAGGCGGCCACGGTCCCGTCGAAGGCGACCACCGGCCAGGCCGCGAGGGCGCACGGCGCCGCGACGGAGCCGTCCGGTCCGGGCGGCGTCTCCCGGACGAGGCCCACCGCACGGCCGAGCGGCCGGACCTCGTTGACCAGCATCGGCACCTCCGCCGCGAAGACGCGCCGGATGTCCGCGACCGCCTCCGCCAGATACGGGTCGTCGGGGCCCGTCCCGGTGAGGTGGACGCTGACAGGGATCCCGGCATCGAGAACGCCCCGGAGAACGCGGAGCACCTCCCTGCGCGGGACCTCGCGTTCATGGTGGACGTCCAGGCTCGCCGAGAAGTGGTCGAGCGCCGTGATCGCTCGCATGATCCTTTCCGGGACACGCCCCTCACGGGCGAAGAACATCCCGCTGAGCAGCGCGACCCGGGAACCCGCCGCGTGTGCGCGTCCGGCCAGGCTCAAGACCAGCTCGGGCAGGAGCAGCGGTTCGCCGCCGGTGAGCATGACGACCTCAGGGCGGTCCTCCGTACCGAACGAACCGACGAAGCGCAGCAGATGTGCCGGGTCGGGCCGCTCGGACGCCGACAAGGAGGAGTCGGTGGAGCAGTGTGCGCAGCTCAGAGGGCAGCGACGGGTGAGCGCCACCAGGAGGCCGCCGCAGGGCACCGGCCGCAGGCCGATGAGCTCCGCCAGGTCCACGTCTCCTCCTCCGTGCTCGATACGTCGCTCGCTCGTACGTTGCCTGTACGGCGCTCGTCCTCGTTCCGCCGCTCGTTCTCGTACGGCGCTCCCACTCGTACGCCCCCTCGCTCTCGTCCCCGTAAGTCGCCCGTGCGGCGCGCAGGATGTCGCCCGATCGTCGCCCGGCGCGCCACACTTCCGGTTCGGGAACGCCTGGTAATCGGTTAAATCCCCAGGTCAATGCGCCCGCCTAAGGGCTCGAAGGGGCCGCGTGGCCCGGCATTCGGGCGGGTTCCGGGGGCGTACCGCGTCCGTGGCATCGGCTTATACCGGCCTCGAACCGGCGGTCAGGCGTTCCCATACCGGGCGTCCGTACGTTTCTTCTCATCCGGCGCAGCGACGCCGCCGACCAAGGAGGACGAACATGCCCGAGAACACGAACCCGCAGCCGACCGAGGACGAGGACATCGAGGTCGTGGCGCACAGCGAGGACGAGGAGGCCGAGGCCGGCTGCATCGTCAACAACTCCAGCGACCTCTCCTGACCGAGGTCATCGAGTTCTGAAGCACCGCGCGGGCCACCCGGTTCTCGGCAGATCGTGCCAGGAGCCGGGGGGCCCGCGGCCCCGAACCCGACCCGCCGAACGCCCGAGGGAGCTGGCACGTCGTGAAGATCCTGCTCTGCCCGCTCAGCGACGGCGGCTACCTCTACCCGGCCCTCGCGGCCGGGCGTGAACTGCGGCGGCGCGGTCATCACATCAGCGTTCTCGGCCGGTCCACCGCCGCGCCCTTCGTCGCGGAGGCCGGGTTTCCGTTCGCGCCGGCGGAGGACTTCGGCGGACGGCGGGCCTTCTCCGCCACCTGGTGGGGGAAGACCGGTACGGCCCAGTACCGGGCGACCCTGCGCGCGGCCCGGGACGCGGAAGCCGACCTGCTGGTCACCTCGGTGCTGTGCACCGGCGCCCTGCTCGCCGCCGAGGAACTCGACATTCCGGTGGTGGTGATCGGGCTCTCGGTCCATCTGTGGGACTACCGGACCGGCGGCGGTGACGAACCGCACCTGGGCAGGACCCGGCGGAGCCGTACCCTCGACTGCCGGCGCATCTACGCCGCCACGCGCGACGAAACCGCCCTCGCGGGGCGTACGCCCCGGTGGAAGGACGACCCGCTCCTCGGCGACGCCCTGCTGCTCCGCGGGGATCCCGCGCTCGAGTACCCGGGCGCGGAACTCCCCGAGCGCGTACGGCACGTGGGCCCGCTCGCCTGGGAACCGACGCCCGACCCGGGAGAGGCCGAGGCGGTCGCCGACCACCTCGCGCGGTCCGGGAAACCCGTCGTCTACGTCCACCTGGGACGTTTCTTCGGGGGCAACAGTCTGTGGCCCCGACTCAACGAGATCTTCACCGGCGGCCGGTTCCAGGCCGTGGTCGAGCAGGGCCGCTCCACCGATCCCCGGCCCGCTCCCGGCGCCGACATCCTGCTGGTCCGCAAGCCGTGGATGGGCCCGCTCGTCGACCTGGCCGGAATGGTGCTGGCCAACGGCACCTCCGCTCCCGTCCTCGCCGCCCTCCTGCGCGGCCGGCCCCTGGCGCTCTCGCCCAACGGCTCCGAGCAGCCGCTGCTCACCGGCGCCTGTGTACGGGCCGGGGTGGCCGTACGCGTCCCTCCCACCCCGTCCACGGATCCGTCGGCTCTCCTTGAGCGGGCGTGGCACGACGACGGTCTGCGGAGCCGCGCCCGTGCGCTCGGCGGCAGGCTCGCCGCGCCGGGCGCCGCGGCGCGCGCCGCCGACGTCGTCGAGCACGTGGCCCAGGCATCCGCAATCCCGAAGGAGGACCATGAGTACGCGATCAGCCGGCCTCGATGAGGCCGTGACGAGTCTGTCCGCGGGTGTGCGGCGCTGGATCGGGCAGCATGCGCGCTACCTCGACTCACCGGCCGGCCGCGCCGAACTGCCGGTGACCCCGCGGGCCAAGGCCCTCCTGCAACTCGCCCTGCTCCGCCGGTACTGGGAGATGGCCGCACCCTCCATGGACACGGCCCTGAGCCAGGTGACCGGCGTGGTCGAACGTGCCTGGGGGCGCCCCGACTTCCCGCATCTCCTCACCCTCGACCAGCGGTACGCGCGGCAGTTCGAGCTGATGTACGCGGCCCTGGCGCCGGCAGGAACCCCCACCGACGCGCCGCGCTCCGCGCTGGCCCGGCTGGCGTCCGACGGCTACCTGGCGCCGCGCCGGAAGTCGCCGTACCTGCACCTGGAAGCGCGGTTCTACGCGGATCTCGCGGGCGCCGACCACCGGTTCGCCTCGTACCGGGAGCTGTACGCGGCCAGCCTGCCGGCCCGGGCCGCCGCCCTTCCCGTGGCCGATCAGGCCGATGTGACCGATCTGGACGTGTGCGTGGTCACGCACACCGTCTTCTACCTGAGCGACTTCGGCCACCGCGATCCCGGGCTGACCGAGGAGGCGCGGACGCGGGCGCTCCACATCGTGGAACGGCTCACGGAGCACTGCGTGGACCTCGGTGAGTGGGATCTCGTCGGCAAGCTGGTGCTCGCCCAGTACTGCCTGGGCGCGGATCCGCTGGACACCCCGTCGGGGGCGGCCGGCTTCCGGATGCTCGCCGACGTACAGACGCCCGGCGGGGCGATCCCCGGACGGTCCGCCCTCCGGCGGGCTCCGGCGGACGCGACGCCCGTGGACTTCTTCCGGAAGTCCTACCAGGCGACCCTCGTCACGGCACTGGCGACGCTGATCGTCACGAGCGGCCGTGCCGACGGGACTTCCAGGTCGGGAGCACCGGGGACGCCGGCAGGAGAAGCAGCAGGGGCAGTACGGGCAGTAGCGGCAGTACAGGAGGCACGATGAGCACCGACCAGGCAGTGAGTCCCGAGCGAGCGGTGCTCTCCGCACCGGTGGCCGTCCCCGCGCCCTCCGACCCCCTCTCCTCCGACCCCGTCCCCTCCGACCCCCTCCCCTCCGGCGCGCGTCTCCTCCGGGGTGAGCGGAACTGGTGGTTCCTCGGTCCGGGCGGGGTGGCCCGTCTCGGCGGCCGGCACGTCACCGCCGACGGTGGCCTGTACCCCGAGGCGGAACACCGGCTGCGCGAGAGCGGCATGTTCACCCCCGCCCGGGTCACGGCGTACGCGCTGACCGTCCTCACCAGCACCCACTGCAACCTGGGCTGCGGCTACTGCTTCCAGAACACCGCGCAGGACGAGGCGGGCGGCAGCCGGCCGCCCCGGATCGCGCGGACCCGCCTCAGCTCGGAGACGATCACCTCGATCCTCGGCTTCACCGAGCGGCAGATGGCCGCCGTCGGTCTGGAGAAGCTCAGGATCCTCCTCTTCGGCGGGGAGCCGCTGCTCAACCCCCGTGCCTGTCTGGAACTCCTGGAGCGGGCCGCCGACATCGCCCCCACGTCCGCCTGGATGATCTCCAACGCGACGCTGCTCACCCCGTCGCTGGCACGGCGGCTCGCCGACCGCGGGCTCACGTCCATCCAGGTCACCTTCGACGGAGACCGCGCCGATCACGACCGCATCCGGGTCGGCAGGGCGGACGGCAGCGGGACCTTCGACAAGATCGTCCGCAACATCGTCAAGGCCTCCGAGGCCTCCCCCATCCAGTGGACGCTGCGGGTGAACGTCTCCCAGGAGACCTTCCACGGCGTCGACGCGCTCATCGACCGGCTCGTGGGCGCGGTCGACCCCGCGCGGTGCACCCTGTACTTCGCCCGGGTCGGCGACGTCGGCGTCGGATACGCCAACAGTCTGCTGCACACCGGCGAACTCCCCGCCGCCTTCACCCGCTGGCAGCGCCGGGCGCTCGACCTCGGCTTCACCGTGAGCCGCCCCGGCGCCCGCAAGACCTGCGTCACCTGCGGCCACACCGACGGCCGCTACGGCGCGGTGGTCAGCGCCGACGGCACCCTGGCCAGCTGCTGGGAGACCGCGGGCAAACCCGACTGGGAGGTCGGCACGGTCGCCGACGGCTACCTGCCCGGTACGGAGACCCGCGACCGCTGGATCGCCTGCCAGGACCTGTACCGCTACGACGAGAACGCGCGGACGCTCGCGAGGTTCCGTGACACCGTGGACACGGCCCTGCTCGACCATCTGCACGAGACGGGGCGCCTGTAGCCATGCCCTCCCTCTCACCCTCGCCCTCGCCCTCGCCCTCGCCCGCACCAGCACCCGCACCCGCAGACGCCCGCTCCGGCTCACCAGCGCCCCTGGAGCGTCTCTCCGTCGGCGCGCTCGACTGGCTGGAAAGGAATCTGGACCACTTCGACCCGTTCTCGCCGAGCGCCCGTTCCGCGACGCACGGCAGGGCGAAGGCCGCGCTCGAGCTGGCCCTGCTCTGCCACTGCGCGGCCCGCCCGGACGGCGTCCCCCCGGCGCTCGACGGGGCACTCGGCGAGGCGGCGGCGCTCGTACGGAAGCTGTGGCAGGACCCGCGGTTCCCGGCGCTCTTCGACGAGGTCCCCGCGTACGCCTCCACGTACACGCTGATCTACGCGGCGCTGTCCCCCGACGGCATCGACGACACGCAGTGCCGGGGCGCGCTCGCCCGGCTGGACCCCGGGTTCCTCTCGCCGCGGGGGAAGTCGGCGTACCGGCGCATCGAGATCCGTTACTACGCGGACAAGGCCGGTGCCCGCCACACCATCGAGCCGTACGCCGAACTCCTGCCGCGGAGTCCCCTCGTGGCGTTCGGCGTCGGCTCCGGGGACGTGACGGGACCGGACGCGCCGCCGCTCGGCACACCGGAGGCGTACGCCCTCACGCACACCGGGTTCTATCTCGGTGACTTCGGCCGGACCGCGACGGGTCTCACCGGCGGCGCCCTGGCGCACGCGCTGGACCTGGTCGACCGGATGCTGCGGCACTGCGTCGCGCACGACCGGTGGGACCTGGCCGCGGAGCTCGTCCTCACGCAGTTCATCCTGGGGAGCGATCCGCTGCGCACGCCCACGGGAGCCGCGGCCGTGGAGTGCCTGGTACGGGCCCAGCGGCCCGACGGCGCGATCCCCGGGCGGTCGGCGGCGCTCACGGCGTCCCCGTCGGCCCCGGCCGGGGAGTTCTTCGCCACGGCGTACCACACGACCCTGGTCTCCGCCCTCATGGCGCTGGCCGTCTCGTCGCCGGGGCCGTCATGACACCACGGCTGACCCTGATCAACCGCGACTACACCCGGCTGTGGTTCGGGCAGGCCGTCTCGTCCGTCGGCGACGCCGTCTTCAGCACCACCCTGGTGCTGTGGGTGGCGACCGTTCTCGCCAAGGACGAGACCTGGGCGCCGGTCGCGGTCAGCGGCGTCCTGATGGCGTCGAGCGCCGCCGTGCTCGTGATCGGTCCGCTCGCGGGCGTGTTCGTCGACCGCTGGGACAAGCGCGGCACGATGCTGCTCAGCGAGGCGGTCCGCGGCGTGCTCGTGGCCCTGCTGACCGTGGTCTCCTTCCTGCCGGCCGACGCCCTCCCGAAGGGCGTGTGGCTCGGCCTCGTCTACGCGACGGTGCTCCTGCTGCACGCCGCCGGCCAGTTCTTCTCCCCGGCGCGCTTCGCGATCCTCGCGGACCTCGTGAAGGGGGACGCCGACCGCGCCCGGGCGGCCGGCATCGCGCAGGCGACCGGCGAGACGGCCTGGATCATCGGTCCGCCCCTCGCCGCACCCCTGCTGTTCACCGCCGGACTCCAGTGGGCCCTGCTCTTCAACGCGCTCTCCTACGCGGTGTCGTACGTCGCCATCCGTTCCATCGGCGTACGGCCGACGGCCGGAGGCCCGACCGGCCCTGGTTCCGGGCGGAAGCCGAGCGGTGGCCAACGCGCCGGTCTGCGGCAAGAGTTCACTGACGGCCTGCGCTTCTTCGCTCGCAGCAGGTTCCTGGTCGCTCTGCTCCTGCTCGCCGTCATCGGCCAGTTCGGGATCGGCGCGCTGAGCACCCTCAACGTCTTCTTCACCACCGACAACCTCCACGCCGAGGCCCACCTCTACGGATACGTCGGCATGGCCATGGGGATCGGCGGCATCACCGGCGCGCTGTGCGCGGGCCGGGTGGTGCAGTGGTTCGGGGCGCGGCGGAGCACCTGGATCAGTCTGCTGGTGAGCGGTGTGCTGCTCGTCGCGTACTCGCGGCAGAGCGGCTTCCTCGCCGGCGTCGCCCTCCTCTTCGTCTTCACCGTCCCGCTCACCGTCCTGAACACCGCGATGGCTCCGCTGCTGCTCGCGGCGGCGCCCCCGGACTACCGGGGGCGGGTGATGGCCGTGTTCTATCCGGTGACGAAGCTGGCGTCGATGCTCTCGGCGGTCCTGTCGGGCTGGCTCGCCGGCTCCGTGCTCCACGGCTTCGCCGGCTCGGCCGGGGGGATCCGCTTCGGGCCCATCGACACGATCTTCGCGGTGTCCGGGCTGATCGTCGTGCTCTCCGGGGTCTACGCCTGGCTCGCGCTGCCCGGCACGGAGACGGCAGAAGCGAAGGCCGAAGCGCCAGTCGGGGGAACGGACGGGGCGACGCCCGGCCCGGCAGACGGGGAAACGACCGACGAACCCGTCGCGGACGCCGGTGTCGGTACGGTCCCTTCGGCGCCCGCCCATCGTCCGCCCCACCACCGATCAGGGAGCATCGAGTGACCCCCGACGACGTGCGACCTCCACGGCGCCCGTACCCCCACGCGGAGCGGCAGGACGTCGTCGAGGAGCTCCACGGGCTGCGCGTCCCCGACCCGTACCGCCGGCTCGAGGACGCCGAGGACCCTTCGACGCTCCGCTGGAGCGCGGAGCAGGAGACGCTCTACGAGGCGGAGCGCGCGGCCTGGCCCGGACTCGAGCGCTGGAAGGCGGAGGTCGCGGCGCTCGACGCCGTCGACCGTGCCAGGTCGCCCAAGGTGCGCGGCGACCGGGTCTTCTGGCTGCGGCAGGACGCCGGCCGGGAGCATCCGGTGCTCGTGGTCGCGGAAGCCGGGTCGAGCGGAGCCGAGAGGGCGGGCGGGGCGGCGCGGGTGCTCCTTGATCCTGCCGTCCTCGACCCGTCGGGGCGCACCGTGCTCGATGCCTGGGAGCCCTCCGTGGAGGGCGATCTGCTCGCCTGTCAGGTGTCGAGGAACGGCACGGAGGACTCGCTGCTCCAGGTGATCGACGTGGCGACCGGGAAGGTCGTCGACGGGCCGGTGGACAGGGTGCGGAAGTCGTCGATCGGCTGGCTGCCCGGGGGTGGGGCGTTCTATTACGTCAGGCACCTGGACCCGCGGCTGAACCCCGGCGAGGAGCGCTACCACCGCCGGGTCCATCTGCACCGGGTCGGGACGGCGCCCGAGGCGGACGCCGTGGTCTTCGGCGAAGGGCGGGACAAGACCCAGTTCTACAGCGTCTCCGTGACGGCGGACGGCCGCTGGCTCGGCGTCACGGCCACGCTCGGCACCGGGCGCGGGACGGACCTCTATCTGGCCGACCTGTCGGCAGGGCCGCTCGACCGTCCGCCACTGCTGCCGGTCCAGGAGGGCAGGCCGGCCGCCACGCGCCTGCACGCCCTGCCCGGTACCGGTCCCCGGGACGTGGTGTGGCTGCGTACCGACCGCGACGCCGCCCGCGGTCGGGTCGTGGCGTGCCGGCCGGCCGAACTCCACCGGGGCCCGGACGTCTGGCGCGAGGTGATCCCGGAACGGCCCGACGCGGTGCTGACCCATTTCGTCGTGGTGTCCGGCCCGGAACTCGCACACCCCCTGGGCGTGGCGGCGTGGACGCGCGACACGGTCGCGGAGGTGACCGTGCACGACCTGGTCGCCGGCCGGCAGGTCGCCACGGTCCCGCTCCCCGGCACCGGGGCGGTCGGCGACTTCACGGCCGGGCCGCCCGGCAGTCACGAGGCCTGGTTCGCGTACACCGACTTCGTCACGCCCACGCGGGTGCTCCGCCTCGACGCGCGCACGTGCCGCGTGACCCGCTGGGAACCGAACACCCAGGAGGAGGCCCACGAGTCCCCGCATGCGCCTGACGCGCCGGCCACCCGGGCGGTCCCGCGGGCCCTGACCGCCCGGACCACCCCGGAGGGCCCGGACGCCCCGGCTGTCCGCGGCGCCGTCACCCGTCAGGTCGCGTTCCCCTCGCGGGACGGGACGACGGTCCGCATGTTCGTGATCTCCCCGACGGGGAGTCCGGACGTGCCGCGTCCGGCGCTGCTCACCGGGTACGGCGGCTTCGGCCGCACCATGTCGCCCCGCTACCGGGCCCAGGTCCTCGCCTGGGTCAGGGCGGGCGGGGTGTTCGCCTGGGCGGGGCTGCGCGGCGGCGGCGAGGAGGGCGAGGCCTGGCACCGCGCCGGCAGCCGGGAGCACAAGCAGAACACCTTCGACGACTTCGCCGCCGCCGCCGACCGGCTGGTCACCGAGGGCTGGACCGAGCCCGGCCGGCTCGCGATCATGGGCGGCTCCAACGGCGGACTCCTCGTCGGCGCCGCTCTCACCCAGCAGCCGGAGAAGTACGCCGCCGTGGTGTGCATGGCACCGCTCCTGGACATGGTCCGCTACGAACTGTCCGGGCTCGGCCCCAGCTGGACGCCCGAGTACGGGAGCGCGCGGGATCCGGAGCTGCTGCCGACGCTCCTCGGCTACTCGCCGTACCACCGCGTCACGCCGGGGACCGCGTACCCGGCGGTGCTGCTGGCCGCCGCGGACGGCGACACCAGGACCGACCCGCTGCACGCCCGCAAGATGTGCGCCGCGCTCCAACACGCCTCGACCGGACCGGGACCCGTCCTGCTGCGGCTTGAGCACGGCGTCGGCCACGCCGCCCGGGCCGCGTCCCGCGCGGTGGCGCTCCAGGCCGAATGTCTCGCGTTCCTCGCCCGGCATGTAGGCCTTTCGGCGCCTGGGGCGGCACACCGGTGAGAGGGGCCTCGGGGCGTGGGAATCCCTGGCCGGGCCCCGGTCGTCCACGTAAACTGCCGGCTATGGCATGCCGCATCAGTGAACTGGTCATCGACTGCGCCGACGCCGAACGGCTCGCCGCGTTCTGGAGCGAGGTCCTCGGTTACGTGGAACTCGACCGGGACGACGACGGAAGCATCGAGATCGGACCGCCCGGTGTCGGCTTCGGCGGCCCGCAGCCCACACTCATCCTGAGTCCCAGCAGCGAGCCCAGGACCGGCAAGCTCCGGCTGCACATCGACGTCAACGCCACCGACCGCGATCAGGACGCCGAGCTGGAGCGGCTGCTCGCACTCGGCGCCAAGCCCGCCGACGTCGGCCAGACCGGCGCCGAGAACTGGCACGTCCTGGTCGACCCGGAGGGCAACGAGTTCTGCCTCCTGCAACGACGATTGCCGCCCGTCTGACGACCTGTACGGCTTGAGCGGCGGGACCTCTTCCCCCAGCCGCCCCTCAGCCCGGGGCCAGTACCGGTGTCCCCTGCACATGGCGTGCGCCGCGCGCGTACAGGCGTACCAGGTGGGGGAGTTCGTACTGCGCCGCGTGCGCGGTGACCTCGCCGCCCGGCGACGTCACCATCCCCGCGTCGATGAGCGCCTCCACCACCCGTACGGCGTGCCGCTCGTCGCACCCGAGGGCCTCGGCCGCCTCGCTCAGGCCGAACGGACCGTCCCCCGTGCCCGCGGCGAGCCGTCCCGCGACCCGGCCGCACTCCGCCGACAGCGCCTCCCAGCCGTCGGCGAGCCAGCGCCGTACGGACACGTCCCCCGAGGTCAGTTCGTCCAGTACGCCGGCGGGGTCGGTCAGCCGGTCCGCGAACTCCCGCAGCGGCACATGGCGGAGCACCGCGAGCCGCATCCCGCTGACCCGGACCGCCAGCGGCGACCCGCCGCACGCGCGCACGATGCGCAGCGCGGCCTCCCGGTCGGCCCGCACCCGGCTCTGGCCGACGAGCCCGGCGAGCAGCTGTACGGCCTCCGCGGTGCCGAGCGGTGGGACGGTCACCCGGTGCACGGGAGCGAGACCGCCCAGCTGACCGCGTGCCGTGAGCAGGACCCTGCCCCTTCCGCCGCACGGGAGCAGGGGCCGTACGGCGCGTTCCTCGGGCACGTCGTCGAGGATCACCAGAACGCGGTGGTCCATGAGCCACTCCCGCCATGCCTCGGGGCCCGAAAGACCGGCGCGGCCCGTCCGTTGGGCGACCTCGGCGATCACGGAGTCCAGAGGCCGGGGACGGCCGTCCGCGCCCCGCAGGGAGACGCAGAGCCGCCCGTCGGCGAACCGGTCGCCGAGCAGATGCGCGGCACGCACCGCCAGGGTGGTCTTGCCCGCCCCGGCGGGACCGGACAGCAGCACCACCCGACCGGCGTCCTTGTCCTCCAACACCTTGACCAGATGACGGAGTTCCTCGCCGTGGCCGGTGAAGTCGACGAGGTCAGGGGGGAGGATGGCGGGGGCGGGGCGGGTGGGGCGGTCGGCAGCGGACCGTACCGGTGGGCCGGCGGCCCCGGTCGTCCTGGCCGTCCGGGTCGCTGCGGCCGCTGCGGCCGTCCCAGTCGTCCCGGCCTTCCCGGTCGTCCCGGCCCCCCGGACGGATCCGTCCGCGTCCGTCGCTCCGGCCGTCCCGGTCGCTCCCGTCCGGTCGTCACCCGCGAGGATCGCCCGGTACCTGGCCGTCATGGCACCGCTCGGTTCCAGTCCCAGTTCGCGAGCGAGAAGCTGCCGGTAGTCGTCGTAGACCGCGAGTGCCTCGGCCTGCCGGCCCGAGCCGTTCAGCGCGCACATCCAGGCGCAGCGGAGCCGCTCCCGCAGCGGGTGCCGCTCGACCAGATCGCGCAGCCCCTCCGCCACCGCCGGCGCGCCGCCGAGGCCCAGCTCCACCTCCGCCCAGCTCTCGTACGCCGCCAGTCGGCGCAGTTCCAGGCGCTCGGCCTCCTCGGCGAGCCGGGGCGACCGCCGCAGGTCGTTCCCCAACGGCGGGCCCTGCCACAGGTCGAGCGCCTCGCGCAGCAGCCGGGCGGCGGAGCCGGGAGCCTGCCCCTCGGCGGCCCGCACCAGGGAGCGGAACCGCAGGAGGTCCAACTCGTCCTCCGCCACGCGCAGTACGTACCCGCCGCCCGTGTGGCTGAGCCGGGGCCGCTCGCTCCCGCCCTCGGCGAGCAGCGCGCGCAGGGAGCTCACGTACACCTGGAGGTTCTTGCGGCCGGTCCGGGGAGGCTCGTCCGGCCAGACGGCGTCGGTCAAGGCGTCGACGGAGACGGGGCTGTTGGCGGAGCCGAGGAGCGTCGCCAGTACGACGCGCTGCTTCAAGGGGCCGAGGGTCAGGGCCTGGTCGTTCCGGTGGACCGCGAGCGGGCCGAGGACGGAGAACCGGAGTGTGCCGGGTAACGCTGCGGGTCGCGCGGACGGACTCGGCATCGAGCGAACCTCCGTAGGGGGACGGGAGTTGGTCGGTCCGCTCGATGATCCGCCGCCCCGGCCCGTCGCGCATCGGTAGCGGACCCGCAGAGTCGCGCGGCCGCGGACGACGTCATGGGGACCGGACCCCCATACGGCCGGGAGCGTCCCCCATTCCGGGGTCCCATCCCGAGGGTCCTACCCCGAGGTCCCCCCCACGGCGCTCCTACCGGTGGAGCGGTACCGCTTCGGACCGCCCTCCCCTCCCCCTCAGCCCCGCGGCCGTACCGGTGGAGCAGTAGCGGTCATCCCCTGCTCCTCCGCCCGTTCCGCCGACAGTGCGCACAGCGCCGAGCGGTCCGCGCAGCCCGTCTTGGTCATCAGGCTCGCCATGTGCTTCTCCACCGTCCGGGGCGAGATGCACAGGCGCTGCGCGATCTGCTGGTTGCCGGGCCGCTCACCGAGCAGGGCGAACACCTCGTACTCGCGCGGCGTGACGCCCGCCGTGCGCAGCTCCGCGGGGATCCGCTCCCGGCCGCCCCGGCGCTGCGGGACGCTCATCCCCGCCTGCCGCAGGACCGCACGGCACGCCCCTGCCACCGGTGGTACGCCCGCCTCGTGGAAGTACTCCTCCGCGGTCCGCAGCCATGCGACCGGCTCGCCCCAGGAATCGGCGAGCGCCGCCTCTGCGGTCAGCCGCAGGGCGAGGTGCCAGGCCTGCGGGAACACCGCCGCCGCGCGGCCTGCCTCCTCCACGGCGCGCCGCGCGCCCTCCGGGTCGCCGTTCCTGCCGCGCAGCACCGCGTCCGCCATGCCGAGGAACATCCGGTTCCAGGCCAGCTGCCCGCCGGGCGAGGCGAGCGCCTGCTCGTACGCCTCCCGGCCGCCGTCACCGTCGTCCCCGGCCCCGTCCAGGATCCGCAGCAGGGGGCGGAGCCCGTACCGGCCGCTGAGGTAGAAGAAACTGGGGTGCTCCCGTTCCCAGGCCGCCACCGCGTCGAGTTCGGCCCGCGCACGTTCCCGGTCCTCCGCCATCAGCGCGCCGAAGGCCTGGCACAGTCCGCGCTGCGGGGGGACGAGCATCGACTCCTCGCCGCCCGCGCGGCGGAACCGGGCCAGGGCCCGTTCCTGGTCACGGCTCCGCCCCTGGTGGGCGGCGAGCATGGCGTCGACGAGGAGCAGATAGCGGTGGGCCGAGAGGTTCTGGAGGCGGGCGCTGGCTTCCACGGACCTCTCGACGATCTCCCGGGCCCGCTCCCACCTCCCGGCGAGCACGCTCTGCATGGCGAGCAGCCCGTCGACGGTCTGGAGCAGGGCCAGCGACCCGAGTTCGTGAGCCGCCGCGCGGGCGGTCTCCAGCTGGGTCGCCTCGCCTGTGCGCATGAACGCGTTGGTGCCGAGTCGTACGAGGGCCTCCGCCCGGCACACCGCGAGCCGGTGCTTCTCGGCGACCTCGAGCATCCGCACCAGACAGGCGTCGGCCTCGTCGAAGCCGCGCTCGCGGGAGAGCAGGGCGAGGAGCTGCCACGCCCGGCAGGCCACCTCGGGCCGGTCGCCTTGTTCCGCGGTGAGTGCGGCGCGCCTGGCGGAACGTTCCGCCTCGCGGAGCCGCTCACGGCGGTCGTCACCGCTCCGGCCGTCCCGGCCACCTCCTCCATCCCCGCCGTCGCGTCTCTCCCGTCTGTCCTGTCTGTCCCGTCCGTCCCGTCCGTCCCGGTGCGGCAGCAGCGCGAGATGGCCCTCGACCACCACGAGCGCCGCCTCCTGCTCCGGGCTCGGCGCGCCGCCGAAGAGGGCGCGGGCCGCCCGGATGCGGCGGTGCGCCTCCTCCTGCTGCTCCGCCATGGTCGCGACCCACGCGACCTGGGTGTGCGCCTGGGCGCGTTCCTCCGCCGTGCGTGACCCGGCCGGCGCCGGAGGGAGATCGTCGAGCAGGGCGGAGGCCGTGTCGAGGCGCCCCGACTCGGCCTCGGCCACCGCAAGCCGTACCGTGATCGCGTCGCGTTCCTCGTCGGCCGCGAGCCCCCGGGCGCGTGCGAGCAGCACGGCGGCCGAGCCCGACGCACCGGCGTCCAGCATCTGCCGTCCGACCTGGGCGAACTGCCGGGAGGCCGTCACCTTGTCACCCGCGGCGAGCCACAGGGTCGCCACCAACTGGCGTTCCTCGCCGGAGAGTACGCCGGCGGTCTCCTCGATGGCAGAGGCCGCGCGCCGGGCCAGCGCGGCCTGCTCTGCGGGGGGCAGCGAGGCCCTGAGCGCGTCCGCCGTGAGGACGTGCCGGAAGGTGTAGTCGTCGTGGGCCGCCCCGTCCGGGGCAATGATCCCCGCCTCGGACGCCGACCGGAGGTGCGCGAACAGGGCGCGATCGTCAAGACCCGTCACGGCCCTGAGCGCCCCGACGGAGAACCGGCCGCCCAGCGTCGCCGCGATGAGCAGCAGGTCCCGCACCGGTTCGTCGAGCCGGTCGAGCCGGCGCGCCCAGCTGCGGACCGCGCCCGTCGGCACCGTCGCCTCGCCCTGGTCGGCGAGCTGCCACCAGCCGTCGGTCCTGCTCAGCCGTCCGGTGTCGAGGAGGTCGGCGAGGAGTACTTCCACCAGGTACGGGTTCCCGCCCGCCCGCTGCGCGAGGTGCCGGTGCGCGGTCGCGGGCACCTCGCCCGGCCCGGCGTCCAGACACGCGTCCACCATGTCCCGTACGGCGGCGGTGCCGAGCGGTCCCAGCTCCCTCAGCGAGGCGGTGTGACGGAGCTCCGCGGCGAGCGCGAGGTCGAGCGCGGGGCCGGGGTCGGGCCGGAGCGTGCCCACGAGGAGGACCGGCAGGTCCGCCACGTTGTCGACGACGTACTCGACGACCGCGATGGTCTCGGTGTCGGAGTCGTGCAGGTCCTCGAGGAGGATCACGCACCCGCGCTCGCGGCCGAGCACCGCGAGCAGCCTGAGCAGCGCCTCGGCCATCTCGACCAGCGAGATCGCGTACCCGGGCGTCCCGGCGCCGGCCCGCCACTCCGGCACGAGACCGGCCAACGCGGGCCGGTAGGGGACGAGTTCGGGATCGTCCGGGGCACCGGCCGCCCTGAAACGCGAGGACAGCGCCTCGATCAGCGGCCGGAAGGGCACGACGAGCCCGGTGGACGTGGCACGGCCACGCAGCACCGGCATGTCCCGGTCGTACGCGCGGAGCGCGCACTCACCGGCAAGCCGGGACTTGCCGATCCCCGCCTCGCCGACGAGGAACACCGCCCGGCCGGCGCCCCTTCCGACGCCCTCAAGGGCATCGTCAAGCAGCCCGATCTCGGCTTCCCGCCCCACGATGACCGACGACGTCGCTCGCATGGGCGCAGGTTACTTGGTCCTTTTCGCTCACGGCAGGGGGCCGGGGATCACCCCGGCCCCCGCTCGCCGCGTCAAGACGACTTCCACGCCACTTCGCCGGGTGACGAAGGGGCCTTGGGACGACGAACCTGGGGCAGCGTTTGCCAGGACGGCGTTCCTAGGACAGCGGAACGGTGCCGGTGGTGTAGGGCATGTCGAGGGAGGCGGCGGCGTCGAGGCCGGACGTGCCGAGCAGCCTGCTGCGCAGTCCGAGGGCTCCGCTCGCCCCGAACGTCACCTCGCCCACCGGGTGTTCCTGGGCCACGGTCTCCGCGCCGCCGTCGACGTACGTCACCGAGTCACTGATCTGCATGGGTCCTCACTCGTCCTTGATGTCCGCAGGAGTGGTGGTCGTGCCGAGTGGTGCGGTGGTGCGTTGTGGTGCGATGTGACAGATGTGCGGTGGGACAGGTGGTGCGGTCTGACGGGTCGTGCGGTCGCGGTGTGCTTGGTGGGGTCGTACCGCCGGCGGTCGCGGCGCTAGAGGTCCGGCCGTCCCGGGCCGGCCGTCCGCAGGAGGAGCAGGGACGGTACGCGCTCCGGGAACCCCGCCCGCAGCAGACCATGGCCGATTCCCGCGAGCCCGGTCAGCAGGCCGGGGTGCGGAACCCCGTCCGGAGCGCCGCTCCGCGCACCGGTCTCCTCGACGGACCCGAGGAGCGCTCCGGCCCGGCGGATCCAGTGCGGGCGTGCCTCCGGGGCCTCGTCGTGGCCCAGGAGTTCGCAGACCCCGGCCTCCCCGTGGCACAGGCTGTCGTCGGGTGCCGGCCGGTCACGGCCCAGCTCCTCGACGGCCCCGCGTGACCAGGCCGAGAGGTACGGGTCGTCCAGGGCACCCGGCGCGTCCAGCACGGCGAGCGCGACACCGGCGCGCCCCCGGCACCAGGCCGAGGCCCGGGCGCCGCTCCCGGACCCCTGGTACTCCGACCGGACGGGGACTCCCCCGTGACCTCCGTCCGGTCGCAGGTCGCGACTCGACCGGTCCCCGCTCGAACCGCCACCGCTGCCCCGGCCCCCACCTTCGTCCGGATCCCCGCCGACGGCAGCCCGCAGCGCGGCCAGACCCGCGACCCTGTACGGGCGACCGGCACCGGCCCCGACCCCGACGTCGACCCTGAAGCCGACCGCAGCCCCAGCCCCGACGGCCGCCTCGGCCTCCACCGCCTCCGCCGCCTCCGCGAACCGCAGCAGCGCCCAGCCGATCCCCGCGGCCCCCCTCGTGAATCCCCGCCCGGCCGCCGTCGGATCGGCGGTGAGGAGTCGGTCCGCGCAGGCCCGTGCGGCCGGCCAGGTCTCCCGCGCCTCTTCCGTGGAGGCGCGACCGGGAGCGGCGGCACCGGAACCGGAGTCTGCCGCGCCGGCACCCGGCCCGTGGGCCGCGAGGAGGGCCGCAAGTCCGCCGGCGACGCCCGTCCCCACCCCGTACTCCCGCTCGGCCGGCGCCGCCTCCGCCACAAGCCGCAGCATCGCGGACGCCCAGGAGCCGACCTCCGGGTCGTCGAGGAGCCGTGCGGTCCCGGCGAGTGCGTACGCGATGCCGCCGAGTCCGGAGAAGGCGCCGGAGCCCACCGCGGCGAGGTCCTCGGGTCGGGAGGTCAGCGCGTCGAGCAGGCGGGGCACGGGCGCCAGGGCGGTTCGGGCCGCCTCCGCGTAGTGCGCGGCTCCGGTGAGCGCCGCCAGCTGGGCGAGGTAGAGGGCAGGGCCCGTGTAGCCGCCGGCGAGGTCGGCCGGCATCGGGCCGATCCGCCAGTAGCGGTCGTCCAGGAGCTCAAGGCCGATCCAGTTGCTGCGGGGGCCTTCGCGGTACGCGAGGGAGACCAGCTGGTCCCCGACCGAGCGGGCGGCGGAGAGCAGCCGCTCCGGCTCCGGGGCGCGGTCCGCCGTCCGGGTGCGGCGGCCCTCGGCGGGCCGGTGCGCGGGGGTGCGGGACGTCGTCGCCATCGCGGCGCGCACGATCCATTCCTGGTCCTGACGGTCGACCGTGTCGAGGGCGGCGAGTTTCGCCGTGACGCGGGTGAGTCCGGGCAGGTCCGTGCGGCCGGCCGGCGGGCGCTCCGGCGCGCCCCACAGGCGGTCGTCGCCCGGCCGGGCGGTGAACAGGGGCACGTCGCCGGACCAGAGCTGGGCGATCTCCTCGGCGACGAGTCCGGGGGTGAGCACCGTGCCGAACGCGTCGGTCCGCAGGCTCTCCAGGACCCGTTGCCGTGCGTCGGCGTCCTTCAGGAGGTCGGGGTGGGTCGACTCGTCGAGGAGGGTGCCGTACATCCAGGTGGGGCGCACCACCACCCGTACCTCGTCCTCCGCGAACGCCGTCAGCAGGCGTGTCCCTTCGAGGAGTTGGCTCCTGGCGGTGCTGATCGCCGTGTACGCGGTGCGGAACCCGTCGCAGAGCGCCTCGCCATGGGCGCCCGGCTCGACGGGCTCGCCGTCCGCGAGGCGCGGCCGGTTGGCGGACTCGCCGAACGTTCCCGCCCTGCGGACCAGGCGCATCCGGTCCGTGCCGGCGTCCGCCCAGTCCGCCCGGGCCACGGGCGACACCGCCTCGTGTCCGCCACCGACGGCGGAGACGTCGAGGGCGCTGTGGTCGCCGACGAGGAGCTGGGGCAGCAGCCCGACCCGGTACACGGAGTCGTGGAGGGCGCGGGCGGCGGGGTCCTCGGTGGCGGCGGCGCCGGGCAGCGGCGGGTGGAACAGGGTCTCCACGTCGACGAGTACGGGGTGGTCGCCGGCGGCGATGAGGTTCTCGTGGTGCAGGTCGGTTCCGTCGAGCAGGTGCAGCAGTCCGAGGAGGGCGCCCTGGCGGCGGTAGAACGTGTCGATCTCCGTGACGGTGGCGCAGGGGCGGGCGGCGACGAACTCCACCCACCCGTAGGCGCCCCGGTCGAGCAGGCGCAGGGTGCGCAGGTCCGTGGTGCCGGGCAGCGCGTTGAACCAGGTGACGAGTGCGTTGAAGTGGCGGTGCGCGGCGAGCGGACGGGGCTTGTACACCAGGCGGGTTCCGTCGGCGAAGCGCAGCAGCATGACGCTGCGGCCGCCCCGGTGCCCGTCTCCGGCGCCGGTCTCGACGCCCACGAGCGGTCCCGGTTCCCGGCCGGAGTCGCCGAGGAGACCGGGGGTCAGTCGGGCGTGGTCGTCCGCGAGGCGCTCAAGGGCCTCGGCGACGGCGTCCGCCGTGTCGAGTGCCGTCCGTCCCAGGATCCGGGCGAGCACCGGCCGCCCGGCGAGCAGGGCCGCGAGGCCGCGCCGGGACGCCGTACGCCCCAGGAAGTCGCGGAACCGGGCGCGGGAGTCGTCTCCTTCGAGGCGCTCGGCGGTCCGGGCCTCGTGCAGTTCGAGGACGAGGGTCCGCGCCGCCGCCCTCGCGAGCCTGCAGCTGAGCTGCCGCTCCAGGTCGCTCCGTACGGCGGTCATGTCCACGAGCCTCCGGGCCCGCCCCGACACGCCCCGCGCCAGCCGCTCCCCCGCGCGCTCGGTGAAGGGCCGCAGTACCCACTCGAAACCGCTGAGACCCGGATACTCGCCCTCGGGCGCCAGGGCCTCCGCGGGTGCGGCGCCGGACGCCTCCTCGGCGAACGCGGCCCAGTCCGGCCGGCCTCCGTCAACGTCCCCGTTTTCGCCGGAGACCTGCCCGGCCTCCCACCAGCGGGCGACCGCCGACAGCGAAGCATCGGCCCGCCCCTGTCCCGTCTCCGCCGCCATCGTTCCTCCCCCCGCCATCGGCCCGCCGTTCGGCGCACCCCTGATCCTGGTACGGGAGGTCCTCCGGCGGCATGGGGAATGGCCCCCCATGTTTTCGCCCTTGCGGTGGCGGCTGGGGTCAGGACGCCTTGCGGGCCTCGACGAGGAACCGTGTGGTGTGGGCGACGAACGGGCCCTGGTTCTGGATCCGTTCGTGCAGCTCCCGCAGCCTGTCGCGGTACCGGTCCACGGTGAAGCCCGGGACCATCCAGATCACCTTCCGCAGGAAGTAGATCACCGCGCCGACGTCGAAGAACTCGGTGCGCAGGGACTCGGAGCGCAGGTCGACGACCTCGAGGCCGGCCGCCTCGGCCGCCCGGCGGGCGTCGTCGGGGTGCCGCATGCGGCGCACCTCCTCCGGCTGGGGGCCGAGGAAGTACTCGACCAGCTCGAAGACGCTTGCCGGGCCGACCTGTTGGGAGAAGTAGGTGCCTCCCGGCCGGAGCACCCGTGCGATGTCCTCCCACCAGACGGTCACCGGGTGCCGGCTGACGACGAGGTCGAAGGCGCCGTCGGCGAACGGCAGCGGCGACCGTTCCTCGTCCGCGACGACCACGACCACGACCCCCAGGGGATGCAGCAGACGGGTGGCCTTGGCGACGTTCGGCGGCCAGGACTCCGTGGCCGCCGCGAGGGCCGGCAGCTTCGGCACCCCTGCCAGCACCTCCCCGCCGCCGGTCTGGATGTCCAGCGCGGCCGAGGCCCGTGCCATCCGTTCGCCCATCATGCGCTGGTAGCCCCACCACGGGCGCTGCTCGTCGGCGCGTCCCCACAGCCAGGAGAAGTCCCAGCCCTCCACCGAGACCGACTCCGCCTCGGCGACCAGATCCTCGAACGTCCGTGACATCCCTTGATTGTCTCAGCCCGGGCCCGGATCGGCACGCACCGCGACGCAGGCCCCGGGAGAACCAGAGAGCGGGAAGCGACCGGAGAAGGTGGAAAAGAGGGCCAAGTGGCACGAATGAGAACATGACGGCGGGGCAGGCGGACCGTGGGCGGGACAGGACGTCCGCCCGTACCGACACGGAGAAGGGAAGGACGACAGGGAGCACCTCGTCGTCCTCCATCGACCGGAGGAGTTGTTGTTGGCGTGACTGAGCACGCGTGGAGCTACGGTTCGACCTCGGGCCACCTGGCCGGGACGGTGCTGACGGGCTACAAGGTCGAGGCGACCGACGGCAGTATCGGCAAGGTCGACAAGCACTCCGACGAGGTCGGGGACGCCTATCTGGTGGTCGACACGGGGGTGTGGATCTTCGGCAAGGAGGTCCTCCTCCCCGCCGGTCTCGTCTCCCGCATCGACCCGCAGGAGCAGAAGATCTACGTCGACTGCTCCAAGGACCAGGTGAAGAACTCCCCCGAGTTCCACCGGGAGACGCACCTCGGCGACAGCGCGTACCGCGAGCAGCTGGGCACGTACTACCACCGGCCCGGCGGCTTCATCTGAGACCTCCGGAATCCCCGACGGAGGTCGAGGGGGGGGGGGGGGGGGGCGCGCGGGGGGGGGGGGGGGCCCCCCCCCCCCCCCCCGCTTCCCGCCCGACCCGGCCCCTCCCCACTCCACCCCCAGCCGTTACGACACCAGGCCCTCGCCCTCCAGCTCGGCCAGCCGCACCGTGCACAGGCCCCCGCGCTCGGCCTTCACCTCCGTCACCTTCAACTGCGTGCCGGGGGCGAGGATGTACTCCTCCTCACCGGTGAACGCCGAGAACCGCCGGATTCCCACGGCCCGCGCCGGCGTCACCTCGAACAGGGTCCGCCGGCCGCGGTTGCCGAGGAACGCCCGGGCCACACCCAGCTCGGAGGTGCACGACGAGACGCCCCACCACGTCACCGTCCGGCCCAGCGGGTACTGCGATCGCAGATCGAGCGCCACGCCCCGCCACAGGGGCTCCGTCCGCGTCGGCAGCGCCTCCACCGCCGAGAACAGCAGCCGCAGGTACGGCAGATAGGGGGCCAGCCGCTCCCGGTCCGAGGAGCGAAGGACGGCGTTGATCTCCCGGTAGAACGCCGACTCGCACGTGTAGAGGTACAGCGCCGAGATCGCGTCGGCGGAGAGCCCGTCGGCACCCGCCCCGGCGGCGTCGTCCGCCGCCGTGGCCTTGGCCTCCCCGAACCGGCTCGACCGCTCGATGTGCCGGTCCAGGTTGACGAGCACTCTCGACACCGGTTCGACGGCCTTGCGGAAGTCCATCAGCGGCGTGTCGAACACCCCGGTGATCGGGGGCAGGACGAGTCCCTCGTCCTTGACGCTGGTGAGCCGCTCCAGATAGAGCTGGTGCAGCTCCATCGTCGAGGCGATGAACGCCCCCATCCGCTCGGCGACGCCACCGTCCTCCGCGCCGCCGGGGCCCGCCGCCTTCCGGTCCCAGCCCTTCCGGGGCAGCCAGTCGACGGGCTCGGCGCCCACGGCCGCCAGGGCGTCGTTCACCTGGGCGAAGTGGTCCCCCTCGCAGAAGATGTCCCCCTGCGCCGCCGGGTTCGGGTGGTCCAGGTGCCGGACCTCGACCCCCGGGTACTTCTTCTCCAGACGCTGGACGACGCGCTTCAGGCTCCGGGCGTGCGCGCCCCACCAGGCGAAGACCACCCCCCGGTCCTCCTCCCCGGCGTCCTGCTTCGCCCGGAGGATCTCCTCGACGATCTGCTCGGCCACCGGCCGCCAGAACGACGTGTGCCGGTCGGTCGGCATCGCGCCGTCCGTGCTGGCCGTGAGGGAGGCGTTCAGCAGGAGGACGCCCTGGGTGAGCATCGCCTGGAACCACTCCGGCGGCTGGACCGTGTCCTCCTTCTTCAGGAGGCTGCGGATGTCGGCGATCGGCGTCTTCTTGACGATGCCGTACTTCCACATCGCGGCGGCCTTGATGATGCAGCGGATGCTGACCACCCGGCCGAACTGGCTGTCCTTCCAGTCGTTGAAGGTGTTGTCGAACATCGCGATGCCGGTCGCGCTCTCCGCCCGCGGATACGGGTTCTGTCCGAAGACGACCACCTTCCACTTCTGCGGCGGATGCGGCTTCAGCGCCTGGAACGTCAGCTCGCGTACCGGCACGACCTCCGGACTGCGCTTCGGGCCGATGAAGTCGGCGGCTCCCGGCTGCGCCTCGATCACCGGACCGAGCAGCGGCAGCCACGGCTCGCCGCCACCGGTGAACAGTTCGGCGAGACCCAGCGGGTCCGCTGCCGGGGAACCCCCGTCGCCCGGGGTGGGAACGTCGGCCTCGCTCATGAGATCAGAACTCCCGGTGTCGAAAGGAAGGCCGCTGCGGCACGGTGATCCGGACCCGCCGCGCGGACCCCGCTCCCTCGATGTCGTCGAGCTGGCCCAGGACCGCGGCCCTCAACTCGTCGTAGTCCGTGAAGCCGTGGTCGTGGAACAGGGTGTACCCCGTCCACATCAGGTTGGCGCACACCCGCGCGGGCACCCGGCCCGTCTGCGCGCCCATCCCCACGAGCGCCACCGACCGGATGCTGCCGGGCTCGGCCCGGTTCTGCAGGTGCACCGCCTGGAAGGCGGCCGCGCACGCCAGCGCCACGTTCATCGTGTCGCTGACGTTCTGCGAGGACTGCCGCATGGTGGGGGTCGAGATCAGATACCGCGGGACGGCCGCCCCGGACGGGACGCACACCGCGCTGCCCACCGGCAGGGTCCCGCCGAACCGGTCACGGATCGCCCGCTGCACCCGCACCTGGATGCCGGCACCGAGATGCCGCTTGACGATGCCGTCGACACCGCCGTCCATCCGGCCCCGCGCATTGGTCGGGGACACCCACGCGTCCACATCGACGTCGAGGAGGGAGCCGCGCCGGATCTCCACCCCGGGCGTGTCCGCGAACGCGGACCGCCAGGCCGCCACCACCTCCTCGTTGACATCGACGAGCACCACCCTCAACGCACGTGCGACACCCATGCATTCGCCCTTCTCGCAGCGTCTCTCGAACAACTCCCAAGCTATCGGCCGGCACTGACAACGCCCTCGCCCCGGACAGAAGGCCGCCTGGTCAGAGGCGGGCGCCGCGACACGGCGCCCTCGATTCGGAGACGTGACTCCCCCGCCGTCCCTGGCAGTTGATGATCAAGTCCAGTAACCTTCGATCGCGCCGGGATGCGTTGGGCGATCACCCGGCGTCAACGCCTGGGGGTCCAGTGTTCAACGCCGCGATGCTCGATCTGCCGTTTCCACCGCGCACCAATCCGAACCAGGGGTCCGTCGCGCCGTTCCACCAGGACTGGCTGCTCCGGCACGAGGGACTCGCCGGCATCGTCGACCCGGCGGCGTACGACCGGTGGGACGTGCCCCGTCTCGCCGCGTTCACCAGCCCTGACTGCGCCACCGACGACCTGGTCCTCGCCGCCGACCTGCTCAGCTTCTACTTCTTCTTCGACGACCGACTCGACTCGGATCTCGGCCGCGCCCCCGCGCGGGTGGCGGAGGTCAGCACCCGCCTGACGGCGCTCATGCACGGGAACGGACCCGCGCCCGAGGCCCGGACCCCTGTCGAGCAGGCCTTCGCCGACCTCTGGGAGCGCAGCCTGCGCGGCATGTCCGCGCGCTGGCGGGCCCGGTCCGCCTACAACTGGGAGTGGTACTTCGCCTGCCATCCCGCCGAGGCCGCCGGGCGGCTCTCCGGCCGCCTCCCGGACCGCGAGGGCTATCTGGCGCTCCGGCGGGGCACGGCCGCCATGGAGACCCTCTTCGACATGGTCGAACGGCTCAACCGATTCGAGCTGCCGCAGGAGATACTGCACCACCCGGTCTTCCGCCGGATGCGTCAACTGGCGGCCGACATACCGTCGTTCACCAACGACGTCCATTCCTACGCGCAGGAGCTCGCCCGGGGCGATGTGGCCAACCTGGTGATGATCGTCCGCGAGGAGCGCGGCGGCACCCCCGAGGAGGCGGCCGTCCAGGTGATGCGCGAGGCCCAGACGATGGTCGACCGCTTCGTGGAGCTGTCGTCGCAGGTCCCCGAGATATGCGACCTCCTCGGTCTCACCCCGGCCGCGCGCGAGGCCGCCGACCGGTACGTCGACGGCCTCGCCGCCTGGATCGCCGGCTACCACCGCTGGGAGATCGACACCGGTCGCTACGGCCACTGAGCCGCCGCGGTCGGCCCCGGCCTCGTTCCTGGCCCTTCCGTACGGCCGGTCCCCGCCCCGACTCAGACGACCGTCAGGACGATCTTGCCCGTCGTGCGGCCCAGTTCGCCGATCTCGTGGGCCTTCGCCGCCTCGGCGAGCGGCAGCACGGTGTCGACCACCGGCCTCAGCGCTCCGCGGTCCACCAGGGCCGCGATCTCGCGCAGACCGAGGTGGTCGGGCTCGACGAGCACCCAGACCGCCCGCACGCCGTCCTGGGCGGCGGGGACGCCGTCCGGGCCCGGCAGGGTGATCAGCCTGCCCCCGTCGCGGAGCACCTTCAGGGAGCGCTCGGCCGTCTCCCCGCCGAGGCCGTCGAGGACGACGTCGACGCCGGAGACGACGTCCTCGAAGCGGGCCGCGCGGTAGTCGACCACCTCGTCCGCGCCCAGCGACCGCACGAGGTCGTGCTTGGCCGCGCTCGCCGTGCCGATGACGTACGCCCCGAGGGCCTGGGCGATCTGTACGGCGAAGTGGCCCACCCCTCCGGCCGCCGCGTGGACCAGAACCCGCTCCCCGGGCCTGACGTCCGCCGTGTCGACGAGCGCCTGCCAGGCGGTGAGGGCGGCGAGCGGCAGCGCCGCGGCCTCCACGTGCGTCAGGGACGCCGGCTTGGGCGCCAGGTGGCGGGCCGGGGCGACCACGTACTCCGCGTACGCGCCCGCCTGGCGCGGGAACACCGGCATCCCGAAGACCTCGTCACCGGGCCGGAGGTTCCCCACGCCGGGCCCGACGGCCTCCACCGTGCCGGACACGTCCCAGCCGACGGCCGGGACGGCGCCCCACTCGATGAGGGCCCCGCTCGCGCGGGTCTTCCAGTCCACGGGGTTCACCCCGGCCGCGTGGACCCGCACCAGGACCTCGTTCAGGCCGGGCTCGGGGCGCTCCACCTCGCGCTCGACCAGGTTCTCGGGCCCGCCCCACCGCTCCACGACCACCGCACGCATGCTGTCCGCCTCTTTCCCTGTCTCATCGGTACGCCGCCGGATCCCTTCCGGCGGCGACACGTCCACGATCGGGCAGACCGTCCCGCCACGGAATTGGCCACCTGGCCACTATGTGACAGGATCTGGCCATGCGTACTGCTCCTGGAACGGCCGGCCGGAACGTACGGGCGGGGCGGCGGACGAAGCCCCACCGCATCGCCGTGCTCGCTCTCCCCGGAGTGCCTCCCTTCGAACTCGGCATCCCCTCCCGTGTCTTCGGCAGCGCGCTGGACGCCGACGGCCGCCCGCTGTACGAGATCACCGTCTGCACGGCCGACGGCGCTCCCGTCCTCAGTGACGCCGGCTTCACCGTGCAGCCCGCCGCCGGACCCGAGGCGCTCGCCCAGGCCGACACGGTCGTCCTGCCCCCCACGCACGCCATGCCCGAGCTGGGCCGGGGAGGCCCGCTGCCGCCCGCCGTCCGCGCCGCCATCGACGGCATCCGGCCGGGCACCCGGCTCGTGTCGATCTGCTCCGGGTCGTACGTGCTCGCCGCCGCCGGGCTGCTCGACGGCCGGCCGGCCACCACGCACTGGCAACTCGCCCCCGAGTTTCGCCGGGCGTACCCCAAGGTCAAGGTCGACGAGGAGGTCCTCTTCGTCGACGACGGCGATGTGCTGACCTCCGCGGGCGTGGCCGCGGGCGTCGACCTCTGCCTGCACATGATCCGCCGCGACCACGGGGCCGCGGCGGCGAACCGTGCCGCCCGGATCTGTGTCGTGCCGCCCTGGCGGGACGGCGGGCAGGCCCAGTTCATCGACCGCCCGGTCCCGGAACCCACGCTGGCCGGCACCAGCGCGACCCGCGCCTGGGCCCTGGAACACCTCGCGGAGCCGCTCACCCTCGCACGGCTCGCCGAGCACGCCCGGATGAGCCTGCGGTCCTTCACCCGCCGGTTCCGCGACGAGGCCGGTATGACGCCCATGCAATGGCTCACGGCACAGCGCCTTGAACTCGCGAAGCAGCTCCTGGAGACCACCGATCTGTCGATCGACCTGGTGGCGCACCGCGCCGGGCTGGGCTCGGGGAACTCGCTGCGCGCCCATATGAGGACCGCGCTCGGCATCTCGCCCGCCGCCTACCGCCGCGCCTTCGGCATCGGGACAGCACCGGAGCCCGCGAGGGCGGCGGAACCGGCCCGCGGCGCGTAGGACGGGACGGGGCGGGTACGCGCCCGGGCATGGTCGATCGGAACGCTCCCCATGAACGCCACGCGGAGGCCGAGCCCGAACCTCGTCGGGAGGCGGACGCCGCGCCCCGTACGGAGGCGGAGGCCGCGCCCCGTACGGAACGAGAGGCTGAGCGCCGTACGGAACCCGGGGCCGAGTCCCGTACGGACGCCACCGCAGCCGACGACGGGCCGGTGACCGTGCCCGAGCCGGAGGACGCGGGTCCCGGCCCCGAGGTCGAGGAGCGCGCGCCCGACTCGCCCACCGACCTGCCGCGACGCTCCTGGTTCACGATCCTCAAGGGCTCGCTTCGCGAGTTCGTCTCCGACGAGCTGACGGACCGGGCCGCCGCCCTCACGTACTACGGCGTGCTCGCCCTCTTCCCCGGCCTGCTGGTGCTCGTCTCGCTGCTCGGCCTCAGCGGACCGTCGACGACCGACAAGGTCATGGACAGCCTGCGCGAGCTGACACCGGGACCGGCCCGCGACGTGCTCGCCCAGGCCGTGGAGAACGTCCAGGGCGGCACGGGCGCCGGCGCCGTCATGGCGGTGGTCGGCCTGTTGCTGGCCCTGTGGTCGGCATCCGGCTACGTCGGCGCGTTCATGCGCGCCGCCAATCGCGTCTACGACGTGCCCGAGGGCCGCCCCGTCTGGAAGGTCCTGCCGATCCGTCTGGGCCTGACCGCGGCGCTCATGCTCATGGCCGCGGCGAGCGCCCTGATCGTCGTCTTCACCGGCGGCGTGGCGCGCCGCGCGGGAGATGTGCTGGGCCTCGGCGACACCGCTCTGACGGTGTGGTCGATCGCCAAATGGCCGGTGCTCGTCCTGCTCGTGACGATGATGATCGCGCTCCTGTACTGGGCGAGTCCCAACGCGAAGGGCAGGGGCTGGCGGTGGATCACCCCCGGCAGTGCCCTCGCGCTGCTGATCTGGATGGCCGCGTCGGCGGGATTCGCCCTGTACGTGGCCGAGTTCGCGTCGTACAACAAGACCTACGGCACCATGGCCGGTGTCATCGTCTTCCTGATCTGGCTGTGGATCAGCAACCTGGCCGTCCTCCTCGGCCTGGAGTTCGACGCCGAGACGCTGCGGCAGCGGGCGGTCGCCGGTGGCATGCCGCCGGACGAGGAGCCGTACGTCGAGCCGCGTGACACCCGCTCGTGGAGCGAGGAGGACATGCGCACGATGCGGAGGCGGTGACAAGGGGCCGGCGGGCCCTTCGGCGGGCTCACGGCGGAGGCACTCGAGAAGGGCTGGGCAGAGGGCGATGAGCGGTGACGGAGACGGCGCGTACGAACGCGACCGGAACTACCTCACGACACGGATCACGGCCGACGGCCGGGACGGCTACCCGGTGGAGCCCGGCCGCTACCGGCTGATCATCGCCCGAGCCTGTCCCTGGGCGAACAGGGCCGCGATCGTCCGCCGCCTGATGGGCCTGGAGGACGTGCTCTCCCTGGGAATCGCCGGGCCGGTGCACGACGAGCGCAGCTGGTCGTTCCACCTGGACCCGGGCGGCCGGGACCCGGTCCTCGGCATCGAACGTCTCCAGGAGGCGTTCTTCCGGCGTCAGGCCGGATACCCGCGGGGCATCACCGTGCCCGCCGTCGTCGACGTTCCCACCGGCGCGGTGGTGACCAACGACTTCGAGC
Organism: Streptomyces sp. NPDC028711; assembly: GCF_055565415.1. Lineage (NCBI taxonomy): Bacteria > Bacillati > Actinomycetota > Actinomycetes > Kitasatosporales > Streptomycetaceae > Streptomyces > Streptomyces sp. NPDC028711. The sequence goes on along the minus strand of NZ_JBVHUJ010000002.1, from coordinate 519,546 downwards.
GGATCACCCTCGACCTGGGCAGCCAGTGGGCGTCTCATCAGCGGGAGGGCGCGCCGGACCTCTACCCGGAGCGGTGGCGCGACGAGATCGACGAGGTGGCCGACGCGGTGTACCGGGACGTGAACGACGGCGTCTACCAGTGCGGTTTCGCCGGCGGCCAGCGGGCGTACGACGAGGCGTACCGGCGACTGTGGGAGCGCCTGGACTGGCTGGAGGAACGGCTCAGCGGCCGGCGCTACCTCGTCGGCGACACCCTCACCGAGGCCGATGTCCGCCTCTTCCCGACGCTCGCGCGCTTCGACGCCGTCTACCACGGCCACTTCAAGTGCAACCGTCAGAAACTCACCGAACTACCGGCTCTGTGGGCGTACGCGCGGGACCTGTTCCAGACGCCCGGCTTCGGCGACACGATCGACTTCGAGCAGATCAAGGCGCACTACTACGTCGTCCACAGCCACATCAACCCGACGGGGATCGTCCCGCTGGGGCCGGACCCACGGGGCTGGCTCTCGCCGCACGGGCGGGAGGAGCTGGGCGGAAGGCCGTTCGGCGACGGTACGCCACCGGGGCCTCCGCCCCCGGCCGAGCGGGTGCCGTCGCTCGTCTGACGCCGCTCGTCCGACCGGGGCGGGGCGGGTGCCCAGCGCGTGGACGTTCACACGGCCCGGGTGTTCGAACGGCCCCAGGGTGTTCAGGTCACCGGTTCCGGGCCCGGTCCCGGCGCGGGCAGCGGGCCCGGCTGGGGGAAGGGCTCCGGGGGCGGCCCCGGGGACGGCGGATCCGGCTCGGGCTGCGGCGGCGCCGGCGGGACGGGGTCCGGCCCTCCGGGACCGGGGACCGGCCCCGGCAGCGGTCCGGGGCCCGGGGCGGGGCCGGGCCCGGGCGGGGGCGTGGGGCTCGGGGGAACGGGATCGTTCGGGGACGTGCTCATGAACCCTCCTGGCGTGTCTCGGTGGTCCAGGTCGCTCCTGGTCTCGCACCGACGCCTACCCGCCCCGGGGAGGGGCACTCGCCTCCCCGGTCCGGTCACGGACCTCCGCGCCGAGACCGCCCGGGTGCCACTCGCTGAGCAGGATCGTGGCGTCGTCACGCAGCTTGTGGCCCTGGTGCCTGCGCAGTCCGTGGACCAGCCGCCTGAGCGCCTCGGGCGCGGGAGCGCCCGCCGCGGTGGCGCGGATGACGGTGTCGGCCAGCCGCTCCTCGCCGTACAGGTCGCCCTCGGGCGAGCGGGCATCGGTGACCCCGTCGCTGTAGAGGAGGATCCGGTCACCGGGCTGGAGGCGCTCGGAGTGCTCGGTCGGTGGTGAGTCGACGAGGAACCCCCACCCGAGGGGGAGGTCGGGCTCCCGGGCCAGCACCTGCGGGAGGACCCTGCCGTGGCGGATCAGCAGGGGTGGCGGGTGCCCGCAGTTGATCCACGTCAGCCGCCCGTCGGAGGTGTCCAGATGGGCGACGACGGCGGTCATGAGCCGGTCGGTGAACCACTCGTCGAGGATCCGGTCGATCGAGGTGACGATGTCGGTGAGCGAGCCGCCGGAACGCCGGGTCGCCCGGCATGCGGCGAGCCCGGCGGCGCCGGCTCCGCCCGAGGCGAGGTCGTGGCCCATGGCGTCGATCACGGTCAGGTGCAGGCCCCGGTCGTCCAGGGTGTGGTCGAAGGTGTCGCCGCCGATGTCGTACGCGGGTTCCAGCAGCGCGGACGAGGTGACGTCCGCCGTACCGATGGTCCGCGGCGGCAGGAAGGCCCACAGCAGTTCGGCCTGCACCGTCATCGCCCGCGAGCGCTCCGCCTCGACAAGGAGGTCACTGTGGGAGGACTTCGACACGACAAGGAGGGCGGCGATTTCGGCGAGGGTCTCGCTCCGTCCGAGCAGGGCGTCGTCCAGGGCGGTCGCCGTCACCATCAGGACGCCGAGACGTTCCACTCCGTCGATCATCGGCAGCCAGGCGGTACGGCCGTCCCTCGAGCGCTGCACCCGCTGCGTACGGTAGGCGAGACCCGCGAGCGACGCGTCGACGTCGAGCGTCCCGTACCCCTCGCCGCCGGGCTGCGGCAGCGCGACCAGCCGGATCTGCTGCAGGTCGGCCACGTACACGGCGGTCCCCCGGAGCCCCATGCCCCGGCCCGCGTCCTGGACGAGGCCGGCGAGCTCCCGCCCGGACAGCAGATGGGAGCGGGCCAGCAGATCGGCCAGCACATCCTCGTACGTCGACACACGACCTCCGCGGCTCTCCCCAGGGCGTCTTGCGGCGCGGTGGCGTGGAGCGGACCCGTCCCTCCTCACGGACGGGTCTCACGCTACGCAGACTCTCCGGTGATCGCCTCCTCACACCCCGTACGTCGACGCCAGGGACAGGTTCACCCGGCGACGAACACTCTGCGCGTCGCCCGCCGGAGCACCCGTCGCAGACCCCACACGGCCAGCGCGAGGAGCAGGCGGCGGACGACGACCGGAGGTGTCCAGCGAGCGAGGGACCGGCTCCTTCTCAAGGGGAGTTTCACGGGTACCTCCTGATGCCGGAAGCGGGCTTGAGGACCGATACGGGGTGCGGCTGGGGGCGGTGTGCCGCCTGTACCGGAAGCGGCTCGGGGCCGTCTCCCGCCTGTACCGGAAGCGGCTCAGGCGGCCCGCCGCCTGCGCCGGCGCGGAGGAGAGGTCTCGTATGCGTCCTCGTCCTGCTCGTCCTCGCCTTCCTCGTCCCCCTCGTCCTCTTCCTCCTCGTCTTCCTCCGCCACGTCCTCGGACTCGTCGGCGTAGCCGGAGTCCTCCTCGTCGGCCGGCTCCTCTTCGTCGACTTCCTCGTCCTCCCCGTACCCGCCCTCCTCCTCCGCTTCGAGGGCTTCCTCGTGGGACCTGACCACTTCGCCGTCCCGGATCTCGCCGCGCCACCCCTCCGGCTCATCGGTGCTGAGCGTCACGTGGCGCAGGAAGTTCTTGAGGTCCAGCCGCAGGCGGCGGCCCTGGGCCCGCCATATGTTGCCGGTCTTCTCGAAGAGGCCCGCCGGGTGGTACTCGACCACGAGGACGATCCGGGTCAGCGACGGGGCAAGCTCGTGGAAGCTGACGCATCCACGGGTGGTTCCCTTGGCGCCCTCGGACGTCCAGACGACACGCTCGTCGGGTATCTGCTCCTGGACGGTCGCCTTCCAGGCACGGCTGGACGGGCCGACCTTGACCTTCCAGTCGCTGGTGGTCTCGTCGTTGCGCGAGACGTCGCGGACGCCCTTCGCGAAGCTGCTGAAGTTCTCGTACTCGGTCCAGTGGTCGTACGTCGTGCGCAGGGGCAGTCCCACATCGAGTGTCTCGACGATGTTGACGACCTTCCCGCCGCTCTTGCGGCCCCGGCCCTTGCCGAACGCCTGCGACGCGGTCTCGGTCACCTTGTCCTTGAGATCCCCGAGTTTCTGGCCGGCGAAGGCCTTCAGCGGCGAGTCACCCTGCAGGAGCCGGCCGCCGATGCCGGCGACGTCGGAGAGCTTGCCGCCGTTCTCGGCCACGTCGTAGAGCTGGTCGGTGATGTCGCCGAGCTTGTCGCCGGCCTTGTCGGCCAGCTGTTCCGCCTGGGCGGCCAGGAACCGGGAGAGTTCTTCGAGCAGCTGGTCAAGGCCCGATGCGGGTTGCTTCGCGCTGCTGCCACGGTCTGACGTTGCCATGACCTACCTCCGCGCGGACTGCTTGCGGGTCGCCGTCTTCTTGGCGGCCGTCTTCCGTGCCGGGCTGCGGCCCGTGGTCTTCTTGGCGGCCGTCTGACGTGCGGTGCCCTGGGCCGTGGTCCGCTTTCTCGGGGCCGCCGTGCCGGTCTTCTTGGCAGCGGGCCTGGACGGTGTGCTCCTGGCGGCGCTGCCCTTGGCGGAGGTGCTCTTCCTGGCGGCTGCCGTCTTCGCGGCGGGCTTTCCACTCGTGGTCTTCTTCGCCGCCGTCTTCTTGGCCGTCGTCTCCTTCTCCGGCGCCTTCTTCGCCGCCGTCTTCTTGGCCGGGGCCTTCTTCGCCGGGGCCTTCTTCGCCGGGGCTGCCTTGCCGGCGGAAGCGGCCTTCTCGTCGGAGGCCGTCTTCCTGGCGGAAGCGGTCTTCTTGCCAGGAGGGGCCTTCCTCGCGGGGGCGGCCCTCTTGCCCGGCGGTGACTTTCGGGTCTGCGTGGCCCTCTTGGAGGGTCGGGGATGCTGCTCCTTCTCGCCCTCTTCCTCCTCGTACTCCTCCGCTTCCTCGTCCTCTCCCCCGTACGACTCCTCGTCCTCGTAAGGCTCTTCTCCCTCGTCCTCCTCCTCGCCCTCGTCCTCGTCCTCGTAAGGTTCCTGCTCGTCCTCGTATGGCTGCTGCTCGTCCTCGTAGGGCTCCTGCTCGTCCTCGTCAGGTTCCTCCTCCTCGTACCGTTCCTCGTCCTCGTACGGCTCCTCGCTCTCGTCCGCCCCCGCGTCCCGCCGGGCGCCGGCACGGGCGAGCTCGCGCGTGCGCTCGTGCAGCGAGTCGGCAAGACCGGCCAGCTTGCGGTCGGCCGCGGCGCTCAGTGCCTGCCGCCCCGCGTCGAGGGCTTCCCCGCGCAGCTGCTCGCCGAGGTCGGCGAACTGAGGCATCTCCTTCACCTTGGAGACGCCTTCTCTCAGAAGCTGTCCCGGTTCGAGGCCGAAACGACGGCCGGCAACATAGGTCGCCGCGGCGAACGCGAGACGGCCCTTCTTGGCCCGGCCGAGTACGTAACCGCCGGCCAGGGCGGCCGCGAGCGCGATCTTGGTCATGTCCTGCATGTCCATGCCCTTCTGCAAGGGTGCTTGCGGACCTTCGGTGACGCCCACACGCGGCAGCCCGCGGCAATCGCGCTCCCGGCCGCCGTATCTGTCCTGCTCGGACGGGGTCTTCAAGTGCAGGTGCCCTGGGAATAGGACGAATGGGCGTATTTAGTGACATTCTAGGTTCTACGAGGCGATCTCCCCACGGGAGTGGTATATGGCTGCAGCAGACCCCGCACGGCCGAGGCGGGCCACTCCGCGCGCTGCCGACAAGGGCGAAGAGCGGGACCGGCAGCCGCCGAGGCGTGCCGGCTCCCGGGGGCGTCCGGGCGTACGCAACGCGGCGTCGGCAATGCGGTCGGCGGCCGAACAGCTCGCCCAACTCCTCGGCAGAGCACCGGACTCGGTCTCGTCCCTCAGGCCGACCGAGGACGGCTGGGAGGCACAGGTCGAGGTGGTCGAGCTGGAGCGCATCCCGGACACCGCCAGCGTGATGGCCAGCTACAAGGTCGCTCTGGACGAGGAGGGCGAACTGATCTCCTACGAACGGACCCGCCGCTACAGCCGCGGAATGATCGACCGGCCCACCTGACAGCGGGCCGCCGATGGAAGGAGGCGCCATGACCATGGTGCCGCAAGGCGGCAGCAGCCCCGCCGCCCAAAGGGGAGGGGGAACGAGCAGCCTCTACGACGTCCTGGAACTCATTCTCGACCGCGGTCTGGTCATCGACGTCTTCGTGCGGGTCTCCCTGGTGGGCATCGAGATCCTCAAGATCGACGCGCGCATCGTGGTGGCCAGCGTCGACACCTACCTCCGCTTCGCCGAGGCGTGCAACCGCCTCGATCTGGAAGCGGGCCGCAAGGCACCGGCCCAGCTGCCCGACGTCATGAACAACGTCATGGAAGGCGGCGCGCGCGGCAAGTCCAAGGGCGCGCTGACCGGCGCCGTCGAAGCGGTGACGGACTCCCTCACCGGCGGGTCGTCCCGGAAGGACCGGGACGAGGAGCCGGAAGAGGAAGAGGCTGTGGAGACCCCGAGGCGACGGCGCCCGGCCCGGCGCCCGGCCCGCCGAGAGGAGGAATAGCCGATGGCGCTCTACGTGTACTCCATCACCGCCCAGGACCATCCCCGCCGCCTGGACGGCCTCACCGGCGTCGGTTCCGACCCCGGCGCCCTGCGGACGGTCACCGCCGGACCGCTGTGCGCGGTCGTCAGCGACATCTCCGAGGAGATCCGGCCCAAGCGCCGGGACCTCCTCGCCCACCAGGAGGTGCAGGAGCGCCTGATGGCCGACGGACCGGTCCTGCCTCTGCAGTTCGGTTACACCACCTCCGACGATCTCACCGTCCAGAAGGTGCTGGAGGTGAACGCGGACGGTTACCTCAGCGCCCTGCGCCGCCTCGAAGGCTGCGCCGAGTACCACGTGCGGGCCTCCCAGGACGACGAGGAACCGCTGCTGCTCCGGATACTCCAGGACTCGCCCGAGGCGAGGGACCTCAACCGCCGGATCCGCGCCGGTGACGCCGATCCGCAGCTGCCGCTCGCGCTCGGGGAACTGGTGGCACGTGAGGTGCAGCTACGCCAGGAGGCACTGGCCGCCCGCCTGGTGCAGGCCCTGCTGCCCTTCGCCCGCGAACACGTCACCCACCCGCCCACGGGGAACGACTTCCTCAATCTCTCGCTCCTGGTGCCGGACGAGCAGAAGGACGCGTTCGTCGCCGCGCGGGAAGGCCTGTCCGGCGAGACGGACGACGGCACCGGCCTCCGGTTCACCGGCCCCCTGCCGCCGTACAGCTTCGTCTAGACACCACGGCCCTCCGTCGCGACCGCAGGAACGGTCAGGGACGGAAGGGACAGAAGGGAGGACGACCATGGGACTGCTGAGCCAGCTGCTCACGCTGCCCGCAGCGCCGGTCCGGATGGTCGCCTGGGTCGCCCAGCAGGTCGTCGACAAGGCCGAGGCGGAGTACTACGACCCCGCCCCGGTACGGCGCGAACTCCGCGAGCTGGAACGGCAGCTGCTGGCGGGAGAGCTGGACCAGGAGGAGTTCGACCGCCGGGAGGACGAGCTGCTCGACCGGCTGCAGGAGATCGAGGCGTTCCGGTACGGGACACCGTGAGGCCGGGGGACGCCATGACGCCATGGAACGCCGACAAGCCACGGGACGCCGTGAAGCCCAGACGCCCTGCCCGTCCGGACGTGCCGCCGCGCCGCGGTCCACAGACGCCGCCGCGCCGCCGCCCTGATGTGCTGACGTCCTGACCGTCGAAGCGAGGCCGCCATCGTGAACGAACCGCTCCCCGGCCGGCTCGGAGACTTCCCCTCCCGCGCCCCGACGCCGTACGGGCAGAGTTCCGCGTCCAGCCTCGCCGACATCCTCGAACGAGTCCTCGACAAGGGCATCGTCATCGCCGGCGACATCCGCATCAACCTCCTCGACATCGAGCTGTTGACCATCAAGCTCCGCATCCTGATCGCCTCCGTCGACAAGGCCAAGGAGATGGGCATCGACTGGTGGGAGCACGACCCCTCCCTCTCCTCACGGCACACCGGCAGCCCCCTCGAACAGGAGAACCGCCGCCTGCGCGCCGAGCTGGAAGCCCTGCGCCGCGACCGGGCCGGCGAGCCGGAGCTCCTGGAGCGCGAGGAGGAACCCGGCGGACCGGCCGGCGGGACGGCCCGGAAGCGGCCACGATGAGCACCGGCCAGGAGTCCCTCACGTACGTCTACGCCGTCGCCCGGCACACCGAGCACCTGCGGGAGCTCCTCACCGGCCTCCGCGGCGTCGACGGGGCCCCCGTCACGCTCCTCCAGGCCCCCGCCGCCGACCCGCCTGTCACCCCTGGCGCCGACCCGCCCGTCACCCCCGCCGCCGACACCTCCTCCACCCCCGCTCTCGTCCTGCCCGTCTTCGTCGCCGGCCCGGTTCCGTACCGCGACTTCGAGGAGGCGGCCCTCAAGGAGCGCTTCGAGGACCTGCGGTGGTTGGAGGAGGTGGCACGCGCCCACCACGACGTCGTCCAGGCCGTCGCCGTCCACACCACTGTGCTGCCGCTGCGTATGGCCACCGTCTACCAGGACGACACCCGTGCCCGCCGAGCCCTCGCCCGTCGGCATGACGCCTTCGCACGGCGACTGGCCGAGGTCGGCGGCCACACCGAGTACGGCGTCAAGATCTACCTCCCCGCCTCCGCCGCCCCCCTGGCGGGCGGGCCGTCCGCCGACGGCGGCACGGCCACCCCCGCCACACCCGGCAAGGCGTATCTGCGGCGCCGCCAGGCCCAGCACCACGCGCGGGAGTACGTCTACCAGGAGGCACGAGAGGCCGCGCGTACCGTCGAGGCGGCGGCCGCCGTCTACGCCTCCGAGCGTGTGCGCCACGCGCCGCAGAGCGGTGCGCTGGCCGGCCCCCTGGAGAACGTCCTCAACGACGCCTATCTCGTCCCCGACCTGCACGCGGAGGAGTTCCGTACGGCCGTCGACCGTGCCGCCCGGGAATTCCCGGACGTCCGGATCGACGTCACCGGTCCGTGGGCTCCGTACTCCTTCGCCATGCCGTCGGAGGAACCCCCGCCCGGCGGCGCACGGGAGCGGACACCATGAGCCTCGCCGCGCACGACGAACCGCTGCCCGGCCGCCAGGTCGCCCTCGTCGACCTCCTCGACCGGCTGCTCAGCGGCGGAGTGGTGGTCACCGGGGACATCGTCCTGTCCATCGCGGACATCGACCTCGTCCGCATATCGCTGCGCGCGCTCATCGTGTCCGTCAGCTCCGAGAGGGCCCCTGCCGACGGCCGGGAGGGCGGGCCCCGTGAGCGGTGAGCACCCCGGGGGCCGGCCGGCTCAGGACTCCTCCGGCCTCCACGACGTCGGCGACACCATGGCGCGGGCCTTCCGGCTCGTCCAGGCGCCGCCCACTCCCCGCGAGGACGGACCGCACCGGCGGCCCGCCCAGCGGGTCCGTACCGGGCGCGACACCGTCGAGGAGGACCTCCTGAAGCTCGTTCTCACCGTCGTCGAGCTCCTGCGCCAGCTCATCGAGCGCCAGGCCCTGCGCCGCGTGGACGCCGGGGACCTCAGCGACGAGCAGGAGGAGGAGCTCGGAGCGACGCTCCTCGCCCTCCACGACAGCCTCGCCGACCTGTGCGCGCAGCACGGCTACGCCCTTGAGGACCTCAACCTGGACCTCGGCCCGCTCGGGCCCCTGCTGCCCCGGGACTGAACGGGCCGGGGACAGCGGCCCGTTCGGTCCCGGTCTTCAGTCCTTGGCACGGACCACCAGGCGGTGGAGGCCGCTTCAGTCCTTGGCACGGACCACCAGGCGGTAGAGGCCCAGGAGGATGAGGGAGCCGACGATGGCGGCGACCCAGGTGGATATCTCGAAGAACCCGTCGATGGAGTCGACCCCGAAGATGACCTTGCCGAGCCATCCTCCGAGGAGACCGCCGGCGATGCCGATGAGCGGGGTGACGATGCAGCCGCCGGGGTCGCGGCCCGGCATCAGGAACTTCGCGATGATGCCGACGATCAGTCCCATCAGAATCCAGCCGATGATGCCCATGGCGTACGTTTCCTCTCCAAAGTGTCTGTGGCCATCCGTCTGCCCAGCCGCCCCCTTCCAAATCAGGAAAAAGGGTGTGTACAGACGTCTGGGACGGCTTCGGGCGGAAGCAGGCAGCGCTCAGGACGTCCGGCAGAGGTCCCTGACCTCGGGGCGTGGCCGGAAGCCGGCTGAGGTGTAGGTGGCGACGGCGCCGAGGTTGGAGCTGGGGGTGCAGACGACGGCGCTCGACGAGCCAAGGTCCCGCAGTGCGGCCGCGGCGGCCAGGCTGATCGCCCTGCCGTGGCCGTGACGGCGGTGTTCCCGGTGCACTCCCATCGGTTCGAGCAGCCCGGGCCTGCCCGGACCCGCCGACCACACCGTCACCGCCGCCACCGCGTCACCCCGCTCGTCGTACGCGACCAGACAGCGGGCGTCGGCGTACGGCGATCCTGTCGCCATCGCGCGCCAGCGCTCGTCCGTGAACCGCGAGCCGTCGAACGCCGCCCGGTGCACGGCGGCGTACACATGCGCCCGCTCCGCCCCGACCGCCTCGATCCGCAGGCCCGGGTCGCCCACCGGCTCCGTGAGGTCGCGGCACAGCGGCGTCCACGGCTCGTCGACCGGCCAGCCGGCCCCGGCCAGCAGATCCTGGATCAGCGCGTCCGCCGGCGCCTCGATGTTCACCTTGCCCGCGGGAAGGACGCCCCGCCCGGGCTCGGTCGCGTCTTCGAACAGCCGCCGCGCCAACTCCTCGTCCCGCCGGACCTCCGGAGCGGTCGTCAGCCGCAGCAGGTCGGGACCGTCCAGCAGGCCGACGGCGAGGATCCGTCCGTCCCTGCTCCATGTCCTGACCGCCGCGGCGGTCGCTTCCGCCCCTGACCGCCAGAACCAGCCCAGGTCCCCCGGATGCAGGTGCGGCGGCGCCCCCTCGTACTGCCACTCCCTCAGCACACGCACGGCCCCGCTCAGCCCGTCGACTCCCGGCCTGCTCATCTCGATCGCCATGACCCCGATCACACACCACCGCGCCCAAGGTCCGCACCAGGATTTCCCGGTGCCTCCGGTCGGCCAAGTGCCCACTGGTCTGCGACGGATGGACGCTTCGCCGAGGGTCTGGTCTCAATGGGTCTCTGTGGGTCTCTGTGGGGCTTAGCGGTCTCGGTCCGTCGTGTTCAGCTCTCCGCGCGGGCGCGTCCGGGTCGGGCCTTCAACCGGCGGCGCCGGCGCTCGCGGGTGTGCCGGTCGAGCTCCTCCATGAGGCGCAGGCCCCGGTGCTCGGGGTCCAGTTCGTCGAGGACGCGATCGATCTCGGCGAGCATGGCGCCGTAGAGCTGCCAGCGCTCCGGGTGCCGCAGCGCGAGCGCGAGCAGCAGGTCGGCGGCGCCGCCCCGGCAGGCGCGTGCGGCCCGCAGCTCGCCCGCGAGCCGAGCCTCCGCCGCCTCCGCCGCCTCGCTGCCCGGCGCCGTGACGAGCACGGCGAAACTGACGAAGGCGTCCGCCGTGTGCTGGGCCGTCTCCTGCAGGGCGAGCGCGGCCGGACGGGGCAGCAGGTCCTCGCCGGCCCGCTCCTTCGCCAGGTCGGTGAGGGTCCGGGTGAGGACGCGCAGCACGACGGCGCAGATCTCCAGCGTGTCGAGACCGGTGCGCAGCACGATGCGGTGCAGCAGGCCCTCCTTCACGCGCGGGTTGAACCGCAGGCTGTCCTCGGCCGTGCGCAGCGCGCCGTCGACGTCGGCCACGTCGTTGTCGAGCCGTCGCGCCTCGTGCAGCCGGGCCGCCGCCCGCTCGACGGGGGGAGCCCCGGCGAACTCCTCCGCCACGTCGAGCAGCAGCCTGCGCATCCGCCGGGCGAGGTCCTCGATGGACTCCCCCGCCGTGTCCACCCAGACGGGCGGGGCGAGCACCAGGTTGAAGAGCATGCCGACGACGGCGCCGATGAGGGTCTCCAGGACGCGGGCCCATGCGGTGTGGGTGACCTGGGTGACGCCGAGCACCAGCATCGCGCTGATCGCGACCTCCGGGATGAACTCCTCGACCTTCACGAGCCGCCCCACGAGGAGGGACGCGAGGATGATCAGGGCGAGGCTCCACCAGGAGAGTCCGACGAGGACGCTGAAGGCGATGGCGATGAGCACGCCGACGACGACGGAGTTGACCCGGCGCAGACTCGTGGTGAGGGTCGAGTAGAGCGTGACCTGTACGACGAGGAGGGCGGTGAGCGGTGCGGTCAGCGGCGCCGCCTCGCTGCTGAGCCAGAGCGCGACGACGTACGAGAGGGTCGCCGCGGCCGTCGACCGTACCGTCTGCACGGCGAACGGGTCTCGCCGCAGCCGGGTCACAAGCTCGGCGTATCGGGCGCTTCGCCCGCTGCGCTGCGTCACGTGCTACCTCGCTTCGCTCACGGTGTCCCGCTCCACCCGAGCGTGCCACCCCTCCCCCCGCCGCCGGGCTCCGGCACACCGTGCTCCGCCCACTGCCCTCCGTACGGGGCTCACGCGGATGCGCCTGCCCAGCGGTGCGGAGCCCACGCCGGGCCCACCACGCTCATCGGTGTGCCGCCCGGACCCACCGTTCCACCTCTCAGCCCTTGTCCTCCTCCTCGTCCTGCTCGTCGCCCTTCTCGTAGCTGTCGAACCAGTGGACGTCGAAGTGGCGTGCCGTGGAGAACGGGTGCTGACGGTCGGTGAGCATGCGGTAGACGAACTCGGCGGTCGTCCCGTCGAACCGCTGCCACGAGTCGGGGATGTCCTCCTTCGCGAGGATGGGCCACCGGTCGGGGTCCTCGCCCTCGGTGAGCCAGTAGAACTGGTCGGCCTGCTCGGAGCTCGCCCATTCCAGCAGCCCGCCGGGGACCGGGTACACCTCGTACGGCTCCCAGAGGCCGCTGCGGTGCGACGCGGCCCACTCGCCCAGCCACTCGGTGTTCAGGACGATGTCGTCGCTCCGGAACGTGGCGCCGGGTACGCGCAGCTGGAGAAAGCCGTCGAACGCGCCGTGCCCGAAGACCTCGGCCAGCCGCTTGTAGTCACCGGGCAGCGCCGTCCCGATACGGGCCTCGACCGCCTCCCAGTCGACCGTACGGGCAGATGCCCTGTCCCACCCCGTGACGGCGACGACCCCGTCCACCCAGGACGTCACCTCCGCGAGGTCCGCCGCCGGGTCCTCCCGCTCCGCGACCAGCACCACGATCCGTACGCCGTCGTCGAAGCGTGCGGTGCCGCAGCCGATGAACCGGCCCGCGTGCACCCAGGCCCGCATCTCCACGATCCGGTCGCCGAACGGGGCCAGGAGCGGGAGCCCGGTCCTTGCGGTCGCGGTCGGGTCGGCGTATCCGTCCATGGCGAGGTTGCGCGGCCGCCCGTACCGCTCGCTGAGCGCCTCCCGCAGCGCGGAGAGGTCGTTCTCGCCCGACGGTGCCAGGCATATGTGCCCCTCGGGGTGTCCCGGCTCGCCACACTCCAGGTCACCGGTACCCGGCCAGGCCAGCCGGTGGACCGCCTCGAGGAGTTCCTGTTCGTCCATGGCAGGTATTGAAGCGGAGGCGACTGACATCGTCCCTGGCCCCCCACGAGCTCTGAAGTAGCTCAAGTCCCTTGCCCGGCGGCCCCGCGACGGGCAACGTCGGCCCCACCATTGACCGATGGGCCGGGGGAAACAGACATGATGACGAAGCAGACCTACCGTGTGGCGTGTGCCGTCGCCGCGCTGTCCATGGGGGCGGTCGCCTGTACGGCAGGCGGCGAACCACCCACTGACAAGGCGAAGAACGCGGCTGTCGCCAAGGCGTGCGAGAACGGCACGTACGCGTGGTTCAACATCGACGAGCGCGACGTCCTCACCGCCGTCGCCCCGAAGCAGACGCTCGGGAAGGGAGGCGGCATGCTGACGCACAAGCCGACGCGGCTCCACACACCGCGTACCGCCGTCACGTTCGAGAAGGGACCTCGGGTCGACGCGAAGGCCACGCTCCGCTCGCTGGGCGTCCGCATCGGGGACACGGACGCGGCCGACATCGAGGACTACTCGTTCGCCGACGTACGCCGGCCGGCACCACGTCTCGAGACGAGCACCACCAGCGTCCAGGGCGGCGGAACGTTCGTCGACTACGCGTTCGTACGGCAGGTCACCGGCGACTTCCGGTACGCCTGCGGGAGCGGCGAGCCGACCAGGGGACGGGCGATCAGCTGGACCATCGACGGCTCGGGCGTCCTGGAATGCTCCGAAGCGAGCACGGACTTCGCGGAAGGGGATCCCGGTCTGACGGCGGCCCGCATGTCCTGCGGTCCCGACGCGCCGGCCGCGAAGGCCACGGGGACTACGAAGACGGCGAAGAGCTGAGGCGGGAGCCCGAGCAGTGGCGTCCGTCGTCGCCTCCCCGCTGGGCGCCGCGCTCGCCGAACGCTTCGGCCCCCGGCTCACCATGCCGCTAGGCATGGTCCTGCAGGCCGCCGCCCTCCAGATCGGCGGGGCGCTCGGCACGTCCGTCCTCGTCTCCCTGATGTACGTCGCCGTGCCTCCGAGGACAGCCACGTCCAGGAGGTTTCCGTGTGACCAGGTGACGGCCCACGCTGTGGCTCGGCCCTCGGGCGGGAGGTGACCCCTCCCGCCCGAGGGCCGAAGCCATAGGGTGACCCCCTGTGAAAGAGGATGCGCGTGAGCTCGAAAGGCTCGTGGGGGAACAGGCCGAACCGCGTGCGCGGCAGGGCGACATGGCGTACGTACGTGAGCTGGGCGAGCGGATCTCCGAAGGGCTCGAAGCCGCACTCGAACAGGTGCGGGCGTACGAGCGCGGGCTCGCCCGCGTCGTGCGGACGCTCGCCCTCACCCCCGGCCGGGACAGCCTCGTCCAGCTGATCCGTCTCCTCGACGAGCACGGCCCGTTCGGCCGCTTCGGAACCGACGCGCGGTTCATCGCCTCCCTGCTCGCCGAGGCGCAGCGCCCCGCCGACCTGGCGGAGCTCCTGTACGACCGGATGGAGCGCGACAGACTCGACGAGCTGCGGGCGTGCCTGTTCCACGAGCTGCTCCTGCGGGGCGTGGACACGGAGGCCTTCCGGCCGCTGCGCAGTTGGCCGGTGGTACGGCCCGGCTGGCACGCGCTGTCGTGGCTCCCGTCGACCCTCCGCCCCTTCGAGAGGGACTCCCCCTTCCCCACCCGGACCCTCAGCGGCGGCAGCATGACCGACCTGCGCACGGGAGTCACCGCCGAGGGGCGCCTCGACCCGCCCACGCCCCGCACCACCGCACGCTCACCGCTCCGCGACATCGCGACCGCTGACGTGCACGAGACCATCGTCGCGGCGCCGAGCGCCGGTGACTGCGGCGACTTCGGCGCGTGGGTCTTCGCCCTGGACGCGCCGGTGGACCCGTCCCTCGTCCCCGCCCTGGTGCCCACCCTGCCCATGGCGTGCGTGGAGGGACTCGGCCCCACCGCCCGCTTCGAGATCGCGCGCCGCCCCCTGAAGGACATCTGGCCGATGCTCTTCAGCACCGCGTCGATGGGCGGTGTGTACGGCCAGGGGGTGCATGGCGCGTTCGGCCGACGGGCGGCCTGGTGGTCCCTGGCGGGGCTCGCCGGCGCCCCGCCCGGAGCGAGCGCCGCGGAGGTGGAGCGCCATGCGCTGGAGAGCACGTGGTTCCCGTTCGCCTGCGACGCGGACTGGTTCCACAACGAGATCCACGACTACGGAATCGCCACCCTGTCCCCGGACCGCCGAAGGCTCGCGGTCCTGGCGGTGACGGACACCGACTAGTACTGCGGCTGGTCGGGGGCCGGTACGGCCGGTGAGTGGTCCGGTCCTGCCCTCCCCCGGACCACTCACCGTGTGCTACTCCCCGCTAGGCGGTGTGGCCCGCCGGGTGGAAGTTGACGCGTTCCCTGATGACGGGGAAACCGGCCTTGGCGAAGTTCGCGGCCATGGGGAAGTTGCCCTGGTCCGTCGCTCCGCTGATGAACTCCGCGCCCTGCTCGACGAGGAAGTGGGTGCACTCCGCGAGGAGGTCGTAGGCGTAGCCGCGACCGCGCTGTTCCGGTACGACCCCGATGAAGCCGATGGTCGGCCCTGAGGGGTTGTGGGCCGGGATGTGGATGCCGGCCAGATCACCCTCCGGCGTGTGCGCGACCTGCCACCACTCCCGTGGGGAGGGGCACCAGTGGAAGAAGTCGAGTTCCTCCTGGGCGGCCTGGTCGACGCCGCCCTCCTCGATGGCCCTGAGCGCGTGGGCGTCCAGGGTGACGGAGTGGATGCGGCGCAACGCGTCGAAGAACACGGCGTCGTCGGGTTCGGCGCTGAAACGCAGGCGTCCGGGCCGCTCGGGCAGACCTCGCTCCGGAGTCCAGCGGTACAGGAAGCGTTCCACCAGGAGTTCGTACCCCGCGGCTCGTGCGGCGGCGAAGCGGGCCTCGGCGGCGGCGCGCAGGTCGGGCTTCTCCCGCCAGCCACCGGGCAGGTTGATCTCGAGTTCGACCTGCCAGGGTGCGGAGCGCAGGAGTTCGGCGCCGGCCTCCTCCTCGCCCTCGGCCACGTCGAACCAGTTGATGTTGACGGGCTCCGCGTCGTCGGGGCCGCCCCACCAGGCGCCGCGTGCGACGACCTCGCCGTCGCGCAGGGCGACGCGCTTCCAGTCGGGGCGGAACCGGGTACGCCGATGACCTTCGCGGGCACCCATGGGGTCGGGGAGTGCGTCGAACAGATGGGCGTCGCTCGTGGAGAGCGTGCGGATGACCGGATCGGTCATGGATTCCTCCGGGATACAGGCTGCTTGGAGCGCTCCCGGTCAGACGTCACGAACCACACCGGGATGGCAGAAGAGGGAGCGCTGGAAAGGTGTGAACCGCACGGCACTCGCCTCCTTCCGTCATCTCAGGGCGTGGAGCCACACCGTACGTGATCTTCGGCGGGTCCGTCCACGGGTTTTCGCGCCGCGTTTCGGATCCCTGGATATTTGACAGGACCGTTCCTGGTCACGAGGAACGGCCGAAAACCACGTGTACGTGACAGGGGTCCGCTGTCACGATGACTGATGTTCCGTCAGGCTGCGCGCAGCACGTTCCGTGATGTCGGTTGATGCGTTTCATTGCCGAGCGACGAGGAACTTCATGATTCTTTCCGGATCGGGTACTGCCGTCTTACGTGCGGAAGAAGCGTCGAGTTGGCTGCTGGGTGAACTCACCAGCAGGGGTCGTATTCCCTTTCGTCTCGCCTGTCGGAGACTGACGGTCTGGGAGGGGCTGCTCGTCCAGAGCGTGCTCGGCCGGACCGATGTCGAGATCTTCACGGAGCCGCCCACCGGCGCCTGCGGGCTGGTTCCGGTGACCCGTTCGGCGCTCTTCGGCGTGTCGTTCTGGAGGCCCGGTGAGCTGCCGGAATCTGGTGGTCAGGGCCCCTCGGAGCCGCTCGCGTGGATGCGGGTGCCGCCCGAGGTCCTGGACATGGCGGAGGAGGAGACCCGGTCGGCCGAGGCACGGGAGGCCGCCGAATTCCAGGAGGTCGAGACCGTCCTGCGCGGCTGGCAGGACAAGGGGGAAATCGACGGCCGACTTGTCCAGCTGGCCGATTGGGTCGAACGGGTCGAGACGGTCTACGTCTTCGTCGGGCGCGAGGTCTTCTCGAAGTCCGACGCCGGCAGCAACACCCTGACCCGAGAAGGCCGGATTTCGCGTCTGCGGCAGCGTCCGGTGGAAAGCTGGAGTGTTTCCGACCGACTGTTCGTCGTCCTCGCGCACTGCCTTTTCAGCAGCGGCCGTTCCGTCCGATTCGAGGAATTCAACGGCGTTCAGCTCTCCGTCACCCGGCTTCGGCAGTATCTGCTGGATCGCCACGCGACGTACCGCGCCGCCGTGGGGCGCCCTTCGCTCCCGTGCCACGGTGTGACCCTGCCGGAACTGGCGGAGGAGGTCCGAGCCCTCCAGGAGGAGGTCGACCGGCACTCGCCGCTCATGCGCTATCGCCGCATCAACGGCCTGACCTTCGTCAAGAACGAGTACCTGGCGGACTTCCCCCAGCCGCGTGACCCGCACGTCCTGCCGGAGCTGGTGGCCCGTCACGGCCGCGACCGGCTCGGCGTGGAGCCGACCGGACGGGCGCGGGAGGACCTGCGTGCCCTGGCCGTCGCGGCGACCCTGGCGGACGCCCGGAGAGCAGCCGACGCCCGCAGGGCTGCGGCGACCCGGACGGCCAGGACACTCCGGGACACCGGTCCGAACGGGGGCCTCCGGGCTGCCGGAGCGACCCGGGCGGATCAGGACGGCGAGCAACCGGCCGGGCACGGCGCCGTCGGGGAGCTCCTCGCCGCCATCGTGCTCTCCGCCGTCCAGGCCACCGACTCCGACTACGGCATGAGCAGCTCCGTCCGCGATCTGACCCGGCTGCGCGGCGCCCGGCCCGGCGGTCCCGACGGGGTCCTCGAGCTCAAGAAGAACGACTTCGTCTGCTGCTGCCTGCCCCACGCCACCCGGATGGCAGAGACCGGCGCGGACCCCGGCGCCGAGACCGCCGCCATTCTCTGGCGCGCCGCCCAGCGCATGATGTACAACCGCTGGCACTTCGCCCCGGGTGAGTTCGACCGCGAGGTCGTTCCCGAGAAGCGGCACTACTTCTTTCCGCCGCAGGTGCCCGACATCACCGAGCACGCCGAACACCACCACGGCGGCCACATCGCCTCACGGGTGCGCTACTCCATCCGTGCCCCCGGAGCCCAGGTGTGGCACCCCCCGTTCACCGTCTACGGCCACGGCTTCCGCGGCTGCTACGACATCCGCCTTGTACGCATGGAGGGCCCGGCGTACACCCTGCGGGAGCTGCGGGAGGCCGTACGCCACTGCTCGCTCGTCGACGAGCTGTGGCGGACCCTCGCGGACGGCGTCCAGAACGGCACCCTGCCCGTACGGCCGCTGGGCGGCTTCGACCGCGACTGGTACGCGTCGCGGGGCTGGGAGCGCCTCGCCGCGTACGACCTCTCCGTCGGCGACACCCTGTCCGTGGCCGGCTGACCACCACCCGCGCCACAGCGGCCCACGGCCCGTTCCGAGGAGGACACACCGTAGATGAGCGAGCAGAACGCCGGCCCGCACGAGCCCGCTTCGCCCCCGGTCGTCGACGTCGTCGGAACCGTCGCCCGGACCAGGTGCCAGGACACCCGGCACCGCATCCACTATCGCGACGGCGACGAGGTCCGCTCCCTGAGCCTCGCCGAGCTCGACACGGCCGCCCTCCGGGTGGCGGCGCGTCTCCACGCGCTCGGTGTCGGTGCCCGCGACCGCGTCGGCGTCATGGCGCCCAACCGGATCGAGTGGGTGCTGCTCGATCTCGCCGCGCTCAAGCTGGGTGCCGTGACCGCCGGCATCGAACCCGACCGCCACGCACCGGCCGCCGTGCTCGCCGAGTTCGGTCTCGGCCTGTTGTTCACCGACGCCGGCGATCCGTACCCCGTCGACGTAGACCCCGGCACCGGCACCGGCACGAGCGGCGACGGCGGAGCCGTCCACGACATCGCCCAGGTCCGCGACTGGGCCTTCGGTCCCGCCGGCGCGTCCGCCCGTCCCTCCGGGATTCCGCCCCACCCCGGCTACGATCCGGCCGACATCTGCGCCGTCAAGCAGACCTCCGGGAGCACCGGACCGCCCAAGGGCATCGAGGTCACGGTGGCCAGCGTCAACCGGACGATGGCCGCCGTCCAGGAGATGTTCGACCACCGCGACGGCGACAACCTCCTGGTCTTCCTGCCCGTCCGGTTCCTGCAGCAGCGTTACTGGATCTACTCGGCCCTCGTCCACGGCCACGACGTCACCCTGGCCGACCGGCGCACCGCCGTGGCGACGGCCCGGGCGGTCTCGCCCACCGTGATCATGGGGGTGCCCGGGTTCTACGAGCAGCTCAAGGCCCGGCTGGAGGCCGACGGGGTGCCCACCGACCCCGCGGGCCGGGGTGCGGCGATCCGACGGATGCTCGGCGGCCGCATCCGCTATCTGTGGACCGGTTCCGCTCCAGCCGGACGGCAGGTGCTGCACTTCTTCAACGACGCCGGCGTCCCGCTCTACGAGGGCTACGGCCTGAACGAGACGTGCGTCGTCGCCAAGAACCACCCCGGCGCCTTCCGTCTCGGCAGCGTCGGCCGGGTCCTGCCCCACAAGCGCATCCGTTTCGACAAGGACGGCGTCCTCGTCGTCGGCACCACAGATCCCGTGAACACGCGGTACACGTGGTGTGCGCCCGGCGCCAACGAGAAGACCTTCCTGCCGACCGGTGAGGTCAGGACGCACGACGTCGGGCACGTGGACGAGGACGGCTTCCTCTACATCGACGGTCGCGTCGACGACATCGTCACCCTGAGCGGAGCGCTCAACATCCTGGTGCCGCTCGTCGAGGAGCGCGTCCGCGAACTGCCCGGGGTGCACGACTGCGCCGTCTTCGGGGACGGCCGGCCGTACCTCACCGCCGTGGTCTCCCCGGCCACCACCGGGGGCCTCGACGCGGAGGCACTCGCCCGCGGCCTGACCGAACTGAACGAGGAACTCCGCTACGAGCAGCGCGTCTACGCCGCCGTCGTCGCGGACGAGCCGTTCTCCATCGACAACGGCCTGCTGAACGCCCAGTACAAGCTGATGCGTGCGCGGATCGCCGCACGCTACGACCGGGACCTGGAAGAGGTCTACGAGCGGCAGCGCGTCTACAACGACGGCACCATCGGCACCACGCCCGTACTGGTGCAGGAAGCGGAGGAACGGAAACCGTGAGCTGGGACAGTCTGGCCGACCTGGAGCCGGCCAACGACCGGGTGACCCTGCGGCGCATCCGCGTCACCGACACCGAGGCCTTCGCCAGGATCGTGTACGAGCCGGCGATCTGGCGCTATTTCGTCCAGCGCATCGAGACCCCGGACGACCTCCACACCTTCCTGGAGACCGCGATCCGCGACACCCTGACCGGCACCCGGACCGTCTTCGCCGTCATCGACAACGCCACCGGCGGAATCGTCGGAAGCACCGCCTACGGCAACCTCGCCCCGGCCGACCGCCGGCTGGAGATCGGCTGGTCCTGGCTCTGCGCGGGCGCCCGCCGGACCGGCGTCAACCGGGCCGTCAAACTGGCCCTCCTTGACCACGCTTTCGAGGAACTCGGCTGCGAGCGCGTGGAGTTCAAGACGGACGTGCTCAACGCCGGAGCCCGCGCGGGCCTTGCCGGGATCGGCGCCGTCGAGGAGGGCGTCCTGCGCAGCTTCAACGTCATGCCCGGCGGGCGCCGCCGCGATGTCGTCTACTACAGCATCCTGCGCGAGGCGTGGCCCACCGTGCGCAAGGAGCGGTTCGAGGCGACCGGCGCCGGCTCGACCGCGGCCACCGGCAACTGAACCTCATGGAGAGAGGAGGCGGGCCGTGCGCGAGGACTTCTTCTTCGAGGCCGCCGGAGAGCGGCTTGCGGCGACGCGGACCACGGCGGCCGACGGGACCGGTCCTGAGATCCTGACCCTGCACGGCCTGGGCACCACCGCGACCCGGCACCGTACCCGCTATCTGCTCGACGCGTTTGCGGACCACGGACACGGCTCGCTCACCTTCGACTTCTCCGGCAACGGCGACAGCACGGGAGAGCTCACCCGGTCCACACTGAGCCGCCGCCGTGCCGAGACCCTGGCGGCGGCCGGCCGGCTCGACGGGTCGAGGCCGCCCGTGGTCATCGGCACCAGCATGGGCGCCCACCTCGCCGCCTGGACCGTACGGGAGCTCCGGCCGCGCGCGCTTGTGCTGTTCTGCCCGGCGACCTATCCCGAGCACGCCGCCGACCTGCCCTTCGACGGCAGCCTGGTGCGCCCCGACGACCATCCCGACTCTCCCGCGTACGCCGCCCTGCGCGACTTCGAGGGCGATCTGCTGGTCTTCGGCGCCCGTCAGGACCAGGTGTGCTCGCCCGAGGTCACCGAGGGGTACCTCCGCCACGCGCGCCGCGCCCGGTCCGCCGAGCTCGTCTGGTTCGAGGAGTGCGACCACTTCGTCCACCGCTGGCTGCCCCACCAGGAGTCCCTCCGGGAGCGGACCGTACGGGCCGTGCTGCGCCTGCTCGCCCCCTGACCGCCGCGCCCCCGCCGCCGTATCCATACCCACGCCCGCATCCGCATCCGCATCCGCATCCGCATCCGAGGAGCCGCATCGCCATGGCCGTGCAGACCGAGCGGAACCTGCTGAAACGACGAGACGTCGACGCCCTCAAGACCGTCGAGGCCGCCTTCCACTCCGGCCCCCTGGCCGATCTCCTCGCGTCCGCCCCGGAACTGGAGCGGCGCACCGGCCTGACCAGGGAGGAGTTCGAGCGCGAGTACCGCTTCCAGGGCCGCCCCGTGGTCCTTGAGGGGTACGCCGCCGACTGGCCCTCCGTCCGCGGCTGGACCTTCCGCAACCTCGCCGAGCGCTGTGCAGACGTCCCGGTCGTGGTCGACAGCTACAGCAGCCGGGCCGCGCGCAGGACCACCTTCGGCGCGTTCGTCACCCGGATGGAGGAGAGCTCCGGCAGCGGAGCCGATCCGCTCTACCTGCAGGAGTGGTACTACCGGACCAGCGCGCCGGAGCTCGCGGCGGACATGCCGGAACTGGACATCGCCCAGTACGACTTCCGGCGGGAGCTGTACGGCGAGGCCGCCTCGGTCAACCACCAGCTGTGGATCGGCCAGCGGGGCGGCGTCACCCGGCTGCACCAGGACGCGTACTCCGTGGACGTGATGCACGCCCAGATCGTCGGCGAGAAACTCTGGTACGTCATGGGCCCCGGCGCCGAGCTCCTCCCCGGGCCCGGCGGCGAGGCGCGGCTCGACGAGCTGTGCGCCTCCCCCGACGCCCGGCTGACGCGTTTCGTCCTGCGGCCAGGAGACGTGCTCTACCTCCCCGCCCTGTGGTTCCACCGCATCGAGCTCCTCGACGACTCCATCGGACTCGGCCGCAAGTGTCTGGACGAGGCCAACCTCCGTGCCCACGTCCGCCAGCGCATCGGCGAGCTGCTCGCGCTCGCCCTCAACCCGGACGAGCTGCGCGTCACCCACTCCGAGCTGTTCGACGTCGTCGTCGCCCGGGCGCGGGCGCTGGCCGACCGGATGGACATCGACCTGTCCCGACTCCGTCAGTGAGGTACAAAGAGCCCATGAGGCAGCAGCACATCCTGCTGGTCGGCGGCCGGGGCCACGAGGTGCCCAAGGCGGCGGCGCTCGGCCTGCGCCACTCGATGGTCCAGATCCCGGAGCGGGCGGACGAGGAGCAGGCGGCCGCCGCCGCGCGGTACGCCGTCCTCGACTACCGCGACCTGGACGAACTGCTTCCCGTGGTCCGGGACTGGCACGAGGCGGACCCCTTCGACGCCGTGCTCTCCTTCACCGAGTACGGCCTCGAGCCCGCCTCGCGGGTCGCGATCGACCTCGGCGTCCCCGGGGAGAACCTGGCCGCCGTCCTCGCCACCCGCGACAAGACCAGGACGCGTGCCCTGCTCGACCGGCGCGGTCTGAGCCCCGTACGTCACCGGGTGTGCGCCACGGAGGCGGACGCGGCCGGCTTCCTGGCCGGGCTCGGCGGGCGGCCCGTCGTGCTCAAGCCGCCCTCGGGCGGTCTCAGCGAGGGCGTGTACGTCGTCGAGTCCGCCCGGCAGCTCGCCGAGCGCTGGGCCTGGACCGCGGCCGTGGCCGGCCCGGAGCCGGTCCTCGCGGAGGAGTTCCTGACCGGCCCCGAGTACAGCGTCGAGTCGGTCTCCCGGCACGGCGTGCACGAGGTCGTCATGGTCACCGAGAAACTGACCACCGGGTTCCCCGGCTTCGTGGAGCTCGGCCACCAGGTCCCCGCCCGGCTCGACGCCGGTGACCTGGAGGCGATCGAGAAGACCGTCCTGGAGTTCCTCGACCTCATCGGCCAGCGGACGGGTCCGGTCCACAGCGAGCTGCGCCTCACCCCGGACGGCCCCCGCCTGATCGAGGCCCAGACGCGGGTCGGCGGCGACCAGATCTGGGAGATGTGCGAGATGGTCGGTGGAGTCGATCAGATCACCGAGACCATGTGCGCGCTGCTCGGCCTGCCGGACCCGCCGCGGGTGCCCCGGGCCCGCGCGGCCGCCATCCGCTTCTTCTCCCGGGAGAACGTCCGCGTCCGGGGCGTCGAAGGGGTCTCGGACGCCGAGCTCGCCCCCGGCGTGATCCGGGTGGTGTGCACGCTGCGCCCCGGCCAGGACCTGGGTGCCCTCCGCTCGTCCGACTCGCGCCAGGGGTACGTGCTCTGCGCGGGCGACGACACGGGGGACGCCGTGGCGAAGGCGGAGGCGGCACGCGACCTGGTCCGGGTCGACGCCGCCGCGCCCGCCGGCGCTCCCGGCACGGCGGAGCGGCCGTGAGCGCCCCGGCACCGATTCAGCCCACCGCCGCACCGAGTCGGAGAGGGACCATGCGCGTTCTCGTCATCGGCACCAACCGGATGTGCCACGACCGGCTGCGTGACCAGGGGCACGAGATGGTCCTGTTCGTGCCGCGCGGCAGGGCCCGTCGCGAGGACGCGGTCGGCCCGTACGCGCACGTGGTCGTCCTCGACGACGAGGCCGGGACGGACGTGTGGGCCGAGATGGCGGAGGTCCTGCACCGTAGGGCGCCGTTCGACGCGGTCGCCGCGTACAACGAGCACACCTACCCCGTCGTGCGGGCCGTCAGCGAACGGCTGGGCGTCCCCACCACGGTCGACGTCGACCTGTTCCACCGGGTGCTCGACAAGGCGCGGATGCGGGAGATCCTCGACGAGCACGCGATCCCCAGCTGCCGGTTCGCCTTCGCACGCGGGCGCCAGGAGGTCCTGGAGGCCATCGGGAAGCTCGGTCTGCCCTGCATCGTCAAGCCGGTGGACACGGAGGCCAGCGTGGGCGTGTCGCGGATCGACACCGAGGAGGACGTCGAGGCGGCCCTTCGCCGGGTCGGCCCGCACCACATCGAACGGGGCGTGGTGGTCGAGGAGTTCCTCGACGGGGAGGAGGTCAGTGTCGAGGCGCTGTCGACGGGCGGCCGCCACCGCATCGTCGCCGTGACCCGGAAGTTCACCGACCCGGTGACCTTCGTGTCGCGCGGCCATGTGGTCCCCGCTCCGCTCACCGCCGAGGAGCACGCCGCCGTGTCCGCGTACGTCCTCCGCGTCCTGGACGCCTTCGGCTTCCACGACTGTCCCTCGCACACCGAGGTCATGCTGACGGGGCGAGGGCCCCGGATCATCGAGATGCACAACCGGGTCGCGGGCGACGCCATCATGGACCTCGTCCGACTCTCCACGGGCGTGGACATGTACGACCTGGTCGCCCGGCAGAGCATCGGTGAGGACATCGGCGCGCTGCTGCCCGCCGAGATCGTCCACGCGCGCAGCGCGGCGGCCTGGTACGCGGCGCCTTCCGGGCCGCCGACCGACACCCTGCTGGCCGTCGAGGGCGTCGAGGAGGTCCGCGCCCTGCCCCATGTCCGCGCCGTCACGCTCCTGAAGGAGCCGGGCGGCCCGCGGCCCACGGTCCGGCACAACTTCGACCGCTCGGGCCGGGTCCTCGCCGTCGGCGACTCACCGCCGCAGGCGCTGAGCCGGGCCCGCGAGGCGACCGGCATGCTGCGGTTCGTCTACGGGCCCGGTGCCACGGGCCGGTGAGCGGTCGCGTTCCCTCGGGGCGGGTCGCGGCCCGCCGACACGCGGGCCAGGTCGACGGCGTGGTCGCCCGCGGCGCGTCCGGTCGACGATCAGAGCCGTCGGCCTGCCGCGCGCCTACAGCCCCGGGCCGTTGTAGGCGCCCCGGTGGGGCTTGGTGGTCGCGGACACCGGGTTCGCCCAGTAGTCGCGGCCGCCGTTGCCGCTGATCACGGAACCGTTGTTCAGGGCGGGTGACGTCGACCGCAGCTTGTAGCCGTCGACGGAGTGGATCGAGTCGCCGCCGGTACCGGGGCTCACGAAGTGCGGGTCGCCGGTGATGCCGTTGGCGGTGGGCCTCGGCACGCCCTGGAAGACGTTCCACAGCCAGGAGATCCCGGGGCCCGTGGGCAGTCGGGAGTCGGCGTTCCCCACCCAGATGTTGTTCTCGACGACGCTTTCCTCGGGCAGCGTGACGCTGAACTTCCTGTCCGTGCAGTAGAAGACGTTGTTGTACATGTGCAGCGCGGAGCGGCCGGCGGTGACGCTGCTCATCCGGCAGTCGTTCTCGGAGATGTTGTAGCGGATGATCTGCCGGGCGCCGCCGATGGTCCCGCAGCCGTCGCAGTCGAGGAAGAAGCCCCCGATGTTGTCGCGGCTGAAGTTGTACTGGATGGTGCAGGTGCCGGTGTTGCCCCAGTCGCAGTCGAAGGCCTGACTGTCGGCCACGGACATCCGCGTGATCCCGTACACGGCGTTCTTCTGGATGGTCGGATCGCGGTCGCCGAGTACCCAGATGCCGGCGAAGTTGCCGCCGGAGAAGGGGTAGACGCCGTTGCCGACGCCGGAGGCGTTGTTGTACTGGATCATCGGCGCGTCCGCGTAGCTCGCGATGATGCCGTCGCCGCCGACGTCCTTGATGACGTTGTGCTCGATCAGTACGCCCGCGCCCTTGACCGCCATGGCGCCGACGCGGATCTTGAGGCCGCCGCCGCCCGTGTTGCTGACCTGGTTGTGGTGGACGTGGACGTCGTTGAGGGTGGAGTTCGTGCCGCTCGCGCCGGTGACGATGCCGGCGGACTGGACGAAGTCCTCGGTGGTCGGGCTGTTCTTGTTCGTCTGGCCGGCCACACGGTCGATGACGAGACCGCTGATGTCGAATCCGCGGTGCGCCGTGCCGTCGGTGGCGGAGATCCGCAGGCCGGTGCGGCGGGCGAGGGAGGCGGCGGGGTTGGTCAGCTTGAGGTCGCTGACGCGCCAGTGGTCCTGGTTGGTCAGGGAGACGACGTCGGGGGCGCCGTTCCCGTTGATGACGGGGAGGGCGCCGGAGCCGTAGCGGGTGAGGGTGACGGGGGCGGCGGCGGTGCCGCTGCCCTTGGGGGCGAGGGACCCGGTGCAGGTGGTGCCCGACGCGAAGGCGAGGGTGTCACCGGGGCCGTACGTCCTCGCGTTGGCCTGGGCGACGCTGTTGAACGGTGCGGCCTGGCTGCCGTCGCCGGCGTCCGGCAGCGAACAGTCCACATGGGTGGTGGTCGCCGCGGCCGCGGCGGGAGGAACGCCGACGAGGGTGACGCCGCCGGCGGCCACGAGCGAAAGGGCGACCAGCCCGCCGCTCATCGCACGCCGTCCCGAGAATGCCTGCATGGCCATGACACAACGCCCTTCTGAAGGTCCGATGCCGCCAGAAGCTAGGTCCGAGCGATGATCGAGTCAACACATTCCTGTCGATTGATCGAATCTCGATCAGAGGGAGGGCGTTCGGTCAACTCGCGCCCTGCCTGGACGCGTCACCGGCCAGGGTTCGTCGGCCGGCCACAGCAGCGGCCCCGCCACCGAGCTCTCCTCCGGCTCCCGGACCCCGACGGCGGGCGGTTCCGTCAGGGGTGCGGTTACGGCCAACGGGAAGGGGCCGCTCCGCCGTTGGGGCGCGGGAGGCACAAGGACGCTCAGGACCTGCGCCGCACCGTGGTCCGGGGACGCTCTCGTACGGCCGTGTCGCACAAGCATCGCCCCGGTGTCACAGCGTCGTCACACTCCCATCGTCGTCCCATCGCACTGGCCCGGCTCACGATGGCCGGAAGGCGTCCGGATCAACCCCTAGGCGCCGTACCGCCGTTGATCACGCCTTTCTCACCTCACATACTGCGCTGACCAGCGGCGGGCGCCGGTGCGCCCGGCTGGAACCGACCACCGACTTCGTCCCGATCTCCTGGGGGAGACTTGCGCGCACATGTGCACAGAGCACGCGCCTTCACCATCACAGCGGCCACTTCGGTGGCCCTGGTCGCAGGCATGACCGGCCCCGCGACATCGATCGCCGCGAACGCGACGACCTCACCTCACACGAACACACCGCACAGCTCACGTTCCGGCGTCGAGCAGCGGATCCGGCTCATCACGGGCGACCACGTGGTGGTCGGAGCCAAGGGCCGGGTGGTGGCCTTCGAGGCCGCCGAGGGCCGTGAGCGGATACCCGTACAGATACAGCGCGTCAAGGACCACACGCTGCTCGTGCCCGGCGACGCGCGGAGCCTGATCGCCGCCGGCAAGCTGGACCAGCGGCTCTTCGACCTCACCGAGCTCACCGATCCTCGGCTGCGCGCGAGCCACCGCGACGGGCTCAAGCTGATCGTGCAGTACGAGGAGGGTGCCCGGGCCGCGCGGGCCGAGGTGCGTGCGGCCGGTGACACCCAGGTGCGGCGCACGTTCCCCACCATCGACGCCGACGCCATCCGCACCTCGCGGGACGACGTGGCCAGGGTGTGGGAGGCGCTGACCGACCCGGGGCGGAGCGGCGCGCGCGCCACCGCCTCCGGCATCGGCAAGGTGTGGCTGGACGGTGTGCGGCGGGCCGACCTGGACCGCGGCGTCCGCCAGATCGGCGCCGACAAGGCGTGGGAGTCCGGGTACGACGGAACGGGCGTCAAGATCGCCGTCCTCGACACCGGTGTCGACAGGACCCACGACGACCTCAGGACCCAGGTCGTCGGCGAGAAGAACTTCTCCGCCTCCCCCGACGCCGTGGACCGCGTCGGACACGGCACGCACGTCGCGTCGATCGCCGTCGGTACGGGTGCCAGGTCCGGCGGTACGTACAAGGGCGTCGCCCCCGGCGCCAAGGTGATCAGCGGGAAGGTCCTCGACGACCAGGGCTTCGGGGACGACTCCGCCATCATCGCGGGCATGGAGTGGGCCGCCGCCGAAGGCGCGGACGTGGTCAACCTCAGCCTCGGCGGCGGTGACAGCCCCGGCGTCGACCCGCTGGAAGCGGCGGTGAACACCCTGAGCGCCGAGAAGGGGATCCTCTTCGCCGTCGCCGCGGGCAACGACGGCGAGTACGGCGCTTCCACGCTCGGATCGCCGGGCAGCGCGGACGCCGCGCTGACCGTCGGCGCGGTCGACAAGGACGACAAGGTCGCGGCCTTCTCCAGCACGGGCCCGCGCGTCGGCGACGGTGCCGTGAAACCGGACGTGACCGCGCCCGGCGTGGCCATCACCGCGGCCGCCGCCCCCGGCAGCGCGATCGACACCCAGCCCGGCACACCGCACCCGGCCCCCGGCTACCTGCAGATCGACGGGACCTCGATGGCCACCCCGCACGTGGCCGGCGCGGCGGCGATCCTGAAGCAGAAGCACCCGGACTGGAAGTCCCCCGAGCTCAAGGGCGCGCTGGTCGCGTCCACCAAGGGGGGCGACCACACCGCCTTCCAGCAGGGCTCGGGCCGCGTCCAGGTCGACCGGGCGCTGGCCCAGAGCGTGATCGCCGATCCGGTCTCGCTGACCTTCGGCGTGGCACGGTGGCCGCACACCGACGACCAGCCGCTGACCCGGAAGGTCGGCTACCGCAACCTCGGGACCACCGACGTCACCCTCGACCTGTCGGTGTCCACGCTCGACCCCACGGGCAAGCCCGCCCCGGCCGGGTTCTTCAAGCTGGGCGCCACCCGGGTCACCGTGCCGGCCGGCGGCAGGGCCGAGGTCGACCTGATCGCCGACACCGGCGTCGGCGGCACCGACGGCACCTTCTCGGGCTACGTCACCGCCACCGGCGGCGGCCAGTCCGTCCGTACGGCGGCGGTCGCCGTCCGCGAGGCGGAGTCGTACGACCTCACGCTGCGGACCGTCGGCCGCGACGGCGAGGACGCCCAGAACTTCAGCAACACCCTGACCGGCGTCGACGGTCCCGCCAAGGGATTCCAGACCCGCGTCGACAACGAGCCGGGCACCCACACGATCCGCGTGCCCAAGGGCTCGTACATCCTCGACACGGCCGTCTACGCGGACCCGTCGGACTACGCCAAGGGCACCGACTGGATCTCCCGGCCGAAGCTGGAGATCACGGGCGACACCACCATCACCCCCGACGCGCGCACCACGAAGCCGGTGGACCTCACCGTGCCCGGCCTCGACAGGGCGGACTACGGCGGCTCGTACTACGAGGTCGCCACCGCCCTGGGAGGCGTCGGCAGCGGCTGGGTCCTCCACGGATTCACCGGCTTCCGCACCGCCCACGCCGGTCCTGCCGTCACCGACGGCTCGCTCCTGCAGACCTGGGACGCGCACTTCATCAAGGACGCCACCACCCAGTACTCGGTGGCCTTCGGCGGTGGGACGGACCGGGTCGCGACCGGCTACACCCGGCACGTGAAGGCGGACGAACTGGCCACGCTCAAGGTCGCCCTCGGCGCGTCCGCGCCCGGCAAGACCGCGCTCGCCTCCCCCTACTCCCAGCTGCCGGGAGCGCCGCAGGGCAACGCGTTCTCCGCGCCGCAGGCACTGCCGGGCACGCGCACCTTCCATGTCTCCACCGCTGACGGCGTGCGGTGGCTGACCCGGTTCGAGCAGTACGGCGAGCCCGACGCGTGGGGCTACCCGGAGTTCGAGGGACGGTACGAGATGGTCCGGCCGAAGCGCTACGAGACCGGCAGGACGTACCGCGAGACCTTCAACACGGGCGTCTTCGGCCCGCTTCTGGGCGAGAACATGGGTGTCTTCCGCACCGCGCCCGACCCGGCCACCGGTGAGCAGCAGATCATCGGCGCCCTGCCGCTGCTCGCCGACGGCGCCGGCCACGCGGGCTGGACGAGGCACACCTCGGCCACGACGACGCTCTACCGCGACGGCGTCAAGGTCGCCGAGAACGACGACCCGCTGACCGGCACGATGCCCTTCACGGTCGACTCGTCCGACGCCGAATACCGGCTGACGGCCTCCGTGGAGCGCTCGGCGAAGCTCGCCGGCGCCTCCACCCGCGTCGAGACCGGTTTCACGTTCCGCTCGAAGCAGGTCGCGGCGACCACGGCGCTTCCGGTCTCCACGGTCCGTTTCACGGCCCCCGTGGACCTCGCCTCGCGCATCCCGGCGGGCATGCCGGTCCTGGTCCCGGTGACCGTGCAGGGCCCGGCGGCGGGGAACAATCTGAAGTCGCTCACCGTGTCCGTGAGTTACGACGACGGGAAGAGCTGGCAGCCCGTGAAGGTCCGGGACGGCAGGGTCTTCGTGAAGAGTCCGGCGAAGGACAGCGGCATCGCGTTCTCCGCCGAGGTCACGGACAGGCAGGGGAACACGTCGACGCTGAAGATCCACAACGCGTGGTACGGCAAGTGACGCGCGGTACGGCAGGTATCGCGGGGTACGACGGGTGACGTCGCCCTGGTGACCCGTTCCGTGTGACGGCGATGTGCTGGAGGGCGTGCGCGTACGCCCTCCAGCACGTGCGTTCCCCTCAGGCGGTGGCCGGAGGGGTGGGCCAGGGGACGTCGGCTTCGACGGCGGCGGCGTAGTCGACGCCCGGGACGGAGAAGCCGTAGAGACGGCGGACCTCGTCGCTGAACCAGTCGAGGTCGGCGAGTTCGGTGATGGACTCGCTGGTGGCGGTGGCCCAGCGTTCGGCGACGGCGTTCTGCACGGCGGGGTCGAGTTCCCACGTGTCGAGGCGGACCCGGCCCTCCTCGTCGAGGTCGAGAGGCCGGACGCCGGTCAACTGGTCCCAGAGCCGCACGAGTTGGCCGACCGGGGCCACCATGGCCTCACCGAGGACGCCGCGCAGCAGCCCGACGTACAGGGCGATGCCGGGGATGGCGGTGGACGACTGCGTGACGGCGGCGGCGTTGACCGAGGTCACGGCCCGGCCGCCCACGGTCTTGCCGAGGCGCTCGTCCAAGGTGCGGGCGGTGGCTTCGAGGTGGGCCTTCGCGACGCCGATGGTGCCCTGCCGGTAGATCGCCGCGGTGAGCGGTGAGCCGATGTACGACAGGGCGGCGGTGGTGAAGCCGTCGGCGAGCAGGGAACGGTCGGCGAGGAACGTGATCCACCGTTCCCAGTCGGCGCCGCCCATGACCGCCACGGTCTGCTCGATGTCGTCGCCCTCGGCCGGCGCGGTGGTGACCTCCTTCACCTCCGGAGCACCGTTCTCGTCGAAGACGAGGGTCTTGGTGGTGTACGGCGAGCCGATCGGCCTGAGGACCGAGGCGTGGACGTCGCCGGTGTCCGGGTCGGTGCGCCGGGGCGCGGCCACCGAGTAGATCAGGAAGTCGAGCCGTCCCCCGAACCGCTCGGCGAGGAGATCGGCGACCTGCTCCTTCACCGTGTCGCTGAACGCGTCGCCGTTGATGAAGACCATGTCCCGCCCGTGCTCCCGGGCGAGCCGGGCGGTGGCGGCGGTGCGGTACCAGCCCGCCGTGCCGGTGCGCCGCGCCGGCGCCTTCTCGAAACACACGCCGATGCCGCGGATGCCGACCCGGGCGAGGCCCGCGATCGTGGCGGCCAGACCGTACCCGGCGGACGAGCCGATGACCAGGGCCACCGGCCCGTCACCCTCGCCGGTGGCGACGGGGGCGAGAGGGCCGGGGACGGCCTGCCACATCTCGTCCACCAGCTGTCGGCAGCCGCCGGGGTGGGAATCGAGGAACAGGAAGCCCCGGCTCTTGGGCGCGATGACGCGTTCAGTCACGGTGTGGGTCCCAGGTGTCGTCACGGACAGGAAGCGGCGGCCACCTCGGCCACCCCGTCCCGCAAGTCTGCGGCCGCCGGGACGAACGTGGTGATCTTGACCGACACAACGATGTCCGGCCCGGCTTGGAGGGTTCCCACTGTCTCGGCGCAGGACGTCCCCGGCCGCGCCACTGCCGTACGGGATGCCGGAACAATGTCCGGGACGACTCATTCGGTACACGACGACGCTCAGCGAGGACCCAGATGAACGACGGCTCTCCCTCCGCTCCCCCCACTCCTTCGCCCGCCACCCCGCTTCCCTCCCCCGCGTTCCGCCTCCACCCCGGAGCACCCGACTCCCCGGTGATCCTGCACGTCCCCCACTCCTCCCGGGTCGTACCCGCGCACGTGCGCGCCGGAATCTCGCTCGACGACACCGCTCTGGAGCGGGAGTTGGACCACATCACCGACTCCCACACGGCGGAGGTGGCCGCAGGGGCGGCCGGGGCCGCGCCCCTCACTCCCTGGCGGTTCGTCAACGGGCTCTCGCGTCTGGTCGTCGATCCGGAGCGGTTCCCCGACGAGCGGGAGGAGATGCTGGCGGCGGGCATGGGCGCGGTCTACACCCGTACCACGCACCGCGAGGAGCTGCGCCCGGACGGATTCGACGGACAGCCGTTGATCGAGCGCTACTTCCGGCCCTACGCGCAGGCCGTGACGGACGCCGTCGCGGAGCGGCTGGCGGCGGTCGGGCGGGTGGTGGTCATCGACGTCCACTCGTACCCGACGAAGGCGTTGCCGTACGAGCTCCACGGTGACGGGCCCCGCCCGCCGGTCTGCCTGGGCACCGATCCTTTCCACACGCCCGCGCCGCTGCTCGAAGCGGCGCGGCGGGCGTTCGGCGGCTTCGGCGGCACGGAGCTGGACACCCCGTTCGCGGGCACGTATGTGCCCCTGCGGTACTACGGGAAGACGCCCGAGGTCACCGCCCTGATGGTCGAGATCCGGCGCGACCTCTACATGGAGGAGCCGGGCGGTCCGGCGGGCCCCGGTCTCGAAACACTGGCGGGAGCACTGGCCGACCTGGTCGCCTGGGCGTCCGCCTGACGGGGAGGCCGCCGGACACCCGTCCGGAAGGAGCTCCTGGAAGCTCCGACCGTTCACCGTCCCGCGCGGGCACGGTGTCCGCACCGGTAAATCCACGGCCGTTGTCAGTGGATGATGCGAGACTCGGCCCCATGAAGCCCAATGATCCCAAGGACGACCTGCACCGTTACCTCACGTCGGCCCGCGAAGCCATCGTCTGGAAGCTGGACGGACTGTCCGAGTACGACATACGCCGTCCTCTGACACCGACCGGCACCAACCTCCTCGGCCTCGTCAAGCACCTCGCCAGCGTCGAGTTCGGGTACTTCGGCCCGACCTTCGGACGCCCGCACGAGGAAGCGCTCCCCTGGCACGAGGAGGACGCCGAGCCCAACGCGGACATGTGGGCGACCGCCGACGAGTCGCGCGAGGACATCCTCGGCCTCTACGACCGCGCCCGGGCGCACGCGGACGCGACGATCGAGGCGCTGCCGCTCGACGCGAGGGGCCACGTCCCGTGGTGGGGCGACAACGGAGACGTGACGCTTCAGCGGGTCATGCTGCACATGGCGGTCGAGACGAGCCGACACGCGGGCCACGCGGACATCGTCCGCGAGCTGATCGACGGCAAGGTCGGCATGCGGGAGGCCAACAGCAACATGGCCGGGGGCGACGAGGCCTGGTACCAGGAGTACTGGAACCGCCTGGAGGCGTCCGCCAAGGAGGCTCACGCCAGGCAGGGCTGAGGTGACGTGAGGGGGCCCGGCACCGAAGGCCGGTGCGGTGCGGCGGCCATCGCGAGCGCACCGGCCTCGGCTGTCCGGACGGTCTCGGACCGATCGGCTCCCCTGACGACGAGGGGGCACGAACCGTCACGCCAAAACCTGAACCGGAGTTGAGGCCAAGGACCCACCGTGCAGCGGCGGGGCAAAGCGACCTCCGCGTAAGGGAGTTACGGGTGCTGCGATACGTTGATCGCGTGACCGACATCGAATCGCGCATCGACACGTCCCGGCCGCACACCGCCCGGATATGGAACTACTGGACCGGCGGCAAGGACAACTACCCGGTCGACCGGGCGGCCGGCGACCAGATCCGCGAGCTGCATCCCGGGATCGGGGAGTACGCGAAGGCGGACCGGCTGTTCCTGGGGCGGGCGGTGCGGCACCTGGCCGAGCAGGAGGGCATCCGGCAGTTCCTCGACATCGGAACGGGCCTGCCGAGCGCTGACAACACCCACGAGGTCGCCCAGCGCGTCACCCCCGACGCCCGGGTCGTGTACGTCGACAACGACCCGCTCGTCCTCGCGCACGCCCGTGCCCTGCTTGTCGGGACGCCCGAGGGCCGCACCGACTACCTGGACGCCGACCTGCGGGACGTCGACACGGTCCTGGCCACGGCGGCGAAGACGCTCGACCTGTCGCAGCCGGTCGCGCTCATGCTGCTCGGAGTCGTCATCTTCATCGAGGACGACGAGGAGTCGTACGCGATCGTCCGCCGGCTCATGGACGCGCTCGCCCCCGGCAGCCACCTCGTCCTGTCCCACACGGTCACCCACCCCGACATGCCGGACGTCGACGCGGCGGTGGCGTTCTGGAACGAACACGGCACCCCGAAGCTCACGCAGCGCACCCCTGCCGCCGTCGCACGCTACTTCGACGGCCTGGAGCTCCTCGAGCCCGGGGTGGTGTCCTGCTCGGCGTGGCGACCGGAGACGCCGACGCCGGACGTCGCGATGTTCGCGGGCGTGGGTCGCAAGTAGCGGCGGCCTCCACCGTCCGGCCCGCCCCTCACCCCATCGCGACGACGACCTTGCCGGCCTTGGCGCGGCCCTGCTCGGCGTACTCCATGGCCTGGCGCGTCTCGTCGAAGGGGAAGACGCGGTCGACGACGGGGCGGATCGCTCCGTCGTCGATGAGCCGGGTGAGTTCGCGGAGCTGGTCGCCGTCGGCCTTCATGAAGAGGAAGGAGTAGGTGACGCCCTGGCGCTTGGCCCGGGGCCGGGTTCTCAGGCTCAGTACGTTCATCGCCTGCCGCAGGATCGGGTTCGCGCCGAGTTCACGGGCGAAGTTCGCGTCGGGGGGCCCTGCGACGCTGACGACCTTCCCGCCCGGCTTG
Source organism: Streptomyces sp. NPDC028711 (assembly GCF_055565415.1). Lineage (NCBI taxonomy): Bacteria > Bacillati > Actinomycetota > Actinomycetes > Kitasatosporales > Streptomycetaceae > Streptomyces > Streptomyces sp. NPDC028711. Next base: position 484,529 of record NZ_JBVHUJ010000002.1, on the reverse strand, counting down.
AGGACCCGCAGGGACTTCTCCAGGGTCGGGCCGCCGAGGGTGTCCAGGACGACGTCGTAGCCGTCCAGGACCTCCTCGAAGTCCTGTGTCCGGTAGTCGACGACGACGTCCGCGCCGAGCTCCTTGACCAGGTCGGCCTTGGCCGCGCTCGCGGTGGTCGCCACGTGTGCGCCCAGGTGCCTGGCCAGCTGGAGGGCGATGGTGCCGACGCCGCCGGAGCCCGCGTGGATCAGAACCTTCTGGCCCGGCCGGACCTGCGCCTTGCCGACCAGCGCCTGCCACGACGTCAGGGCGACCAGGGGAAGGGAGGCTGCCTCCGCCATGGTGAGGGCGGCCGGCTTGGGAGCCAGGTCGTCCTGGTGGACGGCGATGCGTTCGGCGAACGTGCCGATCCTGTCCTTGTCGGGCCGGGCGTAGACCTCGTCCCCCACCGCGAAGCGGGTGACGTCCGCTCCCACCTCGACCACCACCCCCGCGAGGTCGTTGCCCAGGACGAGAGGGAGACGGTACGGCAGGATCGCCTTGAAGTCGCCGTCGCGGATCTTGAAGTCCAGCGGGTTGACGCTCGCCGCGTGGACCCGGACCAGGACGTCGTCGGCGCCCACCCGCGGTTCCGGGGCCTCGCTGACGCGGCCGTCGTCCTTGGCGCCGTAGCGAGCGATCATGAAAGCTTTCATCAAAGTCTCCGTTTCCCGTCCTCGGGGACGGGGTCTCCGTGCGTCCCGGGCTGCTGCCCGTACGAGACACTCCGTCGTGTTCGTTCTGATCTGCTGGAGTCCCTCACCGACGGACGGTCGGCCGTCACCTGCGTGGCGTCCGCCGCAGGGCGGCAAGGTCAGCCCTGCGGCGATGCGCGCCTCACGCCGCGTTCGGCGCCGAGGCCAGGCCCTGCTTCACGTAACGGGTGATCTCGTCGGCGAGGATCTCGGGCAGTCCGGCCTCGATGCCGGCCAGGGCCTGGGCAGCGACCTCGGCGGGGTCCGCCTTCTGGTCGGCGGGGACGCTCGCGGCCATCTCGGTGTCCATGTATCCGACGTGCAGCGCCGAGACGGCGATGCCGCGCGGCGCGAGTTCCTCGCGAGCCGCGCCGGTCAGCGCCCACGCCGCCGCCTTGGCCGCCGCATACGCTCCGAGGTCGGCCGGGTGCAGCCAGGACAGCACCGACAGGACGTTGAGCACGGCACCGCCGCCGTTGGCCTCGATGACGGGGGCGAAGGCCCGCGTCACGGCGAGGGGCCCGAAGAAGTTGGTGTCCATCTCCAGGCGCACCGCGTCGAGGCCGCCCGCTATCAGCGGCGTTCCGGTGGAGACTCCGGCGTTGTTCACCAGCAGTGTCGCGTCGGGCACGGTACGGGCCGCGGCCCGGATCGACTCCTCGTCCGTCACGTCGAGCCGCAGCGGGATGACGCCCGGGAGGTCGACCGACTCGGGGCGCCGGGCCGCCGCGTACACCGTCGCTCCGCGCTCCACGAGCTGGGCGGCCAGGTGCCGCCCGAGCCCCCGGTTGGCGCCGGTGACGACCGCGACCGCGTCCTTCAGTTCCATGCTCACTCCCAGCGTTGCGGCCGTCGTCGAACGGCCCGCGTCCACATTAGATGACAACCGCAATCTAACCACTGGACTAGGATAGATGCCAGTTGTCATCCAATCGGGAGGTGGCCGATGGGCCGCGTATCGCAGGCGCAGGCGGAGGAGAACCGGCGGCGGGTGGTGGAAACAGCCTCCCGACTGTTCCGGGAGCAGGGGACCCACGTCAGCGTCGCCGACCTGATGAAGGCGGCCGGACTGACCCACGGCGGCTTCTACAAGCAGTTCGCCTCCAAGGAGGCGCTCATCGGCGAAGCCACCGCCCACGCCTTCGACGAACTCGCCCGGCACCACGAGGACGGACTCGAGCAGCACGGCGGACAGCGCGACGCCGCGCAACGGGCACTGATCGACACGTACCTCTCCCCCGAGCACCGCGACAGCCCGGCGGACGGGTGCCCCGTCGCCGCGCTCGCCACCGACATGGCTCGCGAAGGTGAAGATCATGAGGCCCGTCGGATCTTCACCGAGGGGGTGGGCGAATTCACCGAGTGGCTCGCCACGGAGGACCAGGACGGCATCATCCGGCTGTGCACCATGCTCGGAGCCCTCGTCCTGGCCCGAGCCACCACCGGCTCACCACTCTCCGAGCAGATCCTCACCGCCGCGCGCACGGCATTGACTGCCGCCCCGACTGACGGGTGACACGCGGCGGGACGGCCCGCCGACTGGCGCCCGGGGAAAGATTGCGCGCTGTGGCCCGGACGGAAGTACCGGAGAGCCGGGGACGACCGGGGAGGCGATCGCGCCGGCAGCAAGGTCGGCAGGAGACCGACGGCGCGCTCGTGCCGCTCCGCCTCCCGCACCCGCGCCTCCTGCCGGCGGCCGACGGAGGGCGCGCTCAGGACTGGTGCACGAGTGCGCCGCCCACATACGTGCGCTCCACTCCGGCCTCGGCGATCTCCTCCGGGGGTCCGACGAGGATGTCGCGGTCGAGTACCACCAGGTCGGCCAGGTGGCCCGGGCGCAGGCTGCCTGCGTCGTCGTGGCCGTTCACATGCGCCGCACCGGCCGTGTACGCGGCCAGGGCGGCCGGCAGGTCGACGCGCTGGTCGGGAAGGAACACCCGCTCGTCGTCGGACCCCGGCTCGCGCCGGTTCACCGCGACGTGGATGCCTTCGAGCGGGTTCGGGCTGGAGACCGGCCAGTCGCTGCCCGCCGCCAGGGTCGCCCCGGACCGCAGCAGCGAACCGAACGGGTACTGCCAGGCCGCCCGCTCCGGACCGAGGAACGGGATGGTCAGCTCGTCCATCTGCGGCTCGTGCGCCGCCCACAGCGGCTGGATGTTGGCGATGGCACCCAGCTCGGCGAAGCGGGGCAGGTCGGTGGGGTGGACGACCTGGAGGTGAGCGAGGTGGTGCCGGTTGCCGCGCCGCCCGTTGACCGCGATGGCCGCCTCGACCGCGTCCAGCGCCTCCCGCACGGCCCGGTCGCCGAGCGCGTGGAAGTGCACCTGGAAGCCGAGGGCGTCGAGCGCGGTGACGTGGCCGCGCAGCGCCTCGGGGTCGACGAAGCTGAGCCCGGTGTTGCCGGTCGCGCAGCCGCAGCCGTCGAGGTACGGGCTGGTCATCGCGGCGGTGAAGTTCTCCGCGATCCCGTCCTGCATGATCTTGACCGAGCCCGCCCGGAACCGGCCGTAGGTCAACTCGTCGCGGAGGAGCACGAGTTCGGGGATCTGGTCGCCTCCCCGCTCCCGGTCCCACCACAGCGCCCCGGTCACCCGGGCGGTCAGTGAACCGTCCCGCGCCGCGGCCAGGTAGGCGTCCGAGGGGTCGGGCATGCCGTTGAACGAGCCGAGCAGCGCGTCCTGCCAGCCCGTGACGCCCAGCGAGTGCAGCAGCTTCTGCGCCCGCAGCAGGCCCGCGATCCGGTCCTCCGGCGTGCTCGGCGGCACGAGGCGGGACACCAGCCCCGTCGCACCCTCCTGGAGCATGCCGCTCGGGGCGCCGTTCGCCTCCCTCTCGATGCGGCCGTCGGCCGGGTCCGGAGTGCCGGCGGTGATCCCGGCCAGCTCGAGGGCCCGCGTGTTCGCCCAGGCGCCGTGGTGGTCCCGGTTCGCGAGCAGCACGGGACGGTCCGGCACGACCGAGTCGAGCAGCTGCCGGGTCGGCAGGCCGCCGGCGAAGCCCTCCATCGACCAGCCGCCGCCGGTGATCCACTCCCGGTCCGGGTGCGCCTCGGCGAAGGAGCGGATCCGCTCCAGACACGACTCGGCGTCGACGACCTGACTGAGATCGCACTCGGCGAGCTCGCTGCCGCCACCCACCGCGTGGATGTGCGCGTCCTGGAACCCCGGCAGCAGCAGCTTGCCCGTCAGATCCACGACCTCCGTACGGGGCCCGATCAGCTCGCGCACCTCGTCGTGACCGACGGCCGTGATCCGCTCGCCGGTGACCGCGAGCGAACTCGCCCGCGTACGGGCCGCGTCCATGGTGAGGACGGGCCCCCGGGTGAAGACCAGATCGGCGTGGGGCATGGGGCGGCTCCCTTGCGTTCGGCGCGCGCCGGAGGGGCGCGGGACGGCGGACAGGGCGCCATGGAAGCCCGTCTGCCGATTACACGTCAATGGTGTTGACGTAAGGCGCCCACCGCGTCCGCTCGCGACGCCGGCCTCTGACACGGACACGGGAGCCGGCCAGGAATCCGATGCCGTCATTCGCCACTCCATTACGTCCCTCCGTCAATGCTCCTGACCGGCGTGTTCTTGGACGCCATGGAGGGTTCTGCGCGCGTGGGAACCAATGCCGGTATATCGAAAAACACCACTCGGAATCGCCCCGGTTGGAGATACGGCCACAACCTTTCGGCGGAGGGCGCGATACGCCCCGGATCGGGAGAGAATTCCGGGCGCACCATCCAAAAGAACAAGAGGAAAGATCCGTGCGACCAAGACTCTTCGGCATGACCGCCTCCGTGGCCGCATTCGGACTGCTGGGCTCTCTCGTCACCGCCTGCGGCTCGTCCGGGAGCGGCGGGACGACGCTGCGCCTGGTGGTCCCCGAGTACGGCAACACCCCGGCGACCAGCTCCAAGGCGTACTGGGACAGGCTGACCGCGGCCTTCGTCGCCGCTCACCCGGGCAAGAGGGTGGAGGTGACGATCCACCCGTGGGCCGATGTCGACCGCGAGGTCACCCGCATGGTCCGGGAGGACGACGCCCCGGACGTGGCCCTGATGGGCGCGTACTCCGACTTCGCGGCGCAGGGCCGTCTCTATGCCGCGAGTGAGGTGATGTCGATCAGGACGGAGGCGAACTTCCTGCCGCCCCTCGCGAAGGCGGGATCGGTCGACGGCACCCTCTATGGATTTCCGTTCGTGGCAAGCAGCCGACTGCTCTTCTACAACAAGGAGTTGTTCGAGAAGGCGGGGGCGAAGCCACCGAAGACGTGGTCGGACCTGAAGGACGCGGCCGTGGCGCTGAAGGAGGAGGGCGTGCTCTACCCGTACGCCCTGCCGCTCGGCCCCGAGGAGGCGCACGCGGAAGCTCTGATCTGGGAACTGAGCAACGGCGGCGGGTACACCGACGAGCGCGGCGACTACAGCCTCGCGTCCGAGGAGAACACGCAGACGTTCCGCTGGATCAAGGACAACCTGGTCTCCCCGGCACTGACCGGCCCGGTCCCGCCGGCCGAACTCAACCGGAAGGACGCCTTCGCCGCCTTCCTGCGCGGCGACGTCGGCATGGTCAACGGCTATCCGTCCCTCCTGCACGAGGCACGGGAGAAGGGCATGAAGGTCAACACGCTGAGCATGCCGGTGTCGGACACGCTGGACGACGCGGTGACCCCGCCGGCGGCGGGCGTCGCCGACTGGATGATGGCCTTCAAGCACGACGGCAACCGTGAACTGGTCGGCTCCTTCCTGAACTTCGTCTACGAGGACAAGAACCTCAACGAGTTCGCCGGGCGCTACCACCTGCTGCCGTCGACGGTGTCCGCCACCCAGGCGTCCCAGGACGCGGCGGCGGACGCAGGCGCCGAACAGTTCCTGATCGCTCTGCGCGGCGCCCGCCTCTACCCGGTCAACGAACCGTCCTGGCTGCGGGTCAGCGACACCGTCAAGCGGAACATCGGCAAGGCCGTCGCACCGTCCGCCGACCCGGAGGTCGTGCTGGAGCAGATCGCCGAGCAGGCCCGGGAGATGGCGCAGCAGGGGTAGCGCGACCGGATGCCCGCCTCGTCGCCCGCGAAGCACCCACAAGGTGCGCCGAACGCGAACCGCCCCCACCAGCGGCACTCCAGGACCAGGGCGGGGTCGAGCGTACGAGGACGAGTGGGCAACGGGGCTCCTGAGCCGACGGGTCGAGACGTCGAACACGTCCTTCGAAGGCACGGGAGCCGCGTGGGAGGAAGCCCATTTCCCCCACGCCGAACAGGCGACAGACCGAAGAGGCCGATCAGCAGAGGCAGGCGGAACTCCGCGCCTCCCAGCCCGATCATCCCGCCGAGCAGGCCGATGGACGCGCCGGCGGCCGAAGACGATCGGAGCCGAGCGGGACGAGGGTGTGGTCCGTGGGCCTGCCCGGCATCCTTCCCGCCGCCGGTGGCCGCCCGCCAGGTCAGGAAGGCGCCGGTCGAAGTGCCTCTACGAGGCCGTCCACACAGCGTAGTTGACGAGTTCCCAAAGCGTGACGAACCCTCTCACCCCGCTGCTACGCTCGACCGCCTGACACCCCCGGTGCCCCCGTACGGAGGCATCGGCCCATGCCGAACTCAGGAGGCGCCTTGAAGGTCTTGATCACCGGCGGTGCGGGATTCATCGGCTCCACGATCGCCTCGCGCTGCCTCGACGAGGGCATCGACGTCGTGATCGTCGATGACCTGTCGACCGGCCGGCCCGAGTTCGTCGAGGGTCGCACCTGGTACCGCGGCGACATCGCCGACGGCGAGCTGATCGACCGGGTCTTCGCCGACCACCCCGACATCATCGCCACGATCGGCTGCGCCGCGAAGATCGTCGTCCCGGAGTCCGTGGCCGACCCGCTGTACTACTACACCGAGAACGTCTCCAAGGGCCTGGCGCTCCTGGGCCACCTCATCCGCAACAGGTGCGAGCGGTTCGTCTTCTCCTCCTCCGCCGCCGTCTACGCGGCCGGGCAGGCCATCACCGAGACCTCGCCGCTCCGGGCGACGAGCCCGTACGCCCGGACGAAGGCCCACTTCGAGCAGGCCCTGGAGGACGTCACCGTCGGCACGCCCCTGCGAGCGGTCAGCCTGCGGTACTTCAATCCCATCGGCGCCGATCAGAAGTTCCGCTCGGGCATTCAGGTCCTGAAGCCCACCCACGCTCTCGGCGTGATGATCGACAAGTACCGCGCGGGCGAGCCGTTCCCGATCACCGGTACCGACTGGGAGACCCGCGACGGCACCGGCATCCGCGACTACGTCCACGTCCAGGACCTCGCGGACGCCCACGTCGCCGCGGTCCGGCGCTTCGACGCGATCACCTCGAACGGCCCCGACGGCACCCCGTACCGCGTCATCAACCTCGGCTCGGGCACCGGGACCACCGTCTTCGAGCTGGTCAGGGCGTTCGAGAACGTCACCGGCAAGCAGCTGGCCACCGAACTGGTGGGCCGCCGCCCCGGTGACAACGCGGGCGCCTACCCCGACATCACCCTCGCCGGCGAGCTCCTCGGCTGGACGCCGGCCCTCTCCGTCGAGCAGGGCATCTCCGACTCCCTGACCTGGTACAGCCGCCGCGACCTGGTTCTCACGCACGTAAGCGACGCATAGCCCCTTCGCCCTCACCGGCGGCCCGCCCGGCGACGAGCGTCCTCGTCGCCACGAGCTACCCATGGTGGCGGGGACAGACCGCCTGCGGCATCCGGCCGTCCCTGAGCCGCATGCTCCTGGTCTGAGCGGTGCCGTGGATGGCGTACTGTTAGGTCTACCGACGCGGGGTGGAGCAGCTCGGTAGCTCGCTGGGCTCATAACCCAGAGGTCGCAGGTTCAAATCCTGTCCCCGCTACTGAAGTGACATGAGACCCGGATCCTGTGGATCCGGGTCTCATGCGTGCGCCCGCGTCTGCACCTCAGGCCGTCCGTCCGCAGGCGGTTGATTGCCGCACTCGACCGCTTGGCGCTCCTTGCAGTCCGGCCCCACTGGCCGTAGCGCGTGCGGCGGCACGCCCCGGGCGACAGGCACACCCGCGTTGCCATCCTTTGGAGCATCCCTCGGTCCGGCGCCGCGCGGCGTCGGCGCGTGGCTCGGAAGGCGGGATATCAGTGGCCGAAGGCGGCGGTCAGCGGTGATCGCCACATCGGAAAGGCGGAAAGCCGTGACCGTCCAGCGCATCCCCGAGGGATACCCGCGTGTCACGCCGTACCTCTGTGTCGACGGAGCAGCGGCCGCGATCGACTTCTACGTGTCCGTACTCGGTGCGGAAGAGCGTATGAGGATGCCGGCTCCCGGCGGCAAGATCGGCCACGCCGAGCTGGCGCTCGGCAACTCGGTCATCATGCTCGCGGACGAGTACTCCGACATGGGGTTCCGTTCGCCCAAGGCGGTCGGCGGCACGCCGATCACCCTGCATGTGTACGTGGAGGACGTCGACGCGGTCTTCGCCAAGGCTCTGGCCCAAGGCGCCAGGGAACTGACTCCGGTGAAGGACGAGTTCTACGGCGACCGCACCGGTCAGCTGGAGGACCCTTTCGGGCACCGTTGGAACATCGCCTCGCACATTGAGGACGTCCCCGCGGAGGAGATGGAGAAGCGGGCCAAGGCGGCCATGGGCTCCATGGACCCCAAGGCGAGCGGCGTTTGATCCTCGAACAGCCATCCATCGAGGGCAGCGTTCAGAGTCGCGGCCGTGCACCGTCCAGGGCCTTGCGGGCGGCGAGATAGCCCGCGATTCTGAACGCCCGTTCATGGGAGCCGAACGCATCGGCGCGGGCGCGTCGCAGCACCACGCGCGTGGCGACCACGACCTCGTGCTCGGGTGCGTTCAGCTGCTCCTCGATGCCCAGGGCGGCGGCCGCGAAGAAGCGGGGCAGGTCCTCTGCGGGTTCGTACTCCACCGTCAGGCCTTGCGCCACCTCGAAGACGAATCCCTCGGCCGCGGGCTCGAAGTCGACCTCGATCTCCGCGAACTGGGGCGCGCAGTTGTGCTTCTGATGCCGCACGCCGATGCCACGGATCGGATACGGCGGAAACCGGGGCGGCGCTGAGGTCATGCCGGAACGCTACCCGCTGCCCGGCGACCGCGACGGGCGCCAGGGTCGCAGCCCTCCTCGCGACCGCAATGTACGTTAACTTTCAATCACCCTTGTGATCGTTCTAGGGTGCGCCGGTGCGCATACTTCTGGTGGAGGACGACGAGTCGGTGGCCCGCTCGCTGCGGCGCGGTCTCGTCCGCTTCGGGTTCGAGGTCGAATGGGTCGCCACGGGCCACGCGGCGCTCGACGCCGAGCGGACGTACGAACTGGTGCTCCTTGACCTCGGGCTGCCGGACACCGACGGGCTCGACGTCTGCCGCGCCCTGCACGGCCGCGGTGACGGCGTTCCGATCATCGTGATCAGCGCCCGCAGCGACGAGACCGACCGGGTCGTCGGCCTTGAGCTCGGCGCCGACGACTACGTCTCCAAGCCCTTCGGCGTACGCGAGGTGGTCGCCCGGATCAGGGCCGTGATGCGCCGCGTCCGGCCCAGGACCCCCTGGGAGACCGCAGGCCCCGACCGGTACGGGCCCCGGCTGACCGTCGACCGCAAGGCCGCGCGGGTCCACCTGGACGGTGCCGAGGTGGCGCTCGCGCCGAAGGAGTACGACCTGCTTGCCTTCCTCACCGAGGAGCCGGGCGCGCTGATGTCGCGCGAGCAGATCATGGAAGCGGTCTGGGACGCCAACTGGTTCGGGCCGACCAAGACCCTGGACGTCCACGTGGCCGCGCTGCGCCGCAAGCTCGCGGGCGCGATCGCCATCGCGGCGGTACGAGGCGTCGGCTTCCGCCTGGTCGTCGCCGAGGAGCCACAGACCGCCCGGACCGGGACCGCGCCGTGATCCGGCAGCTGATCGTCAGTTACGTCCTTCTGGTCGCCGTAGCCATCGCGGCCTTCACCGTGCCCGTGGCCTTCACCCTCACCGAGCAGCTGCGCGGCGACACCGAACTGTCCGTGAGCCGGGAGGCCGCCACCATGGCCCGACTCCTCGCGGACCCCGCTCCCGCCTCCCGCGCGGCGCTGGTGAAGATGGCCACCGCGTACGAGAGTGCCACCCCCGGTACGGTCCAGGTGATCACCGCCGAGGGGGCGCGTGTGGGGACGCTGCCGCTGCCGGCCCGGCCGGGCGGACCGTACGACGCCGCCCTCGCCCGTGCGCTCCATGAGGGGAAGCCCACCGTCGACTGGGGCTCCCGGTTCGTGTGGGGGCCACGGCTGACGATCACCGAGCCCGCGCGCTCCCGGGCCGGGACGGGCGAGGTCGCGGGCGCCGTCCGCATCACCTACCGGACGTCCGAGCTGACCGAACGCCTCTGGACGATCTGGGGTTTCCGCGCGATCCTCGCCGTGGCCGTGCTCGCGGTCGCGGCAGGCCTCGGCGCGCTCGCGGCCCGTCGGCTGACCCGGCCGCTGCGCGAACTGAACGCCATGGCGAGCCGGTTCGGCCAGGGGGACCTGACCGCGCGGTCCCCGGTCACCGGTCCGCCGGAGACCCAGACGCTGGCCCGTACCCTCAACCAGGGCGCCGAGCGGCTCGACACCCTCGTCGGCGCCCAGCGCGTCTTCGTCGCCGACGCCTCGCACCAGCTCCGCACCCCGCTGACCGCGCTGCGGCTGTCCCTGGAGAACATCGCGGACGGCGTCGACGACGAGTTCGTCCACGAGGACGTCGAACAGGCCACCGCCGAAGTCGTGCGCATGAGCCGCCTGGTCAACGGACTGCTTGTCCTTGCCCGGGCCGAGGCCAAGGTCGCCGCCGCCGAGCCGGTCCCGCTGCGGGAGACGGTCGGGGAGCGGCTCGCGGTCTGGCGGCCGGCCGCCGACGAGCGCGGTGTGACGATCGCGCTCGCGGGGGAGTTCGACGGCCGGCCTCGGGTGCTGTCCAGTCCCGGCAACCTCGATCAGGTCCTGGACAACGTCCTCTCCAACGCCCTGGAGGTCTCCCCGGACGGAGGGACCATCACCGTACGGGCGGAGGTGCACGCCGAGGAGGTGGTCCTGGAGATCCTGGACCAGGGCCCCGGGATGTCCGCCGCGGAGCAGTCCCGCGCCTTCGACCGCTTCTGGCGCGGCCAGGGTCTGACCGGCCGTTCCGGATCGGGCCTCGGCCTCGCCATCGTCAAGCAGCTGGTGACCGACGACGGCGGTGCCGTGGCCCTGCGGGACGCCCCGGGGGGCGGTCTCGGCGTACGGATCGTGCTGCGGCTCAGCTCTCGGCCGGCAGCACCGAGGAGTGGTGGTTGACGATGAGCCACTTCCCGCCGCGCTTCTCGTACGCGTACGTGTAGCGCGCCTCGAGGCGCGTCTTCACACCGGTCTTCGGGTCGGTCAGGTGGAACGCGTACAGGCCGGCGTCGATGGCGGAGTCACGGTCCAGGACGCTGATGACCGAGCGGACCTTCTCGCCGCGCGGCTTCTTCTGCAGGAAGTGCTCGAAGTAGTCGACGATCCCGGCCCGGTCGGTCCGGATCCGGGGGGAGGCGGTGGGCAGCAGGACCGCATCGGGGGCGTAGCGGTCGGCCACCTTCTCCGGGTCGCCCGTCCGCAGGGCCGCGTTCCAGCCGTCGAAGAGGGCGGCGATCTCCTGCCGGGAGGGCTTGTCCCGGCCCTGCGTCACCTGCGGTGCCGCACCGTACGCGACCCGCGTGTCGCGGTGCTCGGGCGACGCGACGCCGACACCGGCCGTGAGGGTGCCGGCGACGACGAGTCCGGCGGCAGCGGTGGCGAGGGCGGCCCGTGCCGATATCCGACGCTTCATCACACATCCTTGAGGAGGGGGGAGTTCCCCTCGTCCGAGGGGAGTGATCCCACCCTCACAGCCCGCCGGTAAACGGCCGTACAGGATTCGTACAGCGAACGGACAAGGTCTGGCCAAGGTGCGGAGCGTGACGATGACGCTCTACGGGGGTCGGCGATCGTGGCACCGCCGAAGGGGATGGCGTCCCGCGGTGCCGTCAGCGCACCCGGCGCTCCTCCAGGGGCGCCGCGTGCAGGACCTCGTCGCTCACGTGCGGGAGGTGCGGGGTGTGGTTGACCAGGCGGGCGGAGTTGCCGACGACGGCGATGCTGCTGGTGTTGTGGAGCAGGGCGGCGAGGACCGGGTTCATGGAGCCGCCGGCGCTCGCGAGGAGGCCGAGCAGGTTGACGCCGATGGCGAGGCCGTAGTTCTGGCGCACGACGCGCAGGGTGTGGCGGCTGAGCTCGACGACCGCGGGGACCTGGCGCAGGTCGTTGCCCGCGAGGGCGATGTCCGCGGTCTCCAGGGCGACGTGCGAGGAGTGCTCGCCCATCGTGATGCCGACGTCGGCCAGGGCGAGCGCCGGGGCGTCGTTGGTGCCGTCGCCGACCATGGCGACGATGTGGCCCTCGGCCTGGAGGTCGCGGATCAGCTGGAGTTTCGCCTCGGGCAGGGCGTGCGCGTGCACCTCGGTGATGCCGAGGGCGTCCGCCACGACCTGTGCGGTCTCCGGGGCGTCGCCCGTCAGCAGGGCGAGCCGCTGGACGCCGAGGTCCCGCAGTTGCCGTATGACGGTGTCGGCGCCTGCCCGTACGGCGTCGGAGACGCCCAACAGGCCGATGAGGTCGGCGTCGTGGGCCAGGCAGATGACGGTCTCGCCGCCGTGGCGGAGGTGGTCGGTCCAGTCCTGGGCGGCCTCGGTGAGTTCGATGCCGTGCCGGCGCAGCAGGGCGGGGCTGCCCACGAGGAGCCGGGTGCCGTCGAGTTCGGCGCGCATGCCCATGCCGAGGACGACCTCGCACGCCTGGTGGAGGGGGACGTGCAGATGCTGTTCCTCGGTGTGGGCGACGATGGCCTGGGCCAGCGGGTGGCGGGCGTGGAGTTCGCCGGACGCCGCCAGGGTCAGCACCTCGTCGGCGCCGAATCGTTCGTTGAGGGTGACGACGCTGGTGACGAGGGGCTTGCCGAAGGTCAGGGTGCCGGTCTTGTCGAAGACCACGGCGGTGACCCGGCCGACGCCTTCGAGGTGGGTGCCGCCCTTGATGAGGGTGCCGCGGCGGGCGCCGTTCCCGATGGCGGCGCTGATGGCGGTCGGGGTGGCGAGACCCGCTGCGCAGGGGCAGGCGATGAGCAGCATCGTCATCGCCCGGCGCGCGTCGCGGGTCACCGCGTACGTGAGGGCGGCGAGGCCGAAGGAGACGGGGACGAAGCGCTGGGTGAAGCGGGCGGCGACGGTCTGGATGGGGGCCCGGTCGGTCTGGGCCTCCTCGACCCGGGTGATGATCCGGCCGACGGTGGTGTCGCGGCCGACGAAGTCGGCGCGGACGGTCAGCGAGCCGGAGGTGACGATGGTGCCGGCGTAGACGTGGGCGCCCTCGCGGGCGTACACGGGCAGCGCCTCGCCGGTGACGGCGGCCTGGTCGACGAGGGCCTCGCCGGTCATGACGTGCCCGTCGACGGGGATGCGGTGGTGCTCGTACACGGCGACGGTGTCACCGGCCTCGAGACGCTCCAGCGGAACCTCCACCTCCACGCCTTCCTCCCGGACCAGCCAGACCCGCTCGTCGCCGATGGTGAGCAGGTCCTCGATGGCGCGGCGGGTGCGCCGCAGGGTGAGGGTCTGGAGGAACTCGCCGATGTTCAGCAGCCACAGGACGGTGAGGGCGACGACGTTCTCCCGCAGGACAAGGGAGATGACGGTCGCGGCGGTGACCAGGGTGTCCGTACCGGGACTGCTCCGGCCGCGGAGGGTGCGCAGGGCGCCCCGGAAGAACGGCAGACCGGTGAAGACCGTGATCGCGCCGAGCAGCCCGGAGGAGCCGACGCCGATCCGGGGGCGGGCGAGCAGCCGGCGCAGCGCCACGACCGCGAGCACGGCTCCGCCGACCACGAGCCGGGCGACCTCACCGGTGGAGGAGTCCGGGGCGGACCGGGTGGCCTTGGCGGGCGCGGAGGGCGGCGGGGCCTCTTCGAGAGCGTCGACCAGGGCGTCCGCGTCGAGATCGGCGGGCTCCATCCAGATCACGACGCTGCCGGTACGGGGGAAGACACGCAGGGCGCGGAAACCGGAGAGGCCGGTGAGCCGGTCGTCGACGAGACCGGCGCAGCCGGGGCGGTCGCGCAGCCAGGGCACGGTCAGCCGGGCCCGTCCCGTCGCGACCGAGCGGACGAGTACGGCGGACATGGTCAGTGCTCGTGGCCGTGGTCGTCGTGGTCGACCTTGACGGCCGAGGGCGGCGGGACCTCCTCGCCGAGCGAGGTACGGGCCTCCGCGAGCATGTCGCCGGCCTTGAGCCGGGCTTCCTCGGCGGCCTCCGACAGCCACCGGCCCGCCACGATTCCTCCTGCGAGCCCGCCCACCAGGGCCTTGCGCGCGGCCGGCTTCGCGTCGGGCAGCTTCTGCACGATGAGCGCGCCCACGACACCGGACACCGCGTAGTGGGCCAGCTTGCCGGCGGTGGCGCCGACGACGGCGAGGGGATGCATGGACGCCTCCTTCCACGCACCCGGCGGGGTGCGAGGGGCCTCCCCTCCAGTCTGGACCCGGGGGCGCGCGAGGTCGAACGGGGCTCTCACACGTGGGTACGGGGAGCGCACAAGGTCGAGCGGGGCCCTCGCCGACGGGGGCGGGGGGGCGCGCCAGGTCGAGCGGGCCCTCACACGCGGGTGCGTCCGGCGACGGGCACGGCCCGAGGGGTGCGCTCGGGCCTCCGGGAGCCCACGAGGCGGCAGCCGAGGTAGATCAGGAACGCGAGGGTCGTCACGTACGGGCTGACGGGGATGCTGCTGCCCAGGGAGAGGAGGATGCCGCCCTCCATGGCGATCAGCGCGAACAGGACGCTCAGCACCGGCAGCAGCACAGGGGACGCGGTGACCCGGGCCGCGGCTGCCGCCGGGGTGACGAGCAGGGACAGCACCAGCAGCGCTCCCACGATCTGCACGCACAGGGCCACCGCGAGACCGAGGATCAGCATGAACGCGAGGGACAGGGCCCGTACGGGCACGCCACGGGCCTCGGCCACGTCGGGATCGGCGCTGGCGAAGGTCAGCGGCCGCCAAAGGAGCACAAGGGCGGCGAGGACGACGAGGGAGGTGGCCACCAGCCAGGCCGTCTGCGGGGTGTCGACGGCGACGATCTGACCGGTCAGCAGGCCGAACTTGTTGGCCGCCCGCCCCTGGTAGAGGGACAGGAACAGCACACCGAGCCCCAGCCCGAACGGCATGATGATCCCGATCACCGAATTGCGGTCGCGGGCGCGGACCCCGAGCAGACCGATCGCGGCCGCCGCCGTCAGAGAGCCGACGATCGACCCGGCGACGACGTTGAGCCCGGCAAGGAGCGCGCCCGCCGCGCCCGCGAAGGAAAGTTCGCTGATCCCGTGCACCGCGAACGGCAGATCCCGCATGATCACGAATGTCCCGACGAGGCCGCCCACGATGCCGAGCAGGGCCCCGGCAAGGAGCGAGTTGTGCACCAGGGCCAGCAGGTCCCCGTAGTCGGTGAAGTCGAAGATCTGGTGCCAGATGCCGGAGTCGTCGCCGTCCACGGCGAGGCGGGCGTTCCGTGCGCTCATGGTGGTCCGGCCCCGTTCGGCTGGTCGGCGTGGTGGTCGGCGGGGGCCGCGTCGGGCGCTCCGACGACCACGATGCGGCCCCGGACCCGTACGACGTCCACCTGAGTCCCGTACAGGCGCGACAGGACGGCCGAGGTCAGCACCTCCTCCGGCGGGCCGATCCGGAAGCCGCCCGCGGCCAGGTAGAGCACCCGGTCCGCCGGTCCGAGGACCGGATTGATCTCGTGGGTCACGAAGATCACGGCGGTTCCGGCCGCCCGGCGCCGCCGGTCCACGAGATCGGTGACCGTGCGCTGGTGCTGGAGGTCGAGGGAGAGCAGCGGCTCGTCGCACAGCAGGAGCCGCGGATCCGTGGCCAGCGCCTGCGCGATCCGCACCCGTTGCTGCTCACCGCCGGAGAGCCGGCCGACCGGGACATCGGCGTACGGCAGCGCCCCGACGGAGTCCAGGAGTTCGTCGACCCTGCGACGGGCCGCCTTCCAGGCGAGCGGCAGCCCCCAGCGGTGTCCTTCGAGGCCGAGTCGCACGAGGTCACGGGCCCGCAGCAGCGTGTGGGGCGGCAGCGACTTCTGCTGGGGGACGTAGCCGATGAGCCCGCCGGCGCGGTTCGGCGGGCGGCCGAGGACCGAGACGGACCCCGCGGTGAGCGGCTGACGGCCGAGGAGGATCCGCAGCAGGCTCGTCTTGCCCGAGCCGTTCGGGCCGAGGACGGCCAGGAACTCGCCCGGCCGCACGTCGAGGTCCAGATCCCGCCACAGCACGCGGTCGCCGTGGGCGAGCGCGGCGCCACGCAGGCTCACCACCGGTGGAACGCCGTCTCCCTGCTCGGCAAGAAGCGGGAGCGGCTGTGGCGTGAGGCGGTCGGTGCGCTGCATCAGCGCTCCAGGGCACGGTCGAGTGCGGTGATGTTGTCCGTCATCCAGCCGACGTAGTCCTTGCCCCGCGGAAGCGTCTCCGTGACCGGCACGACGGGAATCCGGTTGTCCTCGGCTGCGTCTCTGACCTTCTCGGTCTGGGGCCCGCTGGTCTGTTCGTTGTGGACGAGGGCCTGGACGCTCCGGCCGGTGAACAGCTCCAGCGTCTCCTGGAGCACCCTGGGCGAGACGTCGTCTCCCTCTTCGACGGCCTCGCTGAAGGCAGCGGGTGTCTTGTTCACCAGGCCGCACGCCTCGGTCAGATAGAGGGGTACGGGCTCGGTGACCGCCACCGGCGTGCCGGCGTGGCGCGCCTCGATGCGGTCCGTCCGCGCCTCGAGCCCGGCCAGGTCGTCCTTGAAGTCCTCGGCGTGCTTCGTGAAGACGTCGGCGTCGGCGGGTGAGACCTGGCCGAGTGCCTGGGCGATCCGGTCGGCGAGGCGGCCCATGGTCGGCAGGTCGTACCAGACGTGCTCGTTGAACCCCCCTGCGGCGTCGGGCTCCTTGCCGGACACCTCGACGGCGTCGATCACCCGGGCCGAGGGGTCGTCCGCGCTTCGCAGCATCCTGTCGACGAAGTCGTCGTAGCCGCCGCCGTTCCGTACGACCACCTCGGCGCGGGAGAGTTCCAGCCGCGTACGGGTGCTGGCCTCGTAGGAGTGTGGGTCCTGTGCCGGATCGCTGATGATCGACGTGACGGCGACGCGGCCGCCTCCGATCCGTTCCACGACGTCTCCGTAGACGTTCGTGGAGGCGATCACGGGGATCGGGGCGGGGGCCGCGTCCACCGGTCCGGCCCATGCGCCGGGTAGGGCCAGGGACGCCCCGAGCAGCACTCCGGGTGCACGGATCGACACGCCACGCATACGTCCTCCCCTATGCCGAGGGAAGCGAAATGGCAATCACTTGGATTATCCCCCCGCGTGGCCGGGCTCTCCAGCGGACCGCCGCCACCGACCCGATGCCGTCGCCGACCCGATGCCGTCAGCGGCCCGCGTACGGCAGGAGGGCCATCTCCCGGGCGTTCTTGATGGCGGCGGCGAGGGCCCGCTGCTGTTAGACGGTCACGCGGGTGACGCGCCGGCTGCGGATCTTGCCCCGGTCGGAGATGAACTTCCGCAGCAGGTCGGTGTCCTTGTAGTCGATGTACGTGATGCCGGCCGCGTCGAGCGGGTTGGGCCGGTTCTTGACGGGCCTGCCGGGGTCTTGGCGTCGGGCCATGGTGGTGTCTCCTTGCGGGATCGTTTCGGTCACGGCCTGTACCGGGCCGTGTCGGGGTGTACGGGGCGTACGGGGTGTCAGGCGGCGTCGAGGAGGGAGTCGAAGGCGGCGGGCAGGTGCTTCCACGCCTCGCGCCCCGATCCGTACTCCGCGTCCGTCAACAGGCAGGAGTCCAGGAGCCGTTCCAGACCGTCCCGGTCCAGGCCGGGTGACGTGAAGACGAGGTGCTGGCAGCAGTCGCCGTGGTCGGGGTGCCAGTCGAGGGCGGCCGCCGCACGGCGCATGGGAGGGACCATCTCCCAGGCCGCGTCCGGGAGGGACGCCAGCCACGGGCCGACGCTCTCCACGCACAGCGCGCCGCCGGCCGCGTCCCAGGCGAGCAGGGTGTCGGGGCGGTCGGCGAGCCAGAACCGGCCCCGGCTGCGGGCCGCCGCGCAGCACAGGTCCTCGAGTGCCTGGTAGAGGCGCTCCGGGTGGAACGGGCGGTGGCGACGCCAGACGAAGGTCGCGACGCCGGCCTCGTCCGCCTCCTGGGGCAGCAGCGCGCACGCGGGGTGCTGCGCGGCGGCCGCGGCCTCGACGTCGAAGCCGGCGAGGGCGGCCCGGGCGAGCTCGTCGGAACCGGCCTCCACGCGGCGCGCGGTGGGGTGGAGCTGCGCGAGGAGGGCGCGGTCCTCGTCGTCGGCCTCCTCGTTGTCGACGACGGCGAGGACGGGCGCGTACTCCAGCTGCCGGGCCCAGGTGTCCCCGACGGTCCGCTGGTCGGTGGGGGCGGCGGCGAGGCCGGCTTCCGACAGGTCGTCACCGTTGGCGAGGTAGGGCAGGACGAGCGCGGGGTCCACGGCGGTGATCACGTTCGTCACGGCCAGGCGGTCCCCGCCGTGTCCGGCGATGACCTCGGCCATGGCCTTCGGTTCGACCGAGTCCCACAGCTCGACCACGGCGAGCCGGGTCAGGCCGCCGTCCGCCAGCCGCTCCAGTTCCGGGACCAGGTCCTCGCGGAGCGCGCAGCACGCGCAGTCGTCGACCAGGGGCGTCTCCCCGCGGGAGAGGGTGCCGGAGGCGTCGCGGATCAGCCGGAGGACGGTGCCGTCGGGTGCTCCGGCCAGGTCGTGGTGCAGGGCCACGCTCCCGGGCACGGTCTTCAGGAGGCGGTCGACGACCTCGCTCCGGGCGTCGGCGTGCAGCCCGGCGACGATGACGACGGGGAGCTTGTGCGCGTGGCCCATCAGCGGGCTCCGTAGCGGCGCTGGAACTTCTCGACGCGGCCGGCGGTGTCGAGGACGCGTGCGGTGCCCGTGTAGAAGGGGTGGCTCGCGGAGGAGATCTCGACGTCGACGACCGGGTAGGTGTTGCCGTCCTCCCACTCGACGGTCTTGTCGCTGGTCATCGTGGAGCGGGTGAGGAACGCGGTGCCGGAGGCGGAGTCGCGGAAGACGACGGGCTCGTAGGCGGGGTGGATTCCGGACTTCATGGCAGGGCCTTTCGGTGGTGGGGCGGGGAGGGGCCGGGGGCGGTCAGCGCTCTTCGCGGAAGTCGACGTGGCGTCGGACCAGGGGGTCGTACTTGCGCAGGGTGAGGCGGTCCGGATCGTTCCGGCGGTTCTTGCGGGTGACGTAGGTGAAGCCCGTCCCCGCTGTCGAACGGAGCTTGATGACCGGGCGGAGTTCGTTGCGTGCCATGGGGCTAGTATATGGCAATGATTTCCATTACCAACACGCCCCAGCGGCGAGAAGGGCGGCCACTCCCATGTCGGCCCACTGCCAACTGACCGGTGCCCAGCCGGGCTTCGGCAACAAGATCTCCCACTCGCACCGGCGCACGTCGCGCCGCTTCGACCCCAACATCCAGCGCAAGCGCTACTGGCTGCCCAGCGAGGGGCGCAACGTCCGCCTGACGCTGAGCACCAAGGCGATCAAGACGGTGGACGTGATCGGCATCGAGGCCGCCGTGGCCCGCATCCGCGCGCGGGGAGGAAAGGTCTGATGGCGAAGAAGAGCAAGATCGCGCAGAACGAGAAGCGCAAGGAGGTCGTCGAGCGGTACGCCGCCCGGCGGGCCGAGCTCAAGGAGATCCTCCGCCTTCCGTCCTCCACCGCGGCCGAACGCGAGGCCGCCCAGGCGGAACTGCGCCGGCAGCCGCGTAACGCCAGCGCCACCCGCGTACGCAACCGCGACAGCGTGGACGGGCGCCCCCGGGGCTACCTGCGCAAGTTCGGACTCTCGCGGGTGCGGGCACGACAGCAGGCCCACGCCGGATTCCTGCCGGGAGTGACCAAGTCGTCCTGGTAGACCCCGGTTCCACCACACATCCGACCAGCCGGGCAGTACCCGAGCGCATGGCACGCTCCCAGCTATTGAAAATGGCTACCATGCGCGTTTAGGGTCACTCCCGTCCGCGTGTGGCACCCCCTGGGCCCGCGAGGGGGACCACGGGGTGCCGCACGCGGATGCCCGAGAGGCACCCTCGTCATGAAACCTGATCCGAAGCGCCGCGCCCCGAGCGGCGCGGCGACGCCGAAGGGCGTGCTGAGCGTCCTCGTCGGCAACACCCCCGAGGTACGCGGCGAGCTCACCCATCAACTGTCCCGTCGCCATCCGGCAGCGGTCACCCTCTCCGTGTCCGTCCAGGCCGGCACGACCGGCCCCTACCCGGTGGTCCAGCGCCTGACGACCGCCGGAGGCTCCTCGCTCGACGACGCATGCGTCTCGTCGGGCGCGACGGGCGATCCGACGGTCATCCTCCGACAGGACCTGATCGCACTGCGGCGGGCCAGGAAGGACGTCCGCGTCCTCCTCAGCCTCTCCCAGGAGGTCGACCTCCTGCCGTTCCTCCTGCGGTTGTGGCGCAGCAAGGTCGGGGCCGACAGCCTGGAGGATCACTACGACTGCGCTCCCGTACTCGCCGCCGTGGACGCCACCGCCCTCCTCAGGGACATCACCGACGTACGCCGGGCGGCCCAGATATGGACGGGCCATGGATGGAGCGAGCCGCTCACCACGGCCGAGGTCGCGGTCCGGCAGATCGAAGCCGCCGACACGCTCCTCATGACCGCACCGGACGGCGCTCCTCCCCAGGAGGGCGCCACCGCCCTCGTACGACACCTCAACACCCGTGCCCGGGTGGGCGCGCTGCGGCACCTGCCGGCGAGCGAGTCGGCCCTGACGGGAGGGGAGTCGCCGGCACGCGCACGGGAGACGTGGGCGGCCGCACTGGAGTCGGTCACCCTCCTCGCCTCACCCCCGGACACCCACCCCACGGTGTCGAGTTTCGTCTGGCGCGCCCGGCGGCCCCTCCATCCGGGCCGGCTCGCCGAAGCCCTCAGGGACGTCATGTTCGGCGTACTGCGGAGCCGGGGCCACCTCTGGCTCGCCAACAGGCCGGACGCCGTCATCCACTGGCGGTCGGCCGGCCCCCACCTCGACGTCCGCGAATGCGACCGGTGGCTGGAGGAGTACGACACCCCCGCCTGGGAGGCCGCTTCCGCGCAGCGCCGGACGCTCGCCTGCTGGCTCTGGGACGACTACTACGGCGAGCGGCGCAGCGAGATCAGGTTCACCGGCCCAGGCCTCGACGTCCCGCGCATCACGGGCGCACTGGACAGCGCGCTGCTCACGGATGCCGAGCTGTCCCTCGGGCGCGCGGCCTGGAGCGGGTGGCACGACCCTCTCTTCAGCCACATCGACGCGGATTGAGCGCGGCATCGATTTCCGTAAGGCCCGAGACGAGTGGGGGGGGGGGGGGGGGGGGGGGGGCGCCCCCCCGGGGGGGGGGGGGGGGCGGGAAATATGTGCGGCAGAGCGGGGCGCCGCCCGGGGGGGGGGGGGGGGGGCCCGCCCCCCGCCCCCCCCCCCCCCCGGGGGGGGGGGGGGGGGCCCCCCCGGGCGGGGCCCGCCCGGGGGGGGGGGGGGGGCCCCCCCGCCCCCCCCCCCCCCACTCGCTCTTGCGGCGTGTTCCCTTATACGGTCGCTTCCGTCGCGGGCTCCGGCGTGAGGGCCGCTGTGGGCACCGCTCGACGCCGGGCGCGCGCCAGGAGGCCGTGCTTCGGGGCGAGGCACCAGGTGAGGGCGAACAGGCCGGTGAGCACGACGACTATGGAGCCGCCTGCGGCCAGGTCGTAGCTGTAGGACACGTACAGTCCGCCCAAGGTGCCGACGCAGCCGATACCGGAGGCGAGCACGGTCATCACACCGAGCCGGTCGGTGATCATCCGCGCGGTCGCGGCGGGTGTGATGAGCAGCGCGAGGACGAGGATGTTGCCCACCGCCTCAAGGGACATGACGATCGTCGTCGTCACCACGATGTAGAGCACCAGGTCGAGGCCGAAGACCGGCAGGCCGGCCGCGCGGGCCGTCTCGCGGTCCAGGGTCACGGCGATGAGCTCCTTGCGCAGGAGCAGCACGACCGTGACGACCACGGCTCCGACGGCCGCCACCGTCCACACGTCTTCCGGGCCCACGGCGAGGACCTGGCCGAAGAGGAAGGAGGACAGGTCGGTCGTCCAGCTGTCACGGGTGGAGACGAGGACGATGCCGAGGCCGAACGCGAACGCGAAGAAGACACCGATGACGGTGTCCTCCTTCAGCCGCCGGTTCTGGGAGACGAACGCGATGAGGACGGCGGTGGTGATTCCGGCGGCGGCACCGCCGAGCAGCAGGTTGCCCTCCAGGGCGTAGGCGAGGGCCACTCCGGGGAAGGCGGAGTGGGCCACGGCGTCGCCGATGAAGGCCATGCCGCGCAGGACGACGTACACGCCGACGACCCCGCAGACGAGTCCGACGACCCCGGCGACCGCGAAGGCCCGCTGCATGAAGGGAAGTTCCCACGGGGAGAGAAGGAACTCGATCACGCCGCCGCCTCCTTGTCGGGCGTCCGCTGGTGCGGCACAGTCGCGCGGTCGAGGCCGAAGGCCCGGAGCATGCGGTCCGGGTCGGACAGCAGCTCCGGCCCGCCCTCGGCGACCACGGTCCGGTTGAGCAGGACCACGCGGGTGCAGGTGCGGGCGGCGGCCGCCAGGTCGTGTGTGGTCATCAGGAGGGCGGTTCCGTCCCCGGCCAGCCGGCCGAACAGGTCGTTGAGCAGTTCCTGCGTGGGGACGTCGACGCCGGTGAACGGCTCGTCCAGGAGCAGGATCCTCGGTTCGGCGGCCAGGGCACGGGCCACGAGCACGCGTTGGCGCTGGCCGCCCGACAACTCGCCGATGGGCCGGCGCCGCAGGTCGGTGAGGCCGGTGAGTTCCAGAGCGCGGTCCACCGCGGTGTGGTCCTCCGCCGCCGGTCGGCGCAGCCAGCCGATGCGCCGGGTACGGCCGGACAGGACGGCGCCCGCGATGTCGACGGGGAAGTCCCAGGCGAACTCGTGCCGCTGGGGCACGTAGCCGATCAGCCGGCGGGCCTCCGACACCGGCCGGCCGGCCACCAGGACGCGGCCGGCCGACACCGGAGCCAGGCCCAGGACGGCGCGCAGCAGAGTCGTCTTGCCCGCGCCGTTGGGTCCGATCAGCCCGACGAGTTCCCCCGCGCCGACGGAGAGGTGGGCGTCCTGGAGGGCGATGCGGCCACCGAGGGCGACGGTGACGCCTTCCGCCCGCAGTACGGGATCGCTGTCGCTCATGCCTTCGCCCCGTTCCGCTGCTCCCGGCGCCGGTTGGTCACGACGAGGGCCGTACCGGCGGCGGCGAGCACCACGGCGCCACCGCCCATGAGCACGACGTCCTCGGCACCCGTGCTTGCCATGGAGCCCGAGGTGCCCTTGCCCGCCGTCTTGCCTTCTCCGGCGCCGCTGCCGTTGCCGCTGCCGTTGCCGCTGCCGCTGCCCGTGCTGTTGCCCGTACCTCCGGATGCGGAGTCGCCGCCGTCGGAACCGGGCTTGTCGTCAGTCCCCGCGGACGATCCCCCGGAACCCGGCTTGCTGTCGGTCCCCGCGGACGATCCTCCGGATCCGGATCCGGACCGGCCGCCGGACGGGTCGACGGCGCCCGGGTCCGTCGTGTCCCCGACCACGAACGTCAGCGTCTCCGTGTCGGTGGAGGCCGAGCCGTTCGCCAGGGTTCCGGTCATGGAGAGGGTCAGCCGGTGGACGCCCTCACCGCCGAAGGCCCATCCCCCGTGCGCGTGCGTGTTCGCCGGCACGTCGATGGCGTCCGGTACGCCGTCCCTGCTGTTGAGCAGGATGGTCGCGCCCGAGAGTCCGTCGTACGAGAACAGAGTGAAGCCGCCGGGTCCTTCGGCCTTGGTGAGGCCGAACTTCACGCCGCCCTTGAGGGCGCCCGATGCGACGTTGTCGGTGGACCAGCCGGGCCACAGCAGGCCCTCCTGCTGGACCTGGTCGAGCATCCAGACCGGGTCGCCCGCCTTGCCGAGGAAGGCGAAGGCGTCCCCTGCCGGGATCTGCTTCCTCGCCTTGGACTTGACGCGGAGCACGACCGAGGAGGGTTCACGCCAGGTGGTCTTCCCGGCGACGGTGTCGTCCTTGACCTGGATCTGCAGCTTCCCGTCGACGACCCGGGCGGCGATGTCGAGATGGCCGTTGTCGAGCACCTTCCTCTCCGTGGCGGCCTTCTCCGTGACGGCCGTCGCGGTGAGGGGCGCCTCGAAGGCCTGCGCTCCCATCGCCGGGGCGCTCTGTTCACGCGGGAGCGCGTCGGCCGAAGCCGAGGGAGAGGAGGAGGACGGGGAGGCGGAGGGGGTCGGGGAGGCGGAGGGGGTCGGGGAGGCGGCGGGGAGCGTGGCGATGGCCGCGTCCCCCACCCGTACCGCCAGCGTGGTCGTCCTGCGGACCGAATCCGTCTCCGCCGCTGCGTGGGCGAGGGTGAGCCGGTACGTGCCCGGCGCGGTGAACGCCCAGCGAGCGGCGGGTACGGCGGTGGCAGCGGCGTCAGAGGTGTCAGCGGAGCGCGGCGGGATCGCGTACCCCTCCTCGGGGAGCCCTTCGGCACCGCCGCTGTGGGCCAGCAGTTCGGGAGCCGTCCCCTCCTCCCCCGCCCGGTGGACGACGAGGGCGCCCGGGCCCTCGACAGCCGTGAGGGTCAGTCCGGCGGTGTCCGCGGGCTCCTCGACGTCCCATATCCGCGCGCCCGCCGCGCCCAGGAACGCGTACGCGGCGTCGTCCGGCACGACCACCAGATGGGTGTCGTCGACGTCGACGGCCGGACCGGTCGGCGGCGCGGCGGGGGACAGCGGTGCCTCGGGCGCCGCCGTCCCGGCCGGGCCGGATTCGTCGGGCGCCGCGACGGCCGCGGCGGCGGGGGCGAGTATCAGCGCTGTGCCGAGAGCGCAGCCCAGCGCGATCCGGCCCGTCATCCCCTTCTTCCGTACGCTCCTCATCAGGTCCTGCTTCCCTTTCCACCCAGGCAGCGGGCGAGTTCGTCGGCGTTGTGGCGCATCATCCCGACGTAGTCGTGGACCGTGTCGTCGAAGGAGTCGCCGTAGATCGTGCAGAGGCCGACGCCCTCGTCCTGGGCGACCCGGCGCAGGATGTCGGCGCGTGCGGCGAGGTTGGGTTCGAGGAAGACGGCCGGGACCTTCTTCTCCTGGATGGCGCGACGCAGCTTCTCGACCTCCGCGGCGCTCGGCTCCTGGTTCGGTACGGGGACGACGAACCCGGCGACCTCCATGCCGTACGCCTTGGCGAGGTAGCCGAAGGCGTCATGCGTGGTGATGAGCTTGCGGTTGGCCGCGGGGACGGTCGCGAGGGTGGCGGCGACGTCCTTGTGGAGATCGGCGAGCGTGCTCAGGTACGCCTTGGTGTTGCGCTCGTAGACGGCCTTGCCGGCGGGGTCGGCCTTGGTGAGTTCGGCCTGGACACGGCGGGCGTACGCCTCGGCGTTGGAGACGTCACCCCAGGCGTGCGGGTCCATGTCACCGTGCACGTGCTTGCCGATGACGGCCTGCGGCAGCACCCAGATGTCCTGGCCGGCCGAGCCGAGGAAGCGGTACTGCGGTTCCTTGGGCACCTGCTGCTTCGCCCTGTCGGGCACGTTCAGCGCCACGGCCGTGCCGGGCATGCGGACCCGTTCGCCGGTGGCCTTCTCGTCGGTCCGTACGTAGACCGACTTCTGCTGGGCGTTGAGGGTGAGGTCGGCGTGGCCGCCGTCGAGCGCCTTGCGGCCCGCGGCCGCCTTGTTGTGCGCGGCACCGCCGACCGTGAAGCTGACGGTGCCCTGCCCGGCGTCGGTGGTCTTGCCGTCCAGGGCCTCGACCTGGCCACGTACGGTCAGTGCGTACGTACCGGGCTTCGTGAAGACCCAGTTGACGTGGGTGTGCGCCTCGGGCGGCAGGGTGAAGGAGTCCTTGGCGTCGAGGCCGTCGGAGGAGTCGATGTAGCTGGTGGGGTTGCCCAGGGTGTCCGTGAGGTAGACGTGCAGGTCGCCCGGGCCGTCGAGCTTCACGGCGGTGGTGCGGACGTGCGCGCCCTCGCCGGAGACGGCGCCTTCCACGGCCCAGCCGAGCCACAGCACGTCGAGCCCGAGGTCCTCCTCCAGCTTCATGACGGTGCCGCCGAACTGCTCCAGCTTGGCGGCGATCTCGATCTTCGGTGCGCCCTTGCGGGCGTTGTTGTGGATCATCTTCATGATGCCGGGCTCCTCCAGGAGGAGCCCGTTGGAGAAGACGATGTCGGCCCGGGCGACCTTGGCCGTGTCGCCGGGGCTGGGCTCGTAGGAGTGCGGGTCGCCGTGGTGCGGCACGATCGAGGTGACGTCCACCCGCTCGCCGCCGACCTGGCGCACCAGGTCGGCGATGATGCCGGTGGTCGTCGAGACCGTCAGGGCGGCGTCGGACGTGCCGGGGCCGGTGCCCGAGCAGCCTGCCAACAGGACGGCACTGGCCAGTGCGAGGGCGGTTCTTCGTGGTGCGGTGCGCACGGCGGAAACTCCTTGGTGGGTACGGAGGACCGGCTCCGGGGACGGGAGGGACGGCTGTGAGCCCCCGGAGCCGGTGGTCAGAGAGCGGTGGCGGACGGGTCCTCGCGGCGGCGGCGTGCGGCGAGGAAGGCCACCGCTCCGACGCCGACGGCGGCGACCGCGAGGCCGAGGGGCAGGAGTGCGGGGGCGCCGGTGGCGGCAAGCCGACCTCCGGCCGAACCTCCGGCGGCCTGGCTGCCGTTCCCGCCACCGCCGGCCGTCGTCGAGCTGCCCCCCGTGTTCGACGGGCCGTCCGTGGCACCGGTCGTCGGTGCGGACGGCGACGCGGACGGGCCGGGCCCCGAAGCCGACGGGCCGGGCTCGGACGGGCCGGGCTGCGACGCGGACGCGGTGGTGGTCGGGGTGCCGGTGGTCGGAGTACCGGTGGGCGGGGCGGTCGAGGGTGCGGTGGGCTCGGTCCCCTGGCCGGGCTTCACCGTCGTGGGGTCGGCGGCTCCGACCGCCCAGGCGATCGTCGCCGTGTCGCTGACCTTCGTGCCGTCGGTGAGGGTGGCGGCGACGGTGAAGGTCGTGCGGTAGACGCCTTCCTCGGTGAAGGCCCACGCGGAGTGGGAGTGGCTGCCGGCGGTGTGCTCGAAGGCGTCGGGCAGCCCGTCCCCGCTGTTCACGAGGGTGGTGCTGTCCATCGAGTTGTCGTTGATGATCGCGAGCGTGCCGGGGCCCTGGAGGGAGTCGACCCGGAAGGTGACCCTTCCCCTCACCTCCGTGGCGGGAAAACCTGCGGTGTTCCAGCCGGGCCAGACCAGTCCGGCGAGCCGGCTGGAGGGCAGCCACCACACGGGGTCGCCCGGCGTGCCCAGGAAGGCGTACGCGTCGGTGATACGGCGCTTGGCGGCGGGCCGCACGTGGATGACGACGTCATCGGGCTCGTGCCACCGCGGGTCCTGGGGTGTGCCTGCCTTGATCTGGAACGCGAGCCCCCCTGCCTCCACCGGCCGGGCGGCCAGGTCGATGTGCCCGTCGTCGATGACGTGCGCGGTCGGCGCCGTCGAGGTCGGTGTCGGGACGGACGGGGAAGGGGTGGTGGGCGGCGGTGTCGTCGGGACCGGCGGGGTGGTGCCGTCACCGGGCCGTACCTGCGTCGGGTCCGTGGAGCCGACGGCGACGGCAAGGGTCTCGGTGTCGCTGACCTTGCTGCCGTCGGCCAGTGTCGCACTGACGGTGAGGGTGAGCCGGTGGACTCCTTCGGCGGCGAAGCCCCACGTGGGCGCGAACCGGTCCGGCCCCTGCGGCAGGGCGAAGGAACGGAGCGCGGGGTCCTCGCTGTTGAGGTGCTGGACGGGCTCCTGGTCCGAGCCCTCCATCTCCTCGGTGAAGGTGTAGAGCCCGAACCGTCCTTCCCCCTGGAAGCGGTCGAGCGTGACCTCGACCGACTCCGTCCCGGCCGGCCCCGTCCAGCCGGGGGTCAGCGCGAAGACCTCCTTCGCGTGGCGGCCGTTCAGGAACCATCCGTAGACGCCATCGCCGAGGATCGGGCTGACCGGCGAGATGATCGATTCCTGCGCGTCGGGCACCACGTGCAGCACGACCTCCGACGGTTCGCGTACCACGGTCGTCGCGCCGGTGCGGTCGGCGATCCGCAGGTCGAGACGGCCGTCGGCGAGCTGGGGCACGAAGTCGATGTCGCCCTGGGCGAGCACCACCGCTCCGCCTTCGGCGTGGGCGGTCCCCGTGCCCGCGGCGACCAGCCCGGCCGCCGTGGCGAGCAGCGCCGCGGCCAGGGTGCCGGCGGTCGCCGCGACGGCGCGCCGGCCGTGTGTCAGGACGCTCATGGTCCTGCCTCCTTGCCATGGCGGTGACCCGCCCGTGCGGCGGGCACGGGCGGGTCACCGCGGTAGGTACGCCGGTCAGTTGGAGACGGTGAAGGTGTACGTGTCCGTGGCCGACTTGGCGACACCGCCGACGGTGCCGGTGACGGTGAACGTCACCTTGTAGGTGCCGGGCTCCTCGAAGGCCCAGTTGGCGTGGTCGTGCCCGCCGACGGTGAACGTCTTGTTCTTGTAGGTGGTGCTGGTGCCGCTGTCGTAGTAGCGGTCCACGGTCGAGCCGTTGACCTTGTAGACGCTGAAGTCGTCGGTGGCGAGGCCGTTGCGGGTCACCGTTCCGAGCTTGTACTGCACGGTGTTGTTGGCGAACACGCCGGTGGCCAGGTGCTCGGTGGAGATGCCGGGCCACAGGATGTTCTTCGCGGTGGCGGTGGCCTCGTCCTGGGGCAGGACCCAGACCTGGGCGCCGGTGCCGAGGAAGCCGTACGCCGTGCCGGACGGGCGCGTGACCTTGGCCGCGGCCGGTACGGCGAAGTTCGCGTCGGCCGGGCTGTACTCGACCGCGTTGGTCTCGTCGTGCACGTGCAGAGCGAAGGCAGCGCCGTCCCACTCCGCGTCGAGGACGTCGACGTGACCGTTGGAGATCGTGGTCGCGGCGAACGCGGAGCTGTTGAGACCGGCCACGGCGAGCGCGGCGGCGGCCACGCCGGTGATGGTCATCAGGCGCTTACGGGTGTGCAAGGGAACCCCCCATGGGTCATGTCCATGTCCTTCATGAACACCGAGACGATAATCATTTTCGTTTAACGTCCGCAACCCCCGTCTCATCACCCACGCTCCGACGGGCAAGCACGTTGCACATGGATTTCATTACCATCTATCCTGACGGCTTCCCTAGCTCACGACGAGACACGAGGAGATGGCGTGAGTCGGGCTGGATCCGGGCCGCGGACGCAACCTCAGCCCGACGAGTGGAGACGTACGACCCGTCAGCGCGAAGCCGTGCATACGGCGTTGACCTGTTCACCGGACTTCGTCTCGGCCAAGGCGCTGCACGCCTCGCTGATCGCGACGGGGGCGGCCACGGGCCTGACCACGGTGTATCGGGCGCTCCAGGCCCTCGAACGCGCGGGCCAGGTCGACGTCGTCCGCGACGAGGCGGGGGAACGCCTGTACCGGATCCGCTCCGCCGGCGTGCACCGCCACTACCTCCTGTGCCGAGACTGCGGCCGCAGCCACCCGATCGACACCGAAGTCGTCGAACGCTGGGTCGACGACGTGCCCGCCGAATCCGGCTTCAGCGACGTCCACCACACCCTGGAACTCACCGGCGTCTGCGCGGACTGCCGACGCCGGTCGGCAGCCGCCTGCTGACGGAGACCGGAGCTTGAGCTTGCCCCGTGCGGGGCGCCGCCCGCGGTGTTCGGTCAGGCCCATCAACCCTTGGTCGTCAGGGACTTGAGGGCGATGTTGAGTTCGAGGACGTTGACGCGGGGTTCGCCGATGAAGCCGAGGATGCGGTCGTCGGTGTGGTCGGCGACCAGCTTCTCGACCGTCGCGACCGCCAGCCTGTTGCGCTCCGCGACCCGGTGGGCCTGGAGTTTCGCGTACTCCGGGGAGATGTGCGGGTCCAGGCCGGAACCGGAGGAGGTGACGGCGTCGGCCGGGACGTCGGAGGGCCTCACCTGGTAGTCGGTGGTGGAGTTGTCCTTCACCACCGCCGCCTTGGCGTCCGTCACCCACGCGATGAGGTCGGCGTTGTCACCGGAGCGGTTGGTCGCGCCGGACAGGATGATCGAGTACCGGGTGTTGACGGAGTTGGTGCCCAGGCCGTTCGAGGGGCGGGGCTGGAACCACCTGAGGTCGGGGGCCGCGGTCTCCTCTCCGCCCTTGAGCGGCAGATTGTAGGTCTGGCCGATGAGTTCCGAGCCGACGACCCTGCCGCTCGCGTCCTTGGTCTCGGAGCCGTTCGCCTTGCCGGGGAAGGCCACCTGGGCGATTCCGGTGACGGCGAGCGGATAGAGGACGCCGGTGATCACGGTCAGGACGAGCAGGGCACGGAGTCCTGCCCAGAGCACCCGCCCCGTGTTTCCTACGGAGTTGTTCATCGTGGATCAGCACGCCTTCCGGATTAACGCAGCCCGGGAATGAGGGACAGGAGCAGGTCGATGAGCTTGATGCCGATGAACGGGGCGATCAGGCCGCCGAGTCCGTACAGTCCGAGGTTCCGCCGCAGCATCGAGTCGGCGCTCGACGGGCGGTAGCGCACGCCCTTGAGGGCGAGCGGCACCAGGGCGATGATGATCAGCGCGTTGAAGACGACCGCGGAGAGGATCGCGGACTCGGGCGAGGCCAGGCCCATGATGTTGAGCTTGTCCAGCGACGGATAGGCCACCGCGAACATCGCGGGGATGATCGCGAAGTACTTGGCGACGTCGTTGGCGATGGAGAACGTGGTCAGCGCTCCCCGGGTGATGAGGAGTTGCTTGCCGATCTCGACGATCTCGATGAGCTTGGTCGGATTCGAGTCGAGGTCGACCATGTTGCCGGCCTCCTTCGCGGCCGACGTCCCGGTGTTCATCGCCACGCCGACGTCCGCCTGCGCAAGCGCGGGAGCGTCGTTCGTGCCGTCGCCGGTCATGGCGACGAGCTTCCCGCCGGCCTGCTCGCGCTTGATGAGGGCCATCTTGTCCTCGGGGGTGGCCTCGGCGAGGAAGTCGTCGACGCCGGCCTCCTCGGCGATGGCCTTCGCGGTCAGCGGGTTGTCACCCGTGATCATGACCGTCCTGATGCCCATGCGGCGCAGCTCCTCGAACCGCTCGCGCATGCCCTCCTTGACGACGTCCTTGAGGTGGATCACGCCGAGGACCCGCGCGCCCTTGTCGTCCTTGACGGCGACGAGCAGCGGAGTGCCGCCGGCCTGGGAGATCGTGTCGGTGAGCGCCTGCGCGTCGTCGGCGACGGTGCCGCCCTGCTCCTCGACCCAGGCGACGACCGAACCGGTCGCGCCCTTGCGGACCTGACGGCCGTCGACGTCCACGCCCGACATGCGGGTCTGGGCCGTGAACTCGATCCAGGTGGCGTACGCCAGCTCGCCCTGGTGCCGTTCCCGCAGGCCGTACTTCTCCTTGGCGAGGACGACGACCGAGCGGCCCTCGGGCGTCTCGTCGGCGAGTGAGGAGAGCTGGGCGGCGTCGGCGAGTTCGGCCTCCGGCGTCCCGGCGACCGGCACGAACTCGGCCGCCTGCCGGTTGCCGAGGGTGATCGTGCCCGTCTTGTCGAGCAGCAGGGTGCTCACGTCGCCGGCGGCCTCGACCGCGCGGCCCGACATCGCGAGCACGTTGCGCTGGACCAGCCGGTCCATGCCGGCGATGCCGATCGCGGAGAGCAGGGCGCCGATGGTCGTCGGGATCAGGCAGACGAGGAGCGCGGTCAGGACGATGAGGGAGGTCTGCTCGTCCGCACCGGCGTAGATCGCGAACGGCTTGAGGGTGACCACGGCGAGCAGGAAGACGAGGGTGAGCGACGCGAGGAGGATGTTGAGGGCGATCTCGTTGGGCGTCTTCTGCCGGGCGGCGCCCTCGACCAGGTTGATCATGCGGTCGATGAAGGTCTCGCCCGGCTTCGTCGTGATCTTGATGACGATCCGGTCCGACAGCACCTTCGTACCGCCCGTCACCGCGCACCGGTCGCCGCCGGACTCGCGGATGACCGGAGCCGACTCACCGGTGATGGCGGACTCGTCGACGCTCGCGACGCCCTCGACGACGTCGCCGTCGCCGGGGATGACGTCGCCGGCCTCGCAGACGACCAGGTCGCCGATCCTCAGCTCGGTGCCGGGGACCCGCTCCTCGGTCGTGCCCGTGATCCGGCGGGCGACGGTGTCGGTCTTGGCCTTGCGCAGGGTGTCGGCCTGCGCCTTCCCCCGGCCCTCGGCGACGGCCTCGGCCAGGTTGGCGAAGATCGTGGTCAGCCACAGCCAGGCGGTGATCGCCCAGCCGAACCAGTCGCCCGGGTTCCTCACGGCGAGGACGGTGGTGAGGACCGAGCCGATCAGGACGACGAACATGACCGGCGCCTTGATCATCACCCGCGGGTCGAGCTTCCTGATCGCGTCCGGGAACGAGGCGACCAGCTGCCTGGGGTCGAAGAGCCCGCCGCCGACCCGGCCCGGCGCCGGCGTGTGGCCGGTGGGGATGTCACTGTGCGGAGCCACGGTCGGAGAGGTCGTGGGGGACATGGTGTCCTGCTGCTTCCTTACGTCGATGGTCATGCCGCGAGCCCTTCGGCGAGCGGGCCCAGGGCGAGCGCCGGGAAGTAGGTGAGACCGGTGATGATCACGATCGTGCCGACCAGGAGGCCCGTGAACAGTGGCTTCTCGGTCCGCAGCGTGCCCGCGGTCTCGGGTACGGGCGTCTGCCCGGCCAGCGAACCGGCAAGGGCGAGGACGAACACCATCGGCAGGAAGCGGCCGAGCAGCATCGCGATGCCGATCGTCGAGTGGAACCACTGCGTGTCGGCGTTGAGGCCCGCGAAGGCGGAGCCGTTGTTGTTGGCGCCGGAGGTGTAGGCGTAGAGGATCTCGGAGAAGCCGTGGGCGCCGGAGTTCGTCATCGAGTGCGACGGGGTGTCCAGGGCCAGGGCGACGGCGGTGAAGCCGAGGACGAGCGCCGGGGTGACGAGGATGTAGCAGGCGGCGAACTTAATCTCGCGGGTGCCGATCTTCTTGCCCAGGTACTCGGGCGTCCGGCCGACCATCAGTCCGGCGATGAAGACGGCGATGATCGCCATGATCAGCATGCCGTAGAGGCCGGAGCCGACACCGCCGGGCGCGATCTCGCCGAGCTGCATGCCCAGCAGGTTGATACCGCCGCCGAAGCCGGTGTTGGACGAGTGGAAGGAGTTGACCGCACCGGTCGACGTGAGGGTGGTGGCGACGGAGAAGATCGCGGAGGCCCCGATGCCGAAGCGGGTCTCCTTGCCCTCCATCGCCCCGCCTGCCAGCTCGAACGCGGGGCCCTTCCCTGCGAACTCGGTCCACATCATGAGGGCCGTGAAGCCGAGCCAGATGACGGCCATCGTGCCGAGGATCGCGTAGCCCTGCTTGAGCGAGCCGACCATGCGGCCGAAGGTGCGGGTCAGCGCGAAGGGGATCAGCAGGATCAGGTAGATCTCGAAGAGGTTGGAGAGGCCGTTGGGGTTCTCGAAGGGGTGGGCCGAGTTGGCGTTGAAGTAGCCGCCGCCGTTCGTGCCCAGCTCCTTGATGACCTCCTGCGAGGCGACCGCCCCGCCGTTCCACTGCTGCGTACCGCCCAGGCTGTGCTCATTCAGGAATGGGCCGACCTCGTGGATGCCGGAGAAGTTCTGGATCGCGCCGCAGGCGACCAGGACGAGCGCTCCGATCACGGAGATCGGCAGCAGGATCCGTACGACACCCCGTACCAGGTCGGCCCAGAAGTTGCCCAGCTCACCCGTACGGGAGCGGGCGAAGCCGCGGACGAGGGCCACCGCGACCGCGATGCCGACCGCCGCCGACACGAAGTTCTGCACGGCGAGGCCGCCGGTCTGCACGACGTGGCCCATGGCCTGTTCGCCGTAGTACGACTGCCAGTTGGTGTTGGTGACGAACGAGGCGGCGGTGTTGAACGCCTGGTCCGGGTCGATGGACACGAAGCCGAGCGAGCCGGGCAGCGAATCCTGGAGCCGCTGGAGCCCGTACAGGCACAGCACGCTCACCGCGGAGAAGGCGAGCACTCCGCGCAGATACGCCGGCCAGCGCATCTCCACCGACGGATTCGCGCCGATGGCCTTGTAGATCCACTTCTCGGGCCGCAGATGCCGGTCGGAGGAGTAGACGCGCGCCATGTGGTCGCCCAGCGGCCGGTACGACAGACCGAGCGCGACGACCAGCGCGAGAAGCTGGAGGACTCCAGCCAGAACAGGACTCATTTTCCGGCTCAGAACCTCTCCGGCTTGACCAGCGCGAGGACGAGGTATCCCAGCAGGGCGGCGGCGACGAGCAGACCGACCACGTTCTCGGCACTCACAGCTTCGCCACCCCCTTGGCGATGAACGCCACCAGCGCGAAGACCGCGACCGTGGTGACGACGAAGGCCATGTCGGCCATCGTGAACTCCCGAAAGAAGGAAGAGCGGATTCTCTGACGAGATGAGGAAACAGCCTTCTCGGCCACCCGCCGTCGTCGTTGACGCCGCCCTGACGTCCTTGACGCCCCTCTTGACGCATCCCCTACGCGCCACGTCGACGGCCGATACCCATGGCAGGCGGGAAGGCTTCGTCGGCTGAGGCGTCCAGGGACGCGGTCAGAGCAGGAGGGTGCGCCAGCGGTCGGCCGATTCCTTCATGTCCTGGACGACCCGCTCCAGGAACGTTCCCGCCCTGAGGAGCCGCTGCCCCACCGGCGAGTCGGGTCCGAGCGTCTCGGCCGCCGCCATCGCGGCCCGCGCCGATTCGCGTGTCTGCCGCGCGCTGATCTCGATCGAGTGGTACCAGGCTTCGTCGTCGACGACGTAGATGTCCCGCCGCCGCTGCGGATCGCGCTCGCGGCGCACATATCCGTGCCGCACCAGGGAGTTCACGGCCACGGAGACGGAGGCCGGGCTGACCTTCAGTCTGCGGGTCAGCTCGGCCGCGGTGCGCCTGCCGTCCTCGGACAGCAGCAGGTCGACGTGCACGCGCGCCATCATCCTCGGCATCCCCGATCTGACCGCCAGTTCGATGATCCCGTCCACCGTCGTGCCACCCGGCGGTCGGTCCGCGCGGGAATGTGCCGATGGGCCACGCCGTGCCCGCTGAACCGTCGCCTGGTGCGCCTGCTGGGGCCGGTAGCCGCCAGGGCCTCCGTTGCGTGAGATCTCCCGGCCGACCGTCGACGTCGGGCGTTCGAGCCGGCGGGCGATCTCGGCGTAGGAGAGGCCGTCGGCGAGCCCCGCGGCGATGCGCTGGCGCTCCTGCTGGGTCAACCGTCCTCCTGGCATGCCGCCAGTATTGCCTTCGCCGCCAACCATTGCAATGAAGCGTTGCATTCGACTGCAGACCATTGCACCAATTCCCTGGCACTGAACTGGGATTACTCACAATCAGGATTGACGCTCCTATGAACGCAACGTAGCTTTCAATCACCTTCGAACACGTCATATCGCGAGATGAGGACGGACCATGAGCGAATCCCCCCACACCGTCGGGGCGCTGCCCACGGAGCGCAGGCCCGGGTGTCCCTTCGACCCGCCGGCCGAGCTGATCGACGCCCGCCGGCACGGCCCCATCAGCCGCTTCACCCATCCCGGCGGAAAGCCCGGCTGGCTGATCACGGGTTACGACATGGTGCGATCGGTCCTGGCGGACCCGCGGTTCAGCTCGCGCAAGGACCTCATGAACGTCGTCGACTTCGCACTTCCGCCGGCGCCGCCCGGAGAGTTCCTCCTCATGGACGAGCCGGAGCACAGCCGCTACCGGAAGCCGCTGGTGGGCAAGTTCACCGTGCGGCGGATGCGGATGCTGACCGAGCGGATCGAGCAGATCACCGCCGACTGCCTGGACGCCATGGAGGAGACGGGGCCGCCGACGGACCTGGTGACGGCGTTCGCCAAGCCCATCCCCACCATCGTGATCTGCGAGATCCTGGGCGTGCCCTACGAGGACCGGGCGTCCTTCCAGGAGCAGATCGACGCCTTCATGGGCGGGGAGGTCAGCGACGAGGAGCTGATCGCGGCCTACACGGCGACGCAGGAGTACCTCGCGCAGCTGGTGGCCGCCAAGCGTGCGAACCCCACCGACGACGTCCTCAGCGAGCTCACCGACAGCGATCTGACCGACGAGGAGCTGAAGGGGATCAGCCTCATCCTCCTGGCGGCCGGGTTCGACACCACGGCGAACATGCTGTCCCTCGGCACCTTCGCCCTGCTGCGGAACCCGGCCCAACTGGCCGCGCTGCGCGCCGATCCCGCGCTCACCGACGGGGCCGTGGAGGAACTGCTGCGGTATCTGAGCGTCGCCAAGA
Organism: Streptomyces sp. NPDC028711; assembly: GCF_055565415.1. Taxonomy (NCBI): domain Bacteria; kingdom Bacillati; phylum Actinomycetota; class Actinomycetes; order Kitasatosporales; family Streptomycetaceae; genus Streptomyces; species Streptomyces sp. NPDC028711. The sequence continues at coordinate 448,409 of NZ_JBVHUJ010000002.1, read as the reverse complement.
CGTTCCACAGGACGGCGCTCGAAGACGTCGAGCTGGGCGGTCAGACCGTGAAGGCCGGCACGACGATCCTCCTCTCGTACAACACCGCCAACCGCGACCCCGAGCGTTTCACCAACCCCCACACGCTCGACCTCCGCAGGCAGGCCGCCGGACACCTGGCCTTCAGCCACGGCATCCACCAGTGCCTGGGGCAGCAGCTGGCCCGTGTCGAAATGCGGGTGGCGTTCCGCGCGCTGGTCGACCGCTTCCCCACGCTGCGCCTGGCCGTACCGGCCGCGGAGGTCGCCCTTCGCCCGGAGGCCGCGGACATCTTCGGGGTGAAGAGCCTCCCCGTCACCTGGGACGAGAAATGAGCGCGCCGTACCTGAGCGTCGACCGCGAGCGCTGCATCGGCGCCGGCATGTGCGCGATGACCGCCCCCGAGGTCTTCGACCAGGATCCGGACGACGGTCTCGTACTCCTGCTCCACGCCACCCCACCCACCGCCCACGGCACGTCCGCCCGCATGGCAGCCGGCCTCTGCCCCGCCGCGGCGATCACCCTCCACGAGCCGAAACCCGGAGACTCCTAGGGCCTGTTTTAGAAGTGGATCACCAACGAGCGTGACGTTCGGCTGCAGCGTGCCACCAGCCGGGCGGAGAGGGGGCTGCGACCCGTGCGGTCGGCTGGTCGGGGTGCAGTCCATGGCGTCGCAGCGCGTCGGCGTTGATGTGGACGTCGAACCAGCCGCGCCACCGACCGTCGGCACCGACACCACAGGCCAGATCCCAACGGACCTCGGTCTGGTCGAAGGGCATCCAGTCGATGCCCCGATCGCGCAGTCAAGCGCGAACGGCCGCCATGGGCCGGGGGCAGCCCGGCAGGCTCTCGTAGGCGGTGACAGTGATCCAGTCGGCGCTCGGCGTGGTCATGGGGTCCATCATGCCCGGCGCCGGTCCGGCATGAGGGCCGATGGCCCTGTCAGAGCCACTCGTTGATGGCCGCGACCAGTACTGTCGCCTCATAGCGGACGGTGAGCTTGTCGTATCTCGTGGCGACCGCGCGGTGGCGTTAAAGGCGGTTGATCCCGCACTCCGCGTGTCGCTCCTTGTAGTCGTCCTGGTCGAGCTTCGGCGGCTGGCCACCGTGGGAGCCGCGCTTCTTGCGGTCAGCGATCTGGTCGCGCTTCTCCGGGATCGTGCAGCAGATCCCTCGTTTACGCAGGTAGAAGCGGTTCGCGCGGGAGCCGTACGCGTAAGAGCTCCCCCGGCCTGCCACAGTGCGGGAGAGCTGGTCGCACTGGCTTTCATGTCGCGCTCGGCGCGGGCCCGCAGGACCGCGGCCGTGCGCACGGCTTCGGCGGCCTGGCGCTGCCCGGGCGCGGACGTCCTCGAGTGGCGTCGGCGTCTCCTCCTGGCCCTCCTCGACGTCGGGGAAGGCACGGTCGGCATCACACTGCGGTCAGGCGGAGGTCCCCAGCCCAGCTATCACAACGGACCCGACCGGTGGGGAATGAGAGCTCCAGGGCGATGCGCCCGGTGTTCGGTTCGTGGTCCTCCCGCACCGCGAGAACGCTTTCTCCGATGTGGTCTGCGAACGGCGTCCCGACGCCCATCGCTCCCACTGTGATGAGACCCGAGTCCCCAATGTCGTAGCCGACGTGCGGCTCCGACACCTCAACGACCAGACACCAATCCGATCCGGTTGTGATGTGCACGGCGGCCTTCTGGCCATCGATCAGCCACACATCGAGCGGGCCCGCAGGAGCGTCGCTGCCGTACAAGTGCCACGACCCGACGACACCTGCGAGCCGGTGCCCCACCAAGCTCTGCGCGCTCACCCCACCGCCATGAAGCGGGCACTCGCTCGACCTTTCGGACTCCATCGGGCGACAGTACCGCCGACCAGCACGCGGACATCTACCGCGACGGGCTCGACGCCCTCCACCGGGCCGCGTCCTGGTCCCCCTCACAGGGCGGGCCGGGACGCGGGCGTCAGGAGCCGAGGGGCGTCCACCTCAGCAGAGCGCTCCGTCCCCTCGCACGGCCCCGAACGACTCCCTGGTCGAGTCCGGTGTCACACGTTGAGCGGCAGGCTCAGTAGGCGAGGGTCACACGTAGGAGCGCCCGGTGGACGGGGGGATAGCCGCCCATGTAGGTGCACGTGTAGTAGACCCTGTACCCCCGCGACGCGTAGTAGTACCGGTAGTACTCGCCGCGGAGCAGGCACGACGGCCACAGGTACACGCCGACGTTGTACGTCCGCGAACCCGTGTAGGACGCGGCCCTGGGAGCGGCCGTGGAGGCAGACGTGACGCCGATCGCGGTGGCCGACTGGGTTACGGACGTCGGCGCGGCTTCAGCGCTGCCGGCGGTGCTGATGGTGCCGAGGGCCAGCGCGGTCGCTAGCGTCGCGACCGTGGCCGCCTTTCGCAGGCGCAGTTTCATCGGGTCTCCTCTGATCGCGGGACGTGATGGTGCAAGGGGGTTGTCGCGATGGCCTACCAGGCGGGCCCCGAGTGGGGGCGCTCCTCCGCGCGCCGTCGGGCCTCCTCCTCCGCGATGCGGGCCCGGTGGTCGGCCTCCTGCTTGGCGCGGAACTCCGCGTGCTCCTGCTCGGCGCGCCGGCGGTTCTCCTCGATGATGCGTACTTCGTCGTCGCTCAACGGCATGACGTCGTCCTCTCTGCCAGGAGGCGCTGTCGGCCCCACTGCCTCGAGTTTTCGCTGCCAGGAGGTTGTTGCGCAGGCCGGTGCCGGCGACGAAACAATCCGCCTCGGCGCTGCCGCGCGACGCGAAACCGTCTTGTCGTATGGGCACCGGAACCGGTTGGGTGCGTGATCGGCAGGTCGGCGGCAGATGGTGTCGTCGCGCCGGACGGGGGTGGGTTATGGGGCGTCAGGAGAAGCCGCTCGATCCGGAGCAGGGCCCGGTGGCCCGGCTGGCCCATGATCTGCGCCGGCTTCGCCAGGAGGCGGGTGGTCCCACGTACGCCGCCATGGCTCGGCGGGCCGGATACTCGGTGGCGACACTGTCACGGGCGGCCGCGGGCGAGCAGTTGCCCTCTCTGCCCGTCGTGCGGGCCTACGCGACGGCATGCGGCGCCGACCCCGAGGAGTGGGAGCAGCGCTGGCATGCCGTGTCGGGAGAACTGGCGGAGCGTGAGCGGACGGACGATGTCCCGTCCCCGTACCGGGGTCTGGCACGGTTCGAGCCCGGTGATGAAGAGCTCTTCTTCGGCCGGGAGGCGCTGAGCGACGATCTTCTGGCGCTGACACGGCGCCATGGCGTGGTCGCTCTTCTGGGTCCTTCCGGCAGCGGCAAGTCGTCATTGCTGCGTGCGGGTCTGATCCCCCGTCTGCGGCGAGAGTTCCGGTCCGGAGAACGGAACCTGGGAGCGCGTCCCGCGGCGGTTCGCGTCCTCACCCCCGGCGCGCGCCCCCTCGACCGTCATCGGTCCTCGTTCGTGCCCGCTGCCGGTGAAGGGCAGACCTGGGTCATCGTCGACCAGTTCGAGGAACTCTTCACGCTGTGCCCCGACCCCGCGGAACGTCTCGCCTTCACGGAGATGGTGCTGACTGCGCGGTCGGCGGAGAGCCGTCTACGCGTCGTGCTCGGCATCCGGGCCGACTTCTACGCCCGGTGCCTCGAACACCCTGATCTGGCGGTCGTGATGCGCGAGGCGACGCTGCCGGTCGGCCCGATGACCGATGCGGAACTCCGCCAGGTGATCACCAAGCCGGCCGGTGTGCGGGGCACCGTCGTCGAACGTGCTCTGACCGCCCGTCTGCTGGAAGCCGTCGTCGCGGAGCGGACCGCTCTGCCTCTGCTGTCGCACGTCCTCCTGGAGACCTGGCGGCGGCGCCAGGGCCGTACCCTCACCCTGGCGGCCTACGAACAGGCCGGCGGGCTGGGAGGATCCATCACCCAGGCCGCGGAAGCCGCGTACACGAGCCTGGACGGGGAACGGCAGGCCACGGCACGCCGCATGCTCCTCCGACTGGTCACACCGGGCGACGGCGCCCCGGACACGAAGCGCCCCAGCACACGCGGGGAGCTGGCAGGCCTCGGACCGGGGGCCGCAGACGTCCTCGACCACCTCGGCCGCAGCCGCCTCGTCACGCTCGATCACGAACGCGTGGACCTGACCCACGAGGCCCTGATCACCGGCTGGCCCCGCCTCGCGGGGTGGATCGAGGAGGACCGGGACCGGCTGCGGCTCCATCGCCGTCTCACCGAGGCCGCCGAGGGCTGGAAGTCCCTCGGGCGGGACCGGGGCGCGCTGCTGCGGGGCACCGGGCTGAAGTCCGCCGCCCAGGCGTTCGCATCCGCCGACGATGCGAAGGCGCTCACCCCCGGCGAGCGCGACTTCTTGGCCCGAAGCGTGCGCGCCCGGCGCTCCCGGATCAGGCTGCGGCGCACGACCGCCGGCGTCCTGAGTGTCCTGGTGTTGTTGTCGGTGCTGGGGGCGGTGATCGCCGTCCAACAGAGCCGCGCCAGGAACGAGCAGCAGACGCAGAACGCGGCCCGCCGCACCACGACGGTGGCGGGCAGTCTACGCACCACCGACTCCAGGCTGGCCGGACAGCTCAGCATCGCGGCCTGGCGGCTCGCCCAGACGCCGGAGACCCGCTCCGCACTGCTCGCGGCCCTGGGACAGCGGTCCGAGCCGGACTTCACCCCGTCGTCGCGGAACACCGAGACGTCTCACGCATCGCTGAGCTCGGACGGAAGGTTCGTGCGGATCCAGGAGGGCGAGCGCGTCCAGGTATGGAACACGACCACCCACATCCGGATGGGCTCCTACACCGTTCCTGGCCTGACCACGGTCAGCAGCGTGGGCGACCCGCGCGACGACGAGCTGTGGCCCTCGTATCCGGGACTGCCGGTATGGAGTCCGGATGGCCGATGGGCCGCAGACGCGGCCCCCGGAGGCGGCCTCACCTTGTGGGACGTGCCGGCCGGGGAAAGTCGCACACTTCTCGCGCGGTGGACGAACCCGGTCCGCGACATCTCCCTGTCCGAGCAGGGACGCCGGATCGCCCTCGCGCTGGAGAACCGCGCGGAGATATGGGAACCGACCGGAAAGCGGCCGCTGGTCACCCTACGGGGCGCCCGGATCGGCGACGGCGCCGTCGCACTGAGCCGTGACGGGAGCCTGGTGGCACGCTGCGGAGCGGGCGTCAGGGTCGAGATCTGGCGCATTCCCAGCGGAAGGAAGGTGCCCCTCAAGGCGCTCGATGTTCCACGGGAAGCGATCCGCCCCACCTGCCGACCGGGATCCCTGCGCTTCAGCCCGGACGGCAGAACGCTGATCGCTCTGCGCGAGCAAGGAGCCGAACGCATCAACACCGTCACCGGGGACACGATGGACGAACTGGCGCAACGCGGGCTCACCGAGGTGTTCTTCAGCCCCGACTCCCGGTTCGTCGTGGGCGTCACCAACGACCGTCTGCTCGTATGGCGCAACACGCGCAACCCGCCCGACTGGCAGGATCCGTACAACGAGTGGGACGGCTCGATGCTCCTGAACCTGCCCCTCTCTCCGCAGGACAAGCCCTACAGCGTACGAATCGACACCGCGGCCGGCGTCATCCGCTACATGGGCATGGGAGGACGCACCGTACGCACCATCAACGCACGCGACATCCTCACCGCGGTCTGGGACGACAAGAAGCGCCCTCCCTCCCTGCCCAGCCCCACCGGACACGTCACCGCGGTGCCGAGGACCACGGGCCACGAGCTTTCCTACGAGCTACGGGACACGGGAACCGGCCGCCTCATCGGCACCACTCCAGGCGTGCGCCACCTACCTGGCCGGGCCCCCAAGCCCGTTGCGGCGTTCAGCCCGGACGGCAGGTTCTTCGCCTTCACCCCCATCTCCACGCCTCCGGATCACCGCAACGCGCCAGTGATGCCCTCCCAGCACATCCGGGTCTGGGACATGGACCTCCGCCGCCCGGCAGCGGACATCACCATGCGTCGAGGCCAGCAGCCGCCCGATCCCCTCGCCGTGGTGAACGCAGGCGGAAAACCTGTCGTGTACGGCATCGTCTCGATACAGGTCTGGGACCTCACGAACTCCAAGCCGCTGACGCCCCTCCGGGAAGGAATGTCTGCAACACGGATGGCGCTCCACCCCCGCACATCGCTGATGGCCCTCAACGACGGGACGGTCCTGAAACTCCCCACGGGCCGACTGCTGCGCGACCGTACGGAACGGGACCTCGGTGACGCCATGACGTACAGCACCAGCGGCGACCTGCTCGCCGTCGCCGACGGCTCCGGCCGGATCCTGCTGTACGACGGTGCCACGACGTCGCCGCGGGGCGTACTGGCCGGCGGGGAGCCGGACGGCCCTGACGGCACTCCGGTCCCCGTCACCGCCCTGGCGTTCTCCCCCGACGGCCGCACACTCGCCGCCGGAACCCAGTCGGGCGGCATCCGGCTGTGGGACATCCCCTCCCGCACCGTCATCGGCGCACCTCTGCCCACCAGCGGAGACAGAGTGCGCACCCTCGCGTTCTCCGCGGACGGCCAGTCCCTGCACATTCAGGGAGCCAGCACCCCACCACGTACCCAGCTCCTCGCCCCGGAGCACCTGGCTGCCGAGCTGTGCGCCCGCTTCGGTCCCCTCACGCGCAGCCAATGGACGACGTACATCCCGGACGAGGAGTACCGCGATATCTGCTGAACAGGGCTGGAGCCCATGAGCCTGGCCGGGCAGGTCGTCGACTTGATGGCCGCGCTGGAGAAGTCGGTTGCCGAGACCCGCGCACCGCGGCGAGACCGGCTCCGCCGAGGGGCCGAGGCGACCGTGCACGAGATGCCGAGGCCGAAGAAGGCGGCGGCGAAGAAGACCGCGTCGAAGAAGGCCCCGGCCAAGGCGGGTCCGGCCTTGGCCGGGAGGGAGACGTCACCCTTGCTTCTCCACCCCGTTGGCCCAGGCCCGAGACGGCCGACGCGACATTCCTGGAGTGGCTCGGGGCACATGGACAGCCGGGCGCCGTCCTCGCCCTGACCGCCACCATCGGCGGCGAGACGCGCCCGGTGAAGGGCTGGACCCACGAGGGCGGTCTGCAGGTGGCCGGAGCGGCCTGACCCGCGTACGGGGACGGCTCGCATCGCCATCCCGTGCCATGGCCCAGGCGGGTGCCGTTGAAGAGGGCGTGGACCATGACACCGCCCCTGTGACCGGCACCTACTCCGACGAGCCCCGTCTCGCTCTGCTCACCCACGCCGAGGCCGTTTGAGCCGGTTGATCCCGCACTCGACCGCGTGCCGGGCCTTGTAGTCGTCGCGATCGAAAGCCGGAGGCCGCCCGCCCGTGTTCCCGCGTCGCTTGCGGTTGCCGGCCTGGTCAGCCGGCTCGGGGATGGTGCAGCGGATGCCCCACTTTCACAGGTAGGCCCGGTTGTCGCGGGATGAATACGCCTTGTCGCCCCGCACCCGCAGCGGCCGGACACGGGGACGGCCCGGCCCGATGCGAGGGACTCGGATGGCTCTCAGGACGGCGGCGAACTGAGGACTGTCGCCGCGTTGTCCGGCGGTGACCAGCAGGGACAGAGGCCGTTGGCCTTGTTCGCAGGCCAGGTGGATCTTGGTGGTGAAGCCTCCTCGGGACCGGCCCAGGCGGTGGCAGCCCGGCCGCGTCCGCCCGGGCCTGCAGCCTGGTCAGCACCGTCGGCCACGTGCCGTCCCGCTGCCAGCGACGGCAGAGTCCGTAGACCGTTTGCCAAGGGCCGTACTCCTGCGGCAGATCCCGCCACGGAGCACCGGTCCGCACCCGCCAGCGGATCCCGTCGATCAGCTTCCGCCAGCCCACCGAAGGTCTCCAGGACCACGCACTGCTCGTCTGAAAGATCCCCTCGCCCCACACCTAGATCATCTAGATGCAGGACGAGGAACGGATCCGACTTTCAAAAACACGGCCTAGCCGCCGGGAGCACCGCCGGCACCACCGGACCAGGGTGGCGAAGCAGGGGTTGCCCTGGGCCTTCTCCAGGCCGACCAGGGCGCTCTTACTGATCTCGGCGGCCCCTCGCGAGATTTCCACATCCACGCTCCCGGAATACCCCCCGGGGGTATATGGTTATGTTCGTCGTCCTGAACGGACAACGCCAGAACCGCAGCACCTCAGGGGAGAAGACGCCATGCAGAACCACACCGGCCACGACCACACCGAGCATGGGACCCACAGCGGCCACTCCGGTCATGGCGGCCACGGCGGAGCGCAGGCCGGTGGCCTTGCCGTGTCCGCGAACGGGTACACCCTCGAGCTCGACGCGACGATCCTCACCGCCGGCGTGCAGCCGGTCAGCTTCAAGGTCATCGGCCCCGACGGACAGGCCGTGACCGAGTTCGTGCCCGAGCACGAGAAGGAACTGCACTTCATCGCCGTCCGGCGCGACACGGCCGGATTCCAGCACGTGCACCCGGTGAGGGACGAGAAGGGCACCTGGAGCACCGAACTGGCCCTGGAGCCGGGCGACTGGAGGTTCTTCACCGACATCCACCCGGCCGGCCACGACGGGACCCTGACGCTGGGGATCGACGTCGCGGTCGCCGGGCCGTACGACCCGCGGCCGCTCCCCGAGGCCACCGGGGTCGCGCGGATCGGCGAGTACACCGTCGCGCTCGACGGCGAGCTCGTGCCGGGCGCGGCGAGCGCGCTGACCCTCACCGTCAGCCGTAACGGCAGCCCCGTCACCGACCTGCAGCCCTACCTCGCCGCGTACGGGCACCTCGTGGCCCTGCGCGTCGGCGACCTGGGCTACCTCCACGTCCACCCGGAGGGCGAACCCGGCGACGGCGTCACCGCACCGGGACCCGAGATCGCCTTCATGGCGGTGGCCCCGTCGGCCGGCACCTACCGCCTGTACCTGGACTTCCAGCACGACGACGTCGTACGGACGGCCGAGTTCACGGTACGGACCACCACCGCCGCTCCCGGCCCCCACGCGGCGGCCCAGGGCGCGCACGAGCACGGGGACCACCACGGCCACCACGCCCACCACTGACCGCGTCACCAACACCCCATCGAAAGGAGCGTCATGCCCCGCCTGACCCGACTCACGCCCGACACGGCCGTCGGCGCCTCGCGCGACCTCCTCGCCGACCTGGTCACCCGCCATGGCCAGATCGGTGACATGGTCTCGACGATGGCGCACTCGCCTGCCGTACTGGGCGGATACCTCCAGCTCAGCCGCGCCATGGGACGGGCCAAGCTCGACCGCAGGATCAGCGAACGGATCTCGATCGCGGTCCAGGCCCTGCAGGGATGCGGGCTGTGCCTCGACTCGCACGTCAGTGCCGCCCGCGCCCTGGGAGTGGACGAGGAAGAGATCGAGCGCGCCCACGCGGGCACCTCGGCCGATCCCGCGATCGCGGCGATCATCACCGTCGCCCTTCAGGTCTATCGCGAGCCGACGTCGATCACCGACGAACAGGTCAACGCGCTGCGTGAGCACGGCTACAGCGACCGCGCGATCGCCGATGTCGTCGGCGTCGTCTCGCTCAACATCCTCACCGGCGCCTTCAACCTGCTCGCCGGCCTGACACCGGGGAGCGACTCCGGTGCGTAGGGACAAGCCCGCCTGTACGCGCGGGGCACGGCCTCCACCTCGGGGGCGTGCCCCGCCGCATGGACACGGAAGGAACCCGCCATGCGTCTGTTCGCCCTCCGCGACTACCGTCACCTCTTCGGTGCCCAGGTCATCGCCCTGTTCGGGACCGGGCTCACCACCGTGGCCCTCGGACTGCTCGCCTACGACCTCGCGGGGCCGCGCGCCGGAATGGTCCTCGGCACCGCCCTGACCATCAAGATGGTCATGTACGTGGTCATAGCCCCGCTGGCTGCCGCGTACGTCGACCGGCTTCCCCGGAGAACCTTCCTGTTCGTGCTCGACGCGGTCCGCGGCATGGTGGTCCTGGCACTGCCGCTGGTCACCGAGGTCTGGCACGTCTACGTCCTGATCGGCCTGCTCCAGTCCGCCTCCGCGGCGTTCACCCCGACGTTCCAGGCCGTCATCCCCGACATCGTCACCGACGAGTCCGACTACACACGTGCGCTGTCCGCCTCCCAGGTCGCCTCCACCATGGAGAGCCTGCTCAGCCCCGTCCTCGCAGCCGTCGCCCTGACGTTCCTGAGCTTCGACCGGCTGTTCCTGGGCACCTCCGCCGGATTCCTCGTCTCCGCCCTGCTCGTCCTGTCGACGCGTATCCCCGACGCCCGCCCCAGCACCCACGCCAAGGCGTGGGACAGGGCGACGGCCGGGATCGTGACCTTCGTCAGGACGCCGCGGCTGCGCGGCGTCATGGCGCTCAACCTCGTGGTCGCGGCGGCAGGGTCGATCGTCGTCGTCAACACCGTCAACCACGTCCGTGACGAGCTCGGCGGCTCGCAGTCGGACGTCGCCTGGATGCTCGCCGCCTCCGGCACGGGAACCCTCCTGGCCGCCCTCGTACTCCCCCGGGTGCTCGACCGGATCACCGCCCGCACCGTCATGATGACCGGTGCCGGCGTCCTCGTCGGCGGTACGACCGCCGCGGTGACGCTCCTCGCGGCCGGCCTCACCACATGGACCGGTACGGCGATCATCTGGACCGTGATCGGCGTCGGCATGGCCCTTGTCATCACACCGACCGGCAAGGTCCTGCGCGCCTCCGTCGGACGGAACGCGATCCCCGAGGCCTTCGCGGCCCAGTTCTCCCTCTCCCACCTGGCCTGGCTGATCACCTATCCCCTCGCGGGGTGGCTCGGCACGAACGCCGGCTTCGCCCTCACCTGGTCCGTCCTCGCGGCCCTCGCCGGGACGGGAGCCGTCGGCGCCCTCCTCCTGTGGCCGCGCCACGACGGACGGGGAGCCACGGCCGAACTCACGACACCCACCCGGCACGCGCTCGGCACCGACCGGTCCACGCTGGCCAAGGCCGCCTGAAGCGACACGTACATCACTTCTCGTAGGGGTTCGCGGCGCAACGGGTGGGCGGACGGCCCTGCCGGCAGGGTTGATAGTCTCCCGCGCGCCGGTACGACCGACACACCGAGGTGAACCGCAATGCCCGCATCCGCCCCTCCGCTCCGTGCGGCGCGCAACCGCTCTCTCGCCACCCTCGGCTCCGTCGTGGCCGGCGCCCTGCTCCTGGCCGCATGCGGCGGAGGCACCAGCGGTGACGGCGCCCCCGCCGAGGGTGCCGACTCCCAGGCCGCCCTCCACAGCCACATCCACGGGCTGGGAGTCGACCCCGCGGACGGCAAGCTCTACGTCGCGACGCACGAGGGGATCTACACCCGGGACGAAGCCGGGAACCCCCAGCGGGTCGGAGCCAGCAAGGACGACTTCATGGGCTTCACCGTGGCAGGTGCCACGACCTTCCTGGCCAGCGGCCACCCGGCGCCCGGCAGCGGCAGGCCCGACAACCACGGACTGATCAAGAGCACCGACGCCGGCAAGTCCTGGGCGGCCGTCTCGCTCCAGGGCGAGGCGGACTTCCACTCCCTCGACCACTCCAAGGGCGTCATCTACGGCTACGACAGCACCGGCGGCCTGCTGCGCACGAGCAAGGACGGGAAGACCTGGCAGGACCGGGCCCGTCTGCAGGCCTTCGACTTCGCCGTCGACCCGTCGGACCCGAACCAGGTCGCCGCGACCACGGCAGACGGCGTGGCCCGCAGCACCGACGGCGGCGGCAGCTTCGGTCCCGGCAACGGGACCACCATGGAACTCCTGTCCTGGGCGGCACCGGACTCGCTGTTCGGCATCGACTTCACCGGCGCCCTCAGCGTCAGCGCGGACGGCGGGGCCACCTGGACGAAGACGGCCACCGTGCCGGGAGGACATCCGCAGGCTCTGACCGCCGTGGACGACACGCACATCCTCGCGGCCACCCAGGACGGTGTCTACGAGTCCCAGGACGCCGGCAAGAGCTTCACCAAGCGCCTCTCCGTGACGAGCGGCGATCACCACTGACGTACAGCCCCCGACACCGCGCGGCGCACGAGCCAGGTCCGCCGCCGGGAGAGTGCCCTCGCCGCCCTACCGTCACGGCGGAGGGCATGGCGTCATCACGCCATCGCGTGGAGACGCAACCGGAACCGCTTGGCTGGCGGCCCTCGCCGGGGCCAGGATTCTTCTTGGTTCGGCGTCCGGCGGCACGGAGACCGAGCCCCAACGGCTAGGACCGGGCAGCGTCTGGGACGCAGGCACGGACGGGCGGGTCATCCCCCCTCCGCCCGACGGTGCCACAGCGCTCGCCCGGTCCTATCGGCTCCTCGAGACACTCGAAGGAACGGGAGGCGGGCACGGTGGTCGACGTACGGAGCACGCATGACCGAGCCGCGATCGGCTCCTTCGTCGCCCTCGGGGACAGCTTCACCGAGGGCCTGGGCGACGAGACCTCGGACGGCGCCGTCGTCGGCTGGGCCGACCGCCTGGCCGACCTGCTCGCCCACCGCTCGCCCGTACCGTTCCGCTACGCCAACCTGGCCGTCCGAGGACGGGTCATCGACGAGATCATCACGGACCAGGTGCCACGCGTGGCCGACCTGAAGCCGGACCTGGTGAGCTTCTGCGCCGGCGGCAACGACATCCTGCGGTTCGGGAGTTCCGTGGACCGCATCACCGAACGCTTCGAGGAGGCGGTCGTCGAGCTCGGCGACAACGCGGGCACGGTGCTGGTCTTCACGGGTTTCGACCCACGGAACACACCCGTTCTGCGGCGGCTGCGGGGGAAGATCGCCACCTACACGGCCCACGTTCACGCCATCGCCCACCGGCACGGTTGCCTCCTTGTCGACCTGTGGTCGATGAAGTCCCTCCAGCATCCGCTCGCGTGGAGCGAGGACCGACTGCACCTGTCGTCCGAAGGTCACGAGCACGTGGCGCGACGGACCGCCGAGGTGCTGGGGCTGGCTCCGGCGCGTGACGCAGCCGCGTCAGGCGCCCGGCGATTCCCGGCGCGGCAGCCGGAGAGACTCCAGGACCTGCGGTGGGCCAAGCAGCATTTCCTGCCGTGGCTCGGACAGCACCTGCTCGGAAAGGACGCCGGCGAAGTCCTTGAGCCCAAGCGCCCCGAGTTTCTGCGTTGTGACCGAGTGACAAGTCGGCCGGCCGGCGAGGCGCCCTCATGAAATGAGGACCGTAAAGAATTCATTTCTCGCTTTCTTGATGCGGGCCGGAACCGAGTCGCCTGAATCAGACAACTGAGCGAGCGTCCATACGACTTGTTCCCGCCACGTTTCGGATCAGATTCCGATCCCCGCCGCATATGCGCTTAAGATAACGGTGTGATGACAGCCCGGCCGCGCTCAGGTGCTGCCCATTCCCGCCTGACGGCGGGTCTGTGGCATCTGCTCGGCATGGCCGCGCTCCTGTTCTGTCTCGTCTCCGGACACGGAGCCGACAAGGTCGGAGGCGCCGGGTTCATCTCAGCGGCGCCGGTCGCCGCTTCCTCCCCTGCCTACGAGGCATCCGGCGAGCAGGCACCGGCACATCCGGGCCACGAATGCTCGCCGATGCCGACGCAGGGAACGCCCGCGCCGAGCATCCCGTTCCCGTCGAAGCAGTCCGCCGGGGCCTGTCACACCGGCGAGTGCGCCCGGGCCGCCACCGAGCTGCCCGCGAACACGGCTCCCGCGGCGCCCGTCACCAGAACCTCACCCATCCTCCAGGTGTAGTCCCCTCCTTTCCCGCCGGTCCGCGCGCAACCGCGCTCCGCCGGGAACAGCCGACGCGTTCTGCCCCCTGAGCTCTCGCGGGTACCGCTCCCTCCTGCCACCGAGGGACCCAGACGGTACGCACCGCCCGGAGGAACCGTGCAACGCCACCACCACAGCTCCGTGTTCGCCGCTGTCATCGGCGCGCTGCTCATCTCGGCAGCCCTCTGCTTCCCACCGCTCGACGGCTCCGTCCCCCGGCACACCGCCGGTCATGTCGCCGTGCCCACGACGGCCGGCCCGGGCCTCGATCGCGCCGGGGAACCGGTCCCCGACCACCCGCATCGCCACCACGGAGCCGACTGCACGGCGTCCGGACTCGCGCCTCAGTCCCTCGTCGCCACGCAGCACGAAGCCGACACCGCCGCGGCGGCGCTGTCCTTCGACGACGGCCCCGTCCCCTCCGGCCTCCAGTCCTCGGCAGCCACCGCACCGCGGAAGGCCATAGCCGACACCGGCCGCTCGACGCAGATCAGAGTCTGCAGGTGGCGCGTCTAGGCCGTTCGGCACGAGGGCCGCGAACTCCGCGGCCCGTTCCCGAACGAGTACCCGACGCGCACCACCGAAACGAGAGCGGACTATGCACTCCTCGCCCACCGACGTCACGCCCCCCACCCGCTCCGCCCTGTCCGGGCTGGTGGGCAACACCCCTCTGCTCCACATCTCGGAGCCGCTCGCCCCCGCGGGCCGCGGCTTCTGGGCCAAGCTCGAGGGCTTCAACCCCGGCGGCATCAAGGACCGCCCCGGTCTGCACATGGTCGAACGGGCCCGAGCCCGCGGCGACCTGCTCCCCGGCGCCCGCATCATCGAGTCCACCAGCGGCACACTCGGCCTCGGCCTTGCCCTCGCCGGCATGGTCTACGGCCATCCGGTCACCCTGGTCACCGACCCGGGCCTGGAACCGTCCATGACCCGGCTCCTCACCGCGTACGGCACGCAGGTCGACGTGGTCGCCGAGCCGCACCCCACCGGCGGCTGGCAGCAGGCCCGCCGGTACCGCGTCACCCAGCTCCTCGCGCGGCACCCCGGCTCATGGTGCCCGGACCAGTACAACAACCCGGACAACACCACCGCGTACACCCCGCTCGCCCTCGAACTCGCCACCGAACTCGGCCACGTCGACGTCCTGGTGTGCAGCGTCGGCACCGGCGGGCACTCGGCCGGCGTGTCCCGCGTCCTGCGCCGGCTGTATCCCGACCTGACCGTGGTCGGCGTCGACACCATCGGGTCGACCATCTTCGGCCAGCCCGCCCGGCCCCGGCTCATGCGCGGCCTCGGATCCAGCATCTACCCCCGCAACGTGGCCTACGACCAGTTCAGCGAGGTGCACTGGGTCGCCCCGAGCGAGGCGGTGTGGACCTGCCGCCAGCTCGCCGGCTCCCACTACGCCACCGGCGGCTGGAGCGTCGGCGCCGTCGCCCTGGCCGCCGGATGGCTCGCCCGCACCATGCCCGAACAGACCCGGATCGCCGCCGTCTTCCCCGACGGCCCCCAGCGGTATCTCGGCACCGTGTACGACGACGACTACTGCGCCGCCCACGGCCTCCTCGACGGCCCGCCGGCCGTCGAACCGGATCTGATCGGCCGCCTGGACGAGAAGGAGGTCACCCGCTGGACCCGGTGCACCACGGTGGTCGACCCGCTCACCCTCACAGGCGAAGCCACGCCGACCGTCGCCGCCGAGGCCGAGGCCGAGGCCGAGGAGCAGGACCGGTGAAGAACACCCTCTCCCAGTTCCGTTCGTACGAACGCAGCGTCCAGCTGTTGATGGTGAACCAGTTCACCATCAACCTCGGCTTCTACATGCTCATGCCGTACCTCGCCGCGCACCTGGCCGGACCGCTCGGGCTCGCCGGCTGGCTCGTCGGCCTGATCCTCGGCGTCCGCAACTTCAGCCAGCAGGGCATGTTCCTGGTCGGCGGCACCCTCGCCGACCGCCTCGGCTACAAGCCGATGATCATCGCCGGCCTCGTCCTGCGCACGGCAGGCTTCGCGACCCTGGGCCTGGTCGACTCCGTGCCCGCGCTCATCGCGGCCTCCGCCGCGACCGGCCTGGCCGGCGCCCTGTTCAACCCCGCCACCCGGGCGTACCTCGCCCTCGACGCGGGCGAGCGCCGGGTCGAGGCGTTCGCGCTGTTCAACGTCTTCTACCAGGCGGGCATCCTGCTCGGCCCCCTGGTGGGCATGGTGCTGACCGGCGTCGACTTCCGCGTCACGTGCCTCGTGGCCGCCGGCACCTTCGCCGTACTCAGTGGGGTGCAGATCCGCGCCCTGCCCGCGCGCCGCGCGACCGAGGCGAAGGGGAAGGCCGAGACCGGTGTCCTCGCCGAGTGGCGGGGCATCGTCTCCAACCGCCCCTTCCTGCTCTTCTCGGTGGCCATGATCGGCTCGTACGTCATGTCGTTCCAGGTCTATCTGGCGCTCCCCTTGGAGGTGCGGCGGCTCGGCGGCGAGGGGGCGTTCGGCACAGCGGCTGTGGCCGTCCTGTTCGCCGTGTCGGGTCTCACCACGATCCTGTTCCAGACCAGGGTGACGGCCTGGTGCAAGGCCCGGATGGAGCCGGGCCGCGCGCTCACCCAGGGCCTGCTCACGATGGGAGTGGCGTTCCTACCGCTCCTCGTCGCCACGACCGTGCCCGTGCCGGCCGGAGGCGTCGGCCTGTGGCTGCTCGCCGCCCTACCTCCGACGCTGTCGGCGCTGCTCCTCGCGGTCGGGACGATGATCGCGTACCCCTTCGAGATGGACACCATCGTCCGGCTCTCGGGTGATCGCCTCGTCGCCACGCACTACGGCCTCTACAACACCATCTGCGGAATCGGCATCACGCTCGGCAACCTGCTGACGGGCGCGGCACTCGACGCGGCCCGCAAGGCCGGGATGTCGGCGCTGCCCTGGCTGGCGCTCACGGTGCTCGGCCTGGCGTGCACCGTGGCGCTCCACCGCCTGCACAGGACCGGCCGACTCACGGCGCCTCCGGCGACGTCCGACGCTCGACCCGTGACCGTCTGACTGCTGCGGCGAGGGGCGGGCGCCCAGACGCCCGCCCCTCGTCTTCACCCGCGCGACGTTTATGTTTCTCTTCCTCAACATCCTGCTCGCCGGTGTCGGTTACGCCTGGCGCGAGGGGGCGTTCCGGTGGACCTGAGGACCCGCCTCCGCAGAGTGGCCCTGGACCGCCCGGCCGTTCTGCTCGTGACCGCCGCCGGTGCGACGCGCGAGCGCCTCGCTGTCAGCGGGTGAGGTCGGCCAGGCTGTTCAGTGCGGTGTCGACCTCGGCCGGAGTGTTGATGGCGGCAGTGCCGATCCGGGTGTAGGTGGAGGTGGACAGCCGCACCCGGTGGTGTGCGGCGTGGTCGACGACCTGCTGATGGGTGTGTCCGGCCACGCTGAAACAGGTGATGCCCGCTGACAGTTGCGGGGCGGCGGGGGTGTGCACGGTGATCCCGGGGATGCGTCTCAGTCCTTCTTTCACCCGTGTCGACAGCTGTGTGATGCGGGCGGCCACACGTGCTCGGCCCAGTTGCTCATGCAGCGCCACCGCCACCGGCAGGGCGAAGGCATGCTCGAACGCCAGAAAACCGCCGGGTGACAAGGGCGCTGCTCCACCGCCGCTGATGAAGCTCACGAACGTGGGCCGCATCTGGTCGAGGACGTCCGGCGCCACCCAGACCAACCCCGTTCCCCTGGGACCGAACAACCATTTGTGTGTTCCGGCGATCACCACATCCGCGCCCAGGCCGGCGGCGTCCTCGTCGATCGCCGCAAGACCGTGCACGCCGTCGACGACCAGCAGGCACCGTTCGGCAGGGCTGCGGCCTTCGTTGGCCCGGCGCACCACGTCGGCCACCGCACGCACCGGCATCCGAATCCCGGTGCTCGACTGGACCCAGGTGATCCCCACGACTCTGGTGCTCGGACGGATCGCCTCGCCGACCGCCGCCGCGATGCCGTCCGTCGTCGCGGTGGCCGGATCGGCGAACCAGGAGCCAAGTCGTAGCGTGCAGCCATGCTTGTCGGCGGCCAGTCGGGCGGCGGTGCGATGGGAGTTGTGGTCGTGCTCCGTCAACAGGAACTCCTGCCCGCGACGCGCCACGACGCCGTTGTAGAAGACCCCCAGCCCGATGCTCGTGCTCGCCGTCATCGCGATGTCCTCGGCCCGGCCCCCCAGACAGGACGCGAGCGCCTGGCGTACTCGCGGCCATCCGGTCGGACCATCGGGTAGTGCGAGACCCATGGGCACCGCGAGGGGATTGGCGTCGACCTGTGCCGCCAGATGTTCCACCGCGTCCCGCACCACCTTCGGATGCGAGGCCAGATAGAACAACGCGAGATTCGCCCATCCCGGCTCCAGGCGGAACTGCGCCCGCAAGGCGTCCCAGTCCACACGCCCGTCGCTCGTGGTGACCGGCCGCTCCGGCGGTGCGCCCGCGCTTGCCGTGCAGGCGCTGGACGCGAGGGTGATCGCCACCGCTCCCGCGGATCGCGCCAGCAGATCGCGCCGACTCGTCATCGACATCCAGCACCCCTTCGCACCGCGACCGGCGGAGCGGTGGCGGAAATTCTGTCCGGTGCCCTTCTGGTGACGAGGTTACGCAAAGTGCCCGCAGGAGCTCGCCAGTACACACCCGAGGTCCGCTTGCCGGGCGGCACCATCGAGGTGCCCTTGCGGGCGCCACCGTCGGCGAGTGCCGGGGAAGGGGTGTGCCCGCGATCAGTGGCCGCCGTGGCGACGGCCACGATGGCGACCATGTTCGTGGTCCGACTGCCCCTCCGCCTCGACGGTGGCTTCATTCACGCGTGGGGCCGCAGGCAGCAGCCCTGCCACGGTCACGGCGACGAGCCGGCGCACCGCCGCCTTCGACGGGAGCCCCGCCGCGGCGCCGAGGGAATGCAGGCAGTACACCGCGAGCTCGTCGGCGGGCACGTCGTGGCGCAACGCACCACTCGCCGCGCCCTCCGCGACAAGCCCGGTGACCAGTTCGAGGAGCCGCCGGAGGGACTGGGCGATGCCGGGGCCCTGGTGCAGAAGCGCCGCCATCTCGGTGCCGTGGTGTTCATGACGCTCGTACGACATGAGGGCGTACGCGTCGAGGACCGCCCGCAGCCGCTCCCCCGGATCGGCAGTCCTGCCCCGTACGGCTTCGAGCTGTTCCAGGTGGCCGGCGACCCGGCGCTCGTGCCAGGCGCTCAGGACCGACTCGACGTCCGGGAAGTACTTGTACAGGGTGGCCCGCCCGATGCCGGTCTCCTGCGCGATCCGCGACATCGTCACGGACAGCAGCCCGTGCTCCGCGACCAGCGCGGCGGCGGCGTCGAGCACCGCGTCGCGGACGGCACTGCGGTGTGCCTCGATCGTGTCGTTCCACAGCTTCGGCATGCCCACAACGTACGGGACGCCGAGACAGTGACACAATGACTTGACAGAGACACTCTGTCTCGCAAAAGCTGGCCGCGTCTGGCGGCAGAGCGCCGTCGCCGTACGAAGCGGAGTCCTCCGATGTCCGACGAACCCCGCAAGACCGCTCCGCAGCACCCCCGGCCCCGCTGGGTCACCGCCCTCATGATCGGCGCCGCCGTCCTCGTCGTGGCCTTCATCGCCCTGCACCTGGCCGGGGGCGGCATGCGGGGCCACGGCTGATGACCACCATGTCCCCGCGTGTGCGCAAGCTCGCCCTCACCGCGCACGTGACGGCGTCCGTCGGCTGGTTCGGAGCGGTCGCCGTCTTCCTCGCCCTGGCCGTCACCGGCCTCGTCGCGCGGGACGCCCTGACGGTGAGGTCGGTCTACGTCACGATGGGCGTCACCGGCTGGTACGTGATCGTGCCGCTCTGCTTCGCCGCGCTCGCGACCGGCGTCGTGTCCTCCCTCGGCACGACCTGGGGTCTTCTGCGCCACTACTGGATCACGGTGAAGCTCGCGATCACGGTGCTGGCCACCGGAGCCCTCCTGCTCCACATGCCATCGATCAGCCACCTCGCCGACGCCGCGGCCTCCCCCGGCTGGACCGGCGACGACCTCCTGGGCCTGCGGATCCAGCTCGTCCTCCAGTCCGGCGCGGCGCTGATCGTGATCCTGGGGGCGACCGCACTGTCCGTGTACAAACCGCAGGGCCGGACCAGGCACGGGCAGCGGGCGCAGCAGTGCCAGACTCCGGCCACGCGGCCGGGCGCGGGTGTGGGGGCCGCCGACTGACTCGCCCCCGCCGGGGCCCGCCCGTGTACGACGTAGGACCCCGGGAACGGGCCGCGGGTTCACTCCCAGGCGGTGAGCAGGCGGTCCTGATGTGCGGCGATCCAGGTGGCGAAGTCCTGGAGGGCGGGGTTGAGGGCACGTACGGCGTCGAGGTCGCGGGCGGCGGTGAAGCGGTGCTCGCAGTCGGCGTAGTACTGGAACATGTTTCCCGACTCCTCCGCACCGGGGAATCCCTGTGCGCGCCACTCGTCCGGGGTGAGGGGGCGGTAGCGCACCGGCCGGCCGAGTGCGTCGGTGAGCGCGGCGGCCATGTCGGCGACCTTGAGGTGCTCGCCCGCGATGCTGACGGTGGCGGGGATGAGGTCGGTGCCGCGCCGGAAGACCTCGAGGGCGGTCTTGCCGATGTCCTCCGCCGCCATCCCGGAGAGCCGGCTCTCGCCCATCGGATACATCAGCCGCAGCTCGCCGTCCGGACCGCGCTGCGGAGCGAAGGCGCCCATCAGGTTCTCCCAGAAGAAGGTCGTACGCAGGAACGTCGTCGGCACGCCCTCGTCGGTGAAGAGGTGGTCCGCCTCGGCCTTGCCGTCGAAGTGCGACACCTTGTAGCGCTCCTGGAGCGTGGGCATCCGCTCGTCGTCGAGCGGGACGCACTCCCGGGTGTCCTCAAGGGTGGACCAGATCGCGTGCTGGACGCCCGCGTGTGACGCGGCCCGGGCCATCGTGGCAGCCTGGGCCTTCTCCCGCTCGGCGGACAGGTGCTCCCAGAAGTTCGTCACGCAGAACGCGCCGTACGCGTGCTCGAAGGCCTGGGCGAGGCTCGCCTCGTCGTCCATGTCGGCCTGGACGACCTCGGCTCCCAGCCGCTTCAGCTCCTGGGCGGGCTCCGCATCAGGGCGGCGGGTGACGGCGCGTACCGCGAAGTCCGCGTCGCCGCGTCCCTCCGCGAGAATCGCTCGCGCCAGGCCACCCCCCTGCCGGCCGGTGGCACCGAATACCGTGATGATCTTCTTCTCGGTCATGACGTGGCTCGCCTCGCAGCTGCTTGCATGTCGAGCGGCACCGGGTGGGGTCGGCCGCGAACCGGGCGCCGCTTCGGAGGTCACGAGTGACCGGCGTACGGGCCGCGGCTCCCCTCACTCACGGCCGGATGACGGCATCCGAGGACGGTGTACCGGTCGAGGAGCACTGAACGGAGCGCATGTACCGCGCATCGGCCGGTGCGGCTCCCGTGAGCCGCCCCGACACGTCGGCAGAGCCATGACGACCTCCTGTCCGCCTCCATCGGATCCCTCGCACCAGCGAGTTACCCGGGCGGAGTCGGCTAAACGGGAAGCGGAGGAAGCGGGCGGGCAGGCGGTCATGTGTCGGTGTAGCGCAGGAGTACGCCCAGGCCGTCCTCGAGCGGTACGTCGTCGGGGTCGACGGCGATCAGCTCCGCCTGGGTCCCCCAGGCGGCCCGGATCAGGGCCGCGCCGGGGTCCTCCTCCCAGTAGTAGCCAAGCCCGAAGGCGTTCAGCTCCAGGCCGGTGAGTCCGACGTGGGTGGGTTCCCTGCCGGCCCACAGGTGTCCGGCCGACCGCACCGGCCGGTTGACCAGGAGCGCCCGCGCCTGCCCCCGCTGCAGGGCCGTCACGGTGGCGGCGAGGCCTTCGGCGCCGTCCGGGTGGCGGGCGCGCTGGGTGTGGAAGGACTCCAGCTGGTGCCGGTCGTGCTCGGAGAGCCGGCCGGTCAGCAGGGCGCGGAGGTCCGCTTCGAGGAGGGCCCGGCCGGGTTCCGGCGGGCGGGGATGGGCGTCGGTGAGCCGGACGAAGCGGTCGCGGAGTCGGCGGGGCGCCGCTCTGATCAGGGAGTTCGCGGCCCAGTGGTCCCCGGCCAGCACGATCAGCTCCGTGCCGTCGGCCTCCACGCCGCCACCCAGCTCGGCGACCAGCTGCTCGGCTTCCTTGGGCCAGCCCTCCACCGGTATGCGCCGGGAGGGGGCACGGCTGGGGGCGACCCGGCTCATCGGCCAGCGGCCCGTCTCCTGCACGACCTCCAGCTCGTCCTCGTCGTGGCCGGTGTGCGGGGTGTGCGTGCGGTGGAAAACGAGCGCGGCGTAGGCGATGTCCGGGGTGTGCTGGAGGGCGAGGGGAAGCGCGTCGGGCACCACTCCGAAGCGGGCGGTGCCGTGGGCGGGAGGTTCGGGCACGCACTCGGCGAGCAGGACGCGGCCGTGGGCGGCGAAGATCGCCTGGCCGTGCGGTCCGGCGACATCGCGGTCGTCGCCGACGGCCCGGGTGACGGCGTCGAGGGTGGGGCGGTCGGCGTCGTGGGCGAGGAGGTGAGCGCGCAGTTTGCGCCAGCGCAGGTCGATGGCGCGGTCGGGTTCGTCGAGGTCGCGGGAGGTGTCGAGGTAGACGGACGCCACCGGGCCGGGGTGCGTGTACAGCGGGCTGAGGAACTGGAGTTTCACGGCTTCCTCCCGGGACCTGGTCGCGGGCCCGGCCGGGTGCGGGCGTGGGACTCGGATCCTCTCGCGTCCCGCGCGCGGGCAGCGGGCGCGGCAGCTCGATGGGGTCCTCGTCGACCCTGCGGGTGCCCGCGAGCAGACGGACCATGCCGGGGGTGGATCGGCCCCGCGCTGACGGAGGAGAATGAAGACGAGGCGGAGCCGGACGCCCCTACAGCCGTTCCGCATCCTGGCTCCCTTCCCCTGGGAGGATCGCCATGAGGACTCGCCCGCGTTCCCGCATCCTCAGCCCCCAGCCGACGCCCTCCTCCGCTTACAGAACGTACGCGGCCTCTCCCGGAACGGCTCGGGTCACGTGCCTGAGGGAAGGCCGTCCAGGCGTATGCGTCCTCCATGTGGAGGGCGAGTTCGACATGGAGACCATCGGCTGCCTGCGCGAGGCCCTCGCCGACGCACTCGCCCAAGCACCCGGCCGGACCGTCCTCGACCTCTCCCATGTCACCTTCGGCGACTCCACCTTCCTCCACGAGCTGGTCCACGCACACAGGCAGCACACCCGGCTCGTCCTGGCGGGCTCGCCACCCCACCTCGGTCAGCTGTTCCAGCTCACCGGCACGGCGACCATGTTCCACTTCGCACCGGCCACGGCACCTCTGTCCGGACCGGGCACCGATGACGTCTCATCGGTCCCGTGACGACCGATCGGGGCGGCGGCGCCGGCCCGTTTCCCTACGTCGCGGAGCCGGCGTTCTCCAGGTGCGTGGGCAGCTCGGCGGAGAGGCGGCCCACCCAGTGCCGACCGCACTGCGGGCAGGCGGGCGCGCCGCTGGGGACGTACGGAGAGGGCACCTCCACCCCGTGGTGAACGTAACGCTCCATGACGGTGCCGCCACCGTCGCGGGCGCGGTGCACCTCGTAGTCGAGTGTCCACTCGTTCCAGCAGTGCCCGCAGGTGAAGGCGGCCCTCTCCACCGCGTGCTCCGCGGGCCCGGACCGGCCGGCGGTGTCGGTCGCGGGTTCGCGCACGGCCTCGGCGTGCGCTTGGCGATGACGTCGCGCAGGCGCGTACGCAGCTGTTCGCGTCAAGACAGGGTCGGGGGATCCGGAGAAGGATCCCGAGCAGGCCCGCACCGTTGCCGCGTGTCCACGAGCACCAGGGCCGCAGCCCGCCGGGGCGAAGAGGGCCGCCGCGACCGGATCACCGCCGCCCCGCCCGGACCTGCCCTGAGCCCGCGTCCGCACGTCACCCCTCGCGCGGGTCCTGTCGGCCTGAGCAGCGGGCAGGTCCAGGGACATCACCGTTCAGCAGCGAGTACATGAACATGTCCCGCCGCTCGGCCCCCACCTGCTGCCAGCCCCGCAGCAGCCCCTCACGTCGGAACCCCGCGCGCTCTGCGGTGCGCACGGAACCTGTATTCCACGGCTCGATATAGAGCTCAAGCCGAGGAATCCGCAATTCGTTCAAGGCCCAGTCGGCGACGGCGCCGAGCGAGGCCCCGGCCGCCCCCTGCCCCCGCGCCGATCCAACGATCCAGTAGCCCAGCGATGCCCGGCCCTGCCCCAGGTCCTTCAGCCACAGCCCCACATTTCCGACCGGCCGACCATCAGCGCTCACGACAACGAACGGATACCCCGCCCTCGCGGTCGCCCGACCCCACTGCCGCTCGACGAACGCGACAGCCGCCGACTCCGAACAAGGCGAGGGCACCGTCGTGATCAACGGGATGTAATCGTCCTCGGACGCCTCGCGGACAAGCTGAAGATCCGAAAGGCGCCACGGTCGAAGACTGAACCCCGCACCAGCAGCGAGTTCGGGCACGTCAAGTGGTTGCTCCATCCGCCCATCCTGGCGTGACACGAGACCCCTGTTATCTGCGGCAAAGGGGAAGCGGTGCCATTCAAGCCGTCCCCGGAGGCAATCGCCGAGCTCACGGCTCTGCTCGCCCCGGAAGCAGCCGCCGCTGAACGGCTCCTGCCGGGGGAGCTGGCCTATCCAGGAGCGCTGCGCAGGCTGGGAAACAGGGCCCGGGCGTGCTCGGGGTCCGGTGAGACGAAGACTCCCTCTGCCGCCACGAGGACCGTGGAGGGGTCTTCTTCGGTGGCGATCGAACCAGTGACGTACACCTTGCTGCCCTCGGTGCCCGTGACATGGGCGAGCACGCTCAGCGGGGATTCCAGCGGAACGGGGCGGTGATAGCGCATCTGAAGGGAGACGGTCATACCCGGCGTTCCCGCGGTGGCGCAGGCCCAGCCCATCAGCTCGTCCAGCAGCATGGCGCTGATGCCGCCGTGTCCCTAGCCGGGCGGCCCTTCGTGGGCGATGCCCAGGGCGCAGGTGCCCGTGGCTCCGCGGTCGAGTCGTGTCACGTGCAGGGGCGGAGCGAGCGGGCTCTCGGTGCGTGGCCGCATGCAGCGGCCGGGCGGAGGGATCAGCTCGGGGCCGGGGCCCGTGGCGGGGTGATGTCTCGTACGAAGACGGGCTTGAGGTGCTTGTCCGGCAGCGCGTCGGGGAGCTGTTCCCAGTCGAGGACGTGGGAGACGACGCGGGCGGGGTCGACGGCGCCGGCGGCGGCGAGGTCGAGGGCGTCGGGGATGTGGGCCCGGACGTTGTCGCGAGCGATGCGCAGGGTGACGCCGGTGAAGTACATGTCGAGCAGGGGGAGCCCACCGGGCCGGAAGTGGTTGCCGGCGGACTCGCAGATGCCCTCGGGGGCGAGAGACCTGACGGCGAGCGCGAGCTGGTCGACGCGACCGGTGGCCTCGACGGCGATGTCGAATCCGTGCGGGATCGGTTCGAGCATCTCGGCGCTGCGGGCGCCGAAGCTCTCGGCGAGCCTGCGGTGCTCGGCGTCGGGGTCGACGTAGAGGACGTCGGAGGCGCCGAGCGTGCGGGCGATGTCGCACACGTACAGGCCGATGCTGCCTCGGGCGACGACCAGGACACGGGCGCCGGGACGGGCCTTGAGGTGGGGTGCGATCAGGCGCCAGGACAGGGACCAGTTGTCGCTGGCGGAGGCCATGGCTACCGGGTCGAGGCCGGTGGGCAGCGAGACGAGCATGGCGTCGGCGTACGGGACGCGGACCAGGTCGGAGAAAAGGCCGCCCCAGCTGCCGCCGATCGGCGCGCCGTACATCGCCATGTGCGGGACCGAGCCGCAGTGGGCGGTGAGTCCTGCGCGGCAGGGGGCGCAGGTGCCGCAGCTGATGGACCAGGGCACCACGACCAGGTCGCCGGGGGCCACGGTGGTGACCTGGTCGCCGATGTCGGTGACGCGGGCGACGCATTCGTGGCCGAGGGCGAACGGGGGGTCGATGAAGCCGTGCCCGGCCAGGATCGCGGAGTCCACGTCGCAGGAGGTTGCGGCGACGGGGGCGACGATCGCCTCCAGGCCGGACCCGATCTCGGGGTCGGGCGCCTCGCGCCATTCGACGGTGCGCCGGGCGATGTAGGTCAGTTCACGCATCGGCCCGCTGCCCCTTCGCCAGGGCCACCAGGTCGGCGTAGCGGACGACGGAGCCGCCTGCGCCCCAAGTACCCTCGGGCTGCTCCTGCACCAGCACCCACACCCGCAGTGCCTGGTCCGGGGACAGGCCGGCGGCCGAGAGCACGCTGGCGGTGGCCTCCTCGACCAGGCCCGCCTTGCGCCGCTCCGACAGAGCCCCCTGGGGAACCGTCACCTCCACGAGGAAGCAGGGCGCGTCGTCCTCGGCCGTCTTCTGCGCGCCCTCGGGCAGCTCGGTCAGATAGCTCCACGCCTGGGCCCGGAAGAAGGCGGTGTCGGGGGCGCCCTCCCACCGCAGCAGTACAGCGGCGAGATCTCGCTGGATCGTCGCGCTGCCCTGATCGGTCAGGGTGCCGGTCGGGACGGTCAACCGGATCATCGGCATGGCAGCTCCTCAATTCTTCGACAGCCTCTCGTTATGACAGTCGTCATAACGAGAGGTCACGCTAGACTATGACGGTCGTTATAACCAGAGGAGATGTACAGGTGGCCAAGAGCAGCAGCGGTGCGCCGTCCCGTGAGCGGATCGTGGCCGGCGCCGCCGACATGATCAGCCGGCGCGGGCTGAGCGCCACGAGCATCCGAGAGATGGCCAAGCACGCCCAGGCGCCGCTCGGCTCGACGTACCACTACTTCCCCGAAGGCAAGCAGCAACTGGCCACGGAAGCGGTCCGCTACACGGGGGAATGGGTCGCCCGCAGCCTGCGCAAGGAGCTCGCGGCCGGCCCCGCCGCCGGCCTGCGCGCCTTCCTGGCCCTGTGGAGGGGAATCGTCGTCGAGACCGACTTCCACGCCGGCTGCCCCGTCCTGGCCGTGGCCATCGAGGAACCCCCGGCCGACGAGGTGCCGCCCGCCCTGGCGGCCGCGGCCGAGGTCTTCGACCAGTGGGAGGGCCTGCTCGCCGACTCCCTGCGCGCGCACGGAGCCGACACCGAGCAGGCGGCGCAGGTCGCCACGCTCATCGTCGCGGCCGTCGAGGGCACCGTCGCACTATGCCGCGCCAAGCGCAGCACCGAGCCCCTGGACCGTACCGCGGCGCAACTCCAAGCCCTCATCGACGCCACGATCAAGCGCTGAGGGCCTCATCGAAGACCCCTTGCCACGGTGCTGCCGGCGCCCCACGCGAGGGAGGGGGCGCCGGCAGCGCGCAGTCCTTACGCGCCGAGTGCGGCGCGGACGGCCTCGGCCTTCTCCAGAGTGAACACGCCGCTGTCGAGAAGGGAGAGGACCGACAGGACACCTCCGCGCGAACCCCAGCTGCCCTCGTCGACCACACGGAAGGTCACCCACCAGGCCGGCGACGGCTCCGGCATGCCGCAGGCGTCGGCCATCGCGGCCAGGACGCGTTCGATGACCTCGGCACGGACCTCCTGGCGCCAATCGCCGTCCATGACCGTCACGTCGATCACCATCGCGTCGGCGCCCGGGCCCGAGTCGGCCAGAAAGCGGCCGCCGATGGCCATCATGTCCGGCTCACGCTCGGTGAAGTGCACCTGAAACCCGACTCGCGCGGCCGGGGCGAACTGGCCGACCTCGGGTACGAGCACGGCGTCCGTCAGCGTCTCGGCCAGCCTGCGGCGCTGCTCCGGGCCCAGGCGGCCCTTCGAGCTGTTCACGGTGATGACGGTCATGGCTCTCCTTATGACGACTGTTATAGATCGAGCCTACACCGGTATATAACGACTGTCATAAGCCGTGTGGCCGGAGCAGCCGCCGCGACCCCTACCGCCCCGTCCGCCCTCCTACCGCCCCGTCGGCGGGCGCGGCCGGCCCCGCGACGGGCCGTTCACTCCGGGCAGGAGTCACCTCACCCAACTCCCCGTACAACAGAGCCGTTTGCAGCCCGCCCACCTCCTCCCTCACTCACACGGAGATCTTGACGGTCGTGATTGTTACCGGTAACAATCAGCGTCGCCGGAACACAGCAAGCGGTTTCGGTCCAGCGCGTACCACCCGTTCGATCCCCTACGTGTGCCTTGCGCGAAAGGTGTGTTGTGCCGCGGAACATACGAGTCTTCGATGACGGACGGCCCAAGCTCAGCGTGGTCGTCCCCTGCTACAACGAGGCGGAAGTACTCGCCCACACCCATGCACGTCTGGCCCGTGTCACCGACTCGCTGACCACGTTCGACTGCGAACTGGTCTACGTCGACGACGGAAGCAGCGACGGCACTTGGGACCTGATCGACTCCCTCGCGAAGAACGAGCACCGTGTGCGAGCGGTCAAGCTGAGCCGCAACTTCGGCCACCAGGCCGCCTGTCTCGCCGGGCTGCGCGAGGCCGAAGGCGACGCGGTCGTCGTGATCGACGCCGATCTGCAGGACCCGCCCGAGCTGATCCCCGAGATGGCGGCCCTGTGGCGCGAAGGATGGTCCGTCGTCTCCGCGCGGCGCCGCAGCCGCGAGGGCGAGACGGTGTTCAAGAAGGCCACCGCCTACGCCTTCTACCGCCTGCTCAACTCCCTGTCCGACCACAACCTCGCCCTGGACACCGGGGACTTCCGGCTGCTCGACCGCGAGGTCGTGGCGCTGCTCGCCGCCAGCGGGGACAAGAACCTGTATCTGCGCGGCGCGGTCAGCTGGTTCGGGTTCCCCGAGACCAGCGTCGGCTACGACCGCGACGCACGGCACGCGGGCGAGTCGAAGTACACCCTGGGCAAGATGCTCGCCCTGTCCCGGCGCGGGCTGCTCGCGGGGTCGGTGGCGCCGCTGCGCCTGTCGACGTACCTCGGCACCGCCGTCCTCGCCGGCGGGATCGCCGCCGCGGCCGTACGACGGGATCCGCGCCTGCTGGCCCGCCCCGGAACCTTCGGCGCCCACGCGCTGGCCCTCGGCATCGTCGGCGAGTACCTGCACGCGGTGTTCCGGCAGGTCCAGGGCCGTCCCGACTACGTCGTCGAGCAGCGGCTCGGTGCCGCCGACGCCCTCCCCTCCGTCCCCTCGTCCGACCCTTCCGCAAAGGAGCGTGTCCTCCTGTGACCACGCAGGCACCCGCGTCCGACCGCACGGCCGGCCCCGACCCCGATCCGGTCGACGTCGTCATCGTCGGCGCCGGCTTCACCGGCCTGTCCGCCGCGCTCGAACTGGCCTCCCAGGGGCGCAGCGTGCGCGTTCTCGAGCGGGAGGACCTCGTCGGCGGACTCGCCTCGAGCTTCGACATCGGGGACCGCAAGCGGCTCGAACGCTTCTACCACCACTGGTTCTCCTCCGACACCGAGATGATCCGGCTGTGCGAGCGCCTCGGCATCTCCCATCTGCTGGAATCCCACGAGACCCGCACCGGCCTGTACTACGCCAACTCCGTGTACCGGCTGTCCGCCCCGCTCGACGTCCTGCGCTTCGCGCCGCTCGCGCCGCGCGACCGGATCCGCCTCGGCCTGCTGGCCCTGCGGGCCCGGAAGGTCAAGCACTGGCGGGAGCTGGAGTCCCGCACGGCCGAGGAGTGGCTCGTCTCGCTCGGCGGCCGACGCGTGTACGAGGTCGTGTGGCGTCCGCTGCTCGAAGGCAAGTTCGGTAAGTACGCGGACCAGGTCGGCGCCACCTGGATGTGGACGAAACTGCACCTGCGCGGTGGCAGCCGCACCAAGTCCGGCAAGGAGACCCTGTACTACATCAGGGGCGGCAGCGAGGCGCTGCTCGACGCGCTGCGGCGCCGTCTGGAGTCCCTCGGGGTCGACATCCGTACCGGCGTCGAGGCCGAGGCCGTGCACACCGACGGCGCCTCGGTCAGCGGGGTCCGCGCCGGCGGCGAGTTCCACCCGGCCCGGCAGGTGCTGATCACCACCGCGCCGCAGGTCGCGGCCCGGCTGCTCGACCACGAGGACGCCGCCCACCCGGCGGTGCCGGAGCTGCTGCGCAGCTGGTCGTCCGTCGACTACCTCGGCAATGTGTGCCTGGTCCTCGAGAACCGGCGCAAGCTGTCCGACACGTACTGGCTCAACGTCAACGACCCCGACTTCCCCTACGTCGGCGTCATCGAGCACACCAACCTCGACCGGCCGGAGCGCTACGACGGCAGGCACGTCGTCTACCTCTCCAAGTACCTGCCGACGGACGCCGAGCTGTACCGGATGACCGACGAGGAGGTCTTCGAGTACAGCCTGCCGCACATCCGGCGGATGTTCCCGGCCTTCGACCGCAGTTGGGTGGAGCGCTTCCACGTGTGGCGTGCCGAGTACGCCCAGCCGGTGATCACGCCGCACTACACGCGCACCATGCCGTCCGTGGAGTCGCGGGTGCGCGGCCTCTACCTCTCCGGCATGGCGCAGGTCTTCCCCGAGGACCGCGGCACCAACTACGCGGTGCGCGACGGGCGTCGGGCCGGACGGCTCATCGCCGACCGCATCACGGCCGCCCCGGCCGACCCTTCCGCCACGAGCGTCCCGTCCGGCCTGTCCGCCACGACCGATCCGTCCGCCCCGTCCGCCACGACCGCGGGGAGCAGCAGCGATGTCTGACCTCATGTCCCTGGAGCAGGCGGAGGCGCTGACCACCGAGCAGGTCCACGACCTGTATCGGACGTACGTCAGCCGCAGCCAGGTCTCCCTCATCGGTTCCTTCGGCTTCGGCCGGGACCTGGTCGACCACGCCGAGGGAGCGTGGATCCATCTGCGCGACGGCCGCCGCGTCCTGGACTTCACCGGCGGAGTCGGCGTCCTCAGCCACGGCCACAACCATCCCCGCATCCTCGCCGTCCGCCGCCGCTTCCAGGAGCAGCGCCGTATGGAGGTGCACAAGAACTACCTCTCCCCGTACGTCGCCGCGCTCAGCCACAACCTGGCGCAGCTGCTGCCCGGGGACCTCGACATCAGCTACTTCCCCAACTCCGGTGCGGAGGCGGTGGAGGGGGCCGTCAAGCTGGCCTACAAATACCACCGCGGCCGGCGCGGCACCGTCCTGCACACGGACATCGCCTTCCACGGCAAGCTGCTCGGCGCGGGCAGCCTCACCGCGTCCCCCGAGCTCCACTTCCCGTACCCGCGGATCCCGGGCACGGACACCTTCGGCTACGACGACCTGGACTCGTTCCTGCTCGCCCTGGACCGGCACACCGACTCCTCCGGCGTGTGCGACGTGTACGCCGTCGTCCTGGAGCCGTTCAGCGCGTCCAGCCTGCGTGAATGCTCGCCCGGTTTCCTGCGCGAGGTGCGCAGGATCTGTACCGAGCGGGACATCGTGCTCGTCTTCGACGAGGTGTACACGGGCTGGGGCAAGACCGGTGCGCTCTTCCACTTCATGCACCACCCGGGGCTCGTCCCGGACGTCGTGACCACGTCCAAGTCCTTCGGCGGCGGCAAGGCGTCCATCTCGGGCTACATCGCTCGCGGGCCGATCTTCCGGGCGGCGTACGACAACCTGGCCGACGCCACCCTGCACAGCACCACCTACTACGGCTTCGGCGAGGAGACCGCGACCGCCCTGGAGGCCGTGGCGATCGCCGTGGAGGACGACTTCCCCGGCCGTGCCCGCGCGCTCGGGAAGCGCCTCGACGACGGGCTCGCGCGGGTGGCGGCCCGCCACCCGAAGCTGGTGCGGCGGCTCGCGGGCCGCGGAGCCCTGCACGGGGTCTTCCTCACGCCCGGTCCTCAACTCCCCGACGCCGTACGGCGGAGACTGCCGACGTCGGCGGCGAAGGACCCGCAGGCGGTGTCCAAGCTCCTGACCGGCGCCGTGATCGCCGCCCTGTACCGGGACCACAACATCCTCACGTTCTTCGGCTCCAACCGCCACATCGCGCTCATCGTGTCGCCGCCCCTGGTGGCGCAGGAGGACGAGGTCGACCTGTTCGTGAACGCCCTGGACGAGGTGCTCGACCAGGGTCCGGCCCGCCTGCTGTCGGGCCTGGTCAAGGAGAAGGTGACCGCGTGACGCTCCCCGACCGCGGGAACCTCGCCAACCCAGGGAAACTCGCCAACCCCATGAAGCTCACCGACCGCACCCTGTACGACTCGGGGCTGCCGGAGTGCTGGGCGCACCTGTACGAGGCGCTGCGCCCCGCCGACGCGCTGCACCGGGCGGTACAACACACCGTCGAGAGCCTGAACCGGATGCCCGCGGGCTACCGCTGGGGCACGGCCGTCGCCCTGCGCCTGTTCCCGGCGGCCTTCCGTGCCGTCGCCGGCCACCGCCCGGACGCCGCTTCCACCGAGGACGCCCGCGCGGCGCTCGCCCGGCTGCGTACCTGGCCCGGCTACGGCGAACTGCTGCGGGCCACCACGGCGCTCGCCCTGTACGGAGCCCTCGACGGCGCCCGCGTCACGCGCCTCGCGGGGCCGCGCGCGGCGGAGGTGACGCGATGAGCCGCCTCAAGGGCCGCGCCGCCGACGTCGAGTGCGACGCGCTGGTCATCGGCTCCGGAGCGGGCGGCAGCGTCGCCGCGCTCGAACTCGCCCGCGCGGGACGGCCGGTGACCGTCCTGGAGGAGGGGCCGCGCGTGACCACCGCCGACCTCGCGCAGGCGAGCCCCGCCGAGTCGATGCGCCGGCTGTACCGCAACGCGGGCGCGACCGCCGTGTTCGGGACGCCGACCATCGCGTACGGCGAAGCCCGTGTCGTGGGCGGCACCACCGTGGTCAACGGAGGGCTGTTCTGGGAGCCGTCGGCCACCGTCCTCGACCGCTGGGCCTCCTGGTCCGGGTACGACGGCTACCGCTCACCCACCGTGGAACGCCACTTCGCCGTGATCCAGCGGGAGCTGGGCATGATCACGCAGGAGCACGGAGACGGCAACGAGGACTCCCGGCTGCTCGCGCGGGCCGCCGAGTCCCTCGGCTGGCGCTGGCAGCACCCGCAACGCGTGGTGCGCGACTGCGCGCACCGCAACCAGTGCGCCACGGGCTGCCCCAGCGGGGCGAAGCAGAGCATGGCCGAGTCCTATCTGCCACGGGCCGAGGCCCTGGGCGCGCACATCGTCCCCGGGACGCGCGTCGAGCGGATCGCCCACCGCCGCGGCACGGTGCGCGCCGTGGAGGCGGTGGACCAGGAGGGGCGCCGGGTGCGCTATCGTCCGCGCGACGTGTTCCTGGCGGCGGGCCCCATCGGCACGCCCGTGCTGCTGCGCCGCAGCGGCATCCACGCGCGCACGGCGGGACGGCGCCTGGCCCTGCACCTCAACCTGCGCACCGTCGCCCGCTTCCCGCGGCCCGTCGACGCGGTGCGCGGCACCATGTTCACCGCCCAGGTCCAGGAGCACTCGGCGCTCGGGATCCTCGTCATGCCCTCCAATCTGACGCCCGGCGGCCTGGGCGCCGCGCTGGCCGGGCGTGCCCCGGCCGAGGTCGACCGGCTCCTCGCGGACCGCGCCCACCTGGGCATGTTCACCACGCAGGTGCGCATGCAGGGCAGCGCGGCCGTCGCCGCCGTCGTCCGCGGCACACCGGTGCTCCGCCACGCCATGACGCCCGCCGACCACCACGCCCTGCGCCTCGCGTTCAAACGCACGGCCCGACTGCTCTTCGCCGCGGGCGCAGTGGAGCTCGTGCCGCCCACCAGCGGCGTCGCGGCGCTGCGGAGCCCCGCGGACGTGGACGCCTACTGCGACCGGGTACGCCCCGCCGACTGGGAGCTGGTGTCGGTGCACGGCATGGGCAGCGCCCCCATCGCGCTGCCCGAGCGCGGCGGCGTCTGCGACGAGTCGGGCCGCCCGCACGGCTTCACCAATCTGCGCCTGTGCGACGCCAGCGTGCTGCCCGGCGCCCCCGGCATCAGCCCGCAGGGCACCATCATGTCCTTCGCCCGCGAGATCGTGGGCCGTCATCTGGAGGCGGCGTGAGCCGGCCGACCACTCGTACCTCTCGCACCTCTGGCTCCGCGCGGAAGCGCGTCACCGCCGAGGGCGCCGCCTTCAGCCCGGCCGCCGTGGTCGCCTCGTGTGTCGGATTCGTCCTCATCGGCGCGCTGCAGGCGCTGTACGGGCCCGCGATCCCGGCGCTGCGCGAGGAGTTCGACCTGTCACCCTCGACGGCGGGGCTCGGTCTGAGCGCCCACTTCGTCGGCGGCGTGGCCGGCGTGCTGCTGTTCGACCGGCTCTTCGGCCGCATGGGCAACCGGAAGATCCTCGGCAGCTCCTATCTGTTGATGGCGGTCGGTGCCGTCGGGTTCGCGCTCGCCCCGAACTGGCCGCTGGCCCTGGTCATGGCTCTGCTCGCGGGGCTCGGCTTCGGCGGCATCGACTACGGCCTCAACCAGTTGTTCGCCGTCGGCTTCGGGCGCCGCTCGGCGGCCATGCTGAACATCCTCAACGCGCACTTCGGCATCGGCGCCATCCTCGGCCCGGCCCTGATCGGCGCGGTCGGCGCCGCTCACTACCCGGCGGTGTTCCTCGCGTTCGCCGTCGCCAACCTGCCGCTGCTGCTGTTCCTCCGCGGCGTCCGCGACCAGGTGCCGTCCCCCCTCTCCGACGAGGAACTCCCCGGTGGGAAGGCGGTGCTGCGGCGCAGCCTTGCGTCAGTGCTCACCATGTTCGTCACCCTGTACGTGCTGCATGTGGCCATCGAGGCGGGTGTCGGCGGCTGGGAGCCGACCCACCTGGAGACCGTGGGCTACGGTGCCGGTGTGGCCGCGACCGCCACGTCGGTGTACTGGCTGATGATGACGGCGGGCCGGTTCCTCGTGGCACCGCTCGCGCTGCGCTTCTCGGCACAGGCCATCATCACCGTCTCCTGCGCGGGCATGACGGTGTGCCTGCTCCTCGCCGCCGTGCCGGGCCTGGCGCCGTACGCGTACGCGGGCGTCGGCCTGTTCATCGCGCCGATCTTCCCCACCGGGCTGCCCTGGCTGAACCGTGCCGCCCCACGCGCCCGCAGAGCCGGGGCCCTGGTCATCGCCGCCTCCATGGTCGGTGGCGTCGTGGCCGGCCCCGCGCTCGGAAAGGCCATCGAGTGGTCCGGCGTCCGGGCGGTACCGCTGCTCCTGAGCGTCGTCTCGGCGCTGTGCCTGGCCGCCACGCTCTGGCTGATCCGTGCCACGAGGACGCGCTGACCGGTGCCGGCCGGACCCGCTGCCCCCGGACCCGCCGCTCCACGCCCCCCGCCCCCGGGGGGGGGGGGGGGGGGGGGGGGCGGGGGGGGGGGGGGGGGGGGGGGCGGGGGGGGGGGGGGCGGGGGGGGCGGGGGGGGGGGGGCCCCGCCCTGGGTTTACCGGGCCCCCCGGACGGGGTTTCCGGGGCCGGCCGGCCCCGCGGCCCCCGGCCCCCCCCCCCCCCCCCCCCCCCCCCGCGGCCCCCCCCCCCCCCCCCCCCCGTACCCGCACTCCCGAACCGGAGGAAGACCCCGCATGCCCGCTCTGACGACGACGTCCGACGGCTTCCTGTTGCACGGTGAGCCGTTCCGGATCGTCTCCGGCGCCCTGCACTACTTCCGCGTCCACCCCGACCAGTGGGCGGACCGGCTGCGCAAGGCCCGACTGATGGGCCTCAACACGGTGGAGACGTACGTCCCCTGGAATCTCCACCAGCCCGAGCCCGAAAGCCCCGTGGTGTTCGACGGCCTCCTGGACCTGCCGCGCTTCCTGCGCCTGGCCGATGAGGAGGGGCTGTACGTCCTGCTGCGCCCCGGCCCGTACATCTGCGCGGAGTGGGACGGCGGCGGGCTGCCGGGCTGGCTCACCGCCGACCCGGACATCCGGCTGCGCAGCAGCGACCCGCGCTTCACCGGCGCCGTGGACCGGTACCTGGACGGGCTGCTGCCCCCGCTGCTGCCGCACATGGCCGCGTCGGGCGGCCCGGTGATCGCCGTGCAGGTGGAGAACGAGTACGGCGCCTACGGCGACGACCGCGCCTACCTCGAACACCTGGAACGGGGCCTGCGCGACCGTGGCGTCGAGGAGCTGCTGTTCACCTGCGACCAGGCGATACCGGAGCACCTCGCCGCCGGCAGCCTGCCGGGCGTGCTCACCACCGGCACCTTCGGCGGCAAGGTGCCCGCCGCGCTCGCCACCCTGCGCGCCCACCGGCCCGGCGCGCCCCTGATGTGCGCCGAGTTCTGGATCGGCTGGTTCGACCACTGGGGCGGCCCGCATCACGTGCGGGACTCGGCCGAGGCCACCGCCGCGCTCGACGAACTGCTGGCCGCCGGGGCCTCGGTGAACCTCTACATGTTCCACGGCGGCACCAACTTCGGCTTCGCCAACGGAGCCACCCACGATCACACCTTCGCCCCGACCGTGACGTCGTACGACTACGACGCCCCGCTGCCCGAGCACGGCGACCCGGGCCCCAAGTACCGCGCCTTCCGCGAGGTCATCGCCCGGTACGCGCCCGTGCCCGACGAGCCCGTCCCCGCACCGTCGGCGAAACTCCCGGAGACCTCCGTGGAGCTGGAGCGCCGCATGCCGCTGCTGCCCCACGCCCTCTCACTCGCCGAGGCATCGCGGCACAGCGAACTGCCGCCGACCATAGACGCGTTGGGCATGGCCGCCGGGTTCGCCCTGTACCGCACCACGGTGCCGGCCGGCGGCGACGGCCTGCTCCGCTTCGCGGGAGGTGTGGGCGACCGCGCCCAGGTGTTCCTGGACGGCGCGCCCGTCGGCGTACTCGAACGCGAGCGCCTCGACGAGGTCCTGCCCGTTCGCGTGCCCCGCCCCGGCGCCACCCTCGACGTCCTCGTCGAGAACATGGGCGGCGTCAACTACGGCCCGCACATCGGGGCGGCCAAGGGACTGCTCGGCCCGGTCTCCTTCGACGGGGCCGTACTGCGGAACTGGACCTGCGTCCCGCTGCCCCTCGCCACGCCGCCCACCCTCGCCCCGACGACCGGCGAGGGCGCCATCGAGACGGCCATCGGTTCCGCCGCCGACGCCGCCACGGAGCCTGTCGCCGGCGCCGCCCCGGAGACCGCCACCGGCCCCGCCACCGAACCGGTCACCGGTCCCGACGCCGGTCCCGCCTTCCACCACGGCACCTTCCACGTGACCGATCCCGCCGACACGTTCCTCTCCCTGCCCGACTGGACCAAGGGGCAGGCCTGGATCAACGGCTTCCCCCTGGGCCGCTACTGGCGCCGCGGCCCCCAGCGCACCCTGTACGTCCCCGCGCCCGTCCTGCGTCCCGGCAGCAACGACCTCGTCCTGCTCGAACTGCACGGCTCCACCCGCCCGCAGGCGTACCTGACCGCCACCCCCGACCTCGGACCGGAGAAGTCCTGATGCCCACCGCACCCCACCGCCTGCGCGTCCCCGCGCCCGCCGCACCGCCGCTGACCGGCCATCTGCCGTTCGCCGACGCGGCCGAGGCCACGGACCCGATCGAGGTGACCAGCCGCTACCTCACACGCGGCGGCCGCCCCTGGTTCCCTGTCTCCGGCGAGTTCCACTACAGCCGCTACCCGGCCGACCGCTGGGAGGAGGAGCTGCTGAAGATGAAGGCGGGCGGCGTGACGGCCGTCGCCAGTTACCTCATCTGGATCCACCACGAGGAGGTCGAGGGCCGCATCCGGTTCGACGGCGACCTCGACCTGCGCCGCTTCGCCGAACTGTGCGCCCGCCACGGCCTGGACTTCATCCCCCGCGTCGGCCCCTGGTCGCACGCCGAGGTGCGCAGCGGCGGGCTGCCCGACTGGCTGCTCGCCCGCGCCTGCGTCCCGCGCACCGACGACCCCGCGTACCTGGAGCCCGTACGCACCTGGTTCGCGGCGATCGCCGGGCAGCTGCGCGGCCTTGACCGGGCGCACGGCGGCCCGATCGTCGCCGTCCAGATCGAGAACGAGCTGTACGACCAGCCGGGACACCTGCGCACCCTGAAGAGGATGGCGCAGGACGCGGGACTGAGCGCACCACTGTGGACCTCCACCGCATGGGGCGGCGTCCAGCTTCCCGGCGACGAACTGCTGCCGCTGTACGGCGGCTACCCCGAGACGTTCTGGACCGAGGCGGACGGCGGCTGGCCCGACACCTGCCGCAAGCACTTCTTCTTCACCCACCAGCGCGACGACGAGGGCATCGGCGCCGACCTGCGCCCCACCACCGTGCGCGGCGCCGACCCGGACCTGTACCGGGACCGGTTCCCCTGGGCCACCTGCGAGCTGGGCGGCGGCATGGCCGCGTCCTACCACCGCCGGCCCCGCGTCGAGGCCGCCGACGTCGGCGCCCTGAACCTGACCAAGATCGGCTGCGGTTCGGTCTGGCAGGGGTACTACATGTTCCACGGCGGCACCAACCCGGCGGGCGAACTGACCTCGCTCCAGGAGTCGCACGCCACCGGCTATCCCAATGAACTCCCCCTGCTCACCTACGACTTCCAGGCCCCGCTCGGCGAGTTCGGCCAGGTCCGCCCCTCGTACCACGAACTGCGCCTGCAGCACCTGCTGCTCGCCGACTTCGGCGAGCGCATCGCCCCCATGCAGTCGGTCCTGCCCAAGGAACAGCCGGCCGGCCAGCACGACCGGGACACCCTGCGCTGGGCGGTGCGCGGGGACGGTGCCTCCGGCTTCCTGTTCGTCACCAACCACCAGCCGCACGAACAGCTCCCCGCCCACCCGGACACCTCCTTCACGGTCGAGTTCGAGGACGCACCCGAGCTGAACCTGCCCAGCCTCCCGGTCACGATCCCCCCGGGCGCGTACTTCTGCTGGCCACTGCACCTGGACGTGGCGGGCGCCCATCTGGAGTGGGCCACCGCGCAGCCGGTGTGCACCGTCGACGACGGCGGCCGCACCGTCCTGGTCCTGGCGGCGACGGACGGCATCGCCCCCGAACTCGCGCTGCGGGCCGACACGGTGGCCTCGGTGAGCACACCGTCCGGCGAGATCGTCACCGTGGGCGGGCGCATCCTCGTGACCGGTCTGCGCCCCGGCGCCGACGCCCTCGTCGAGGTGGACACGGCCGACGGGCAGCGGATCGGCCTCCTTGTCCTGGACACCGCGACCGCGCGCACCGCCTACCGGGGGCGGGCCTGGGGCGCCGAGCGCCTGGTCCTGTGCGGTGACGGCGCCGTGGTCTTCGACCACGACGAGGTAAGGGTGCACACGACGAGAACACGACCGTCTTTCGCCGTACTCCCGGCGCCGCGCGGGCAGTTGGGCGTGCGGGGCGCGGAGCTCGGAGAGGCGCCGGACGGCGTGTTCACCCGGTACACCGTCGTCGCCGACACGGAGCCCGGCTCCCCCGCCGCCCCGCAGCTCACCCTCGTACGCCCCGCGGGTCCTGCCCCCGCCCCCACGACCGGGGTCATGGGCCGCGCGAGCGCCCCCGCCGACGAGGCGTACGACACCGTCGCGGCCGAGTACCGGGTCGAGGTCCCGGACGCACTGCCCGCCGGGGCGCTGCTGCGGCTGCGCTGGAGCGGCGACACGGCTCGCGCCTACGCCGGCGGCGCCCTGGTCGCCGACCAGTTCCAGGCCGACCGGCCCTGGGACATCGCCCTCGACCGGCTGCCCGCCGACGGGCCGCGGACCGACGGCCTCCGGCTGCGGATCCTGCCGCTCCCGGCCGGCGCCCGCGTCCACCTGCCCGCGCGGGCCGCCGCCGACGCCGGGGCGGTGTCCGTCACCGACGCGCGGTGGGTCCTGCCCCGCACCTGGGCGATCGGCAGGGCGTGACGCCGGTGCGGGGTGGGGTCAACCCGGCCGTTCCGCCCCTCCCCGCACCACCTA
This sequence comes from Streptomyces sp. NPDC028711, assembly GCF_055565415.1. NCBI lineage: Bacteria > Bacillati > Actinomycetota > Actinomycetes > Kitasatosporales > Streptomycetaceae > Streptomyces > Streptomyces sp. NPDC028711. Next base: position 408,985 of record NZ_JBVHUJ010000002.1, on the reverse strand, counting down.
TCCTGTGACCGCGCACAGCACCTCCCCGACAAGGCCGAAAGCTCGAAGGACTCCTCCGCCATGACCCGAAGCCCCGCCGACGGCACGGCGACCGCCAAGGGGCGCAGCCGCCGCAGCTTCGCGGGGACCCGGCCCGTGATTGACGACGTGGCCAGACTGGCGGGCGTGTCCAAGCAGACGGTGTCCCGGGTGCTCAACGACCACCCGGCGGTCCGGCCCGCGACGCGCGAGGCCGTCCTCGCCGCCATGCGCACCCTCGGCTACCGGCCGAGCCGCAGCGCCCGCTCGCTGGCCAGCGGCCGCACCCGGATGCTCGGCGTGATCTCCTTCGACGCGGCCCGCTTCGGTCCCGCCTCCATCCTCACGGCGATCAACTCGGCGGCCCAGGAGTCCGGTTACCTCGTCAGCTCCATCGCCCTCGACACCGCCGACCGGGACACGGTGCTGCGCGCCGTCGACCGGCTCAGCGCGGAGAGCGCCGACGGCGTCATCGCCATCGCCCCGCAGGAACGCGTCGGCAGGGCGCTGGCACAGGCCGGGATCGACACCCCCCTGGTCGTCCTGGAGAACGACCTCGGCGACGGCACCCCCTGGGTCGCCGCGGACTCCCGGGCCGGCGCCCGCGCGGCCACCGAGCACCTGCTGCGGCTCGGCCACCGCACGGTCCGCCACATCGCGGGACCGGCCGGCTGGACGTCCGCCGACCGCCGTGTGGAGAGCTGGCGGCAGACACTCGAGGACGCGGGGGCGCCCGTTCCCGATCCGCTCTTCGGCGACTGGAGCGCCGACTCCGGCTACGCCCTCGGCCGCACCCTCGCCCACGACCCGGACGTCACCGCCGTCTTCGCCTCCAACGACCAGATGGCCCTCGGGGTGCTCCGCGCCTTCCACGAGGCCGGGCGCCGCATCCCCGAGGACGTCAGTGTCGTCGGCTACGACGACATCCCCGAGGCGGCGCACATGCTCCCGCCACTGACCACGGTACGAACCGGCTTCCCCGAGATCGGCCACCGGGCCCTGCGGCTGCTCCTCGATCGCATCGACGGCACCACCGAACCGCCCGTCGCCTCCGTCATCCCGGTCGAACTCGTCGTCCGACGCAGCACGACCCACCCGGCGGCGTGCTGATCGCCCTGAGCGCGGCGTCCCGTCTGGTTGTCCGTTCGACGTGATGTGCGCTGCGGGGATCGGCATTCTCGGTAGCGTGATCATCCGCGTGGAGTGTCCATGTGTCCGGCTGGTCCGTGTGAGGGCTTCCGGCGGAAAGTGAGGAGGCTGCGATGAGTGAACTGACGAAGCCCGAGGTCCACGTTCCGGAGGGTGATGCTCCCACCGAGCTGACCATCCGGGACCTGGTCGTCGGGGACGGGACCGAGGCGAAGCCGGGCATGGTGGTGAGGGTCCACTACGTCGGGGTCACCTTCGAGTCCGGGAAGGAATTCGATGCCTCCTGGGACCGGGGCGAGCCGTTCAAGTTCGCCGTGGGCGGTGGCAGGGTCATCAAGGGCTGGGACCGGGGGGTGAGGGGAATGAAGGTGGGCGGTCGGCGCGAGATCATCGTTCCCCCGCGCCTCGGCTACGGCAAGCAGTCCCCCTCGCCGCTGATCCCCCCGGGTTCGACGCTGATCTTCGTGGTGGACCTGCTCTCGGCCTGATGCAGCGAGCCCCGGCCGGCCGGTGAATCGGCCGGGAGCGGCACGGGCGACACCGTCCTGCGTCTTTATCGGGGCACCGGGCAGTGGAGGGCGCCGGGCAGTGGAGGGCGCCGGGCAGTGGAGGGCGCCGTTCACCCCGGACCGAGGCGGACGCGGGCGTTTGACGACACTCCCTCTCGGTGCGTTCCGCGGGGCGGAACGCGTGCAGGCGTCGGGCAGTTCCGTCATCCGGCGCAGGTTCCGTTCGCCGACGTCGCCGTCCAGCCGTACGGAAGCGCGGTCGCGGTCCCCGCGGGTGCGCACGGTGAGGACGGTGCCTCCAGGCGTGGTGTAGGCGCCGGGGCCGGTCCGCTGCGCGGTGTCGCCCGCGATGCAGCTGACGGCGGTGGTCTGGTACTCCTGGAGAGTTCCGTTCCGGATGGACAGCACCTGTGGCGGCCGGCGCGGCTGCGCCGACCAGGGCCAAGACGACGGCGGTGGCCGTGACGATGCGCACGATCTTGCCTTCTCTGTAGGCGACTTGCTGGGTACCGTGCCGTAGCCGTCGGTCCGCCAGATTCCGTCGGTGGTCGGCCGGTGGGTAGCGTGGGCTGGCCCCACCTCCGATGGACCGGACAACCGGATGGCCCGGTGGCTCCCGTGTCGGCGACGTCGACGGCGACGGCGACGGTGACCCCGACCGGGCCTTTGCGCAGGTCCGCCCAGGAACCGTCCGGCCCGACGGGAAACTCGACGGCGAGGTCAAGAAGTTCGTCGTGGAGCGCGACCTCAAGAACGCCCGGAACCTCCAGGACTTCGCCGCCGGGCGGATCACCTACGCCGACCTCCCCGGCGGGCAGGGCTACCTGCGCATCTCCGGCTTCGGCGGCTACGCGGGCGGCGCTGCCTCCTACGCCGCCGAGCTGGCCGAGCTCGACAAGGCGCTGGACACGGTCCTCGGCCAGGAGCGCACCCGGCACCTGAAGGGCCTGGTCATCGACTTGCGGATCAACGGCGGCGGCTCCGACGCCATGGGGCTCCACATCGCAGGGCGGCTGACCGACACCCCCTACCTCGCCTACTCCAAGCGGGCCCGCAACGATCCCGAAGACCCCACCCGGCACACGCGCCCCCAGCCCCTGTACGTCACGCCCGCCCAGGGCCCCCGCTACACCGGACCGGTCGCCGTGCTGACCGGCGGCTCGACCGTCAGCGCGGGAGAGACCTTCACCCAGGCCCTCATGGACCGGCCCGGCCGGACCGTGCGGATCGGGCAGCCCACGCAGGGCGTCTTCTCGGACGTCATGGTGCGCGAGCTCCCCAACGGCATGTCGGTCTGGCTGCCGAACGAGGAGCTGCTGACCCGGTCGGGCAGGACCTTCGACGGCGCGGGCATCCCGCCGCACCTCACCGAGCCGGTCTTCACCACGGAGGAGTTCGACCAGAACAAGGACTCGGCCTTCGACCGGGCCGTGAAGGTCCTGCGGGACTAGGACGGCTCCTCCAAGGGACGCCCCGGCCCAGCAGTTGTCGTGAAAGTGTCACGCCCACATCAGGAGTGACGCGAGGGCGACGGCTGCTTGGTAGGACTGGGCGGCCTTTCAGCGCTGCCGGGTTCCGGCAATCTGCTGAGGCCCTTTGGTACACGTCAAGGACCTGTCAATGCCGCGTATGGAACCTGTACGGTCCGTAGCGGAGTGCCGGGAAGCCTGGTCGGCGAACAAGGGACACGTGTCTTCTTCTGTCGATCGGGGGATATCCGCCATGGTGCTCGTCGCCGTCTTCGGAGCCGCGCTGCTCGTCGCGGTCCTGCTGTCCGGGCTCGCCGCCCGCACCGTCCTGTCCACCTCGCTGCTCTTCCTCGTCGGCGGGGCACTGGTCAGCGACGGCTTCCTCGGACTGATCCACATCTCTCCCGAGAGCGAGATCGTCGCGGTCACCGCCGACCTCGCCCTGTTCTCCGTCCTGTTCACCGACGGCATGCACGTGTCCTTCGCCAAGCTGCGGGCCAACTGGCGCAACCCCGCCCGCGCCCTCGGTCTGGGCATGCCGCTGGCCTTCGTCGGCACGGCGCTGATCACGCACTACCTCGTGGGCCTGGACTGGACGACCTCCTTCCTCGTCGGCGCGGTCCTCGCGCCGACCGACCCCGTGTTCGCCTCCGCGATCGTGGGCCGCAAGGAGGTCCCCGCCCGGCTCCGCGAGCTCCTCAACGTCGAGAGCGGCATCAACGACGGCCTCGCCCTGCCCGTCGTCCTGATCCTCATCGCCGCCGCCGGACCGACCGCCGCCGGCGCCGAGGCGTCCTACGGAAGCATCGCCCTGGAGCTCGGCCTCGGCCTCGCCTTCGGCGTGCTGCTTCCGCTGCTCGTCAACGGACTCGTACGCTTCCGTCTCCTCGGGGCGGAGCCCAAGCTCCAGCCGCTGCTTCCGCTGGCCACGGGCATCGTCCTCTACGCGGCCTGCCACCTCACCCACGCCAACCCCTACCTCGCCGCGTTCTCCGCGGGCGCGGTCCTCGCCGCCGTATCGCCGGAGTCGAAGAACGCCTTCGAGCCGCTGGGCGAGTCGCTGGCCGAACTCGCCAAGTTCGCCGCCCTGCTCGTCTTCGGCGCGCTGCTCACCCCGCAACTCTTCGGCGACCTCTCCCTGGGCGGATACGTGGCCGCGGCCCTGACGATCGTGCTGATCCGGCCGGGTTCGCTCCTGCTGTCGCTGTGGGGGACCCGGATCGACCGCCGGGAGAAGCTGGTCGCCGCATGGTTCGGCCCCAAGGGCTTCGCCTCGGTCGTCTACGGCCTGCTCGTCCTCCAAGCCGGGATTCCGCAGGGCCAGGAGGCGTACACACTGATCGCCGTCTGCATCGCCTTCTCGATCATCGCCCACAGCAGCACCGACGTCCCCATCGCCCGGCTCTTCCACGTCGACGACCTCATCGAGGCCGGCACCACTGCTCCGGCCGAGCCCGAGGACCCTACGACGACCAAGGCCCGTCCCCATGCGCGCACGTGACCTGGCCCGGCCCTGCACTCCCGTGCATCCGGACAGGCCATGGCCCCACTCCTCCGCTGCTACCTGCGACGGCAGTTCAGCTGCCTGCACGGCCGACACGCACACCCCCTCGCGACAAGGAGTCCGATGCGATGAACGACGACGAGCCCGTCTTCAAGAAGAGCAAGTGGGGCACCAACCGCTACGTCTACAACGCCAACAACCCGATCGGTCTCGCCCTGATCATCATCAGCAGCGGCCTCGCCATCGTCATGATCCTCCTCATGGAGAACCACGCGGGTCCCTTCGCCCCGCCCTCCTCTCCCACCTGGAGCCCGCCTCGGTCGCAGGACCCGTGGCCGTTCCCCTCAGACGGGCCATGACCGGCACGGCCACAGACATGAAGGCCCCGAAGAGCTTCGCTGCCTCGGTGTGGCAGAGCGTGCGATCAGGCCCCTTCCGTCCACGCCAGGCCGCGCCGACAGCCCCTGCGACTCCCGTCCGAACCCGGCGGGTCACCGTCACTTGGGCGGCAGACCGGCGGCGAACGCGTACCCCTGGTCCACCCACTCGGCCAGGGCCTCGTCCTCGGTTACGGCGGAGGCGTCGACGACGATCCAGCCGCGCATCGGGCGACCGGTGAAGTCGAAGACCCTCGCTCCTGGGCGCGCGAGGGCGGCGTCGGTGGCGTCGGTGCCGACGCGGACCATCAGGTCGTCGCCGATCACGCCCACCGCCATGTTTCCGGCGTGCAGGAAGGCCAGCCCGCCGAACATCCGCTTCTCCGTGACCGCGGGATCCGCTCCCAGACGGGCACGGACCCGCTCCGCCAGTCCCTCGTCGAATGCCATGCCGCCCCCGTGATCAGTCCTGCGGCGCGCTCAGCCGCTGTTCCAGATCCCGCAGATCCTTGACCAGCGAGGATCGCACCTTGCGCCCCATGAGCGGCGCAGCGAGACCGTACGGGCCGGACGCGTCACCCCGTACACGGATCCGAGCGAGCGTGCCGCCGCCGGGGTCCGGGTCGAAGGTGTACGTCACGTGCATGGGCATCGGGCCCGCCACCGACACCATGTCCAGGAGCCGCGGCGGATCGTGAGCGGCGACGCGCAGCACGTAGTCGATCCGCTTGCCCAGGAAGTACGCGGTCCGCGTCACCTCGGCACCGACACCGAAGCCGCCCCCGTCGGCCTGGCGCGTCAGCTCCGCCGTACGGATGCCCTGCGTCCACTCCGCGTCGTGGCGCCAGTCCATCGCGTAGGCGGCCACCCGCTCGGGGGGCAGCGGGATCACCCGCTCCACAGCTACGTCGATGCCCATCGCTGCCTCGCTCCCTCTTCCCGGTCATGCGCGCACTCCATGGACGCACCCCGGTCCGCTACCGGCAACCTGCGGACCTTCGCAGCCGCGGGTGAACTCCCCGACACCAGCCCGACGAGCAACACTGTGAGGAGGCGGACACCGTACGGATCCGATCACCGGGAGCGTCCCGCGGGCCTGCGGTGCGGGCGGAGGACCGCCTGCTTCAGCCACGGGAGACGGAGATGAACGGTTCGGTTCGGATCGGACGGGTTCTCGGCGTGCCGCTGCGCGTCCACTGGACCGTGCCCCTGCTCGTGGTTCTCTTCGGATACGGCCTGGGTGCGCAGACGCTCCCCGCCTGGCTTCCGGACCGGTCGGACGCCGTGTACACGGTCGCCGGGCTGGTGGGGGCCCTGCTGCTCGTCGGAAGCCTGCTGGCTCACGAGGCCGCGCACGCGATCATCGCCCTGAGGAAGGACATCCCCGTCCAGGACGTCACGCTCTGGGCGCTGGGCGGGGTGACGCAGATGGGCAAGCCGCGCACGGCCGGTGCGGCCTTCCTGGTGGCGGTCGGCGGGCCGCTCACCAGCCTCGCCGTCGGCGCGGCGGCGCTCGGTGCGGGCGTCGGGCTGAACGCGCTGTTCGGCTGGGCGGTACCGGCGGCCGTCCTGGTGTGGCTGGCGTGGGTGAACTTCTTGCTGGGCGTGTTCAATCTGCTGCCCGCCGCGCCGCTCGACGGCGGCCGTGTGGTGCAGTCGGTGATCTGGTGGCGTACCGGAGACCGGGACCGGGCCGAACGAGCAGCCGCACGCGGTGGCCAGGTACTCGGGTTCCTGCTGATCGCCGGCGGCTGGGTCTCCGTGCTGCGCGGCGCACTGGGCGGCCTGTGGCTGATGGTCGTCGGGTTCTTCGTCCTGATCGTCGCCAACGCGGAGCGACGGCAGGCCGGCATGGCGGCGGCCCTGCACGGGGTACGAGTGGCCGACGCCATGTCGAGCCCCGTGGAGACCTGCCCCGACTGGATCACCGTGGAACGCTGCGTCGACGACGTGGCGCTGCGAGCCCACCATTCCGCCCTGCCCCTGATCGACGTCGAGGGCCGCCCCAGCGGCATGGTCGAGCTGTCGCAGTTCGCGAGGATCCCCGTTTCGAAGCGTGCGGAACTGCGGGTACGTGACCTGGCGACCCCACTGTCCCAGTGCACCACTTGTACGCCGGACGAACTGGTGGAACACGTCCTCGAAAACGTCCGGCCGAGCAGGAGCGGCATGCGGATCCTCGTCACCGAAGGCGGGCTGCTGGCGGGCATCATCACCGCACGTGACATCGCCCGGCTCGTCCAGCGGCACGCACTCCGCGGTACGAACAGCGGTACGAACCGTGGTACGAACGGCCATAGGAACAACGACGCGGGCAACTGACGAACCCCGGGTGGTGGTCACCCCGGGCTTCCCTGAGCCCTCGCCGTCGCCGCTCAATCGCCGGACGTGCGCCCCCGACCCGGCACCTGGGAAGCCCTCGCGGCCTCGGCCTCGGCCTTCGCGTCGCTCACCACGGCGGCGGCCTGCTTCGCGACCTCATCGGCAGCCGCGGCGGCGTCGAGCGAAAGCGGCGAGCCTGTCTCGAGCTCCGGAGTCCTGCCGTCGTCGGACGCGCCGCCGGCATCGGCACTGGTTGCCTCCTCCGGTTGCGCAGATGGCGCGGATGCGGGAAGGCCCATCGTCGACTGATCGCCGAACGCGTGGGTGACGGCGCGAACTGCCTCGGTCAGCTCCCCCGGGATCACCCAGAACGTGTTGTTGTCGCTCTTCGCCAGATGCGGGAGCGTCTCGAGGTACTTGTAGGCCAGGATCTTCGGGTCGGCATTGTTGCGGTGAACGGCCTGGAAGACGCGCTCCACCGCCTTCGCCTCGCCGTCCGCCCGCAAGATCATGGCTTGCTGCGTGCCCTGTGCTTCCAGGATGTCCTTCTGCTTCGTGCCCTCCGCGGTGAGGATCTTGGCCTGCCGCTCCCCTTCGGCGTGCAGGATGGCCGCGCGCTTGTCGCGCTCGGCCCGCATCTGCTTCTCCATCGCCTCTTTGATGGTGGTCGGTGGATCGATGGCCTTGATCTCGACGCGATTGACCCGGATGCCCCACTTGCCGGTGGCGTCGTCGAGAACGGCGCGGAGGCGGGCGTTGATCTCCTCGCGTGAGGTGAGCGTCTCTTCCAGGTCCATGGAGCCGATGACGTTCCGCAGCGTGGTCACGGTGAGCTGATCGATCGCCTGCAGGTAGTCGGCGACCTCGTAGGCCGCCGCCCGCGGGTCGGTGATCTGGTAGTAGAGCACGGTGTCGATGTTCACCACGAGGTTGTCCTCGGTGATCACCGGCTTGGGGGCGGACGAATAGACCTGCTCGCGCACGTCGAGCTTGGTGTTGATACGGTCCGCCACCGGCACGACGAAGTTCAGGCCGGGTTGCAGCGTCCGCCGGTACCTGCCGAACCGCTCGATGTTGTAGCGGCGTGCCTGCGGCACGATCCGCACCGTGGCGGCCACGAGGAAGACGACGACGATCGCCGCCACGAGAATCGGGATGAGAACCGGATCCACAATTCCTCCGTTGGGATGTGTTCAGCCGTTCACGGAAGGAGTTCGCGGGGGTAGACGATGGCCGTGGCGCCTTCGATCTCCATGACATCCACGAGCGCTCCCACGGGGATCACATGGCTCTCGTCGAGGGCACGGGCGGACCATTCCTCGCCGGAGAGCTTGATCAGGCCGTGGGTCGCGGTGACCTCTTGCATGACCTCGGCCCGCTTGCCGATCAGCGCATCGCTGCCCTCGCGCGTGAGGGGTTGCTGTGCCATCTGCCGCAGTGCGACAGGGCGGACGAGGACGAGGCCCGCTGCCACTGCCACCCCGAGCGCCACGAGCTGGCCGAGAAGCCCGACACCGACACCGGCGACCACAGCGGCAACCAATGCGGCGCCCGCCAGCAGCCCGAAAACCAGGGTCAGGGTGAAGAACTCCGCGACACCCAGCACCCCGGCGGCGAGCAGCCAAACGAACCACGGCATGGAGTCAGCCTCCTACTGAGAGGCTTACCCACCAACGTATCCCCAGGAACCCGGACAGAAGGGACCCATCCAGCCTGGTCTGCGATCAGACCCACGAAGCACGCCACCGCACCCACACCACCTGGGCGGCACCGGACCGGACCAAAGGGCACGGTCGGCGTTGCGGACCTTCACGGGTACGCAAATCAACCCGTGGCCGCCTCAAAGGCCTGGGCCAGCTGCTGGCGCGAGTGCACTCCGATCTTCTGCAGGGCCCGGGCGACGTGCTGCTCGACGGTGCACGGGGAAAGGTGCAGCGTGGCGGCTATCTCCCGGTGGGACATGCCCGCGGCGGCGAGCTCCGCCACCTCCGCCTCCCGCGGCGAGAGCATGCCGCCGTAACCGGGACGGCCCGGCGGTCGGCGTCCCCCGGCGGGCTGGAGACGCCGCAGGTCGGCGCGGGTGCGGGCGGCGTCCCAGGTCGCGCCCAGCGAGTCGAAGACCGCGGTGCGCCCGACGAGCACGGAGGCGGCGGAAGCCTCGTCGTACCCGCGAACTCGTCGGTCATCGCCGCGGCCCTGGCCGCCTCCCCGGCCCGCAGCGTCGCCTCCACCGCCCAGGGAGCGAGTTCCGCGCCCCAGGCCCCAGATGCCCTTGGCGCGCAACCGCCTCCACGCGGCGGCCTCGGCGATGTCGTCGTGGGCGAGCGCAAGCCGTATCAGGGCCCCGGAGGCGGTCGCCGAGATCACCACCGGACCGGTGCCGGGGTCGGCCGTCTCCGGGCCGGTCAGATGGGTGACCGTCTCCGCCCACTCGCCGCGGGGTGAGGGCGAGCAGGCCGAGGACCATACGTGCGTCGGAGGCCAGGTACGGCGGACGCACTCGACGTCCGGATCGACCTCGGAGGGGATGACCTCCGGGCGGTCGTCCCGCGCCGAGACGTCACTCGACTCCACCCGGGCCTCCCCGGTAGAAGTGCGCTCCCCAGGTCGACGTGCCGGTGAAGTCGGTGGAGATCTGATAGGCGTTCGGGTTCGTCACGTAGGCGGAACCCACCACCGGCTTCATCGTCGTGCCGGCCGCGACGGACTGGTAGGTCAGGTTGCGGATGCAGGCCGCACGGCTCCAGCCCTCGGACGGGAAGCGTCCGCTGCCCATCCATTCGTTGCCCGGTCCCGGATCCCCTCGGATGCCGGGGTAGACCGTGTTGGACGGCTCCTCGCAGCCCTTCACGTCCCGGTTGTATCCGCCGAGGTAGTTGCCCATCTGCGTGTAGTTGTTGGTGGCTTTCGCGAGGAAGGGCGGCGGAGTCGTTGGGGCGGTCCGCCGCCTCGATGTAGGTGCTTTCCTTCGTGGCCCCGGCCTTGGCGGCCGTACACCTCCCGGATGAATGCGCCGCACGGCAGCAGTGGTCCTGGGACGGAGCACCGGCAGGGGTTGGGTGCGGCGGAGAGGGGTCGAGGCGGGGAGGTCGGCCGTCAGCGGCGGAGTCTCACTCGTGCCCCCACTTGACCGTACGCGCGTCTCCCCCGGCCCGCTCATGGGGTTTGCCCAAGCCTTCCCTCCCGCGCTCACACCGCATTGCACGGGTTGTCGTCCTGCGGAAGACTGAAGGTACCTGTTCCTGCAGGACTCGGTTCGATTCCGCTATACCGGAACCCCGTTGACCGGCTGGGAGCTCCTCGCCTTCGCCGGCAGCCGTGCCACGCGGATCGACGCCGGCGGCGGTGTCATGTACCAGTTCAGGCTCGCCACGGAACAGATGGCCCATCTCCGGCTGCCGGGCCGCCCGATCCCGGTCGTGATCGCCAGTTCGAGCAGCCAGCTGTACCACTTGCGCAGCAACGGAGAGCTGATGCGGTACTACAAGTAGGGCGCCGCGAGGAGGATCGATCGACATGGTGGAGCTGTTCACTGGAGCGTACGGCGACAATCTCCAGGCCGAGGGCGCGCCCGACCGTAACCGGAGCATGCAGAACGCTCTCAACGGTTTCATGAACGGGCTGACCGGAGCCGACCGCGCCGCACTCGAACGGGTCGCCCTCACCGTGGTGGCTCTGGAAGACACGGACACACGCGCATGGGCGGGCCACCGGCAGAACGAAGTCCACTTCTCGGGCAGCCTGGTCAAACTCCTCGCCATGTACGCGGCGCACACACTTCGCTTCTTCTCGCGTGAAGTGCTCATGGAACAGCAGCCGTCGTCGTCGGACGCCTTCTTCCTCGCCCTCGGGTCCGCCTTCGACGCGAAGATCAAGAACAAGACCCCGAGCTCCATCACCATCCAGCACGGGAGCGACGTCACCAAGATCGTGCCGGCGTACCGGACGGTTCTCGAGCCGCAACTCGACGCGGCAGGGCGGCCCATCGGCGTCGAGTTCACCTTCGACTACCGCACCCAGCTCAGGGGGATGCTCCTCCAACAACAGAACGCCGGCGCGGCGGCCAGCATCCATGGCGTCGCGTTCGGCTTCATGAACGCCAAGGCCGAGGACGACGGCTTCTTCCGGAAGTCGACCCAGCAGGGCATCTGGCTCGCCGGCGACTACCTGGGGCAGTGGACCGCGGTGCGGATCGCGTCCGCGAACGACGGTCAGGTCGCCCAGGCGACCACAGCCGTGGACATGGCGAAACTCGTCACCCGTATGTTCGACGGCAGCCTGGAGAGCGGCAGCCCGACGGATCTCGTCCAGATGCTGGCAGGTGGCGGCCGCAGCTGGTTCCACCGCGAACTCCTGTGGCCGAACGGCGGGCTTTCCGCCACCCACGCGAAGATCGGCATCGGCCCGCTCAAGCCCAACAGCGCCGGTGTCGTCGAGAGAGTGGTCTCGGAGGCACTCAAGGTGCACGACAGCAACCGGGACGTGGACTTCATCGTCGTGTGGCAGAACCTCAAGGTCCCCGCTGATCCGACCAGAGCGGAACTCGAGCGGGTCTCCCGCATGGTCGAGGCCACCATCAACGGCTTCCAACCAACCGTGTGACGGCACGCATTCGGACGACATGGGCGATCTGGGCCGAACGGGCTGTTGGCGTCCCTCCACCCCTCGCGGTTGATCCATGGCGGCCCCTGGCTGACATAAGAGAGGCCGAGCCACCTCTGCTGGTCGGGTGAATCTCGTACCGGACCGGGGCGTCCCGCGATTCACGGCCGCGCGCCGGTCGTCGGACAGGGATAGCGTCGGGGCGTTCCCGATCCCCATCCGCCCCGGTGCCAGAGCCACCCGGTGACCCGTGGGCGGAGAACGGCGCCGATCAGATGAACGTCCCCCATCTCCCCACGGCCCGCTGATGACAAGCCCACTGCCGCAGTTGGCGGCCGAACTCCGAGCCGGGCTCGACCCGGTGCTCCCGGTCCTGGCCGAGCTCGACCCGCCCGCCCGCAGAACGCCCCTCGCGCGGGCGCTCGGGCTTCCCGGTGACGCGCTGACCGCCGACGCGCTGCTCGTACGGTTCGCCCTGCCGCACGTGGGGGCCCACGGCGATCTGTGGCCGGTCCTCGTCGACCTTTTGCGCACGGCCGCCAGGCAGACCCCGCCGGGATGGACGCTGGCCATCGACCAGGTCCTCACGGCGAACCAGAGCACGGTGGGGAAGCCCCTGGTGCAGGCCCTGCCTGCGAAGATCGACCTCTCCCTCGTCCTGACCGGCGCACTCCCCCTCGTGCCCGGCCTCTCCGTGCGCGACGGGGTCAGTCTCGTGGTCTCCCTGCCGTCCGCCGCGCCCGATACCTCCTCGCTGACCTTCCGGGCCGACGGCGTCGACCTCGCGCTCACCGACCACGCGCTGCTGAAGCTCCTCGTCCCCGGTGGCCTCGCCCTCAGGGGCCGTCTGGGTGCCACGCTCGGCAAGGGCGGACTGCGCCTGGACGGGGGCGGTAGCGGCAGGGGGATCGCGATCCCCCTGAGCGGGACGCCGTCCGGGCTGCGGGCACCCTCCCTGTACGTGTCCGCCCAGGGCGGCGGACTGCGGCTCGACACGTCCTTCCGGGCGTCGCTGCTCGGTTTCGCGGACGCGGCGGTGGACGGAGCGGGCCTTGAGGTCCGCCCGTCCGGGGCGGGGTACACGGCGTCCCCGGTGCCGCCGAAGGGCCTCGGGCTCACCCTCGCCGTCGGCCCGGCCAAGGGCAGCGGGTTCCTCGCCGAACACGACGGCCAGTACCGGGGGGCGCTGTCGCTCAGCCTCGGCGTCATCGAGGTGCGGGCCTTCGGGATCCTGGACACCCGTCCGGTGTCCGTCCTGGTGGCGATGAGCGCCGAGTTCACCCCGGCCATCGAACTGGGCCTCGCCTTCACGCTGAACGCCGTCGGTGGTCTGCTCGGCATCGGCCGTGCCCTCGACCGGGCGGGCCTCGCGGAGGCCGTCCAGTCCGGTCATCTGGACGACCTGCTCTTCCCCGCGGACGCGGCCGCAGCGGCGCCGCGCATCCTGGCCTCGCTGGGAGCGGTCTTCCCCGCCCGCGCGGGAAGCACGGTCGTGGGCCCGATGTTCCGGCTCGGCTGGGGCCGCCCGGTCTCCTTCCTCACCGCGGACGTCGGGGTGGTCCTGGAGCTGCCCAGCGGTGTCGTGGGGATCCTCGGCCGACTGAGGGTCGCTCTGCCCGCCCCGCAGGCTCCGGTCCTCGATCTGCGGGCCTCGGTCGCGGGTGTCGTCGACGCCGCGAACGGGCTGGTCGAGATCAATGCCAGCCTGGCGGGCTCCCGACTGCTGACCTCCTCGATCGACGGCGGTCTCGCGCTGCGCGCCAAGAGCGGGCAGGACGCGACCTTCATCCTGAGCGCCGGTGGCTTCCACCCCCGGTTCACCCCGCCGGCGGGGTTCCCGACGCCGAAGCGCCTCACGATCCCCATCGCGGACAACCCGCTGCTGCGGATCGTCTTCACCGGCTACTTCGCCCTCACCCCCGGCACCGTCCAGGCGGGCGCCGAGCTCTCCGCCGTCATCGGTTCCCGCAGCACCGGTGTGTCCGGGCGGCTCTCCTTCGACGCCCTGGTGCGCTGGGAGCCGAGTTTCGGCGTGATGCTCGACCTCGGCGGCTCCTTCGCGCTGCGCTTCGCCGGGGAGACCCTGTGCTCGGTCGGGCTGCGGGTCCACGTGGAGGGGCCGACGCCCTGCTGGAACGTCGCCGGCCGGGCCAGCGTGTCCTTCCTCTTCTTCGACGTCAGCTTCCCGTTCAACGAACGCTGGAACTGCACCGGCGAGGCCAAGGCCCCGCCGCCCCCGGACGTGTGCCGGCTCCTTGAGCAGGCGGTGAAGGACCCCCGGAGCTGGGAGCCCGTCCTGCCGGAGGGGGCTCGTACGATGGTGTCGCTGCGTTCCGACGACGCCGGGGGAAGGCTGCTGCACCCGCTCGGCCGACTCCGCTTCAGCCAGCGGACGGTTCCGCTGGACACGCCGGTGGTCCGGTTCGGACCGGGCCGGCTCCCGGTGGCGACCACGTTCGGCGTGACGGTCGGCTTCTCCGCCGGGGCGGGCGTCGTGAAGCCCGTCGAGGAGGACTTCGCCCGGGCCGACTTCTTCGATCTCACCGACGACGAGAAGCTCACCCAGCCCGCCTTCGAGCGGCTGCGCTCGGGCAGCGAGTTCATCCCTCCCGCGTCCTCGGCGACCGCCCCCCGCTATTCGGTGCCGGTGGAGTACGAGACCAAGTGGCTCGGCGGCACCGTCCTCACCCCGGGTGCGCGCTGGGTGATCAGCGATGCCGCCTTGACGGCCGCACTGCCCTTGGGGGCGGTCGGCCGCAGCCTCGTACACGAACTGCGCAGCCGGTACGTGGCTCCGCCGATCACGTCGGTCCTGAAGGAACGGGCGTACGCGATCGTGGACACCGGCACTCTCAAGGAAGCCGGCGGGTTCCTCCGGACGACCACCTTCACCGATGCCACCGCCCAGCTGAAGACCGTGTCGGGCCGGTCCGCGCTGCACCAGGTCGTGCCCGCACACGAGGTGAGGCCATGACCACGTACACCTTCGCGTCCTGGGAGCGGGCCGGAGCCTCCGCTTCGCTGGCCGACCCCGACACCCTGGTCAACACGCTCCCGGTACGGGGCTCGCTCGCGGCCGACGCTTCGGTGAACGGCCGTCCCTCGCAGCCGGTTCCGGTCCCGCCACTGCGGCTGTACGGGCCGGGCGACGTGCGGGCGGTCGATCCCAAGGAGATCGTGCGGGTGTTCCCGCTGCCCGGCACACCGGACGCGGAGACCACCAAGTTCCCCATGCTGGAGTTCGAACGGGCCGAACTGCCCTGGCTGTTCACCCCGCTGGCGCCGGGACCGACGGGCGCCCTGCGGCCCTGGCTCTCCCTGGTCTGCGTACCGTTCGCGGCGGGCCGGCCGCAGCGGGAGCCCGGTGTCGCGCTGCCCGTGCTCCGCGTCGACGGGACCGAACTGCCCGATCCGGCCTCCCTGCACCTGTGGGCCCACGCCCAGACCCTCCCGGGCCACGAGACCGACCCCCGCCGGTCGGTCGCCCGGCTGCTCGCTCCTCGCCGGCTGCTGCCGCACACCGGCTACACCGCCTGTCTGGTCCCTTCCTTCGAGGTGGGACGCCTGGCCGGGCTCGGCAAGGACGTCGCCGGCGGGAATCTCGCACCCGCCTGGAATTCCGGGGCCCGCTGCGAACTGCCCGTCTACTTCTCCTGGACGTTCTCCACCGGCGAGGGCGGCGACTTCGAGACGCTGGCCGACCGGCTCCGGGCCCGCCCGCTGCCTCCGAACGCCGGCCGGCGACCGCTCGACGTGAGCCGGCCCGGGCTCTTCGCGACCGGCCCCGGGCCGGTCGTCCAGGAGGTGGAGAGCGCGCTGCGCGATCCGAACGCCCCGGCGCGCGACCCGTGGCCGGTCGGCGCCGCGAGCGCCACGTGGCAGCAGCGGCTCGCGAAGGCGCTGGTACCACTGGGGGACGGCACGGGTGACGAGGACCCCGACGTCCTGCCGCCGCTGTACGGCGGTTTCCACGCACTGCGGAAGGGGGCGGTCCCGGCATCGTCGGGCTGGGTCGACATCCTGAACCTCGACCCGCGTTGGCGGGTGGCCGCCGGACTCGGTGCCCGGGCCGTGCAGGCCGACCAGGAGCGGCTCATGGCCTCGGCGTGGCGCCAGCTCGCCGACGTACGGGCCGCCAACCGGCTGCTTGACCTGGCTCGGTTCGCCCGGCTGGTCGGCGGCCGGCTGCATCTGCGGCACGTACGGCCGCTCTCCGCCGACGAGGTCCTGCGCCTGGCCACTCCCCTGCAGAGCCGTCTCGCGCTGACCGCGGACACCACCCTGTGGTCGTCGATCCGGGCGAGTCTGCTGCCGAACGCCATGACCACCGTGGAGTTCCACCGCGCGGTGCGCCCGATGGGCGTGCTCAGCCGGCGGATTGGCCTCATCGCCGGGCGGGCGGCGAACGATCCGCAGCCGCCGTTCGCCACCGTGCTCGCCTCCGTCGCCGCTTCCCCCACCGGCCTGGCGGTGCCCCGGCGGGATCCGGACGGCGCGGTGGCTTTCACCGTCGCACCTGAGCGCGTCGTGGCCACGGAGCGGCTCGCCGCGGTACGCAAGGCGTTCGCGCCCGAGGACGGGGCACCGGACGCCTGGCGGCAGGTGGCGACCGAGGCGGCCCGGCGCTCCGTGCAGCGCACGGTCACCACCGAGCAGCTCGCCGCGACCCGCCCGCTCGCCGCGGTCTCGCTCAACCGTGCCTTCCGGCTCTCGGCGCTGCCCGAGGTCGCGGTCCCCGAGGACTTCCTGGCGCTGTCGAAGGTCACCCCGCACGGCGACCTGGTCTTCCCCAGCGGCCGGAGCGGTCCGGCCGGACTGGGGTTGTTCTCCGACGCGTCCGCCGCCCTCCCGGCACCGGGCCGGTTCATCGGTGCGTTCGACGGGCTCTGGGACGGGGAGGGGGCCGGCGATCCCGCGGGGCACTGGCGAGGGCAGTGCGTCGGCAGCTGGGACATGGGCGCCGGGCGGTCAGGCGCCTGGAAGGGCGCCTACGAAGGCACCTGGAGCAACAACGCCGGGCAGGACGGCGGCGACCCCACGTGGATCGCCCTGTACACCGGCACCTGGGAGTCCGGCACGGAGCACGGCACCTGGCGCGGCGTGTGCACCGGCACCTGGAGCCCGGAGAACATCAGCTCCGACGGCGTCTTCACCGGCACCTGGCAGTCCGCCGACCACCACGGCACGTTCCGGGGCGGCTGCCCGGGCAGCTGGGACTGGTGCGACGCCGACCCGACCACCGAGCTCTGGTGGGCGGACTGCTCCGGCGAGCTCCGGGTGACCGGCGAGGGACCCGGCCCCGAACAGGAACCGTGGACGGCCGACGGCCTCCAACGCCTCGTCGACACGTGGCACACCACCGGCAGCCTCGGCCTCGGCGTCTTCACGCACCCGGGCCCGCTGGCGAAGCAGAGCGATCTGCTGCCCGCCCCGGCCGTGCTCGACACCCGCCCCGAGGACGTCAAGGACATGGTGGTCCAGGCGCACGACCGGGGGCTCGGGCCCTCGCACGCGCCGCCGGTCCCGCCACGGGATCCGTTCCCGGCCCTGCAGGCCCAGCAGAAGATCGTGGATCTGACGGACCCCGCCGTCACCGTCCCCGCCGTCGTCGACACCCTCGTCGAGCGGCCCGTGGGCACCGATCCGGACGTTCCGGTGCAATGGGCGCCGGCCTTCGGCGACCCCATGTGGCCGCCGCTGTCGGCGCAGTCCAACGAGTGGATGTTCGCCGGTCTCCAGCACATTCCGGCCGACACGGCGGTGCTCGCCCTCACCAACGCCTCCTTCGTCGCCGCGTACATGGTCGGCGCCAACCACGAGTTCGCGCGCGAACTGCGCTGGCGCGAGTACCCGACCGACCAGCGCGGCACGTACTTCGCGTCGTTCTGGGGGTGGGCGACGGATCTGCCGCCGCTGCACACGTGGCAGCGCGACCTGACGCTCGGGGCCCATCTGACCGCTCCGCCCGACCGGGTCGTGCTGGTGCTGCGCAGCGCCCTGCTGCGCCGCTACCCCGGTGCGATCATCTACGCGGCTCCGCTGATCGGCACCGAACCGAACGAGGCCGCGGCCCGCCATCCGCTCTTCCGTGGCGGCCTGGATCCCGACACGGCCATGATCGGCTTCGACCTCACCAAGACCGAACTCCTCGCCTCGCCCTGGTGCTTCGTGATCGCGGAGCAGCCGACAGAGCCCCGGTTCGGGCTCGACGACCCCCCGGACAACGCACTCACCGACCCTCCGTCGCCGGGGGTCTGGGGCCGCCCCTACGCCCCACCGCCCAACACCCCCAGCACGGCGGACGACTGGAACAACCTCGACTGGAGTCATCTGTTCGACTCCAAGGACGCCTTTCTGGCCGCGACCCATGCCCCGGGCCACCTGCGGACCAACGTCGCCCACGACGGTCTCGTCTGGGGCACGAGCGCCGCCGGTACCGCCCGCCAGTGCTTCCAGCAGCCCGTCAGGGTCGTCCTGCCGGCCGCACGACTCCTGTCCCCCTGAGGAGAACGACACATGACCGATCTCGGCGCACTGCGCCGGGCCGTGGCCGAGGCCGAGGAGCACCGTGCGCTCCTCGGCTCCCGGGCCACCGCCACCGACCGGCAGGCCGCCTTCACCCGCCTCGGCACGGCCCGGGGCTCCCTGGACGAGGGCGTGCGCACCTTCGCCGGGAGGGGGTTCGCCCCCCTGCTCGCCGGCCTGGATCCCGAAGTGCCCCTGGTGCTCCTGCCCGTACGGCTGGAGACCCGGGTGCGGAGGGACGGCGCCCAGGACAAGCTTCTCGTGCGGATCTTCCCCGACGACATCCATGTCGAGTCGCACGAGCCGCACCCCACCGCGGGCGAGGTGCAGCAGGGCCGCCGCTACTGGCGGACGGTGTGGCGGGCCGGCCGCAGCGACAACGCGGACGGGGACCGGGCACGGCTGCTCCTCGCCGCCTGGGGACAGCTGGCCGGCGCCGTCGGCGCGCAGCGGGCGCGCTGGCTCGTGCGTCTGCTCACCCCCGTCTCGGACACCCGGCCTCCGTCACCGCTGCCCGACTCCGCTCCGGATCCGGAGCCGTCCTGGCCGGAGGTCCCGGTCCGCGGGCGGGGCTGGAACCGTGCGGCGACCGCCTCGACCCTGCCGGACCTCTTCGTCGTCCGGGCGTACCAGGGCGAGGTGGTGGTCGGCGAGCAGGAGGGCAAGCCGGTCCCGGACGTCGTGCAGGTCGGGCCCGACCCGGACGCGACGCCCGAGGAGGGCGAACCTCACCTCGACCCGGAGCTGCGCTGGCTGACGAAGTTCTGCGAGGCCGAGAAGAAGGGGCTCGCCGTCACCGTGCTGCTGAACCGGGACGGTTACGAGCCGTCCCGGGATCCGTTGCTGACCCGGGTCGTCGCGTTCGGTGTGTCCGGCTCCCTCGACCCCGAGGCCTCAGCGGGGCGGCTCACCCAGTTGCTGGCCGGCCGGGACGGGGACGGCGAGGCGGCGTTCGTGCGGCAGGGCACGGCGACCAACAACACCCGGGACGAGGCCGGTTCCGCGCCGCCGCCCCCGGACGTGGACCGGCTGCTCGGCGCCTCCGGCCCTGCCGCGACGCCCGACGCGTGGGCGAACTGCTCCCGTCTCGCGGCCGCGTTCGGCCTTCCGGTGTCCGCGCTCACGGCCCTGCCCGGGGCCGACGAGCCGGAGCAGGCCGACGCGCGCGCCCTGCAGATGGCCCTGTGGAGCGCCACCGGCGACTTCTACCTCGACGAGCTCCTGGAGAAGGACCGGGGAGGTACGGAGCTCACGGTCGACCGGTCCTGGCTACGCCGCCACTACTACGAGAACGTACGGGCCCGCGGGCCGCTCCCCGTGCTGCGGGTCGGCAGACAGCCGTACGGAGTGCTGCCGGTCACCGCCACCGCGCGCTGGCAGCCGGACGGACACGAGCCGTCGGGCCTGAAGGGGCTGCACCGCGTCCTCGGCGTGCTGCGCCCGTTCTGGGAGGTGGGCGTCGACTCCCTGCCCCGGGTCGGCGGCCCCGACCAGCCCGGGGAGACCCTCACCCTGCCCAAGCCGGAACGTGACGTGCTGCGCGCCCTCGGGATGGCGCCGGTGTCGCGGACGGTGTCGGTGCGTTCCGTCCAGGGCGGGCTCCTGGCCTGCTTCAAGGACGTCTCGCTCAGCCTGAGCGGCATCAGCTTCGGCGGCACCGGGTACTGCGTGGGCGACACCCCGGAGGACCGGCACTCCCAGGCGCTCAACGCCGCGCTGGGCATCGGCTACCGGCCGAGGATCAGCCACCAGATCAACGGCGCGGCCACCCGGCTGTGGCTGCCGTACGTCCGTCCGGCGAAGCTGCCCGAAGGAACCGACCCGGCGGACGACCTGATCGGCTTCCTCAACGCCGTCGTCGAGCGTTTCGAGCTGCTCAAGCTCACGGTCCGCAAGGAGGAGGCGCGCACCCTCCTGGAGGCGCTGCTGCGGCACACCGCGAACCTGGAGTACGGACGGGCCGCCTCCGGAGTCCGCGACCCGGACGCGATCTGGCCGCGGCTTCGGTTCGCCGATGCCCTGCTCAACCCCGCGCGCGAGCTGAACACCCTCACCAGCGCCAAGCTGCTCGCCCGGCCCTTCACCCTGGGCAAGATCATGGCGCTGTCCGCGCCCACGACCGTCGCGGACGGCGGGACCGATCGCGGCTCGACCGTGTATCGGACCATCCTCGACGCTCGTGCCTCCATGGCCGGACAGGTCTTCGAGGCGGCGACCCGGCGCAACGGCGTCCTCGGCCTGCTGGGCACGGAGCGGCCCTGGAGCGTGCGCCTGGCGGAGATCGACGCCGCCCTGCAGTACCTGGCCGGCCGGGTGAAGACCTGGCAGGGCCGACAAGAGGATCCCTTCGCCGCCATGGAGCGGCTGCTCGGCGAGTGCCTCGATCTGGTCTCCCACCGGCTCGACGCCTGGATCGGATCCCTCGCCACCGCCCGCCTGCACGCGCTACGCCTGCCGGGCCGCCGCCCGACCGGGGTGCAGCTGGGCGCGTACGGCTGGGTGGAGGACCTGACTCCCGTCAGCGTGCCGCGCAGCCGGGGCTGGGTGCTCGCGCCCTCGCTGCCGCAGGCCGCCACCGCGGCCGTCCTGCACAGCGGCAATCTGTCGCACCCCGGCGATGCCGGTGCCTTCGCGGTCGACCTGTCCTCCCGACGGATGCGGGTGGCCATGACCGTCCTCGACGGTGTCGCCCAGGGTCAGCCGCTGGGGGCCCTGCTCGGCTACCGGCTCGAACGGCGGCTGCACGACGAACGGGAACTGTCGGACGCGCCATTGGAGTTGGATCGGTTCATCGCTCCGCTGCGGGCCAAGTGGTCTGTGCAGAGCGTCCAGCACCCGGCCGCGGGAGCGCAGGAGTTCATCGGTGCCCACGACGTCACGGACGGCGCACGTCTGGCCGGGGTGTCCGCGAACCAGGTCGTCACGCATCTGCGGGCGAACGCGGGCGGCCCGCCGATGACCGCCGACGAGGAAGGAGCCGTACGGCGCCACCTGGCCGCGCTCAGCGAGGACCTCGACGCCGTCGGGGACCTGCTGCTCGCCGAGAGCGTCCACCAGCTGACCCAGGGCAATCCGGACCGCGCCGGTGCCACGCTGGACTCCCTCGCCGCGGGCGGGCAGGCGCCACCACGGCCCCAGGTGCTCGACACGCCGCGGCGCGGCGTCCCGGTGAACCACCGGGTCCTCGTCGTCGTCCCGGAGGGCTCGCCCCGCGCGGCGGGCTGGGACGGTACCCAGCAGACGACACGGCCGAGGGCCGAGGCCGAACCCCTGCTCGACACCTGGGCCGGCCACCAACTCGGGGCCACCCCCCGGATCAAGCTGCGCGCCGAGTGGCTGCGGCCCGGCCAGGAAGCCGGAACGGGCACAGGCACGGTCACCGAGCACACGTGGCCGCTCATCCGGCACTGCGCCCTCGACGTGGTGGCGCTCGCCGCGGCGGGCCGGCTCCGGACCGTCCTGGAGCGGGCGCTCCAGCCCCAGCAGCCGTCGAGCGTGCCCGACGACGCCGTCCCCGTCCTGCTCCCCGGCCAGGCCTCGGGCTGGACCCGTACCACCGTGGACATCACGCAGGTGGAGGTGCTCGGTGCGGCGGTCGCGGCCGTGCTCGCGGCGGCCCGGCCCGGCACCACGGCTGACCTGGCAGCCGCGGACAATCCGCCGCCGCCGACCACGGACCCGGAGTTCTCGGACCGCGCGCAGAAGGCCCTCACGGGTCTGCGGGCGGCGGTGGACGCGGCGGACCTGGAGAACCTCGCCGCCTACGGGGTGACCGGGCCGCCGGCCGGACCGGCCGACGAGCGGGCCGACCAGCTGGTCGCCGCCCTGCGCGAGGCGAAGGAGCGGATCCGGCTCGCCGAGCAGCGGACCGCGGAGGGCGGACCGGGGGCCGCGGCCGAGGTCCTGGAGACGGTGTTCGGACCCGGGTTCCGGGCCGTGGGCCGGTCGGCCGCGCCCGCCACCGGTGCGCTGGACGCCTCGTTCGGCCCCGGACTCGACCGCGGCGGCGAGGACCGGCTGGTGCCGGGCGACTGGGCGGAACTGATGGGCACGGTGCGACCCGGCACCGGCGCCCTGGCGGATCTGCTGCTGCACACCGGTGCCGCGGCGACGGGTACCGGCTACGCCCTGCGGATCGGACAGGTGCCCTTCACCCCGGGCGACCGGTGGGTGGGTGCCCTGCGCCAACCCACCGACGAGGACGAGCCGGCCACCGGCCTGCTGGTGCACGGCCCGGCGAAGCCGCTCGGAACGGGCAAGGCCGCCGTGCTCGTCGTCGACGCGTGGGCGGAGCTGATCCCCACTCAGCAGCACACGGCGGGCGTCACGTTCCACTACGACGCCCCCGGTGCGCGGGCTCCGCAGGCGGTGCTGGTCGCGGTGCCGCCGGTGGTCGGGGCGCCCTGGACTCCGGACGTGCTGGCCGCCACCGTCCACGAGGCGTTCGACCTGGCGAAGCTGCGGCTCGTGGACCTGGACGCGCTGGGCTGGCTGGGGCGTTACCTGCCGGCCGCGTATCTGCCCGAGGGGGCGATCGCGACACAGCCCTCGGTACACCTGCTCGACATCATGAAACGGCCGGACCTGGCCGACGTGATGAAGCAGCTGATCAAGAAGGAGTCCTGACGATGTTCGACGTCATGGCCTTCAACCAGTACCACCGCCTGGAGCCGGTGGTCCGGCCGAGCGGCACCGGCGGGCAGCTCGACGAGTCGCTGGCCGCCCGGGTGGCCGACCCGCTGTTCATGCTCGCCCGGCAGTGGCAGCTGGCGGAGTTCGCGGGCGAGGACGGCGGCTCGCCGGTGTGGTGCGAGATCACCACCGAGAGCACTCCGCTCGACGCGTTCCGACCGACGGGTACCGGGGCGGACGTCCCCCTGGCGAAGGGCGTACCGCTGGAGTTCCTCGCGGAGGCAGGAGGCGCGCCCGGCGAGGCCGTGAAGGCGCTGCCCCTGCGGGCCTCCGCCCGGGCCGGTCGGCGCTTCCTCGACACGCTGCGCACCCAGAGCCTGTCGGACGGCGTCCTGGAGCAGATCGACGCCGAAGTGCTGGCGAAGGCACCGCTGCCCGGGCCGCCGGCGCAGCCGGAGAAGGATCCGCTCCGACGCGACCCGGGCGGGCGGGCCCTACGCGAGGTGCTCGCGGGCCGCGTACCCGACGGGGTCGCGCTCGCCGGTCACTTGGACGGCGGTTGGCGGCCTCCGGGGCTCTCCGGGACGCAGCAGTCCGCGTTCGACAGGGCGGCGGAGCTCTGGCTGGAATGGTTCGCCGAGCGGTACGGGCCACCGGCGCCGTCGAGTTGGGCCCGGGAGCGGCTCGAGCACCGGTTCGCCGTTACGGCCGAGCCGGGCGGCCGGACGGTGACGCTGACAGCCCCCGAGTTCACCGGGGGCGCCGCCGACGCGTACCACTTCGACCTCGACGCCGGTACGACGCCGCTGCCCGCGCCGACCGGTGGCACGGCCAAGGGTGTACTCCCCACCCGGGTCACGTATCCGGGCATGCCGGCGGACCGCTGGTGGGAGTTCGAGGACGCGCGGGTCAATCTGCCCGCCGTCGGGGCGGGGGCGCCGGACCTGGCCCGGCTCCTCGTCGTCGAGTTCGCCAACATCTACGGCAACGACCACTGGATGATCCCGCTCGAACTGGCCACGAGCGCGCTCCACCGGATCGCCGCGCTCACGGTCGTCGACACCTTCGAGGAGACCACGGTGGTCGGACCGGCGGAGCACGACGCCTGGTCCGTGTTCCGGCTGACGAACGCCCAGGACGGCAAGCCCGGGCCGCCGCTGCTGCCGCTGCTGCCGACCGCCTCGGCTCGGCTGGAGGGCGCGCCTGTCGAGGAAGTGTTGTTCGCCCGCGACGAGATGGCCAACCTGGGGTTCGCGATCGAACGCGTCGTGCAGAGTGCCACCGGCAGACCACGGGTACGCGCCGACGAACCACCGGACGCGGACCCGCAGGTGCCACCGACCGACCCGGCGGCGCTCGCCTACCGGCTCCTCACCCCCGTACCGGCGCACTGGATCCCGCTCGTACCGGTGCCCCTTGAGGCGGGATCGGCCGCCGTCTGCCTGCGCCGCGGGCAGATTCCCCGCTTCACGG
Source organism: Streptomyces sp. NPDC028711 (assembly GCF_055565415.1). Classification (NCBI taxonomy): domain Bacteria; kingdom Bacillati; phylum Actinomycetota; class Actinomycetes; order Kitasatosporales; family Streptomycetaceae; genus Streptomyces; species Streptomyces sp. NPDC028711. The sequence goes on along the minus strand of NZ_JBVHUJ010000002.1, from coordinate 384,405 downwards.
CGAACGGCGATCGGCTCCCCCAGGTCAAGGCGGTCGGCCAGATCCTGGAACCGGAGGTGAAGCGGGTGTCGTTCCGCGACGAGGAGATCCCCCGGTCGGGAGTGACCGTCACCCGCGTGCCGGTGGTGGCACGCGGAGAGGACGGCCGGGTCCTCCAGTGGGTGGGCCGCCGTGTGCGCGCCGGGCGGGGCGAGGCCTCCAGCGCCCTCGCGTTCGACGGAGCCGTACCACCGAAGGAGCGGCGGTGAACGCGGGGCGGGGCAGCCCGCTCCCCCGGCTGGGACGGATCCGCGCCGAGGACGCCGGAACCGAAGGACACCTGACCGCGCGCTTCGGGACCGGGGCGTCGGGGATCGACGGGCCCAGGATCGAGGGATCCCGGATCGAAGGGTCCCGGATCGAGGGGTCCGGGTTCGACATCCGCACGGACGTAACAGTGATCGCCCTCACCGCCGACGACGCGGAGATCGTCGGCACGGACGCGTACGGGCAGATGTTCCGCTGGGACCGGTTGACCGGGCGGCAACTGGCCGGTCCGTTCGGCCTGCACGACAAGCGCACCATCTGGGGAATGGTGCTGACGCCCGATGACCAGGAGGTCGTCACCGGGGGCGCCGACGGCGAGCTGGGGCGCTGGAAACGGCCGACCGGCGCGCCTCTCACCGCCCGCTTCACCGCCCACGCGGCACCGATCCTCGGCCTCGCCCGCACTCACGACGGCGACGAACTGGTCACCGCTTCCCGGGACGGCACGGTCCGCCGGTGGGAGCGGACGACCTGGAGCCCGCGCGGCGAACCGCTGCGCGGACACTTCGGCGCGGTGCGTGCGCTGGCCCTCACCCCCGATGACGAGGTGATTGTCACGGCCGGCCAGGACGGCACCGTACGGCGCTGGAACCGTACCGTCGGCACACCGCTCGGCGAGCCGCTGCGAGGCCACGACGGTCCGGTGCAGGCACTTGCCATCCACCCCGACGGGCGGGAGTTCGCCTCCGGCGGCCTGGACGGCAGGGTGCGCCGATGGGACCGCGGTGCGGACCGGCCCGTCGGGGCGCCGCTCACGGCGGGGGCGCCGGTGCGGTGCGTGCTGCTCACGGAGGACGGCGAGATCACGGCGGCCTGCTCGAACGGCACCCTGCACCGCTGGGACCGCACCGGACAGCGCATCGGTGCGGTCCTGCCCGCGCACGCGACCGTCATCTGGTCCATGACGACGACAAGGGACGAGACCGAGCTCCTGACGGGCGGCTGGGACCGGCGGCTGCAGCGGTGGGAAAGGGTCACCGGCGTGCCGCTGCGGCCCGCCCGCGCACTGACCCGGATCGAGACCGTGCCACGCCTGGAGATCCAGGGCACCACACCGTTCTGAGCCGCTTTCCGATGCCCCGCCCCGTCCGCCCCTTCTCGGGAGAGCCGATGCCGTCCATCACCATCGACACCTCACAGCTGACGTTCCCCTTCGTCGCGGTCTTCCGGGACGGGTCCGAAGCCGGAGCCGGAGCCGGAGCCGGAGCCGGAGCCTGGGAGGGCCTCGTCGACGGGGCCGCCGTACCGCCGCCGGAGGTGGCGCTGCCCGCAGGCACGGACTACCGGCTGCGTCTGGGCGACGCCACGACGGCCGCCGTCACCTTCGACGTACGCGAGGACGGCACCCTCGACTTCGCACCCGAGCACGACGCCTTCCTCGCCGGCCGCGGCGGGCACCACCTCACCGTGCGAGGCGTGCCGGTCACCATCGACGCCAGGGCCCTGGACCACCCGCTCACGCCGGAGCTGCCGGGCGCCGTTCCGCTGTCCTCGGACCGCGTCCACGAGTTGCTCCTGCTGCCGTCCGCGACCTACCGGCTGCTGGTCGAGGCCGGCACCTCCGTCGGCGCCCTCGCCTTCTCCGTCACGCCCGAGGGACAGGTCCGGCTCGCCCTGAAGGCCGCAGAAGCCGGTGTCGCCGAGGCCATCGGAAGCACCCTCACGATCCAGGGACGCACCGTCACCATCGACGGCCGGTCCCTCTCCCACGGCCTGCTGCCGGTCGGCGTGCCCGACGCGGGCACGGGCTCCTTCATGTCCCCGGACACCGTGCACCGGCTCACGCTGCTCCCTTCCGCCGGGTACACCTTCCACACCGCACCCGGTCTGGCCGCCGACTTCTCGTACACCGTCCGCGCCGATGGGAACGTCGACTACGACTCGTCCTGCGACACGTTCCTGACGGGGCGCGGCACGCGCACCCTCGTCGTGGGCGGGTTCCCCGTGGCGCTGGGCGCCGCCGACGCGGACAGCGACCTCGTCGGCCTCGCGGACCTCGACGGCCCGCCCCGTCACGCCCGCGAACTGACCGCCGTCCTCGCTCCCGCGAGCGGCTACCAGCCACGGACCGCGCACGGCGTGTGCAGCGGCTTCCGGGTCACCCGCGACGGCACCCTGGTCGTCTCCCCGCCCCACACCCGCTCGTACTCCTCGCCCCCGAAGGACTCCCCCGCGACCGCGACCGACGGATACGCGGTCCTCACGGTCCGCATCGCCCGGGCGGTCCCCGGCGGGCCCGCGCCCGGGGGCAGGGTCACCTTCACCGCGGACGGGGTGTCCCTCGGCATGGTCCTCGTGGACGAGCTGGGCCTGGCGACGCTGCGCACACCGACCCCGCCGACGGGCGATCAGGAGATCGTCGTCGCCTACGAAGGGGACGACGCGCACCGCCCGAGCACGACGACGCTGCACGTCCGTGGCGGCACGCACACCCTGAGGACCGCCGGGGCAGAACGGGGCGACTCCGGCCCGTAGTTCTTGCCGCTGCCGTCGGGCAGCGGACGCTTCGTCAACGTGAGTGCCGGCGACGTCAGCCGCTCGGCGGTGGTTCGCCGGCCGGCCCGGCCCCGGAGGGGCGCGCGCCTAAGATCACCGGGACGGGGACGGCGGACGAGACGTGGGAGAGGCGGCGGACATGGCGGACGAGCGCGTGTACCTGGTGACCGGGGGCGGAACGGGGATCGGGGCCGCGACCGCGCGATCGTTGGCCCGGGCGGGACACAAGGTGGCGGTGTCCGGGCGCCGCCCCGAGCCGCTGCGGCTGATCGCCGAGGAGATCGGCGCCCTGCCCGTACCGTCGGACATCGGGGACCCCGCAGCCGTGGCCTCGCTCGTCGAGACGGTGGTCGGCACGTACGGGCGGCTCGACGGTCTGGTGCTCAACGCCGGCATCGGGCGGGGCGGCGGGGTGGGCGAGGTGACCCTGGAGGACTGGGACGAGGTCATGCGGACCAACCTCACCGGTCCGTTCCTGCTGCTGCGCGCCGCGCTCCCGCATCTGCTCGACGCCCGCGGCGCGGTGGTCGCGGTGGCCTCGGTGTCCGCCCTGCGCAACGGCGTGGGGAACGCCGCCTACGCCACCTCCAAAGCGGCGCTGCTCCAGCTGTGCCGCTCGCTCGCGGTCGACTACGGGGGCGTGGGGCTGCGCGCCAACACCGTGTGCCCGAGCTGGGTGCGCACCGACATGGCTGACCGCCGAATGAACCGGTTCGCCGACGAGGCGGGCCTGGACGGGAACGGTCTGGAAGCGGCGTACGAGGAGGTGACCCGGGTCCTGCCCGCCGGGCGGCCCGGTGAGCCGCACGAGGTCGCGGAGGCCATCGCCTGGCTGCTGTCGCCCGCCGCCTCGTTCGTGAACGGCGCGACGCTCACCGTCGACGGCGGCGCGACCGCACTCGACCCGGGCACCCTCGGCTTCGAGTTCCGGCTGGAGCCACGCGCCCCGCGGGCCTGACCGCCGTCGCCGCGAGCGCGCCGGCACGCTCGGGAGCGAGCCACCGGGCCTCGGCGCAGATCCAGCAGACGCCGCTGACCAGCACTCTTCCCAGACCCATGAAAGGGTCCGCGGTGAGTGACGGCCCTCCCCACCTCCAGGGAATCCCCTCCACCTGGGGTGGGCAGCCGAGGGCTCCGTCCCCACCGCGTCGGCGCACGAACACCCCGACCGGTGATGACCGACGCTTCGACATGCGCTGCACCACACGCGGGTGAACCATGGAGAGAGGTCGCGCGTGCGGCAGCCGCAGACGAGGGAGAAGTCAGGCCGCTGTTCCGGCTCCGATCTCCAGAGGTGGCGAGCGTGGACGTTTTCGATGCCGTCGTCGTCGGTTCGGGTTTCGGCGGGTCCGTCACCGCGTTTCGTCTGGCCGAGGCCGACCTGAGCGTGTGCGTCCTCGAGAGAGGGAAGCCGTTCCCGCCCGGGTCCTTTCCCCGCAGCCCCCACGAGGCGGCCAAGAACTTCTGGGACCCTGATTCCCGGTTGTACGGGATGTACGACATGTGGAGCTTCTCGAAGATGGACGCGCTCGTGTCCAGTGGTCTTGGCGGGGGGTCCTTGATCTACGCGAACGTGCTGATCCGCAAGCCGGAGAGCTGGTTCGTGCACGAGTCGTTCGACGGCGGCTACGAGAACTGGCCCGTCACCTATGAGGACCTCGATCCGCACTACCTCTCCGTCGAGACCACGCTGGGCGCGCGGAAATACCCCTTCGACGTGGAGCCCTACCGGAGCACACCCAAGACCCTCGCCATGCGCCAGGCGGCCGAGCGGCTGGGTCTTCCGTGGGAACTTCCGCTGCTGGCCGTCTCCTTCGGGGACCCCCCGGTGCCCGGCGCCCCTCTCGACGGCGGCGAGGACAATCTGCACCACAGCCCGCGTTATGCGTGCAGGCTCGTCGGCGAATGCGATCTGGGCTGCAACTTCGGCAGCAAGAACAGCATGGACTTCACCTACCTCAGCGCCGCGGACCGGCTCGGGGCTGACATCCGGACCCTCTGCGAGGTCCGCTCGTTCGAACCGGTACGAGAGGGCTTCCAGGTCTCGTACATCGAGCACCGCGCGGCCGGGGACGAGGAGCCGTCGGCTCCTCCCGTACGGCGGACCGTCAGGGCCAGGCGGCTGGTCCTCTCCGCCGGCACGCTCGGCACGACGTATCTGCTGTTGCGGAACCGCAGCGCCTTCCCGGCGCTCAGCCCGGCTCTTGGTACGCATTTCTCCGGGAACGGGGACTTCCTCGGGCTGGTGTTCAAAGCCAGGGACGGGCGTCAGGACCGGCCGGGGGAGACGGAGCCGCGCCTGCTGGAGCCGAGCTTCGGACCGGTCATCACGAGTGCGATGCGGGTGGACCGGAAGGGAAGCGGAGCCAGGGACCGGGGGTTCTACATCGAGGACGCCGGATACCCGGAGTTCCTCAACTGGCTCGTCGAGCACAACGTCCTCACCATGTCCAACCGCGTCGGAAGGTTCCTGCTGCGCCGCGGCTGGTCGCAGCTGACCGGTACCGCACGCAGCCGTGTGGGACGACAGCTCGGTGACGCCATGGGCAAGGGGCTGTTCACCGCGACGTCCCTCCCGCTGCTCGGCATGGGAAGGGACGTCCCCAACGGCCGGATGTTCCTCCGGGACGGGCATCTGGACCTCGACTGGAAACTGGCCGCGTCCGATCAGTACTTCGACCAGATGAACGCGACCATGGAGCGCGTGTCGCGCAGTCTCGGCGGACGCTACGCGGCGAATCCCCTGTGGTTGCTCAACCGCCTCATCACCGTGCACCCCGTGGGCGGCGCTCCGATGGGGCACACCGCCAGGGAAGGCGTGGTGGACTCCTTCGGCCGCGTGTACGGCTACCCGGGACTGTCGATCGCCGACGGCTCGGTGCTGCCCGGCCCCGTCGGCCCGAACCCCTCGCTCACCATCGCGGCGCTGGCCGACCGGTCGGCGATCCGCATCCTCGAGGACCACCGGCAGAACTCTGAGAGCCCCTCATGACGACCGGACAGGGCACCACGCCCCGCGGCGGACCCCCGCGCAGGTCTCTCCTCCTCGCCGGCGGCGGGCTGAAGGTGGCCTACCAGGCCGGCGTCCTCCAGGTCCTGCTCGACGAGGCCGAGTTGACGTTCGACCACGCCGACGGCGCCAGTGGGGGCGTGTTCAACCTCGCGATGTACTGCCAGGGGATGTCCGGGCGCGAGATCGCGGACAACTGGCGCACGCTCTCTCCGCTGAAGGGCGTCACCCCGAACTGGCGCGAGCTGAGGAAGGGGCCCTACGCCCGTTCCCTCTTCACCCTGGACGGCTACCGGCGTCGCGTCTTCCCGGACTGGGGTCTTGACTGGGAGCGGATACGGGCCACCGACCGTGAAGCCACCTTCAACCTCTACAACTTCAGCACCAACGAACTGGAGCCGGTGACCGCCGACCGCATGGACGAGGACCGGTTCTGTGCCGGGGTGGCGCTGCCCATGTGGTTCCCTCCGGTCGTCATCGACGGACAGACGTACATCGACCCGGTCTATCTGACCGACGCGAACGTCGAGGAGGCGATCCGGCGGGGCTGCGACGAACTGTGGATCATCTGGACGGTCAGCCGAAGGCACCGCTGGCGCAACGGCTTCGTGGCCAACTACTTCCACATCATCGAGACGACGGCCAACGGCGGGCTGCACCACTGGCTGCGCCGGATCGAGGCCAGCAACGCCGCCATCCGCAACGGGGAGGAGGGAGAGTTCGGGCGCCCGATCGAGGTCCGGCTGCTGAGCGGCGAAGTCCCCTTGAACTACCTCATCAACTTCAGCAGGGACCGTTTCGCCCAGGCCGTGGAGCTCGGAGTCCAGCATGCGCGCCGCTGGTGCACGGACCAGGGGATCTCCTGGAAGCCCGGAGTACCTTCCGGCCGGCCCGACGACCCGACCCGCATGCGCTTCACCGAACGCATGGTCGGCCGTGTCGTCTTCGGGGAGGACGACGCCCGGCAGGCGGCCTCGTCGGCGGGCGGCGCCGCCGCTGACATCGCCCTGCACCTGACCGTCGACATCAGGGGAATGGACCGCTTCCTCTCCGGTCCCGAGCACGAGGCCGAGTTGCGCGGCGAGATCCTCTGCCAGGAGCTGGGCGGGCGACTTCCGGTCGAGCGCGGAACCTTCCACCTGTTCGTGGAGCACTCCGACCCGCAGCACCTGCGGATGCGCTACCGCCTGTTCTTCAGCGACCGGGCCGGTCACCGGCTCACCCTCAGCGGGTACAAGGATGTCAGCGAGGACTCCCGTCAGGGGATCTGGAAGGACACGTCCGTCCTCCACACGCACATATTCCGTGGTCACGTCGACGCGGACGAGGAGTCCGGAGCCCAGACGGTGGCCGCGGGAAGCGTGCACATCCGCCCCGTCGACTTCTTGCAGCAACTCACCACCTTCCGGGTCGAGGCGCCGACGCTGCACGGCAGGGTGACCACCCTGGGACGGTTCGGGCAGTTCTTCCTCGGCAAGCTGTGGGACGTGTACGCGCAGAACGTCCTGCCCTGGTCCCCGCTGTGACCGAGGAGGAGCCGAAGTGGACTTCCAAGAGCTGCGCAGACACGCGGCTGAGCTCCGATTCACTCCGCAGGAGCCGGTGCGATGGCTCGCGCCGAAGGAGCTGGCGCGTACGGCGGTCAAGGTCTGCCTGGCCGCCGTCTTCGCCGGCTACTCGGACAAGCGAGAGATCCAGGGCGCGCTGGAGGCCGGTCTCCTGCGGGCGCCGTTGGCGGATCCCGGCGCCGAGGAGATCTGGATCGATTTCGTCGCGGACCTCGGCGACGGATTCGAGGCGACGGCCTCGGTGGCGTCCGCCCTGGGGGCGGACCGACTCGCCTTCGACGGGCCCGGCTCGCTCCCCCGTGGCTCGCTGCTCGTCCTCGGCGGGGACCAGGTGTACCCGGTGGCGTCGGCGACCGCCTACGAGGACCGGATGAAAGGGCCCTACCGCGCGGCGCTCCCGTCGGCGCCGGACGAGCCGCTCATGGTCGCGCTGCCGGGCAACCACGACTGGTACGACGGACTCACCGCGTTCCTGCGGATGTTCGCCCAGGAAAGCGTGATCGGCGGCTGGCAGACCCGGCAGACCCGGAGCTACTTCGCCGTGGAACTGCCGCAGCACTGGTGGCTCGTCGGGCTGGACAGCCAGCTCGGCACCTACTTCGACGATCCCCAGCGGCGCTACTTCGAGACCCACCTCTCGCCGCGGCTGCGTCCGGGTGACGGCGTCATCGTCTGCTCGGCCGAGCCCACCTGGGTGAGGAGCGACGAGAGGCCCGACGCCTTCAACCCCCTGCACTGGTTCGACCGCAACATCGTGCGGTCCCGCTTCGACCGGACGACCCGGAAGCACGAGGAGACGGGCGCCTCGATCCGGTTGTGGCTGACCGGCGACAAGCACCACTACGCCCGCTACGCGGAGCGGCTGCCCGGTGACGGGGCCGGGGCCGACGACGCTCTGCCCCCGGACCCCCGGCGGCGCCAGATGGTGACGTGCGGCCTGGGCGGCGCGTACCTCTCGTCCACCCACAGGCTCCCGAAGGCCCTGCCCCTGCCGCCGGTCACCTCACGCATGCAGAAGAAGGATCATCCGCCGACGGCGTTCGCCCTCGCCCAGCACACGTACCCGGACGCGGCGGAGTCCCGCTCGCTCACCCGCGCGATCGCCAAGCCCTGGTCGCGGTACTGGCTCCCGCGGCGCAACCCCGGATTCGCCGTCCTGGCCGGGGCGGTACAGATGGTGCTCGTCCTGCTCGCGAGCGGCGCGTTCGCGCTGGCCGAGGGCCGACACGATCCCGTCGGGGCCCTGCGGAGCGCCGGCGCCGACGACCTGCTCGGCCTGCTCTGCACGAGTGCCGGCCTCTTCGTCCTGCCCTTCGTGATCGGCTGGTGGAGGGGGCTGCTGCGCGAACGGCGCCCCAGGGCGCCGTCCGGTCCGGTCGTGGCCGTGTTGTTCCAGACGGCGGTCGCCGTCGCGGCCCTGACCGTCAGCGCCGCCATCGCCCGGTCGATCCCGTCCTCCTGGAACGGCCTCGCGTTCCTGGCGATCCTGCTGGTCGTCGCCGCCGTGATGGGCGCTTCCCTCGGCTCCCAGCTCTTCGCCCTGTGGGTGCTGTGGACGAACCGGGGCCTGGTCGCCGAATGGCAGATGTCCGGGCAGTCCATCGACGACCACAAGGGCTTCCTCCGGATGCACCTCGCGCGGGACGGCACACTCACCCTCTACCCGCTGGCACTCGACGGGACCTGCCGCAACTGGGAGCTGAAGGAGGTCGCGGACGACGAGGGCGTGTGGAAGCGTCCGGTGCCCAAGCCGACTCCGACCGTGCGGCTCATCGAGGATCCCGTCGTGATCGCGCGGCACGGTCGGGAGTGACGGCGCAATCGGCGTACCCGTGTGTCGGCATCCCCGTCGGTCGGCGTACCCGTCGGTCGGGCTGGTCCGGCGTGCGGGTCGCGGTGGCCGGCGCTTGTCTGGAGGAGTCTCGTGCCACCCCATGAGACGTACGCGACCGGCAGGCGCCACGACATGCAGCCCCAGTTCCGGCGCGGGGGCGCGGTTGCAGACGATCACGTCATGAGATCACTCGGGCACCTGCCCGGGCCGGACTGTCGTACGAAGGCGCGGACTCACGTGGCGGGGCGGCAGTGCACACTGACGGCGTAGCCGCAGCTTTGATCGTAGGGATCGCCGCTCCAGGTGGCGTAGCGGTTCCGCAGGGTCAGTCCGGCCTGGGTGCACCACTGGTCGAACTCTGTCAGGGTCACCGTCGGTTCCGGCAGCGGCAGGTGCGCTGCGTCCAGTCCCATGCCCGTGACCAGCAGACCGCCGGGGCGCAGTGTGGCGGCCAGCTGCCGGACGACCACGGGCTCGGTGCCGGGGGCCAGCAGCGGGATGACGTTTCCGGCGGCGAGCGCCAGGTCGAATCCCTGATCCAGGCCGAGGGTGTCCAGGCGGGCCAGGTCACCGAGGAGCCATTCCTGCGTGGGGGCGTCCCGGCGGGCCACGGCGAGCATCGAGGGGTCGACGTCCACGCCGGTGCAGTGGTGGCCCAGCTCCGCGAGTCGGATGGCGATCCGACCGGTGCCGCAGCCTGCGTCGAGCACCCGGGCGGCGGGCTTCAGCAAGGCGTTGCAGAAGGTGGCCTCGCCGTGGATGTCGTGGCCTGATGCGGCGAGCTGCGCGAAACGCTGAGCGTAGTCCTCTCCGGCTTGTCCGCCGGTCAGTTCTGCCCAACGGTCGCGTTGCCCAGTCATGTTCCCCGTGCCTTTCCGGTCAGCCTCGCCCAGCGAGCAGGAGCGAAGGCGGTGGCATCACCCTACGTGCGGCCGTAGGTGGGCCCCTCGCGGGGTGACCGGGCCGTCACCCTCGAACAGTACGCCGACCCGCTGCCGCCCATGCGCACCTTCCCAGCTGCGGGGCGGCGGGAGGGGCGTCAGCGCGCCGTGTTCTCTCGCCACTCCCGGCCGATCGATCGCATCAAGGCCGGGTAGACCCCCAGGTACCGGAAGGGCTTGATGCCGAGCATGTACAGCGAGCCGAGGCGGCCGTTGGGCTTCACCAGGACGGCCATCTGGCCGCGGTAACCGCCGTTCCCGTCGGAGACCCAGCCGATGTGCATCACCCCGTGCATGGTCTTGTTGGCGTACTCGGCGGCCCACTCGTCGTGTGTCTGGAAGACCGATGTGAAGGGCGCCCCGCTGAGGTCGGGCCCCTGCGGCCCCTTGCGCAGGTCGTCCGGCAGCCGGTCGCGCAGCGTCGCCACCCGGCCGCCGACGCCCGAGTCCGGCTTGTCCCAACCGAGCAGCGCGCCGAGTTTCCAGCGCACCGAGAAAAGGAATCGGCCCACGGGGTTGCCGCCGTCCGGACCGTCCTTGCCATCCGCCATCTGCCGGACCAGGAGGTGCAGGTCGTCCGGGCCGCCCGGCGTCGGCAGTGCCCACAGATCCTCGAGCCGGAAGTCGCCGGCGATCTCGTGGATCCGCCAGGGGCGGGACGTGTGGTCGGTTGCGGGAAGGCGCAGATCGCTCATGGCAAATCCCTGTCTATACGGTGACGTATAGATCGAGCATAGACCCGTCCATACGGCTCCGTATACTTGGCCGGGACATGTGAGGGAGACACGGATGGGCACGATCCGCACACCGCGGGACAAGTGGATCGAGGAAGGCCTGCGTGCGCTTGCCGCCGGCGGCCTTGAAGCTGTCCGGGTCGAGGTCCTCGCCCAGTCGCTCGGCGTCAGCAAGGGCGGTTTCTACGGTTACTTCGGGAACCGTGCCAGCCTGCTGGAGGAAATGCTCGACGCCTGGGAACGCGGGGTCACCGAGGACGTCATCGAGCGGATCGAACGCGACGGGGGCGACGCCCGCGAGCGGCTCGGGCGCCTCTTCGACTTCGTGGGGTCGGGCGAAACGCCCGTGACCAGCGCCGGGGTCGAACTCGCGATCCGCGACTGGGCCCGGCGCGACGAGGCCGTCGCGCGCCGCCTCCGGCGGGTCGACAACCGGCGCATGGACTATCTGCGCGAGCTCTACGGGGCCTTCTGCCCCGACGAGGGCGATGTCGAGGCCCGCTGCCTGATCACCTTCTCACTGCGCATCGGCGACCACCTCATCGCAGCCGACAACGGCCCACGCAGCCGCACGGAAGTCCTCGCCGCGGTGAGGAACCGGCTGTTGGCCGAGAGGCCCTAGGGGGTGTCTTGCCGATCAGGCCGGGCTCGCGACGCCTGGCACCGCACCTCGCCGCGTTGTCGTCGGTCGACAACGCTCCGCGTTGCCTCCCTCCTCCGCCTTGCGAGGCACGGCACCAGACGCCGCTCCCTGATCCGGCCTGACCGACAAGACACCCCCTAGGTCAGCAGACCGGCGTCGATGACCTCGGCGACAAGGGTGGCGCCGCGGCTGTTCTGGTGGATGTGGTCGGTCGTGAGCACGAGACCTCGGCGCCGCGAGATCGCGTCGAGGCTGCGGCGCAGCACCGCGTGCTGGACGAGGACGCCGACGACTGCTGCGGGCGTCACCTCCCGGTAGGGGATCGGCGGCGGGTCCGCTTGCCGCAGTTCCTCGATCTGGCGTTCGTGGAGCGGAAGGTAGGCCACCTCGTTGGTGGCGGCGACCTCGGCGATCATCCGGCTGTACGCCTGCGACGCCTGTGCCGCTACTCCGTCGAGTTGTTGGCCGAGGACCGGGAGCGACAGCAGACCGATCGTCGCGTCGGTCTCCGTTCGCAGCCGTGCGACGACGGCTCCGAGGCACTGTTGGAACCAGCCGGCTGAGGGGCGCTCGGGGAGTTGTTTACGCTTCATGGCCTGCTCGATGGGGTAGCCGGCGAGGCTCGCTCGGGCGTCGTTGGTTCCGATCAACACGGTGATCACATCGGGTGGGTCCGTGACGACGGCATCGAGGCGCTGCAAGAGGTTGTGGGCGAAGTCGCCGTTGGCGCCGAAGCGGGCGAGCCGCACGTCACCGGGAGGGCGGCGGCGTCCGAGAAGATCCAGGTAGTCGACGCTGAACTGCGCGCGGGTGAGGCTGTCGCCGAGGCACGCGATGCGTGTCGTCACGGCGCTTCCTCCGGCCCGGTCGTGCCGACACGTTCGGTCGGGCGGGGGTCGGTCCGAGGACGGTGGTCGGTGCCGAGGCCCGCGGTGATGGACAGGATGGACGTCGGCCCCTCCATGTCGACCACGTGCCATACCCCGGCCGGGTTGATGGTGGCCTCGCCCGGCCCGAGCAGAACGCGGTCGAGAACCCCGTCCACGTCGCGGGTGACCGTCACCGACCCGCTGAGGCAAACGACCAGTTCGTCGCCCGCGGGGTGGCTCTCCCAATGGTCGCCGAGGCCGTCGCCGTCGAAGATCATCACCATCCGGCCCTCGGCGCCATCTGCCGCGACCGCGGCGCTGTAGGCCTGGAGCGCCTCCGGCTCCCAGGCGAAGCCCTCGACGGGTTTCGCTCTCGATCCCAGTCCGAGGTGCACGGGGGTGGTCCGCAGGTCCACGGCGTTGCGTTCGTGGTTGACGAGTCTCATGCCGACGATCGTCCACGACAGCGCTCGGGCGGTCTTGAAGGAAAGGGAAGAGAAGCCGACGCGACGGGCAGACGGTCGGCGGCTACCCGGCTCCGAGGAGGACTTCGCCGCGACGCCAGGCCGTCGGCGATCGGCCCGTGAACTCACGCCAGTCCCGAACGAGATGGGCCTGGTCGGCGTAGCCGGAGACGGTCGCCACATCGGCCCACGGGAGCGGGTCGTGCGCCGTCGCCAGTTCGTGCGCGTGCTCGAAGCGCAGGACTCGGGCGAAGGTCTTCGGCGACAGGCCCACCTCACCGCGAAACCGCTCGGTGAGGTACCGACGGCTCCAGCCGAGTTCCGCGGCGACCGCACCCACCTGGACGCAACCCCGCGCGGCGACGAGGCGGCGCCACGCCTCGGCCACCTCGGGGCGTACCCGGCGCACGTGGTCGCCGCCGGCGCCGCGGCCGACAGCTCGGAGGAGCAATTCGTCCAGCGCGGCGAACCGCGCCGCCCATGTCGTCGCCGATCGGACCCGGTCGACCAGCTCGACGGCAAGCGCTCCGAGAAGCTCGTCGAGTGAGACCAGTCGGTGGGCGAGCTCGGCGGCGGGCGTGCCGTAGATGGCCCGGGCCCCGAGCGGTGTCAGCGATACCTGCACACCTTGCTGGCGCCCGTCGTGGTGGATCGCGACGGACCGGCACATCAGACCGCCGGCCACGGTGCTGAATCGGGCGACCGGTGACCCGTCGTCAACGCCCGCCGCCACCTCCAACGGATCTGACAGGCTGATCACCGCGGTGAGCGCGCGGCTCGGCGGGCCGCAATGCACCCCCGCCGGGAGCCCGCGGAGGTCGAAACCGACATACGAGTCGACGTACTGCCGTAAGGCGAGCGCCGGACGTGCACCGATCCCGGTGGCCGTGTGATGCTCCATTTTCGTCAGTGTACGAGCCGCCCAGCTCAGCAAGATCACCATCCAAGGGCTGATCACCGCCGTTCGCGGCTGGCGACACGGTTCTTACCATCACCCCGAACCAGGGCAGCACAGACAGCCTCTCTCTTCGCCTCTCCGGGCCCTTGGGAAGGCCCACGAGAAGCCCTCATGGCGACTGAGCGCACTTGGTCCTCCCGAACTATGGTGTCCCACCACATACGCCCCTGACCTGCGCCTTCCTACGGTATGGCGACACCGAAACGTCCCCGTACCCGCCTGGAAGTGGTGCACATGGCCGCCGCAACTCCCTCCCCGACGCCACCCAACTCCCTCAAGAGGATCGTCGCCGCCAGTCTCATCGGGACGACCATCGAGTGGTATGACTTCTTCCTGTATGGGTCCGCCGCGGCGCTCGTGTTCAACAAGTTGTTCTTTCCCGAGTCCGATCCGCTGGTCGGGACGCTGCTCTCCTTCCTGACGTACGCGGTCGGCTTCGCGGCGCGGCCCCTCGGGGCGCTCGTGTTCGGGCACTACGGGGACCGGCTCGGGCGGAAGAAGCTGCTGGTGCTCAGCCTGCTGCTGATGGGCGGGGCGACGTTCGCCATCGGGCTGTTGCCGACGCACGCCACCGTCGGGTCCGCCGCCCCGGTGCTGCTGACCGTGCTGCGGCTCGTGCAGGGCTTCGCGCTCGGTGGTGAGTGGGGCGGCGCCGTGCTGCTCGTGTCCGAGCACGGGGACGCCAAGCGGCGTGGTTTCTGGGCCTCGTGGCCGCAGACGGGGGCGCCGGCCGGGCAGTTGCTCGCGACCGGTGTGCTCTCCGCGCTGACCGCTCTGCTCTCGGACGCCGCCTTCGTGTCCTGGGGCTGGCGCATTCCCTTCCTGCTCTCCGGTGTCCTGGTGATCGTCGGTCTCTGGATCCGGCTCTCGGTCGACGAGTCGCCCGTCTTCAAGGCGGCCCTCGCCGCCGCCGAGGAGCGCAAGGCGGTCGCCGGGCAGGTCGAGAAGATGCCGCTGGTCGCCGTGTTGAGGCACCACTGGCGTGACGTGCTGATCGCCATGGGCGCCCGCATGGCGGAGAACATCTCGTACTACGTGATCACCGCGTTCATCCTCGTGTACGCGACCACCGAGGTCGGCCTCTCCAAGCAGACCGCCCTGAACGCCGTCCTCATCGGCTCCGCCGTCCACTTCGCGGTGATCCCCCTCTGGGGCGCGCTCTCCGACCGGCTCGGCCGCCGGCCGGTCTATCTGATCGGCGCGGTCGGTGTCGGGGCCTGGATGTTCCCGTTCTTCTCCCTCATCGACCGGGGTTCCTTCGGCAGCCTGCTGCTCGCGGTGACCGTCGGCCTGGTCCTGCACGGGGCGATGTACGCGCCGCAGGCCGCCTTCTTCTCCGAGATGTTCGCGACCCGGATGCGCTACTCCGGTGCCTCCATCGGCGCCCAGTTCTCCTCGGTGGCCGCCGGCGCCCCCGCCCCGCTCATCGCGACCGCGCTCCTCGCCGACTACGGCACCTCGACCCCGATCGCCCTGTACGTGATCGCGGCCGCGCTGCTCACCGTCGTCGCCCTCGCCTGTGCCCGGGAGACCCGCGACCGCGACCTCGGGGACATCGAGGAGCGGACCCCCTCGGACTCCCGCGTACGCGCCGACGTCTGATCGGCGGGCCCGGCGCCGAACCGCCCTGTGCCCCGCTCCTTCCCGAGCGGGGCACAGGGCTTTCGCGCATCCACCCTGTCTACGTCCCCGTGACCGCGTCCGCGAGCGCGTGCAGGCGCAGCGCCAGCTGGATCTCCAGGGCGCGGGACGGGGACTGCCAGTCGGGGCCGAGGAGCCGGCCGACCCGTTCCAGGCGCTGGGCCACCGTGTTCACATGGACGTGGAGTTCGTCCTTGGTACGGGCCGGGCTCATGCCGCTCGCGAAGTAGGCGTCCAGGGTGCGGACGAGGTCGGTGCCGCGGCGCCGGTCGTAGGCGACGACCTGGCCGATCGTCCGGTCGACGAAGCCGTCGATGTCCCGGCCGTCGGCGAGCAGGAGGCCGAGGAAGCCGAGGTCCTCGGCGGCCGCGCCCTGGCCCGTGCGGTGCAGCAGGACGAGCGCGTCGAGACAGCGGCGGGCCTCCTCGTACGCCACGGCCACCTGGTCCGGCCGGTCGAGCGGCGCCCGTACAGGGGCGGAGGCGCCGACGGTGACCGGTTCGCGGAGCGTGCCGCCGAGGCTCCGCGCGGTCTGCCGGGCGAGGTCGGTGGCGCTCTCGCGAGGGCCGAGCGGCAGCAGCAGCACCGTACCGCCGTCGCGGGCCGAGGCGAGCCCGTGGCGGGTCGCGGCCAGGTGGGTGGCCGCCGACCACAGGCGCTGGCGGTCGGCGCCCTCGCGGCCGCCGGCGTCGGGGTCGGCCGCGCCGCAGGGCCGGTCGATCCGGGCGGCGAGCACGACGTGCGGGGCTTCGCTGTCGGTACGGAGGCGGGCGGCGCGCTCCTTGAGCAGGCGGCGGTCCCGGTCGGGGGCGTCGAGGAGGTCGTCGAGGAGTTCGCCGCGTACCCGCTGCTCGGCCTCGCCCGCGGAGCGGCGGGCGAGCAGCAGCAGGGAGGTGACCAGGGCGGCACGCTCCAGGGTGCGCTGGTCGACCGGGTCGAGCTCGGGCTGCCCGTGGAGCACGAGGGCGCCCAGGGTCTCGCCGCCGGCGGAGACGGCGGCCACCCAGTCGTCGCCCTCACGGACCGCGTGGCCCCCGGCGCGGCGGGCGGTTCCCGCGCCCTCCTCGCTGAACTCGACGGTCCCGCCCAGGACTTCGGAGACGGCGCGGGTCACGTCCTGGACTCCGCCGCCGTGCAGGACCAGTTCGGAGAGCCGGTCGTGGACCTCGGAGGCCCGTTCGATGACGGCGCTGTGCTCGCGGATGATGTCGTTGGCGCGTTCCAGCTCGGCGAGGGCGGAGCGGGTCTCGGCGAGGAGGTTGGCGGTGTCGATGGCCACGGCGGCGTGCGCGGCGAAGGAGCCGAGCAGCGCGACCTGTTCGCGTTCGAAGACCCTGGCCCTGCGGTCGGCGGCGAAGAGGACGCCGATGACCTGGCTGCCGAGGCTGAGCGGGACGCCGAGGATGGCGACGAGGCCCTCGTCCCGTACCGCGGCGTCGATGGTCCGGGTGTGCTGGAAGCGCGGGTCCTCGAAGTAGTCGTCGGTGACGTACGGGCGGGCCGTCTGGGCGACGAGGCCGCCGAGGCCCTCGCCCATGCCCAGTCTGACCTGCTGGAAGCGCGCGGAGACCGAGCCCTCGGTGACCCGCATGTAGGTGTCTCCGGCGGCCGGGTCGTTGAGGCTCAGATAGGCGACCTCGGTGCCGAGGAGGGAGCGGGCGCGCTGGACGATGGCCCGAAGGACCGCGTCGAGGTCGCGGAGTCCCGCGAGGTCGTGGGCGGTGGCGAAGAGCGCGGACAGCTCCGCCTCGCGGCGCCGCCGCCCCTCCAGCTCGGCCCTGACGCGCAGGGCGAGCTGCTTGGCCTCTTCGAGTTCGGCCAGCGCCTCGGGGCCCGCGCCGCTCGCACGGGCGAGCAGCACGGGCCGGTCGTAGGCCTCCGTACCGGCTCCTCGGGCGAGGAGTTCCAGGTAGGAGACGTGTTCGTGGGACATGGACACAGGGATACCTGCCGAACGTGTGGTCGCACCACCCCTGTGGACGGTCTTCGGCGGAACGTTCAGTGCGCCGTCCATCCGCCGTCGAGGGTGAGGGACGTGCCGGTGATGAAGGAGGCGTGCGGGGTGCAGAGATAGAGGACGGCCTCGGCGACCTCGTCCGGTTCGATGAGCCGCTTGAGCGCCGAGTCCTTCAGGAGGACCTCGGAGAGGACCCGTTCCGGGGGGATGCCGTGGGCCGCGGCCTGGTCCGCGATCTGCCGTTCGACGAGCGGGGTGCGCACATAGCCGGGATTGACGCAGTTGGAGGTGACCCCGTGCGGGGCGCCTTCGAGGGCAGCCGTTTTGGAGAGGCCCTCGAGACCGTGCTTGGCGGCCACGTACGCCGACTTGAAGGCGGAGGCGCGCAGCCCGTGGACGGAGGAGAGGTTGACGATGCGTCCCCAGCCCTGGGCGTACATGTGCGGCAGGGCGCCCCGGATGAGCCGGAAGGGCGCTTCCAGCATCACGGTGAGGACCGTGTGGAAGACGTCCGGCGGGAACTCCTCGATGGGGCGGACGAGCTGGAGTCCGGCGTTGTTGACGAGGATGTCGGCGCCCGCGGCGGCGGCCTCGGCGGCGTCCAGGTCGGTGAGGTCGAGCAGCCGGGGTTCGAGGGTTCCGGGGAGCGCGGCGGCCTCCTCGGCCAGGGTCTCCAGGCCCTCGGCGGCCCGGTCGACGGCTCTGACCCGGGCCCCCGACGCGGCGAGCCGCAGCGCGCAGGCGCGTCCGATGCCGCCGGCCGCGCCGGTGACGAGCGCGGTGCGGCCGGTGAGGTCGAGGACGACGGCACGGGGCGTGGGTGCGGTGGCGAGGGAACCGGTACCCGACGTGACGGCGACGGAACCGGTGTCCGACGCGGCACCGTGGGCGGTGATGGGGGCGCTCATGCTCCGCACCCTACGAAGGGGTCCCTCCCCCACCGATGTGTGCCGGGCCCATAGTTCAGCTGGATGCTGTGGTGCGGAACCATGTGGGTTCGTCGGCCAGGGCCTTCTCGATCCGCAGGTACGAGAAACGCTTCATCTCCGGCAGGTCGTCCACGTCGAACCAGCGGACCTCGGTGGACTCGTCGTCGTTGACCCGCGCCTCGCCGCCCACCGCGCGGCAGCGGAAGGACACGTCCATGAACTGGCACTCGTCGCCGTTGGGATAGACGACGGGCTTGCGGAGGGTCTCGACGAGGACCACCCGCTCGACCTCGCAGCGCACCGCGGTCTCCTCGTACACCTCGCGCACGGCGCAGTCGGCGGGCTGCTCGCCGGGTTCGATGATGCCGCCGATGACCGCCCACCGTCCGTTGTCGGCGCGCCGGCCGAGCAGCACCCGGCCCTGGTCGTCGAAGACGACGGCGCTCACTCCGGGGAGGAAGAGGAGCTGGTGGCCGGCCTTCTCGCGCAGGGACCGGATGAAGTCAGGGGTAGCCATGGATCCGACCCTAGATCATCCCCTGAGGGTGGCCGGATCCTGCCCCGTACGGGACCTGACCCGCGCGGGTGGGGCCGGTCGGATCACTCCGCCGGGGTACGGCGGGCCCGTACGGAGCGGAAGGCCGCCCAGCCGAGACCAGCCGCCCCGAGCGCCACGAGCAGGGCCTCCGGCAGGGTGCCCATCCGGGTCGCCGGGGTCAGCGAGGAGCGCAGCGGCACCTTCTCGACCAGGACGTCCGGGGTGAACATCTTCGTCTGCGAGACGATCTCGCCGTCGGGGCGGATGACCGCGCTGACGCCGCTGGTGACGGGCACGACCACCGACCTGCTGTGCTCGACGGCACGCACGCGGGACATCGCGAGCTGCTGGTAGGTCATCTCGCTGCGGCCGAAGGTGGCGTTGTTGCTGGGGACGGAGATGAGCTGGGCGCCCTCGGTGACGGTGTCGCGCACGGCCCAGTCGAAGGCCGCCTCGTAGCAGGTGGCAAGACCCACCTTGGTGCCGGCCAGGTCGAAGACGCCGACCTTCGTACCGGCACCGAAGTCCCGGCTCACCCGGTCGACGTTGCTGTTGAAGAGGCGGACGACGGACCGCATCGGGATGTACTCGCCGAACGGCTGGACGTGCCGCTTGTCGTACGTGGCGACCGGACCGCGCTCCGGGTCCCACTCGATGAGGGTGTTGCGGAGCTTGCCGGTCGGGGGGGTGACGACCGCGCCGATCACGGTCGGTGCGCCGATCGCCCGGACCGCTCCGTCGATGACCTCGGCCGCGTCGGCGTTGGCGTACGGGTCGATGTCCGAGGAGTTCTCCGGCCAGAGGACGAAGTCGGGCTGCGGCGCGCGGCCGGCCCGGACGTCGGCGGCGAGCTCGCGGGTGCGGTCGACGTGGTTGTCGAGCACGGCCCGGCGCTGGGCGTTGAAGTCGAGGCCGAGGCGGGGCACGTTGCCCTGGACGGCGGCGACGGTGGCGGTGCCGTCCTCGGCGGAGTCGTCGACGAGGGGCAGGGCCGCGAGGGCGCCGGTGACCGGGACGAGCAGGGAGAGCACGGCGACGGCGAGCGGGCCGCGGGGGACGGTACCGGTGGCGCGGTAGGTCCTGACCTGGCGGTACGCCTCGTACAGGCCGAAACCGCAGAGAGCGACGGCGAAGCCCAGCACCGGTGTGCCGCCGACGGCGGCGAGCGGCAGGAAGACACCGTCCGCCTGACCGAAGGCGATCTTGCCCCAGGGGAAGCCGCCGAAGGGCACGCGCGCGCGTGCCCCTTCCCCGATGATCCACACCGCGGCGGCGAGGACCGGCCACCAGGGGAGCCGGGAGACGGCCGCGATGCCGAGTCCGGCGGCGGCCACGAAGAGCGCCTCCAGTGCGGCGAGGGCGAGCCAGGGACCGGGGCCGACCTCCTCGCCGGTCCAGATGAGGAGCGGCAGCAGGAAGCCGAGTCCCGCGAGGTATCCGAGGCCGAAGCCGGCCCGGAGGCGGCGGCCCCGAAGGGTCCAGCCGAGCAGGGCGAAGGCGGGCAGCGCGAGCCACCACAGGGGGCGTGGCGGGAAGCTCAGATAGAGCAGGAACCCGGACAGCAGAGCCGTCCCGGGCCGTACGAACCGCCGCAGCCGGGAAGCCGGAGTGGAGGCGGTGTCGGTTCCGGACGGGTCGACGGGGGTGATGGTGGCGCTCACCTTGCGGAGTCTACGGGTCGTACCTGTCGGCCAGGAGGGCGGTGGGGCCGGGCACGTGCCCGGCGCGGGCGCCGGTGACCTGCCGGACGCCACGACGCGGAAGCGGCCCCGTGTTCTTCCCAACCCTCGGGCTCAGGCGCCCGTCGGCGTGGGCGGTCCCGGCGGGGCGGGGTGCCGGAGGTGGTCGCGGATGACGCGGACCGCGGACTCGGCGTCGTCGACGGTGACCGTGAACGTACGGCCGTCGCCGAGGCGCAGGACCAGGCCCTCGCCGCGCCTGACGACCACGGCCGTGCCCTTCTCGGGACGCCAGCGGTAACCCCAGCCGCCCCAGTGGCGGGGGGTGACGCTCGGCGCGAAGTCGGCGCCGACGATGTGGGAGAGGAGGATGCGGCGGCGCGGCACGCCGATGTGGCCGCAGCGGACCTCCATGGCGCGGTCGTCGACCTTGACGGCCACGTGGACGAAGGCGAGCGTGCCGAAGAGGACGAGCAGTCCGGCGGCGACACAGCCGATCACGGCCATCAGGAGGGCGGGGACACCGGAGGTCCAGGGCGATTCGACGGCGAGGGTGATGCCGAGGGCCATGAAGGCGGCGCCGGCGAGCGCCGCCAGCCACTGGAATCGGTTGGTGGCACGGCCGGTCCAGACGGCGGGTGTCCGCTCGTCGGCATGCGTGTTCCGGGCGTGGTCCCTCATACAGGGAAGACTACCCAGGATCGGCCTTGACAGCGCGCCGGAGCGAGGTCGTCCGCACACGCTCGGTGAGCGAACGCCGTTGGACGTAGATCGTCCGCCTCCGCTCAGTGAGCGGGGGCCGCCGCTGCCAGGATCCGGCCGGCGGCGTAGCCGAGGGCGGTGGCGGGGAGCGGCCCCGGGCGTCCGCTGAGGAGGACGGAGAGGCTTCCGGTGGGGGCCGCGCCGGGGGCGGGCTCCGCGCCGACGCGGCGCAGCGCCTGTGCGGCGACGGCGTCCGCGGAGCCGTGGAAGACGAGCGGGGGCAGTCCGGCCCTCCGCGCTTCGAGGGCGGCGAGGATGCGCTCCTCGACGAGCTCGTAGTGGGTGCAGCCGAGGACGACGGCGCGGACGTCCCGGGGGGTGAGCGCGGCGGCCGCGGCGACGGCCCGGTCCACGGCCTCCGGGTCGGCGTGCTCGACGGCGTCCGCGAGGCCGGGGCAGGGCACCTCGGTGACGTCGGCGCCGTCGGCGAAGTCGCGGATGAGACCGCGCTGGTAGGGGCTGCCGGTGGTGGCGGGCGTGGCCCAGATGGCGACCTTGCCGCCGCCCGCGGCGGCGGGCTTGATCGCGGGCACGGTGCCGATGACGGGGATGTCCGGTTCGAGGGCGGCGCGCAGGGTGGGCAGGGCGTGCACGCTGGCGGTGTTGCACGCCACGATCAGGGCCTGAGGGCGGTGCTCGGCGGCGGCGAGCGCGACGGCCAGGGCGCGCTCCGTGAGGTTCTCGGGGGTGCGCGGGCCCCACGGCATGCCGTCGGGGTCGTTGGAGAGGAGCAGATCGGCGTCCGGCCGGAGGCGGCGCACGGCGGCCGCCGCCGGGAGGAGGCCGATTCCTGAGTCCATGAGCGCGATCTTCACCCGGTCACCCTAGCCGATGAGCCTTACGGCCCCCGCGTTCTGGGGCAGACTGCCGCGAATGAGCACCCTCGCCTGGTTCGCGCTCGGTTCCGCTGTCGTCTGGGGTTGGCTGCTGCTCGGCCAGGGGTTCTTCTGGCGCACGGACCAACGGCTGCCATCGGCCGCGCGCGACCAGCTGCCTCCGGTCGCGGACCCCGCGCGCGCGAAGCCCGTCCGGGACCACGCACACGTGGAGCCCGTCCATGACCCCGCGCGCGCGAAGCCCGTCCGTGACCACGCGCGCGCGGAGCCGGTCCGTGACCACGCACACGTGGAGCCCGTCCATGACTCCGCGCGCGTGGAGCCGGATCCGTGGCCGCGGGTGGTCGTCGTCGTGCCGGCGCGGGACGAGGCCGGTGTGCTGCCGCTGAGCCTGCCGTCGCTGCTCGCGCAGGACTATCCGGGCCACGCCGAGGTGATCCTCGTGGACGACGGGAGTACGGACGGCACGGGGACGCTCGCCGCACAGCTGGCCGCCCGGTGCGGAGGGCTGCCGCTGACGGTGGTGTCGCCGGGCGAGCCGGAGCCCGGCTGGACGGGGAAGCTGTGGGCCCTGCGGCACGGCATGGCGCTGGCACGCGCGCGTGGACCCGAGTTCCTGCTCCTGACGGACGCGGACATCGCCCATGAGCCGGACAGTCTGCGTCTGCTCGTCTCGGCGGCGGTGGGGAACGGTCTGGACCTGGTGTCGCAAATGGCCCGGCTCCGGGTCGCGAGCCCCTGGGAGCGCCTGGTCGTGCCGGCGTTCGTCTACTTCTTCGCGCAGCTCTATCCCTTCCGCTGGATCAACCGGGCGCGGCCGCTGGCGACGGCCGCCGCGGGCGGCTGTGTGCTGCTGCGGACGGAGACGGCGGTGGCGGCGGACGTCCCGGACGCGATCCGGCAGGCGGTGATCGACGACGTGTCGCTGGCGCGGGCGGTGCGGCGGGCCGGTGGGCGTATCTGGCTGGGCCTCGCGGAGCGGGTCGACAGCGTGCGCCCGTATCCGGGGCTCGGCGAGCTGTGGCGGATGGTCGCGCGCAGCGCGTACGCGCAGTTGCGGCACAGTCCGTCGCTGCTCGTGGGGACCGTGGCGGGCCTCGTCCTCGTCTACCTGGTGCCGCCGGTGGCCCTGGTGGCGGGTGTGGCGGGCGGTGACGCGGTGGCGGCCTGGGCGGGGGGCGCGGCCTGGGCGGTGATGGCGGGGACGTACGTGCCGATGCTCCGTTACTACCGGCAGCCGCTGTGGCTCGCTCCGCTGCTGCCCTTCACCGCGTTCCTCTATCTCCTGATGACGGTGGACTCGGCGGTACGGCACCACCGGGGCGCCGGTGCGGCCTGGAAGGGCCGGACGTACGCGCGCCCCGAGGCGGCGCGGGACAGATGAGCCCGCGCCGGAGCCGGCGACCGGTCCCTCACCTCCCCTCGCCTACCGGAAACCTGCACAACGTGTGCGTGTGGAGGAGCGGCGTCTTCACCGTTTCCCGACACCCCCGCGCCCCGGGGCGTCCGGACGGCACCCTTCTGTCCGTATAAGTGCCCCGCGCGCGACGGGTGGGCCGAATCTGTTACTCGAATCCGAGGAGAAGATGTCGGCATTCGGTGAAATTGAATGCACGACCGCTTCCAGAGGTGCAGAAACACCCGCGCCGAAGCGTCAACCGAATTGGTCCGGTCAGCCGTTCGCGTGGTTGGATCAAGCCCGCTGCGGCCGCAGAAGACGGATTCCCCCCAGAACGAAGGGTGCGCATCATGCGTCACGACCTTGAGACCGTAGAGATCTCCGACGCCGACCTCGACGCCGTTTCCGGCGGTCTCGTCACCGTCTCCGGCGGCCTCGCCGGCGCGCTGACCGGCGACGTCACCAACCTCCTCGGCACCGTCGGCTCCCTCCAGACGGTCCAGGGCGTCGAGGGCCTCGCGGCCGGCGTCCCCGGCCTGGCCTCCGGCATCACCGGCGTCTCGGTGAACACCGCGGGCATCACCGGCCTCGCCGGTATCTGAGCCCAAAACGGTCTGTGAACCCCGGAACCGACCCGGTTCCGGGGTTTACGGCCGCCCTTGATCCACCCCATGTCCCGCACCCCGGAACCCGGCCGCGGGATATGCGTCAGAATGCAGTCGAAGGAATAGTCCGTGCAGTTCCGCCGCAATGCGCTTTCCAAGCTGCAATCGCCCGAAGAACTCGACGTGCCCGTGCGATTCGCACGCCCCCAGGGGCGTCTCGTGCTCGCCGTCACCCTCGTCGTCATGGCCGCCGCGGGCTTCTGGGCCCTCACCGGCACGGTGACGTCCAAGCTGAACGCCCCCGGTCTCCTGACCCACGCCGACGGCAGCTACCTGCTCCAGAGCCCCGTCGCCGGACAGGTCACCGAGGTCCTCGCCGAGGAGGGCCGGCCCGTCGCCGCCGGAGCGCCTCTGCTGACCGTCCGCACGGACCGGGGCGACCGGCCCGTCCGCGCCGTCGCGGGCGGCCGCGTCACCACGCTGTACGCCAGGCTGGGTTCGGTCGTCACCACCGGCGCCGACGTCGCGACCGTCGAGCGCGTGACCGACCCGGACGCGCCCCTGGTGGCCGTCCTCTATCTGACGGGCGACACCGCCGCCACGGTCCGCGCGGGCTCCCGGGTCGACCTCGCCGTCCAGTCCGTCCCGCGCGACCGGTTCGGCGTGCTCCGGGGCCGGGTCACGGCCGTGGGCCGCACTCCCCAGTCGGAGGCGCAGCTCGGCTCCTTCCTCGGTGACGCGGGACTCGCCGCGCGGTTCTCCCGGCAGGGCGATCCGGTCGCGGTGCTCGTGACCCTCGACCGCTCGGCCGCCACCGCCTCCGGATACGCCTGGTCGTCCACGGACGGGCCCCCGCACGCTCCCGCCTCCGGCACGCCCGTCACCGGCGCCGTGCACCTCGCCGCACAGCGCCCCGTCGACTGGCTGCTCCCGTGAGCGCGTCACGCGCGGCCACCCGGGCGCGCTCCGGCGGCAGGGCGCGGACCTCCGACCGCAGGCTCCCGCCCGCGGGCGGGCCCCGGCGCCGTACGCCCGTCACCAAGGGCCGAAGGCCGCGGACCGTCCGTACCCCCACGGTGCTCCAGATGGAGGCGGTCGAGTGCGGCGCCGCCGCACTCGCCATGGTCCTCGGCCACCACGGCCGCTTCATCCCCCTCGAAGAGCTCCGCATCGCCTGCGGCGTCTCCCGCGACGGGTCGCGGGCCGGCAACCTCCTGAAGGCGGCCCGGAGTTACGGACTGCAGGCCAAGGGCATGCAGATGGACGTGGCCGCCCTCGCCGAGGTCGCCGCACCGGCCGTCCTCTTCTGGGAGTTCAACCACTACGTCGTCTACGAGGGCACGGGCCGCCGCTTCGGCCGCCCCGGTGTGTACGTCAACGACCCGGGCAGCGGCCGCCGGTTCGTCCCCATGGACCAGTTCGACACCAGCTTCACCGGCATCGTGCTCACCTTCGAGCCGGGCCCCGGCTTCCGCCGCGGCGGCAGCCGGCCGGGCGTCCTCTCCGCCCTGCCCGCCCGGCTCCGCGGCACCTCCGGCACCATGGCCGCGGCGGTCGTCGCCAGCCTCCTCCTGGTGGCCGTCGGCGCGTGGGTGCCGGCGCTGAGCCGTACGTACATCGACATGTTCCTCATCGGGAACCAGACGTCGCTGCTCGGCGTGGTCTTCGCGGCGATGGCGACCACCCTCGTCCTCACCGCGACCCTCACCGCACTCCAGCAGGCCAATCTGCTGCGCGGGCGCATCATCGCCTCCACCCTGGGCAGCGCCCGCTTCCTGCGGCACCTGCTCCGGCTGCCGCTCGCCTTCTACGCCCAGCGGAGCCCCGCCGACCTCGTCCAGCGCCTGCAGTCCAACGACGCCGTCGCCGAGACGCTCGCCCGCGACCTGGCGGCGGCGGCCGTCGACGCCGTGGTCGTCCTGCTCTACGCGGTGCTCCTCTGGACGTACGACCCGCAACTCACCGTCGTCGGCGTGCTGATCGCCCTGCTCAACGTCCTCGCCCTGCGCGTCGTCATCCACCTGCGGGCCACCGGCACGCAGAAGCTGCGCGCCGAGAGCGCCCGGCTGACCAACACCTCGTACAGCGGACTCCAGCTCATCGAGACGATGAAGGCCACGGGCGGCGAGGACGGCTTCTTCCGGCGCTGGGCCGGACAGCACGCCA
Source organism: Streptomyces sp. NPDC028711 (assembly GCF_055565415.1). NCBI lineage: Bacteria > Bacillati > Actinomycetota > Actinomycetes > Kitasatosporales > Streptomycetaceae > Streptomyces > Streptomyces sp. NPDC028711. Next base: position 358,070 of record NZ_JBVHUJ010000002.1, on the reverse strand, counting down.
CCACCCTCGACGTGCAGCAGCGGCTCGGCGTGCCCAGTGCCTGGCTGGCGGTCGTCGCGCCGACGCTCGCCGCGCTGAACAGCGCGCTGATCCTCACGATCGGCGGGCTGCGGGCCGTGGAGGGGCACCTCACCGTCGGGCTGCTCGTCGCCTTCCAGGCCCTCGTGACCGGCTTCACGGCCCCGATCACCCGGCTCAACGGCGTGGCGGGCCGCATCCAGGACTTCGCCGCCGACGTCGCCCGGCTCAGGGACGTCGAGGACTTCCCCGTCGACCCGGTCCACACCCGGCGCGTCCCGCACGCCCCCACCCGCCGCCTCACGGGACACGTCGAACTCGAGGGCGTCACCTTCGGGTACAGCCCCCTCGACGCCCCGCTGCTCAAGGACTTCTCCCTCACCGTCGGCCCCGGGCAGCAGGTGGCTCTGGTCGGCGGCTCCGGCAGCGGCAAGTCCACCGTCTCGCGGCTGATGTCCGGCCTCTACACACCGTGGGAGGGCGCGATCCGCATCGACGGGATGCGTCTCGAGGACATCCCGCGCAGCGCGCTCGCGGCCTCCGTCTCCTTCGTGGACCAGGACGTCTTCCTCTTCGAGGGCACCGTCCGCGACAACGTGGCGCTCTGGGACCCCTCCGTCCCGGACGAGGCCGTCGTCGCCGCCCTGCGGGACGCCGCCGTGTACGACGTGGTCGCCCGCCGGCCGGGCGGCATCCGCAGCCGCGTCGAGCAGGACGGCCGCAACTTCTCCGGCGGCCAGCGCCAGCGCCTGGAGATCGCCCGCGCACTCGTGCGCCGCCCCAGCGTCCTGATCCTCGACGAGGTGACCAGCGCCCTCGACGCGGCGACCGAGGAGATCGTCATCGACAACCTGCGGCGGCGCGGCTGCGCCTGCGTGGTCATCGCCCACCGGCTGAGCACCATCCGCGACAGCGACGAGATCGTCGTGCTCGACCGGGGGACGGTCGTGGAACGCGGTCGTCACGAGCAGCTCGTCGCGGCGCGGGGCGCGTACGCCGGCCTGGTCGAGGAGCACTGAGGTGACCTTTCCCCATCCGCCCGCCGACCTCTCCGGCGTACGGCACGGCGGCGGCGCGCAGGACCCGGTCGTCGCGGCCCTCGGCGCCCTCGGCACCCCGGTCGACTGCGCGGGCCTGAGCAGCGTCGTCCTCGAAGGTCCGCACGTCCTCTGGCTCGTCGTCGACGGCGCTCTGGACCTCTTCGCGGTCGACGCGGCGCGGCTCGGCCCCTGGCACTTCCTGGGCCGCCTGGAGACGGGCACGCTGCTCCTCGGCCCGGTCGAGGGACCCGCGCACACGCTGATCGGCCGGCCCGCGCAGGGCTGCCTGCTGCGCCGCGTCGAGCTCCGCGAACTGCCGTACCCCGTAGGGCAGTCGTACGCCGAGCAGGGATACGGGGAGCAGGGGTACGGCGGCCGGTGGTACGAGGGCCAGTGGTACGAGGACCGGAGCGCGTACGGCATGGGTACCGAGGCCCCGCCCAGTCCCCTGGAGCACGCCTTCGCGCTCGGCGTCGGGCGCGGGCTGCGCGTCCTGTACCAGGCGGCCTCGGACGGCGGCCCCGGCGACGCTCCGGGCGCGGCCGACGACGACGTCCTCTGGATGCGGATCGCCCCCGGCAGCATCGCGTACGGAGCCGCGTACGAGACGCATCACGGCTCCGGTTCCGGCACGCTGCTCGTCGACCCGGCCACCTGGCAGGGCATGGTCGACCAGCAGTACCGGCTCCTCCACGCCCTTGACGGCTGGATCGAGCAGCTCGAACGCGACCACGAGGACCGGGCGGCTGCCGGGATCGAGGCGGGCAGGGCCGCCAGCACCCGGGCGGACCACACGCTGCTCGCGTCCATCGGCCGTGCGGGCGCAGGCCCGGCGCGGGGCCGGGCCGACGACGACGCGACCTATGCCGTGTGCCGGGCGGTCGCCGACGAGGCGCGCATCACCCTCGCGGAACCGGCCGATATGGCGGGCGCCGACCCCGGGCATTCCGACCCGGTCGAACGCATCGCGCTCGCCTCCCGGATCCGCACCCGCGGCGTCCGGCTCGGTGAGCGGTGGTGGCGTGAGGACAGCGGGCCCCTGGTGGGCCACCGGGCGGACGGGACACCGGTCGCCCTGCTGTGGCGGCGCGGCCGGTACGTGGCGTTCGACCCCGCCACCGGGGAACGGGAGCGCGTCGACCGGGCGGGCGCCGCGGAGTTCGCGCCGCGCGCCGTCATGTTCTACCGCCCGCTGCCCGACCGGCCGCTCGGCCTGCTGCCGCTGCTCCGGTTCAGCGTGCGGGGCACCCGGGCGGAGCTCCGCGCCCTCCTCGGCGGCGGGCTCGTCGCGGTCGTCCTCGGGGCCCTCGTGCCCGTCGCCACCGGCAAGGTGCTCGGCACGTACGTCCCGGCCGCCGAGACCGGACTCATCGTCCAGACCGGTCTCGCGATCATCGCGACCAGCGTCGTCTCGGCCGCGTTCATGCTGCTTCAGAACACCGCGATCCTCCGGATGGAGGGCCGGATCGAGGCCACCCTCCAGCCGGCCGTCTGGGACCGTCTCCTCCGCCTGCCGACGACGTTCTTCGCCGGCCGCTCCACCGGCGAACTGGCCGGTGCCGCCATGGGCATCAGCGCCATCCGCCGCGTCCTGTCCGGCATCGGCCCGGTGGTCGTGCAGGCGGGCACCGTCGGCACGGTCAACCTGGTGCTGCTTCTTGTCTACAGCGTGCCCCTGGCCCTCGTCGCGCTCGCCCTGCTGCTCGGGACGGCCGCGGTCTTCCTGGGCCTCGGGCTCTGGCAACTGCGGTACCAGCGCCGGCTGGTCCGGATCGGCAACAAGCTCGACAACCAGGCCTTCCAGACCCTGCGCGGTCTGCCGAAGCTGCGGGTCGCGGCGGCCGAGAGCTTCGCGTACGCGGCCTGGGCCGGGGAGTTCGCCCGCACCCGCGAGCTGCACCGCCGCGTGGGACGCATCAAGAACGTCCTCACGGTCCTCGGCGCGGTCTGCCTGCCGCTGTGCACGCTCGTCATGTTCGCGCTCCTGGCGGGACCGGCCCGCGGCACCCTGTCCGCGAGCGAGTTCCTCACCTTCAGCACCGCCGTCACCATGATGCTGTCCTCGGTCACGCAGCTGACCGGCGCGCTCCTCTCGGCCGCGGCCGTGCAGCCCATGTTCGAGCAGATCAGGCCGCTGCTCCGGGAGACACCCGAGGTCCGCGGCTCCAGTGTGAGGCCCGGCGAGCTGACCGGGGCCATCGAGGCCGAGAACCTGTCCTACCGCTACACCGAGGACGGCCCGCTGGTCCTCGACGGGGTCGACCTCCGGGTGCGGCCGGGCGAGTTCGTCGCGATCGTCGGGGCCAGCGGCTGCGGCAAGTCCACGCTCCTGCGGCTGCTCATCGGTTTCGACCGGCCGGTCTCGGGCACCGTGCGGTACGACGGGCAGGACCTCGCCGCCCTCGACCAGGCGGCGGTGCGCCGCCAGTGCGGCGTCGTGCTGCAGAACGCCCAGCCGTTCTCCGGCTCCGTCCTCGACTGCATCCGCGGCGCCGGGTCGTATCCGCTGGAGGACGCCTGGGCCGCCGCGGCGATGGCGGGTCTGGCCGAGGACATCAAGGCCATGCCCATGGGCATGCACACGATGCTGTCCGACGGCGGGGGAAGCGTCTCGGGCGGCCAGCGCCAGCGGCTGATGATCGCCCAGGCCCTCATCCGCCGGCCCCGCGTCCTCTTCTTCGACGAGGCGACCAGCGCCCTGGACAACGAGGCGCAGCGGACCGTCATCGAGTCGACCCGCGCCCTGAACGCGACCCGCGTCGTGATCGCCCACCGGCTGTCCACGATCATGGACGCGGACCGGGTGATCGCCCTGGCGGACGGACGCGTCGTCCAGGAGGGCACCCCCGCGGAACTCCTCGCCGACACGAACGGACTCTTCCACGAGCTCGTCCGGCGGCAACTCGGCTGATGCCGAGACCCGTTTCGCCGGGCACACTTCGGCGTATCGGTCCGAGGCTCCGGGGCGACCTTCGATTACTGATGGTAATTCATCGATAATTCTGCGTTTCAGGCGCTCAAGATCCAACGTCGAGGGTGCGTCCCGCCGCCGAAAAGCCCCCGCTGTTAACGCAGACTTTGACGTTGTTTTGGCAGGTCAGGCCGACAAAAACAGCGTAAATCGGATGACCCGAAGATGGGGGCTCCCCAACCAGCACATCGTGGGCTTAACTTATGTTCCATGACCTCCCCCCGCTCCACCTATGGAGGCGGTTACCACACCGCGCCGTCCTTCCCGGACACCCCGATCTACGACTCCCTGGTCGCGGAGCGGGGCACGCCTCAGATCGCCCCGATCCGAGTGCCAGCCGCCTACGACACCGGCAGCAGCTTCCCCGTGAGCGGCTCCTACCTGCCGGCGCTCCCCGCGGCACTGCCCGCCCTCCCGGCGGCGCCCACCCCGCAGCCCTCCTACGGCAACGGCTACGGATACCCGCAGCCCGCGCAGCAGATGGCCCCCGTGCCCCTGCAGCACGCCCCCGCGCCGTACATCCCGCAGCAGCAGGCGGCCCCGCGCGGCTACCAGGGCGGTCCCTACGGGCAGCCGCCCCGTCCCGCGCCCGCGGGGTACGAGGCGATGCGTCCGGCGGCACCCCGGCCGGCCCCCGCGCCGGTCCCCGCCCCCGCGCCGTACGACGACCCGTACAACCGTCCCTACCAGGGTGGGGGTTACTGACCGGCCCTGGCACCGGGGGGCGTCGGGTCCGGAGCGGCTGGCAGGATGACGGCATGCCGACTCCTGTACTCCGCTCCGTCCACGTCCACCCGGTGAAGGCCATGCGCGCGCTGGCTCCCACGGAGGCCGAGGTCCAGCCCTGGGGGCTGGCCGGGGACCGCCGCTGGGCCGTCGTCGACGCGACGCGGAAGGTCGTGACCCAACGCCGTCACCCCCGGATGGCGTTGGCCACGGCGGAGCCGCTGCCGGGCGGCGGGATCACCCTGTCCGCGCCCGGCCACCCGTCGCTGACGGTCGAGGTGCCGCACCCCTCGTCCACCGTCACCGTGGAGATCTTCGACAAGCCCGTGGAGGCCGTGCCGGCCGACGAAGCGGCGGCCGGCTGGCTCTCGGCGTACCTGGAGGGCGATTTCCGGCTCGTCCACATGGACGCGCCCGAACACCGGCGCCCTGTGGACCCCGAGTACGCACTGCCCGGCGAGACGGTGAGCTTCGCGGACGGCTACCCGCTGCTCGTCGCCGCCACGTCCTCCCTCGACGCCCTCAACTCCCTCATCGCCCAGGGCGACCACGCCCACGAGGGCCCCCTCCCGATGAACCGGTTCCGGCCGAACCTGGTCATCTCCGGCACGTCCCCGTGGGCGGAGGACGGCTGGACTCGGCTCGCCGTCGGAGAGGTCACCTTCCGGGTCGCCAGGCCCTGCGGGCGCTGTGTCGTCACCACGACGGACCAGTTCTCCGCCGCGCGGGGCAAGGAGCCGCTGTGGACCCTCGCCCGGCACCGCAAGAACGACGGCCGGGTCATCTTCGGCCAGAACCTCGTCCCCGAGCACACCGGCACGGTCCGGGTCGGGGACGAGGTGAAGATCCTGGACTGAACGGGACCCCCTCCGAAGGCTCCGCGACGGGGCCGGATCCCGGACGACGACCCCCGTCCCACGTCACCGGCCCGACAGGCGGGGAACCCGGCCCCGGGGCACACTCGTTGGAGGAGCGGTCAACGACGAGGGGGTCCCGACGTGCGCGCGGCCATCGGACTCTGGCGCTGGCGGCACAACCCCCTGCGCCGGACCACGGATCTCGCCGAGGCCTGGGTCGCCTTCACGGCGATCGTGCTGCTCTGTGTCGTGGCGCCCCTGACCGGCTGGGCGGCCGGCTCCTCCGCAGACGCCTCGCTCCAGCGGGCCGTCCGAGTCCAGCAGGAACAGCGCGTGCCGGCGACGGCCCGGGTGGTCCGGGCCGCGAGCGGCGCGGAGACCGCCGACGAGGCCGCGGAGGAGCGGCCGCTTCGCCCGGTGGTGGCCCGGTGGACAGCGCCGGACGGCTCGGATCGTACGGGCACGGTGACGACGGCCCTGCGGACCTCCGCCCCCGGCGCGACCTTCGGGCTCTGGACGGACCGGGAGGGGCGCCCGGTGGCACCGCCGCTGCGCGCGGACACGGCCCGCGCGCACGCCGTCGTCGCCGGTCTGACGGCCGCGCTGCTCACGGGCCTCCTGACGGAGACCGTCCGGCGCCTCGCCGTACGCCGGCTCGTGCTGCTGCGGTACGCGCGCCTGGACCGGGCGTGGGCGGCGGCCGGCCCCGACTGGGGCCGCACCGGCACGGGCAGCTGAGCCCGGCCGCGGACCGGGCCCGAGTCCGACCGAGCGCGACCGACCGCGACCGCCCCCGACCACCTGTGACGCGTGCCCGGCGCCGGTACGGGGACGGGCCGGCGACCCGTCAACCGCGCGGCCCCGCGCGCGCTACGGTGGGGCATCGGATCAGCGGCGAGGCATGAGGCGGGGGCAGGACACACCCATGGCACAGGGCACGGTCCAGGTGACGCACACCGGCACATCGCGGTGGCGGCGCCGCACGGGTGAGTACCCCTCCCTTGCCGCCGCCCTGGAGGCCGCGGGTGACGGGGACGTGCTCACGGTCGCGCCCGGCACCTACCGGGAGAACCTCGTGGTGCGGCGGGCCGTCACCCTGCGCGGCCCCGAGGGCGGCGTCGGCTCGGTGCGGATCGCACCGCCGGACGGGGTGCCGCTGACGATCCGCGCCTCCGTGACCCTGCAGGACCTCCACATCGAGGGGCAGGACGTCGCCGCGCCGGCGCTGCTCGTCGAGGACGGCACCCCGGAGCTGCTCGACCTGCGGATCATGACCCGGTCCGCCGCCGGGATCGAGGTGCGGGGCGCGGCCCGGCCGACGGTCCGCCGCTGCACGGTCGACAATCCCGCCGGGATCGGCATCGCCGTACTCGACGGGGCCGGCGGGGTGTTCGAGGAGTGCGAGGTGGTCTCGGCGGGGCAGGCGGGCGTCTCGGTGCGCGGCGGGGCGCATCCGCGCCTGGAGCGCTGCCGGGTGCACCACGCCACCGGCGCCGGGATCGCCGTGACCGGCGAGGGCAGCGGCCTGGAGGGCGTCGGCTGCGAGGTGTACGAGATCAAGGGCGCCGGTCTCCAGATCGCGGCCCGTGCCACCGCCCATCTCACGGACTCCTCCGTGCACCGCACGTCGGGGGACGGCATCACCCTCGACACCGACGCGGTGCTCACGCTCTCGGACTGCGACATCCACGACGTCCCGGAGAACGCCGTCGACCTGCGGTCGCGCTCGGTCCTGACGCTGACCCGGTCGACCGTCCGCCGCTTCGGCCGCAACGGGCTCTCGGTGTGGGACCCGGGGACCCGGGTCGACGCCAACCAGTGCGAGATCCACGACAGTACGGGCGACTACCCGGCGGTGTGGGTGAGCGACGGGGCGACCGCCGTCCTCGACGCCTGCCGGGTGCACGACGTACCGGACGCCCTGTTCGTGCTCGACAGGGGCTCCCGGGTCGACGTCGTCGACAGCGACCTGTCGCAGGTGCGGAACACGGCGGTGTCGGTGAGCGACGGGGCGACGGCGCAGCTCGACGACTGCCGCATCCGGGAGGCCTCCACGGGCGCCTGGTTCCGGGACCACGGCAGCGGCGGCACCCTCGCCGGCTGCACCATCGACTCCGTGCAGACCGGGGTCATCGTCACCAAGGGCGCCGACCCCACGATCGACCGGTGCACGGTCACCTCGCCCGCCGAGGCCGGCTTCTACGTCTCCGCGGAGGGGCGTGGCTCCTTCCACGGCTGCCGGGTCACCGGCAGCGGCGGGTACGGGTTCCACGTCACGGACGGCTGCCGGACGACCCTGCGCAAGTGCCGTACGGAGCGGTGCGCGCGCGGCGGCTACGAGTTCCCGGAGGAGGGGACGAGCGCGGAGGACTGCACCAGCGACGAGAGCGCGGTCCGCTCCTCCGTACCCGACGGGGGGACGGTCCTGACGGCCACGCGGTCGGCGGGACTCCTCGGGACGGTGCCGGCGCCGCGCGTCACGGCCGCCGCGCCGCAGGTCGCTCCGGAGCCCTTGCCCGCCTCCCGTTCCTCCCAGGACGTGCTCGGGGAGCTGGACGCCCTGGTGGGCCTGGAGAGCGTCAAGCTGGAGGTGCGCACCCTCACCAACATGATCGAGGTGGGGCGCCGGCGTCAGGAGGCCGGTCTCAAGGCGGCCTCGGTCCGCCGCCATCTCGTCTTCACGGGCAATCCGGGTACGGGCAAGACGACGGTGGCGCGCCTCTACGGCGAGATCCTGGCCTCGCTCGGGGTCCTCGAACGCGGGCATCTGGTGGAGGTGTCCCGCGTCGACCTGGTCGGTGAGCACATCGGTTCGACGGCGATCCGTACCCAGGAGGCCTTCGACCGGGCGCGGGGCGGGGTGCTGTTCGTCGACGAGGCGTACGCCCTGTCGCCGGAGGACTCGGGCCGGGACTTCGGCCGTGAGGCGATCGACACGCTGGTGAAGCTGATGGAGGACCACCGGGACGCGGTGGTCGTCATCGTCGCGGGCTACACGGCGGAGATGGAGCGCTTCCTCACCGTCAACCCGGGTGTGGCCTCCCGTTTCTCACGGACGATCACCTTCGGCGACTACGAGCCGGACGAGCTGCTGCGGATCGTGGGGCAGCAGGCGGACGAGCACGAGTACCGGCTCGCCCCGGGCACGGACGAGGCGCTGTTCGTGTACTTCACGAAGCTCCCGAAGGGCCCGGCCTTCGGCAACGGCCGCACGGCGCGGCAGACGTTCGAGTCGATGGTGGAGCGGCACGCGGGGCGGGTCGCCGCGCTCGCCGACGCGAGCACGGACGACCTCACGCTGCTCTATCCGGAGGACCTGCCCGAACTCCCCTGATCCGCCGTGTCGTCCGCGTCGCGCTGCCGGGGCAACGCGGGCAGCAGCTGGTCGAGGAGGGCGGAGCGCCGCACGGCGAACTCCGGGTCCGCCTGGTAGTCGGAGTGGCCCAGGATCGGCTCGGGCAGTGGGTGTTCGCGGGTGCGGCCGTAGGCGACCGGGTCCCGCAGCTCCGCCGCGTCCACGGCCGGCCGTTCGTCCTCCGCCGGCACCCGGACGGGTCCCCCGATGGGGTCGGTGGCACGGTACAGGTTGTGCCAGCACCGTACGGTGCGGTTCAGGGCGCGCAGCGCGTCGGGGCCGAAGTACGCGGGGAACCAGCGGCCGTAGAGCCGTTCCAGGGGCGAGCCGTACGTGAGGAGGGCGACCCGGCCCCGGGTGGCGGGCGGCAGCTGCCAGACGGCGGCCGCGGCGAGGACACTGCCCTGGGAGTGCCCGGAGATGACGAGCCGGCCGCCGGTGCTCCGGGTCCAGGAGCTCATGCGCCAGGTCAGGTCGGGGACCGCCCGCTCGGCGTAGCAGGGCGGGGCGAAGGGGTGGGCGGCGCGGGGCCAGAAGGTGCCGACGTCCCACAGGATGCCGATGGTGCGGCGGGCGGAGGCGTCCCGGTAGGCGCGGCGGCCCCAGGTGACGAAGAGCAGGAAGCCGAAGCCGATCATCCACGAGCCGACGGCCTGCGTGGCGGAGGCCAGCGACGCGACGGCGGGGTGAGCGCCGTCGAAGGCCCGTCCGGGAACGTTTCCGCTGGCCCAGGCTCCGGCGACGGAGACGGCCCCGAGGAGCAGGGTGGCGCCGGAGACGACACCGACGAGGACGGGCGCGGAGTCGGTGAGCGCGGCGCGCGCACGGCCGGAGGCGATCCGTCCCGTACGGACGGGGTCCCGTTCGTCGGCGGCCTCGTAGTCGGACTCGACCGTGGCACGAAGCCGTCGCGCGGAGAGCACGGTCCGTACGACGAGGAGGACGGCGGGCACGAGCAGCAGCAGGAGCAGTACGGGGATGACCGAGGCCTGCCAGCTGAGGAGCACGGGCGGGCCGATCCGGGGGCCGCCGTGGGCCGCGCCGGGGCCGTCGAGCCCGTCGGCGACCCATTGGGCGACTCCCCCGGACATGACCCCGGCGAGGGCGCAGGCGAGCATGGCGACGGCGGGGCCGCCGAGTCCGCGCAGCGCCGTACGGGGGTCCCGGCCGGGCCGCTGGAGCAGCAGCGCGACCACGCCGAGGGCGACGACGAGGGCGCCCTGGACGAGGGTGAGACCGCCGAAGACGGCATCGCCGGGGAGCGTCCCGCCGGACGTCCAGCCGGGGCGGGACCAGCCCGCGTACAGCGCGCTGAGGGCGAGGAGCGCGAGGGAGACGCCGGGCAGCCAGGAGACGAGGGCGCGCTCGACGCGCAGGTCGAGCCGGCGCTCGCTGCGGCCCCGGCGGCAGACGACCCACACGATGCACACGGCCAGGGCGACGAGGGCCGCCTGGAGGATCCGGCCGAGGACGGCACCGGGGGCGGCGGCGTCGTGCCGTGCGGTGGCCGTGGTGAGGGCCGCGGCGACGGTGAGGAAGCCTGCGGCGGTGTGGGCGGCCCTGAGCCGGGCGACGAGCCGGCGTCCGTACCAGAAACCGGGGCGGCCGAGGGCGGCCGCCTTCCCCGCGACCGTCGTCTCCGGGCCCGTGGCCTCCTGGTCCGTGGTCCCGGGTTCTGCCGGTGGTTCCGCCGCGGGGGCGTCGTAACCCGTCGGCGGGCGCTGGGCCTCGTAGGCGCTCCAGGTCCTCGTCGACAGGTACCAGAGGAGGCCGACGAGCGCGGCCGGCACCAGGGCGGCGAGGGCGAGGCGGCGGCCGGGCGATGACCACCACCCGCCGCGCCCCTCCGAGAGGAAGCCGAGCCAGGAGTACGCGTCGGAGCACGCGGCGGTCCCGGCGCACTGCCAGGCCGTCAGATCGAGCGCGACCTCGCAGGCCGCGGCGGTCAGGAGCACGGTGAGGGTGAGGGCCACGAGCCGTACGAGGAGCCCGTACAGCCGGACGAGCCCCGGGCGGCCCCGGGAGGGCGGGCGCATCCAGTGCGCCAGGTTGGCGACCATGAAGGGCAGGAGCAGCAGCCACAGGGCGCGGGCTCCGTCGCCGGAGGTGAGGTTGGACCAGCAGTACGCCTCCGGGACCGGGCGGTTGGCGTCCCGCTCGGGCTTGTCCTCGGCGTCGACGTCCTCGGTGCGCCGGTACACGGCGGCTGTCCGGTCGCCGGTGATCCGTACGGTCCTGGGATCGTCGAGCATGTCCTGGGGGGTGGCTCCGCCGACTCCGTGGACAAGGAGTTCGAGCGCCGCGCCCCCGCTCTCCGGAGCGGGTGTGGCAGGGGACACTGAGGGGACTTCCTCTCAGGGTGGGAAGATGCGACGTCGGCAACAGGATCGCGGACGATGGTGCGCCTGCGCACCGTTCCTCACCGAATCCGACAGCCATCCCCTTGTCTCCTGCGGAAGGACCGGCCCCGGCGGTGACTGACAACCAGAACCTGCTAGCGGAGCAGCGGCGTGCCCTGATCGTCGACGAGGTTCGGCGGCGCGGCGGTGTACGGGTCAACGAGCTGACCCGGCGCCTCAGCGTCTCGGACATGACGATCCGTCGCGACCTCGACGCGCTGGCCCGGCAGGGCATGCTGGAGAAGGTGCACGGCGGAGCCGTTCCGGTGGTCGAGGCGAGTACCCACGAGCCGGGCTTCGAGGCCAAGTCGGTGCTCGAACCGAGCGCCAAGGACGAGATCGCGCGGGCGGCCGCCGCCCTGGTCGCGCCGGGCTCGGCGATCGCCCTGTCCGGCGGGACGACGACGTTCGCCCTGGCCCGGCATCTGCTCGACGTGCCGGACCTGACGGTGGTGACGAACTCGGTCCGGGTCGCGGACGTGTTCCACGAGGCCCAGCTCTCCTCCGGCACGGGCGAGACGCGGCGCGGGGCGGCGACGGTCGTCCTGACGGGCGGGATGCGCACGCCCTCCGACGCCCTGGTGGGGCCTGTGGCGGACCGGGCGGTCCGCTCGCTCCACTTCGACCTGCTGTTCCTCGGTGTGCACGGCATCTCGGTGGAGGCAGGTCTGTCGACGCCGAACCTCGCGGAGGCGGAGACCAACGGCTGTCTGATGCGGTCGGCGCGCCGGGTGGTGGTGGTCGCCGACCACACCAAGTGGGGGACGGTGGGCCTGAGTTCCTTCGCGGCGCTCGACGAGGTGGACACCTGGGTGACGGACCGCGGCCTGCCCGAGGGCGTACGGGCCGAGGTGACGGAGCACCTGCCGGGTCTCCTGGTGGCGGGCGAGGAACAGGCGTGAGCCGCTTCCGGGTCGAGCGGACCGTGCCGCGGACGCCAGGAGAGGCGTGGCGGCGGCTCACGGACTGGCCGGCGCACGGCCGGCAGGTGCCGCTGACCCGGACGAGGGTGCTGACGCCGGGCCCGACCCGGCTGGGAACCCGTTTCACCGCGCGCACGGGCGTCGGCCGGCTGTCCTTCGACGATCCGATGGAGGTCGTGCGCTGGGAACCCCCGGCGCCGGGCCGCCCGGGCGTCTGCCGTCTGGAGAAGTACGGGCGGCTGGTGCGGGGTTGGGCGCTCGTCGAGGTGACAGAGATGCCGGGCGGCGGCAGCCGGGTGGTGTGGACGGAGGAGCTGTCCGTGCGGCGGCTCCCACGGGCTTTCGATCCGGTACTCGCCCGGGCGGGACGGCTGGTGTTCGGACGGGCGGTGGACGGGCTGTTGCGGCGGGGGCCGGAGGTCTCCTGATCGCGGACGGGCGAGGAGGCCCGGGGTGGCGCGTCAGTCCGGTCTCGGACAGACGTCGGCCGCACCCTGTGCTGGTGACGTCCCGTCAGCTAGGGTGCTCTTTCGCTTCCGTCCCGGGGAGGTCCGGCCATGGCACGTCGACTGAGGCCGGTGGAGCTCGACTTCACCGCGTCCGCGCCCGTCCGTCTGGTCTTCACCGCGACCCTGGCCGCGCCGCCCCCGGCCGTCTACCGGTCGCTGGCCGTGGAGGTGGGGAGCCTGCCCTCCTGGTTCACGGCGGTCACCTCCGCCGTCCCGACGGGCGACGGGGCGGGCAGGACCGTCCGGCTGCGGGGCGGGATCCTCTTCGAGGAGACGATCCTGGCCTCCGAGCCCGACGTCCGGTACGCCTACCGCGTGGACGCCACCAACGCCCCCGGCGTCTCCGCGCTCGCGGAGGAGTGGTCCCTCTCCCCCATGGGGAAGGGGACCAGGGTGCGGTGGACCATGGCGGCCGACGGCGCGGCGCCGTTCCGCCTAGGGCTGCGCCTCGCCGGGCCCGGCGTCGGCCTGTCCTTCCGGGACGCGGCGCGCCGGCTCGACCGGCGGCTCACTCCGGCCAGGCCCCGGACTCCAGGAACCGTTCGATAGCGGCGCTGTACGGGGCGATGTCCAGGCCCTGGGCGGCCAGCCACTCGTCGGAGTAGTACTTGTCGAGATAGCGCTCGCCGGGGTCGCAGATCAGCGTGACGACACTGCCGGTCCGCTCGTGGGCGACCATCTCGGCGACGATCTTGAAGGCGCTCCACAGGCCGGTGCCGGTGGAGCCGCCCGCCTTGCGGCCGATCACGGTCTCCAGGGCGCGGACGGCGGCGACGCTCGCCGCGTCGGGCACCTTCATCATGCGGTCGACGGCCCCCGGCACGAAGCTGGGCTCCATCCGGGGCCGTCCGATGCCCTCGATGCGGGAACCGCAGTCCGCCGTGGCGCCGGGGTCGTTGTGCGTCCAGCCGTCGAAGAAACAGGAGTTCTCGGGATCGGCGACACAGATCCGGGTGTCGTGCTGCATGTAGTGGACGTAGCGGGCGATGGTCGCCGAGGTGCCGCCGGTGCCCGCGGTGGCCACGATCCAGGCGGGCTCCGGGTACCGCTCCAGCTTCAGCTGCTGGTACATCGATTCGGCGATGTTGTTGTTGCCCCGCCAGTCGGTGGCCCGCTCCGCGTAGGTGAACTGGTCCATGTAGTGACCGCCGGTGCGCTCGGCGAGGGCGGCGGCCTCCTCGTACATCGTGCGCGAGTCGTCCACGAAGTGGCACTGCCCGCCGTGGAACTCGATGAGCCGGCACTTCTCGTGGCTGGTGGTACGGGGCATGACGGCGATGAAGGGCACGCCGACGAGCTTCGCGAAGTACGCCTCGGAGACGGCGGTCGAGCCGCTGGACGCCTCGATGACGGGCTTCCCCGGCCGGATCCAGCCGTTGCAGAGTCCGTACAGGAAGAGCGAGCGGGCGAGGCGGTGCTTGAGGCTGCCGGTGGGGTGGGTGGACTCGTCCTTGAGGTAGAGGTCGATGCCCCACTTCTCGGGGAGCGGGAAGCGCAGCAGATGGGTGTCGGCGGAGCGGTTGGCGTCGGCCTGGACCTTGCGGACGGCCTCCTTGAGCCAGGCCCGGTACGCCGGGTCGCTGCGGTCGACGTCGACGGTCACCGCCGCGGTGGCCGACCGGTTCCCCACGCTGTTCTCCGTGGTGCTCATGCGTGCCTCTCCTCGGTCGGTTCCACTGGGTGCCCACTGCCGACGATACCCCTCTCACCTGGGCAAACGTTTCCTTTGACTCTCCATAGGGATGACTTGAGGGAGGGCCACTGGTGCGAGCCGGGGCGGCCCGGCACACTGGGAGCGATGACCGGGTGAGAGGGGCGGATCGGCATGTCGGAACCGGAGTTCAGCGTGAGGGGCGTACGGATCGACCGCTGGCCGCGTTCGCTGACGCGCGCGGGCGAGGTACGGATCGAGGACGGCAGGCTCGCCCTCCTCACGAGTTACGGCAGCGAGATCGACAGCGCGCCCGTGGAGAAGGTCCGGGCGGGGCGGCCGTGGTTCGCGAAGGCCGACGAGACGGTGGCGACCGTGAACGGCACCCGCTACCGGCTGACCCTGCACCGGGACGGCCACGAGGGCGGCGGCGAGGCCGAGGGTTCCGGCCGCTTCCTCGCGGCCCTGAAGCGGGCCGCCGGGCGGCACCGGCACTGACACGGCGGAGGGCACGACGGAGGATACGGCGGAGGGCACCACGGAGGATACGGCGGCGGGCGGGGCGGAGACCCTCGCCGCCCCTCGGTGGCGCGCCGAGGGCCCCCTGTGCGCTCCGGGGCCTTCTGTGGCGCGCCGAACCGTGGGGCGTGAGTCGCCGTGAGTTGCGGGACGGTCACCGCTGGGCCACGCTGGAACAACCTCACAGAGGGTTCAACGGTGGTGACGTTACGTTCCGGTCATCACTCCGCCGTACCGCATGAGAGACACGAATCTTCGTCTTCTTCCGGACTACTTCGGGGAGTCGCAGCCGTGATCAGCGAGCCGAGCAGATATTACGCGGTGGAGCTTCAGGCCCTGCCGTCGCGGATCGGACAGGTCCGCAGGATCGTTTCCGCGCATCTTCGTCACTGGCGCGTCGACACTCTGGTCGACCACGCCGTGCTCGGAGTCACCGAGCTTCTGACGAACGTCCACCGGCACGCCCAGCCGGACAAGCGGTGCACCGTCGAGATCGAGCTGCTGCTCGACCGTCTCACGGTCTCCGTCCGGGACCACGACCCCCGCATACCGGAGGCCTGCTGCCCGGATCCGCTCGACGCGTACGACGAGCTGGCCACCTCCGGCCGCGGCCTCGCCATCGTCGGTGCGGTCAGCGAGAGTTGGGGCGTCCGCCCGTGCGGGGCCGACGGGAAGGTGGTGTGGTTCACCCTCTCGGCGCCGCCGCGCCCCGTCCCCGTCATGGCGCGTCCGCACGTCGTGTACGGCTCCGAGACCGAGGGTCCCTTCCTCGGGTACGGACGCCACTCCGGCGTTCCGCTCAGCGCCCCGGCCGACCCGGCCCTGGCCCCCGAGCCGGTCCTCGCGCCGGAACCGGTCCTCACGCCCGCCCCGGCGGTGGTCACGGCCCGCCGGGTCCTGGCGGGCAGCGCGGGCTGAACGGCCCGCGCGGCCCGCCGGACGGCGGTCACGCCCGGCGCCCCTTCGCGTCCGCGGCGCGGCCGAACTGCTCCTCCAGGACGGTGAGCCGGCGCCAGTACTCGTCCTCGTCGATCTCGCCCGCGGCGAACCGGTGGCCGAGCAGGGCGATCGGCGAGTTCTCGTCCGGCCCGCCGTCGCGGCCGGAGCGGCTGCCGCCGCCGAAGCCTCCGGCCCGTCCGCGACGCCATCCGGCGCGGCGGGCGACGGTGACGACACCGACGATCACGGCCGCCCAGACGAGGGGGAAGAGGAGGACCCACGGGCCGGGACCCGTATGGGCGAGTGTGTTCATGAGGGTTCAGCTCCTCGCGCTGTGGTGTGTTTCCGTGGTTCGAGCGTCGCCCGTGGAGGGGGCCCGGGTCGTCGTACGGGCAGCTGCTTCGCGCGTACGCCACAGGGAGTACGGAGAACCCCGCCCGAGACCTTCTCCTCTGTACCTACTGGTATGTACAGTGCCGCCATGAACACGGACACCTCTGAGCGGCTGATCGAGGCGACCCGCGAACTGCTCTGGGAGCGGGGGTACGTCGGCACGAGCCCCAAGGCCGTCCTGCAGGCGGCGGGCGCGGGTCAGGGCAGCATGTACCACCACTTCGCCGGCAAGCGGGACCTGGCGCTCGCCGCGATCCGGCGTTCGGCCGAGGAGCTGGGGGCCGCGGCCGAAGCGGTCCTGGGCGGCGAGGGCACGGCGTACGCCCGGATCGAGGCGTATCTGCTGCGCGAGCGGAACGTCCTGCGCGGCTGCCCGGTGGGGCGGCTGACGATGGACCCGGAGGTCATCGCGGACCCGGAGCTCCGCGCACCGGTCGACGAGGTGCTCGGCCGCGTGCGCCGCCGGCTCGCCGAGGTGGTCCAGGAGGGCCTGGACAGCGGCGGGTTGAGCGGGTCCCTCGATCCGGAGGAGCTCGCGGCGACGGTGGTGGCGACCGTACAGGGCGGCTACGTACTGGCTCGCGCGACGGGTTCACCGGCGCCGTTCGACAGTGCGGTGCGCGGTCTGCTTGCCCTGCTCGCCCCGCGCGACTCCGCCCCGGCCTGATTCCCCTCCCCCGTACACCGGAGAAACGGAGTGCCTTCCGTGCACGCGATGCAGTACGAGATCACCCTGCCCGCCGACTACGACATGGGGATCATCCGCGCGCGGGTGGCGACGAGGGGCCATCTCCTGGACGCCTTCCCGGGGCTCGGTCTGAAGGCGTATCTGATACGGGAGCGGGCGGCCGGCTCGCCGGTGAACCAGTACGCCCCGTTCTATCTGTGGGGCACTCCGGAGGGCATGAACTCCTTCCTGTGGGGCCCCGGGTTCCAGGGCATCGTGAACGACTTCGGGCGGCCCGTGGTGCAGCACTGGACGGGTCTGTCGTACGCGGAGGGGCCCGCGGCCGGATCGGTGCCGGGCACGGCGACGCGTCGCAGGTCCCCGCTCGGGGAAACGGCCCCGCCGGGCGAGGCCGTGGCGGCCGCCGTGGACCGGCACGCGGGCGAGGCGAGCAGGAACGGGGTGGTCGCCTCCGCGCTCGCGGTGGACCCGCGCCACTGGGAGCTGCTCGCCTTCACCCTGTGGGCCGACGCGGAAGCGCCCGCCGACGAGGGCGAGCGCTTCCAGGTCCTGCACCTCTCGGAGGCCGGGCGTGCGGGGCTCGGCACGGGGCGGCGGTGGTGAGCCGGCGGGCCGTCGGGCCTTCGTGCGCCTGGTGACGCCGGGGGGCCCGGTGGCGTCGGGCCGTCACGCGCCTTTCAGGCCACGGCGACGAGGGTGAGGTAGGCGATGCCGAGGACCCGCCGGTAGCCGTTCAGCCACGACGAACGCTGCCGGTCCACCCGCTCGCGGGTCTCGGCGGCGAGCGGGTGGTCCGGGTGGGCGGCGAGCCAGACCTCGGTGTCGTGCCGATAACCCGACTCGAACTCCTCCCACTCCTCGACGCCCGCCGTCTCGATCCACGCCGGCCGGAACCCCGCCTCGATCGCGAGGTCGACCAGGGCCCCGAGGGAGACGTGGTCACCGGTGTGCGCGCCCGGCCACATGCCGGCCAGCTCCTCCTCGGTGGGAGTGCGCTCCCAGAAGCCCTCCCCGAGGACGACCCGTCCCCCCGGCCGGACGAGCCGGCGCAGTTCACGGAGGGCGGCGGCGGGGTCGTGCGGCTGCTCGGGGTCGCAGAGCGCCTGGCTCGAACCGAGGCAGAGGATCGCGTCGACCGGGCCGCGGTCGGTGCCGAGGGCCGACTCCTCGACGAACTCGACGCGGTCGGCGAGCCCCCGCGTCTCGGCGAGGGCCCGGCCACGGGCCAGGTCCTCGGCGTTGATGTCGATCCCGACGCCCTTGGCCGCAGGGGCGGCCTCCAGGACACGGAGGAGCAACTCGCCCCAGCCGCAGCCGATGTCGAGCACGTCGGCGGGCTCGGTGGCACCGAGCCGCTCGATCATGCGGGTGGCGCGGGACTCGGAGAGCGGGCCGTGGAAGGTGAGGCTGCCGAGACGCGGAGGAAGGTCGGATTCAGAAGTGATCATGAGGGCGAACAGTACGTCGCCCGCCGCCCGTGGCGCACGGGATTTCCGGCAGAGGGAGCGTCTTCCCGGACAAGCGGGTCACGGGGCCGGGGGGCGATCCCACAGGAAGCGGCCTAGCCTGGTGCAGATGTACACGACACACGTGTCCCGCCATGTCGAGGCCCCGCCCTCGGCCGTCTACCGGGCCCTGCTCGACCCGGAGGCCTTCGCACGCTGGCGGGTGCCGTACGGGATGACCTGCGAGGTGCACGAGTTCGACGCGCGCGAAGGGGGCACGTTCCGGGTCTCGCTGCGCTACGACGCGGAGGACGGCGCCGGGAAGTCGGGGGCGCGCACGGACACGTACCACGGCCGCTTCGTGGAGCTGCTCGCGGACGAACGCGTGGTCGAGGTCATCGAGTTCGAGACCCCGGACCCCCGGCTGCACGGTGCGATGACCCTCACGACGACGCTCATCGCGATGGAGGGCGGCACGGATGTGCTCGTCGTCCACGAGGGCGTCCCCGACGCCGTGCCCGCCGCCGACAACAAGACGGGCACACGGATGGCCCTGGACCGGCTCGCCGGGCTGGTCGAGGGCCGGTCCGAGGGGTAGCACGGAAGCGCGGACGGGATCGGCGCCGTACGGGCCGGGGTCGTTTCACGCGGGGCCGGTCCCGTACGGGCGCGGCGTCGGCGTCAGGCCGCCTCACGGCCGAGCGCCGCCAGCGGGTCGTCGAGCACCGGCTGCCAGGCCAGTTCGGCGGCGCCGACGAGGCTGTTGTGGTCCAGGGTGCAGGGGAGGATCGGCACGCCTCCGCTGCGGCCCCACAGGCTGCGGTCGGCGACGACCGCGCGGAGGCGCTCGGGGTCGGCGTCGAGGAGCTCCCGGTGGAGGCCGCCGAGGATGATCCGGTCCGGGTTGAGGATGTTCACGAGCCCGGCGAGGCCGAGACCGAGACGGTCGATCAGCTCCCCGACGGCGACGCGGACGCCCGGGTCGTCGGGGTGGGTGCGCAGCAGGTCGCGGGACTGCTGGAGGAGGGACACCTCGGGGCCGGGGGCGCGGCCCGCGACCGTGAGGAAGGCGAGCGGGTCGGTCTCGACGTCCAGGCAGCCACGGCTGCCGCAGTGGCAGGGGCGGCCCTCCGGGTTCACGGTGAGGTGGCCGACCTCCAGGGCGAGGCCGGCGCTGCCCGTGTGGAGGCGCCCGTCGAGGACGAGCGCGCCGCCGACGCCCCGGTGGCCGGTGGCGACGCAGAGCAGGTCGCGGGCGCCGCGGCCCGCGCCGTGGCGGTGCTCGGCGAGGGCGGCGAGGTTCACGTCGTTGCCGGTGAAGGCGGGGCCGTCGATGCCGGCGGCCCGTACCCGTTCGGCGAAGATCTCCCGGACCGGTGCCCCGGCGGGCCAGGCGAGGTGGAGCGGGTTGAGCGCGGTGCCCTCGGGCTCGGCCACGGCGGAGGGGGCGGCGAGCCCGGCGCCCACGCACCGGCGGCCGCTCGCCTCGAGCAGGGCGGCTCCGGCGTCGACGACGGCGCCGAGGACCTGGGCGGGGTCGGCGGAGACGGTGACGCAGCCGGGGGCGGTGGCGACGATGGTGCCGCCGAGCCCGACGAGGGCGGCGCGGAAGCCGTCGGCGTGGACCTGGGCGGCGAGGGCGACGGGACCCTTCTCGTCGACGGCGAGGCGGTGCGAGGGCCGCCCCTGGGAGCCGGCGGCGGCGCCGGGGTTGGAGTCGACGCGGATGAGACCGAGGGCCTCGAGCTCTGCGGCCACGGCGCCGGCGGTGGCCCGGGTGACGCCGAGTTCGGCGGTGAGGACGGCCCGGGTCGGCGCCCTGCCGGTGTGCACCAGCTCCAGCGCGGGGCCGAGCGCGTTGCGCCCCCTGTCCAGCCGTGTCCGGATCGTCGTCGCCTTGCCGTTCATGGGTGGGAGTCTCCCATGATCGGACGGTGGGACGCCCCGTACCCCTGGCGCGGTCGGGGCGCGGAGGGGCGCCGCCCGCTTGCCCGCTTCCCCCGTCGCCCCCTATCCTGAGTTTGTGCCGCTACTAAACAAAGTACGGACGGCCGCCTCGGGGGGCTCCGGCGGAGACACCGCCACCCACTCCCTGTCCCGCCTCCGCCTCGCCCTGACCCTCTTCTTCGCACTCGACGGCTTCCTGTTCGCCGGCTGGGTCGTCCGGATCCCCGCCGTCAAGCAGCAGACCGGCGCCTCGGCCGGTGACCTCGGCCTCGCCCTCCTCGGGGTGTCCGCGGGCGCCGTGATCACGATGACGCTGACCGGCCGGCTCTGCCGCCGCTACGGTTCCCACGCGGTCACCGTCGCCACCGCCGTGCTCCTCTCCCTCTCGGTCGCCCTCCCGGCGCTCACCCGCTCCCCCCTCGCCCTCGGCCTCGTCCTGCTGGTCTTCGGCGCCGCGTACGGCGGGATCAACGTCGCCATGAACAGCGCCGCCGTCGATCTCGTCACCGCGCTCAGGCGCCCGGTGATGCCCAGTTTCCACGCCGCGTTCAGCCTCGGCGGGATGATCGGCGCGGGCCTCGGCGGACTGCTCGCCGGGGGCCTCTCCCCCACCGCCCACCTCATCGGCCTCACGGGCGTCGGCCTGGTCCTGACGGCCGTCGCCGGACCCGTACTCCTGCGCCACCCCTCCCCCGCGCCACCGCCCGAGTCCCTCACCCCCGCGCGCACCGCCGACGGCGCGCCGCGGGGCGGGGCCCGCCGTACCGTGCTCGTCTTCGGGGTGATCGCCCTCTGCACGGCGTACGGCGAGGGGGCGCTCGCCGACTGGGGCGCGCTCCACCTCGAACAGGACCTGGGCGCGCACCCCGGCGTCGCCGCGGCCGGGTACTCCGTCTTCGCCCTGACCATGACCGTCGGACGCCTCTCCGGCACCGCCCTGCTCGAACGCCTCGGCCAGACCCGCACCCTGGTCACGGGCGGCGCCACGGCCGCCGCTGGGATGCTGCTCGGCGCGCTCGCACCGACGGTGTGGGCCACGCTCCTCGGCTTCGCGGTGACCGGCCTCGGCCTCGCCAACATCTTCCCCGTCGCCGTGGCCCGCGCGGGCGCCGTCGCCGGCCCCGGCGGCGTGGCGACCGCGTCCACCCTCGGTTACGGCGGCATGCTGCTCGGCCCGCCGTCGATCGGGTTCCTCGCCGACTGGTTCTCGCTGCCGACGGCGCTCACCACCGTCGCCGTACTCGCCGCCGGCGCCGCGGTGATGGGCTACTGGGCACGGAACGCGGGGACGAATCCGGCGAGTTGACCGGATATCGTACGGCCGTTAACCCTGCCGCCGTGGCCACCGGAGCTGCGAGAATCCGGCCATGGACGCTACGACGGGGGGACCCATGAAGATCACGGAGCACATCGAGGCACTGGACAGGGCCGGCCGCGCCCTCGCCGAGGCGGCGGCCGGGGCCGGGCCGGACGCGGAGGTGCCGACCTGCCCGGGATGGCGGATCAGGGACCTCCTCCGGCACACGACGACGGTCCACCGCTGGGCCACCGCCTTCGTGACCGAGCGTCACACCACGTACCAGCCGGACGGCGGCGAACCGGCGCTCGACGGCGACGAACTGCTCGCGCACTACCGCGAGGGACACGCCGGCCTCGTCGCCGCACTGCGCGCGGCGCCGGAGGACCTGGAGTGCTGGACCTTCCTCCCCGCGCCTTCGCCGCTCGCCTTCTGGGCGAGGCGGCAGGCGCACGAGACGACCGTCCACCGCGCGGACGCCGAGTCGGCGCTCCCGGCCGGTCCCGGGCCGGTGGACCCGGCGGTCGCCGCCGACGGCGTCGACGAGCTGCTGCGCGGGTTCCACGGCAGGGACCGCAGCCGGGTGCGGACGCCGGAGCCCCGGACGCTGCGCGTACGGGCCACGGACACCGGTGACATCTGGACCGTACGCCTGTCGGCGGACGAGCCGCCGAGGACGGAACGGGGCGAGGGGGCGGTGGCCGACACGGAACTGAGCGGTCCCGCCGGCCGGTTGTACCTGCACCTGTGGAACAGACTGCCGGACGGGGCCGTGACGCTGACGGGGGACCCGGAACTCGCCCGGGTGTGGCGGGAGACGTCGGCGGTCACCTGATCCTGGGGCGGGGGTGGCCGGTCGCTGAGCTGCTCGGTGGGGGCCCGCCGCTCAGCCCAGCCAGCCCGGTCGTACGAGGCCCGACTCGTAGGCGAGGACGACGAGTTGCGCGCGATCGCGGGCGCCGAGCTTCACCATCGCGCGGCTCACGTGGGTCTTGGCGGTGAGCGGGCTGACGACCAGCCTGCGGGCGATCTCCTCGTTCGAAAGACCCATCCCCACCAGGGCCATCACCTCCCGCTCCCGCTCCGTCAGGGCGCCCAGCGCGGCCGTGGCGCCCGGAGCCCTGGAGCGGGCCGCGAACTCCTCGATCAGCCGGCGGGTGACACCCGGGGAGAGCAGGGCGTCACCGTGGACGACGGCGCGCACGGCCCGCAGCAGCTCCTCCGGCTCGGTGTCCTTGACGAGGAAGCCGGAGGCACCGGCGCGGATCGCCTCGAAGACGTACTCGTCGAGTTCGAAGGTCGTCAGCATGACGACCCTGACACCGCCGAGATCCGGGTCGTCCGTGATGCGCCGGGTGGCCTCGAGGCCGTCGAGCCGTGGCATCCGGATGTCCATGAGGACCACGTCGGGGCGCAGGACCCGCACCTGTTCCACGGCCTCGCCGCCGTCGGCGGCCTCCCCCGCCACCTCGACGTCCGGCTGGGCGTCGAGCAGCGCACGGAACCCCGCCCGGACCAGCGCCTGGTCGTCGGCGAGCAGCACACGGATCACGGCGCCTCCTCCGGCCACGGGATCTCCTGCCGCCACAGCGCTCTCTCCGGTCACGGCGTCTCCTCCGGTCACGGGGCCTCCCCCGGGGGCAGCGGGAGCACCGCGTGGACGCGGAAGCCGCCGTCCGGGCGGGCGCCCGCCTCGATGGTGCCGCCGAGGGCGGCGGCGCGCTCCCGCATTCCGGCGAGCCCGTTGCCGCTGCCGCCGGCCTCCGTGCGGGTCGCGGGCCCGTCGTCGTCCACGGTCAGATCGATGCTCCCGGAGCCGTACCCGATGCGCACGCGGGCCGTACGCGAACCGGAGTGGCGCACCACGTTGGTGAGCGCCTCCTGCACGATCCGGAAGGCGGCGAGGTCCGCGCCGGGCGGCAGGTCGCTCCGCGGGCCCGCTGTCGCGACGGTGACGGTCAGGCCCGCGGCGGCGGCCTGCTCGACGAGTTCGGGGAGCCTGCCGAGCCCGGGGGCGGGGGTCCTGGGCGCGTCACCGGGGGTACGGAGGGTGTCGAGGACCTGGCGCACCTCGCCGAGCGCCTCCTTGCTGGCCGCCTTGATGGTGGTGAGCGCGGTACGGGCCTGCTCGGGATCGGAGTCCAGGAGGGCGAGACCGGCGCCCGCCTGGACGTTGATCACGGAGATCGAGTGGGCGAGCACGTCATGGAGTTCCCGGGCGATGCGGAGCCGTTCCTCGTCGGCGCGGCGCCGTTCCGCTGCGGCTCGCTCGGCGCGCTGCTGCGCCCCCTGCTCGCGCCGCACCCGGACCGTCTCGGAGGCGGCGAGGACGGCGACGGCGAAGGCGGCCGCGGGGAGCTCCTGCCCCCAGGGGGCGGGGCCGTCGCCCGTCGGGGGCAGCCACCGGTAGAGCCAGTGCGCGAGCAGCAGATGCCCCGCCCACAGCAGGCCGAGGGCCCACGCGGCGGCGGCACGGTGTCCGTGGACGACCGCGGCGAAGCAGGCGACGGCGACCAGGAGGAAGACGGGGCCATGGGGGTATCCGGCCGCGAGGTAGCCGAGGGTGACGGCCGCGACGCCGAACACCACGGGCACCGGCCGGCGGTGACGGAACAGCAGGGCAGCCGCTCCGAGCAGCGGCAGCGCGCGCCCGAACGCGTCGAGCGCCTCCCGGTCGGGCTGGTTGCGCATGGCGAAGCCGCTTCCGGCGATGACGAAGAGCGCGATCAGCACCGTGGACCGCCAGGGCAGCCCCCGAACCCCGTCCCCTCGCCGCCACCGCCCCCACGGGGCCCACGGGTCCCACGCGCGCCACCGGTCCGGCTGGTCCCGCTGGTCCCGCTGGTCCCGCGGGCCCGGCTGCTGGTCCTGCGGGTGCCGCTGGTCGTTTCCTTTCCGCCGCTCCTGGTCCATGCCCGCCACGCTAGCCGCGCCGGACCGGCGACGACGTCAGCCCGGCGGGGTGGTCACCCGTACTCCCGCCGGAGTAGGAGGGGCCCGCCCTGGAGCCGTCCTGCCTCTCCGGCGCATCGCCGTCGCGTCGGCTCAGCCGCGCGGCAGCAGGCCGACGTCCTGGCCCAGGCGGCGGGCGGCCGTCGCGAAGAAGGTGTCGCGGTCCTCGACGACGCGGTGGAACTGGCCGAAGACCTCGAAGGAGATCAGGCCGAAGAGTTGCGACCAGGCGGCGACCAGCGCGACGGCGAGGGCCGGGGGGAGGTCCGGTGCGATGTCCGCGGCGATACGGGTGGCCTCGGGGCGCAGGGGCTCCGGGAGCGGGGGGAGGGCCACGCCCTCGCCGGTGTGCGCGCGGCGGGCGATCTCGATGAGGACCAGGCCGACGCGAGCGGCGGGGGCGACGGTGTCCTGGGGCGCGGTGTAGCCGGGCACCGGGGAGCCGTAGATCAGGGCGTACTCGTGCGGGTGCGCGACAGCCCAGGTGCGGACCGCCCGGCAGACGGCGGTCCAGCGGTCAAGCGGGCGCAGCCCCGCCGTCTGGGCGGCGGCCGCCTCCGCCTCGGCGCCGACGGCGTCGTACGCGTCGACGATGAGGGCGGTGAGCAGGTCGTCGCGGCTCGGGAAGTAGCGGTAGAGCGCGGAGGACACCATGCCGAGCTCCCGGGCGACGGCCCGCAGGGACAGTTTCGCGGCGCCTTCGGCGGCGAGCTGGGCGCGGGCCTCGTCCTTGATGGCGGCGGTGATCTCGATACGGGCGCGGGCTCGGGCCCCTCGAACGGTCGTCATGGAGAGCAGTGTGGCACTTTCGGAGCACCGATACGAAGCGAGAGCACTGCTCTTGATTGGGAGCGGTGATTCGTGCACACTGATCTCAAGCGAGAGCAGTGCTCACACTTCGCCTCGTGGCCGTCGCCGATCCGCTCCACCAGGAGGAACCATGACCGCCCAGCCCACCGGCCCCACCGGCTCCCCCCTTCACGTCATGAAGCCCGGCTGGTTCATGGTGAAGGTTCTCAACCCCGCCGTCGCCTGGGTGACCCGGCGCGGCATCAGCGTCCGGGGCTCCCGCGTGCTGGCCGTCCGCGGCCGCAAGAGCGGCGAGTGGCGCCGTACGCCCGTCAACCTCCTCACGGTCGACGGCGTCCGCTACCTCGTGGCCCCCCGAGGCCATGTCCAGTGGACCCACAACATGCGGGCGGCGGGCGGCGGGCAGCTGATCCTCGGCAGGCACGTGCAGGAGTTCACCGCCGTCGAGGTGGCGGACGACGACAAGCCCTCGCTGCTCCGCGCCTATCTCAAGCGCTGGAAGGCCGAGGTCGGTGTCTTCTTCGGCGGCGTCGGCCCCGACTCCTCCGAGGAGGAGCTGCGCGCCGTCGCCCCGAAGCATCCGGTCTTCCTGGTCACGACGACGGGCCCCGCCACCCCGGCCGCGTGAACCGGCCGGCGTGGCGGAGCCCGTCCGCCGCCTCACTCATCCCCGTACCGAAACGTCAGGACGCTTCCGGTGCCTTGGGAGCCTCCTGGGCCCGAGGGGTCTCGGACGGCTCAGGAGTCCCGGAGGCCTCCGGGGCGCTCGCCCCCTGCCCCGCGCCCTCCGAAGCCGACGGCACGCCCTCACGCTCGTGCTCGCCCTCGTCCTCCGAAGCCGACCGCTCGCGCTGCCCCACCCCGCGGCCCGCGGGGCCGACGCCGGTCGCCGTGTCCATCCGCCGGTCCAGGATCTCCAGGGCCCGCCGGGCCATGCCGTTCGAGCGGACCATGCCGCCGAGCGTCGCCGAGCCGCGGGTGATGTCCGCGAACGCGTTCCAGGCGGGCCGCAGCCCCGTGATCGTCGCGTGCAGCAGTCCCGGCCGCCGCTCGAAGAGAGCGAGCATCCGCCGGCCGACCGCCATCTCGACACCGAGCCCGGCCTTGATGGCGAAGGCGTAGTTGAGGGCCTGGCGCCGGGCGTCGACCGCGTCGCCGGCCTCCGCGACCCGTACCGCCCACTCGCCCGCGAGACGGCCGGAGCGGAGCGCGTACGAGATTCCCTCACGCGTCCACGGCTCCAGGAGGCCCGCCGCGTCACCACAGACGAGGACCCGGCCGCGGGAGAGCGGCGAGTCGTCGGTGCGGCAGCGCGTCAGATGGCCGGAGGAGATCGTGGGCTCGAAGCCGGACAGGCCGAGCCGGGCGACGAAGTCCTCCATGTACCGCTTGGTGGCGGCGCCCTCGCCGCGCGCCGAGATGACACCGACGGTCAGCGTGTCTCCCTTGGGGAAGACCCACCCGTAACTTCCGGGCATCGGGCCCCAGTCGATGAGGACGCGTCCCTTCCAGTCCTCGGCGACGGACGGCGGGACCGGGATCTCCGCTTCGAGGCCCAGGTCGACCTGGCCGAGCTTCACCCCTACATGCGCCCCTATGCGGCTCGCGCTGCCGTCGGCACCGATGACCGCGCGCGCCAGCACCGTCTCGCCGTCGGCGAGGACGACGGCGACGGTCCGCCGGTCGGGGACGGCCGGGCCGTGCTGCTCCACCCGGGTCACCGTGGCACCGGTCCGCAGTTCGGCACCGGCCTTCTGCGCGTGCTCGACGAGCTGCGCGTCGAACTCGGGGCGGTTGATGAGCCCGAAGAGCATCCGGCGCGAGCGGCGGGTACGGGCGAAGCGTCCCTGCAGGGAGAAGGTGACGGCGTGCACCCGGTCCTGGAGGGGGAGTTCGAAACCGGGCGGCAGCGCGTCGCGGGACGGGCCGATGATGCCGCCGCCGCACGTCTTGTAGCGGGGCAGCTCGGACTTCTCCAGGAGCAGCACCCGGCGGCCGGCGACGGCCGCCGCGTAGGCCGCGGTCGCGCCTGCGGGACCCGCGCCGACGACCACGACGTCCCAGACCTCCGCCTCCCCGTCCGCCTCCGCCGAGTCCCCCTCGGCGTCCGCCTCCACCGAGCTCGCGCGCCCGTCCGCCTCCACCGAGTCCCCGTCCGCGTCCGCCGTCGCGTCCTGGTCCGCTGCCCCGTCCACACCGATGCCCTCAGGAGCCGCGCCTTCGGGCGCGGTGTTCTCCGGACCGGCGTTCTCTGCGTGCTCGCTGCTCACGATGTGCTTCTGCTCCTGATCCGACCGGTGGTCTGCTCCTGACGCATCCTACGGCGCGGTAGCCAGAGGCCCGCGCCGTAGGATCGGCGGTGCGTTCGTCGTACCACGACATACGCCGATCGCCGTCCTTACGTCGTAACGTCGCACCCATCAGGAGCGTGCCCATGACCTCGAATCCGATCGCCGAGACCGTCCGGTCCCTGATGCCCAGGGCCAAGGCCGAGCTCACCGAGCTGGTGGCCTTCGAGTCGGTGGCGGACGAGGCCGTGGCGCCCCGCAGCGAGTGCGAGGCGGCGGCGAACTGGGTCGCGGACGCCCTGCGCGCCGAGGACTTCCAGGACGTGGTGCTGCTCGACACCCCGGACGGGTCGCAGGCGGTGTACGGCATACTGCCCGGCCCGGCCGGAGCGCCGACCGTCCTCCTCTACGCGCACTACGACGTCCAGCCGAAGCTGGACGAGTCCGCGTGGCTCACCCCGCCGTTCGAGCTGACCGAGCGCGACGGCCGCTGGTACGGGCGCGGCACCGCCGACTGCAAGGGCGGCTTCATCATGCACCTGCTCGCGCTGCGCGCCCTGAAGGCGAACGGCGGGATCCCCGTGACGGTCAAGGTGATCGTCGAGGGCTCGGAGGAGCAGGGCACCGGCGGTCTCGAGCGGTACGCCGAGCAGCACCCCGAGC
The DNA here is from genome assembly GCF_055565415.1 of Streptomyces sp. NPDC028711. Taxonomy (NCBI): domain Bacteria; kingdom Bacillati; phylum Actinomycetota; class Actinomycetes; order Kitasatosporales; family Streptomycetaceae; genus Streptomyces; species Streptomyces sp. NPDC028711. Next base: position 329,680 of record NZ_JBVHUJ010000002.1, on the reverse strand, counting down.
TGCTCGTCTCCGACGCGATCGTGATCGGCGACGCGGGCAACTTCCGGGTCGGCCTTCCGACGGTCACCGCGACGCTGCGCGGCATGACGATGATCCGGGTCCAGATCGACACCCTGGGGGGCAACCTGCACTCCGGACAGTTCGGCGGCGCCGCGCCGGACGCGCTGGCCGCGCTGATCCGCGTACTGGACTCGCTGCGCGGCCCGGACGGCTCCACCGTCATCGACGGCCTGCCGTGCGACAAGGCGTGGGAGGGCCTGCAGTACCCGGAGGAGGACTTCCGTCAGGACGCCAAGGTCCTCTCGGGCGTCGGCCTGCCGGGCAACGGCACGGTCGCCGACCGGATCTGGGCGCGGCCGGCCGTCACCGTGATCGGCATCGACTGCCACCCGGTCGCCGGGGCGACCCCCTCCATCCCCTCCTCCGCCCGCGCCCAGATCAGCCTGCGGGTGCCGCCGGGCCAGGACGCGGCCGAGGCGACGAAGCTGCTCTTCGCGCACATCGAGAAGCACACGCCGTGGAACGCGCGGGTCTCCCTGGAGCAGGTCGGTCAGGGCCAGCCGTTCCAGGCGGACACGTCGAGCCCGGCGTACGCGTCGATGGCCGAGGCGATGCGGATCGCGTACCCCGGTGAGGAGATGCAGACGGCGGGCATGGGCGGTTCCATCCCGCTGTGCAACACGCTGGCCGAGCTGTACCCGGAGTCGGAGATCCTCCTGATCGGTCTGAGCGAGCCGGAGGCGCAGATCCACGCGCCCAACGAGTCCGTCTCGCCCGAGGAGCTGGAGCGGCTCTCGGTCGCCGAGGCGCACTTCCTGCTCAACTACGCACGCTCCAAGCAGGTCTGACCGGGGATCGGGTTTTCAGCGCTCGGCGAATCTCGCCGAGAGCGGAGAAGCGTACGGCGGACCCGCGGGGTTACGTAGGTTCGCCGTATGGAACTCATCCCGATCACCCCGAGGCTGCACCTCCTCGACTTCTCCATCGGCCAGGCCTACCTCTGGCGGGACGAAGAGGAGTTGACCCTGATCGACGCCGGCTGGACGGGCACGGCGGCCGAGACGGGGGCGGCGATACGGGCGGCCGGTCTGGGCCCCGACCGGCTGCGCCGCATCGTGCTGACCCACTGCCACCGGGACCACGTGGGCTCGGCGCAGGAGCTGGCCGACCGGCACGGTGCCGAGATCCTGGCGCACCGGCTCGACGCTCCGGTGATCCGGGGCGAGGCGCCGGTGCCGGAACCGGACCTCCTGGACTGGGAGGTCCCGCTGTTCCGGCACGGCCTGACCGTGCCGGAGGCGCCGCCGACGCGGGTGGACCGGGAGGTCGAGGACGGCGAGGAGCTCGGTTTCGGCGACGGCGCGGTGGTGGTCCACACGCCGGGGCACACGCCGGGCTCGCTCGCCGTGCACCTTCCGCGCCATGGCGTGCTGTTCACCGGGGACACGGTGGCGTCGGTCCAGGGCGTGACCTTCGGTGTGTTCCATGTCGACCGCGCGCTCGCCCTGGAGTCGATGCGGCGCCTCGCGAAGCTGGCCCCGTCGGTGCTGTGCTGCGGCCACGGCGCGCCGGTGACCGAGGACACGGCGACCCTGTTCGCCGCGGCGGCGGAACAGTGACACCGTCCGTGCCCGCGTGGTGACGGCGACCGTCAGCCCACCGGAACCCCCGCCTCCAGGTTGAGGACCGTCCCGCGTTCCCGGGCGCGCAGGGCCCAGCGGAGGCGGTGGTAGCGGACGGGCGGCAGGAGTTCGGCGGCCTCCTCCTCGGTGACGAAGCGCCAGCCGCGGAGTTCGGCGCCGGGGAGGCGGAGGCGCGCGGTGTCCTCGGCGCCGATCCTGCCGCCGTCGAAGAGGAGCCGCAGTCCGCCGTGGCCGGGGGGCTGGGGGCGTTCCCAGTCGACGAGCAGGAGGCGGGGTACGGCGTCGAGTTCGAGGCCTATCTCCTCGGCCACCTCGCGCATTCCGGCGCGGGCCGGGGGTTCGCCCGGTTCGACGACGCCGCCGGGGAACTCCCAGCCCGGCTTGTAGGTGGGGTCGACGAGGAGGAAGCGGTCCTGCTCGTCGAAGAGCAGGACGCCCGCGGCGAGGGTCTCCCCGGTGGGTTCGGGGGTCTGGACGATGCCGCGGGGGGTGACGAGACCGTTCCGGACGGCGTCGGCGACGGACCGGGCGGCCTCGGCGACGGTGAGCGCCGAGGTGTCGACGGGGTACGCGTCGGCGGCGAGCCAGCCGAGGGCGGCGGCGCGGTACGGAGCGAGGTGCCCGTGGCACCACTCCCGTACACGTGCGTCCACCTCGGGGTCGCCGTACTCCGAACGGCCGTCGATACGCCCCCGCAGGATCGTTTCCTCCGGTGCGAGCAGTACGTGGCACACCTCGATGCGGCGGGCGGCGAGCCCTCCGAAGATCTCGTCGCGGTACTCCTGCCGGAGCAGGGTCATGGGGACCACGAGGACGCCCCCCACCTCGGCGAGCAGGGCGGCGGCGGTGTCGACGACAAGGCGCCGCCAGATCGGCAGGTCCTGGTAGTCCTCGACCTCGGCGAGCCGCTTGGCCGGGAGGAGCCGTCTCATGGCCGTGCCGATGAGCTCGGGGTCGTACAGCGTGCTGTTCGGGATCAGATCGACCAGCTCACGCGCGGTGCTGGACTTTCCCGCGCCGAACGCACCGTTGATCCAGACGATCACGTTTCCCCCTCTTCGGTAGCCCCCAGTGGCTTGCCCGCAACACCCTGCCACGGAAACCCACGAACACACGTCTCGGCATGTGCGTGACACTTCCGCGCGAGCGTCGTTGAGAACGGCGAGCACGAGGGGGTGCGGAGATGAGTCGTACGGTTCTCGAACGTTTTCCGGCCGGTGGTCCGCGGGGCAGCCTGCCCGCGGAGGAGTTCGCCGGCGCGCGGCGCGACGAGGGTGTGCCGGCCCGTGTCGTCATGGACCTGGAGACCGACACGTTCCTGGTGGTCGTGGAACAGCGGACGCCGGAGCGGCTACGGAGAGAGTGACGGTCGGCCTGATGGTCATCGACCGGCCGGTCTCCGGCGACCTGCCCCTGGCCCGACCGGGTCCTCCGCACCGGCACCGGGCGGTGTCGTCCCCCGGACGGCCGCCGCGTCGGTGAGGATCGGTGCATGGGCGTCGTCCTGCCGGTCCTCTTCTCGCTGTTCGCGGCGTTCAGCAACGCGCTGGCCACGGTGCTCCAGCGACGTGCCGCGCTCACCGTCCCGCAGTCGGGCTCGTTCCGGCCCGGACTGATCCTCGACCTCCTTCACCGCCCCCTGTGGCTGGCCGGCATCCTCGCCGTCATCGCCGCCGGCGTCGGGCAGGCGGCGGCACTCGCGACCGGGCCGCTGGCTCTCGTACAGCCCCTGTTCGTACTCGAACTACCCCTCGCCCTGCTCATCGCCTCCCTCCTGGCACACGAACGACTGCCCGCCCGTCTCTGGGCCGCCGTGGCGGCGGTCGTGGCCGGACTCGGAGTGGCGCTCGTGGCCGCGTCGCCCACCGGCAACCGCACCCATGTGGAACTGGACCGCTGGGTGCCGGTCCTCGTGGCCTGCGCCGTCGCCGTGGTGGCTCTGGCCGCCACCGGACTGCGCAGACCGCCCGGACGGGCCAGGGCCGGCTGCCTCGGCGCCGCCACGGCGATCTGTTACGCGCTCACCGCGGCCCTCATGAAGACGTCCATGCACATCCTCGACGAGGGCGGCATCGGCGCCTTCCTGACGGCCTGGCAGACCTACGCCTTCGGCGCGGCGGGCATCGCAGCCCTCCTTCTGCTCGAACACGCCATGCAGGGCGGACCGCTCGTCGCCTCCCAGCCCGCCCTGACCCTCGGCGACGCCACCGTGAGCCTGGCCCTGGGCGTCCTGCTGTACGAGGAGCACGTACGGACGGCCTGGTGGCTGCTGCCCCAGCTTGCGGGCGTCGCGCTGATCGTCCTCGGGGTGTTCGCGCTCGCCCGCGACGGGGCCGCCGCGTCCTGACCTCGCGGCCCCCCGCCACGCGCCGAGGACGACCGCGGGGTCGGTCCCCCCGCCCGTCGGCAGCGGGCCTCTGGGTACGGGTACTCATGTGCCGGCCGCGCCCCCCGGCGAGGATGACGGCATGGACCTGCCGACCGCGCCTCCGGCTTTCGACGATTCGGTACGGACCCGTGCGGGTCGGGGTGCCGACGTGGGGACCGCCGTAGGGCTGCTGCTGCTCGACGTGCTCGCGCTGCTCGTGACCTTCGGCCTCTGGTGGCTGACCGGGGTGAGTCTCGATCCGGCGAGGACGGTGAGCCCCGACCCGCTGTGGGGATACCTGATCGCCGCCGGCGTGGTCGGCGCGTCAGCCGTGGTCGCGTCCGTGATCGCGGTCCGTTCCCGTGCCGTGGTGACGGCGTGGACCCAGGGCTTCATGGCCGTCGTGGTGGTGCTTGGAATCGTCGGCGGGGTGGAGGTCCAGCAGCGTGAGGACAGGAGCGAGCAGCCGGTTCCCGCCCCCGCGTTCACAGGTGAGGCCGGGTGTCGCAGCGGCGGCGACAACAGGGAATGCGCGGGCACCGGCGGCTGACGCGCGCCCGGGCGGTCAGGGGTCCGGGGCGGCGTCCGCTTCGTGCGCGGCCCGGCTCATTCCGGGCGGTTGAAGCGGCGTGCGGCCCACAGCAGGGCGAGGGTGCCGCTGAGGAGGAGAAGGCCCGCTTCGAGGGGGAGGGGCGGCTGCCGGCCGGCCCATTCGATGCCGGTGGCGGCCTGCTGGTCGGGGACGCGGAGGGTGATGCAGCGGCGGAGGAGGTCCACCGCGTACGCGAGGGGGTTGGCGCCGGCGAGGGCGTGGGCCCAGCCGGGGAGGGACTGCAGGGGGAAGAAGCCTCCGGAGAGGAACAGCAGCGGCATCATGACCACGCCAAGGAGGGTGTGGAACGTCTCGGGCCTGCGGAGGGTGACGGCGAGGGCCAGGGACAGGGCGGTGATGGTGAACGAGGCCAGGATCATGCCGCCGAGCAGCAGGAGCAGGAGGAGCGGGTCGTAGGGAAGGCCGACCGTGCCGGCGAGGCTGAGCAGGACGGCGCCTTGGACCGTGGCGGTCAGGGTGCCGCCCGCGCAGTTGCCGAGCAGGAGGGTGGAGCGGCTCACGGGGGCCATGAGGAGCTCGCGGAGATAGCCGCTCTGCCGGTCGGTGATCAGACGGATGCCGACCATGATGGCCGGTGCCTGCACCGTCATCATCAGCATGCCGGGGAAGAGATAGGTCTGGTAGCCGACGCCCAGGGAGGAACGGGGGATGAGGGCGGCCAGTCCGCCTCCGAGGATGAGGAGATACAGCATGGGGTGGAGCAGCATCAGCGCGGTGTGGGCGCGTTGGCCGGCCAGGCGCAGCATGTCGCGGTAGACGAGGGCGTGGATCGCGCGCAGTTCGTGCCGCAGGCGGGAGGGCTGTCCGCCGCCGGACGTCCCCGTGGCGTCCGCGGTGTCAGGGGCCTTCAGGGTCACTGTGGTCATCGGACGCCGCCCGTCTCCGACGTGGTGTCGCACGGTGTGGGGCCGGCCGGCACGTTGCCGCGCGCGGTGGCGTCGATGCTGCGGCCGGTGTGGTGGAAGAAGACGTCGTCGAGCGTGGGCGGGGCCGCGGAGGCGGCGTGGACGGCGATGCCGTGGCGCTCCAGTTCCGCGCAGAGGCGGGGGATCCAGGTGCTGCCGTCCGGAATCCGCAGGGAGATTCCCGTCGGGTCCACGGTGAGGGCGCGGTCCGGGCGAACGAGGGCGCGCACGACCTGCTCCGCCGTCGTGTCGTCGCTGGTGCGCAGGACGACCCGGTCGTCCCCGATCGCCGCCTTCAGGGTGAGCGGAGTGCCCTGGGCCACCACGCGACCGCTGTCGATGATGGCGATGCGATCGCAGTTCTCCGCCTCCTCCAGGTAGTGGGTGGTGACGAAGAGGGTGCTGCCGTGCCGGTCGCGCAGGGCGCGGAGGTGGTCCCACACCTGGACGCGGGCGTGGGGGTCGAGGCCGGTGGTCGGCTCGTCGAGGAACAGCACGTGGGGCGAGTGCAGCAGGGCCCGGGCGATCTCCAGACGACGCCGCATGCCGCCCGACAGGGTGCGTACCGGGGAGCCCCTCCGGTCGGTGAGACCGGCCGTCTCCAGCACCTCGGTGGCGCGCAGGCGGGCGTGCCGGCGGGACAGTCCGTAGAGGCGGGCGTGGATGTGCAGGTTCTGTTCGACCGTCAGGTCCGCGTCCAGAGCGCTGTGCTGGAAGAGCATGCCGACGTGTCGGCGTACCCGGTGGGGCTGGGTCAGCACGTCGGCGCCGGCGACCGTGGCGTGACCGGAGGTGGGGCGGGCCAGGGCGCACAGCATGGCGATGGTGGTCGACTTCCCGGCTCCGTTCGGGCCGAGGAAGGCGAACGTCTCGCCCCGCACCACGTCCAGGTCCAGGCCGCGTACCGCGTGGGTGGTGGTGCCCTGCGGGCCCGGGTAGCTCTTGGCCAGGCCGCGCATGCTGATGGCGTACGCGGGATCGGGTCCGCGCGGTGCGGCGGACGGGCTGATGACAGCGGCTGTCATGAGGGCTGCTGGGGCAAGGTCGTCCTCACCGGTGTGCGGCTGCATGGGTCTCGTCCTCGTCGTGCTGTCCAGGGACGCGGTCCCGGGTGAGCGTGGGGCACGTGGGGGGTCGGTTCGGACCGGACGATGGGTCCGGCCGGCGGCTTCCCGGGGCCGCCGCCGGCCGGATGGTGATGCCTGACCTAGGCGCAGCTGATGCCGATGCAGACCGTGTTCAGGAGTGTGAGCAGGCCGATGCACTCACACGTCGCCGCGAACGGCGCTCCGTCCACGCCGACGGGGTCGGTCTCCGGAAGGGCGTGGAGTCGGGCGAGCAGTTCGAGGTCCTTGTTCTCCATGGGTGTGCTCCTCCTTGCTGTGAGCGGCAGACTTCCTGCCGCTCAGACCGGCCGCTGGACCATCCAGTGCCGGGGGTCTGTGTGGTGGGTCCGCAGGAGGAAGGCCAGGATTCCTGCGGATCCGTCGCTCCAGCTGGTCGAGACCTCCCCGTACTCGTTGGGGAAGACCACCTGGGCGTTGCGCTGGGCCCTCTCGCAGACGATGAGACGGGCCAGGTCGTCGGCCATGGCGCGGTAGGCGGGGTCGCCCGTGGCATCGGCCATGTCGAGGAGGAAGTCGCCGTTGCCCGCGAGGCCGTGGCACTGGGCGAGCGCGGCGCGGGAGGCGCGCTCGGTGACGGCGTGCGCGGCGCGGTGGGCGAGGTCGCCGAACCTGTCGTCCCCGGTCGCCTGCCACAGGCGGACGAGGAAGGTCCCGATGCCGGCCGAGCCGTGACACCAGTACGGGGCCGTGGGCACGTCCGAGGCCTGTGAGGGCCACTGGGCCGTCCGGCCGATGGGTACGGCGGCGGCCAGCAGGTGCTCGCCCACCTCCGCGGCGAGCTCCATGTGCTCCGTGCGCCGCGAGACGGCCGCGGCGGCGAGGAGGAAGCTGCCGATGCCGGCGGATCCATGGGCGAAGCCGAGATAGCGTTTGCCGCCCTCCGGGGAAGCGGCTTCCCCGGGCACCGGCCAGCCCAGCCCGTCCTGGTCACGCTGTGCGGCGGCGGCCAGCCGGTCGGCCGCGTCGACGGCCAGTTCGGCGAAGCGGGGGTCACCGGTGCGGTGCCACAGGTGGAGGGCGGCCATTCCGCTGCCCGCGCTGCCGTGGGTGATGTCGTGGTGGGGTGTGGCCTGTTGCGGGGCGAGGGCCAGGGCGAGGGCGTGGTCCATGAGGCCCCGGTCGTCGACGGCGCGTCCGGCGTCGTACAGCGCCCAGGCGGTGCCACGGCCGCCGAAATGCAGACCCGGACGTGTGGAGCGGAGGTCGGTGCGGTCCACGATCCAGTGGCCCGCGGTGGAGATCAGCTCGGGCAACCGGGTGTCGCCGGTGAGCTCCCAGTACCGCGTCAGTACGGCGAGGACACCGGCCGCGCCCTGCTGCACGGTGCACGGGTCGGCCTCCCCGGCCATGGTGGACACGGGCCAGAGCCGCCGCTCGTCCGCCGGATTCATCGAGTCGACGAGGTGCTCCACGATCCCGGAGACCGCGTCGTCCCGGGCTTCGTCGCGGGATTGGTCCCGGGATTCGTCGCGGTCGCTTGTGCGGTCGCCGCCCCGGCTGTCGTCCCGGCCGCCGTTCCGCGCCGCACGCGGTGCGGCGTGGTTCTCCGCGCGCGTCGCCGGGACCGCCCTCCGGAGGGCCTCACGGGCCCTGGCCGGGTCCCACCGCTCGGCGGGATCGTCCTTCATCAGCCCGAGAATCATCTCCGCCAGGCCGTCCGGCAGCCGAAGCGGTCCGGCACAGGCCGCCAGCCACGCGGCGAGCCGTTGCTCCGTGGGCCGCGTTTCGGGCTCCTCTGGCAACAGGTTCGGCACCTTGCCCGCCAGGACGAAGCACACGGTGGCTCCGAGGCTGTAGTAGTCGCCCGTCGGACTGACGGGTGCGTCGGCCAGGCGCTCGGGGGCGCTGAATCCCGGCGTTCCCACCCGCGTCGGGAGGGCGGTCTCGTCTTCGAGGACCGCGAGTTCGAGGTCGATGAGGCGCAGCTCGCCGTCCGGGCGGACCATCACGTTGCCCGGGGTGAAGTCCCGCAGGACGCAGCCGCGGGCGTGCGCCGCCGCGACCAGGTCCACCAGGCGGCCGACCTGTGCCAGCGCGTCGGCGCGGTAGCTTTCCCCTCCGACATCGCGGAAGTGCTCGGCGACCCAGGTCCGCAGGGCGACGCCCGGCACCTCCTCCTGGGCCAGGAACAGGTGCCCGGCATGCTCGAACAGGGCCAGCGGCTCCGGAGCCAGCCCCGTGCCTCGGAGCTTCTCCAGCGTCCGGGCTTCGGCGCGCAGCCAGTCGCGGACGTCGCAGCCGGAGGCGTCTGCCTCCACGTGCGGCCGGGCTTCCTTGATGACCACGGGGGCGCTCGTACGAGCGTCGGTGCCCCGGTAGACGCCGCCCTTGTTCGTGTGGCGGATCGCCTCCCGTACCGAGAACCGGCCACCGAGCAGCACGGGGCCGCTCGCCTTCTCCGCCGCGCGCGGCACCTCGGGCACCGAGGCGGGGAAGGGGGAGACCGCCCAGGAGGGAGGGCTGTACTGGCCGGTGCGCTTGTCCTCCACGGGGTTGCCGTCGGGGTCCTCGATGAACCACACGAGCAGGCCGTCGTCCGACAGCCGGCGCCGGCCGACGAAGGCGCCGTAACGGTAGTGGACCAGGGAGTTCGCGGCGTAGGCCTGGTCGGAGAGGATCCGGGGGCCGGCGAGCCCCGCCGTGGCCCGGTGCAGCTCCTGGGCGAGCCGGGCCGCCTCGTCGTCGGAACGCGGGTAGACGGTGATGAACTTGCCCGAGCTTCCCCGGGGCGTGGCGCGGGAGTTGAGCGCGCTCACCTGGTCGAGCGACCGGGCGAACTTGAACGCCGACTCCTCCCGCAGCAGCACGTCCAGGGCCTTCTCGAGGACCGTCGGCGCGGAAGCCGCCGTCGCCGAGAGGTGCAGCTTCCACCCCTGCTCACGCCGCGTGGCGGAGTGGGGGGTGACACGGCACCACATCTCGTCGGAGTCGGTCGTCCAACGCGCACCTGTCCCCGTGGCGAGCAGCGCCTGGCGGAGAAGGCCTTCCAGTTCGACTTCGGTTGCCTGGGTCGTCATTCATGTCCCTCTCAACGGTGAGGACCGCTGATCGGAACGTGCCCGGTGACATAACCGGACCAACACATACCCATCCGGATTCACTGGATTCGGCGAGCGCACTGCGCCCCCTGGCCCCCTTCACTGGTGCGCCCGGCGCAGATGAGGGCGCACGAATCCCTGGGCCGGGGCGGGGAGGACGTACCGCCGCGTCCGGTTCCGCCGGGGCGCCGCGCTCAGGAGGCCCCGCCCGCCCACGCTCCCCCGCCGCCCCCGCCCCCGGCCGCCGCCGCGGCGCCCAGGAGGCCGGCGTCCGTGCCCGTGACGGCCGGGACGACGCGCAGGCTCCGGACGAAGGAGAGCGTGGCGTACGAGGCGAGGCTCCGGCGCAGCGGGGCGAAGAGGACCTCGCCGGCGCCCGCGACCCCGCCGCCGACCACGGCGATGTCGATCTCCACGAGGGCCGCCGTCGCGGCGATGCCCGCCGCGAGTGCCTGGGCCGCCCGCTCGTACGAGGCGACGGCGATCCGGTCCCCCGCGCGGGCGGCGGCGGCCACGGCGGCGGCGGAGAGGTCCCCGTCAGGACCCGGACGCCAGCCGTTCTCCAGGGCGCGGCGGGCGATGTGCGGCCCGCTGGCGACGCGTTCCACACAGCCGCGTGCGCCGCAGGCACAGGGCTCGCCGTCCATGTCCACGACGATGTGACCGATGTGGCCGGCGTTGCCGGTGGGACCCGGGTGGAGCCGGCCGCCGAGGACGAGTCCGCCGCCGACGCCCGTGGAGACCACGAGACAGAGGGCGTTGTCGTGCCCCCGGGCGGCTCCGAGCCAGTGTTCGGCGGCCGTCATGGCGACGCCGTCGCCGACCAGGGTGACCGGTCGTCCGCCGGTCGCCCGGTGGACCCGGTCGACGAGCGGGTAGTCGCGCCAGCCCGGCACGTTGACCGGGCTCACGGTCCCCCGGTGCGCGTCGACGGGTCCGGCGCTGCCGATGCCGACGGCTCCGGCGGCGTCCCACAGCGGCGAGGAGGCGAGCTCGGCCAGGACCTCCTCGACGGCCCGCATCACCGTCTCGCCGTCCTCACGCGCGGGCGTGGGCCGCTGGGAGCGGACACGGATACGGCCCTCGCCGTCGACCAGGGCACCGGCGATCTTGGTGCCGCCGATGTCGAGGGCGACGACGAGACCGTCGGCGGGGCCCGTTGCGGGTTCGGTCTGCATGAGCGCGGGGTCTCCAGTCGGCGGCGGAGGGGGCGAGGAGGACGGGACGGGTGGCGGGCTGTGTTCCGTACAGTCTCCCGCCCCGTGACAACGTTGTCCAGGCCCTATGCTTCCCCCAGAGGCACGACACCGATCTTGACGGAGGAACCGCGCACCGTGGCCGACATCGCCCGCCGCCCCGAGCACCGCTACGGCAACCGGCCCACGATGAAGGACGTCGCCGCACGCGCGGGCGTGGGACTCAAGACGGTGTCCCGGGTCGTGAACGGCGAGCCCGGGGTCACCCCGGACACCGAGCGCCGGGTCCAGGAGGCCATCGAGGCCCTCGGGTTCCGCCGCAACGACAGCGCGCGCGTGCTGCGCAAGGGCAGGACCGCGACCGTCGGCCTCGTCCTCGAGGACCTCGCCGACCCCTTCTACGGGCCGCTCAGCCGGGCGGTCGAGGAGGTCGCGCGGGCGCACGGCGCCCTGCTCATCAACGGTTCGAGCGCCGAGGACCCGGACCGCGAGCAGGAACTGGCGCTCGCCCTGTGCGCGCGCCGCGTCGACGGTCTGATCGTGATCCCCGCCGGTGACGACCACCGGTATCTGGAGCCCGAGATGAGGGCGGGCGTCGCCACCGTCTTCGTCGACCGTCCCGCGGGGCTCATCGACGCCGACGCCGTCCTCTCCGACAGCTTCGGCGGGGCCCGCGACGGCGTGGCCCATCTGATCGCCCACGGGCACCGCCGCATCGGGTTCATCGGTGACCGGCCCCGCATCCACACGTCGGCGGAGCGACTGCGGGGCTACCGCGCGGCCATGGAGGACGCGGGCCTGCCGGTCCGCGACGCCTGGGTCTCGCTCGGCTCCACGGATCCCGAGCGGGTGAGCACGGCGGTACGGGAGATGCTGGCCGCGCCGGAGCCGGTGACGGCGCTGTTCGCGGGGAACAACCGGGTGACGGTCACCGTGGTCCGGGCCCTCGCCGGCCTGCCGCGGCCGGTCGCCCTGGTCGGCTTCGACGACATCGAGCTGGCCGATCTGCTCGGGATCTCGGTCATCGCCCAGGACGCCGCCGCGCTCGGCAGGTCGGCGGCGGAGCGCCTGTTCCGGCGCCTCGACGGTGCCGACGAGGCGCCGCAGCGGGTCGTGCTCGGCACGAGGCTCCTCGCCCGCGGGTCGGGCGAGATCGCACCGTCGGCCGACTGAGGCGGACGTGACCCGCGCGGCCGCGCGGCACCCCGGCCGGCCGGCAACGGCTTGCTGCCTGACAACCGGGGCCGGCCGATCAGCCGGCCCCGGCCTTCGCGCTGTTACTCCGCGGAGGCCGTCAGGTCGCCGCGGCGCGGGGCGGCGAAGCGGTCGAGTGCGGTGCGGTCCATGCCGGTGAGCGCGGCGACCTCGGCGGTGTCCAGGGCGCCGCAGTCGATGCCGCGCAGCAGGTAGGAGCTGAGGGCCTTGGCGGTGGCGGGCTCGTCCATGACGTCGCCGCCCGCGTGGTTGGCGTAGGCGGAGAGGCGCTTGGCCGCGGCCTCGAAGCCCTCGCGGTAGAACGCGAAGACGGCGGCGTAGCGGGTGGGGATGTGGCCGGGGTGCATGTCCCAGCCCTGGTAGTAGGCGCGGGCCAGGGCGCGGCGGGTGAGCCCGTAGTGGAGCTTCCAGGCCTCGTGGACGTGCTGGGTGGAGCCGACCGGGAGGACGTTGGTGGAGCCGTCGGAGACCCGTACGCCCGTGCCGGCGGCGGCGACCTGCATGATCGCCTTGGCGTGGTCGGCGGCCGGGTGGTCGCTGGCCTGGTAGGCGGCGGAGACACCGAGGCAGGCACTGTAGTCGAAGGTGCCGTAGTGCAGCCCGGTGGCGCGGCCCTCGGCGGCGCCGATCATGCGGGCGACGGCTGCGGTGCCGTCGGTGGCGAGGATGGACTGGCTGGTCTCGATCTGGATCTCGAAGCCGAGACGTCCGGCGTCGAGGCCGTGGGCCTTCTCGAAGGCCTCGAGGAGGCGGACGAAGGCGGTGACCTGCTCGGGGTAGGTCACCTTGGGGAGGGTGAGGACGAGCCCTTCCGGGAGGCCGCCGTTCTCCAGGAGACCGGTGAGGAAGACGTCGGTGGTGCGGATGCCCCGGTCGCGTACGGCGGACTCCATGCACTTCATCCGGATGCCCATGTACGGAGCGGCCGTGCCGTTCCCGTACGCCTCCGAGATCAGCCGGGCGGCGCGGGCGGCGTCCTGATCCTCGTCCTTTCCGGCGTACCCGTCCTCGAAGTCGACCCGGAGGTCCTCGATCGGCTCGCGCTCCAGCTTGGCCCGCACGCGGCCGTAGACGTCCTCGGCGAGGTCGTCGGAGAGGCCCAGGACGGCGGCGAAGGAGGCGGCGTCGGGGGCGTGCTCGTCGAGGGCGGCGAGGGCCTGGTCGCCCCAGGAGCGGATGGTTCCGGCGTCGAAGACGTTGCCGGGCACGTAGACGGTGTGGACGGGCTGACGGGTTCCGGGGTCCCCCGGGTAGCGGCGGTCGAGCTCGGCGTCCACCGCTGCGAGGGAGGCGCTGATGCCCTCGCTGACCGCGCCGGCGAGGCTCGTCGACACCTTCTCCTGCTGACCCATCCCACATCCTCCTGTTTTCCGCTGCACGGAATCAACAATCCGTATGGCGAAGTTAGTAGTCCGTCGGGACCCACGTCAATGGTTGTCCGAAACGGCCGGGGGCCGCGCGGTGACATAGCACCACGCGGCCCCGGGACCGTACAGAACCGCAGGTCAGCCCTTGCGGGACTTCACCTCTTCGGTCAGCTGCGGGACGACGTCGAAGAGGTCGCCCACCACGCCGTAGTCGACGAGGTCGAAGATCGGCGCCTCGGCGTCCTTGTTGATCGCGACGATCGTCTTCGAGGTCTGCATGCCCGCGCGGTGCTGGATCGCGCCCGAGATGCCGGAGGCGATGTACAGCTGCGGCGAGACCGACTTGCCGGTCTGGCCGACCTGGCTGGCGTGCGGGTACCAGCCGGCGTCGACGGCGGCGCGCGAGGCACCGACGGCCGCGCCGAGCGAGTCGGCGAGGGCCTCGATGATCGCGAAGTTCTCGGCGCCGTTGACGCCGCGGCCGCCGGAGACCACGATCGCGGCCTCGGTCAGCTCGGGGCGGCCGGTGGACTCGCGCGGGGTGCGGGAGACGACCTTGGTGCCGTGCGCCTTCTCCGAGAAGGAGACGGCGAGCGCCTCGACGGCGCCGGCGGCCGGGGCGGCCTCGACGGGGGCCGAGTTCGGCTTGACCGTGATGACCGGGGTGCCCTTGGAGACGCGGGACCTGGTCGTGAAGGAGGCGGCGAACGCGGACTGCGTCGCGACCGGGCCCTCGTCACCGGCCTCCAGGTCGATGGCGTCAGTGATGATGCCGGAGCCGATGCGGACCGCGAGACGCGCCGCGATCTCCTTGCCCTCGGCGGAGGAGGGGACGAGCACGGCGGCCGGGGAGACGGCGTCGTACGCGGCCTGCAGGGCCTCCACCTTCGGGACGACCAGGTAGTCGGCGAACTCGGCGGCGTCGGCGGTGAGGACCTTCACGGCGCCGTGCTCGGCGAGCACGGCGGCGGTGTCGGCGGCGCCGTTGCCGAGGGCGACGGCGACCGGGTCGCCGAGGCGGCGGGCGAGGGTCAGCAGCTCCAGGGTGGGCTTGCGGACGGCTCCGTCGACGTGGTCGACGTAGACGAGAATCTCAGCCATGGGACTTCAATCTCCTGCGAACGAAAGGGGCAGCGGTCGGGGAGGCTCGCGCGAGCCCTAGATGCTGTGTCGACCCGGGGGACGACCCCCGGACCCCAGCGGCTAAATGAACTTCTGGCTCGCGAGGCTGTGTCTAGATGAACTTCTGCTCCGCAAGGAAGGCGGCCAGCTGCTTGCCGCCCTCGCCCTCGTCCTTGACGATCGTGCCCGCGGTGCGCGCCGGGCGCTCGGCGGCGGAGTCGACCGCGGTCCAGGAACCCTCCAGGCCCACTTCCTCGGCGTCGATGTCGAGGTCGTCCAGGTCCAGGGACTCCACCGGCTTCTTCTTGGCGGCCATGATGCCCTTGAAGGACGGGTAGCGCGCCTCGCCCGACTGGTCCGTCACGGAGACGACGGCCGGGAGGGAGGCCTCCAGCTGCTCGGAGGCGGTGTCGCCGTCACGGCGGCCGGTGACGACACCGTCCTCGACCTTGACCTCGGAGAGCAGCGTGACCTGCGGGACGCCGAGACGCTCGGCGAGGATGGCCGGGAGGACACCCATGGTGCCGTCGGTGGAGGCCATGCCGGCGATGACCAGGTCGTAGCCGGTCTTCTCGATCGCCTTGGCGAGCACCAGCGAGGTGGCCATGACGTCGGAGCCGTGCAGGTCGTCGTCCTCGACGTGGACGGCCTTGTCGGCACCCATGGAGAGCGCCTTACGCAGCGCGTCCTTGGCGTCCTCGGGGCCGACCGTGAGCACGGTGACCTCGGCGTCGTCGGCCTCTTCGGCGATCTGCAGGGCCTGCTCGACGGCGTACTCGTCGAGCTCCGACAGCAGGCCGTCGACGTCGTCGCGGTCGACCGTCAGGTCGTCCGCGAACTTGCGGTCTCCGGTCGCGTCGGGCACGTACTTCACACAGACAACGATCCTCAAGCTCACGCCGGCTCTCCTACTGCATCGTCATAACTGGGCTGCCTTGTTGCTCGCAGCATAGGCGCCTGAAGGGCGGGTTTCCGGTCGGGGCACCGGAGGCCACGACCGAGATATTACTCGCCAGTACACCCATTCTGTTACCAGTAAGCAAGCGCTCAGGAATGTGATCTGCCCAACGCCGGGAGAGCGGCGCACCGGGGAACTCTCAGTCGCGCAGCGCGGTGAAGCGGCCGTGGTGGTAGAGGAGCGGCCGGCCCGCCCCGTCCGGGTCTCCCGCGACCGCCTGCGCGATCACGATCCGGTGGTCCCCCGCGGGCACCCGGGCCACCACACGGCAGACCAGCCAGGCCAGCACGCCGTCGAGTACGGGTACGCCCTCGGGCCCGACGCTCCAGCGGGTCCCCTCACCGAAGCGGTCCGCCCCGCTGCGCGCGAAGGTGGCGGCCAGCTGCTGCTGGTGCTCGCCGAGTATGTGCACGCCGATGAACTCGGCCTCGGCGACCACGGGCCAGCTGGAGGAGGAGGTGCCCACCCCGAACGAGATCAGCGGGGGGTCGGCGGCGACGGAGTTGAGGGAGGTCGCGGTGAAACCGACGGGGCGCTCGCCGTGCGCGGTGACGACCGCGACGCCGGCCGCGTGCCGGCGGAAGACGGAACGGAGCAGATCGGGAGAGCCCTGCCGGGGGGCGCCGATCGTGGGAACGGTACGGAGCTCGGGCGAAACCGTCATGGAATTGTCCTTCTGCGAGGGCGGCATGAGAGAGGTCCTGGGGTGCTCAGGCACCCGGACAGCGCGCGCTCGCGTTGCGGGCCAGGTCCACGTGGGCCCGGCCGTGGAGAAGGAGTTCTGGAATCACTCCGCCAGGGTGACGATCGTCGCCGCGCGCAGTCAAGTGCGTACCGGGATGTGGGAGAAGTGTCACGGCGTCAGACCGCGCGCCCCAGGGCGGCGATGACGTCGGCCCTGCGCGGCTGTCCGGCGGCCCGCCGGACGACGCGGCCCGCCCGGTCGAGGACCAGGACGGTGGGGGTCCGCGCGATGCCGAGTTCGCGTACGAGGTCGAGCCGGTCCTCGGCGTCGATCTCCACATGCGCCACGCCCGGCACCATCGCGGCGACCTCGGCGAGGGTGCGGCGGGTGGCCCGGCAGGGCTGGCAGAAGGCGGTGGAGAACTGGACGAGGGTGGCCCGCTCGCCCAGTCCGGCGCCGAGCGCCTCCGCTCCGAGCACCTCGGTCACGCCTCTCCCCTTCCCCTCGTCATGCCACGGATTCCTCTCGTCCTGTCACCCGGTGCAGCGTCGCACGGAAGCGATCGATTCCCGCCACGGCCACCGCGAGTGACGAGAATCTCCCCGTACGAAGCCACGTGGGCTGGTCACGGCGGCCCACATGGGGCACGATCGGCCCAAAGCCGAAAACCTACGGCTGCGTAACTTCGCGGGGAGACCCTCCCCAGGCACACGAAGAAGAGGTTCCTCTCCGATGGCAGAACTCGTCTATCGACCGGTCGTCGGCGCCGCGCGCACCCTGTTCAAGGCACTCGACCTGAAGATCGACACCCAGGGTTCCGAGAACATCCCGCGGACGGGCGGGGCGGTTCTGGTGAGCAACCACATCAGCTACCTCGACTTCATCTTCACGGGCCTCGCCGCGCTGCCCCAGAAGCGCCTGGTGCGCTTCATGGCGAAGGAATCGGTCTTCCGGCACAAGGTCGGCGGGCCCCTCATGCGCGGCATGAAGCACATCCCGGTGGACCGCGAGCAGGGCGAGCACGCCTACAAGCACGCGCTCGAGTCGCTGCGGGCCGGCGAGATCATCGGCGTCTTCCCCGAGGCGACCATCTCCCAGTCGTTCACCCTCAAGGGCTTCAAGACGGGTGCGGCGCGCCTCGCCCAGGAGGCGGGCGTCCCGCTGATCCCGATGGCGCTCTGGGGCACCCAGCGACTGTGGACGAAGGGCCGTCCCCGGAACTTCAAGCGGAGCCACATCCCGGTGACGATCCGCGTCGGCGAGCCCGTGGAGGCCCCCGCCGACCAGTACGCGGGCGCCATCACCCGGCGGCTGCGCGAGCGCGTCCAGGAGCTCCTGGAAGCGGCACAGCGCGCCTACCCCGTGCGCCCCAAGGACGCGAGCGACACCTGGTGGGTGCCGGCGCACCTCGGGGGCACGGCTCCGACGCCGGCCCAGGTCAAGGAAGCCGGCTGACGGCAGGACGCGAGCGGGCCCCTGAGGGCCGACCGCCCATGAGGGTCCGGCCGGCCGTGGGGTTCCGACGAAGAACCGTCACTCCGGGTCCCGGACGGTGATCCGGGCCCCGGGGCTGAGCTTCTCGAGCGACTCGGCGAGCTCGGCGCCCGCCGCGCGGAGCTCGTCCCGGGTCATGGGGGCGAGCGACTCCAGGAGGAAGACCGCGTCGACGGTGTCGTCGTCGATACGGGTACGGGGACCCTGGCGCCAGTTCCAGCGCCGGCAGGTCACGCCCTCCTCGTCGCACCAGACGACCTCCCCCTGCTCGGGGTGCTCGACCGTCTCCGCACCGCCGGCCACGGTGACGAAGGGCTCCTCGCCGGTCGCCCGGACGAGACGCATGGCGCCCCGGATCCGGCCCAGGTCCTCGCCGCCGACCGGGATGAGGTGGGCGACGCTGATCGCGTTGTACGCGTCGACGAGCCGGTTGATGCGGGGCAGCCCGCCGTCGGCGAGCGCCCGGCGGGCCAGCGCCTCGGCGGAGTTGCGCGTACGGGAGGGCTTGGCGCCGAACGCGGTGTACGCGGCGCGCCAGGCGGCGATGTGCGGGTCCTGGTCCGGGGTCCGGCCGTCGAGGCGCTCGGCCAGCCGCCTGGCGGCCTCGTCGAGGAGCGCCGAACTGGCCTCGTCACTGGGTCCGTTGACCAGTCCGTGCGCCTCGACGACGAGTGCGGTGAATCCGGGTACGAGGGTGCGCACCTCGTCGGAGACGGTGAGCGTGAGGGTCATGGTCCGCCGTTCACTGGGGTACGGGGTCAGAGCTCCGTGGGGAGCGTCCGCCAGAGGGCCGGCCGGTCGGGTGCGGCGCGCAGCGCGTCCAGAACGGTCGGATGCGGTTCAGTATAAAGCACCGGGTAATCCACTCCATTGAACTCCGGCCGGGCGGTCCAGGCCAGCCGCTCCTCCCTCAGGGAGAACTGGGCGTCGATTCCGGGCTTGTTGCCCCGTACGTCCTGACGAGCCCAGCTCCGCCCGTCGCCGTCGGGCAGCAGGACGGCGACGAGGCCGTGGACCACGGGGTTCGAGCCGTCGTCGTCGGCGAGCCGCTGGTAGCAGAGCGCGGCCGGGATGCCACGGGCCCGCAGGAGGGCGGCGTAGGCGTGGGACTTGGCGTAGCAGATGCCGGTCCGCCGCTCCAGGACGTCGGAGGCGCGCCAGGTGACGCGGAGGTCGCCCGAATCGGCGGAGTGCGGTACCGCGTCCCGTACATACCGGTAGGCCGCTTCGGCGTATGCGTATGCGTCGACGTGTGCGCCGGAGAGGGTCTGTGCAATGCCCCGGACCGTCGGATGCTCATGGTCGATCGCCTCGCTCGCGGCCAGATAGGCGGTGACGTCGGAGTTCCGCTGAACGAGTTCCATGCGGGGCGAGCGTAGGCAAACGGCCGGACGGAGTCAATGAGTTTCCGTCCGGCCGTATATTCATGCAACGACTGCTAGCGAGTCAGCTCTTCCTTCAGGGCCTGGAGGAAGGCGTCCACGTCGTCCTCCGTGGTGTCGAAGGCGCACATCCAGCGCACGTCGCCGGCCGCCTCGTCCCAGAAGTAGAAGCGGAAGCGCTCCTGGAGCCTTCGGCTCACCTCGTGCGGCAGACGGGCGAAGACCGCGTTGGCCTGCACCGGGTAGAGGATCTCCACCCCGTCGAGCTCGCGCACCCCGGCCGCGAGGCGCCGCGCCATCGCGTTGGCGTGGCGGGCGTTGCGCAGCCAGAGGTCCTTCGCGAGGAGGGCCTCCAGCTGCACCGACACGAAGCGCATCTTCGACGCGAGCTGCATGGACAGCTTGCGCAGGTGCTTCATGTGGCTGACCACGTCGGGGTTGAGGACGACCACGGCCTCACCGAAGAGCATGCCGTTCTTCGTACCGCCGTACGAGAGGACGTCGACGCCCACCGCGTTGGTGAACGCCCGCATCGGCACGTCGAGCGAGGCGGCGGCGTTGGCTATCCGGGCTCCGTCGAGGTGCACCTTCATGCCCTTGGAGTGGGCGTGCTCGACGATCGCGCGGATCTCCTCCACCGTGTAGACGGTGCCCAGCTCCGTGTTCTGGGTGATCGAGACGACCTGGGGCATCGCCCGGTGCTCGTCCTCCCAGCCCCAGGCCTGCCGGTCGATCAGCTCGGGGGTGAGCTTGCCGTCCGGGGTGGGCACGGTGAGCAGCTTGAGGCCGCCCATCCGCTCCGGGGCACCGCCCTCGTCCACGTTGATGTGCGCGGACTCGGCGCAGATCACGGCGCCCCAGCGGTCGGTGAGCGCCTGGAGCGCGGTGACGTTCGCCCCGGTCCCGTTGAAGACCGGGAAGGCCTCGGCGTGGGGCCCGAAGTGGCTGTGCATGATCCGCTGGAGGTGCTCGGTGTACTGGTCCTCGCCGTAGGCGACCTGATGGCCGTCGTTGGCGAGGGCGAGGGCCGCGAGGACCTCGGGGTGGGCGCCGGCGTAGTTGTCGCTGGCGAAGCCCCGGACCGACGGGTCGTGGTGCCGACGCGCGTCGGTCCTGGGGCCGAGGGCCGCTGTCACGGCTTGGGGGTCAGCCACAGACGCTGTCCATTCACTTCCTGGGCGGGCCTGTCCCACAGACCGGCGATCTCGTCGGCGAGGTCCTCGACGTCGGTGAAGCCCGCGAACTTCGCGTTGGGGCGTTCGGCGCGCATGGCGTCGTGCACCAATGCCTTGATCACCAGGATGGCAGCCGCCGCCTGCGGGCCGTCGTCGCCCCCCAGCTTGCGGAACGAGTCCGCCATGGCGAGGGTCCAGGCCTCCGCCGCGGCCTTGCCCGCGTTGTATGCGGCGTTGTTGGCCTGCGGCTTGTGCGCGCCGACCTGGCTGACCAGGGCGTACCGGCCGCGTCCGCCGGCGCGCAGCAGCCCGTCGTGGAAGGCGAGCGAGGTGTGCTGGACGGTGCGGATCAGGAGCTTCTCCAGGAAGTCCCAGTCCTTGAGGTCGGTCTCCATGAAGGAGGCGCTGCCACGCCAGCCGCCGACCAGGTGCACCAGGCCGTCGATCCGGCCGAACTCCTTCTCGGTCTTCGCGGCCCAGTCGCGCGTGGCGGCAAGGTCGAGGAGATCGACCGTGTCGCCGACGACGGTGGCACCGCCGTGCGCGTAACGGGCGGCGTCGACTGCCTCCGCGAGACGCGTCGGGTCGGCGTCGGAACCGACCACCGTCGCGCCCGCCTCGGCGAGGCGCAGCAGGGCGGCGCGCCCCGCGGGGCCTGCCGCGCCGGCGACGGCGATGACGGCGCCTTCGAGCGACCCGCCGTTGACGTTGGCCTTCATGGGCGACGCCTCCTCCGTGTTCTCCGTACGAGCACTCACGCGGCGGCCCGCTCGGTCCGCGAGACGTCGGCGGCGGTGATCCCCTTGCAGTCGGCGATCACGCCCTTCAGCTTCTTGGCGAGGGCCTCGAAGAACATGCTGAGGGGAAACTCGTCCGGAAGCACGTCGTCGACGAGCTTGCGCGGCGGGAGCGACAGGTCGAGGGCGTCGGGGCCCTTGGCCCACTTCGATCCCGGGTGCGGGGCGAGGTAGGTGGAGACGAGCTCGTACGCCTTGAACCAGTGGACGATCTTCGGGCGGTCGATGCCGTCGCGGTAGAGCGTCTCGATCTCGGCGCAGAGCTGGTTCGTGACCTGGGGCGCCCGCTCCCAGTCGATCTTGAGGGTGTTGTCCGTCCAGCGCACCACGTCGTGCTTGTGGAGGTAGGCGAAGAGGAGCTGGCCGCCGAGACCGTCGTAGTTGCGGTTGCGGTCACCGGAGAGCGGGAAGCGGAACATCCGGTCGAAGAGGACCGCGTACTGCACGTCGCGGCCGTGCGCGTTGCCCTCGGCCTCCAGCTTCACGGCCTCCTTGAAGGCGGTGAGGTCGCAGCGCAGCTCTTCGAGTCCGTACATCCAGAAGGGCTGGCGCTGCTTGATCATGAAGGGGTCGAAGGGCAGGTCGCCGTGGCTGTGGGTGCGGTCGTGGACCATGTCCCAGAGCACGAACGCCTTCTCGCAGCGCTCCTGGTCGTCGATCATCGCGGCGATGTCGGCGGGCAGCTGGATGCCCAGGGTGTCGACGGCGGCCTCGGTGACCTTGCGGAAGCGCGCGGCCTCGCGGTCGCAGAAGATGCCGCCCCAGCTGAAGCGCTCGGGGGCCTCGCGGACCGCGATGGTCTCCGGGAAGAGGACGGCCGAGTGGGTGTCGTACCCGGCGGTGAAGTCCTCGAAGGTGATGCCGCAGAAGAGCGGGTTGTCGTAGCGGGTGCGCTCGAGCTCGGAGAGCCACTCCGGCCACACCATGCGGAGGACGACGGCCTCGAAGTTGCGGTCCGGGTTGCCGTTCTGCGTGTACATCGGGAACAGCACGAGGTGCTGGAGCCCGTCCACGCGGTCGGCGGCCGGCTGGAAGGCGAGCAGCGAGTCCAGGAAGTCCGGGACCGTGAAGCCGCTCTCGGCCCACTTGCGCAGGTCCGAGACGAGGGCGCGGTGGTAGGCGCCGTCGTGCGGGACGAGCGGGGAGAGCTGCTCGACCGCGGCGGTGACGCGGTCGAGGGTCAGCTCGACGAGGGAGCGGGCGGGAGCGCCCTCGGCCTCGAAGTCGATGGAGCCGTCCGCGCTCTGCCAGGCGCGGATCTCCTCCACGGCATCCTTGAGCTCGGGCCAGGCGGGGTGGTCTATCACCCGGGTGTCGAGGGATATCCCCCCACCGGTCACGTCCTGCACAAGAATTTCCGTCATTCCTCTTCCTTCACAGGAGAACCTCGCGTCAAGACACCGTATCCATCGAGGCTTCTCCACCACAAGGGGAGCAAGAGAAATTATCCTGTGTGACCCCCCTCTCGACGGAAGTTTTTCCTGCCGAGAGGGTTTGAAGCCACCTTTCCGGTATCTGGGTCAGATCAGCGGCTTCACCAGGAGCTCGAACTCCAGGTCGTCACGCTGGGGCACGCCGAAGCGCTCGTCCTCGTACGGGAACGGGGACATCCGGCCCGTGCGCCGGTAGCCGCGGCGCTCGTACCAGGCGATGAGCTCCTCCCGTACGGAGATCACCGTCATGTGCATCTCGCGCGCGTCCCAGAGCTCCCGCGCCCGGCGCTCGGCCTCCGCGAGGATCTGCTTGCCGAGACCCGCGCCCTGCAGTTCGGGGCGGACCGCGAACATGCCGAAGTACGCCGCCTCGCCGCGGTCCTCCAGCTGGCAGCAGGCGACGATCTCACCGTCGCTCTCGACGATCAGGAGACGGCTGCCGGGCGTGGTGATCACGGCGGCCACGCCTTCGGGGTCGGTGCGCTGCCCCTGGAGGAGGTGGGCCTCGGTGGTCCAGCCGCGCCGGCTCGCGTCGCCCCGGTAGGCCGACTGGACGAGCGGGACGAGTGCCGGGACGTCGTCCAGGACCGCCTCCCGGTAGCTGATCCGGCCGGTCTCCTGCGACGTGACGGTGTCCATGTGAACGGGGCTCCCCTCGGGCGCTGACGATCGCCGTACGCGACCGTCCCGAGCCTAACGCGCGCTCCGTTCACTCCCCTTCGTACACCCGTGCGCGGCCGTGCGCCCGCGTGCCCACGGCCGACGGCGGGAAATCTTGTCGGGAGGGGACTGCGTCGACGGCGGCGAGGGGGAGGTGTGCCGTGCACGGTCCGGCCCTGTCCGGGTGGTTGATGGTCGCGCTGTGCGGGGCGACGGGCGTGTACTGCCTGCTGCGGATGCGCGCGTGCGCCGGGGAGGAACGGCGGGCGGCGGGCGGTGAGGCGGTGATGGGCTTCGGGATGGCGTCCATGGCGCTGCCCGCGGCGGTGCTCACGCCGCCCGGGTGGAGCTGGGCGGTGTACGCGGCGGTGTTCGGCGGCGCGGCCCTGCACGGCCTGCTCACGGTCCGGCGCGGCGGTCACCATCTCCACCACCTGGTGGGCTCGCTCGCCATGGTCTACATGGCCGTGGCGATGGCGGCGCCCGCGGCGGGGGCGCACGCGGGGCACGCGGTGGGCACGGCGGGCGGCATACCCGTCCTCACCGGCGGGCTGCTCCTCTACTACATGGGGTACGTGCTGCACGCGGGCGCGAGACTCGTGCCGGTGGCGGCGGCCACGGCGGGCGGTCCGGTGCGGGGCTGGGCGACCCGGCCGGAGCTGACGCTCGTCTGCCGGCTCTCGATGGCGCTCGCCATGCTGGCCATGCTCGTGGGCTTATGAAGCCGGGGCGCAGGGGCGTGGGCGCGGGCAACGAAACCGTGGCGTACGTCACTTGATCCGCGCGGCCATACCCCCGACCCGTACCGCGCTCATAGGCTGACGCCCATGTGGGTCTCCCTCGCGCTGTTCCTGCTCGGCGTCCTGACCGCCCTCGCGGCCCCCCGGCTGCTGTCACGGGCCGACTGGGTGGAGCGAGAACCCGTGGTGGCCCTCTGGGTGTGGCAGTGCGTGGTCGCCGCCGTGCTGCTCAGCTTCGCGCTCTCGATGACGTTCAGCGCGTCGACCGCCTGGCAGGCCGTACGGGGGCAGGTCTTCGCGCCCGCCCCGCGCGCGGTGATCGACGCGTACGAACTCGGGACGACCGGGCCCTGGTCCGCGGTCCTCGCGGTGGCCCTCGCGGCCGGCGGCGTCTGGTCGGGGGCGATGCTGGGCCGGGAGATCGGCCAGGCCCGCGCCCGGCGCAGGCAGCGCCGCTGCGACCTGCTCGTCCGCTCCCCCCTGCTGCCCGGGGAAGAGCCCGGCAGCGAGCCGCTCGTCGTCCTGGAGGGCGAGCGGGCGAGCGCCTGGTGGCTGGCGGGGCCCACGCCCCAGCTGGTGATCACCACGGCGGCGCTGCGGCGGCTGAAGGGGCGCCAGCTGGACGCGGTCCTCGCCCACGAGCAGGGACACGCGCGCGCCCGGCACGACTGGCTGCTGCACTCCTCGGCGGCGCTGGCCGCCGGATTCCCCGGCATCCCGGTCTTCACCGCCTTCCGTGAGGAGATGCACCGCCTGGTGGAACTGGCCGCCGACGACGTGGCCTCGCGCCGGTTCGGGCGCCTGACGATCGCGCTCGCCCTCGTCGAACTGAACGAGGACCGGGGCGTGTTCGGACCCGGCTCCGCGCCGTACGCGGACCTGCCGCGGCGCGTGAACCGGCTGCTGACGGCGGCGCCCCGGCTCACGGCGGGACGCCGGCTGCGGCTCACCGCCGCCGCGGCCCTGGTGCCCGTGGTCCCGGTGCTCGTGGCCTTCGTCCCGGCGCTCAGCGCGCTGGGGTAGCGGCGGGTGACGGCCCGGGCGCCGGCCGGAACGCCCGCGGCGGGGCGCGCGGGGCACGCGGGAGCTCGTACGGAGCTGATCGTCGGGCAGGATCGACGCATGCGCTCCTCCCTCCTCATCTCCGGCGCCCTCGCCGTGCCGCTGCTCGTCCTCGTGACCGTGGGGTGGGGGCCCCTGGTCTCCCTCGACCGCTCGGTCGCCGAGGCGCTCCACCGCGAGGCCGTCGACCGTCCCGGCCTCACCCATCTCCACCGCGTCCTCAGCGACTGGGTCTGGGACCCGGTGACGATGCGCGCCCTGGCCGCCGCGACCGTCGTCCTCCTGTGGTGGTGGCGGGAGCGGCGGACGGCCCTGTGGGTGGCCGGCACGACGCTGCTCGCCCTGGGACTCCAGCAGGCGGTGAAGGCGCTGGTGGGACGGGAGCGACCGCAGTGGATCGATCCGGTCGACTCGGCGCGGTACGCCGCCTTCCCGTCCGGGCACGCGATGGCCGCCACGGTCACCTGCGGGCTGCTGCTCTGGGTGCTCGCGCTGCGCTGGAGGCCCGAGTGGCGCGGCTGGGGCACTCTCGCGGGCGTCGCGCTCGTCTCGGTGCTCGGCGTGGGCTGGACGCGGGTCTACCTGGGCGTGCACTGGCCCTCGGACGTCGTCGGAGGCTGGCTGCTCGGCTGGTGCTGTGTGGCCGCGGCGGTCCTGATGTACCGCTGGAGCGAGCGACGCCGGGTTCCCGCCGATCATGGGGCGGCCGAGCTCGACGGGAGCAGAATGGGAGGGACACGATGAAGCCGCCTGTTCTGGACGATCCCCCGTGTCGCCCAGAACAGACGGCATCCCCGGCGGTATGCCACACGGGCATGCCGACGGGATGCGCCGAGTATATTGGCCGGCAGCCAGTCAACGCAGGAGTCCAGCATGTCCCCGCGTAGCCCATCGGTCAATGAAGAGCTGCGGCGGCGGTCGCGGGAGCGCATTCTGCGGGCCACGGTGGAGCTGGTCGACGCACACGGCTACGAGGCGACGACGCTCGGCGACATCGCGGAGCGGGCCGGTACGGCGCGCGGGCTCATCTCGTACTACTTCCCGGGCAAGCGGCAGCTCCTGCAGGCGGCGGTGCACCGTCTGATGCACCTCACCCTGGAGGAGGCGCTGGAGCGGGAGCCGCGCACCGAGGACGGCCGCGAGCGGCTGGCCCGGGCGATCGACGCGATCCTGGGGCTCGCCGCCGAGCGGCCCACGCTGATGCGGACGCACATGGCGGGCATCCTGCAGGCCGAGGGGTTCGTGCAGTGCGAGGAGCAGCAGCGCCTGGCGTTCCTGCTGCGGGACACGGTCACCCGGTACGGCTCCGAGGACGTGGACACGGACTATCCGCTGCTGCGCGCCCTGCTGATGGGCGCGGTGGTGGCGGTGCTGCTTCCTGGCGCCAGGATGCCGCTCGCACGGCTGCGGGCGGAGCTGTTCCACCGGTACGGCCTCGACTGGGAGGCCGGTGTGCCGCCGGACGGGGGTCCGCCCGACGGCACTCCGGCGCTCAGGCCGTCAGCCGGCCGTCCCGGTCAGTCGTCGAAGTCGAAGTAGTCCGGCTGCGTCTGGACGTTGAGCTCGCCCATCCGGATCCGCTTCGCGGGGTCGGTACGGCGGTCCGAGAGCTTCAGCACGTCGAAGCCCTTGGCCATGTCGTTCGAGTAGATGTAGCCGTTGTAGTAGTACGCGGACCACGAGCCGCCGCTGGAGATGGTGGTGGCGGACAGCGGGCCGCGCTCGAAGAAGGCGATCTCCTTCGGCTTGGCCGAGTCGGTGAAGTCCCAGACGGAGACACCGCCCTGGTACCAGGCCTGGACCATGAGGTCCTTGCCCTTGACCGGGATCAGCGAGCCGTTGTGGGCGACGCAGTTCTCGGTGTCGGCCTGGTGGCGCGGGATCTTGAAGTAGCTGCGGAAGACGAGGTCGCGCTTCTTGCCCTTGCCGACGATGTCGTAGATGCCGTCGGCACCGCGGTTCGGGCCGATGACGGCGTTGCAGGTGGCCGCGCCGCCGCCGCCGAGCTCGTCGGTGAAGACGACCTTGTTCGCCTTCTGGTTGAAGGTCGCGGAGTGCCAGAACGCGAAGTTGACGTTGTCCTGGACCTGGTCGATCACCCGGGGGTGCTCGGGGTCCTCGATGTCGAAGAGGATGCCGTCACCCATGCAGGCGCCGGCCGCGAGGTCCTTCTCCGGCAGCACGGTGATGTCGTGGCAGCCGGTGGTCTTGGAGACGCCCGGGTTGGTGGGACCGCCCGGGTTGCCGCCGCCGTCCGGGCCCTCGCCCGGGAAGAGGACGGGGAAGCTGACGATCGCGGCCTGCTCGGGTGCCTCGCGGGGCACCTTGATGACCGAGATGCCGTCGTGCGGGGGCTGGCAGTCCGGGAACGCGGCGTTGGGCGAGTACGACGAGACGTAGACGTACACGTCCTTGCGCTTGGGCACCAGCGTGTGGGTGTGCGAACCACAGGCGGTCTCGACGGCGGCGACGTACTTCGGGTTGGCGATGTCGCTGATGTCGAAGATCTTCATGCCCTCCCAGGATTCCTTGACCGAGGCGGGCTGCGAGGTGCTGGCGCAGGAGTTGTCGCTCCGGGAGGAGTCCGTCGAGAGGAACACGAGGTTCCCGGAGACGGAGATGTCGTTCTGGGAGCCCGGGCAGAGGACCTGGGCGACGGTCTTCGGGGCCTTCGGGTCGCTGATGTCGAAGATCCGGAAGCCGTCGTAGTTGCCGGCGAAGGCGTACTTGCCCTGGAACGCCAGGTCCGAGTTGGTGCCCTTGAGGGCGTCCTTCGGGATGTTGGCGAGGTGCTCGATGTTCGAGCTGTGGACGATCTCGTCCACGCCGGGTATCTCACCGCTCTGGATGGCGGAACGCGCTTCCGCCACCTGCTCCGAGGAGACCTTGCCCTGGACGGGGGCGTCTCCGGGGTCGGGCGTGGCGGCCGCGGGGCCCGACGCGAGCAGTGTGGCGAGCAGTCCGGCCGCGGCGGATGCCACGCCCAGGCGTCTGCGCCGTGCACGCGGGTCACGCGTGATGGACGAGGTATGCGGGGTACGCAACGAAGTCACTCCGTCCTCCCTGGTATCCGTTCAGCGTTGAACGGGTGTTGGACCCCGGCAGTATCTTCCTTGCCGTGCACATCTCAACAGATGGCAACACAGACGTAATGAAGGTTTTTGATCGGCAGCCCCGAGAAAAGTGCTAGGAACGGACACGGTCCACGCAAAAATCACCTGGAGGTCGCGTTGTTGATCAGCCGTCAGCGTGCCGTCATCGGCGCGGCCCTGTCCGCCGTCGTCGTACTCGCCCTGTCCGCCTGCGAGTCGGGCCCGGAGAAGAGCGCTCCGAAGGCCGCGGCCTCGACCGGGACCACGGTGGTGGCGCCGGGGAAGCCCGGCGAGCCGGCCCGGCGGATTTCCCCCGAGGAGGCCGCGCGGATGCTCCCGGACGAGAGCCCGAACAGCGCCGACTTCCGCTACGCGCAGATGATGATCGCGCACCACCGGCAGGCCCTCACCATGACGGCACTGGCCCCGCAGCGGGCGGGCTCCTCACCGGTCAAGAAGGTGGCCGAGCGGATCGCGGCGGCCCAGCAGCCGGAGATCAGCGCGATGGAAGGTTGGCTGAAAACCAACGGTGGTCCGCGCGAACAGACCGGCCACGACCATCACTCGATGCCGGGCATGGCGACCGAGGCCCAGCTGGAGGAGCTGAGGAACGCGAGGGGCCAGGCCTTCGACAGGCTGTTCCTGAAACTGATGATCACGCATCACGAGGGGGCGGTGACGATGGCCGCCGAGGTGCTGAGCGAGGGCAACAACGTCCTCGTGGAGGAGATGGCGAACGACGTGATCGCCCAGCAGACCTCGGAGATCAACCGGATGCGGTCGATGTAGGCGGGCGCGCGCGGGTCTCCCCCTACCCCTGGGCCGCACCGTCCTCGCGGGCGGCCTGGGCGGCCGCCGCCGCCAGGACGGTGTCGAGCAGCCCGGGGAAGAGGGCGTCGAGGTCGTCCCCGCGCAGGGCGTTGAGCTTCGCCGTACCGCGGTAGGTCTGCTGGATGACGCCGCTCTCGCGCAGCACCCGGAAGTGGTGGGTCGTCGTGGACTTGGTCACCGGGAGGACGAAGTACGAGCAGCTCAGCTCGGTGCCCTCGCGCGCCATGTCCCGCACGATGCTCAGACGCACCGGGTCGGAGAGCGCGTGCAGCACCGCCTCCAGACGGATCTCCTCACGTGTGGGGTGTTCGAGGGCGCGGGGGGTGGTGAGGGTCGTCACGGCGGCGGCTCCACTTCATCCGGGGTACCGCTCATTGTACGAGAACCCTCGTAGTTTGACAGACGCCGTACTACGAGAGCTATCGTACTAGCGTCCTTCGAGGCCCCCCCGAAACGGAGTCCGTCATGAGCGTCGCCCTGTTCGAGCCCTACACCCTGCGGTCCCTCACCGTGCCCAACCGGGTCTGGATGGCGCCCATGTGCCAGTACTCGGCGGAGATGACCGGCCCGAACGCGGGCGTCGCCACGGACTGGCACTTCGCCCACTACGCCTCCCGGGCCACCGGCGGCACCGGACTGATCCTCGTCGAGGCGACGGCCGTCTCCCCCGAGGGACGGATCAGCCCGGCGGACCTCGGCCTCTGGAACGACACCCAGACCGAGGGGCTGCGCCGGATCGCCGACTTCCTCAAGGAGCACGGCACGGTGCCCGGCATCCAGATCGGGCACGCCGGCCGCAAGGCCTCGACCAAGCGCCCGTGGGAGGGCCGCGGACCCGTCCCCGACGGCGGCCCCGGCTGGCAGCCCGTCGCGCCGAGCCCCGTCGAGTTCGCCGAGGGCTACCCGGTGCCGACCGAGCTGACCGTGGAACGGATCCAGGAGATCACCGGACAGTTCGCCGACGCGGCCCGCCGCGCGCTCGACGCCGGCTTCCAGGTCGTCGAGGTGCACGGCGCCCACGGCTACCTCATCGGCGAGTTCCTCTCCCCGCACAGCAACCACCGCACCGACGCGTACGGCGGCTCCTTCGAGAACCGGACCCGCCTCGCCCTCGAGGTCGTCGACGCCGTCCGGTCCGTGTGGCCCGAGGAACTCCCCGTCTTCTTCCGGATCTCGGCCACCGACTGGCTCGAGGAGCAGGGCTGGACGGCCGACGACACCGTACGGTTCGCCGCTCTCCTGCGCGAGCACGGCGTCGACCTCCTCGACGTCTCCAGCGGAGGCAACGGCGGACCGGCCGAGATCCCGGTGGGCCCCGGCTACCAGGTGCCCTTCGCGGCCCGCGTCAAGGCGGAGACCGGGCTGCCGGTGGCCGCCGTCGGCCTGATCACCGAGAGCGCGCAGGCCGAGAAGATCATCGCCAACGGCGAGGCCGACGCGGTCCTCCTCGGCCGGGAGCTGCTGCGCGACGCCTCCTGGGCCCGTCGCGCCGCCCGCGACCTCGGGGCCCGGACGCACGCGGCCCCGGACCCGTACGCCTGGGCGATCTGACCGGTACGCCTGGGCCGGGGCGCGGGAGTGTCCGGGGGCCGTTGTCAGTGGCCGGGTGCAGACTGGCCCGTATCCGCGACAACGGCGTCCTGGAGGTCACAGCCATGCCCGACGTACTCCTCACCGTAGGCACCCGCAAGGGGCTCTTCATCGGCCGAAGGCACGACGGCCGGTGGGAGTTCGACGATCCGGCCTTCCCCGCGCAGGCGGTCTACTCCGTCGCCGTCGACAAGCGGGGCCCGACCCCCCGCCTGCTCGTGGGCGGGGACAGCGCCCACTGGGGTCCTTCGGTCTTCCACTCCGACGACCTCGGCAGGACCTGGACCGAACCGGCCCGGCCGGCGGTGAAGTTCCCCGAGGACACCGGGGCCTCTCTGGAGCGCGTCTGGCAGCTGCACCCGGCGCCGGACCACTCCCCCGGCGTCGTGTACGCCGGGACGGAGCCGGCGGCGCTCTTCAGGTCGGCGGACGGCGGTGAGTCCTTCGAGCTCGTCCGCCCGCTGTGGGAGCACCCGACCCGTTCCCAGTGGGTGCCCGGCGGGGGCGGCGAGGCCGTGCACACCGTGGTGACCGACCGTCGCGACCCGGACGCCCTGACGGTCGCGGTGTCCACCGCCGGGGTGTTCCGCTCGCGCGACGGCGGGGCCGCCTGGGAGCCCTCCAACAAGGGCGTGTCGGCGGTGTTCCTGCCGGACCCGAACCCGGAGTTCGGGCAGTGCGTCCACAAGATCGCCCAGGACGCGGACGACCTGGACCGGCTCTACCTCCAGAACCACTGGGGTGTTTTCCGCAGCGACGACGCGGGCACCAGCTGGAACGACATCGGTTCCGGACTGCCCTCCGACTTCGGCTTCGCGGTCGCCGCGCATCCGCACCGCCCGGACACCGCCTATGTCTTCCCCATCACCGCGGACTCGGACAGGGTCCCGGCCGGCCGCCGGTGCCGGGTCTACCGCACGACCGACGCCGGGGCCACGTGGGAGCCGCTGGACCGGGGGCTTCCCGAGGGCGACCACTACGGCACGGTGCTCCGGGACGCGCTGTGCACGGACGACGCCGACCCGGCGGGCGTGTACTTCGGCAACCGCAACGGCGAGGTGTACGCGAGCGAGGACGACGGCGACAGCTGGCGGCTCCTCGCCGAACACCTGCCGGACGTGCTGTGCGTCCGGGCGGCGGTGATCTGAGCACGGCCGCCCGGCTGCCATGGGCCTTGGGGCCTGTCCGGGACTTCCCGGACAGGTCTCAGGGCAGGCGCCAGTCCACGGGCTGGGCCCCCTGCTCCAGGAGCAGTTGGTTGGCGCGGCTGAAGGGCCGGGAGCCGAAGAAGCCGCGATCCGCGGACATCGGGGACGGGTGCGCGGACTCGACCGCCGGCAGATCGCCGAGGAGCGGACGGGCGTTGCGGGCGTCGCGGCCCCACAGGATCGACACCAGCGGCTTGCCCCTGGCGGCCAGGGCGCGGATGGCCTGCTCGGTGACCTCTTCCCAGCCCTTCCCCCGGTGGGCGGCCGGCTTGCGCGGGGCGGTGGTCAGCGCCCTGTTGAGCAGCAGGACGCCCTGCCGGGTCCAGGGGGTCAGATCGCCGTTCGAGGGCCTCGGCATGCCGAGGTCGGTGTGCAGCTCCCGGAAGATGTTCTCCAGGCTTCCGGGCAGCGAGCGGACCTCCGGCGCCACCGCGAAGCTCAGCCCGATCGCCATCCCCGGCGTCGGGTAGGGGTCCTGACCCACGATCAGGACCCGGACCTCGTCGAAGGGTTGCTGAAAAGCCCGCAGCACATGCTGTCCGGCCGGCAGATACGTCCTCCCCGCGGCGATCTCGGCGCGCAGGAAGTCGCCCATCTCCGCCACACGGTCCGCCACGGGGCTCAGGGCCTCCGCCCAGCCGGGCTCCACCAGTTCCTTCAACGGTCGCGCTGTCACGGTCCGTCACTCTACCGGCCCACAGTGACACCCGGCCCCGGCTCTCCCGGCCGCCCTCCCCGGCGCTCTCCCTGCCGCACTCCCCGGTCACCGCCTAGACTCCGCCCACTCCCCCGCCCCACCCCCTGCGAGGACGGTGCACCGTGGATTCCGTGAACAAGCCCTCCGGCCCCTCCGGTACCTCCGGCGGGCTGGTCGTCGGTGTCGACTCCGGTGGTTCGGGGCTTCGGATCGCCCTGGCCGACGCGGCGAGCGGCGTCGTCCTCGGCACCCACGTCTCGCGTACGCCGGTACGGACCGGGCCCGGCGGGATCTCCGCCCGGCACTTCCTCGACCAGGTCCTGCCGGCCGTTCGCGCCCTCACGGAAGCCCACGGTGCGCGGCCGGTCGTCGCCGTGGCCGTGGGCGCCGCCGGGATGGCGACGCTCGGGGACGAGCTGCGGGCCGAGCTGCCGGGGGCTTTCGCCGAGGCGTGGGGGGTGCGGCGGCTCGCGCTCGCGGCCGACGCGGTCACCGCGTACGCCGGTGCGCTCGGGCAGCGGCCGGGCGCGGTCGTCGCGGGCGGCACGGGCATGATCGCGCTCGGCACGGATCTGACGTCCTGGCGGCGGGCCGACGGCTGGGGACACCTCCTCGGTGACTGCGGCAGCGGCGCCTGGATCGGCCGGGCCGGCTTGGAGGCGGCGATGCGCGCGTACGACGGGAGGCGCGGCGGCTCCGCCGCGCTCCTGGTCCGCGCCGAGAAGCTGTTCGGCCCGGCGGCCGGGCTCCCCGGCACGCTCTACCCGCGCACGGACCGGCCCGCGGTGCTTGCCTCCTTCGCCCCGGAGGTGGGGCGGTGCGCCGTGGAGGATCCGGTGGCGACGGACGTCCTGGTACGGGCGGCCGGGCACATCGCCGAGGCCGCCGAGGCGGTGTGCCCCGCCGGTCCCGGGGCGCGGGTCGCGCTGACAGGCGGCCTGTTCAAGATCGGCGACCCCCTGCTCGTACCACTGCGGGCCGCGCTGGAGGAGGCGCTTCCGCACGCCAGGGCCGTGGACCCCGCGGGGGATCCGTCGGCCGGGGCGGTCGCGCTCGCGGCGGCGCTCGCCACCGGCACGCTGCGGCTGCCGGAGGATCCCGCGCTGCTCCGTGTGTTCGGCGGGGTGACTCCGTAGCGGGTGCATCCGCCCAGGTGGGAGGCGGTACACGGAGCAAGATCGGCCCGGGATCGGCGCCAGGGGGGGAACACAGGGGGGACATAGGGGGGCAGAAGGCGCGTGACCGCACCTCAGCCGACGCCGAGCCGGGTGAAACCAGTAGCATGCGGCGCCATGAGCTCCCCCACTGGGCCTGCTTCCGGCCTGCCTGTACGAATGCCTCGACCCCGTCAGTCCGGGCGGCACCGTCGCCCCGAACCCGCGGCGGCGCCCGAGGGCGCTCCCGCACTGGTTCTCGCTGTGCCCGGCGTGCCGTCCGCCGCCATACGCTCGCTCGCCGAAGAGGTCGTGAGCATCGCCCGCTCCGAGCTGCCCGGCCTCGAGGCCCTCATCGGCTTCGTCGAGGGTGACGACAACGAGTACCCCTCGCTCACCGCGGTGCTCGTGGCCGCCGCCTCGCTGCGCACCGAGCGGTACGAGTTCGCCGTGGCCGCCGGCCGCGAGGTCAGCGCCCCCACGGGCCCCGCCGCGGTCGTCGTGCCGCTGCTCGCCGGTCCGGACAGCGCCCAGACGCGCCAGGTGCGCCAGGCCGTGATGGACGCGGGGAACACCGCCGAGCTGACCGAGGTCCTCGGTCCGCACCCGCTGCTCGCCGAGGCGCTGCACGTGCGTCTCTCCGAGGCGGGCCTGGCCCGTGCCGACCGCGCCCGGCTGTTCACCGTCGCGACGGCCGCCGACGGCATCATCCTGGCCACGGTCGGCGGCGAGGAGGCCGTGCAGGCAGCGGGGATCACCGGCATGCTGCTCGCCGCGCGCCTCGCCGTCCCGGTGATGGCCGCCGCGCTCGACCAGGAGGGTTCGATCGCCGCCATCGCCGAGCAGCTGCGCGGCTCCGGCTCGGAGCAGCTGGCCCTCGCCCCGTACCTGATCGGCCCCGAGCTCGCCGAGGGTCTGCTCGACGAGGCCTCGAAGGAGGCCGGGTGCGCCGCGGCCGAGCCGCTGGGGGCCTACCCGGCGATCGGCAAGCTGGTGCTCTCGCAGTACACGGCGACGCTGGGCATCCAGCAGCAGAGTGCGCCCTCGCTCTGAGGCCGCGCGAACCCGCCCGTACGCGGAAGGGCCCGCACCGGATGTCCGGTGCGGGCCCTTCGGCGTACCCCCGTTTGCGCTGCCGAGGACCGGTCTCAGCCGAAGACGACGCAGGAGGCCGCGGGGGCCTCGATCGCGCCCGCGGGCGCGGGGATCCCCGTCTCCGGGTCGAGGGTGAACCAGGTGACGTCGCCGGAGCGCTCGTTGGCCGCGTACAGATGCCGTCCGGACGGGCCGAGGGTCAGGTCGCGCGGCCAGGCACCGCCGCAGGGCACGGTGGTGACGAGCGCCGCCCCGGCGCCGTCGGGGTCGAGGGCGAGCACGGCGAGGGTGTCGTCGCCGCGTACGGCGGCCCAGAGGAACCGTCCGTCGGGGGCGGCGACGACCTCGGAGGGGTAGCTGGGGCCGGCGGTGCCCTCGGGGACGACGGGGGTCTCGCCGAGCGGTTCGAGCACGCCCGCCGCCGCGTCCCAGCGGCAGACGGTGAGGGTGGGTTCCAGCTCGTTCAGGACGTACGCGTGCGTGCCGGCCGGGTGGAAGGCGAGGTGGCGGGGACCGGTGCCGGGACGCAGCGCGGTCTCGCGGTGGAGGGTGAGCGTCCCGGTCGCCTGGTCGAGGGCGCAGATCTGTACGGAGTCGGTGCCGAGGTCCACGCTGACGATCCAGCGGCCGCTGGGGTCGGGGAGCACCTGGTGGGCGTGCGGGCCGGCCTGACGGGCGGCGACGGGTCCCCTGCCCTCGTGCCGCAGGACGGTCGTGGCGGGGCGGGCGGTGCCGTCCTGGCCGAGGGGCAGGGCGGTGACGCTGCCGGAGGTGTAGTTGGCGGTGAGGAGGTGGCCGGCGGCGACGGCGAGGTGGGTGGGGCCGGAGCCGTCGACGGGGACGGGCGCGCCGAGGAGCCGGGGCGCGGGGCCGGTGACGTCGAAGGCGGCCACGGCTCCCGGCTCGGTCTCGGAGACGGCGTGGAGCACGGGCCCCGCGAGGGCGAGGAACGAGGGGTCGGGGACGGCGTCGCTGCCGCCGGTGACGGCCAGGGCGCCCGTCTCCTCGTCCACCTCGGCTGCCAGGACACCGCGCCCGCCGGCCGAGGTGAACGAGCCGACGTAGGCCCGTGCCGCGCGCCGCCCCTGAACCGTCCCTGTGCCGCCCACGACGCCTCCCCTGTCCGCGGGGCCGGTCGCGGGTCGACCGGCCTGCCGTCGGGCCGACGGTAGCAGCCGGTCTAGACCAAAGGGGGTGGGGAGTGGCGGCGTGGTGAGGCCGATGAGGGTCTGTTCGTGTGCGAGGCCGTGGGGATGGCCGGCGCCGGACCGTCCCCTCTCAGGAACGGACCACCCAGGCGCCTGGCGGAGTCCTCAGCGGAGCGTCCAGCTCCGTGAGGACGCGAGCGAGTCCCCTCGCGTGGACGAGGGCGGGCGCGCCGACGTGGGTATCGGCCTCGGGCCTGACGTGCGTATCGGCCTCGGGCTTGAGGTGAGCGGGCGCGACCACGTGGGCATCGCCCCCCTCGGGCTTGATGTGGGCGTCCAGGTCGACCGCAGGCCCCTCGCGAGAGGTGAGCGCCTCCACGGCGGCCTCGACTCGCCAGCAGGCCGCGGCGAGGCGCGCGTCATGGCTGGCGTCCGCGTCGGCTGCGACGGCGACGAGTCCCCGTACCTCCGCGGCCGCCTGGTCGAGCAGCACCAGGACCCTGCGTGCTCGCTCCTTCCTGGCCTTGAGGGGGTTCAAGGGGTGCACAAGCGGAGCCAGCGAGAGCCGCACACGCCCGAGGAGCGCCTCGAGCTCGGCGGCGTGCGGCGCCGGGTCGGCCTCCTCGCCGGCGAGACGGCGTACGGCCGCCGAGGTGGCCGACCGGACGCAGAGCAGCGCCCGCTGGATCCACGCGTCGTTCGTCGTGTGGGTCCGGACCGGGAGGACCAGTGTCACGGCGAGCACGGCGCACACGGCCCCGACGCCCGTCTCGGCCACGCGCAGGAGGAGCAGCGCACCGTCGAGCACGCCGAGGAGGCCGTAGAGCAGGCTGGCCATCACGGTGACCGCCAGGATCATCCAGCTGTAGGACACGGCGGCGGTGTAGAAGATCCCGAACACGCAGACGGCGACAAGCAGCGCGGTGAGGACCGGCGCACCGCCCAGCGGGATGGCGACGAGGAATCCGGCGGCGATGCCGGTGGCGGTGCCGAGGACGCGGCGGAAGCCCCGTACGAGCGTCTCGCCGCGCGACGCGGTGTTCACGAAGATCCACCACACCGTGCCGACGGCCCAGTACCAGCGCTCCCCCGAGAGGAACTGACCCACGACGAGGGCCACGCCCGAGGCGACGGCGACCTGGACGGCCTGCCGGGTGGTGGCCCGGGCGAACCCCGTCCCGGGGAGGGCGGCGGGCACGGCCGGCGGCGGGACCCGGCGCTCGATCGGCCACAGCACGAAGCGCACGGCCGCGGCCGCGGCCAGCGCGATGCCGGTGGCCGCGTACAGCTCGGGGAGCTGGGCGGGCAGGGCGTGCAGGAACTGGGTCACGAAGAACTGCATGAAGGCGAAGATGCCGAGGGCGTGGCCGCGCGGCCCCCAGCGGCGGGCGTACACACCGGCGAAGGCGATGAGCAGCCAGGTCGCGTCGCGCAGGAGCGGCGCGTCGTGGAGGAGGGTCGCCAGGGCGAGTACGGGAAAGCCCACGGTCGGCAGCAGGGCGGTGGTGACGGCCTGGCGGCGCACCGTGGGGTCGGTGACCGTGAAGAGCGCGAGCAGCGCGGCGAGACCGGCGGTGATGGACGCGACGAGGGACAGACCGAGCAGCTCGGCGACGGCGACGGCGAGCGCGATGCCGAGGACGGCGCGCAGCGAGATCCTGAGCCGGACGAGCCCCGGATCCGGAGCCATGAAGTACTTCCGCACGGCGGCCAATCCGCCCCCCTTGATCTGTTCCTCATCGCGGACGAGGCTCCCCGGGGGTGGTGGGGGCTCGGACACGACGAAAGCACCGCGGGCCGGTCCGGCCTCGTCGCCGGACGGCGCTGCGCGGCGCCGAAGGTGTGTGATGGCTACAAGGATAGACCGAAGGGGGCACAGCGGCTCAACTGCCGGACGAAACGCTGGGCCATTGGCCCGGCGTCCCGGCGGGCCGGGTGACCGGACGGAGCCATTGGTCCACGCCACGACACCCGGCCGCCGCCGTCGAGGATGGCGAGAAGCGCCCGAGGTCAGACGGGCGGCAGCAGATCGCTCTCGCTGATGGTGTACGTCAGGAGGGGGTAGGTGAAGTCCGTTTCGTTGTTCTCGCGGCGCCGCAGCCGGTAGAACTCACGGCTCTGCTCATCGTCGGCCGGCATGAGGCGCGCGCCCTGCGGGAGGTACGCCTGTCCGTCCCGAAACCGGACGTGGGTCTTCGACGTACGAAAGGTCACGCCCAGCCATTGGTTTTCCGCCGCCCGGTCGGGCGTGTCCAGAACGATTTTGTGTCTGAGTCGCCGATTCGAGTCGACGGAAAAGGCGACGACAGTGTGGTGGGTGAGCGGGATCTCGAACGTCTCGCCGCCGGCCCCCTTCTCTTCGAAGATCAGCTTCCTCGGCGGACTCGCTTCGGGATGCTCATAGCAGGAGAAGACGGCGATGAACGACTCGTCGGCCAGATCGAGCGCTTGGTCGGAATGGCTGCCCATGGTGGTGTAGGCGTTCGTGTAGCTCTCGATGAGAGCGTTGTCGAAGCCGACCGGGAGCGCCGCATGTTCCTGAATCCGTCGCGCCAGCCGTTCGTGCACGTCCCGGAAACGCTGCGCCGGACTGTGGTACCGGGTGGTCGTT
Organism: Streptomyces sp. NPDC028711; assembly: GCF_055565415.1. NCBI lineage: Bacteria > Bacillati > Actinomycetota > Actinomycetes > Kitasatosporales > Streptomycetaceae > Streptomyces > Streptomyces sp. NPDC028711. Next base: position 291,274 of record NZ_JBVHUJ010000002.1, on the reverse strand, counting down.
CGTACGAGAGGCACACCGCCCGCCTCGTCGATCCTGGTGAGCACGGCGCCTCGCCGGCCTTTTCCCACGTCTTCCCAGCGAACCGACGCGGACAGCTCCGCGAAGAGATTCTCCTCGGCCGGCAGAGCGTACGAGAGGATCTCGTCCGAGGTTCTAGACTCGGGGGGCAAGGTAGTCTCCCGTATTCATACTGAAGAGGAATTCGTCGCCGTAATCGATGAAGGACGAGGTCCTGTTCTCCTCGGCGTACAGCCTGCGCAGCTCGTCCATTCCGGCCGGTGTGGGCGGCCCGAGCTTCACCAGTTCTCCGCCCGCTTCGAGGAACGTGTGGCCGTCCTTGTGAACGGCTTCGGCGCTCGAACAGCGCACCACGTATCCCAGGCGGGTCGGAAGCAGCTCGGCGTCCAACGCCGAGGGCCGGATCTCGTGCGTATACAGGCGGTTGGTGGACAACGGCATGAAGAAGACGGAGCCGGGATAAAGAGTCACGGTGAACTGCGGGGGAAGCGCGATCCCGGCATGCCCTTCGGTCGGAACCCTCGGATCCTTGAGGCGAAAGCGGAGTCTGGTCAGCCCGCTGACGCCCTTCACCCCGTGGTCGAAGGCGTCCCCGGCCAGCGGCTGCAGCTTGTCGAGCCCGTCATAGAAGGTGCAGAAGGCCATGATGCCGTTGACGGGCATGTCCTTGGTCTTGTCGGCATGGGCCGAGATCTTGGCCTTGGACTGCTTGCGCTCGGACGTGGCAAGGGTGTTGTGGTAGATCTGCGCGAGCACGTGATTCAGCGGCGCCTGATCCCGGAAGACGGCGGCTGCCTCGCGGTTCAGAGCGTCGACGATGTGCGTGTCGGTCGGGCGAAAGCCCTCCGTCGGCCCGGAGAGATTCGTGGAGCACCGGAGCAGGCGGAAATGCAGGTCGTCACCGTTCCGCGTGACGGGCGTCAGATAGATTCCGCTGCGATGAGCCGTTCCGGGCTTGGTGGACTCCGTCAGGGACTGGAACGCGTGCTCCGTACGGATGCGTTCGAAGTGATCCGCGTCGAGTCCGAAGAAGCGGCGGTAGTACACGCCGACGCCGTGCACACGGAGGGGAACTCGGCCGACGTCGATGACGGTCCAGGGTTCGTCGACGTCCTCACGCTCGACGCCCTCGCCGTATCCGTGCGACAGCTCCCGGACGACGAAAACCCGGGCAGCCGCCCGCAGGTGGCGGGCGCTGATCCCGGATATGTCTCCACACAGGTAGACGGTCTTCCGGGCGAGGTCGGGCGAACCGGAGGCGAGGTACTCCGGGGTGATGGTGGACCCGAAGAATTCTCTGACCGATTCATTGTCGTGCATGGTCGAAGGCGCGACCAGAACATTGCTCGCATCATCGATGCAGGCTTCGGTCAACCCTGGTGCGTACATCAAACGGTACCTGTCCATTCGCAGAGCTCGGTGGTTCTATCGAAACCGTTGAGTCTTGGTGCCCGGGCCGAGCCCGGTCGATGAGACGACCTCTACGCCTTGACCGGTGCGGCCGACCTGGCGGCCTGCTCGATCTTCGCCCAGTGGGCCGCACGGGCTTCCTCGTCGATCCGCTGCTCGTGTTCGGCGCGCAGCCCGGTCCGGCCGTCGAGGCCCTCGCGCAGGATGTCGGCGTGCCCGGCATGCCGGATGGACTCGCCGAGGACATGGACCATGATGGCGAACAGGTTCGTGTCGGCATGAGGCTCCGGCCACCACGGCACGTGGCCGGGGGCGTCGAGGGGAAGCTCGTTGATCGTCGCGTCCGAGTGTTCCCACGTGCGCCGGTAGAACCCGATGATCTGATCGCGGGTCTCGTCCTCGGTCGCCCACAGATCGCTGCCGTTGGAGTCCTGCCACCGGGGCAGCGGTTCCGGGGAAGGGCGGTCGAAGACCTCGCCGAAGTACCTGGCCTCGACACTGGCCACGTGCTTGACCAGGCCGAGGAGGTTGGTCCCGGTCGCTGTCAACGGTCGGCGGGCGTCGTATTCGGACAAGCCGTCGAGTTTCCAGAGCAGCGCCTCGCGGTCCCGCCGCAGTCTCCCGTGCAGGTTGCCCTTCGCGAATTCATCGATCATGCGGCATGAGCCTGCCATGGGCTGCTCGCGGTCTCAAGATCCGTACGCGGTCCGCACCGACGGGCGGCTCAGGCCGGCTTGCGCCACACGGAGACGTGCTTCGCGGAGTCCTGGGTGAACGGAGACGCGTCCCAGTCCGCGACGCGACGTTCCAGCTCGAGCCCGGCGATCCGCGCCATCAGGTCGAGCTCCGCCGGCCAGGCGTACCGGTGCCGGGAGTTCTCGCGACGGTAGTGGCCGTCGCCGCCGTCGCGGGTGAAGTGGTGCGAGACGAGCATCTGCTCGACCAGGTCGAAGGTGTCGAAGCCGAGATGCCGCTCAGAGACGTCGAACGGCACCGCGACCTGACCGGGCGGCAGGAGCCGCAGCGGCGGCACGCCCAGCTCGATGACGAACCGGCCGCCGGGCTCCAGATGCCGTGCGGCGTTGCGGAAGCACTCGACCTGCTCGTCCTGCGTGAGCAGGTTCGTGATGGTGTTGTAGACGAGGTAGACCAGGGTGAACCCGCCGGGAACGACCGTGGTGGCCATGTCCCCGATGACTACCGGGAGGGTGGCCTCGTCGACCTTGCGCCGCAGCACCGCCGCCATGTGCTCGGACAGTTCGATGCCCACGACCGGCACGCCGCGTTCCCGGAGCGGGACGCCCACGCGTCCGGTTCCGATGGCGAACTCCAGCGCCCGGCCGTCTCCGGCGAGCTCGGCGAGGAAGGCGAGGGTCGGTCCGAGAACGGCAGCCGAGGACGCTTCGGCTTCCTCGGCGTCGTAGCGGTCGGCGGTCGCGCGGGTCCACAGTTCACTGCTCGTCACGGGTGCCCACTGTGCCGGGTGCCGAGGGCGCTGTCGACGCATTTACGTTCTCGAGACGCTTACTCGTGAGGGCTGCAGAAGGGATGGTCCTCCTGGACAGGCCATCCGTTGGCCATCGCCGAGATGGAGACCCCGTATCAGCCCCAGCCGGGCCATCCGTACGGGTCGCCGTGCCGACGAACGTACCGGCGCAGGCTCAGCCGCTTAACCGGCCCGAGGCTCCGTCGGCGGCCATCATCCGGATGCAGCGCTTCACGGCACGCGGCGGCGAAGCTCTGCACCTTCTCCTTCGCGTGGTCCCAGAGCTCAACGATGTTCTTGCGCTGATGGTGAGGCCGCCCCAGTTCGAGCCACCAGGCCAGTTCGTCCAGCTGCCACGCATTGAGGCACTCGGCGGCACTCATCGCGGCGTCGGCCCCGCCTCAGGACTCTCAACGACGACCGCGCCCACCGTCGCCCCAATGTCGTCGTGAAGTGCCTGAGCCTGCGCTACCCGCTCCTTCGCCCTGTCCACGTCCAACTCCGGGTCGGGGACGTTTTACAGTCCCCCGTTGATTGGTGAACGGGTCGAGCCCGGAGCGTGGTGCTCCGGGCTCGATGGTGTTCTGTTCCCTCCGCTGGGCTGGTGCACGGCGGAGGGAGGGCGGGCTAGAGGGTGCCGGTGATGGCGGTGGTGCCGAGGGTTCCGGTCACGCCCTGGAGGGTGACCGTGGTGGTCGGGGTCCAGGTGCGGTCGGCGTGGCGGATGATGTGGATGAGCTTGTTGTCGCTGGTGGTGGCGGTGAGCTGCAGCTCGCCGTCGACGTGCGCGGCGCCGAGCGACTTGACGGTGACCGTGCCGAGGTAGCCCTTCAGGTCACCGAAGGGGGCCCAGGTCCGGTCCGCGTTGCGGACGGTGTGGTACTGGCGGGTGCCGTTGTCGGTGGCGATGACGATCTGCGCGTCGCCGCCGGTGCCGGCCATGCTCACCGAGGTGATGGGGCCGGTTACGCCTGCGGCGCTGGCGACGTTGCCCCAGCTGCTCCACTGCCCGGCGGTGTTGCGGATGGTGTGGAAGGCCTTGCCTCCGCTGACCGCTATGAGCTGCAGCTCGCCGCCGACGCTGGCGGTCGCGGCGGTGGTCACGGTGCCGATCGGGCCGACGGCGCCGGCGACGTCACCGAAGGAGGTCCACTGCCCGGTGGCGTTGCGCAGGGTGTGGAAGACCTTGCCGTTGGCGACGGCCACGACGTGGAGGCCGTTGCCGATGGAGACGGCCGAGACCTGGGTGACGTTGCTGAGGACGCCGGCTACGGCGTTGACGTCACCGAAGTTCCCCCAGGTGCCGTCGGCCTTGCGGATGGTGTGGTAGATCTTCCCGTCGCCGCCGAGGGCCACGACGTGGGTGTCGGCGTTGATGCCGGCCGCGGCGGCCGTGCGGACGCCGCCGATGCTCGTCGCCTTGGTCTGGACGTCGGTGAACCCGGTCCAGGAGCCGTCGGCCAGACGGATGCCCTGGTAGAGGCTGGTGCCGGCCTGCACGAGGGTCTCGGTCTTCCAGCCGGGAGCGAGCGCGCGGGCCTGCACCATCCACTCGCCGAGGTCGTCGACCCGGCTCGCGAACGCTCCGGTGCGGGTTTCGCCGCTGCCCAGGCAGCCGCCCTGCCAGGACCGGCCGACGACGCCGACGAGGGAGTACGTGTTGACTCCGGTGTGGCGAAGCGCCGGACCGCCGCCGTCGCCCGCGCACACGGTCGCATCGGCCGGCGTGGCGGCCGTGAGGTCGAAGCCGGTCGCCTCGACTGTCCCGGCGGTGAACGTCGCGTCATGGCGGGAGGAGGGAACCCACTCGGTCTTGGTACGCCCGAAGCCGACGACCGTCAGCTGCTGACCCGCAGCGGGCCCGCCGGAGACGAGAGGGACCGGACTGATGCTGGTCGTCGGCGTCGCGAGGCGGGCCATGACCAGGTCCCGGTCAGGGTGCGGTACCAGCTGCGCGATGTCGCTGGTGTGACCACCCGCCAGGAAGAGGTGCGGCTTGCCGAGCACAACGGTGGTCTTGTCCTTGGGCGCCCCAGCCGTGACGGTGTTGCTCTCGGCGGGGTTGTCGGCGAAGCAGCTCTTGGCCGAGATGACCCACTGCGGGTCGACCAGCGCGGCGGAGCAGGTGCGCTTGGCGTCCCCGATGGTCAGCTTGCCGTTGAAGGCGAGCCCGGAGATGTCGGCGGACGCGCCGGGCGGCGTGGTGGCAGTGGTGCCGGTGACGCGCATTTCGAGCAGGACTGCCTCGGCCTGCTCGGCGCCGGCTTCGCCGAAGCCCTTGCCGGTGTTGGCGGGGAAGTCGAGGGTCTTCTGCTCGTCCTTGACGGAGATGCTGGCCTTCACCGACCGCTCGTAGGTCTGGATCCGGTAGGCGCCGGGGATGTTCACCGTCAGGAAGCCGGTGCCGCGCGGGGCGGCGAAGCACATGCGCTCCTCGTCCAGCTTGATGCCGCGGGCCCAGATCTTGATCTGGTACGGGCCGGAGCAGGAGGTGTAGGTGATGCCGCCGTCACCGCGGATCAGCCTTGCACCGGTCTCGGCGAAGACCTGGTCGCTGTTGGGGTAGGAGCCGTCCTCGTAGACGAACGGGGCGCCGGCGTTGGCCGTCGGCTCGCCTTCGGCGAAGGCGAGAGGAGTTGCGGTCCCCAGCAGGACAGCAGCGGTCGCGGTGGCGGCGGGCAGCCACCAGCGTGTACGCAAAGCCATGAGTTCGCTTTCTAAAAGCGCACCCCGGAGACGATCCGGGAATGCCGTTGAAGCGTTGCCGGGCATGCCGGCAACGCAAGAGGGACCCTGCCGCTTCATCGCGGTTCGGGAAGATCGCCTGGGGGGCCGCCGAGGAGCATAACCACGAACAGCCCGACCGTGAAACGCGGGGCCCTGGACGGATCGTCAAACCCGCCCAGGGCCTCACAGGGCCGATGTCACCCCAGGAGATAGCGGTGTGCACTGACGACGAAGGGCCCGTGTCCGAAAGCCGAGCTGAGATTCTTCAGCCGGGTGTAATCGGGCAGGTTCAGGTTGCAGCCGAAGCGGCCCAGAGCGTGAAGCAGGAAGCGGAACCCCAGCTCAGGGCAGACCAGAGTGACGCACCGCTCGACGGCCAATCGGGTAGCCAAAGCCAGCCCGCTGTCATCAGCGCGGGCCCGGTCCAGGAGCCCGGTCACGCCGAGCACCTCCGGAACCAGCCGCTGATGCTCAGCCGCCACCGTGCCCGTCGGCTCAGGTGAGCACCCTGGGAGTTCCGCCCACTGCGCTTCCCTGGCGCCGCGCGCGACGGCGAGTCGGGTCACGGCTTCCAGAAGGCGGTGGAGCCAGGCCCGCTCAGCCCCGTCGAACGTGGGTGAGGCGCCGAGCGGATCCCCCAGCGCTCCCCACAGCCGACCCAGTTCCTCACCGGAGAGCGGCGAGGAGACAAGTCGCTGCAGGTCCTCGATCAGCAGGATCGGAAAGGCAGGGTCACCTGTCGGCCCCAGGTAACTGAGGGCGTGGTCAATCGGGTCACTGGCGTACCGGCTCCAGTCATTGTGGTATGACGAGCCGAGCGCGGTCACCCCGAAATCGTCATCCACCCAATCGCGGTGCAAGACTGGCGAGTGCATTCCGCCGCTCCTTACAGGGGGTATGTGGTCAAGACGTAATAGCCGCCGGGCTTGTAGCCCTTCTTGGGGGCGATGATGACGATGAACTCGTTACTGGTTGTCGGATAGTAGTTCCCGAGATGGTCGACACTGTCACCCAGGGATCCTGATCCGTACTTCCCCTTGAGTGACAGTTTCTGGGGCCCACCTTTACCCGCCTTGATGACGAATTGACGGATCCTTTCCGCCACTTCTGGATTTGCTACGAGATCGTCTACCGCCTTCTGGGCGGTTGCAAGGTCCGTCCAGCGGGAATTACGGGCAGGCGCGCCGTTTTGATCGTCCGACTTCTTCTTGGCGAGGCGCTTCATCTCTGCAAGGTCCGGGGTGACGTGCTCCTTGATGGTGTGCGCTTCGGGCACTGCCTTCTCGGCGCGGGCGAGGTCAGTGCAGTTGTGGACCAGGACCGGGGTGGCCTTGGCGAGGACGTAGTAGCTGTGGACGTCGTTGACCGTGAGATCGAAGGCCGGCTGGAACTTCTTCCAGTGGGAGACCTTCGCGATCCGTGCGGTGGCACCGGAGGGCGTGCGGAGGGTGTCTCCGGCCTCCAGGTCGGCGGCGGCGGTCCAGTCTCCGCGGTTCTGGGCCCAGAACGGGTGGTGTCCGGTGGCGGTGAGTGTTCCGCCGCCGTTCTTGGCGTCCAGGGTGACGGTGGTGAAGTCGCGGTCGTCGGGCGTGTGGATGGTGGTCTCGACCCGGCGTGGGCCGGAAACGCCCGTCGTCGGGTCGGTGGCCTGGACCATGTCGCCGACCCGGACCTGCTCGATGGGGCGGGTGGTCCCGTCGCCCATCAGGACGGGTGTGCCGGCGGGGAAGCTGTGCTTGGGCTTGAGGCAGTTGGGAAGGTCGATGTCCCGCTTTCGCAGGTTGTTGAGGGTCTCGAAGAGCTGCTCGGCCTTCTTGGACCATTTGATGGTCTTGGGGACGGCGGCGGCGTATCCGGCGACCGGAATCATCGAGGCGCAGGACAGTCCGGCGTCAATGTATTTGCTGTTGTCGTCGGTGGCATAGCCTTCGATCCCGTAAGCGGCGCAGTTGATGCCATCGGCGATCTCGCCGTATCCGGGAATGAGACCGATGATGTCGAGAGCGAGGTGCCCGAATTCGAGGTAGAACTTCGCCTTCTGATCAGGGGTCGCCGTCATCCACCACAGCACGGCGGCCTGTCCCATTTCCAGGCCGACATCGACGGCTTCCCCGAAGGCGTCCCGGAGCTGGGTGTACTTGCCGTAGGCCTTTTCCCACCATGCCTGCTCGGCAGCCCGCGCCTGTTCAGCGAGGTAGGTGTCGAGGTGCTGCTGGTAGATGGCGGCTGCTTGGGTTGAGTTCTTGCCGGCGTTGATGGCGGACTGGCGTGCGGCTTCGGCCGCAGCGACGGCGGTCGCGGCGTACTCCCGGGCCAGGCCGGCGCTCGCCTCGGCCCAGAGAGCCGATGCGTTGGCGTTGCTCGCGCTGATCTGCGCCTGGCGTTGTGCGTTGCGCGCGGTGGCAGCGTGGCCTGCGGCCTTCTGTGCGGAGGCCTCGGCCTGCGTGGCGGAGGCGTCAGCCTGCTGGGCGTACCCTGCGGCGTTCGCGGCGTAGGTCTGTGCCTGCTCGGCGTAGACCTCAGCCTCGTTCGACGCGTTCAACGCCAGGGCAGCGGTCTTGAGGGCCTCTGCGGCGCGCTGCTGGGCAAGGGCCGCGACCTGCGCGGATCCGGCGATGACGTGCTGGATCTGGGCGACGTGCGAGGCGTTGGCCTGGTCGCGCTGAGCGGCTTTGAACTGGCCCCGCTCGATGAAGGCCTGCCGGGAGGGCGCGGGGCTCTCCAGCGCGATCTCCGCATACGCCTTGACCTCCGGCCCGCCGTTCTCGGCCAGGTAGGCCACGGTGACCTGGTTGTCGCTGTGGCGGGCGGAGTACTGGATGGTGGTGAGGAAGTCGAGCAGAGGCTGGTAGCCGATGTCGTTGATCGCCTTCTCAGCGGCGCTCTTGACGGCCGGGCCGCCGGCCTCGCCGATCCGCGCGACCTCGACGCGCAGGTCGGAGGCAGCGGCCGAGTACTGGCCGACTTCCAGGAAGGCGTGGATCTGTGCTGCGTCACCGGCCAGGGCCGCTTCGGCACCGGTGATCACGGCCTCGTGCTCGGAGTTCTGCGCCAGGGAACGCACCTGGTCCCGCTCGTCCTGCTGGAAGGCGGAGCGCCATCCATTCCGGGCGTACTCGACCACCACGGCGTTGTCCGCGGAGGCCAGTGCCCCTTCGGCGGCGGCCTTGCTCCAGGTGCCCTGGGTCTCAAGCGCCGCCAGCGCCAGCTTCCGCCCGGTCGCCGCGATCACGGCGTCGTCCGCGGCCGGCTGTGCGGCATCCTGCGACAGGCGGGCGAAGTCGGCCTGCAGGTTGTCGGACTCGGCTGCGGCCTTCTTGCTCTCGGCGATGGTGGCGTCGTAAGCGGCCTTCGCGTCCTTTGCCTGGTTGATGCCGGTCGCCTTGCGAGCAGCCAGTTCCTCGGCCTCGGCCTTCCGGGCCAGGTCGTGGATTTCCTTGGCCTTCGCCACCGCTGCCACGGCCTCGTTGGCGCGCAGTAGGGCGGCGTCGGCGTGAGCCTTCGACTCGTTCGCGGCCTCCTTGGAACCGGCCGCGTACTGACCGGCCTTCATCGCGGCATCGGCGGCATTACGGGCATGCTGGGCCGCAGAGCGCGCGAAGTCCCGGGCCACACGGGCCTGACGGGCGGCGTCGGCCGCATGGCCAGCCGCCGCGTTCGCGGCACGGGTGGCCTCGGCGGCATGCCGACGGGCGGCCGCGGCAGCAGCGCGCGCCTCGTCCGACGAGGCGCCTGCTTCCTCCGCGTAGCCACTGGCCTCATCCGCTGCAACAGCGGTGGCGTCGGCGTTGGCAGCCGAGGAAGCGGCAGCGCGAGCAGCAACAGCCGAGGCGTCACCGGCGATCGCCGCCCGGTCCGCTGCGTTCGCCGCGGACTCCGCCGCCTCCGCCGCCTTCAGAGCCTGCGCGGACAGCGCTTCGTCGCGCTTGCCGTTGGCGGCGCTGTTCAAGGCGTTGGTGGCAGCACGAGCGGCACCCGCAGCCGCGTTCGCCGCGGCGTTGGCCGCGGCAGCGGCCACCTGGGCCGCCGCGTTCGCGGAACGCGAAGCCGAGATGGCGGCCTGCGCGGCCTGTGCGGCCTTGCGAGTGGACTCCGCCGCCCGCCGAGCTGCTTCGGCCGCCCGATCGGCATCGCTCTTGGCAGCCGAGGCTTCCTGAGCGGCCCGCTGGGTCTCCTCCTTGGCCAGGCGGGCGAGCGTGATCGCCTTGTCCGCGGCCTCCTTCGCGGCCTTGCTCTCCCGCTCCGCCGCATCAGCGGCCCCGTTGGCCTGCTGGGCGAGCTCCGTAACCGAGGCGTACTCCTGGTCCTGCGCCCGGGCCACGTACTGACCGAAGCTCAGGAAGTCGCGGACATCCTGGATAGAGCCGTTGAGAGCCGCGCTCGCACCGGCTCGTACCTTCGGCCCGCCCGCGGTCTCGAGCTGGGCCACTCGTACGCGGGCGTCGGAGTCCCGCTTCTTGTACTGCCCCTCGCTCAGGAACTCCCGCACCGCCTCGATGTCCGAGTTCAGTGCGGCTTCCGCGGCGGCATGCAGGGCTCGGCCGCCGGTCTCGCCGATGGCGGCTGCCTGGACCCGCTGGTCCTGGGCCAGGGGCGCCTTCCACCCCTCCTTCAGGAACGCGTCCAGCTGCTCGGGCGTACCCGCGAGGGCTGCTTCGGCTGCCTTGCGGACGGCCGGCCCGGCGTCGGCGACGACCTGGAGTGCGGCCTCGCGGTCATCGAGGTTCTCCGCGATCGCCCGGCCCTTCTCCAGGAACGCGCGGATGTCGGAGTCCGAGCCCGTCATGGCCGCCCCGGCGGCTGCCTTCGTCGCGGGCCCGCCGCTCTTCCAGGTGGCCAGGACCTGACCCCGCTCGCTCACCTCAGGCTCCGCAGCCGCCGCCGGCGCTGCCGACACCAGTCCGGACAGCAGGCCAAGAGTCAGCACGCCGCCTGTTGCCTGTCGAAGCGGGCGCCACCCCCGATCCCTCAGCCCCCAGAGACTTCTTGCTCGACGCACGAAAAGTTTCCCCTCAAATACGTGGATCGCCGAACGTGCGCATGACGAAGTCGGCCAGGTGGTCACCTGGCCGGCACGGCGCGGTTCGCCGGGCATGCCGCACAGCCGCACAGCCGGCCGCCGCCCCAGACGCTCCCCAGGCCAGGCGACGGCGGCCTATCCCCTCCAGGCTTCCTTGCCCAAGGTGCAGCTCGACGTTCAGTAAGAAGGGACTAAGCAAGCCCCCGCATGGTTGTACCGAGATCGAAATTTTTCAGCACATCAGTCCACCCGCCGGAAACCATCCAGGCTCACCACGGGCTTCGACTGAGCGCGGGACTCCCATGGGGTGGCAGTAGGTCCCCCATCTCCCCGGGCATGGCGCTCGACGCCCCACCCGACTCGGCCAGCGCTGAGGCCGACAAGGACGGGTGAACCCCCGGTGCCAGCGCGCATTACGGACACCTACGCGACGCATCCGCACAGTTCAGAGGCCATCCAGCCAAATCGACGACCTTGCGTTCGTAGCGTCGGCGGCAGCCGGCGAGCCAGGCCATGGTGCGTTCGATGGTCCAGCGATGACGGCCCAGCCGCGGGAGAATGCCCTTCACCAGCGGGATCAGAGCCTGGCTGTCGTGCAGGTTCGCCGCCGAGATCCCGACAGAGATGGGCCCGTCCGCTCGGTGATCAAGTGAATCTTCGAGCCGTACTTGCCCCGGTCCTCAGGGGTCGGACCTGTCAGGTCCCCCTTTTCATCGTCCGCATGTTCACCGAGTCGATCGCACAGCGGGACCAGTCCAGCTCGCCTCGGGCCCCGAGCTCGTCGAGGACCAGACGGTAGAGCTTGGCCCACACCCTGGCCTTCGTCCACTCGGCGAAACGCCGGTGGGCCGTCGCTCCCGATGGCCCGAACGACGCGGATGGCAGCTGCTACCACGTGCAGCCCGACGTGGCCACGAACACGATCGCGGCCAGCACTTCCCGGTCGTTGTGCCGACGCTGGCCACCGCCCTGGGGGCGCGAAGGAGCCTCCGGCACCACCCGTTGGAACAGTTCCCACAACTCGTCCGGCACCAGCCGTTCAACGATCCCCACCACAGCCCGCAGCCTATCGACCGACCAAATGAGATGACCTCTAAGGCCGTTCCTGTTCCCGTTCCTGATCCTGTTCCTGTTGTCGGACTCTGGCGAGCAGCGCTTCGTACGCGGGGCGGCGGTCCGGACGGGCGTGGGAGGCTGCGCGGCGCAGCGAGGGGACCGACGCCGGGCCGGCGTGCAGCAGGGCCTCCTCCGCCGATCGTCGCACCGTGGGGTGCCCGTGGTCGAGGAGTGCGACGAGCGCGGGGACCGCCGGTCGCCAGCGCGCCCGGGACAGCACCCGGATCGCGCCGCGCACCACGTCGGGCCGCGCGTCGCCGAGCAGGATCTCGGTCAGCCGGAGGTGAGTGTCCCGGTCGAGCAGCGCGCGCGATGTGCGGTGCGCGTGGAGCCGTACGCCGGTGTCGCGATGCGACAGCAGCTCGCGCAGGGCTGCTTCGAGGTCCGTCCCTTCGGTGCCGGCGGGGTGCTCGGTCAGATGGGACAGCGCGCGGCGGATGCGCCGGGGCTCGGCCGACCGCAGCAGGGCCGTCAGCGCGGCGGCCGTCGGCGCGGGGGTGACCGAGGTGCGCGGGTCCGGGAGCGGGGCGCGCTCGCGGAGGGCGTGGAGCGCGGCCGTCTGCCGGTCGGCCTCTTCCGGGCCGCGCAGTGGTCCGTCGACGAGGACGAGCCCGGCCCCGGGGTGGCGCTCGTCGAGCCGGGTGAGCGCCGGGGTGCGCAGCAGCGGACGGTCGGCGAGCAGGTCGAGCAGGCCCGTCGCACCGGTGGCGATACGGCTCTCCAGGTGGAGGGCCAGGGCGTCGGCGGGTACGCGCCGCAGGGCGGCGGAGGCGTCGGCCCGTACGGTCTCCGGTCCGTGCTCCCACAGGCGCAGGAGGACGGGTGTCAGCGGCTCGAGCCGCCGGGCGTCGAGGCCCGCCGCGATCCGGGCGACGCGGTCGGCGTGCCTCCCGTCGCCGAGCAGGGCTTCCGGGCCGGCTTCCGACAGCGCGAGTCCCAGCGTGCTCCGGAGCCCGTCGGGGACGTCCACCCGGCCGCGCAGGTACGCGTCGAGCACGGCGGCGCGCGTGTCCGGCTCCGGCCAGGCCAGAAGCGTCCGCGCCGCCGTGGTCCGCCGATCCGGGACGTCGGAGCCCAGCATGGCGAGCAACCGCTCCCGCTGCGCCCCGGAGCGGGGCTGGTCCAGGTCGGTGACGTGGACGCGGCGCGGCGCGGGCCCTGAGGCGGCGGTCCGTGCGGTCTCCGCCAGGGTCCATGGCGGGGCGCCAAGGGGCTGAAGGTCCGTCATCCAGTCGACGAGCGCGGCTCGTACGTCCGGGGGCGCGTCGGCCTGGACCTCGGTCAGCGCGGCGAGCAGCTCACGCGAGTCCGCTGCGGCGGGCCGCTTGCGGTAGGCGTCGAGCGTTTCCCTCTCCCGTACCGCTGAGGCGAGTTCGACGTACCACGGTGGGCGGCCCTGTGGCGCATCGACGCCGAACGTCTCCCGGAGCAGCCGTACGCGGGCGGCCTCCGGGTCGGGGGCCAGGGCGGTGGCCGCCAGTTCGCGGTCGAGGTCGGCGCGGACGACGACCGCGCCGGCGAGCCGGAGGAGGGGCAGGGTGGAGCGGCGGCCGGGCCGTCGGGGCGGCAGTGCGCGCACGGCGGCGGTGACCTGGGTGGCGACGGGTGGACGCAGGTGCGGTACGACCGTTTCCAGGACCTCGATCAGTGCGTCCCTGTGCTCCGCCTCGGCCTCGGTCAGGCCGTCGAGGAGCACCGTGACGTGCCGCGTGAACGCCGCGCGCTCGTGCGGCTCCCACGGGCCGGGGCAGATCCCGGTGACCAGCACCGCCAGGACCGCCCGGCGCGCGGGCGGCGAGCCGACGGCGAGTGCGAGCCAGTCGGCGAGGTACGCCCGCAGGGCACGCAGCCGTACGACCCACCCGTCCGCGCTCGGGCCTGCGGCGGCATCCGCGTGCCGGGCGAGGAGACGGAGGGCGGTGTCCGGGTCCCAGCCGTGTTCTGTCAGGCGGCGGAGGTCCGCCTCGTCCTGGTCCGGGCCGGGCCCTTCGGAGAGGGCGGCCAGGAGCCGGGCGCGGATCTCGTGGTCGGTCTCGCGGGCCGCCGTGTCGGTGATCGTGGCGTACAGGGTGTCGCCGAGCAGGGCCCTGAGGGCGTCGAGGAGCAGGGCGCGCAGGCCCGGGTTGTCGTCGCGCCCGAGGCGGTGGAGCAGATGCGGTACGGCCCGGGCCGTACCGGCGGTGGCGAGGGCGCGGGCCGCCGTCTTGCGGACGTTCATGACGGGGTGGCCGAGGCAGCGGGCGATCGTGTCCGACGCCCATCGGGCCCCGGCGTCACCGAGGGCGGCCAGGGTCTGGCGTACGGTCTGGGGGTCCCGGTCCGGACCGGTCAGCGCGATCAGCGTCGCGGACACGGCTTCGACACCGTCGCCCGTGGTGTCCCGGGCGAGCAGGGCGACGACGTGCTTGCGTACGTGACGGTCGGGGTGGCGCAGGAACCGGTGCAGCCGGGAGCGGATCCGCCGGTGCGGGGCGTGCGGCAGGTCGAGCACCATGCGGAGCAGGACCCGCTGTTCGCCCGCGGTGAGGTCGGGACGGTCCAGCAGGTCGAGGGCCAGGTCCGCGGCGAGGGCCTGCCCTGCGGCCTCGGCGTCGGGGGCGTCCAGGAGGCAGACCGGCCGGATACGGCCGCGCGCGTGCAGCCGCCGCCCGAGGCCGGTCAGCGCGTCCAGGGCCTCCTGCGGCACGGCCGGTTCCGCGTCGGGCACGGTCCCCGCGCCGCCGGGTTCCCAGGCCGCCGCGAGGTCATGGGAGATCCGCAGGAGCAGGTCGGCGAGGACGGACAGGGTGCCAGGACTCCCGAACGCGGCGAGGCGGCACAGGGCGGCGACGGGCTGCGCCGGGTCCAATCGGGCGGTGAGCAGGGCCAGTTCACGCTCGTCCGGACCACCGAGGTCGGCGACCACCCGGGCGGGCAACGCACCGGCATCGACGCTGACGAGCAGCCGCCGCCGTGTCTCTGGATCACGGGCAAGCAGCCAGACCAGCTCCAGGGCCCGGTGCTGCAGGCCCCGCAGGGCACCCTCGACGCGGGCCGGCGGGGGCACGGCGGGAGCGGGGGCGGGTTGGGGGTGCGTCACCGCTGGTGCGACGGGTTCCTCGGATAGAGGGGCGACAGGCTCCCCGGCTCGCGAGGCCGCGCGCTCGGCGGGGCCGACTGGTTTCCCTGCTCGCAAGGGGATCGGCTCGGTGGGTGCCACGGCGTCGAGGCCCAGGGCTTCCGCCAGGACGCGGACCGTGCGGTCGCCGCCGATCGCCTCCAGCGCGCCGAGCGCGTCGGCGGGTGCGTGTGGGAGGGCGGCGAGGACGGCGTCCTCCGTCTCCGGGGCGGACAGGGCGCGCAGGGCGCGCAGGAACGGGCCCGGCGCGGACGCGTACGACAGGGCGCGGGCGATCTCCGCGGCCACCGGCAGACCCCCGACGCCCTGGCCGTCCAGGGCGACGAGCAGGTCGAGCCTGCGGGGCCAGCCGGGGTCGTCGGGCGTTGTGTCGACAAGCAGACGCAGTACCTCGCGCCGACCGGTGAAGAGGACCGTCGCCACGGTGCCGGCCGGGACCGTGTGGTCGGCGAGGGCGAGCGCCAGCACGGCCGGGACGTCCGCGTCGGTGACGAAGTGACCGCGCCGGTGCATCGCGCGCAGGCAGTCCACCGCCGGCCCGCCGAGCAGCAGCGGGTCCCGCCGGGCGAGCGCGAGGATTCCGGGCACGTCGTCGCGCGGCGCGGTCCCGCCGTACAGGGCGAGGGCGCGCCGCCGTACCCGTGGCGGCTGGTCCGGGTCCGCGGCCGCGGCCCGCAGCAGTTCGCCGTGCCCGTGGGCGGCGGCCGTGGTGAGCGCGGCGTCGCCGGTGGCGCGCCCGAGGAGCCCGGTCAGCCGGGCGGAAGGCAGTGGTTCCACCGCGGCCCAGGGCTCGGCGAGTTCGGCGAGCGCGCCGGTCACCACGGTGTCGGCGGCCGAATCGAGGAGCCCGGTCAGCACCTCACGCACGAAGGCGGACCCGAGGACCCCCGCGCGCAGGCCGTCCCGGGCCAGCCGCAGCGCCTCGCCCTCAAGGACCGCGTCGCCGGTGCCGGTCAACGCTTCGACGAGCGCCGCCGGGTGCGCGGCAGCGCCGGCATCCGTGCCCCGGACGGCCTGGTAGAGCGGCTCCCCGCGGTCCTCGCGGAGCAACGCGGAGGGATCCCGTACGAGTTCCGCCCGCAGCAGCGCGACCCGCACCGGCGGCACCAGCACGTCGGCCGGCCAGGCACGCCACGAGGGCAACGGCCCGCCCCCGAGGGCGGCACCGGCGAGCGCGAGCGCCTCCTCGGGGCTCGCGGGCACGTGGGGGCCCGGGGAGCCGGGGCGGGTCGGCGTCGCGGGCGGCATCGTGGTCACCACCGGATCGTACGGTCCGCAGCTGAGCGTCCGACGGGTGCGGGCGCCCCACATCAGTGTCCACGGTGTCCTCGGAGTGACGGCGGGTCGCACGCCGGCCACTCGACCGAGCCTGCCCGTACCGGTCGTTGCTCGTCGCGCACGGGGCCGCACCCCGGAGCCAACGCGGTGACGAAGCCCGGCTGATCGCCCGGGCGTCATCGCCCCCGACCGTCGTCGGGCGGAACCCGTGGGCACCTTCCCGGTGAGCGGGAACCGCCCGCTGCGCCGCGGGCCCCTCCCTGGCAGGCTCCGGTCCGCCGGGGTCGCCGCCCGCGCCCCGGCCGAGGGGCGGGGGCCGCAGGGAGGACGTGACGGATCATGAGGGGCGCGCATACGGTCGCTCGGCTCGCGGACTGGGCCGCGGAGCGGTACGGGGACGAGGAGGCCCTCGTCTTCGGCGGGGAGCGGTGGACGTTCGCCGGGCTGCGGGACCGGGTGGACCGGGTGGCGCGCGCGGTGATGGCGCGGGGGGTGCGCCCGGGTGACGCGGTCGCCGTGTGGGCGCCCAACAGCGCCCGGTGGGTGGCGGCCGCTCTCGGCGCGGTGGCGGCGGGCGGGGTGCTGGTCCCGGTGAACACCCGCTACAAGGCGTCCGAGGCCGCCGACATCCTGCGCCGCTCCCGTACCCGGCTCCTGTTCACCGAGCACGACTTCCTGGGCACGGACTACCGGGCGCTGCTCGCCGCGTCGGGGGAGAGCCTCCCGCTGCTCGACTCGACGGTGACGCTGCACTCCGGTGACTGGTCGCGGTTTCTCGCGGGCGGGGACGCGGTGACCGGGGAGGAGCGGAGCTCCCGTACCGCCGCCGTCCGTCCCTCCGACACCGCCGACATCCTCTTCACCTCCGGCACCACCGGTCGCCCCAAGGGCGTCCCCGCCACCCACGCGCAGAACCTGGGCGTCTACGACGCCTGGGCCCGTACGGTCACCCTCCGGCGCGGCGACCGCCACCTCCTGGCCAACCCGTTCTTCCACACCTTCGGCTACAAGGCCGGGGTCCTCGCCTGTCTGCTGCACGGGGCCACGATCGTCCCCGAGCGGGTCTTCGACGCGGAGACCGTCCTGGAGAGGATGCAGGACGAGCGGATCTCCGTCCTGACCGGTGCGCCGACCGTCTTCACCTCGCTGATCCACCACCCCGGGCGCGAGGCGTACGACCTGACGTCGATGCGGATGGCGGTCACGGGCGCGGCGAACATTCCCACCGCGCTGATCGAGCAGATCAGGACGCACCTCGGCGCGCGGAGCGTCAACACCGCGTACGGACTGACCGAGTCGACGGGGGTGGTGGCCATCTGCCCGCCGCACGAGTCGTCCGAGACCCTGGCCCGTACGTCCGGGACCGCCCTGAAGGGCACGGAGCTGCGCGTCGACGCGCCGCCCGGGGAGCCGGGCGAGATCCTCACCCGCGGCTACCACGTGATGCACGGCTATCTCGACGATCCCGAGGCCACCGCCCAGGCCGTCGACGCGGACGGCTGGCTGCACACCGGGGACGTCGGCGTCCTCGACGAGCGCGGCTTCCTGCGGATCACCGACCGGCTCAAGGACATGTTCGTGGTGGGCGGGTTCAACGTGTACCCGGCCGAGGTGGAGCAGGTCCTGCGCGGTCACCCCGCCGTCCTGGACGCGGCGGTCGTGGGCGCGCCCGACGCGCGGCTCGGAGAGGTCGGCGTCGCCTACTGCGTACCGGCGGCCGGGGCCCGGATCGACGCGGCGGAACTGACCGCGTACACCCGCGAGCGGCTGGCCAACTTCAAGGCCCCGCGTGCCTTCCGTTCCCTCCCGGCGCTCCCCCACAACGCGGCGGGCAAGGTCGACAAGGGCGCTCTGCGACGGTTCGCGGAGAACACGATCACCGGATGAGGAG
This sequence comes from Streptomyces sp. NPDC028711, assembly GCF_055565415.1. NCBI lineage: Bacteria > Bacillati > Actinomycetota > Actinomycetes > Kitasatosporales > Streptomycetaceae > Streptomyces > Streptomyces sp. NPDC028711. The sequence continues at coordinate 273,210 of NZ_JBVHUJ010000002.1, read as the reverse complement.
AGCAGACACGTGAACGACAGCATCACCGAGCCCGCCGGCAGCGACGTCGACGTCGTCGTCGTCGGCGCGGGCGTCACCGGCCTGTACGCCGTGCACAGGCTGCGCGGTCTCGGCTACCGCGTGCGGGGCGTCGAACGTGGGGACGACGTGGGCGGCGTCTGGTACTGGAACCGCTACCCGGGCGCCCGCTGCGACGTGGAGTCCGTGGACTACTCGTACTCCTTCGACGAGGAGCTCCAGCAGGAGTGGGACTGGAGCGAGAAGTACGCCGCGCAGCCGGAGATCATGCGGTATCTGGCCCATGTCGCCGACCGCTTCGACCTGCGCCGCGGCTACACCTTCGCCACCTCGGTCACCTCGGCGGAGCTGGACGAGGAGACCCTGCGCTGGACGGTCCGCACGGACCGCGGTGAGGTGATCTCGGCGCGGTTCTGCGTGTTCGCGGTCGGATGCCTCTCCAGTACGCACATACCGCACGTTCCGGGGGCCGGGGAGTTCACGGGAGCGACGTACCACACGGGCGCGTGGCCGCACGAGGGCGTCGACTTCACCGGGCTGCGCGTCGGCGTGATCGGGACGGGCTCCTCGGGCATCCAGGCCGTCCCGCTGATCGCCGAGCGGGCCGCGCACCTGACCGTCTTCCAGCGGAGCGCCAACTACAGCATCCCCGCCGGGAACGCGCCCCTCGACGAGGAGACGCGCCGCCGGCAGAAGGCCGGGTACGCGGAGCGGCGGCGGCTGTCCCGGATCAGCGGCGGCGGTTCACCGCACGCGGCGCACCCGTCCCGTACGTTCGAGGTGTCCGAGGAGGAGCGGCGAGCGGCGTTCGAGGAGCGCTGGCAGCTCGGCGGCGTCCTGTACTCGAAGACCTTCCCCGACCAGCTCACCGACCTCGCGGCCAACGACGCGGCGCGCGCCTTCTGGGAGGAGAAGGTCCGCGCCCTCGTCGAGGACCCCGCCGCCGCCGATCTGCTCGTCCCCACCGACCACCCGATCGGCACCAAGCGGATCGTCACCGACTCCCACTACTACGAGACGTTCAACCGTGACGACGTGCGCCTCGTGAGCCTGCGGGAGAACGCGATCGAGCGGATCGATCCCACGGGGATCGTGCTCGCGGACGGCAGCCGGGTGGAGCTGGACGCGATCGTGTTCGCGACCGGCTTCGACGCGATGACCGGGGCGATCGACCGGGTGGACGTCCGGGGGCGTGGCGGGCGGAGGCTGAAGGACGTGTGGAGCGAGGGGCCCCGCACCTATCTCGGCCTGGGCGTCGACGGCTTCCCGAACCTGTTCAACCTCACGGGGCCCGGCAGCCCGTCCGTCATGGCCAACGTCGTGCTCTGCGCCGAGCAGCACGGTGACTGGCTCGGCGACTGTCTCAGGTACCTGGACGCGCACGGCTACCGTGCGATCGAGGCGGGCGAGGAGGCCGTCGAGCAGTGGGTGGCCCAGTGCCGCGACCGGGCGGCGGCCACGCTGTTCCCGGCGGCGAACTCCTGGTACCTGGGCGCCAACATCCCCGGGAAGCCGCGGGTGTTCATGCCGTTCATCGGCGGCTTCGGGGTGTACGGGCAGATCATCGCGGACGTCGCGGACTCGGGGTACGAGGGGTTCGAGCTGATCCCGGACTGAGCCGGGTCCCGCGCGGCGCCCCTGCGTAGGAATGCGCCCGGCCCCCACCGGAATCGGTGGGGGCCGGGCGTACGCGTACGTCGTTCCCCGTGCAGTGCCGTACGTCATTTCCCGCGCAGTGCCGTACGCAGCACGGCGAACGCGGTGTCACGGGCCGCGGCCGCCTCGGGCAGGGAGGGGGCCATGGAGAGGAAGCCGTGGAACATCCCGGCGTAGTGGTGGGCCGTCACGGTCACGCCCGCCGTGACGAGGGCCTCCGCGTACGCGAGGCCCTCGTCGCGCAGGGGGTCGAAGCCGGCGGTGACGACGTGGGCCGGCGGGAGCCCGGTGAGGTCCGCGCCGGCCAGGGGGGCCGCATGGGGATGGGTCCTGTCGGCGGGCTCCGGCAGGTACCCGTCCCAGTACCAGCGCAGGTGGTCGGAGGTGAGGAAGCGGCCCTGGCCGTGCTCGCGGTGGGAGGGCCGGGAGCGCGTGGGGTCGAGCATCGGATAGTAGAGGGACTGGCAGGTGACGGCGGGGCCGCCTCGGTCGCGGGCGAGCAGGGTGAGGACGGTGGCGAGGTTGGCGCCCGCGCTGTCCCCGGCGACGGCGATCCTGCGGCCCGGGTATGTCGCCGCCGTCCACCGCAGGGCCGTGTAGGCGTCCTCGGGGGCGGCGGGGAAGGGGTGCTCGGGGGCGCGGCGGTAGTCGACGGAGACGACGACCGCTTCCGTGGCGCGGGCGAGGGCCCGGCAGAAGCCGTCGTGGCTGTCGAGGTCGCAGAGGGCGAAGCCGCCGCCGTGGCAGAACACGATCACGGGGGCGGCCTCATCGGCGCCCGGGTCGTAGACGCGTACGGGCACGCCGTCGGCGTCCTGGCCGGTGACGCGCGCGACGGGCAGCGGGGGCTCGGCGGTCCGGGGACGGGCGGCGAAGAAGGCCCGGACCTCGGCGATGTCCGTCATCTCCGTGCCCAGGCGGGGGAAGTGGGCGGTGGCCAGGTCGATGACGGCCTGGATCTCGGGGCGGGGGCGGGTGAGGTGTCCGCTCGCTTCGGGGCGGGGTTCACCGCCGGGTCCGGTCACGCGTCCGCTCCCCTCACGGCCGGGGCGGGTCATCCGTCCGCTCCCTTCTGCGCGAAGACCGGCATGCGGCCTGCCGACGCGCCTCCGTCGACGGCCAGTTCGGCGCCCGACAGATAGGACGCCTCGTCCGAGGCGAGGAACGCCACCAGGTGGGCGACCTCCTCCGGCTCGCCCACCCGCCCGAGCGGCGCCCCCGGGTGCTCCTTCGTTCCCAGGTGGGCGGTCATGGCCGTGGCGATGGCCCCCGGGTGGACGGAGTTGACCCGGATGCCGTCCGCGCCGAGCTCCAGGGCGGCCGTCCTGGTCAGACCGCGCAGCCCCCACTTCGCGGCGCCGTACGCGCCGTGCCCCCACATGCCCTGGAGGCCGGCCTGCGAGGAGATGTTGACGACGGACCCGCCGCCACCCGCCCTCATCGCCCCGGCCACGGCGCGGATGCCGAGGAACGGGCCGATCAGGTTGACGCGCAGGAGTGCCTCGAGGCGGGCCGGGTCCTCCTCGGTGATGGGCGCGGTGGAGTAGATCGCGGCGTTGTTGACGAGGACGTCGAGCCGGCCGAAGGCGTCGAGGGCGGTGGCCACGGCAGTCGCCCAGGACCGCTCGTCGGTCACGTCGTGGCGTACGAAACGGGCGTCGGGACCGAGGGACGCCGCAGTCGCCGCTCCCTCGGTCTCGCGTACGTCGGTGAGGACCACCTTCGCGCCGAGGGCGGCGAACAGACGGGCCTCCGCCTCGCCCATCCCGCGCGCCGCGCCGGTGACCAGCGCGACCTTTCCCGTCAGATCGACGGCCATCAGAGGCTCTCCTTGAGCTGTCGGAGGGTGGGACCGGCCGTCCAGCCGCCGTCGACGGCGAGTTCCGCGCCGGTGACGTACGAGGCGGCGTCGGAGAGCAGGAAGGCGACCGCGTGCGCGATCTCCTCGGGTTCGCCGAGCCGGCCCATGGGGGCGCGGGAGTAGTTGCCCTCGCCGCGCTCGATGCCGAGGTGGGCGGTCATCGGGGTGTGGATCATGCCGGGGTGCACGGAGTTGACGCGGATCCCGGCGGCCGCGAGCTCCACCGCGCCGACGCGGGTGAGCCCGCGCACGCCCCACTTGGCCGCCCCGTAGCCCGCGGTCAGGGCCAGGCCCATCAGGCCGGCCGCGGAGGAGACGTTGACGACGGAGCCGCCGCCGTTGCGCCGCATCACCGGGATCACGGCCCGCATGCCGAGGAAGACGCCGGTGAGGTCGATGTCGACGACCCGGCGGAAGTCCTCGGCCGTCTGCTCCTCCAGGAGGTGGGAACCGCCGGAGATCCCGGCGTTGTTGACCAGGCCGTCCACGCGGCCGAACACGGTGACCGCGTGGTCCACCACCTCGCGCCAGTCGTCCTCCGATGTGACGTCGTGGCGGACGAACCGGACGTCGCCGCCGAGCCGGGCGGCGGTGGCCCGCCCCTCCTCCTCCCGTACGTCGGTGAGCACCACCCGGGCGCCGGCCCCGGCGGCCACCCGGCCGGCCTCGGCGCCGATGCCGCGCGCTCCACCGGTGATGATCACCGTCTTTCCCCGCAGGTCCGCCCCCTGGCTCCTCACCGCGCCTCGGTGGAGCGCGTACGGGCGATGTGGTCGGCCGCGAGCCAGCTGAAGGTCATGGCGGGGCCGATGGTCGCGCCGGGGCCCGGGTAGGTCTCGCCCATCACGGCGGCGGAGACGTTGCCGGAGGCGTACAGCCCCTCGATCACCGTGCCGTCCTCCCGCAGGACGCGGGCCGTGGCGTCGGTGACCAGGCCGCCCTTGGTGCCGATGTCGCCGGGGTGCACGGGGATCGCGTGGTACGGGCCCTTCTCCAGGGGCGCCAGGTTGGGGTTGGGGAGCGTCGGGTCGCCGTAGTAGCGGTCGTAGACGCTGTCGCCGCGGTGGAAGTCCTCGTCACGGCCCGCGCGGGCGAATCCGTTGAAGCGGTCGACGGTGGCGCGCAGCCGCTCCGGGGCGACGCCGATGCGTGCGGCCAGCTCCTCGACGGTCCCGGCCTGCCTGACGAAGCCGCTCTCCCGCCACGCCTTGGGGAACGGCTGACCGGGGAACAGGCCCATGAAGACGTAGCGGGCCTTGGAGGTGGCGTCGAGGATCAGCCAGGAGGGCACGGTGGACGCCCCGGGCCGGTCGTGGGCGTACATGGCGTCGACGAACTCGTGGTACGGCGCGGCCTCGTTGGCGTACCGCTCCCCCGCCCCGTCGACGATCACCATGCCCGGGATGCCGCGGTCGGCGACCAGGAAGAACGGTCGGCCCTCGGGAGGGACCACCGACGGCGCTCCCCACACCCGGTCCATGAGGTCCGTCGCCGCGCCGAGGGCCGTGCCGAGTTCCAGGGCGTCGCCCGTCTGTCCTTCGGCGGCGGAGCTCCACTCGGTGGAGGTGGGCGCCGGCAGGTGCTTCTCGCGGAGCCGCTGGTCGTGGGAGAAGCCTCCGGAGGCGAGGACGACGCCGCCGGTCGCCCGGATCGTCAGCTCCCGGCCGTCACGGGTGACCTTGACGCCGGTGATCCGGCCGTTCTCCTCCACGAGTCCGGTCAGCGGGGCGGAGAGCCACAGCTCTCCGCCGAGGGTGTCGAACGAGTGCCGCATGCGGGCGATCAACGCCTCGCCGAGGGAGAGCAGTTGCCTGCCGGAGAGCCTGGCCCCGAGGGCCCGGGCGCCGACGCGGGCCGCGGTGAGCCGCCCGGCCCAGGTGCGTCCGACCATGTTCAGCTTCCGGAAGTCCCGGGAGGTGATGGTGAGGCCGTAGGTGGGCAGCCCGGCGCGGCGCATGGTGGCGCGCTGCCGTGGGCCGAGCTTCCCGAAGTCGAAGATCCGGGGTTCGACGGAGCGGCCCTGGGGGTAGCCGCCGAGCCGCTCGGGGTAGTAGTCGGAGTAGCCGGGGGTGTAGTCGAACCGTACGGCGGTGCGGTCGTGGAACTCCCGTACCATCCGGGGTCCATGGGTGAGGTAGGCGTCCTTGCGTGCGGCGGGGACCCGGTCGCCGACGGTGGCGTCCAGGTAGGCACGGGCCTTCTCGGGGGTGTCGCCGAGTCCGGCGGCGTCCAGGTGGAGGTTGCCGGGGACCCAGATCGCCCCGCCGGAGAGGGCGGTCGAGCCGCCGTAGGCCTCGGTCTTCTCCACCACCAGGACGGTCAGTCCGCGCAGCCGGGCGGTGATCGCCGCGGCCAGGCCGGCGGCGCCGGAGCCGGCCACCACCACGTCGTACGTGTGGTCCCACGTGTCGTTCATCGTGTACTCCCTCGTCGGGTCGGAGCGCGTCGCCCGCGCGCCCGGTCAGTGGGCGGTGAGCCGGGCGTCGGTGAGCACCGGACGTCGCGCTCGTCCCAGGTGACGGGGGTGCGCAGCGGCGGCGCGGAGGTCGCCTTCTCGGCGTCGAGGGGCATCAGAACGCCCCCACGGCGTAGCGGCTGCGGAAGAACAGCAGCGGCCGGCCGTCCTCTCCGGCGTCGAGCGCGACGACCCGGGCGGTGACGAGGTGGTGGTCGCCGGCCTCGTACACGGCTGACAGCTCGCACTCCACGTGCGCCAGGGCTCCGTCGACGCGTACGGTGCCGTGCTCGCTGACGCTCCAGGGCACGTCCGTGAACTTGTCGGGGCCGCTGCGGCCGAGCGCGGCGCAGGTGGTCCGCTGGTCCTCGGCGAGGATGGTGACGCAGAAGCGGCCTGTGCGCTCGATCCGCGGCCAGCTGGTGGAGTTCCTGCCGACGGCGAACATGACCAGCGGGGGGTCGAGGGAGAGCGAGGCGAAGGACTGGCAGGCGAAGCCGACGGGGCCGGCGCCGTCGGCGTCGAGGGTCGCCACCACCGTGATGCCGCTGGCGAAGCGGCCGAGGACGTCCCTGAAGACGGAGGGGGCGATCAGCCGTTCCACCGGTGGCCCCAGAAGCTGTCGGCGGTCATCTCCTTGGCGACCCAGGTGGCGGGGTCGACGACGAGGCCGTCCCAGCCGTACTCCACCTGGAAGCCGCCGGGGGCCTGGGCGTAGAACGACACCATGCGGTCGTTGGTGTGGCGGCCGAGGCTGGAGGCGACGGGGATGCCGGCGGCGTTCGTGCGGTCGAGGCCGCGGCCCACGTCGTCGAGGGTCTCCAGCTCCACCATGAAGTGCACGATGCCGGGGGGCAGCGCGCCGGGGTAGAGACCCAGGCTGTGGTGGCGGCGGTTGGGGCTCAGGAAGTGCATCCAGTGGAACTCCCGCTGTTCGGTGGCGGTGGGGACGGCCTGCGGGGGCAGTTTCATCGAGTCCCGCAGCTGGAAGCCGAGCAGGTTCTCGTAGAAGTCGAGGGCGGCCTCGACGTCCGGCACGGGGAGCACGACGTGGCCGAGGCCGAGGTCGCCGGTGACGAAGCGGTTGCCGTACGGGGTGGCGAGCGGGGTGTGGTCCTGCGCCTGGCCCCAGTAGATCTCCAGCGGGTTGCCGCAGGGGTCCGCGACGTGGATCAGGCCCCGGACGCGGCGCTCGGCGAGTTCGGCGGCGTCGGCGGTCTTGACGGCGTGGCCCGCGGCCTCCAGTTCGTCGGCGGCCCGGGTGAGGGCGGCGGCGTCCGCCACCTCCCAGCCGGCCGCGAGGAGCCGGTCGCTCGCGCCCGCCTGGATGACGATCCGGTACGCGCGGTCGTCCAGGCGCAGACAGAGGGTGGACTCGGTGGTGCCGGTCGCCTCCACCATGCCGAGGACGTCGAGCGCGTAGCGGCGCCACTCGTCGAGCGTGGTGGTCTCCAGGCGCAGGTAGCCGAGAGCACGGATGTCCATGGGTGCACCTCTTGTGTCGTGACGGAAGGTCAGGGGCGGGTCAGTGGGAGAAGAAGTCGATCGCCAGGCGGTTGAACTCGTCCGCCCGCTCGGTCTGCGCCCAGTGACCGCAGTGCGGGAAGACGTGCAGGCGGGCGTCGGGGATGGTCCTCAGGGCGACGAGCGCACCGTCGAGGGGGTTGACGCGGTCCTCGCGGCCCCAGGTCAGCAGCACCGGCTGGGTGATCCGGTGGGCCTCGCGCCAGAGCATCACGTCCTCGGCCCAGGCGGGTTCGGCGAAGGAGGCGGCCATCCGCGCGTTGCCGAGCCGGGTGTCGGGGTCGGTGGCCGACGCCCAGCGTTCCTCGACGAGTTCGTCGGTGACGATGGACGGGTCGTACGCCATGACGCCGAGGAAGGCGCGCAGTTGTTCCTTGGTCGGCTCGGGGGCCGCGCTGAACTCGAAGAGGCGCTTGATGCCCTCGGTCGGGTCGGGGGCGAAGAGGTTGACGGAGATCCCGCCGGGGCCCATCAGGAGGAGCTTGGCGACCTTGTCCGGGTGGTTCAGGGCCATCCGGACGGCCGTGCCGCCGCCCAGCGAGTTGCCGACGAAGTGCGCCTGTCGGATGCCGAGTTCGTCCATCAGGGCGGCGACGGCGTCCGCGCTGTAGCTGAAGTAGTCCTTGTCGAGTTCCGGCTTGTCGGAGCGGCCGTAGCACGGCTGGTCGACGAGCAGGGTGCGGAAACGCTCGGCGAAGACGGGGAGGTTGCGGCCGAAGTTGCTCCAGCCGGAGGCGCCGGGGCCGCCGCCGTGCAGCATGATCACGACGGGTGCGTCCGCGGGACCAGCCTCGTGGAGGTGGAGCGTGAGTCCCGCCGCCTTGACGGTGCGGGAGGTCGACGCGTACGTGAGCTCTGCCAGCTCTGCCATCTGCGGGTACGCCTCTCAGGCCATGGTGTCGTGGATGTCGATGCCGAGCGCGCACTGCCCGTACATCACGAGGGCCCGCTCGGGGTCGTTGGCGGCATGACCGCGACCGGTGTGGGCGTCGCGCCAGGCGCGCTGGACGGGCCCTGGCCCTGTGCGCATGGCGTTGCCGCCGGCGTTCTCCATCAGCAGGTCGATCGCCGCGACCGCGCGTTCGGTGGCGAGCACCTGGTCCCGGCGGGTGCGGGTGCGCAGCTCCATGGGGATCTCCTCGCCGCGCTCGGCCAGGTCGTACATCTCGCCGATGTTGCGGGTCAGCTGGAGCCAGCTCGCGTCGATGTCTCCGGCCGCGCGGGCGATGCGGACCTGCGCGAAGGGGTCCTCGGCGACCTTCTGCCCGTAGGAGACGCGGAACCGCTGCCGGGTGGCCTCGGTGTAGGCGTCGAAGGCGCCTTCGGCGATGCCCACGATGGGGGTGGAGATGGTGGTGGTGAACACGCCGGCGTACGGCAGCCGGTACAGCGGCTCGTCGTTGATCTCGTGCCCGGGCACCTTCAGGGCGGTGACCGGGCCGAAGCTCAGCGCGCGGTGCTCCGGCACGAACACGTCCTCGACGACGATGTCGTTGCTGCCGGTGCCGCGCAGGCCGACGGTGTCCCAGACGTCGTCGACGCGGTAGTCGGACCGGGGGATCAGGAAGGTCCGCATGTCGACGGGGTTGCCCTCGCCGTCGGTGACGAGGCAGCCGAGCAGCGCCCAGCGGACGTGGTCGCAGCCGGAGGAGAAGTGCCAGCGGCCGGAGAGCCGGAAGCCGCCGGCTGCCCGGGTCGCCTTGCCGCTCGGCGCGTACGAGGAGGCGATACGGGTCCTGGGGTCCTGGCCCCACACCTCCTGCTGCGCCCGGGGGTCGAACAGGGCGACGTGCCAGGGGTGGACGCCGACCACCGAGGCGACCCAGCCGGTCGAGCCGCAGGCCTTGGCGATCTCCTTGACCGCCGTGTAGAAGAGCCGCGGATCGGCCGCCCGGCCGCCGAAGGCCTTCGGCTGGAGCAGCTGGAAGAAGCCGGTGTCCTCCAGTTCCTCGACGGAGGCCTCGGGCACGCGGCGCAGCGCCTCCGTCTCGGCCGCGCGCTCGCGCAGGGCGGGGGCGAGGTCGCGGATCGCTGCCAGGACGTCATCGGCCATGGGGCGTCCCCTTTCGGGTCGTGGCGGGGGGAGTGCCAGGACCGTACGGCGTGCCGTTCGGCGGCGAAATGCGCTGCTCCCACTGAGCGGGAACCCCGCCCCGGCGGGCTCGTGGCGTGGGGCCGGGCCGGCTCAGAGCATGGGGTCGTGGACGTCCATGCCGAGGGCGTCCTGGGCGTAGAGGACCAGCGCCCGCTCCACGTCGTTGGCCGCCTGGCCGCGGCCGGTGTGCAGGTCGCGCCAGGCGCGTTCCAGGACGTTCCCGGCGCCGCGCAGAGGTCCGGGGCCGGCGTTCTCCATGAGGAGGTCCACGGCGCCGATCGCGCGTTCGGTGGCGAGCACCTGGTCGCGCCGGGCGCGGGCCCGCAGCTCCCTCGGGATCGGGGCGCCGTCGCGGGCGACCGCGTACAGGTCGGCGATGTCGCGGGCGAGCTGCAGCCGGGCGGCGTCGATGTCACCGGCGGCGCGGGCGATACGGACCTGGGCGAAGGGATCCTCGGCGGCGCGGGCGGTGCGGGCCTGGCCGAGGGGGTCACCGGCGGCCCGCCCGCCGTAGGGGGCGCGGAGGCTCTCGCGGGCCGCCGCGACGTAGTGGGCGTAGGCGCCTTCGGCGATGCCGACCATCGCGGTCGAGATGGCGGTGGTGAAGACGGCGGCGTACGGCAGCCGGTACAGCGGTTCGGTGTTGACCTCGTGTCCCGGGCAGCGCAGCGAGGTCACCGGGCCGTAGCCGAGCGTCCGGTGCGCGGGGACGAACGCGCCCTCGACCACGAGGTCGTTGCTGCCGCTGCCGCGCAGGCCGACCGCGTCCCACACGTCGTCCACGCGGTAGTCGGCGGCCGGCACCAGGAAGGTCCGCATGTCCACCGGCCGGCCCTCGCCGTCGGCGACGAGGCCGCCGAGCAGGGCCCACCGGGCGTGGTCGCAGCCGGCGGAGAGGTGCCACCGGCCGGACAGCAGGAAGCCGCCGTCGGCGGCGGTGACCTCTCCGGTGGGTGCGTGGGAGGAGCAGATCCGGCCGGTTCCGTCCGTGCCCCAGACCTCGTCCTGGGCGCGGGGGTCGAGCAGGGCCACGTACCAGGGATGGACGCCGAGGACGGCGGCGGCCCATCCGGTGGAGCCGCACGCCGCGGCGATCTCGTGCACTGCGGCGTAGAACACGGCCGGGTCGGCGGCGAGTCCGCCGTACGCGCGGGGCCGGAGCAGCCGGAAGAAGCCGGTGTCCTCCAGTTCCTCGACGGAGGCCTCGGGCACGCGGCGCAGCGCCTCGGTCTCGGCCGCGCGCTCGCGCAGGGCGGGGGCGAGGGCGCGGACCGCCGCGAGCACGTCGTCCTCGCGCATGCGCGTCCCTCCCGGATTCCGGTCCCGTCCTGCCGTGACGGTAGGGAACCTACGCGTTACTGTTCCGAGACGGAACTCCCTCTTCCCCGCACCTGGCACCTTCTGGCAACCTCCACGCAATACCGGAGATTACGGACCCGGCCGGGAGCGACCGGCCGGCTGTGCCGTCCGTGTGGGAGGTGCCGATGACGACCCGTGCTGTCGAGGCCGGAGTGCCGCCTCTGTCCCTGCTGGAGAAGGCGGCGAAGGTGCTGAGCGCCTTCGAGAGCGGAGGGCCGCGGCTCACCCTGACCGAGGTCGTGCAGCGCTCCGGCATCAGCCGGTCCTCCGCGCACCGCATCCTCGATCAGCTGGTGCAGCTGCGCTGGCTGGAGCGCGAGGGGCGCGACTACCGGCTGGGCATGGGCATGTTGGAGCTCGGTGCCACGGCCTCGCACCACAACCGGCTGCGGCGGGCGGCGCTGCCGCATCTGCACGCGCTGCACGAGTCCACAGGACACCTGGTGCACCTCACCGTCCTCGACGGCACCGAGGTCGTCTATCTGGAGCGGATCGGCGGGTCGGACGACTCGGGCGTGCCGTCACGGACGGGCGGCCGGCAGCCGGCGTACTGCACGGCCTCGGGCAAGGCGATCCTGGCCTTCAGCGACGCCGCGCTCGTGGACGAGGTGATACGGCACGGCCTGCGGCCGCGTACACCGCGCACCCTCACCCGCCCCGAGTCCTTCCGCGGCGAGCTGGCCCTGACGCGGGAGCGCGGGGTGGCCTTCGACCACGAGGAGGGGTACCGGGGAGTCCACTGCGTGGCCGCTCCCCTCCGGGGCGCGGGCCGGGCGATCGCCGCGATCTCGGTGTGCGGTCACGGCGTCCACCGGGAGATGGAACGGATCGCACCCGTCGTGCGCGGCTGCGCGCGGTCGGTGTGGCAGTCGCTGTTCGGGCCCGGCCGTCACACGGAGAAGCGGGCTCGGACGGCCGGGGCGGCACCGGGACCCGAGGTGCCGCAGCCCTCGATGGACCACATGATGGCGTGGCTGCGGTTCAGCGACTGGATGTGAGGAAGCGGGCGCGCAGGGCGGCAAGGCCGGCGCCGCCCTCCAGGGTGGACGGCGGGACGTGCGGGTGCCAGTCGGCGAGAGCACCGAAGTCACCGATGACGGCCCATACGCCATCGGGTCCGGCCGCGAGCACGGTGGAGCGTCGGAGCGTGCGGGGGTCGTTCACGACGCGGTGGCCTCGCCGATGCCGGAGGCGGCTCCGGTGACCAGGCAGGTACGGGACATGGTGTGCTCCTCGTCGGACGTGCGGGAGTGTCGGGCGGGGCGTTCACGAGTAGGTGATCTCGACCCGTTCGGTGAGGGGCAGGGTCTGGCAGGCCAGGACGTACCCCTCGGCGATGTCCTGCTCGTCCAGGACGTCGTTGCGGCGCATCTTCACCTCGCCCGCGAGGACCCGGCAGGTGCAGGCGCTGCAGGCGCCCTCCCGGCAGGAGTACGGGGCGTCCACTCCCCCGGCGAGGAGCGCGTCGAGCAGCGGTGTGCCCGGCGGCCAGGCGATCGTGCGGGTCTCGCCGTCGAGCTCGACCCGCACCGTTCCGCCGTTCGCCGCCGGGGCGTGGGGTGGCACGGACGGCGTCCCGAAGACGTCCCCGGCGAGGGAGAAGAAACGCTCCCGGTGGACTCGGCCGGCCGGTGCGCCGAGCGTCCGCAGGGCCTGTTCGGCGGCGTCCATGAGCGGTTCCGGGCCGCAGACGAAGGTCTCCCGTTCGGCGTACGGCGTGAGCGCGGCGGTCAGCCGATCCACGGTGGGGAGGCCCTGGAGGGACTCCAGCCAGTGGATGACGAGCAGCCGCTCGGGGTGCTCCTCGGTCAGCGCCCGCAGTTCGTCGCGGAAGATGACCGAGCACTCGTCGCGGTTGGCGTAGAGCAGCACCACCCGGCCCGCGCCGCCGGCCAGGGCCGATTTGGCGATCGACAGGACCGGGGTGATCCCGCTGCCTCCGGCGACGAGCAGCAGGTCGCGGTCGAGCGAGGCCGGGGTGAAGGTGCCGGCCGGGGGCAGCACCTCGAGCTCGTCTCCCGCCGCGAGCCGGTCGCAGACCCAGTGGGAGCCGTACCCGCCGGTCACCCGCTTGACGGTGATCTTCATGGGCTCGCCGGTGTGGGGCGAGCTGGCGAGGGAGTAGCAGCGGGCGGCCGGTGTCCCGTCCGCGCCGGGCAGCTTCAGGGTGAGGAACTGCCCGGGGCGGTACGTGAAGCGGTGGGCGCTCTCCGGTGGCGCCTGGAGCACCAGGGAGCGCGCGTCGGCCGTCTCGGCGATGACCTCGACGACGCGGAGCCGGTGGGTGCGGGGCCCTTGCGTGGGCTCGGGCTCCGGCACAGCCTCGGGCTCAGGCATCGGCGGCCTCCGAGGTGCCGACCGGCAGGGTTCCGGCCTCCACCGCGCGGTCGATGCTCGCCCGCAGGGCCCGGCAGGTCGGTATCCGGGCGCTGCTCCCGCCCCGGCCGACCCGGTCGCGGAACTCCGCGCAGACGACGGCCGCTTCGGCGGTCCACTGCACGGAGGTGTGGGCGGGGGTGAACTTCTCGCAGAGGACCTGGTTGCCGCAGGTCCCGCACTCCACCGGCCGCACGTCAGGCTCCGGTCCCCGTCTGCGCCGAGCGGCGGGTCGGGGCGTCCTCGGCGGCCGCGCGGCGGACGAGGTCGTCTTCGGCCTCGGCGCGGCGGACGAGGTTCTCCGCGACCTCCGCGCGCCAGGCCTCGTTGGCGCGCCGGGTGTCGACCTCGAACTCGAAGCGGCGGGTCATCTCGTCCTTGACGTCGGCGGCGTCGACGTAGAACTGCTCGTACCAGCGGCGCAGTTGGTAGACCGGGCCGTCCTCCTCGGTCAGCAGCGGGTTGTCGATGCGGGTCTTGTTCCGCCAGATCTCGACGTCCTGCTCGAATCCGACGGTGGCTCCCTCGGCGGTGAGGCGCGCGGCCTCGGCGGCCTGTTCGTCGGTCATCCCGGGGAGCCGTCTGACGATCGCCCCGTACTGGAGGAGGAAGCTGTCGGCGTCGATCGGGTAGTGGCAGTTGATCAGGACGATCTCCATCTCCGTGCCGCCGCCGACGTCGCTGTAGAGGTGGTCGATCATGTACGAAGGGCCGTGGTAGGAGGCGTCGGAGCGCAGGCGGCCGGAGCTGAGGGTGCCGAGTTCCATGTCGCCGCGGGGGCTGCTCTCCATGTACTGGGTGGCGACATGGCCTTCGAAGACGTTCTTGAAGTACTCCGGGAAGGCGTAGTGGACGTAGTAGAAGTGCGCCATGTCCACGACGTTGTCCACGATCTCGCGGCAGTTCGAGCCCTCGACCCGCAGCGTCTTCCAGGTCCAGTCGCTCCACTGGTCGGCGTCCGGGCCGTGGACGCCCGCGATCTCGGGGACGGTGACCTCGGGCGGCGGCGGGTTGCCCTCGGGGTCGTGCCAGACGAAGAGCTGCTTGTTCCGCTCGAGGGAGAGCCAGGCGCGGGTCCTGGCGCGGGGCGGGACCCGGCGGGCGTACGGGATGCCGGCGCAGCGGCCGTCGCCGGACCAGCGCCAGTCGTGGAAGGGGCAGGCGACGGCGTCGCCCTTGACGGTGCCGTGGGCGAGGTTGCCGCCCATGTGGGGGCAGTAGGCGTTGAGGACGCGCAGCTGTCCGTCGTCCTGGCCCTGGAAGACCACCAGCTTGGTGCCGAACGCCTGGATCTCGTGCGGCTTCCCGTCCTTGAAGCCGTCGGCGAGGCCGAGGCAGTGCCAGCCGCGGGCGAAGCGCGCCGGCGCCCTGCCCGTCTCGATGACCCGGACCTCGTCGTGGGGAGCAGTCATCTCGTTGTCCCTTCTCGTGCGGGGGTTCAGTTCTGTGCGGCGAGTTCCACGGCGATGTCGATGAGCTGGTCCTCCTGGCCGCCGACCAGGCGGCGTTCGCCCGCGCGCAGGAGGATCTCGGCGCCGGAGACGCCGTAGCGCTCGGCCTGCCGGTAGGCGTGCTTGAGGAAGCTGGAGTAGACGCCGGCGTGGCCCATCAGGAGGGCGAGCCGGTCGAGCCGGCACTCCTCGTCCATGACCGGGCGGACCACGTCCTCGGCCGCGTCGATGATCTTCAGTACGTCGATGCCGGTGCGGATGTTCATCTTGGCGCAGACGGCGACGAGCGCCTCGACGGCGGTGTTGCCGGCGCCGGCGCCGAGCCGGCGGGTGGAGCCGTCGATCTGCAGGGCTCCGGCCCTGATCGCGGCGATGGAGTTGCCGGTGCCGAGGGCCAGGTTCTCGTGTCCGTGGAAGCCGACCTGGGCGTCGTCGCCGAGTTCGGCGACGAGGGCCTCGACCCGGGCGGTGACGTCGTCCATGACCATGGCGCCGGCCGAGTCGACCACGTACACGCACTGACAGCCCGCGTCGGCCATGAGGCGGCCCTGCCGCGCCAGCTTCCCGGGGGTCGTGGAGTGGGCCATCATCAGGAAGCCGACGGTCTCCAGGCCCCGTTCGCGTGCGAGCCCGAAGTGCTGCTCCGCGATGTCGGCCTCGGTGCAGTGGGTGGCGATCCGGCAGACGCTCGCGCCGTTGTCGTGCGCGGCGCGGATGTCGTCCTTGACGCCGAGTCCGGGGAGCATCAGGAAGGCGATCCGCGCTCGCCGGGCGGTGTCCGCCGCGACCTTGATGAGTTCCTGTTCGGGGGTCTTCGAGAAGCCGTAGGTGAACGAGGATCCGCCGAGCCCGTCGCCGTGCGTCACCTCGATCACCGGGACGCCGGCGTCGTCGAGGGCCGCGACGACGGAGCGTACGTCCTCCGCGGTGAACTGGTGGCGCTTGGCGTGCGAGCCGTCGCGCAGTGAGGAGTCGGTGACGCGGATGTCGAGGGTGTCCGAGTAGGGCATGGGAGGTGCTCCTTACGTGCCCGGGGCGAGGAGCGCCTTGGCGAACTCCTCGCCGACCTTGGTGGCGGCGGCGGTCATGATGTCGAGGTTTCCGGCGTAGGGCGGCAGGTAGTCGCCCGCGCCCTCGACCTCCAGGAAGATCGCGACGCGGGCCGTCCCGCCGTTCTCCGGGCGGGGGTCGTCGAACTGCGGTTCCGCGCGCAGCCGGTAGCCGGGCACATAGGCGGCGACCTGCTCGGCGATCTCCTTGACGGAGAGGGTGATGGCGGCGCGGTCGGCGTCCTCGGGGATGGCGCAGAAGACGGTGTCGCGCATGATGACCGGCGGGTCGGCGGGGTTGAGGATGATGATCGCCTTGCCGCGGCCCGCGCCGCCGATGGTCTCGATGCCCCGGGAGGTGGTACGGGTGAACTCGTCGATGTTCGCGCGGGTTCCGGGGCCTGCCGAGACGGAGGCCACGGAGGCCACGATCTCCGCGTACGGCACGGGGACGACGCGGGAGACCGCGTACACCATGGGGATGGTGGCCTGGCCGCCGCAGGTGATCATGTTGACGTTGGGCCGGTCCAGGTGGGCGCGCAGGTTCGCGGGCGGGACGACGGCCGGGCCGACGGCTGCCGGGGTGAGGTCGACGGCCTTGATGCCGAGCTCGGCGTAGCGGGGGGCGTTGGCGCGGTGGACGTGGGCGCTGGTGGCCTCGAAGACGATGTCGGGCTTCTCGTCCTGGGCGAGGAGCCGGTCGACGCCCTCGTGGCTGGTCTCGAGTCCGAGGCGCCGGGCGCGGGCGAGGCCCTCGCTGTCGGGGTCGACGCCGATCATCCAGCGGGGTTCGACGTGCGCGGAGCGCAGGAGCTTGTACAGCAGGTCGGTGCCGATGTTGCCGGAGCCGACGATCGCGGCACTCGCCTTGGTCGTGGTGGTCATGATCACCTCAGATGAAGGACAGGGAGACCGGGCCGAGCCCGGTGAACTCGGCGGTGTACGTCGCTCCGGCCGCCACGTCGACGGCCCGGGTGCAGGAACCGGGCAGCACGACGTGCCCCTTCCTCAGGGGCACGCCGAAGCGGGCCACGGTGCGGGCGAGCCAGGCGACGGAGACGGCGGGGTCGCCGAGCACGGCGTCGCCGCGGCCCTCGGCGAGCAGTTCGCCGCCGCTCGTCAGCCGTGCCTCGATCGCCTTCAGGTCCAGCTCGCGGGGGTCTCGGCCCTCGCCGATGACGAATCCGGCGGAGGAGGCGTTGTCCGCGATGGTGTCGGCGATGCCGATCCGCCAGTCGGCGATCCTGCTGTCGATCAACTCCAGGGCGGGTACGACCCGTTCGGTGGCGGCGAGAACGTCGGCGGGGGTGCAGGACTCGCCCGGCAGGTCGTCGCCGAGGACGAAGCCGACCTCGACCTCGACGCGGGGGTGGCAGTAGCGGGAGACGGGGACGGCGCGGTCGGAGCGCAGCTCCATGTCGTGGAGGAGGTGGCCGTAGTCGGGCTCGTCGACGCCCATCATGCGCTGCATGACGGGGGACGACAGGCCGACCTTGTGGCCCCGTATCTCCGCCCCTGCCGCGAGGCGGTGGTGGACGTTGACGAGCTGGATCCCGTAGGCGTCCTCGGTGTCGATGCCGGGGAACGCCTCGGTCAGCGGGGCGATCGGCCTGACGCCGTGTTCGGCGGAGCGCAGCAGCGCGGCCGCCTCGTGTCTCTGGCGGTCCGTGAGCATGAGGGGGTCCCTCCTGGGGCGGCGGCTGGGGCTGTGCGGCGAGGCTAGGGGGGTGCCGGGGGCGGCGGGGAGGGCCCGTTCCCGGTGAGCGGGAAAGCGGCCCGTACCCGGGCCCGCCGTGCGACCGGGACCTGCCGGGCCGGTGCCCGCCGCCGCGGAGGTCCCGGGCCCGCACGAGGCCGTGCCCGCCGCCGCCCTGGGGGTCCCGGGCCCGCCGGGGCGGTGCCCCCCATCTGTGCGGGCAGTGCCCCGGGCCTGCCGTCCCGTGTGCCCACCGCGCCCGGGGCGGCGCCCCCGCCCACCTCCGTGTGGGCAATCGTCCCGCTGGGCGGGACGGGTGGGCCCACGGGACGGCGCCCCTTGGCGGCGCCTCCGCCCCTTGTGCCTGGACCCGCACCGACTGTGCGCCGCACATCGGGTGCGGGTTCGGGCGCGGAAGCCTAGGCCCGGCAAGGGGCGCCGTCCGTTGTGCCCACCCGTTCCGCCCCAGCGGAACGAATGCCCACAACGGGGTGAGCACCGCCCCAGCGGAAGAGAAGCCCACAACGGGGTGGGCACCGCCCCGGCGGAGCAGGTGCCCGCACCCAGGGTGGGCGGGGGCGCGGCGGAGGTGGTCAGTGGGTGCCGTAGACCGGGTGGGGGGGTTCCGCCGTCGCCAGGAGGTTCCTGGTCGTCTCGCCCGCCTCCACCGGGGTCCATCGGGCCCCCTTGTCGGCCGTCGGGCCCGGTCGCCAGCCCTCCATGACGGTGATCCGGCCCGCCTCCGCCTCGAAGACCCGCCCCGTGACGCCCGCCGAGGCCGCGGAGCCCAGCCAGACGACGAGGGGGGAGACGTTCTCCGGGGCCATGGCGTCGAAGCCGGCGCCGCCCGGCGCGGCCATCGTCTCGGCGAAGGTCCGCTCGGTCATGCGGGTGCGGGCCGCGGGGGCGATGGCGTTGACCTGGACGCCGTACCGGGCGGTCTCTGCGGCCGCGACGAGGGTGAGGCCGACGATCCCGGCCTTGGCGGCGGCGTAGTTGCCCTGCCCGACACTGCCGAGCAGACCGGCCCCCGAGCTGGTGTTGACGACGCGTGCCTCGGGCGTGCGGCCGGCCTTCGCCTCGGCGCGCCAGTGCGCGACGGCGTGCTTGAGCGGCAGGAAGTGGCCCTTGAGGTGGACGCGCATGACGGCGTCCCAGTCGTCCTCGTCGAGGTTGACCAGCATGCGGTCGCGCAGGAAGCCGGCGTTGTTGACGAGGGTGTCAAGGCGGCCGAAGGTGTCGAGGGCGACGGCGATCAGCGAGGCCGCGCCGTCGGAGGTGGCGATGTCGCCGCCGTGGGCGACCGCCGTTCCGCCGGACGCCGTGATCTCGTCGACGACCTCCTTGGCGGGTCCCGCGCCCGCTCCGGTACCGTCCAGGCCGACGCCGAGGTCGTTGACGACGACCAGGGCGCCCTCGGCGGCGAAGGCGAGCGCGTGGGCGCGGCCGAGGCCGCGGCCCGCGCCGGTGACGACGACGACGCGTCCGCTGCACAGTCCTGTCATGGTGTGTTCCCTTCGCTGGATGTGTGGTTGACGGTCGCGGCGTCGAGGAAGGCGGGGCGTTCCCCGCCGCCGTGCACGGGCAGGCTGGCGCCGCTGATGTACGCGGCGCGGTCGGAGGCGAGGAAGACGCAGGCGTCGCCGACGTCGGCGGGCTCGGCGAGCCGGCCGAGCGGCACGGTGCGGCCGACGGCGGCGATGCCGTCCTCGTCGCCGTAGTGCAGCGGGGACAGTTCGGTGCGCACCATGCCGAGGACGAGGGTGTTGACCCGCACCTTCGGCGCCCATTCCACGGCCATGGACCGGGCGAGGTTGTCCAGGCCCGCCTTGGCGGCTCCGTAGGCCGCGCTGCCCGGCGAGGGGCGGGTGCCACTGACGCTGCCGATCATGATGATCGCCCCTCCCCCGCTCTGGTGGCGCATCACCTCGTACGCGGCGAGGGAGGCGGTCAGAGGGGCGAGGAGGTTCAGCTCGACGACGCGGACCTGCTGCCGGGCGCCGCCCTCGTGGAGCATCCGGAAGGGGGTTCCGCCGGCGTTGTTGACCAGGAGGTCCAGCCTTCCGTGCTCGGCGCGCACCCGGTCGAAGAAGTCCGTGACCGCCGCCGGGTCGCGCAGGTCGACGGGGAGGAACCTGGCCGTGCGCCCCGCCGCCTCGACGGGCTTCTCCGGGGCGCGTCGCGCGCAGGTCACGACCTCCGCGCCGGCTTCGAGCAGGGACCGGGTGATTCCGGCGCCGACGCCCCGCGTGCCGCCGGTGACGACGGCGACGGATCCCGAGAGATCGGTGATGACTGCCAAGGGACACCTCCCGCAGCGTGCGAACCGCTGCTATCTTCCGCCTAACAAACGTTTGGTGGAAAGGTAGCTGATCTGCTCATGGGTGTCTCCACCTCCGCCCCCGACAAGGGCGTCGCCGTCGTCACCGTCGACTTCCCCCCGGTCAACGCCCTCCCCGTGCGGGGCTGGTACGACCTCGCCGCCGCGGTCCGCACCGCCGGCGCCGACCCCGAGGTGCGCTGCGTCGTCCTCACCGCCGAGGGCCGCGGCTTCAACGCCGGCGTCGACATCAAGGAGATCCAGCGCACGGCCGGGCACGAAGCCCTCCTGGGCGCCAACCGCGGCTGTTACGAGGCGTTCGCCGCGGTCTACGACTGCGAGGTGCCGGTCGTCGCCGCCGTGCACGGCTTCTGTCTCGGCGGCGGCATCGGCCTGGCCGGCAACGCCGACGCGATCGTCGCCTCCGACGACGCGACCTTCGGCCTGCCCGAACTGGACCGCGGCGCGCTCGGCGCGGCCACGCACCTCGCCCGGCTGGTCCCCCAGCAGCTGATGCGGACCCTCTACTACACCTCGCGCACCGTCACCGCCCAGGAGCTGCACCGGCACGGCTCGGTGTGGCGGGTCGTTCCGCGCGGCGAACTGGCGGCCGCGGCCCTCGAACTGGCCCGGGAGATCGCCGCCAAGGACGGACAGCTGATCCGGCTCGCCAAGGCCGCGATCAACGGCATCGACCCGGTGGACGTCCACCGGAGCTACCGCTTCGAGCAGGGCTTCACCTTCGAGGCCAATCTCAGCGGCGTCGCCGACCGGGTCCGCGACACCTTCGGCAAGGACGACGCCCCCGGCGGGAACTCCGGCTTCGACACCGACAAGGAGCAGTCGTGAGCAAGGACAAGACGATGACCGCCGAGGAGGTCGTGGGCCGCCTCAGGAGCGGGATGACCCTCGGCATCGGCGGCTGGGGCTCCCGGCGCAAGCCGATGGCCCTGGTCCGGGCGCTGCTGCGGTCGGACCTCACCGATCTGACCGTGGTCTCGTACGGCGGCCCGGACGTCGGGCTGCTCGCCGCCGCCGGGAAGATCCGCAAGCTGGTCGCGGCCTTCGCCACCCTCGACTCGATCCCCCTGGAACCCCACTTCGGCGCGGCCCGGCAGCGCGGCGCCCTCGAACTGGTGGAGCTCGACGAGGCGATGGTCATGTGGGGCCTGACGGCCGCCGTGCACCGGCTGCCCTTCATGCCCATCAGGGCCGGGCTCGCCTCGGACGTCATGACCGTCAACCCGTCCCTTCGGACCGTGACGTCCCCGTACGACGACCGTGAGGAGCTCGTCGCCGTCCCCGCCCTCCGGCTTGACGCCGCGCTCGTCCACGTCAACCGCGCCGACACCCACGGCAACGGCCAGTACCTCGGCCCCGACCCGTACTTCGACGACCTGTTCTGCGAGGCCGCCGACACCGCGTACGTCTCCTGCGAGCGGATCGTGGAGACCTCGGAGCTGCTCAAGGACGCGGGACCGCCGTCCCTGCTGCTCAAGCGCGCGTTCGTCGACGGTGTCGTCGAGACCCCGAACGGCGCGCACTTCACCTCCTGCGCCCCCGACTACGACCGCGACGAGGCGTTCCAGCGCGCCTACGTCCGGGCGGCCCGCGACCCGGACGCCTGGCGGGCCTTCACGACACGGTTCCTCTCCGGCGACGAGGACGCGTACCAGGCCGCGGTGACGGCCTTCCACGAGGAGGAAGCATGAGCGGCACCCGTACGAGCGGGGCGACGCGCGCCGAGTACTGCGTGGTGGCCTGCGCCGAGGCGTGGCGGGACGCGGGCGAGGTCCTGGCCAGCCCGATGGGCACCGTCCCCGTGATCGGCGCCCGGCTCGCCCGCCTCACCTTCTCCCCCGACCTGCTGCTCACCGACGGAGAGGCGCTGCTCATCGACGACGTCCCGGCGGTCGGCGCCGCGCCCCGGGTGGTGGAGGGCTGGCTGCCGTACCGACAGCACCTGGCCCTGGTCGCCACCGGGCGGCGGCACGTCATGATGGGCGCGAGCCAGCTCGACCGGTACGGCAACCAGAACATCAGCTGCGTCGGAGACTGGGCGCGGCCCCGGCGCCAGCTCCTCGGTGTGCGCGGCGCACCCGTCAACACGCTCAACAACCCGACCAGTTACTGGGTACCGAAGCACTCGACGAGGGTCTTCGTCGAGCGGGTCGACATGGTCTGCGGGGTGGGATACGACCGGGCCGCCGCGGCCGGCCCCTCCGCCACCCGCTACCACCGGCTGCCGGACGTCATCAGCGACCTGGGCGTCTTCGACTTCGAGACCCCCGACCGCCGCATGCGGCTGCGCTCGCTGCACCCCGGCGTCACGGTCGAGCAGGTCACGGAGGCCACCGGCTTCGCGCTCGCCGTCCCCGACGAGGTGCCGTTCACCCGTGAGCCCACCGCCGAGGAACTGCGGCTGATCCGCGAGGAGATCGACCCGAAGGGGCTGCGCGACCGCGAGGTCCCGTCATGAACGCCCTCACGATCGCCACCCCGCTCACCGAACTCGTCGGGGTGCGGCACCCCGTCGTACAGACCGGCATGGGGTGGGTGGCCGGCCCCCGCCTGGTCTCGGCGACCGCGAACGCGGGCGCGCTCGGCATCCTCGCCTCGGCGACGATGACCGTCGAGCAGCTCCGCTCCGCCGTCCGCGAGGTCAAGGCCCGTACCGACGCGCCGTTCGGCGTGAACCTGCGCGCGGACGCCGGGGACGCGGCCGAACGCGTACGGATCATCATCGACGAGGGCGTCAGGGTCGCCTCCTTCGCGCTCGCCCCGTCCCGCGAGCTGATCGCCCGGCTCAAGGACGCCGGTGTCGTCGTCATCCCCTCGATCGGGGCAAGACGGCACGCCGAGAAGGTCGCCGCGTGGGGCGCCGACGCGGTCATCGTCCAGGGCGGCGAGGGCGGCGGCCACACCGGGAGCGTCGCCACCAGCGTCCTGCTCCCGCAGGTCGTGGACGCCGTCGACATCCCCGTCGTCGCCGCCGGCGGCTTCCACGACGGGCGCGGCCTGGTCGCGGCCCTGGCGTACGGCGCGGCCGGGGTCGCCATGGGCACCCGCTTCCTGCTCACCTCCGACAGCACGGTCCCCGACGCGGTGAAGGCCCGCTACCTGGCCGCGGCGGTCGGCGACGTCACCGTCACCACGAAGGTGGACGGACTGCCGCACCGGATGCTCCGCACCGAGCTCGTCGACGCGCTGGAACGCTCGGGCCGGGCCGCCTCACTGGTACGGGCCGTCCGGCACGCCGCCGCCTTCCGGCGCGAGTCCGGCATGAGCTGGGCGCGGATGGTCCGCGACGGCCTGGCGATGAAGCACGGCAAGGAACTGACCTGGAGTCAGGTCCTGCTTGCCGCCAACACCCCCATGCTGCTCAAGGCGTCCATGGTCGAGGGCCGCACCGACCTCGGCGTGATGGCGGCCGGGCAGGTCGCGGGCCTCATCGACGACCTGCCGTCCTGCGCCGAACTGGTCGACCGCGTGATGTCCGAGGCGCGGGCCACGCTCGACGCTCTCCCCACACCCGCCGGCGCGCCCGCCCCCGCCCCCCTGCCCGCTCCCGCCCACCTGCCCACCACGGGCTGACCGGCCAGCCCCCGGCACCTCCATGCTCGGTCCCGCCCGCCACGGGCTGACCGGCCGTATGACGCCCGGCCCCGACCGTCCGCCCCGGTCCGGCCGGCCCGCACCGCGCACCTCTCCAGGCAATCCCCCTCATCCCCCTTGGAGTCGAACCATGCGTGCCCTCCCCGTCCGGCGTGCCACCGCCGTGGTCACCGCCACCGTCCTCCTGGGCGCTCTGCCCACCCTCGCCGCGGCCGACGCCCCGGCGAGATCCGTCACCGCGCGCTCGTACAGCGCCGACCCCGGCGTCGACGTCCGCCTCGTCCCGCTCCAGGGCGCGGTCAACACCCGTGACCTGGGCGGCCTCCGTACGTACACGGGCCGGCAGGTCCGCCATGGGCAGGTGTTCCGGGCCGACGCCCTGAACAGGCTGACCGACGCGGACCTCGCCACCGTGTCCGGGCTGCGGCTGCGCACCGTCCTGGACTTCCGCACCCCGGAGGAGGTCGCGCGGGACGGCGCCGACCGCCTCCCCGACGGCCTCGTCCCGACCGCCCGGCCCGTGACCGATCTCGGCCTGTACGCCAGGACGACCGCGGTCATCGGTTCCCGGGACCCCGTCAAGCAGCAGGAGGTGCTCGGCGACGGCAGGGCCGCGCAGCTGATGCGGGACATCTACCGCACCTTCGTCACCGACGCGGACAGTCGCCGCCAGTTCGCCGCGACCGTGCGGGACATCGCCCACCACACGGGGGCGCCCCTGCTCTTCCACTGCACGTCCGGCAAGGACCGCACCGGCTGGATGAGCTATGTGGTGCTGCGCGCCGTGGGCGTCCCGGCCGAGGCGGCCGAGCGGGACTTCCTGCTGTCCAACACCTTCCGCGCGGCGGCGGACCGCCGGGTCCGTGAGGGGCTGAAGCAGGGCGGCTACATGGAGAACCCGGATCTGCTCATCCCCCTCCAGGAGGTCCGCTCCGACTACCTGGGATCCGCCGTGGACCAGATCGAGAGGGACTACGGCGGCTTCCACCGGTACCTCACCGAGGGCCTCGGCCTGGACACCGCGACCCTGGCGAAGCTCCGCGCCCGGCTCGTGCGGTAGGAATCCCGAAAGCGGAAGGCCGCCGGGGTGAGGTCACCCCGGCGGCCTTCCGTCGTACCGCCTCCGTCACGGGCCTCCGTCATGGGCCTCCGTCACAGCCGCTCGATGATCGTCACGTTCGCCTGGCCACCGCCCTCGCACATCGTCTGCAGGCCGTAGCGGCCTCCCCTGCGCTCGAGTTCGTGGAGCAGGGTGGTCGCGAGCTTGGTGCCGGTCGCGCCGAGCGGGTGGCCCAGGGCGATGGCGCCGCCGTTGACGTTGACCTTCTCCGGGTCGGCGCCGGTCTCCTTGAGCCAGGCCAGGACGACCGGGGCGAACGCCTCGTTGATCTCCACCAGGTCGATGTCGTCGATCGTCATCCCGGCCTTCTTCAGCGCGTACGCCGTCGCCGGGATCGGGGCGGACAGCATGCGGATCGGGTCCTCGCCCCGTACGGAAAGGTGGTGGACCCGGGCGCGCGGGGTCAGGCCGTGCTCACGTACGGCACGCTCCGAGGCGATCAGCATCGCCGAGGCGCCGTCGGAGACCTGCGAGGAGACCGCGGCGGTCAGCCGGCCGCCCTCCACCAGGGGGCGCAGGGCGGCCATCTTCTCCAGGGTGGTGTCGCGGCGCGGGCCCTCGTCGGTGGTCACCCCGCCGTACGGCACGATCTCGCGGTCGAAGCGGCCCTCGTCGATGGCCCGGAGTGCCCGCTGGTGCGAGCGCAGGGCGAACTCCTCCATGTCGCGGCGGGAGACGTCCCACGTGCTCGCGATGAGTTCGGCACCGTGGAACTGGTTGACCGGCTGGTCGCCGTAGCGGGCCCGCCAGCCCTCGGAGCCGGCGTACGGGCCCTCGGTGAGGCCGAGGGGCTCGGCGGCCTGGCGGCCGGCGAAGGCGATGGGGACCTGGGACATGTTCTGGACGCCGCCCGCGACGACCAGGTCCTGGGTGCCGGAGAGGACTCCCTGGGCGGCGAAGTGCAGGGCCTGCTGGGAGGAGCCGCACTGCCGGTCCACGGTGACGCCGGGAACCTCCTCGGGCAGTCCTGCGGCCAGCCAGCAGGTGCGGGCTATGTCGCCGGCCTGCGGGCCGACGGTGTCGAGGCAGCCGAGGACGACGTCCTCGACGGCGGCCGGGTCGACGCCCGATCGTTCCATCAGCGCCTTCAGGACGTGCGCTCCGAGGTCGGCCGGATGGACGGCGGCAAGGCCGCCGTTCCGCCTGCCGACCGGGGTGCGTACCGCGTCCACGATGTATGCCTCGGCCATGGCCACTCCTTCTTCGATGTCCACGATGTCATGTCTTGTACGAATGTCGAACGGCGATGCCCTCCAGGACCATGGACAGGTACTGGCGGGCGATCTCCTTGGGGCTGTGCCGGCCGCCGGGCCGGTACCAGGACGCGGCGACCCAGACGGTGTCGCGCACGAAGCGGTAGGTGAGCCGCACGTCGAGGTCGGCGCGGAAGACCCCGGCGGCCACGCCGCGCTCCAG
Source organism: Streptomyces sp. NPDC028711 (assembly GCF_055565415.1). Taxonomy (NCBI): domain Bacteria; kingdom Bacillati; phylum Actinomycetota; class Actinomycetes; order Kitasatosporales; family Streptomycetaceae; genus Streptomyces; species Streptomyces sp. NPDC028711. Next base: position 247,199 of record NZ_JBVHUJ010000002.1, on the reverse strand, counting down.
GGTCCTGAGCCAGGCCGTCTCGAACCTCCGCTGGGAGTCGGCGAGGTAGCCGAAGCGCGGCTGGTGCCGCAGGTGCGGGGATTCCTTCTGGTAGATGGCGACGGCGGCGCGGTGCCGGTCGATCTCGCGGAAGGACTCGGTGACGAGGGCCTCGATGGTCTCGCGGGGCCCGAGGCCGGCGGCGAGGACGGCGTCGTATCCCTGTCCCAACTCGTCGAGGAAGGAGGAGAGGATCTCGTCGAGCATCGACTCCTTGGAGTCGAAGTGGTGGTAGAGGCTGCCCGCGAGCAGCCCGGCGGCGTCCGCGATCTTGCGGACGGTGGTGGCGTCGTACCCCTCGGCGGCGAAGACCTCGGCCGCCGTGCCGAGGAGCTCCCGGCGCCGCTCGGGCGCGGCTCTCACGGGTGCTGGCTGCTGACGGAGAGGACCTCCCCCGTCAGGTACGAGGAGTAGCCGCTGGCGAGGAACACGATCACGTTGGCGATCTCCCAGGGCTCGGCGTGGCGCCCGAACGCCTCGCGGGAGGTCAGCTCCTCCAGGAGTTCGGCGCTTGTGACCTTCGCGAGGTGCGGGTGCATGGCCAGGCTGGGGGACACGGCGTTGACCCGTACCCCGTACGCGGCGGCCTCCAGTGCGGCGCAGCGGGTGAGGGCCATGACGCCGGCCTTGGCGGCGGCGTAGTGGGCCTGGCCCTTCTGGGCCCGCCAGCCGATCACGGAGGCGTTGTTGACGACGACGCCCCCGGCGCCCTCGGCCTTCATCCGGCGCAGGGCGGCGCGGGTGCAGCGGAAGGTGCCGTTGAGGGTGACGTCGAGGACCTTGTCCCACTGTTCGTCGGTCATGTCGACCAGCTCCGCGGTGCCGCCGAGGCCCGCGTTGTTGACGATGATGTCGAGGCGGCCGTGGCGCTCCACGGCGAGGTCGAGGAGCGCGGCGACCTGCGCCTCGTCGGTGACGTCGCAGGGCAGGGCGGCGACGCGGTCGGCGCCGAACTCGGCGGCGAGCTCCGCCTCCGACTCCTTGAGCCTGCGGGCGTGCGCGTCGGAGACGACGACGCGGGCGCCTTCCTCCAGGAGGCGTCGGGCGGTGGCGCCGCCGATGCCGGCGCCCGCGGCGGCGGTGACGACGGCGCTCCGGCCGGCGAGCAGCCGGTGGCCCGGTACGTAGGGGGGCGGGGGTGTGCCGGTCACGGGCGGGCCTCCTTGGGCAGGCCGAGGACACGCTCGGCGATGATGTTCCGCTGGATCTCGTCGGAGCCGGCGTAGATGGTGTCGGAGCGGGAGAAGAGGAAGAGCCGCTGCCAGTCGGTGAGGTCGTACGGTGCGCCGGCGGCCAGCATGCCGTCGGCGCCGCAGACGTCCATGGCGAGCTCGCCGAGCTCCCGGTGCCAGGTGGCCCAGAAGATCTTCCCGATGGAGGCCTCGGGGCCCGGTGCGCCGGACGCGACGCCGTCGAGCATGCGCAGGGCGTTGAACCGGATGGTCTCCAGGCCGATCCAGGCACGGGCGACGCGGTCGCGGATGAGCGGGTCCGCGGCGGCGCCGTTGCGCTTGGCGAGCTCGATGACGGCTTCCAGTTCGCGGCGGAAGCCGACCTGCTGGCCGAGGGTGGACACGCCGCGCTCGAAGCCGAGGGTGGCCATGGCCACCCGCCAGCCGTCGCCGGGTGCGCCGACGAGGTGGGAGGCGTGGGTGCGGGCCCCGTCGAAGAACACCTCGTTGAACTCGGAGGTGCCGGTCAGCTGGACGATCGGCCGTATCTCCACACCGGGCTGGTCCAGGGGGACGAGGAGGTAGGACAGGCCCCGGTGGCGGGTCGATCCGGGCTCGGTGCGGGCGACGACGAAGCACCAGTCGGCCTCGTGGGCGAGTGACGTCCACACCTTCTGGCCCGTGACCGCCCAGGTGTCGCCTTCGCGCTCGGCGCGGGTCCTCACGTTGGCCAGGTCGGAGCCCGCGTCCGGCTCCGAGTAGCCCTGGCACCAGAGTTCCTCGACGGCGACGATCGGTGGGAGGAAGCGCGCGCGCTGCTCCGGGGTGCCGAAGGCGATGAGGGTGGGGCCGAGGAGCTGTTCGCCGATGTGGTTGACGCGGGCGGGGGCGTCGGCGAGGGCGTACTCCTCGTGGAAGGCGACCTGCTGTTCGAGGGTCGCGCCCCGTCCGCCGTACTCCTTCGGCCAGCCGACGCAGGTCCATCCGGCGGCGGCCATGTGCCGTTCCCAGGCGAGGCGTTCGGGGTGCGCCTCGTGTTCCCTGCCGGGTCCGCCGCGGCCGCGCAGGGCGGCGAACTCGCCGGTGAGGTGGGACCTCAGCCAGCCGCGGACCTCTCTGCGGAACACCTCGACGTCGCTCATGGCCGTACGTTAACCTACCAAACACTTGTTAGGGAAGGAGGGCGGATGTCCGCTGCCCACACCGCATCCACAGGGCCCGTCCGCTACGAACGCCGCGGCCCGGTGGCCGTGGTCACCATGGACCGGCCCGACTACCGCAACGCCCAGAACTCCGCGATGACCTACGCCCTCGACCGTGCCTTCTACCGCGCGGCCGACGACGACGAGGTCAAGGTCGTCGTCCTCGCCGGAGCGGGAAGGCACTTCTCCGCCGGCCATGACATCGGCACCCCCGAGCGGGACGCCCACCTGCCGTTCGACCGCAGGGCCGGACTCTGGTGGGACCACTCGGACAAGGCGGGAGCGGAGAGCCGCTTCGCCCGCGAGTCCGAGGTCTACCTCGGCATGTGCCGGAGGTGGCGCGAGCTGCCCAAGCCGATGATCGCCTCGGTCCAGGGCGCCTGCGTCGCCGGCGGTCTGATGCTCGCCTGGGTGTGCGACCTCATCGTCGCCGCCGAGGACGCGTTCTTCGCCGACCCGGTGGTCCGCATGGGCATCCCCGGCGTCGAGTACTTCGCCCACCCGTGGGTGATGCCCCCGCGGATCGCCAAGGAGTTCCTGTACACCGGCGACCGGATGACCGCCCGGCGCGCCTACGAGGTCGGCATGGTCAACCGGGTCGTCCCCGGCGAGGAACTCACCGAGAGGACACTGGAGTTGGCGGAGAGGATCGCCGAGATGCCCCGCATGGGCCTCGCCCTGACCAAACGCGCCGTCAACCAGGCCGAGGACCTGCAGGGCCTGCACACCGGCATGGACTCGGTCTTCGGGCTTCACCACCTCGCGCACGCCCACAACGCCGAGACCTCCCCCGACCCGCTCGGCGGCATGGACATCCGCGCGATGCGGCGCCGTTCCGGAGAGCGTCCCGCCACCCCCCGGGAGGCGGGCGCCTGATGGACCTCGACTTCTCCGCGGCGGACGACGCCTTCCGGGCCGAGGCCCGCGCCTGGCTCACCGCCCACGTACCCGCGAACCCCCTTCCCTCCCTGGAGACGGAGGAGGGCTTCGCCGCCCACCGGGAGTGGGAGCGGACCCTGTCCGGGGACCGCTGGTCGGTGGTCTCCTGGCCCGGGGAGTACGGCGGCCGCGACAGCTCGATCCTCCAGTGGCTGATCTTCGAGGAGGAGTACTACGCGGCCGGCGCCCCCGGCCGGGTCAGCCAGAACGGCATCAACCTGCTCGCCCCCACCCTCTTCGAGCACGGCACCGACGAGCAGCGCGCCCGGATCCTCCCCTCCATGGCGAGCGGCGAGGTCATCTGGGCCCAGGCGTGGTCCGAGCCGGAGTCCGGCTCGGACCTCGCCTCACTGCGCTCCACGGCCGTACGGGCCGACGGCGGCTGGCGCCTCGGCGGACAGAAGACCTGGTCGTCCCGGGCGGCCTTCGCCGACCGCGCCTTCGGCCTCTTCCGCAGCGACCCCGACGCCGGAAGGCCGCACCAGGGCCTGACGTACCTGATGTTCCCGCTGGACGCCGACGGGGTGACCGTACGGCCCATCGGGCGGCTCGACGGCAAGCCCGCCTTCGCCGAGATCTTCCTCGACGACGTCTTCGTGCCCGACGAGGACGTGATCGGCGCACCCGGGCAGGGCTGGCGGGTCGCGATGAGCACGGCGGGCAACGAGCGGGGGCTCACCCTGCGGAGCCCCGGCCGGTTCACGGCGGCCGCGGGACGGCTGACGGCGCTGTGGCGGGAGAGCGCCGACCCCACCGACACCGCCCTGCGCGACCGGGTCGCCGACGCGGTCATCGGCGCCCGCGCCTACCGCCTCTTCGCCTACGCGGGCGCCTCACGCATCGCCGCCGGAGGCTCCGTCGGCGCCGAGTCCAGCCTCAACAAGGTCTTCTGGTCCGAACTCGACATCGCCCTCCACGAGACGGCCCTGGACCTGCTCGGACCGTACGGCGAGCTGTCCGACGAGGCCGCCGACGCTCCCGCGCACGGCAGTTGGGCCGAGGGTCACACCTTCTCCCTCGCCGGACCCGTCTACGCCGGCACCAACGAGATCCAGCGCGACATCATCGCCGAGCGGCTGCTCGGCCTCCCGAAGGGACGCCGGTGATGCGGTTCCTCCTCGACGACGAACAGCGGGAGTTCGCCCGCTCCCTCGACGCCCTGCTCACGGCGGCCGACACCCCGGCGGCCGCACGGGCCTGGGCGGCCGGGGACACCGCGCCCGGCCGTGCGCTCTGGTCACGGCTCGCGGAGACGGGCGTCTTCGCCCTCGCCGTACCGGAGCGGCACGACGGCCTCGGCCCGCTGCCGGTCGAACTCGCCGTCGCCTTCATCGAGTTGGGCCGCCACACCGTCCCCGGCCCGCTGGTGGAGACCGTCGCCGCCGCTGCCCTCCTCGACCGTCTGGGCGAGGAGACGGCCGCCGCCGCATGGCTGCCGGGGATCGCCTCGGGCAAGGCGGTCCTCTCCCTCTGCGTACCGGCCGCCGGCGGCCCCTACGCCCTGGACGCGGCCGCCGCCGACGCCGTACTCGTCGTCGAGGGCGACACCGTACGCCTGACGGACACGACCGGCCCCGTCCAGCCGTCGGCCGATCCCGCGCGCCGCCTGGCCCGCCCCCTCGGCGGCACCGTCCTGGCGCGCGGCCCCGCCGTGGCGGCCGCCGCCGCGTACGCCACCGAGGTCGCGGCCCTGGCCACCGCCGCCCAGTCCCTCGGCCTCGGCCGCGCCCTCCTCGGCCGGACCGTCGCCCACGTCGGGCAGCGCACCCAGTTCGGCGTCGCCATCGGCTCGTTCCAGGCGGTGAAGCACCGCCTGGCCGACACGCTCATCGCCCTGGAGTTCGCCCAGCCCCTGCTCCACGCGGCCGCCCTGGCCCTCGCGGAGGGGAAGGGCCACGGCTCCGCCGACGTCGCGGCGGCGAAGGTCGCGGCGGGCGAGGCCGCGTACGCCGCCGCCCGCACGGCCCTGCAGCTGCACGGCGCCGTCGGCTACACGGAGGAACTCGACCTGGCCCTGTGGATCCGCAAGGCCCGTCCGCTCCGCGACGCCTGGGGCACCCCCGCCGCCTGCCGCGCCCGCGTCCTCGCGGAGTGACACGGGCCAGGGGGAGGACCCGTACCCACCAGAGACCGAAGGGAGCAGAGGCATGAGGCTGACGGACGAACAGGAGGAACTGCGTTCCGCCGTACGGGCGTTGCTCGGACGCCACACGGGCGAGGCGGCCTGGCGGCCGCTGACCGCGCAGATCGGCGTCGCGGGACTCGCGGTCCCGGAGGAGTACGGCGGCGCGGGCTGCGGGGCCGCCGAGGTCCATGTGGTGATGGAGGAACTGGGACGCGAGCTGAGCCCCGTCCCCTATCTCGGCTCCGCGGTGCTCGTGGTGCGGGCACTGCTCGCCTCGGGCGACGGGACGGCGTGCGCGCGGCTGCTGCCTGACCTGGCCGCGGGGACCCTGGTCGGGGCCCTGGCCTGGGCCGAGCGCGGTTCGTGGGACCCGTCGGACGTACGGGCCGAGGCCGCCCCCGGGCCCGGCGGGCGGTGGCGGATCACCGGCGTCAAGGAGCACGTCCTGGACGGCGCCGGGGCCGGGGTCCTGCTCGTGGCCGCCCGCACGGGAGCGGGGGTCTCGCTCTTCGAGGTACCCGGGGACGGCGCGGGCGTGGACCTCGGGGCGACGGTCACGATGGACGCCACGCGCGCGCAGGCCCGCGTGACGCTCAGAGCGGCGGAGGGCCGGCTCGTCGGAGCCGAGGGGGACGGCGGCCGCGTCCTGGGACACGTCCTGGATCTGGCCTGCGCGGCGCTCGCCGCCGAACAGGTCGGCGCCGCCGCGCACTGCCTCGAACGCACGGTCGCCTACGCCGGGGAACGCGTCCAGTTCGGCCGCCCCATCGGCTCCTTCCAGGCCGTCAAGCACCGGCTCGCGGACGCGTACGTGCGGGTGGAGTCGGCACGCTCGGCCGCGCTCGGCGCCTCCCTCGCGGCCGCCGCGGACTCACCGGAACTGCCCCGGCTCGCGGCCGCCGCCAAGTCGGCCTGCTCCGAGGCGTTCTCGGCGGTGGCGGGCGAGATGATCCAGCTGCACGGCGGCATCGGCATCACCTGGGAACACGACGCCCACCGCTACTTCAAACGCGCCCACGGCTCGTCCCAGCTCTTCGGCCCCCCGTCCTGGCACCGCACCCGTCTGGCGGCAGGTCTCGGCCTGACCCAGGCCTGAACCTACGCGCGGTCTGCGCAGAGGTGGGCAGTCAGGGCCGCACATGCCCACTCCTCCCAGGCGTCGGGGGACCAGCCCCGGTCGCGGACGAAGACCAGGTACAGCTCCGGACTGAGCAGCCCGTACAGCAGGTCGGCGGCGCGGGCGGTATCGACGTCGGGGCGGGCGTCGGGCTTGGATGTCAGGGCCTTCGCCGCGGCGTGCTGGACGGTATGGCGCGGGTCGGGGCCGGCGGGCCACTCCGCGGCGATCTCCGGGTCCGTGGCCGCCGCGGCCGCGATCAGCGGAACGATCGGGGCGACACGTCCGAGGATCTCGCGTACGCCCCGCACGTGGGCGCGCAGTTGCCCGGCGGCAGTGGGCTCGGCGCACGCGGCCCGGAACCAGTCGCGGTCCATCGTGGCGACCGGTTCGGCGTCCCCCGCGATGGACGTGTCGACCACGTCCTTGAACAGCGCGCGCTTGTTCCGGAACACGAAGTACACGGTCTGGACGGCCACGCCCGCGCGATCCGCGACCTCCTGAAGGCTTGTCGCACCGTACCCCTGCGCGACGAACAGGTCCCGCGCCGCCGCGACGATCTTCTCGCGGGTGCGCCGAGAGCGCTCGGCCCGCTTGTCGGGGCGCTTGATGTTCCGTCCGTCGGATCCCTTGACCGCATCCATGCCGGGAGTCTATCTCTAGAGTCAGTCACTAGAGACGGACTCTAGTTACTTGAGGGGGAGCGATGAGTGAGACTCGGACGGCTGCGGAGCTGGACCAAGAGGCGTCTGTGCGCCGCGTGTTGGAGGACTTCTACCGGGACGGCAAGCCGCCGTGGGACAGCGGCGTCACGCCGCCCGAGCTGGTGGCCCTGATAGAGGGGCCCGGCGCGCTGAGGACGGGCAGGGCCCTCGAACTCGGCTGCGGCACCGGAACCAACGCGGTGTACCTGGCCCGGCACGGCTGGCGGGTGACGGGCGTCGACCTGGTCGACCGCGCGGTCCGGCAGGCGAGGGAGAAGGCCGTCGCCGCCGGAGCGGACATCACGGTGCTGTGCGGGGACGCCACCCGGCTCGACGAGGCGGGCGTGCCCGGCCCGTACGACCTGTTCTTCGACCTGAGCTGCTACTGCGGGATCCCGCCGCACCGCCGCGACGCCTACGCCGCCGGCCTCACGAAGCGTGCGGCCCCCGGTGCACGCTTGCTGATGTTCGGGTACGGGCCCGGGGCGTTCGACGACTCGTGGTCCGGCGTCACCGCGGACGAACTCGGCGCCAGGTTCACCGGGTGGCAGCTGGCCGACGTGACGCCCGGCACGAACCCGGTCCCGACGTTCTGGTTCACGCTGCACCGTTCCGCCGCCGTGGCATGAGCCGGCGCCGTATGCGCGGCGCGCTCGCGGGGAGCGGTTCGAAGCGGGGGAAGCCGGGCAGCCGCCGACCATGAGTGCCTTCGGGCCCGCCACCGCGCGGGACACGCTGTCCGAGCCCCACGCCGTGGAGTCCCTGGCGGAGTGGGTGGGTGTGCCGTCCGTCTCGTCCGACCCGGACCGGGCCGACGACGTACGGCGGTCCGCGCGGTGGCTCGCGGACGCCATGCTCCGCGCGGGGCTCCCCCGTGCGGAGGTCTGGGAGACGGACGGCCTGCCCGCCGTTTTCGGGTGCCTGCCGGCCGGCCGCGCCGACGCCCCCGTCCTGCTCGTCTACAGCCACCACGACGTCCACGCCGCCGACCCCTCCGAGTGGCGGGCCACCGCGCCCTTCTCCCCGCTCCTGCGGGACGGGCGCCTGTACGGGCGGGGCGCGTCCGACGCCAAGGGGCAGGTCATGGCCCATCTGTGGGCCCTGCGCGCGCACCTCGCGGGCCGCTCCGCCCCGGCCGTGACGGTGAAGTACCTGATCGAGGGCGAGGAGGAGATCGGCTCCGTGCACCTGGCCGACCTGCTCGCGGAGCACGCCGACGACCTCGCCGCCGACGTGGTCATGGTGTCCGACACCATGCTGTGGTCCCTGGAGAAGCCGACCGTCTGCGCCACCGTCCGCGGCTCCGTCACCGCGACCCTCACCGTCCGTGGCGCGGAGCGGGACGTGCACAGCGGCGCCTTCTCCGGCGCCGCAGCCAACGCGGCGCAGGAGCTCTGCCGGCTGGTCGACCTGCTGACCGACGGCTCCGGCCGGGTCGCGCTGCCCGGTTTCTACGAGGCGGTGGCCGAGCCGGATCCCGCGCTCCGTACCGCGCTGGACGCCCTGCCCTTCGACCTGTCCGCCTGGCCGGCCGACACCGGCACGTTCCGGGCCGACGGCGAGGCGGGCCGTTCGGTGCCGGAGCGTCTCTGGACCCGTCCGTCGGTGGAGGTCGCCCGGCTCACGGCCGGCCGCACCGACTCCCCCTCGCTCGGGCTCATCCCCGCCGAAGCGAGCGCGGACCTGCTCCTGAGACTCGTACCCGACCAGCGGGCCGACCGGGTCGCCGACCAGCTGCGGGCCTGGCTGGACGGCCACCGCCGCCCCGGCTTCACCTACGGACTCGACGTCTCCTCGACCATCTCCGACCCGTACCGGACGCCTCCCGACGACCCGGCGCTCGCCGCCCTCGCCGGCGCGGTCGGCCACGCGTACGGCTCGCCCGCCCTGCCCATCGGCAACGGCGGCGCCGCCCCCGCAGCGCAGCTGGCCCGCGCCTGTGACGCGCCCGTGCTCTTCTTCGGTACGGGGCTGCCCGGCGACCACTGGCACGGCCCGGACGAACGCGTCGAGCTCCAGGCCCTCCGCCTCGGGATCCGGGCGCTCGCCGCCTTCCTCGGCGACCTGCCGTCCGCCCTCCGGTGACGACCGCTCTCATCCGGGGCGTGGCGCCCAGACGGACCGCAGCAGCTCCTCGTACCGCGCCACGCCGTCCCGTCCGTCCGCGATCACCGCGTACCGCCAGGTCAGTCCGTCCGGCGGCGCCCCCGCGTACAGGACGACGCCTTCTCCGCGCGCGGGGTCGAACGCGATCCGGCCGGCGCGCAGCCGCTCCACGGCCTCGTCGAAGGAGCACACCTCGGGCGCCCGCAGCCTGCCCGTCGCCCAGCTCGGCCCACCCGGGCGGGCCCCGGTCCCCGCCCCGGCGGTGAGGCGGGCCACCATCGCCTGCGGGGTGGTCGTGGCCGTACGCCGCACATTGCTCTCGCCCGCGAACACCTCGCCCTCCGCCGACACCATCGCGTCGATGCTGAACGGCCCCGCGTATCCGTGCTCCGCGAGGAAGCGCCCCAGCGCACATCCCCATCCCGCGAGCGTCGCGCCGACATCCGCCGCCGGGCTGTCCGCCGGAGAGGCGGGCAGGGGCGACAGGTAGCCCGTGAAGCAGCCCTCCACGGTTCTCATCTCGCCGCTGAACAGCGGCCTCGGCCCTGCGGGCCCCGTCTCCATCTGGATGCTCACCGAGCGCGCCACCTCGATCCGCTCCTCGACCACCCAGAGGCCGTCCGCCCCTCCCACCGAGGGGAGTTCGTCCCTGTCCCAGGGGCCGGACTCCGGCGGGAGGAAGAGCAGACCGTGGCCCCCCGCCGACCGGTCGGGCTTGACCACGACCTGTCCGTGCGAGCCGAGCAACTCCCTGACGGCGGGCGCCACCCCGGCGCGCCGGCGGACGCGGCCGTCCGGCAGCCGCATGCCGAGGGCCGCCGCCACCCGCCGGAAACCCGCCTTCGTGTTGAGCAGCCGGGTCACCTCGAGAGCGGCCCCGGCCGCCTCCGCCGAGGCGAACGGCGCCACGGGGACACCCAGGCCGCGCGCCAGACCCACCGCCGCGCTGTCCAGGGCGGTCGGGAGGACCGCGGCCACAGCGCGGCCCCCGGCCGCCCCGCGCACCGCCTCGACGGCCGCCCGGTGCGGGGACGGCACGCCCGCCGACACGAAGGCCCCGGGCAGATGGACCACCGTCACCGATCCCCGGGGAACGCCGGTCAGGGCACAGGCGTACTCCAGGAACGCCTCGCCGACCGGCACCGGAGTCACCAGGACGTCCCCCGGCCGCAGCAGCCACACCTCCCGGGGAGCCTGCTCCGCCCAGGCCCCGAGCACCTCGCGCTCGTCCAGGTCCACCGCGAGGTCGGAGACGAGGTTCGCGTAGAGCACCTGAACCCCGGACGGGCCGGACGGGTCCGCGTGTGTCACTCGCCGCTCCTCGCGTGTCGCCGACAGCCGCGCCTAGGGATGCCCTGACCGTGGTCGTCCATACGGAGGACCGGTGTTCTGGATACCAGTTCTCGGCCGACGGGGACCGGATGTGCTCCGGGCGAGTCGACCGGCCGGACGGGGGAGGCAGGCGGGGTCCAGGTGTGCGTGTCAGACGCTGATGTGCATCACACAGATGTCGTCGCGCCGGGTGTCCGGGGCGACGAGGGCCTCCAGGACGCCGTCGAGGAAGCGGCCGCCGCCGCTGTGCCCGGTCGCCGTACGGGCCAGCCGGGCCAGGCCGTCGTCGAGGAGCTGCCCGGGTGCCTCGACCAGGCCGTCGGTGAAGAACAGCAGCTGGTCGCCGGGGAGCAGACGCACGGTCGACGAGGCGTAGCGCGCCGAGGGCGTGGCGCCGAGGAGGACGCCCTTGGGCGAGGACAGATAGCGGGCCTCCCCGTCGCGCAGCAGCAGCGGTGGCAGATGGCCGGCCTGCACCCAGGTGAGGAGTTCCGCGGCGGGCTCGTACCGGGCCATGATCACCGTGGCGGTGTTGAAGGCCCGCTCCGCGCTGTGCCACAGGAGCGTGTTGAGGCGGGCGAGGATCGACGCGAGCGGTGTCCCGGTGATCGCCATGCCCTTGGCGGTGAAGCGCAGCTGGGCCATCGTGGCCACGGCGTCGAGGCCGTGACCGGCGACGTCGCCGACGACGAGCAGCGCGCTGCCGTCGGGGAGTTCGATGGCGCTGTACCAGTCGCCTCCGACGTTGATGCCCTCCTGGTGGGGCTGGTACGCGACGTCGACGGTGAGACCGGCCAGGCGCAGCGACTGCTGGGGAAGCGGAAGGAGGGCGTGCTGGAGCCGGGCGGCGAGGGCGCGCTCGGCCGCCAGTCTGCCCTGCTGCGCCATGGCGGTCCGCTCGTGGCCGATGAGACGCTCCTCGGCGAGCGCCCAGGCGGTGACGTCCTGGAAGAAGCCGTGGACCTCGACCGGGGTGCCGTGGACGTCCGCCTCGGCCTCGGCGACGAACCGGACGTGCCGGACCTCGCCGCCGCCGGTGGTGGTGCGGAAGGTGTGGTCGAGGGGCTGCCCGTCGTCGAGGAGGCGCCGGACGCCGCCGGCCAGGGCGTCGGCGTACTCGGGCGCGACGTGGCCGGGCAGTTCGTCCAGGGTCAGCGGTCCGAGGGACGGGTCCCGGCCGACGACGCCGTAGACCTGCTCCGACCAGGTGACGTCGCTTCGGACGAGGTCCCAGTTCGCCCAGCCCATGTTTCCCAGGCGCTCCATCATCGCGAGCCGGCGCTGCTCGCGCTCCCCGCTGTCGAGGCGTACCCAGGAGACGATCAGACCTCCGGCGGAGGCCGCCGCGCGGACGGCGAACCGGGAAAGGCGCGGGACCCCGGCGAGCGTCTCCTCGCACTCGAAGGGCTCGCCGTCGTACCGGGACCGGCTCTCCAGCGCGTCGAGGTACCCCTGCCACAGCTGCGTGCCCCGCACGGCGGGATACGTCTCCAGGACGCCGAGTCCCACGAGTTCCCTGCCCCTGCGGCCCCCGATGTCGAGCGCGTCGGGCGAGGCCGCCGCGATCCGGAGCTCCTCGACCTGGCCGCCCGCGCCGCGGACCGGCACGAGGAAGACGGCCGCGCCGGGGAGGCCGTCGAGGATCTCCTGGACGGTGGACGCCGCGGGGGCGGGGGCTCGCGCTCCTTCGGCCGTCATGGGGCGAGCATGCCATGGAGGGGCGATGGCCTCGCGGACGGTTCTCCGCGCGTTCACCCGGTCGCCCCCGCTCCCGTGCGTGCCACCACGCGGAACGTATGGACGGAGGAGTCGGCCGCGTCCGGGATGAGCATCCCGTGGTCGGCGCCGCTGCGCAGGTAGTCCACGATCTCCCCGGTGATGACCTCGCCCGGTGCGATCACGGGCACGCCGGGCGGGTACGGGGTGATCAGCTCGGCCGCGACGCGGCCTGCGGCGTGCTCCGCCGGTACGTGCTCCGCCTCCGCGAAGAACGCGTCGCGCGGCAGCATCGCCTGCTCCAGTTCGAGCGCCGGCGGGTCGGGCAGGCGTACGGGCGATTGCCGCTCCATGGAGCCGGTGCCCTCGACGAGGGCCCGCAGGGCGGCGAGCAGGGTCTCCTCGGTCTCGTCGTCGTCGGCGTGGGTGAGGGACGCGCTGATGCGGCAGGTGTCCGAGCTGCCGACGTCGACGTGCCGGTGCGCCCGCAGCCATTCGGCCGCCTGCATGCCGCTGACGCCGAGCTCCCGCACGTCGATGACGATCTTCAGCGGGTCGAGGTCGGCGGCGAGCCCCGCCGTGACGACCTCGCGGTCCATCAGCCGCAGCCCGGGGAGTTCCCGGACGGCGGCGCGGACCCGCCGGGCGCGGTGCAGTGCCGCGTCGAGGAGTTCGTGGCCGTGCTCGGCCATCTGGCGGCGCCAGCCGTCGAGCGTGGCGTAGACGAGGCTGGAGGCGCTGGTGGTGGCGAGGAGGTCCTCGCGCTGCTTGAGCACCTCGGGCGACACCCGGTCGTACTGCAGATGGAAGACGGAGCTCTGCTCGATCGCCCCGCCCATCTTGTGGACGCTGGTGACGACCAGGTCCGCCTCATGGGTCATGCCCCAGGACGGCAGGGCCGTGTGGAAGGGCAGGTGGGCGCCCCAGGCCTCGTCGACGATGAGGGGCACGTCGGCGTCGTGGCAGACCCGCGCCACGCCCTGGATGTCGGCGCAGGTGCCCCAGTCCGTGGGGGTGATGAGCAGCATGCCCTTGGCGTCGGGGTGTTCCTTGAGCCTACGGCGTACGTCGTCCGGCTCCGGGGGGTGGGCGAGGTGACGTTCCGCGTCGAACTTGGGGTGCACCCAGATGGGCTCGACGCCGTTGATGACGACGGCCGAGATCACGGACTTGTGCGCGTTGCGGGAGAGCAGCAGTTTCTCGCCGGGGCCCGCGACGGCGAGCATGGCCGTCTTGACGGAGAGGGAGCTGCCGCAGGTGGAGAAGAAGGCCTGGTCGGCGCCGACCGCGTCGGCCATGAGGTCCTGGGCCTGGCTGAGCACCCCCTGGGACTCCCGCCGGTCGTCGAGGCCGTTGAGCAGGAGGACGTCCGACCGGAACACGTCGAGGCCGACGACCTCCGCCACCCGGGGATCGGTCCCGCGCCCCTGCTTGTGACCCGGTGGCCCGTACACCACGTCGTTCCGTCGGCGGAACTCCTGCAGGGCCTCCAGTACCGGGGCGCGTGACTGGTCCATCGTTCCTCCCATGGGCGTACGGCGCGGGTTCGGGGCCGTCCACGGGGTGGAAGCGGCCGCTCGGGTTCTCCCCGCGTCTTGCCCGTCGCGGCCACCGGAAACGTGTGCGGCTTCCGGCCGGCCGGTCGGCGCTACGACCTCTGGCCGGCCGGCGCCGGTCTGCGGTCTGCGGTCTGCGGCTGCGGGCGCCGCGTCAGCCGGGCGTATGCGTCGCCCCTGCCGTCTCGGACGGGGGGCCGGTACGCCCGGGGCCGGGTGTGGTCCGGGTGAGCGGCAGGTGATAGAGGGCGAACGCCCTGCGGATGACGGGCTGGGCGACGTTCCTGACGCGTACCCCCGCGGCCGTCATGCCGTGCTCCGTTCCCAGGTGGGCGTGGCCGTGCACGGCGAGGTCGGCGCCGGACTCGTCGATGGCCTCCGCGAGGAGGTAGCTGCCGAGGAAGGGGTAGATCTCCACGGGTTCGCCGGCGAGCGTGTCGGGCACGGGCGCGAAGTGGGTGAGGGCGATCCGCGCCCCGCAGCCGTCGGTGGACAGCTCGGTGAGGGCCCTGCGCAGGCCGTCGGCGCCCCGCCGGGTGGCGAGGACGAAGTCCTTCATCTCGCGTTCGCCGAACTCACCGGCGCTGCGGCCCGCGAAGCCGCCGCAGAAGCCCTTCGTCCCCGCGATGCCCACGTGTCCGCCGGCCACCGGCAGGACCACGCTCTCGCCCTCCAGGACGGTGACGCCGGCGTCGGTGAGGACGCGCGCGACGTCCGTCTCCTGCTCGGAGTGGTAGTCGTGGTTGCCGAGCACGGCGACCACGGGGACGCCCAGGTCATGCACCTCCCCGGCGACGACCTCCGCCTCCTCGACCGTGCCGTGGCGGGTGAGGTCGCCGGCGAGGAGGAGGACGTCGGCGCTCTCGTGCAGGGTCTCGAAGGAGGGACGCAGCAGGCCCCGGCAGTCCGGGCCCAGATGGATGTCGCCGACCGCGGCCACCCGGACCACGGCGCCGTCGTGCCGGCCGGGGGAATCGACGGCGTGGGACGTCATGGCGTGGGACGTCGCGGCGGGTGTGCTCACAGCAGCTCCTCGGGTCGGTCCGGGGGATCCGCGCAGGCGAGCTGGAGGTCCGCGCGGACGGGGATGTCGGCGAGCTCCGACTCGGCGATCCGGAGGATCTCGTCACGGCGGTCGGCCGTGGGAACGGTGCCGGTCAGGAGGACGACCGCCCCGCGCACCTCGATCCGCACCCCGAGCTCAGCCACTTCCTCGCGCGCGAGCCGGTCTCTCAGCCGGGCGATCCGGTACTCGCTCTCTCCGGTGCTCATGGTGTCGCTCCGTCCTTGTCCCGGGTGCTCATCCCTGTCGCTCCATCCTCGCCCCGGGTGCTCCTCGTGTCCCTCCGGCCGTGTCCCGGCTGCTCATCGCGTGCCTCGGGCGGTGTTCCGGCTGCTCATCGTGTCCCTCCGAGCGTGTCCGTGCGGCGATCACATCGTGAGGGGGCGGGTGGCCGGGCCCTGGAGCACCGTGCCGTCGTGGGCGAAGCGGGAGCCGTGGCAGGGGCACTCCCACGTCTGCTCGGCCTCGTTGAATCCCACCTCGCATCCCATGTGCGTACAGCGCCGGCCGGTCCGCAGTCCCGACATGAAGTGGCGGGCCACGGTGGACTGGTGCCGTGCGACCCCCGGGAGTTCGCGGGCGGGCAGCCTGCGCCGGGGGTCGACGAGTTCCGTCCAGGCGGGGCGCGGCGCCCCGGTCAGGTGGGCGGTGAGCAGCCGGCCTGCGGCGACGCCGTTGCTGAGTCCCCACCCGCCGAAGCCGGTGGCGACGAAGACGTGTTCGGTGTCGGGGTGTTCGTGGCCGATGCAGGGCAGCCCGTCGGCGGTGTGGACGTCCTGGGCCGCCCACCGGTGGACGGTCGACGCCTCGGCGAAGCCAGGGAGCCGGGCGCGTGCCCAGTCCTCGAGGCGGGCGTACCGCGCGCGTACGCCCCCGCTGCCCGGCTCGAAGCTCTCACCCGCGACGATCAGCAGCCGTCTGCCCTCTCCGAGCGGCGCGGTGCGGACCGACCGGGTGCCGTGCTCGGAGGTGAGGTACATCCCGTCGGGGGCGTGGCGCTCCTCGACGTCGGCGGCGACGACGAGTTCACGGCGGAGCGAGAGCCGCATCAGGAGGGTGAGGTGGCAGCGGAGCGGGAAGTGGGTGGCGAGGACGACATCGCGCGCGTGGACCGTGATGCCGCCCTTCACGGTGAGACGGCAGTCGGTTCCTTCGTGGAGGCCGGTGACGCGGGTGTTCTCGTGGATGCGGCCGCCGTGCGCGAGGAGGTCGTCGGCGAGGCCGAGGAGGAACCGGCGGGGGTGGAACTGCAGTTGGTCCTCGACGCGGACGGCGGCCGCCACGGCGTACGGAAGTCCCGTGTCGGTCACCGTGGTGGCCCGCAGTCCCGCTGCCGAGGCGGCCGCCGTCTCGGCCCTGACGTCGCCCACCTTTCCCTCGTCGAGGGTGTACGTGTACGCGGGGCGGCGTTCGATCTCCGCGTCGACGCCCAGTTCCTCGCAGAGCCGGACGACGTCGCTCAGTGCGTTCTCCTGGGCGTCGGCGTAGAGGGCCGCCGCCTCCGCGCCCTGGCGGCGGCGCAGGCGTTCGTAACACATCCCGTGCAGGGAGGTCAGTTTGCCCGTGGTGTGTCCGGTGACCCCGGCGGCGATCCGCCCGGCTTCGAGGACCACCACCTCGCGTCCGGCGCGGGCCAGTTCGCGGGCGGTGCAGAGTCCGGCGATGCCGGCGCCGACCACGACCACGTCGGCGCGGAGGTCGCGGTCCAGCGGTGGGTGGATGCCGCCGGGCGGTGCCGACTCCATCCAGTACGAGTTCCGGTCTCCGCGCATGATCGCTCCTCTCGGCGGCGGCCTATTCCCGCTCCGTCGCGTCCTGCCCCGTCGCGAACGGGCCGCTGCCGAGGTGGGCGAGGAGGTCGGCCGCGTCGTCGTACACGGCGGCGGCGCCCGCCTCCGTCAGGTCCTGCCGCGGGACCCCGCCGCACAGCAGGGCCACGCAGCGGACGCCGGCGCGGCGCGCCGCCTTCATGTCCCAGACGCTGTCGCCGACGAACACGGCCCCCTCGGCGGCCCCACCCACCAGGGAGAGCGCGTGCTCGATCGGGTCCGGGGCGGGTTTGCCCTCCTCGACGTCCTCGGACGTGGCGGTGGCCGTGATGGCGTCGTCCGCGTCGAGGGCCCCGCGCAGCGCGGCGAGCTCCCGGTCCTTGGCGGAGGTCACGAGAACGACCTTCCAGCCGCTCCCCGCGAGCTTCCGCAGCAGGTCCGCGGCGCCGTCGAAGGCGAGAAGCCGTTCGAAGTACGTCCCGTACAGGGCGTCGTGGGCTCCGCTGAGACGGCCGTCCCGCGACCGGTCACGGTCGGCGCCGAGCAGGTGTTCCAGGAGGTCCTCCCCCGGCAGGCCGATCGCGCGGTGGATGGCGTGCGTGGGGACGTGGTGTCCGTCCTGCCGCAGGGCCTCCCACCAGGCGACGACGTGCAGGTGGTTGGAGTCGACGAGGGTGCCGTCGACGTCGAAGAGCGCGACACGGTCCATGTCCGGGGCTCCCTTCGGGGACCGGGGCCGTCGGGTCGGTCAGGAGTACCCTCAGCGGGCTCGGTCAGAGGCGGTCGATGGAGCCGGGCTCGTCCGGTCCCGGCGGGAGGGGCCAGGACTCCCGAACGCCCCCGGTGGTTCCGGTCGGTCCGGCGGCTCCGGTCGTTCCCGTGCCGGTCGTCGTCCCCGGTTCCTGCCGTACCGGTCCCGGGCCCTCACGCATGGGGCTCTGTCCGGTGTCGGTGCCCGTGCCGCTTCCGCTTCCGGTGTCGGCGTCGGAGGGGCGGACGCGGCCGCGCCAGCCGCCCGTCTCACGCCCGTGCTCCTCGATGAAGCCCTTGAACCGCTTCAGGTCGCCCTTCACCCGCCGGTCGAGGACGCCCGTCATGTCGCCGGCCTTCTCGACCATGCCCTCCGGCTCCACGTCCATCGCGAGGCGCACGCGCGTGTGCTCCGCGTCCAGCGGCTGGAAACTCACCACGCCCTTCTGGCTGGTCTCCCCGGCCACCGTGCGCCACGAGATCCGCTCGTCGGGAAGCTGGTCCACGATCTCGGTGTCGAACTCCCGCCGCACGCCGGCCACCTTGGTCCGCCAGTGGCAGTGCCGGTCGTCGACCTGACGCACGTCCTCCACACCCTCCATGAACCGCGGGAACTCCTCGAACTGCGTCCACTGGTTGTACGCCGTCCGCAGCGGCACATCCACGTCGATGGTCTGTTCGACCCTGCTCATCGCCCTGCCTCCTGAAGTAGTCGTCATGGCACTGCGTGGTCGATGCGCGCGTACCCGACGACGGACACCTCATGCGTGCCCGTTCCGTGGCCCGCCCCGTGGGTGGCCCTCGCGGCCGGCTGCCGAGACCGGCGCCGGGGACTGACCGGCACGGCGGAGCACCGGCATGGGCCCGCAGGCGAGGGGTACTCGCGGTCCGAACCGACCTGAGGAGTGAGGAGACTGGTGATGAGGACAGTGACGACGGATCGCCGGGAGGGACTCGCGCCGGTGGACGGCGTGGCACCGGGGGCGGACGTCCCGCGGATGTGCCGCCTCCCCGGCGTGTACGCCCCCCAGGCGGACACCGGCCTGCTCGCGGCGCACGTACGCCGTGAGCCGCTCCGGCCGGGAGCACGTTCGCTCGATCTGTGTACGGGGACCGGCGCCGTCGCCGTCGTCGCCGCCCGGCACGGCGCGCGGGCCACCGCCGTCGACATCTCACGGTCCGCGATCACCTCCGCCCGCCTCAACGCCGTGCTGCACGGCTGCCGGATCCGGGTGCTGCGCGGCGACCTGGACGCACCGATCCCCCACGAGCGCTTCGACCTGGTCACCGTGAACCCGCCGTACGTGCCCTGCGAGGCCGCGGAGGTGCCCGCCCGTGGCGCGCGGAGGAGCTGGGACGCCGGGACGGACGGGCGGCTGCTCCTCGACCGGGTCTGTTCGCGCGCGCCGCGACTCCTGACGCCCTCGGGCGTGCTGCTGCTCGTCCAGTCGTCACTTTCCGGCGTCGACGCCACCCTGGAGGCGCTCGGGCGCCGCGGCCTCACGGCACGGGTCGTGGAGCGACGTACGGAGACGTTCGGGCCGGTGATGTCGGCCCGTTCGGACTGGTTCGCGGCGCGGGGGCTGATCGCCCCGGGCGCGCGCACCGAGGAGCTGGTGGTGATCCGCGCGTGCCGGCCGTGATTGGGAAGCGGTGCTCCGGGCACTCGCGCGATGTCAGCGAAGTCCATCCGATGGGTGGTGTGTGATGTCTGCTTCCCCTGACGGGAACACCCCGCGGCCGAGGACCCGGGACGACGTGGAGGCCGCCGAGCCGCGGCAGGACGGACGGGACGCGGGCACGGGCCCCGGAACCGCCAGGACCCGCACGGCGCCCCCTCGCGTCCAGCCCCTCACCGAAGGGCCGCTGCTCCTCGAAGGGCCGGCGGACATCGTCATGCCGGACGGATCGGTGGTCCACTGCGACCGCCCCGTCCTGGCGCTCTGCACCTGCCGGCGGAGTCTGCGGGCTCCGTTCTGCGACACCAGCCACCGCCCGCGCCTCAGGCGCGGCCCCCGCAGGACCACGGCGCGCGCCCCGCGCCCACCGGCCGCCGACGCGGACGGAGCGGCGACGGACGGCCCGGCGGCGGGGGCGGAGGAGGCGGACGGCCCGGCCGAGGAGGCCAGGACACCATGACCGTCGTTCACCCGCTCACACGGACCGCGCCCGCCCCGCCCGAGGCGCGCGGCGCGGTGTCGTACGCCGTACGCAGACGGCTGCTCGGGGGCGGCGCCGGGGAGCTGCCCAGCGAGTCGGAGATCGCGCGCTGCACCCCGTACGGGGAGGATCTGCAGCTGGCCCTCCACCTCTGTTACGAACAGCACTACCAGGGCTACGAAGGGGTGCCGGACACGCTCGAATGGGACGCCGGCCTGCTCGGCGTACGGGCTCTCCTGGAGCACCGCTTCGAGAACGCTCTGCGGCACGACTGCCGTGACCGTCCCGACCTGGACGAAGCCCTCGCCGCCCTCCTGATGGAGCCCGCCGAGGCCACCGGCGCCTCGCACTTCCTGCTGTCCGAGGGAGAACCGTGGCAGCTGCGCGAGCACGCGGCGCTGCGGTCCGTGTCCCAGCTCCGGGAGGCCGACCCGCACCTCTGGGTCGTGCCACGGCTGCGGGGGCGCGCCAAGGCGGCCATGGTGGCGATCGCGTACGACGAGTACGGCTGCGGGCGGGCGGAACGGATGCACGCCGGGCTCTACGCGGACCTGATGGCCGATCTGGGGCTCGATCCCTCGTACGGGCACTATGTGGACAGGGCCGGGGCGGAGACCCTCGCGGCCGCGAACCTGATGTCGATGTTCGGCCTGCACCGGAGGCTGCGCGGAGCGCTCGTCGGGCACTTCGCCGTCCTGGAGATCACCTCGTCGCCGGCCGCCTCGCGGCTCGCCGCGGCCATGCGCAGGATGGGAGCGGGACCGGCGGCGGAGCGGTACTACGACGAGCACGTGGAGGCGGACGCCGTCCACGAGCAGGTGGTGCGCCGGGACGTGATCAGCGGTCTCCTCGACGAGGAACCGGGGCTCGCGCCCGAGATCTCCTTCGGCATCGCCGCGACCTGTCTGCTCGACGACCGCTTCGGCGCTCATCTGGTGGACGCCTGGTCGCGGGGCGACAGCGCGCTGCGTACGCCCTCCCACGGGGACGTGGAGCGGGTTCTGTACCAGAATTGACCGTCCCCGGCCACGGGCCCGCGGCCGGGGACGTACCGGAATCGCCCGCGGATCCCGCGGTCGGGGACGGGTCCGAGCCCCAGGAGGACGGCGCGGCATGGCGGTGGACGAGCTCGACACGCGGATCCTGCGGCTGCTCATCGAGCAGCCGCGGACGAGCGTCCGGGAGTACGCGCGCATCCTGGCGGTGGCGCGGGGCACTGTGCAGGCCAGGATCGACCGCCTGGAACGGGACGGGGTCATCACCGCGACCGGGCCCGTCCTCTCCCCCGCCGCCCTTGGTCACCCGGTGCTCGCCTTCGTGCACATCGAGGTCACCCAGGGGCATCTGGACGAGGTGGGGGACGCGCTCGCGACCGTGCCCGAGATCGTGGAGGCCTTCTCGATCACCGGCGGCGGCGATCTGCTGACCCGGGTGGTGGCCAGGGACGCCGGACACCTGGAGGACGTCATCCAGCGCCTGATCCGGTTGCCGGGGGTGGTCCGCACCCGCACCGAGATCGCACTGCGGGAGCGGGTGGCGCACCGGCTGCTGCCGCTGGTCGAGGCGGTGGGGCGCCGGGCCGGCTCGGTCTGAAGGCGGAGGAAGCCTGAGCGGGATCCGCGCGCGAGCCGGGCGCGAAGGCGGGCGATATTCGCGGGCGCCCGGAACGGCCCTGTGGCAGGGTGCGAACGCCCTGTTTCCCTCCCCCCTCCCAGTGATCCGGAGTCTCCCGTGGCGACACCCGCACGGCTCGTCCCCCTGCTCGACCAGTTCGACTTCGCCCGGCAGCGGCTGACCGACCGCATGGCGGGACCGGTGATGGACAGCGGGAACGGTACGGACGTCGAGGTCGGTCCGATGACCGACACGGAGTACCTCTGGGAGCCGGGGCCCGGCTGCTGGTCCGTCCGGCGCCGCGCCGACGGCCCGGGCCCGCGCGCCACGCTGCTGACGGGCGTCGGCGACTGGGGCCGGGACACGGCACCGCCGCCGCACCCCACGCCGCCGCCGTTCACGACGATCGCCTGGCGGCTGAGCCACCTCAGCGAGATGCTCGCGCTGCGCGCCGACCACACCGCCGGCGGCCACAGTCTGACCCGCGACGACTACACCGTCAGCGGAGACGTCGCGACCGCCCTGACGGCCTTCGACACCGCGGCCGACGCCTGGCGGGCGGCCCTGCTGTCGGCCGACGACACGGCGCTCGACACCGTCGGGTACAGCACCTACCCGCACGGCAGCGATCCGGAGGATCCCTTCGTGGAGATCGTCTGGTGGGTGAACCAGGAACTCCTGCACCACGGGGCGGAGATCGCCCTGCTCCGGGACCTCTACCGGCTGCGGCACCCGGCGGGGTGAGTCAGCGGGTGGTACGGGCGAGCAGCATCGCCACGTCGTCCGGCGCGGGTCCCGAGAGGAGCTGCCCCAGGATCTCGTCGCACAAGGTGTCCAGGGGCCGGTCGATGTGCCGGAGCGCCCTGCCGAGCTGACGCATCCCCTCGTCGAGGTCGCGGTCGCGGGCCTCGATGAGACCGTCCGTGTAGAGCACGAGCAGCCCGCCGGGGGGCAGGAAGACCTCCTCCGTGCCGAAGTCGTGGGCGCCTGTGCCCAGCGGTGTTCCCGGCGGTCCGTCGAGGAAGGTGATGGTGCCGCCGGGGGTCGCCACGGCCGGCGGCGGATGGCCGGCGCGGGCGATGACCCAGCCGCCGGTGGCCGGGTCGTGGACGGCGTAGACGCAGGTCGCCATCGTGTCCTCGCCGAGGTCGGCGACGGCGGCGTCGAGGGAGCTGAGCATCAGCGTCGGCGGGATGTCGTGGCGGGCCAGGGTCCGTACCGCCGTGCGCAGCTGGCCCATCACGGCCGCGGCGTGGATGCCGTGGCCCATGACGTCGCCGATGACGAGGCCCGTCCTGCCGCCGGGCAGGGCGATGGCGTCGAACCAGTCGCCGCCGACGTCGTGCGCGCTCGCGGGCAGGTAGCGGCCGGTGAGTTCGAGGCCGGTGACGGTGGGCAGCGCGCTGTTGGTGAGGCTCCGCTGGAGGGTGAGGGCGGCCTCCCGCTGGTTGGTGTAGAGACGGGCGTTGTCGATGTTGAGGGCGGCTCGGGCCACGACCTCGTCGATGAGGACGCAGTCCTGGGCGTCGAAGGGCTCGCGGGTCCGCAGCCGGGTCACCGTCACCGCGCCGAGCACCTTGCCTCGGGCCACCATCGGAACGAGCCGGGCCGATCCTATGCGGGTGGCGAGATACGTGCGGAGCGCCTCGGTCCGCGGATCGGTGAAGAGCTCCGGGATGTCGGACGTGTAGAGGTTGGTGGGCCGCCCCCGGGCGACGGCCTGCTCGTACGCGGAGTCGAGCGGGATCTGGAAGGTCTGCCCGGGGGCGAGCACGGACGTCGGGGCCGTGGGGTCGGGGAAACGGGCCGCGAGCCGCCGCAGCACCCCGCGCGTGGAGGAGGCCGGATCGTCCGGTTCGAGGACGGACTCCAGCATCTGTACGTCGGCCGAGTCCGCGAGCTGGGGGACGAGGAACCGTACCGCCTCCTCCGCCGTCTGGTTCAGGTCCAGGGTCGTACCGATCCGGGCACCGGCCTCGGCGAGCAGGGCGAAGCGGTGCCGGGCCAGCTCGACCTCGCTGTGCGCCTCCTGGCTCTCGGTGATGTCGACGAGCGAGGCGATGAGCCCCAGGGACCGCCGGTCCGTGCGGTCGATCAGGGGGGCGTACGAACAGGACCAGATGTGGTCGCGGTCGGGGTCGGCGGGCGTACGGCCGACCCGGCGGGCGTCGACGACGGCGTTCCCGCTCTCCAGGACCTGCCGCATCAGGGCTTCCAGGGAGTCGGCGTTGACCCCGGGCACGACCTCGGTGAGACGGCGGCCCACGTGCCCGGCGGCCGTCACCCCGTTCATCCGGGCCAGGGCGTCGTTGACGCGCAGGAACCGCAGGTCGGTGCCGAGCAGGGCGAGACCGATCGGCGACTGGGTGAAGAGGCTCTCCATCGCGGCGAGGTTCTCCCGCATGCGCAGGACCTCGGAGGTCTCCACCGCGATGAGCATCGCCCCCGGCCGGCCGTCCGGGTCGGTGGCCGGCACGATCCACATCTCCATGGCGATCGTGTGGCCGTCCCGATGGCGCACGGGGAGCGTGCCGACCATGGTCTCCCCGGCCTGCACCCGGTGGGTGAGCCGGTCGGCGAGCTCCCGGTTGGCGTCCGGGACGAGCAGCGGGGTGGCGAGCCGTCCGAGGACGTGCTCGGGGCGGTGACCGAGGAGGTCCTGCGCGGCGAGCGACCACTCGACGATGTGACCGCCGGCGTCCTCCCGCCACAAGGCGATCGGCAGCAGCTCCCGGAGCACGCCCGCGTCCCCGACGGCCGCCCGGGGCGGCTGCGGAACCCTGCTCGACGACTGGTGAGTCTCCAACGCATCGACCTACGCATCGGCCCGGCCCCGGGGGGGCGCATTCCCTATCGGATCACCCTAGCCGAGGACCGCACACCGGGCGCTGCGCAGTGCGGCCGATCGATGCGGGGCCGTGGGGGCACGGCGGGGGGGGCTACGGGGTGGGGTGGGCGACGGTGAGTGCGGCCTGCGGGCGGTGGCGGGCGCGGGTTCCGTAGTTCTACGGATGTGCGGGTGGGGGGTGGGGTGCGAGAGTCGGTTCGATCTCTGGGTCCGGGTGGCGTCCCTACGCCGGGCCGCTTCCTTCTCCCCCCTCTCTCCCCCACTCCCCGGAGCACCCGCATGAGCAGCCGCTCGCCCGACGAGTTCCGCCTCGGCGTGCTTCCGTACGGCCCGGGGGCCAACGGTGAGGATCCCTCCGCGCTGCTCCGGCGGGCCCGGCGCCTCACCGCCCACGGCCACCCGTCGGCCGGGCACATCTGGGAGCGGGCCGCGACCGTCCTGCGGCGTGCGGGCGGTGCTCTCACGGCCGGGGACCACGCCGACGCCCTGGACGCGACCGCTCTCGACTGCCGTGGCGCCGCACGGCCCGCCGCCGGACCGCTCTTCTTCCGGGCCGCCGACCTCCACGAACGGGCCGGCCGACGCGGCAAGGCGCTGGTGTCGCGGGCGCGTGCGGTCCTCGCGGGACCCGGCCCCGGCGCGACGGCCGTCGCCCGGCTCACGGAACTGTCCGAGCGGGCCGCCGCCCTCCACGCGAGGGGGCAGGCCGGCGTGGCGGAGGCGGCCACTGTGCGACTGCTGCTCGCCCGGGCCCGCGCCGACCTGCTGGACACCGGTCCCGATCCCGCCGTCGAGGCCGGGGCCCTCCGCGAGGAACTCGACCTGCTGATCGCCTTCACCGCCCCGCACCGGACGGACCACGCCGCCCTCGGCGTCCTCGCCGACGCCCGCGCGCTGCTCGGCCGGATCACCGCACCCGACGACCCGGCCGCCGCGCTCGCCCACCTGAGGGCCGCGATCGAGGACCACCGCGCCGGGGGACGCCCCTGGCCGGCCCCCGAGCACGCACTCCTGCTCGCCGCCGTACTGAGGACGGCCGGAGCTCATGAGGAGGCGGCCTCGCCTCTCCGGGCCGCCCTCGCTTCCGACGCGCCTGACACACCGCTCCGCGCCGCCGACCGGCGCCGTCTCTGTCTCGCCCTGGCGCGGACGGTCGCCGAGGCCGGCGGGCGGGAGCGGGCGGACGAGGAGCTGTCGCTGCTCGCCGAGGCCGTCGGCCATGCCGAAGGGCCCGCCCAGGACGTCCACGTGGGGTCCCTCGCGCGGCTTCGGCTCGGTGTCCTGTACGCGGAGCGCGGCCGCCTCGGCGAGGCCACGGCGCTGCTCGGCCAGGCTCTTGCCGGGTTCACTGAGGACGGCGACGCGGCGGCTCGGGTACGGGCGAGGGCCTGGCTCGCGGACTGCGCACTGCGCGGGGGCGAACCCGGGCGGGCGGCGCGGGAGTACGCGCTCGCGGCGGCGGAGGCCCGATCGTGGGACGACCTTCGCCACAGTGCGGCCCTGGACCACCGGGCGACCCTGGCGCAGGCGCAGGCGGGGGCGGGGCCCCTGCGGGAGGCCGAGGGCGGGCTGCCGACAGCGGGCGGGACCCCGGAGACGCGTCGCCCCTGGCCGGGGCTGCCCGAACTCCCCGAGCCGGTCGGCCCGTCGGGCCATTACCAGGTGAACGTGTACGGCGAAGTGGGCGGAGCCGGGCCGTGGGCCACCACCGCCCCGGGAACCCGAGTACAGGGGTGCGTGTGAGCAGAGTGATCGACGGCCGTTTCGAGCTCGTGGAGCGGCTGGGCGGGGGCGGGATGGGCACGGTCTGGCACGCCCGCGACCTGGCCCTCCACCGCGACGTCGCCGTCAAGGAGGTGCGCCCGCCGGACCCCGCGCTCGCCGAACACGACGTCGAAGGGGCCAGGATCCTCCGCGCCCGAGTGTTGCGCGAGGCGCGCGCCCTCGCCCGGATCGACCACCCCAACGTGGTGACGATCCATCACATCGTCGACGCGGGCGAGGGGACGTACCCCTGGCTCGTGATGGAGCTCGTCACCGGCGGATCCCTCCAGGACCGGCTTGACGGGGGCACGATGACGCCCGCCGAGGCCGCCGGACTCGGCCGCGGGCTGCTCTCGGCCCTCCGGGCAGCCCACGCGCGGGACATCGAGCACCGTGACGTGAAGCCCGCCAACGTCCTGCTGCGCCCCGACGGGCGGCCGGTGCTCACGGACTTCGGCATCGCCGCGATCCGTGAGTCCACCGTCCTGACGGCCTCGGGCTCGATCATCGGCTCGCCCGACTACATGGCGCCCGAGCGGATCCGCGGCGGCGCCGGGAGCGGCCCTGCCGCCGACCTGTGGTCCCTCGGCATGCTCCTGTACGTGGCGGTCGAGGGCCACCACCCGCTGCGCCGGGAGAACACCCTCGCGACGCTCTCGGCCGTCCTCTCCGACGACGTACCGCCCCCGCGACGGGCCGGCGAGCTGACGGACCTCCTGATCCGGCTGCTCGTACGGGACCCGGCGATCCGCCCGGACGCGGAGGAACTCGACCGGGCGCTGGGCGCCGTCACGGCCGCGGCGGACCCGGCCGCGCGACCGGCCGCCGGCGGTGCTGTCGTAGACGCGGGCGCGGTACGGGACGTGGTGCCGGGACGTGCGGGTGGCCCGGCGCGTGGCCTGGCAGTCGCCCCGCCAGACGGCCCCGCGGGCGGCCCCGAGGCCGTACCGGAGCGGGCCCCGAACGGGGCGACGGGTGGGGCGGCGGATCGGGCGGCGGATCGGGACGAGCCGACCTCGTTCCGGCTGGCGCCTCCGTCGACGCCGGTGGGGGCTCCGTCGACGCCGGTCACGGCTCCCGATGCGGCCCCCGCTCAAGCTCAAGCTCAAGCTCCGGGTCCGGGTCCGGGTCCGGCCCCCGCTCAAGCTCCGGATCCGGATCCAGGTCCCGCCCCCGTAGCCTCTCCAGGGCCCGTCCGCGAAGGGCGGCGGCGGGGGCGTACCGGCAGGTTCCTGGGTTCCGTCGCCGTGGTGGTGCTCGCCGTCGGCATTCCCATCGCCGCCATGAACGGGGACTGGCGGCCCACCGACCCGGGCAGCGGGCCGAGCAGCACGCCTCCGTCTCAGCAGGGTTCTGTCGCCCAGCGGCCCACACCATCGAAGGCGGAGCCGGAGGTGCGGAATCTGCTGACGCCCGCCGGGGTCCGGTCCGCCATCTCGGCGATCCAGCTGGCCTCCGGTGGCACCAAGGTCACCGGCTTCGTCGTGTACCCGGAGTACGCGGTCGCCGAGTCGCTCGTGAAGGGCAGTTCGAAGCGGTACGACCGGTACGTCTACCGCGGAGGGGACGTGGCCGAGCGCCAGGGATCGGGCACCTCGTTCCCCGGAGCGGTCCCGGCCGACCTGGACGCCTTCGACTGGGACGCCCTGCCGGGCCTCTTGAAGCGCGCCGACAAGGAACTGGGCGTCGACCGGCCGACCAGTCGCTACCTCGTACTCGTACCGGGCTCGACGATGCTCGGGAGCAAGGCGGGGCTGAGCGTCTATCTGACCGACTCGTACGGCACCGGCTATCTGTACGCCGACGCGAAGGGCCGGGTGACGGCCACCTACCCCCGCAAGGACTGACCCTCGCCGACCCCGTACCTGACCACGAGCGAGGCGAGTCCGGCCCGGGTCTCCACGCCCGTCTTGCGGTAGACGCGGGCGACGTGGCTCTCGACCGTGCGGGGGCTCAGACAGAGCCGGTCCGCCACCGCCTGGTTGGTGAGTCCTTCGGCGACCAGGACCGAGATCTCGCGCTCGCGCGGGGTGAGCACGGCGAGCCGTCCCCCGGCGGCACCCTCCGAAGGGGCCGGTCCGGTGCGGTCGGCCAGGTCCACCAGCATGCGGGCGCCTCCGTCGGCGGCAAGCCGGCGGCCTCTGCGCCACTGTGCGGCGGCCCGGGACCCGTCGCCCGCCGCCCGGGTCCAGGGCGCGGCGAGCAACAGGCTGTGGGCCTCCCGAAGAACGGCTCCGGAGCGTGCGCTCTGCCGTGCCGCTTCGGTGAACGCCTCCGCCGCCGCGGCCGCTTCGCCCCTCCGGGCGAGAACCTGCCCCCAGGCGCGCCGCGCGGCGCCGATCTGGACGGGCAGCCCCAGCGTCTCCGCCTCCGTGAGCGCCAGGCGGACGACCCGCTCGGCCTCCGTGAGGTCTCCCGTGGCGAGGGCCGCGCCCGCGAGGAGTTCGAGGTAGCCGGGGCGCAGTGAGGGCTGGATCCGGGAGAGGTTCCGGTCGCCGCCGGCGCGCACGAGCACCTCCCGCACGCGGTGGGGGTCCCGGTCGAGCGGTACGGAGTGCCCGAGGAGGCAGCGGGCCTGGGTGGCCCACCAGCTGTCCGCGGTCCCCACGGTGGCGGCGGCCTCCTCGGCGGCGGCCGGCGCCTCCGGGTCGCCGAGGGGCCGGGCGTGGAGGAGGACGGCGGCCCGGAGCGCCCCGCTGAAGCCGACCAGCTCGGCACCGCCCAGGGCACGGGCGACGGCGAGGGACTCCTCGGCCTGGTCGAGCGCGGTGCCGACCCTGCCGGTGAGGAGGTGCGCGTACGCCGAGCAGAGGAGGAGCTGGGACAGCGCGAAGGGCCGGCCGGTGCGGCGGGCCAACGCGATGCCCCGGGCGGTGTGCCGCTCGGCGGTTCCGTACTCCTCGAGGAAGGCCTCGGTCCAGGCGAGGCGCACCAGCGATTCGGCCTGGTCGGCCAGCCGGCCGTCGGTGAAGGCGTCGGTGAGGACCGCCGCCCGCGCCGCGTGGACGCGGGCGGCGGAGGTGTCGCCGGTGTAGGCCTCGCCGAGCGCGGCCAGGGTCAGGACCTCGGCCGTGCCCGCGTCGTCGCACCGCCGCCGGGCCTCGTCGAGGGTCGGCGCGAGGACGGGGCGGACCTCCGGGTACCGGGCCGCGAACAGGGCCCGGCAGCCCCACTCGACGACGAGCCGGGTCCGCAGGTCGGGTCGGGGGCCGGGGATGCGCTCCAGTTCCCGGCGGAGCAGGGCGTCGGCCTCGGGGTAGCGGCCGAGGTGGCGCTCCATGAACGCGCAGAGCAGGACGGCAGAGGTGCGCAGCTCGGCCGTGCCCGCGGCGCCGCTGACGCTGCCGTCGTCGCCGCCGTTCTCGCTGCCGTCGCCGCTGTCCCGCTGCCTGTCACCGGCGTCGACGCCGACGCCCGGCCGGCCGCCGGGGCGCGCGTCGGGGGCGCAGGCGTCGATGAGGCGGTGGAGGAGGTCACGGCTCTCCGCCACCCGGCCCGCCGACCCGAGCGCGTCGGCCCGCCGGAGCATCAGTTCCCGCCGGGTGGAGAGGTGGTCGGGGGTGTCGGGAAGGAGCGCGAGGACGGCTCCCAGCCAGCGGGCGGCGCACGCGGGGTCGGCCGCTCCGGTCCGCGCGGCCGCCTCCACGAGTTCGGCGGCGACCACCGGGTCCCAGGCGGTCGTGGCGCGTACGAGGTGCGGAGCGCGCTCGGTGACGGGCGCCCCGGCGCGGGCGAGGGCCTCTGCCGCCCGCCGGTGCAGTTCCCTTCGACGCCACGGGTCGAGGGCGCCCCGGACGAGCTCCGCGAGGGCCGGGTGCCGCAGGACCAGGACGCGTCCGTCGTCCTCGGCACGGACGAGGTCACGGTGGGTCAGCTCTCTCAGGGACGCGGCGGCCGCCGCCTCGTCCGCCGGGTGCGCGGTGGGGTGGGCGACCGCCGTGAGCAGCTCGGCCGTCGCGCGTCCTTCGAGCACGGCGAGCGCCTCGACGACCGCCCTCTCCGTCCCGCCGAGCGGGGCGAGTTCGTCGAGGAACACCGCCAGCGGTCCGGCGCCGGGTGCCTCTCCCCCGCGCGTACGGGCGTGGGCGAGGGCCCGGTGGTAGAGCGGGTTGCCGAGACCGGTGGCGTGGATCTCCCGCGCGAGGCCGGACGGCAGTCCGGGAACGAGCCCCTCGACGCAGTCGTCCGCCGCGAGCGGCCCGACGGCGAGCCGGGCGAGGTCGCCCGAGTCGGCGGCCCGGGCGAGGACGGAGGCGAGCGCGGGCGTGGTCTGACGCTCGCGGCGGACGAGGACGAGCAGGACGGGTGTCCGGAGCGGATGCCGGAGGAGATGGTCGACGAGCGCGACGGAGGAGGGGTCGGCGTGGTGGAAGTCGTCGAGAACGAGCACAAGTCCGGGCGCCGGAACCCGCCCCAGAGCCACCGCGAACCGCCGCACCTGAGCGGCGGAGACGGCGCCACCACGACCGTCGCCCGGCCGGCCCCGACGGCCGGCCTCGCCTTGAGCGGCGGGGTGGCGGCCGACCACACCACCCACGAGCCCTACACCCTCTGTGAGTTCGCCGAGGTCGGCGAACTCGGCGAACTCGGCGAACTCGGCGAGTTCCGCAAGCTCGGTCAGGGCCGGGGACCCCGTACGCCCTCGGTGGTCCAGGTCGGCGAAGGCGTCGGCGAAGACGTGGAAGGGCATGCCGTGGCCGGCCACCTCGCCCCAGCTCCCCCGGCCCCCGGCCCCCGGGTCCGCGCGGCCCCGTAGGACCGTCACTCCCCGGCTTCGTGCGCGGGCCGCGAACTCCGTGAGGAGTCGGGTCTTGCCGATGCCCGGCTCGCCCGTGACGTCGACCGCCATCGGGCCCGTTCCCCCGGCCCTGCCGTGCAACAGCAGGTCGAGCCGGTCGAGTTCCCGGGCTCGTCCGACGAGGGGCGCGCGGTCGGCGCATCCCGGGTCCGTGGAGTCGTCCACCTGCAGTCCCCCTCATGCGGTCGTCCGGTCGGTCCTGTTCCTTTTCCCTCTCTCAGTTGTACGGCACGCCACCGACAGCGGTGCCCAGCGGCCGTCGGTCGATCAGCTGGTGGAGGCGGTCGGCCATGGCGACCGCGAAGTCGGGGTCGTTGATGTGGGCGTCGAGTTCGTGGACCCGGACCTCGCTGCCCCGGACGGCGGCGCGCAGGGCGTCGAGCCCGGCCCGGTCCGCCTCCGGGTCCGCGAACGGTCCGTCCTCCGCGTCCACTGCCGAGAGGCCTCGCAGCGGCCAGAAGACCTCGGCGGGGCCGCGTGCGGTGCGGAGCTTGCGGCCCATGTCGGTGCCGAGTTCGGCCATCTCGCGCGCGGTGGTCCGCATCAGGGTCACCGTCGCGTTGTGGACGAGCAGCCGCCGCCCGGCGAACCGCTCGGGAAGGGTCGCGGCCGGGCCGAAGTTGACCGTGTCGAGGGCGCCGGGGGCGACGACCTGCGGAATGCCGAGGGCGCCGGCGGCGGTGAGCCGGGACGGGCCCGCGCTGAGGACCCCGCCGACGAGTTCGTCGGCGAGTTCGGTGGTGGTGAGGTCGAGGACGCCGTCGAGCATGCCGTCCCTGGCGAGTTTCTCGACGGCCCGGCCGCCCGCGCCGGTGGCGTGGAAGACGAGGACCTCGTAGCCGAGTTCGGCGAGCCGGGCGCGGGCCGTGTCGACGGCCGGGGTCGTCACGCCGAACATGGTGGCCGCCACGACCGGTCGTCCCCGGCCCGCGGGCTCGTCGTGGTTGCGCTCGTGGCGGCGGGCCATTCCGGCGGCCGCCGCGGCCGCGTTGCCGAGGACCTGGCAGGAGACGGAGTTGAGCCCGGAGATGTCGACGACGCTGTACATCAGGGTGAGGTCGCTGGTGTCGACGTACGGGGAGACGTCGCCGCCCGCCATGGTGCTGACGAGGAGCTTCGGTACGCCGATGGGCAGGGCGCGCATGGCCTGCGCGGCGGTGAGGGTGGAGCCGCCGGTGCCGGCGGCGGCGAGCACGGCGTCCAGCCTTCCCTCGCGGTAGAGGTCGACGACGATCCGGGTGAGGCCGTGCGCCATCGTGGCGAGGGCCGCGCCCCGGTCCCCGGCGGCCCGCAGTCCCGCCAGGTCGTGGCCGGCGGCCCGCGCGACGACGTCGGCGGTGACGTCGGCCGCCGGCGCGTGGGCGGACGGAGGCATGATCCCTGTGTCGACGAGGAGGACGTCGCTGCCGTACTCCCGGAGCCGCTCCCGCAGCCAGGCGTACTCCTCCCCCTTGGTGTCCAGTGTGCCGATCAGCACGACGGTCGCCATGCCCTCACCCCTCTCCCGTTCCCGCCTCCGGTCCCGCCACTGTCGATCCTCTGCCGGGTGACCTGCGGCGACAACGACCTGTCAGGCCGGATCGGCGTGCTTCGTGGCGGAGATGAGTGCCATGCCCGGACCGCCTCGACCCGCGCGTGCCCGGCACCGGAGAGCGGTCACCCGGCGCGCGTGGACGGGAGCCTGTCGTGAACTGGCCACGGACAGCGGGGCGGTGGGGCCGCAATGGGCTTCGTACCTGGCAGGTCGACGCCAGGCGGGCACGTGCAGGGGGGCCCGTGTCGTGTGCGGGTGGTGAAGATCCGGCCAAGGGCGGCGGCCCGGTCGTGGGGCGGCCCGAGCCTCCTCGTACGGGACGGGACTCGGGACCGCCGTACCCGGTCCCCTGGTGCCAGGGGTGCGGCACCGCCCGGACCAGGGGAAACCCACGATGCCGGCCGTTGATCGTCGATCACCGCGGACGGCCGAATCCCATCACCGTCACGCAAACGGAACAGATGATGCACAGGTAGTCATCTTCCCTGGTCGGCGTGATCCCCGCGCCCCGCCGCACGCCCTGTCGAAGGTGATCTTCCGCCCCGCACGCTGAACACCGGGAACGTCGAGCGGAGAGCGGGTGACCCGAGTGGGAACAGGCAAGGGCACGGACGGGAGCAGGGCCGACGGTGGGCCGGCGGGCGCGGCCGGGCACGGACATGCCCAGGGACACGGCGCCGGCGACGTGGACGTCTGCGTCGTCGGGGCCGGCCCCGTCGGGCTCACCCTCGCGATCGCGCTGAGCCGGCTCTCGCTCCGGGTCAGGGTCGTCGACCGGGCGCCCGCCACCAAGCACGAGGCCCGCGCCCTGGTGCTCTGGGCCCGGGCCCGGGAGGCGCTCGACGCCCTGGGGGTCGGCGAGACGCTCCGGCGCAACGGCGTGGAGCTCGACGCGGTGACCGTCCACGCCCGCGACCGCGCCCTCGGCGAACTCACCACCGGCTGGGCCCGTTCGGCGCACGCCCGTCCCCTGAACATCGAGCAGCACGACATCGAGCGCCTCCTCTGCGAGGAACTGGCCCGGCTCGGCACCCGGGTCGAGTGGAACACCGAACTGACGGACGTGAAGATCCACGAGGACCGGGCGGAGTTCACCCTGCGGCACGAGGACGGCGCCGTCGAGTCCGCCGCCGCCCCGTGGATCGTCGGCTGCGAGGGCACCGCCAGCGTGGTCAGGGACCGCCTTGCCATCCCCTTCGAAGGGCACCGCCGCACCGGACTCCAGGTCGTCCAGGGCAACGCGCGCCCCACCTGGACGCTCGGCGAGGAGCCCGGCCGCGGTCACATCTTCCTGGCACCGCACCGCGCGCTGCTCGTGTTCCCGCTGCCCGGCGGGGACTACCGGTTCTTCTGCTTCCGGGACGACCCCGACCCCACCCTGACCGCCGCCCCCACCCTCGGCGAACTGCGGGACCTCGTCGCGGAGACCGCCCGGATGCCCGGCCTCCGGCTCGACGCCGCCGGGACGCCCTGGCTCAACCGCGCCCGCTTCAGCGACCGGGTCGCCGCCCGGCTGCGCTGCGGACGCGGGCTGCTCGCCGGGGACGCGGCGCACGCCTGGGCCCCGGTCGGCGGTCACGGCATGAACGTCGGCATCCTCGGCGCCCACAACCTCGCCTGGAAGCTCGCCGCCGTGCACCACGGGGAGGCCGGCGAGGGACTTCTCGACACGTACAGCGACGAACAACGGCTGCTCGCCGTGCGGTACATCCGCGAGATGCGGTGGAACTTCATGGAGCTGCCGCTGCCC
Organism: Streptomyces sp. NPDC028711; assembly: GCF_055565415.1. NCBI lineage: Bacteria > Bacillati > Actinomycetota > Actinomycetes > Kitasatosporales > Streptomycetaceae > Streptomyces > Streptomyces sp. NPDC028711. The sequence goes on along the minus strand of NZ_JBVHUJ010000002.1, from coordinate 213,141 downwards.
CCGCTGGGCTACCGGGCCTTCACGGCCACGGTTCCCGTCGCCCTCGCCCGGCGCGGGATCCAGCGACGGCTCGACCTGCGTCTGAGCGACCTGGCCCGCACCCACTCGGGCGGTGCGCTGGCCCGGCACCGGCCCGGCCGCCGCTTCCGCCGGGGGCCGCGCGCGGGAGACCGCATGCCGGACGTCCTGGTCACCACCAGCCCCACGGACCCCATCGACTCCACAGCCCCGGCCTGCCCCAATGAGCTCAACTCCCCCGGAGACCCCGCCTCCCGCCCGGCCCTTGCCCACCCCCTGGACCCGGGCTCCCCCACAGACCCCACCGTTCCGGCCGCCACCCGGCTGCACACCCTCCTCGGATACGAGCGGTGGACCCTCGTCCTGCACGCCGCCCGCGCCCGCCCCGAGGTGCTCGACGAGCTGCGCGAGGCGTGTGCCCGGTTCCCCTCCCCGATCCGGATCCTGCCGGTGACGCCCTGGGACGGCGCCGAGGCCGCCCTCCTCGGGCACCCCGACGACCTGCGCCTCGTACGGCCCGACGGATACGTGGGTCTGGTCGCCCCGCTCTCCCCTACGGGCCCGCTCCGCGACTACGTGGCGGCACTCGCCCACAGCGGCCCGTGAACCGTCCGAGTTCCGGCCCACCCACCCAGACGCGCACCGAACCGAACGGGAGTCGGACCGCCATGCACACCACCACCGTCACGCAGTCCCGTCACGCGCCGCGCGCCCGGCGGCGCACCCGCGCCAACAGCACGGTGAGCGTCGTGGGCGCCGGCATGGCCGGCCTGGTCGCCGCCTACGAACTGGAGCGGCTCGGCTTCCGTGTCGAGGTCCTCGAAGGCAGCCGCAGGCTCGGGGGCCGGGTCCGCACGCACCGCTTCGGCGCCGCCGAGGGGGCGCCGTTCGTGGAGCTCGGCGCCATGCGCATCCCCACCGCGCACCACCGCACGATGCGTTACGTGGAGCATCTGGGCCTGGCCGACCAGGTGCGGCCGTTCACCACCCTGCTGTCCGAGGAGAACGCCTTCCTGGCGACCAGCGCGGGTCACGTACGGCTCCGGGACGCGCCGCGGGCGCTCGTCGCCGATGTCCGCGCCTCGCTGCCCGGCCTTCCGTACCGCGAGGAGACCCTCGTGTTCGGCGCGTGGCTGGCGGCCGTCGTCGACGCCGTCGCTCCGCCGGCGCTCCGGGCCGGCCTCCGTGCCGACCTGGCGAGGAACCTCCTGGATCTCGTCGAGGAGGTCGACCTGTCGCCGCATCTGCTCGGCCACGCCAAGGACCGGATCGACGTGCACGGCCTGTTCGCCGCGCATCCGGGGATCCGGGCGGGGTGCGGCACCCGGCTGAACAGCTTCCTCGACGACATCCTCACCGAGACCAGTCCCGAACTGGTCGGCCTGGCCTGCGGCATGGACCAGCTCGCGCAGCGCCTTGCCGCCCGCATCCGGGGACCCATCTGGCTGGGCCAGCGGGTGTCCGGCTTCGAGGTGGCGCCCGACCACGTCCTCGTACGGCTCGGGGGCGGCCCGTCCGCTGCCGTCCGGCGCTGCGACTACGTCCTGTGCACCGTGCCGTTCTCGGTCCTGCGGAGTCTGACGCTCACCGGATTCGACGAGGACAAGCTCGCCGTCGTCCGGGAGGTGGACTACTGCCCGGCGACGAAGGTCGCGGTCCACTGCCGCGAGCCTTTCTGGGAACGGGAGGGCATCCGGGGCGGCGCCTCGTTCAGCGGGGGCCGTATCCGGCAGACGTACTATCCGCCGTCCCAGGACGAGGGGACCACGGATCGCACGCAGGGCGCCGCGCTGCTCGCCAGCTACACGATCGGGGAGGACGCGGCGCATCTCGGCGCCATGCCGCCCGCGCTGCGGCACCGGACGGTGGTGGAGGAACTGGGCCGGATGCACCCGCAGTTGCTGCGGAGGGGCATGGTCCGTGGGGTCGCCAGTATCGCCTGGGGCGAGCATCCGTGGACGGCGGGCGGGTGCACGATCCGGTGGGGGCAGGACGCCGCCGCGTGCGAGGAGCAGCGGCGGCGGGCGGTGCGGCCGCAGCACCGGATGTTCTTCGCCGGGGAGCACTGCGCGACGGAGCCCGCGTGGATCGAGGGCGCGGTGGAGTCGGCCCTGGAGGCCGTGACCCTGATCGCCCGGCACGCGCCGGGCCGGGGTCTCGTGGAGCCGGCCGGGCTGGAGGCGGCATGAGCGTGTTCGACCTGCCCCGGCTGTACTTCGGGGGTACAGCGGTGACGCGGCTGCCCACGGGCCCGCGCTGCGGCCTGGTGGACCTGGCGCGCAACACCGCTCTGCGGGCGGCGGGCGCGGGACATCCGCGCGGGGCCGTCCCGTTCGGCGTCGACGGGCCGGCCGAGGCGTACCACGAGCACCTGGCGGGACGCCGGGCGCGCGGGGGCCACTTCTCCGGGAACGGCCACCTCGTCCTCGACGCCCGGATCACCGGCGTGCAGCGGGAGGACGGCGGCGCCGTCGACACGGCGGACCCGGTGGTCGGGCGGGCCGTCGACCTGTGGGGGCACTACAACCCGTATCTGGGGACGACGGTGAACCGGGCCCGGGTCTTCGACGTCGATCCCGCGTCCGCGTGGACGACGACGCTGATGGGCGGCCAGTTCGCCTTCGGGCGCGACGGGCGCTCGCACGACACGGGCTATCTGTGCGTCGGGGACCTGACGGGCTTCATGCCGCCCCGGTGGCACGGCTTCACGCCGGTGCGCCGTACGCTCCACCAGTTCGCGATCGGGTCCGGTGAGGGACTCGACTGGCCGGCCGCGTCGGTGGACTCCCCGGCCGTACGGGCCCTGCGGGCCGCCTCGGAGGCGCGGGACGGCGGCGGCGTCCTCGTGCAGTTCACCCTGGAGCAGCCGCCCCCGGACGTCGGGCCGCACGGCGGTGACGAGCCGGAGGACGCGCCCGGGGTGTGGCGGCTCCGGGGCACCGTCGCGCCCTGGCACCCGGACGAGCCGCGCACCCATCCGGCGGGCCGGCTGCTCGTCCCGGACGGGAACGCCCGGGGGGACGCCGGGGCGCCGGGACCGTGCACCGTACGGGTCTCCCCCACGGAGGTCGCGTTCAACTGGCCGTACGCGCACGCGTACCGCGCCTCCGGCGGTGACGGAGCCGTACGGGACGGGGGCCGTGCCCTGGAGCTGCGGACCGGCCGCTCGGACCTGCCGGTCGCCGTCCTGCCCGACGGCGCTCCCCACGGCGGCACGGTGGTGACCGTACCGGCGGTCTCGGCCGATGCGGTGCGCCGCACGGAGACGGAGGGGCTCGTCCTGGTACGCCCGGCGGGCGGCGGGGCCTCGCGCGCGGTGCTGCTGCGGGAGCGCGAGACGGTGGTCCTCACCGACGCGGCCTGTCTGATCCTGGAGCACCCGGACGCCGAGCGGGGCGACGAGCACGCGGTCGAGGTCCCGGTCCACACGTTCCTGCGGGGCCGCCCGGCCTCCGTCAACCCGGTCGTCGTCCGCCAGTACCCCAACACGCGTGCCCTGCCGCTGGATCCGGCGGCCTCGTCGCCGTACGCCCGCTGCGGGGACGTTGAAATCGTACGGCTCAGGGCGGGCCGGACCACTGAGGAGAAGCCCGTACCTGAGACACCCGGAGCGCGGAAACCCGTCACGGAGACACCCGGAGCGCGGACAACCGTCGCGGAGACCCCCGTAACGGACTCGCCCGGACCCGTGGAGGGGACGTCGTGCCGGCTGGTCACGGACGCGCGTGGGAGGGGCTGGTTCACGGTCTCCGGGGTGCGTGCCGGCACGGCGCGGCTGCTCCTGGCGGCCGGTCCCGAGGACCTCCCGCCCGCCGATCCGGCGGCCCCCGGCTCGGCCGAGGCCTGCTACGACCACGAGGACGCCCTGGGGTTCTGGCCGTGGGCCGGATCGGCTGCGGTCCGGGTGCTGCCCGACGACTGGGCGCTGGACGCCGTCCTCCAGCAGGACGTCACCTTCGACCTGCTGTACCGGGAGGTCTTCGCCTACTACGAGCAGCTGTTCCCGTTCATGCGCGACGAGGTGTTCAGCCTCGAGGACCGCTGCAAGGTCGAGACGTACGCGAAGCTCATCTGGCAGATGTGCGATCCGGCGAACAAGGACAGGACGTACTACATGCCGCCGACGCGCGACCTGTCGCTGCCGAAGGCGCGGATGCTCCTGAAGTACCTGCGTGCGCGGAGCGCCGAGGCGGCCGTGCCGCCGGCCGCCGCCCCCTCGCCGGCCCGCGCGCGTCCGCGGATCACCACGCGGGCCCAGCTGCGGGCAGCGCTCTGGCAGGCGGTGACCGTGGAGCTCGCCACCTCGCTCCAGTACCTCTACGCCGGCTATTCGATCCCCACCCACGGCACGGGCTTCGCGTACGTGCGCAGTGGCGTGTGGACACCGCGGCAGCTCCGGCTCGCCTGCGGGGACGGCGGAGAGACCCTGGCCAAGGGCGTGCGGGACAGCCTCTTCGACGTCGCCCGTGAGGAGATGACGCACTTCCTGGTCGTCAACAACATCCTGATGGCGATGGGCGAGCCCTTCCACGTCCCGGAGATCGACTTCGGTACGCCGGGCCGGCTGCCGCTGCCGCTCGACTTCGCCCTCGAACCGCTGCACCTGGGAAGTCTCCAGCGGTTCATCGCCATCGAGCGGCCGGAGCGGCTCGCGGGCGGTTCCGGGGCCATGGACGGGCCGAGCCCGTTCGGCTCGCCGAGCGAGCTGTACGCGGGCATCAGGGAGGGGCTGACGCGCGTCCCCGACCTGTTCATGGTGGAGCGGGGGCGCGGCGGCGGCGAGCACCATCTCTTCGTCGGCGCGTCCGTCAACTCCGGTCATCCTGACTACCAGTTGGAGGTGGACGACCTGTCGAGCGCGCTCTTCGCCGTCGACTTCGTGACGGAGCAGGGCGAGGGCGGCGTCCTCGACACCGGGAAGGCCGGCACGGAGTCCCACCACGACACCTTCGTGCGGCTCGCGGAGCTCCTGATGACGGAGCGCGCCGACGGCCCGCACGGAGAGGGGACGCCCTGGCAGCCCGCGTACCCCTCGCTGCGCAATCCGACGCTCGACCCGGCCCATCCCGGACGGGCGGCGGTGAGCGATGCGCACGCGCGTCAGGTGATGCGTCTGTTCAACCGCTGCTACTTCATGATGCTCCAGCTGATCGTCCAGCACTTCGGCGAGAGCCCGGACGCGAGTCTGCGGCGCTCGAAGCTGATGAACGCCGCCATCGACGTGATGACGGGCATGATGCGCCCGCTCGCCGAGCAGCTGATGCCGATGGAGTCCGGATGGCGGGGACGGACGGCGGGGCCCTCCTTCGAGCTGGAGGAGCCGCCCGCGTACATCGCGCGCCCGGATGTGGCCCGGCGCGGGTTCGCGATGCGTTTCCGGCATCTCGCGGCGATGGCTCGGGAGTGCGAGGGCGTGCCGGACCGGGTGCCGGAGCTGATGGCCTGGTACGCGGAGCGCTTCGAGCACGAGGGGAGGAGCTGAGCCATGACGGACAGTCGACTGACGGGTGCGGCGGCCGGGCGGTGCGACCGGACCGAGGAGACCGACGTCCTGATCGTGGGCGGCGGGCCCGTCGGGCTCGCGCTCGCACTCGACCTCGGCGGGAGGGGTGTGGACCTCGTCCTCGCGGAGGCCGGGGACGGGCGGACGGCCCACCCCAAGGTCTCGACCGTCGGGCCCCGGGCGATGGAGGCGTTCCGGCGCTGGGGCGTCGCGGACGCGATCAGGGGCGCGGGCTGGCCGCCCGACCACACCCTGGACATCGCGTGGGTGACCGCCGTCGGCGGCCACGAGCTGCACCGGCTGCGGTTCGGCACGGCCGGTGAGCGGCCCCTGCCCGCGTACACGCCGGAACCCGAGGCGATCTGTCCGCAGCACTGGCTCGCGCCGCTGCTCACCGCGCGGGTCGGTGTCCACCCGGCGGGGCCGCTGCGGCTCGGCACACGGCTGCTCGGCCTTTCGCGGCTCACCGACCGGGTAAGGGCCGTGCTCGTGGACGCGGCGGGGGTACGGACCGCGGTACACGCCCGGTACCTGGTGGGCTGCGACGGGGCCTCGTCGCCGGTGCGCAAGGCGTGCGGGATCGACTCGCCCGAGCGGCACCGGACCCGCGTCCTGCGCAACATCCTGTTCCGGGCTCCGGGGCTCGGTGCGGTCCTCGGCCCGCGCGCCGCCCTCGTCCACTTCGTGACCGAACCGGGCGGCCTGCGCTACCCCTTGCGGGCGATCGACGGCCGGGACCTGTACCGGCTGACGTGTCCCGCAGGACCCGCCGACGCGGTGAAGGCCGTACGGCGGGCCCTCGCCGTGGACGTACCGGTGGAGGTGGTGTCGGACGCCACCTGGCACCTGACCCACCGCGTCGCCTCCCGGTACCGCGCCGGGCGGGTCCTGCTCGCCGGGGACGCGGCGCACACGCTGTCGCCCTCGGGCGGTTTCGGCCTCGCGACGGGCGTCGGCGACGCCGCCGACCTGGGATGGAAACTGGCGGCCGAGCTCGCGGGTTGGGCCGGGCCCGGCCTGCTCGACAGCTACGAGAGCGAACGGCGGCCGGTGGCCCTCGGCAGCCTGGAGGAGAGCCACCGCAATCTGCGGCGGACCCTCGACCGGCGCCTCTCCGCCGCGCTGCGCGACGAGACGGCCGAGGGGGAACGGGCGCGGGCCGCCCTCGCCCGGGAGATCGCGGCCTCCGACCCACGGCGCGAATTCGACCTGCCCGAGGCGCACTTCGCCCATCGTTACGTGTCACCGGTCGTCGCGGACGAGAAGACGGAGGCCCCACGCCCGGAGCCGGGACCGCCGGGTGGCCGCGAGCCCTGGTGGAACCGAACGGCCCTGCCCGGCGCCCGGGCGCCCCACGTCTGGCTGGGGCCCGGCCGGTCGACGCTCGACCTGTTCGGCCCGGAGTTCGTCCTGCTCCACCGAGGACCCGACACCCCGGACGGTCTCGTCCGCGCCTTCCGCGACCGCGGGGTCCCGCTGCGGGCGGTGCGCCTCGACGAGAAGGAGGTGGCCCTGCGGTACGAGCGGCCGTTCGTCCTGGTCCGCCCGGACGGCCATGTGGCCTGGCGCGGCACGACCCCGCCGTCGGACCCGGGCCAGGTGGCGGATCTGGTGCGGGGGGCGGGGACGTGAGCGGAGGGATGGGCGGGGGGATGGGCGGGGGGATGGGCGGGGGCGGGGCGCCGGCGGGCGTGCCCGAGGCCTTCGACCCGGCGCGGCTCGATCTGGCCGACCCGTACCCCGTGTACCGGCGCTACCGCGAGACCGACCCGGTGCACGCGGTGCGCCCGCCGACCGCCGGGGGCCGCACGGCGCCCACGACCTGGTATCTCTTCGGCCACGCGGAGGTGAGCCGGGTTCTCACCGACCGGGGCTTCGGGCGGGCGTCCCCCTCGGCGGCGGGTGCGACACCCGTCCCCGTGGGGTACGCGGCGCTCCGTCGGACCGTCGAGAACTGGCTCGTCTTCCTCGACCCGCCCCGGCACACCCGGCTTCGCGCGCGCGTGGCCCCGCCCCTGGGCGCACCCGCCGTACGGGCGCTGCGTCCGCGCGTACGGGAGATCGCCGAGGAACTCGTACGACCGCTCGCGCGGCGGCCCGTGGTGGAGCTGGTCGAGGGTTTCGCCGCGCCGTTCCCGCTGCTCGTCGTCGCGGGGCTGCTCGGGGTGGACGCCGGGCATTGGCCCTGGTTCCGGGCGGAGGCGCTCGCCCTCCAGCAGGCGGGAGGGGCACGGCTCGACCGGTCACCGGCCGCGCTCGAACGGGCCGACCGGGCGGCGGCGGAGCTCGAGGCCTACTTCGGCCGGGAGCTGGCGGCACGGCGTACGGAGGACCGGGGCGACCTGCTCTCCGCGCTCGCCACGGCCGGAGCCGAGGACCCGTCCCTGGGGACGACCGCCCTGACGGCGACGTGCGTCCATCTGCTGACCGCAGGACACGAGACCACGACGGGGCTGCTCGGCAAGGCGGTGCTCGCGCTGCTCGCCCGTCCGGAGGTGGCGGCGGAACTGCGGGCGGACCCGGGTCTGTTGCCTGGCGCTGTGGACGAGTTCCTCCGGTACGACCCTCCGGTCCAGATGGTCACGCGGTGGGCGCACCGGGATGCCGAGCTCGGCGGCAGGACCGTACGCAGGGGCGACCGCGTCCAGTTGGTCCTCGGATCGGCCCACCGGGACCCGGCGCGCTTCCCCGACCCCGACACGCTCGACATCCACCGGGACAGCGGCCGGCACTGCGCCTTCGGTCTGGGCATCCACTACTGCGTGGGCGCGGCACTGGCGCGCGCGGAGGCCGAGATCGGGCTCGGGCTCCTCCTCGACGAACTCCCGGCACTCCGCGCGGGCGCGCGCCCGATGGTCGAGGTGGAGTACGCCCCGGACTGGGTGTTCCACGGGCCGTCGCGGCTGACGGTGTCGTGCTGAGTGACGCCGTGACGAAAATCGGTTGCGCCCGCCCAGGGCGGTGGCTCCAATGACGGGCACGGCCACCACCCGCGCGCGCCCGTCGGGCCTGCCGTGACGCACACGAACCGCCGGCCCCGGCCGGTGCGCGATCCGGCCGGGCCGCGACCGCATCGACCCAGGGGGAGACACCACCCGATGAGCACGTCACCATCGCCGTCCGGAGCGCGGCACACGGACAGTTCACCCGTCCTCCTGGGCGCTCTCGTCCCGCTGACGCGGCCCGGCTGGGTCGAGGCGGGCCGGCATCTGCTCGCCGGACTCGACCTGGCCGTGAGCGAGGTCAACGGCGCGGGTGGGATCGACGGCAGGCCCCTGGAGCTCCTTGTCAGGGACACCGCGGCCGACCCCGAGCGGGCCGGGGCGGCCGTGGAGGAACTCGCCGGCCTGGGCGTGGCCGCGGTGGCCGGTGAGTACCACAGCGTCGTCGCCCGGGCCGCCGCCGCCCGGGCGGACGCCCTCGGCGTGCCGTTCCTCTGCTCGTCCGCGGTCCTCGACGCGCTCACCGACAAGCCGGCGGAGTGGGTCGCGCGCATCGCCCCGGCGCAGTCCCACGGCTGGCGGATCTACGGGGACTTCCTCCTCGGCGCCGGCCGGCACCGGGTCGCCGTGGTGACCCAGCCGAGCGTCTACTGGGCGTCCGGGACCCGTGTCCTGCGGGACCATCTCGCCGCCCGCGGCGGCACCGTCGTCGAGCTCGACGCGAGCGCGCTCACCCCCGAGGCCCTGTGCGACGCGCTCGTCGGCCACGGCGTGACGGCGCTCCTCCTCCTGGTCGGCCATCCGGAGCCGGCGGTCCCCCTCGTCAGGGCCGTCCGGGGCGATCGGCGGCTGGCGGGGATCCTCATCGGCGCTCCTGCGGGACAGCCGGAGTTCCCCGGGTGGGCGGCGGAGCTCGGCGAGGACGGCGCGGGGATCCCGTTCCTGCGCTATCTGCCCGAGCGCCTCGGTCCGCTCGGCGAGCGCGTCGGGAAGGAGCTTCGCGAGCGGCTGGGCGAAGAGCCGTCCTTCGTCGCCTTCGAGGGCTGGGACACCGTCACCGTCCTCGCCGAGGTGCTGCGTTCCCACGGCACGGACCGGGCGGCCGTCGCCGCGGCATGGCCGAGCGTGGCGGTCGAGGGCACCCGCGGCCCGATCCGGTTCTCCCGTCCGCCGGGCACCGGCGTGTGGCAGTGGGCCTGGGCCCCGGTCCAGGTCGTCGACCGGGACCCGGCGGAACCCGGTCGCTTCCGGATCCTCCACCACTCGCCTGATCGGCGAGACACCCCCTAGGGTCCCCCGGCTAGGGGACGACGGGCCCCGCGGCCCGCGAGGCGTTCCCGGCCCGGGCGTCTCCGTCGCCGCACATCGCCTGCCCGTACAGGGTGTCCAGCGCGTCGTCGATGGGGTGGGGCTGTGGCTGCCCCGATGCGTCCCGCTCGTTCCACCTCTGGAGATTGACCGCGACGGACATCTGACGTCCGCCGTCGGCCCTGGTCAGAGAGATCGTTCCCGCACCCCAGACCGTGCCGTCGTGGCCCCAGAAGGTGCCGCAGTCCGGGACGGTGACCTTGTGCAGGCCGAGGCCGTACTCGATCATCGATCCGTCCAGGGCGCGGACCGGGACGGTGCGCTGCATCTGAGCGAGCGACGACCGGCTGACGATCTCGCCGCCGAGCAGTTTGCCGTAGAAGCGGTTGAGGTCCTCCATGGTCGACACGAGAGCGGCCCCCGTCCCCGTCCAGGACATGTCGTAGACGCTGTAGTCGCGCGGCGGGTCGATCAGGCCGTACAGGGACTCGTACATGCGGGAGTGCGGCCCGTTGATCCGTGGGCCGGCCGGGAACTCGGTGTGCCGTAGGCCGGCGCGCCGGATGACGTCGCTGGTGATGGACTGCTCGGCGGTGGTGCCGGTCACCCGCTCCAGAAGCCGGCCGAGAAGCAGCCAGTTGGTGTTGGAGTACACGCCGACGGGCGCTCCGGGCTCGCTCGCGGGAGGCGCCGCGAGCCCCATCCCGATCAGCTCGTCCGGGCTGAACCGCCTGAACCGGTTGGCGTCGAGGCTCTCGGGCGAGTCGTGCCGCAGGGAAGGGAACGCGTAGGGGATGTAGTCGGGAAGGCCACTGGTGTTGTTGAGCAGCATCCGGACCGTGATCCTCCTGCCGCGCTCCCCCGGCACCAGCTCGGGAAGGTAGCCGCCGATGGGCGCGTCGAGCCGGATCCGGCCCCGCTCGACCTGCCGCATGACCGCGACGGCGGTGAAGGTCTTGGTGACGCTTCCGACGCGCTGCCTCATGTCGGGCGTGACGGGACGGCCGGTCCCGACGTCGGCGACCCCGGAGGCGCCGCGCCATGTCCGGCCGGCGTCCCGCACCTCGGCGAACACCCCCGGTATCCCGGCGCGGTGCACCCCGTCGACAGCGCGGTGCAGCCCCGCGGTGCCGAAGCCGTTGGAGGGGCTCGTGCTGCCGGCCGGCACGGTCCTGGTCCCTTCGGGCACGGGAGCGGCCGCCGCGCCCGCAGCCACACTCAGCGCGGCCACGCTCGCGCACACTGCCAGTCGGATCTTCATGATGTCCGTCCTTTCACGGTCGATGAGGGCGACGGGGACTCTCCCGGCGCCGTGCGGTGTCCACGGGTTCCGTGGCTCATGCGGCGAGAGCGCGGCGCAGGGCGGCGCCGAGCTCGGCGTTCTGCCGCTGCGACACGTCGGCGGAGAGGATGGCCTGCGAGCCGTGGAAGGTGCCGGGCCACTGGTGGAGTTCGACGGAGACGCCCGACCGCATCAGGCGCAGCGCGTACTCGATGCCCTCGTCGCGGTTCGGGCAGAACTCCGCGGTGGCGATGTGCGCCGGCGGCAGGCCGGACAGGTCGGCGGCCCGGGCGGGGGCGGTGTACGGGGTGGCGGCCCGTGAGCCCAGACAGTGCCGCCACGCCGCGGTGAGCTTGTCGCGGTCGAACCAGGGCGTGTCGGTGAAGTTCCGCGCCGACCACGTGTCCTGCCGGTCGTCGAGACCCGGTTGGTTGAGCAGCTGGAAGCAGATCGCCGGCCCCTGCTCGTCCCGCGCCCGCAGTGTCACGGCGGCGGCGATCCCGGCGCCCGCGCTGTGCCCTCCGATCGCGATCCGCGCCGGGTCGACGCCGAGTTCGTCCGCGTGGGCGGCGGTCCAGGAGAGTGCGGCGTAGGCGTCGTCCTGGGCGGCCGGGAACGGGTGCTCGGGTGCCAGGCGGTAGGCCACCGAGACCACCACGGCCCCGGACATGTCCGCGATCCGGGCGGCCCACGGATGCTCGGTGTCGAGGTCGCCGAAGACCCCGCCGCCGCCGTGCAGCCAGACGACGGCGCCTCGTGCCCGCAGGGGGCGGTAGACCCGGACCGCCACGTCCGGCTCGCCGGGCACCGTGCGGTCCTCGACCTCCATGGCCGAGGTGTCCGGCGCCGGCGCCGCCGCGGCACGTGCGGCGAACTCCTCGCGGCCGGCGACCGGGTCGTTCATGTCGATGTGCGGGAAGAACGGGATGAAGGCTTCGAGTTCGGGATCCATGACGACCATCCTCACGGCCGTCCGCCGAGGGGTCATCCGCCATCCGTCGCGCGGCCCGCCCCGATCACGCGCCGATCGGCGCGCCCTGTCCGACCGCCCGTCCTTCTATCCTTCTGCCATGGAGGCACTGGCCGTACGGCTGTCGGGACTGGATCCGTACGTCGACGGTGCGATGCGCATCATCGCGTTCTACGACACGCTGATGCGCCGGCGAGTGGACCTTCCGGCGCTCGCCCGCGCCTCGGCGGCGCTCGCCGAATGCGTCACCGGGATACGGCTCCACAACAATGGGCGCGCGACCCGCTTCTCGCCCGAAGGCACGGAGGCGTCCGTCCCGGAGTCACCCGCGTCCACCACGGCGCCGATCGTCCTCGACGAGGAGGAGATCGGCATGGTGTGGCTCGAACGCTCCGGCCCACCGGGCCCCCTCGACGACGTCCTCCTCGACCGGCTGGCCATCGCCGCGGCGGCGGCCGTCGAGCGGTACGGTCCGGCCCGCACGACCATGGCCGACCCCGCTCTCGTCGAACTGGCCATCAGCTCCGGCAGCGACGAGGCAGCCAGAGCGCGGGCCCTACGCCTCCTGGGTTTCGCCGCCGACCTGCCGATCCATGTCGTCGCCGTGCGTTCGCGGCTCCCGCTCGACCGTATCGGCGCACTGGTCTGCCCGGGCCGTCCGGTGAAGGCGGCGCCGCTCGCCGACGTGGGCGTCATCCTGGCCGCCGCCCTGGCCCCGGCCCGGTTTCCGGCCGGCGTCCGCGCGGGCATCGGCGCCGCCGAGAGCCCTGACGTGTCCTGGCGACAGGCCCGTACCGCGCTCCGCTTCACCACCCGGCGCGAGCCCGTCATCCGCTCCACCGACCTGGGCGCGCTCGCGCTCCTGGCCGAGATACCCCAGGACGCCGTACGCGCCAACGCCGACGTGGCCGCCATCGCCCGGATCGCGGGCAACCCGGAGGACATGGAGACGCTGGACACCTACTGCGCCACCGGCTCGCTCCGCCGGGCCGCCGACCTCCTCCATCTGCACCACAGCAGCGTCGCCCGCCGGCTCGAACAGATCGCGAAGGCCCTGGACGTCGACCTCACCGGGCCCACCGGGCTGACACGGGTCAGGCTCGCCCTCACCGCGTGGCGACTGCTCGACGGCTGAGGAGGATCCACGCGGGCACGCGGAGGCGTCAGCGCCCGGACGGGGCCGTGAACGTGACGTCGGCGGCCGGCACGGTGGTCTCCGCGTCGCTGCCGAGGGCGTACGCCGCGACGCGGGAGACCGTCGCCGCGGGTATCGCCTCGCTGATCCCGGGCACGGCCGGGACGTCCTGGGTCGCGTGGGCGTCGTGCGGCACGACGACGCGGTAGCCGCGGTCCAGCGCCGTACGGGCCGTCGCCTGGACGCACATCTCCGACATCACGCCGCAGACGGCGACCGCCCGCACCCCCGCGCCAGTGAGCACGTCGCCGAGCGGGGTGTCCCGGAAGCCGTCGTCGCGGGGCTTGCGGATGACGACTTCCGCGGGTCCCGGCTCGACGGGGTGGTGAAGTTCCCAGCCGGGCGTGTGGGGTTCGTCCTCGGCGCCGGGCGGTCCGTCGTTCTGGAGGTGGACGACGAGCGCCCCGTCCCGCCGGGCCCGGGCGATCAGGTCGGTCGTACGGTCGACGAGCCGGGCGGCCCCGGGCACGGCGCCGGCACCGGTGACGAAGGCCGACTGCACGTCCACGACGATGAGGGCGTCCACGGGCTGCGGGCGCGGGGCGGCCCCGGCATGCTGGTCCATCCCGTCATCATCACGCCCACGCGCCCCTGCCGCCACGGGATTTCACCGGAGGGGTGCGGGTGCGGGCCGGCGGGCGACCCGCCGGCCCGGGCACGCTCAGTGCGCGGGCCAGGCGCGGGGCCTCCCGGTCTGCCCGGGCACGCTCAGTGCGCCGTGTCGCGGCTTCCGACGCCCAGGAGGGCGAGCGTGGCCGCCCGTAGCCATGTCGCCGCCTCCCGTACCGACAGGCGGCCCGCCCCGACCTCCTCGCCCGCCGCGTGGCCGAGGGCGATGACTGCGGCCACCAGCCAGTGGGCGGGGGGCGCGGGGTCGAACTCGCCCGTCGCCTGGCCCTGTTCGATCAGCCGGGTGAGCCGGGCCGCGACGGGCTCGTGCCGGACCTGGTCGGCGGAGGGGCCGGAGCCGGGGCGGGCCCCGGGGCGGGCGCTCCCTCCCTGGAGGAGCACGGGGTTGCGCGCGAAGAGGCGCCAGCCGATGTCCTGGAGCCGCAGCAGGGAGTCAAGCGCGGTGCCGCCGTCCTCCTCGGCCTCGTCCATCGCGGCCATGGCCTGGTCCGTGATCCGGTCGGCGACGGCGTCGAGGAGCGCGTCGCGGCTGCCGAAGTGCGCGTAGACGGTCTGGCGGGTCACGCCGGCCGCGGTGGCGATCGCGGCCATTCCCGCGTCGGGCGTCCCGGCGAGCAGCCGTACCGCCGCGTCGAGCACCGCGGCCCTGCTGCGCTCGGCGTCGGCGCGACGGCGGGGCCGCGCGGGGGACGGCTCGCCCGGGGTCTCGAAAGCAGTCAACTCTTACACCCTTGTCAGAAATAGCCCCCTCGCTATACCTTACAGGCCTGTAAGAGATATACGGTCTCCCCTCTTGGCAGGAGCACGGTGAACCCCCTTCACACGAAACCCCCCGGGCAGTTCGTCTCCGACTTCTTCACCACCTTCACCGAAGCCGTGGTGCACGGCTCGGAAGACCCCTCCGACGTGATGTCCCGGTACTTCACCCCCGATGTCGTACAGGTCGCCGACGGTGTGGTCATCGACCGGGACCGCCTCCTCGCCCACCTCCGGCCCGTACGGAAGAACGTGCGGACGTTCCGGTGCGAGATGCACGAGGCGTACGCGGACGGCGACCGGATCGCGGCCCGCTTCACGATCCACGCCGGGATGCGCAAGGGCGGGCGGCTCTCCACCCGGGTGCACATGTTCGCCGAGTTCACCCCCGACGGCCGGATGCGGCGGGCAGAGCAGCTCACCCGGCCCGTCACCGCCGAAGCGGAGGACGAGCGGTGAACCGCGGGCGCGTACGACTCCTCCTGGGCCTGGCCCTGTTGTCCACCGGCGCCCTCGCCGGCGCCTTCGGCTACGGGGCGGCCAACCTCGTCCCCACCTTCGACGCCGTACCGCTCGAGATGAGGCTGTCCTTCCACAGCCGGCTGATGCGGATGAACGGCATCACCATGCAGGGCGCCATGGCCGCGTCGGCGCTCAGCGCCCTCGCCCTCGCCGCCGTGACCCGCGGGACCTCCCGGTGGCTGGCCGGCGGCGCGGGGCTCCTCGCCGTCGCCTCCTTCCTGATCACCCGCCTCGGCAACGTCCCCATCAACGGCCGCATCAAGGAGTGGGCGGTCACCTCGGCCCCCGCCGACCACGCCGAGATCCTGGCCCGCTGGGAGGCGTTCAACCAGGCCCGCACGGCGACCGCGTTCGCCGCCTTCGCCCTGCTGATCCTCCTCGCCCTGCGCCGGGACGACCCCGCCTGAACCAGGAGGGGGCGCCCGTCGACCGGCCGCCGGCACGTTCAGGACGCGCGGCTCTCGACCCACTTCCAGAAGTCGACCATCATCCGCTCGTAGCGGATGCCGAACTCCAGCGCCTCGCGCTGACCGCGCGTCAGCGACTCGCCCACCTCCTCGGCGAGTTCCTCGTACTCCCCCAGGGTCCGCAGGTGCTCCTCGACCTGAACCGGGGAGTGGACGCGCGGGCTCGCCCCGAACCACAGTTTCAGGATGCCCCGTTCGCGGGCCTCGACCGGTACGAACGCGGGGTCGGCGAGCCAGTCCCGCAGCGCGGCCGCGCCCTCCCCCGTGAGCCTCATCAGACGCCGGTTCCGGCCGCCGGCCTGTCTGACCACCGAGAGCAGCCCCGCCTCCAGGAGCCGGTCGCACTGGGCGTACACCTGCGCGTGCGGCATGGACCAGAACGGCGCCACGGTCCGCGCGGCCTCCACCTTCACGTCGTACGGGCTGGCCTCGCCCAGCTTGTCGATGAGGCCGAGCACGAGGAAGGAGGGTGTGGTCAACCGGACTTCAGCCATGCGGGCGACGGTACCGCGACGGGTCGGACCGGCGGCCCGGGCAGGACGCCCGGCCCCGCGACGCTACTCCGCCCGGAGCGCCCGTGCCGTGGCGGTGCGGGCCGCCCAGCCCGCCGGGAGCAGCGCGCCCGCCGTCGCGATCACCACGCCGGCGGTCGCGAGGAGCACGAGGAGGGGCGTGCCGTACACGTCGATGTCGGCAGGCGGGATCGTGGTGCCGGCCGCGCGGCCCATCGCCGGCATCACCGCGCGGTGGAGGGCCACGCCGAGCGGCACGCCGAGCGCGCCCGCCACCAGGCCCACGGCCCCGACCGAGGTGAGGACCTGGGCGACCGTCTGACGCGGGGTCATCCCCAGGGCCTTGTACACGCCCAGGTCACGGACCCGGTCGCGGGTGTCGAGGACCACCGTGTTGAGGACACCCAGACAGGCGACGACGACCAGCATCAGCGTGAGCATGGCGATCAGGGCCTGCATCGCCCGGATGACGCTCGACCTGCCGGTCTCGGTGACCCCGGCCTCGGCCCCGAGCGGGGACACCGCGGTGTCGAGCCGCTGGGCGTAACGCGCCGGGTCCGTGCCGGGCGTCACCGTGACGGCGAAATCCGCCGGCAGGTAACGGGCTCGCAGCGAGGCGACGGACGCCGTTCCCGTGCGCAGGGCCATGCCGTCGTCCCCCAGGTCGAAGATCTCGCCGACGATCCGCACCCGGACCGTGCGCCCCGCTTCGGAGAGCGTGACCGTGTCCCCCACGCGGACGCCCGTGGTGCGGAGGAACCGGGACGCCGCGACGGCCTCCCCGGTGGCCCGGAACCAGCGCCCCGAGACCATCGTGTGGGGACTGCCGGTGGTGTCCCCCTCGTACGCGACCAGTGGCGCGCCGCCCTTGAGTCCGGCGACCTCCAGCTGGGTACGGGCGGTCCGGTACACGGAGGCGGTCTCCGGGAGCGCGGCGATCGCCGCCGCCACGGCGGCCGGATCGGCCGGTTTCCCGGGCAGGGGCGGCGTCCCCTGTCCGCCCGGCGAACCGTCGGGCCTGGCCACGGTGTGGACCGTGACGTCACCGCCCCGGTCCGGCTCCCCGTCCGTCCTGACGGCGACGAGCGTGCTGCCGAGCCCCACCGCGAAGGTCACGGCGAGCGCCCCGAAGGTCACCGCGGCGGCCGTGCTCGCCGCGCGCGCCGGGCGGGCGAAGGGCGCGGCAAGACCCAGGGTGACCGGCCGGGGCAGCGGCAGCCGCCCGAGCAGGCCGAGGATCCGGCGCCCCCGGCCGCCGCCGGCCGCCGGGCCGAGGCGCAGGACCGTGGCGGTCGGCAGCCGGGCCGCGCGGAGGGCGGGTCCGAAGGCGGTGACGGCGACCAGGGCGAGGGCGCCGGCGGGGACGGCGATGTCCACCCAGAGGGGGATCAGGAGCGCCGACGTCCCGTACACCTCGGCCACCTCCACCATGAGGGGCACGGCGAGCACGTTGCCGACGGCGACGCCGAGGGCCGCTCCCACGACGCCCGGGATCAACGCCTGGGCCACGTACGCGCGTCCGACCTGGAAAGGCGTGAAGCCCAGGGACTTGAGGATGCCGATGCGGCGGGTCGCCGCGCCCACGGCGCCGCTCACCACGATGCCGATGACCAGGACGGACATGGCGAGTCCGAGGAGGGCGAAGGCGGTGACGAAGGGCACGAAGGCCGCCGTGGTCTCGCGCGCGGTCTCCCGTACGTCGAGGTACGAGCGGGCGCCGGTGACGGTCCCGGCGGGAGCGGCGGCGGTGATCGCCCGCCGGGCCGCCGTCATCTCGGCGCGCGTGTCGGCGGGGTCGAGCCGGTAGAGCATCTGGAACTCGGGGGTCCGCCCGGTCGCGAGCGTCGTGAGCTGCGCGGGGACGACCCAGGCGTCGGCACTCTCACCGGCCGACTCCGCGACGCCGACCACGGTGAGGGAGACGCCCGCGGCGGTCAGCCGGACCCCGGGGCCCGCGCTCGGCGGCTCCGATCCCCGCTCCAGGACGATCTCGCCGGGGGCGGTGGCCCAGCGTCCCTCCACCAGCGTCACCGCGTCCACGGGCCCGGCGGCCGAAGCCCGGCCGACGATCGTCAGGGGCGGCGCCTCGAAGCCGGGCGGGGCCGCCGTGTCCGCGCGCAGGCGCAGGGAGGTGACGGCGAACGGGCCGGAGGCCGCGGACACTCCGGGCAGCTCCGCGGTGGCGGCGAGCCGCTCGGGGGTGAGCCCCGCACCGCCGAACCGCACGGTCAGATGAGCGCCGTGCTGCCGGGCGAAGGCCCGGTCGAAGGGGGCGCCCGAGGCGACGAGGAGCCCGACGGCCAGGACGGCGGAGGCGACGGAGAGCAGTGTCGTCAGGACCAGCACGGCGGTCTGCGTACGGCGCCGGCCGACACCGGCCCGCACGACCCGGCCGAACGGCCCGCCACGCGAGGCGAACCGTCTGCCGCCCGGCCCTTCGGCGGGCCCGCCACGCGACGCCGACCGCCCGCCACCGTTCCCGCCGGCCATGACGGCCTCGCCGCCCCCGGACTCCCTCATCGGGTCACCGCCGCGACGTCACGGACGACACGGCCGTCGACGAGTTCGATCGTCCGCGTCGCGCAGGCCTCGGCGAGGGACAGGTCATGGGTGACGAGGACGATCGTCTGCCCGTCGGTGTTGAGTTCGCGGAGCAGATCACGGACGTCCGCGCCGGACGCCGTGTCCAGCGCTCCCGTCGGCTCGTCGGCGAGGAGCAGCGGCGGACGGTTCATCAGGGCGCGGGCGACGGCGACGCGCTGCCGCTCGCCCCCGGAGAGACGGCCGGGGTACGCGCGCGCGTGGCGGGCGACGCCGAGCCGGTCGAGGAGTTCGGCGGCCCGTGCCGCCGCCCGGCCGCGCGGCATCCCGGCGAGCTGGGCGGGGAGCAGGACGTTGTCGGTGACGGTGAGGTCGTCGAGGAGGTTGAAGAACTGGAAGACCATGCCGATCCGGCTGCGCCGGTAGGTCGCGGACGCGGTCTCGCTCAGCCGGTCGACGCGTTGCCCGTCCACGGTCACCCGGCCTGTGCTGGGGCGGTCGAGGCCGGCGAGGAGGTTGAGGAGGGTCGACTTGCCGCTGCCGGAGGGGCCGAGCACGGCCAGTGCCTCTCCGGGCGCGACCCGCAGGTTCATGTCCACGAGCGCGGCCGGCCCGTCATCGTACGTCCTGCCGACCCCGGTGAGGTCGATCAGTGGCTCGGGTGCGGTCATGGGCCCTCCAGGGCTGTGGCGTCGTGCGGGCCGGGGCCGGCTGGTCCGGGCCGTCGCCGACGCTAGGAGCGGACCGGCCGGGGGCGCGTCGGCCGGGGTGGCGAGGATCCGTACCGTGTGCGGCGGAGGCGCGGGCGGGTCATCCGTGCGATGTACGCCCGGGGGACGGGCCCCTGGTCCTCGGGGGCGATCCGCCGGGACCGCCCGCTTTGACACACTGCGCCGGTGAGCGGGTACGAGGAGTTCAGGAACTGGGTGCGCGGGTCGCGGGCGATCGGCGCGCCGCCTCCGCTGTCGCGCTGGGCGTGGGCGGCCGACGGGCTGCTCGCCGTGTCGCTCGCGGTCGCCACGGTGGTCGGGAACCAGAACCGCTCGTACGTCGAACTGCGGCCGGACCTGATCGGGAGCAAGACGCCGGTGTCCGGGCAGCTCCCCACGCCTCCTCCCCCTCCGGATCTGCCGGGACATCCGGGCGGTCCGCAATCCGTGCCCGCGGTGGAGCACCTGCTGCCGCCGGTGGACGCCCCGGAGATGGCGGCCGCCCTGCTGACGGCGCTGCCGCTGGCGCTGCGGCGCCGCTTCCCGCTGGCCGTCTACTGGGTGGTGACGGTCGCGGCGGTGCTGCTTCATCTGGGGGACGTCGCCGCCGACGCCACGACGGTCACCTTCGCGTCGGGGCTCGTCGCGGCGTACAGCGCGGCGATGTACAGCCCGCACCGGGTCGCCGTGGCCCTCTCGCTGGTCGCCGGGGTCGTGCTGTACGCCGTCTTCCCGCTGGTCCCGGACGTGGACAGCGGCCTGGTGCCGCTGCTCGTGCTGCTGCCGATCGCCCTCGCCTCGCACGGTGTCCATCTGTGGCGCCAGCGGGAGCGGGACCTGCGGGCGGACCGGGAGGCCGAGCTGCGCAGGGCGGTCGACGCGGAGCGGGCCCGGATCGCCCGCGAACTGCACGACGTGGTCACCCACAACGTGAGCATGATGACGATCCAGGCGGGGGCGGCGCGCACGGTCCTCGCCACCTCCCCCGACCTGGCCCGGGAGGCGATGCTCGCCGTGGAGGCGGCGGGTCGGACGGCGCTGTCGGAGCTGCGGCACGTGATGGGGCTGCTCACGATGGCGGCGGACGGTCCCGATCCGGCGACCGACGTGGATCTCGCCCCGCAGCCGGGCCTTGACCGGCTGACCGAGCTGACGGACCGGGTGCGTTCCTCGGGGGTGCCGGTGGACGTGGCGGTTCGGGGCGTTCCGGTCGCGCTGCCTGCCGGGATGGACCTCGCCGCGTACCGGGTGGTGCAGGAGGCCCTGACGAACGTGGTGAAGCACGCGGCGGGCGCGCGGGTGTCGGTCACCGTGGAGTACGGGCCGGAGCGGCTGTCGGTGGAGGTGTCCGACACGGGCGGTCCCGAGCGGCGTCCGGCCGAAGCCGGCGGCGGCCACGGCCTGCTCGGCCTGCGGGAACGGCTCGCGGTCTACGGCGGTACGCTGCGGGCGGGCAGGCGCCCGGACGGCGGATTCCGGGTCCTGGCGGTGATTCCGTGGGAGGCTCCATGACCGACGCGGGCGAGGCGACCGACGCGGGCGACGTGAGCAACGTGCCCGGCACACCCGGCCCTTCCGGCACGCCCGGCACACCCGGCACCTCCGGCACGTCCGGCGCGCCGCGTGTCGTGATCGTCGACGACCAGGCCCTGGTGCGTACCGGTTTCCGGATGATCCTGGCCGCCGACGGCATCGAGGTGGTCGCGGAGGCCGCCGACGGCGAGGCGGCGGTGGCCGCCGTGCGGCGGACCCGGCCGGACGTCGTCCTGATGGACATCCGGATGCCGGGCACCGACGGCCTCGAGGCCACGCGCCGCATCCTCGCGGACGGCCCGGCGCCGCCCAGGATCGTCGTCCTCACCACCTACGACCTCGACCGGTACGTGTACGCGGCGCTCGACGCGGGCGCGAGCGGCTTCCTGCTCAAGGACGTGACCCCGGAGCATCTGACGGCCGCGGTCCGGCTCGTGCGCTCCGGAGACGCGCTGCTCGCCCCGGCGATCACCCGCCGCCTGGTGGAGCGCTTCGCCGCGGCCGACGGGCGCCCGGCGGCTCCGCACCGGGAGCTGGCCACCCTGACGCCGCGCGAGCTGGAGGTCCTCGAAGCCCTGGCACGCGGCCACAGCAACGCCGAGCTGGCCGCGCGTTTCCGGTTGAGCGAGGCGACGGTGAAGACGCATGTCGCCCGCATCCTGTCGAAGCTCCGGCTGCGCGACCGGGCCCAGGCCGTGATCGCCGCCTATGAGACGGGTCTGATCACGCCGGGATCGGAGCGGCGGGGGTCCGCCGGCCCGGCCTGACGCAGGAACACGTCCGCCGAACCGAGCCGCGGCTCGCCCGCCCCGTCCGGCCGGGGCACGAGCCCGTCCGCCGGGCCGGGCTCCGGTCTCAGGAGGTCTCCGAGGGCGGTCAGGCGGATGAGACGGAGGATCCAGGTCTGGTCGCAGAGGAGCCTCCAGCGCGCACCGCGCTGTTGTGCGCGCCCGGCGCAGTGCGCGAGGAGTCCGAGCCCGGTGGCGTCGCAGAAGGTGAGGCGCCGGATGTCGACGGTCAGGTCGTCGGACTCCCGGACGAGGGCGTCGAGCTCGGGCCGCAGGTGCCGTACGAGGACGAGGTCGAGCTCGCCCCGGAGGGCCGCGACGGTGAGACCACCGGCCGAGTCGACGACGAGATACGGGTCATGACGGGGGATCAGCTGCATCGGACGCTCCACAGGGCGGCTCCATGTGTCGCTTCGAGCGTGGCCGTCCCGCTGCCGGGAGGGACGTTTCGCCTCGGTCGCTGTCACCTGAATCGGTGAATGTGCGGACCGCCCGATCCCGCTCCTACGCCCGAACGTCGTCCAGGGGTGCGAGGTGGGGGCGCTTGGCGGTGCGCCCGTCGCCCGAGGAGTGGCCGCGCAGACGGCGGGCGATCCAGGGCCCCAGGAAGTCGGCGGCCCACCGCAGTTCGGCGGCGCCGGTGCGCCATCCGGCGGGCGGCGGGGTGGCGGGGGCGGGCAGGGGGCGGGTCCAGGAGTCGTCGCTGCCGGGCAGCGCGAGGGCCTGGGCGACGGCGGCGGCGATGCGCTGGTGGCCGAGGGGGCCGGCGTGCAGGCGGTCCGTGCTCCACAGCCGGGGGTCCGTGACGACGGCGTGGTGGCCGGTCTCGGCGACGACGACCCCGTGCCGGTGCGCGGCCTCGCGGATGCGGTGGTTGAGGGCGGTGACCCGGTGGCGCACGGGCCGGGCGAGCGGGGTGACGCGGGCGACGTCGGGGAAGGTGAGGGTGGCGACCCGGCTCCCCCGGGCGGTGAGCGCGGCGAACATCGCCTCCAGGTGACCGGCGACCTCGTCGGCGTCGAAGCGGGGCCGCAGCAGGTCGTTGACGCCGGCCACCACCGTCGCCAGGTCGGGCCGGAGGGCGAGCGCGGGGCCGAGCTGTCCGGCGTGGACCTCGCCGGCGAGGCGGCCCCGGACGGCGAGGTTGGCGTACAGCAGACCGGGGTCGTGGCGGGCGAGCTCCTGGGCGAGGCGGTCGGCCCAGCCGCGCAGGCCCGTGACGTCGTCACCGTCGCCGACGCCTTCGGTCTGACTGTCGCCGAGTGCCACATACCGCGAGAAGGGGACTTGTGCGCCGGTCATGGCGGGACCTCGGTTCAGTGCGTCGACGGGGCGGGCGCGGCGGCGGAGGGGCCGAGGGGTGGACAACCCTTACGGCCTCACCCTAACCTCCGAATCACCTATTCAACGAATTGACTAGAGGTGATGTCGTGCACCCGTTCCGCGAGGCCGTCGAGAACCGGGACGAGACCGCCATCGAGGCGCTCCTCGCCGAGGACGTCGTCTTCACCAGCCCCGTCGCCTTCAAGCCGCACGTGGGCAAGGCGATCACCGCGGCGATCCTGCGCGGGGTGATGCGGGTCTTCGAGGACTTCACCTATGTCCGTGAGATCGCGAACGCCGACGGCCGCGACCACGCCTTCGTCTTCACCGCGACCGTCGACGGCCGGAAGATCCAGGGCTGCGACTTCCTCCACTTCGACGAGGAGGGGAGGATCGACGACTTCACCGTCATGGTCCGCCCGCTCTCGGCCGCCCAGGCCCTCGCCGCGGCCATGGGGGCCCAGTTCGACCGGATCGCCCGCGAGGCCGCGGAGGCGGAGGCGGCGGAGGCCGGAGAGACAGCCGCAGCCTGATCGACGCCGAACCCGAAGACCCGGGCTCGGTCGCGAGCCCGGGTCCCACCGGAGCGGTGGAAACGGTCAGCCCGCGAAGCGCGCCATCCAAGCCTCGACCTCGGAGGAGGAGCGCGGCAGGCCCGCCGAGAGGTTCTCGTGGCCGTCGTCGGTGACGACCAGGTCGTCCTCGATGCGGACGCCGATGCCGCGCCACTCCTCGGGCACGGTCAGGTCGTCGGGCTGGAAGTACAGCCCCGGCTCGACGGTGAGCACCATGCCCGGTTCGAGGACGCCGTCGACGTGCTCCTCGGTGCGCGAGTGGGCGCAGTCGTGGACGTCGAGGCCGAGCATGTGGCCGGTGCCGGCCATGGTGAAGCGGCGCTGGAGACCGAGGGCGTACGCGCGGTCGACGGGGCCCTCGATGAAGCCCCACTCGACGAGCCGCGCCGTCAGATGACGCTGGGACGCCTCGTGGAAGTCGCGGAACGGGGCGCCCGGCTTCACCGCGGCCATGCCGGCCTCCTGGGCCTCGTACACCGCGTCGTACACCTGGCGCTGGACGGGTGTGAAGGTGCCGCTGACGGGGAGGGTGCGGGTGACGTCGGCGGTGTAGAGAGTGCGGGACTCCACGCCGGCGTCGAGCAGGAGCAGCTCTCCGGGCCTGACCGGGCCGTCGTTGTCCGTCCAGTGCATGATCGTGGCGTGGTCGCCGGCGGCGCAGATGGTGCCGTAGCCGACGTCGTTGCCCTCCAGGCGTGCCCGGCGGAAGAAGGTGCCCTCGATCCACCGCTCGGACGAGGCGATGGCCCGGGAGAGTTCGCCGACGCAGTCGGTGAAGCCGCGCACGGTGGAGTCGACGGCCTTGCGCATCTCGCCGAGTTCCCACTCGTCCTTGACGAGGCGGAGTCCGCTGAGCACCTCCTCCAGCTCGTCGTCGCGCTCCTCGTCGGTGGTGACGGCGGCTTCGAGGGCCGGGTCGTGGCCGCGGACGATCCGGGTCGGGACGCCGGAGCCGGCGGCCAGGTCCTCGGCGGCGGTGCGGACGTCACGGCAGGGCAGACCGAGGACGCGGGCCGCCTCGGCGAGGGAGCGGCGGCGGCCCATCCACAGCTCGGCCGTGTTGCCCGTCCAGAACTCGTCGTCGTCCCGGCTGTCGCGGGGCAGCTGGTAGCAGTAGGCGTCGTGGCCGCCGTCGGGGCGCGGTTCGAGGACGAGGGCGCCGTCGCGCGCCTGGTCTCCGGTCATGTGGACGTAGCCCGAGTACGGCCGGAAGGGGTAGGTGTCGTCGTTGGAGCGGGTCTTGAGGTTGCCCGAGGGGACCACGAGGCGCTCGCCGGGGAAGCGGGCGGAGAGCGCGGCGCGGCGGCGGGCCGCGTACGGGGCCTGCTCGTCGGGTTCGAGTCCGTGCCGCTCGGTGTCCGCCCACCCCGTCCTCATCAGCGCGGAGAGTTCCTCGGAGACTCCTCCGTAGAGGCCGTTCTTGCGACCCTTCGCCACGTCCTGCTCCTTCTTCCGGGTCGGTCACTCGGCCGCCGGTGGTCCGGCGCCTCCCGGAACGTACTCCTCGGGGGCCGCCCCGGGTGCCCGGATCGGCCACTGGCACTGATCGGCCACTCCGGCGGCGACGGGGTCGATAATGCGGTGCATGGAGAACGACAAGCTCAGCGCGGCCCTGCGGGTTCTGGGGATCGGCGAGGAGGCCGTACGGGTCTATCTGAAGCTCCTTGAACGGGCTCCCGCGCCGCTGAGCGTGATCGCCTCGGCGGCCGGTCTCGAGGGCGCGGCGTTCTCGGCGGCGTACGGCGAGCTGATCGACTCGGGTCTGGCGAGCGCCGCCGAGGAGGTCGGGGACGTGGTGGCGCCGGTCCCGCCGGCGGCGGGCCTGGAGATCCTCGGCCGGCACCGGGCCGCCGAGATCGACGCATCCCGCATCGCCGTCGGGGGTGCGTTCGAGTCGTTCCGGCGGCAGCGGCTCGCCGCGTACGACGACCGTCTCGTGGAGGTGGTCACGGGGGACGCGATCGGTCTCCGGATGCGGCAGGCCTGGGCCAGTGCCCGTGAGCAGATCCGGCAGTTCGACTCGCCGCCGTACTTCCCCCTCGACGGCGCGACCGACGACGCGCTCGCCACCCTGGCGCGCGGGGTGACCCAGCGCGTCGTGTACTCGCGGGAGTCCCTTGAGCATCCGGGGCAGCTCGAGAACTCCATCGAGCCCTGTATCGAGGCGGGCGAGCAGGCGAGGGTCCTGCCGTCGGTGCCGGTCAAGCTGGTGATCATCGACGACGCGTACGCGCTCGTCTCCCTGTCGATCCAGGAGACGGACGTGTACAACACGATGCTGGTCGTGCAGCCGTGCGGGCTGCTCTCCGCGCTTGTGGCGCTGTTCGAGCAGGCGTGGCAGAACGCGCTGCCGTTCCACGGCCGTTCGCCGCGGCCCGCGGGACTGCGGCCGGCGGACCGGCGGCTGCTCCGGCTCCTGGCGGCGGGCGCCGCCGACGAGGTCATCGCCCGGGAGCTCGGCGTCAGCCGCCGTACCTTCTTCCGCCGGGTGCAGGTCCTGATGGCCCGGCTCGGTGCTACGAGCCGGTTCCAGATGGCGCTGCAGGCGCAGCGCTCGGGCTGGCTGTGACGGTCGCGCCGACGGGGCCGGCCGGGGCCGGGACGTCCGCGACGTCCGGGACGGGGGCCTTGCCGGCGGGCTGCGCGGTGCGGGTCAGCCGCTGCCAGAGATAGGTGTGGACGAGCGCGCTGTTGTGGGCGGCCTGTTCGTTGTCGCCCGCGCCCGCGTGGCCGCCGCCGGTGTTCTCGTGGAACAGGACCCGGTGGCCGAGCTCCCGCAGCCGTGCCGCGGTCTTCCGGGCGTGGCCGGGGTGGACGCGGTCGTCGCGGGTCGAGGTCATCAGGAGGACCGGCGGGTAGTCCCGGTCCGCCGCGAGCCGGTGGTACGGGGAGATCGCGTCCAGGTGGGGGCGGTCGGCCTCGTCGTCCGGGTCGCCGTACTCGGCGATCCAGGACGCGCCCGCGAGCAGCTTGTGGAAGCGGGTCATGTCGAGGAGCGGCACCTGGGCGACGATCGCGCCGAACAGCTCGGGGTGGCGGGTGAGCATCGCGCCCATGAGCAGCCCGCCGTTGCTGCCTCCCTTGGCGCCGAGCTGGGCGGGCGTGGTGATGCCGCGTGCGACGAGGTCCTCGGCGACGGCGGCGAAGTCCTCGAAGGCCCGGGGCCGTCGGGCGCCGAGCGCGGCCTGGTGCCAGTCCGGGCCGTACTCGCCGCCGCCCCGGATGTTCGCGATGACGTACGTGCCGCCGCGCTCCAGCCACGCCCGGCCCGTCACCGCCGTGTAGTACGGGGTGAGGGAGACCTCGAAGCCGCCGTAGCCGTAGAGCAGGGTGGGGCCGGGGCCGCCGGCCGTACGGTCGGGGCCGATGACGAAGTACGGGACGCGGGTGCCGTCCCGTGAGGTCGCGAAGTGCTGGTCGACGGTCAGCCCGGCGGAGTCGAAGCGGTGCGGGGCCTGCTTGAGCACCTCAGAACCGGCGCCGATCCGCCCGAGATGGAGGGTGGAGGGCTGCAGGAACCCCGACACGTCGAGGACGTACTCGTCGGAGACGTCGGGGTCGGTGTCGACGACGCTGACGGCGGACAGCTCGGGGACCCCCACGAGCGGCTCGCGTGCCCAACCGCCGCCGTCCTCGGCGGGGGTGAGGACCTCGATCCTGCTGCTGACGTCCCGCATCGTCTCCAGGATCAGATGGTTGCGGGTCCAGCTGTGCCCGGCCAGGGCGGTCCGCGGATCGGGGGTGAAGAGCACCTCGTGGGTGCGGTCGCCGGCGAGGAAGGCGTCGAAGCCGAACGCGAGGAGCGAGCCCGTCGGCCGGCCGAGCCACTCGGACTTCAGGGTGACGATCAGGTACTGCCGGTGGGCGTAGGCGAGGGCGTCGTCGGGGACGTCGATCCGCGCGCGCGTGCCGTCGGGCCGCAGGAGGTACGTCTCGCTCCGGAAGAAGTCGAGCGACCGGCCGACGAACTCCCGCTCGAAGCCGGGCGTGGTGTCCCGGTACCCCCAGGCGGCCACGTCCTCCGGCTCGGCCTCGTAGACGAGTGCGGCGTCCTCCACGGGTGTCCCGCGCCGCCATCGGAGGACGGTGCGGGGATAGCCGGAGTCGGTCAGCGAGCCGGGACCGAGGTCCGTACCGACGAGGACGGTGTCGGCGCCGGCCCAGCCGATCCGTGTCTTCGCCTCGGGCAGCCGGAAGCCGTCGTCGACGAACTCCCGTGTCTCCAGGTCGAATTCGCGGACCACGACGGCGTCCCCGCCGTCCCGCGAGAGCCGTACGAGAGCCCGGTCGTACTCCGGGCGCCGTACGCGTGCCCCGTCCCAGACCCACTTCTCGCCCTCGGCGGCCGCCAGCGCGTCGACGTCGAGCAGGACCTCCCACTCGGGCTCGTCCTGCCGGTAGAGCTCCGGGGTCGTACGCCGCCACACGCCGCGGACGTGCTCGGCGTCCCGCCAGAAGTTGTAGAGGTACGGGCCGCGCCGCACGGTGTACGGGATCCGGTCGGAGGCGTCGAGGACCTCCCGCAGTCGCGCCTTCAGCGCCCCGAACCCGGCGTCACCGGCCACCGCTCGCGCCGTCTCGGCGTTCCGCTCGCCCACCCAGGCGAGGGCGTCCTCGCCCGAGATCTCTTCCAGCCACAGGTACGGATCTTCATCGGTCACGCCTCGTATTGTGCAGGCCGGGACGTGACCGTACGAACGGTTCACGGCCCTATCCCCTGCTGCGGACGAGCAGATACAGGAAGTACGGGGTGCCGATCACCGCGGTCATCAGGCCCGCGCCGAGCTGGGCCGGTGCGATCACCGTCCGGCCCACCAGGTCGGCGGTGCAGACGAGGACCGCGCCGAGGAGCACCGCGACGGGAAGCACGCGGGCGTGCCGCCGGCCGACGAGGGCGCGGGCCGCGTGCGGTGCGACGAGTCCGACGAAGCCGATCGTGCCGGCGGCGGCGACGGCCGCCGCGCTGAGCAGGACGGCGAGGACGAGGAAGCCGAGGCGGCCGGGGGCCATCCGCAGTCCGAGCAGCCGTGGGGTGTCCTCGTCGAGCGACACCAGGTCGAGTGCGGTGCGCCGGGCGGACGCGGCCACAACGCCGACGGCGAGGACCACGGCGAGGGGCAGCACGTCGGGCAGGGTCCGCCCGTAGGTGGAACCCGACAGCCAGGTCAGTGCCTTCGTCGCGTTGAACGGGTCGGTGAGGATGATGAGGAGGCTGATGAGGGCCGCCGCCGCGGTGGCGACACCGAACCCGACGAGGACGAGCCGGTTCTGCTGGAACCCGCCCCGCGCGGCGAGGCCGAAGACGAGGACGGAGCTGACGGCGGCGCCGGCGAAGGCCGCGCCCGCGACGCCCCAGGATCCGGCCATGGGGACCGTCGTCACGAGGAGGACGGCGCCGAGGGCGGCGCCGCCGGAGACGCCCAGGATGCTCGGTTCGGCGAGGGGGTTGCGGGTCACGGCCTGGACGAGCGTTCCGGCCAGGGCGAGGGCGGCGCCCGCGAGGAGGGCGGCGAGGACGCGGGGCACCCGGGTGTCGAGGACGAAGGCGGTGGTCCGGCCGGCGCGTCCCTGGAGCCAGTTGAGCACGTCGCCGAGCAACAGCTTGGTGTCGCCGAGGAGTACGGCGGCGACGGTCACGCCGACGAGGAGGACGAGGAGGACGCCGGTGGTGCCGAGGAAGACGGCCCGGCTCCTGATGCGCAGCCGGTCGGGCGGGGCGGCTCCCGCCGTGTCGCGGGTCCGGGTGGCCATGACGATCAGGAAGCCGGCGCCGACGAGGCTGGTGACGACGCCCGTCGGCACGCCGACCGCCACGTCGGACGGGACGAGCGCGCGGAGCAGTACGTCGGAGCCGAGGACCAGGGCGGCGCCGGTGAGCCCCGCGACGGGCAGGGCGCCCCGGGTGCGGGCGAAGGCGCGGAACCTGCGGGCGAGCGGCCGGACGAGCGCGGGGGCGCACAGGCCGACGAAGCCGATGGGTCCCGCGAGGGTGACCGCGGTCGTGGAGAGCAGGGCGGCGAGCACGACGGCCGTGACCCGGGTGGCGCGGACGGGGACGCCGAGGCCGCGGGCGGCCTCGTCGCCGAGGGCGAGGGCGTCGACGCGGCGGGCGAGGAGGAGCAGGCCGAGGACTCCGGCGGCGGCGATCGGTGCCGTCCGGAGGACGCCGTCGAAGCCGTTCTGGGCGATGCTGCCCTGGTTCCACTCGTAGATGCCCTCGGTCTGCTGGGGGAACAGCAGGAACAGGCCTTCGGTGACGGCGGTGAGGCCGAGGGTGAGGGCACTGCCCGCGAGCACGAGCCGGACGGTGCCGGTGCCGAGACCGGAGAGGCCGAGGACGACGGCCGCCGCCGCGAGGCCGCCGACGAACGCGACGCCGGAGGAGGCGAGCAGGGGCAGCGAGACGCCGGTGGCGGCGGCCAGGCCGAGGGCGAAGTAGGAGCCGGCGTTGACGGCGAGGGTGTCGGGCGAGGCGAGGACGTTGCGGCTGACGGCCTGCAGGGCGGCGCCCGCGATGCCGAGCACGGCACCGACGAGCAGCCCGGCGGTCATCCGGGGCAGCCGGGAGGCGATGACGACGGAGGCGTCGGCGGGGTCGGCCCGGCCGGTGAGCGCCTTCCACACCTCCGGGGCACCGACGGCGGCCGTGCCCTGCGTGACGTCGACGACCGCGAGGGCGACGACGAGAAGGAGGAGCGCGGCCGTCACCCGGGCCGCGCCCGTCCGGGACGTGGCCGCCGGCGGACGGGTGGCGGGTTTCGTCGCGGTGACGGCCATGGTGTTACTTCGTCAGGGCGGCGACGACGGAGTCGATGTACGCGTTCATCGACCCGGTGCCGCCGAACATCCAGACGCCGTCGGGCAGTCGGTGGACGTTGCCCTTCTTGACGAACGGCAGGGACGTCCAGACCTTGTCCTTGGCGAGGACGCCCGTGAACGGGGTGCTGGCCGTGTCGCCGTCGTTTCCGACGTAGGCGAAGTGGACGTCACCCAGCTTGGTGAGGCCCTCGACGTCGGTGGCGCCGAGGCCGTAGGCCGGGTCGCCCTTGACCGTCCAGGCGTTCTTCAGGCCGAGCTTCTCGTTGACGGCGCCGATGAGCGAACCGCTGGTGAAGGGCCGGATGGAGACCTGGTTGGAGACGAGGTACCCGTCGGCGAAGGCGTACTTCGCGCCGGCGAGGCCGGCGTCCGCGAGGGCTTTCCGCCCCGCGTCGAGCTTGGCCTGGAACTCCTTCTTGAGCTGCGTGGACTTCTCGGTGGTGCCGGTGGCCTTGGCGATCAGGTCGAGGTTCTCGGTCATCTGCCCGATCGGGTCGGAGGCGTCGGCGGGGCGCACCTCCAGGACCGGGGCGATCTTGCGCAGCTGCTTCACGGCGGCCGGCGGCAGATCGGTGGTGGCGACGATGAGGTCGGGGTTCAGGGCGGCGATGGTGTCCGTGCTCGGCTCGCCGCGGGTGCCGATGTCCTTGGGCTCGTTCTTCAGCGGGACGGCCGTGTCCCAGGTCTTGTAGCCCTTGACGTCGGCGACGCCCACCGGGTCGACGCCCAGCGAGATCAGGCTCTCGACGACGTTCCACTCGGTGCCGACGACCTTCTCGGCGGGGCCGTCGAGCTTCACCTCGGTGCCCGAGGCGTCGGTGAGGGTGACGGGCTCGGTGGTCTTCTTCGCGTCGTCCGCGGCGGGCTCGGTGGTGCCGCAGGCGGTCAGGGTGAGGGCCGCGGTGGTGGCGACCGCCGCGGTGAGGAGGAGGCGTCTCATGAGGTGGTGCTGAGCCTTTCGCTTCGCGAGTGGTGCCGGCCCACCGCACGGGTGCGGAGCCGGCCGGTGAGGGGATCGGTGTCGACCTCGATGCGGATGCCGTACGTGCCGGTCAGCCGCTCCGGTGTCAGGACGTCCTCGGGGCTGCCGTCGGCGACGACCCGTCCCGCTTCGAGCAGGACGATCCGGTCGGCGACGGCCGCGGCCTGGTCGAGGTCGTGGAGGACGGCGCCGACGGCGATGCCGTGGTCGTCCGCCAGGTCGCGCATGAGGTCGAGGAGTTCGACCTGGTAGCGGAGGTCGAGGTAGGTGGTCGGTTCGTCGAGCAGCAGGACGCCCGTCTCCTGGGCGAGGCAGCCGGCGAGCCAGACGCGCTGGAGCTGACCCCCGGAGAGGTGCTCGGCGCCGCGTGCGGCGAGTTCGGTGACGCCCGTCAGTGCGAGGGCGCGGTCGACGGCGGCCGGGCCGTCCGGGTCGGCCTTGCCCCAGCGTCCGCGATAGGGGTAGCGGCCGAATTCGACCAGGTCGCGTACGGTCAGTCCGCTGGGGGTCGGCCGTCCCTGGGTGAGCAGGGCGACGTGCCGGGAGAACTCACGGGGGCTCAGCGCGAGGCAGTCGGTGGCGCCGTCGAGGACGAGCGTGGCGGTCCGGGGGCGCTGGAGCCGTGCGAGCGTGCGGAGCAGGGTCGACTTGCCGCTGCCGTTCGGCCCGACGAGGACGGTCACTTCGCCGGGGCGCAGCGTCATGGCGGCGTCGTGGACGACGTCGACGCCTTCGTACGCCACGGTGACGCCGGTGGCGATGAGTTCGTGACCGTGGGAACGCGGGGCCGCGGCGGTCTGTTCGGCTGCTTGCACGTCGCAGAGGTTAGCCTAACCTTACCGATCACCGAAAGGGGCTCCGGACGTCGGCCGCAAGGCGACTTCCAGCCAAGATCCCTCCCCCGCCGCGCCGAGGCCACGGGAAGATCCTCACCCCTCCATGAGTTGGTAGAACCGTGAACGATTTCATGGTGGAAGAGGCCGCGGCGGACGGGCAGCCCGTCACGCCGGTGGACGTCGTCGTCATCGGCGCCGGGCAGGCGGGGCTCTCGGCCGCCTTCCATCTGCGCCGCGCCGGTCTGGAGCCGGACCGGGACTTCGTCGTCCTCGACCACGCGCCCCGGCCGGGCGGCGCCTGGCAGTTCCGGTGGCCCTCGCTCACGTACGGCAAGGTGCACGGCATGTACGCGCTGCCCGGCATGGAGCTGACCGGCGCCGACCCGGCGCGCCCCTCGTCCGAGGTGATCGGCGCCTACTTCGACACGTACGAGCGCACCTTCGACCTGCGGATCCACCGCCCCGTCGACGTCACCGCCGTCCGGGAGGGCGACGGCGGACGACTCCTGGTCGAGACCTCCGAGGGCCGGTACGCCACCCGCGCCCTGATCAACGCCACCGGCACCTGGGACCGGCCCTTCTGGCCGCGCTACCCCGGCCAGGAGACGTTCCGGGGCCGTCAGCTGCACACCGCCGGATACCCCGGCCCGGCGGAGTTCGCCGGCAAGCGGGTCCTCGTCGTCGGTGGCGGCGCCTCCGGCACCCAGCATCTCATGGAGATCGCGGAGGTCGCCGCCGAGACCTTCTGGGTGACCCGGCGCGAGCCCGTCTTCCGCGAGGGCCCCTTCGGGGAGGCGGAGGGCCGGGCGGCCGTCGCACTGGTGGAGGAGCGGGTGCGGCGCGGGCTCCCGCCGCAGAGCGTCGTCTCGGTCACCGGCCTCCCCCTCACCGACGCGATCCGCTCGGCACGCGCGCGCGGGATCCTGGACCGCCTGCCGATGTTCGACCGGATCACCCCGACCGGGGTGGCCTGGGACGACGGCCGGAGCGTCGACGTGGACGTGATCCTCTGGGCGACGGGCTTCCGCGCGGCGATCGACCACCTGACCCCGCTGCGGCTGCGCGAGCCCGGCGGCGGCATCCGGGTCGAGGGGACGCGCGCGGTACGGGACGAGCGCGTCCACCTCGTCGGCTACGGGCCCTCGGCCTCGACGATCGGCGCCAACCGGGCCGGCCGTGCGGCCGTCTCCGCCATCCGTCGCCTCCTGTCCGGCGCCCCCGCCGACACCCCGGCCCTCGCCGCTCAATCCGTGTGAACCGACGCCACACCCCGGCCCTCGCCGCCGAGGCCGTGTGAACCGACCTCCGGCTCAGCCGGGTGAACCGACGCCGGGCTCAGCCTTCGCGGCGCCCCGGTGGGCGTTGAACTCGGCCACGTTCGCCTGGTGGACCGCGTAGTCGGCCGTGAAGCGGGTGTCTCCCGGGGCCACCGTGACGAAGTAGAGCCAGTCGCCGTCCGCCGGCCGGATCACCGCGTCCAGGGCCTGGTCCCCCGGGTTGCCGATGGGCGTCGGCGGCAGGCCCTTGCGCGCGTAGGTGTTGTACGGGCTCTCCGTCCGGGTGTCCTCGTACGTGGTGTCCACGGTGCTGCGGCCGAGCGCGTAGTTGAGCGTCGAGTCCATCTGGAGCGCCATGCCCCGGTCGAGCCGGTTGTGGACGACCCGGGCCACCCTCGCCATGTCCTCCGGGTTGTCGGCCTCGGCCTGCACGATGCTGGCCGCGATCACCGTCTCGTACACGCTGAGTCCGCGCGCCTTCGCCCCCTCGGCGATCCGCGCGGTGCCGAAGCGCTTGGCCGCCGTGTCCACCATGAAGCGCAGCAACCCTTCCGGGGTCGTGGCCGAGAGCACCGGATAGGTGGCGGGGAAGAGATAGCCCTCGGGGTTGCCGCCGGCGGCGGCGGGCAGCGGAAGGGCGGTCCCGGGCGCGGTCGCGGTCCGTCGCGCGGTGCCCTCGGGGAGGCCGAGCGCCCGGTCGACGGCGGTGTAGACCTGGCCGGCCCGCCAGCCTTCGGGGACGAGCAGCGCCCGGGGCTGTTCGACGGCGGGTTCGTCACGGGTCAGGAGCAGCGGGACGGTGATCCCGGCGGCCACGACGAGGACCGCTCCGAGGACGAGTGCCATCCTGCCGCGCCGGGTCAGCCGGGGGCGGTGGGAGGGCCCGGGCGGCCGGGGAAGGGACAGGCGCCGGCGGCGGCGCGGGGGTGCGTACGGGGACGGCGGCCGGTACGTCATGGCCGCACGCTAACCCGGCCCGTACGGGAATCCGGGGAACCCGCGCACGCGGCGGCGCCGCCGGTCCCCTGGGACGGGGAACCGACGGCGCCGGGCACTGCGATCGTCAGACGAGCCATCCCAGGAAGTGGAAGACGCCGGCGAGCAGATCGGTGATGACGTTCATGGTGGTGCTTCTCCTCGTACAGGTACATCGTGGGACTGATGTGGGATTGCTGTCGGAACGCACGGTCACGGTCTGCAGCCCGTCGAGCGCGCTCCGCAATCTTCCGACGCCGCACGGGAGTTGGGCAACGATTTCCGGCACGATCACACGTTCTGGGGAACAACCGCTCCCACGTTCGCCTGTTCGGCCTGGCCGCTGGTGCTCACGGCGCCGCGCGCGTCCCGGCGGACGAGCTCCGCGTACCGCCCGTTCCGCGCGAGCAGTTCCTCGTGCGTGCCGCGCTCCGCGATCCGCCCCGCGTCCAGGACGACGATCTGGTCGGCCTCGCGGACGGTGGAGAGCCGGTGGGCGATGGTGATCGTGGTGCGGCCGGCGGAGAGCTCGTCGATGGCCTGCTGCACCGCCTGCTCGGTACGGGTGTCCAGGGCGCTGGTCGCCTCGTCGAGAATCAGTACGGGCGGGTCGCGGAGGATGGTGCGGGCGATGGCCAGGCGCTGCTTCTCGCCGCCCGAGAAGCGGTAGCCGCGCTCGCCGACCAGGGTGTCGTACCCCTCGGGGAGCGAGGCGATGTGCTCGTGGATCTGGGCGGCACGGGCGGCGGCCTCGATCTCCTCGTCGGTGGCGTCCGGCTTGGCGAAGCGGAGGTTGTCGGCGACGGAGGCGTGGAAGAGGTACGTCTCCTGGGAGACCACGCCGACCGCGCGGGCGAGGGTGTCGAAATCCAGGTCGCGCACGTCGACGCCGTCGAGGGTGACACGGCCGCCGGTGACGTCGTAGAGGCGCGGCACGAGGTAGCTGAGGGTCGACTTGCCGGAGCCGGTGGGGCCGACGACGGCCAGGCTGCCGCCGGCGGGGACGGTCAGGTCGATGGAGTCCAGGGTCGGGCGGCCGGTGGCCCCCGCGTCGTAGCGGAACTCGACCGCCTCGAAGGCGACCTCGCCCCTGACCTCGGGGAGCCGGACCGGCTCCGCGGGCTCGGTGATGTCCACGGGCAGGTCGAGGTACTCGAAGATGCGCTGGAAGAGCGCGAGGGACGTCTGCATCTGCACACCGGTGGAGAGCAGGCTGACGGCGGGCCGGAAGAGGCCCTGCTGGAGCGAGACGAAGGCGACGAGCGTGCCGAGCGAGATCTCGGTCCCGCCCGAGCCCACCGCGATGCCGGCGGCCCAGTAGATCAGGGCGGGCATGGCGGCCATGACGATGCCGATGGTGGACATCCGCCAGCGTCCGGCCATGGAGGAGCGCACTTCGAGGTCGACGAGGCGCTCGGACTCCTCGGCGAAGGACCTGGTCAGCGAGTCGGCGCGGCCCATGGTGCGGCCGAGCAGGATGCCGCTGACGGAGAGGGACTCGGTGACGGTCGCGGCCATGGCGGCCATCTGCTTCTGGCGCTGGGTGGTGATCCGCTTGCGCTCGCGTCCGACGCGCCGGCTGATCCAGACGAAGACCGGCAGCAGGAGCAGCGAGACGACGGTGAGGCGCCAGTCGAGGGCGAGCATGGCGACGATGGTCGCGACGACGGCGGTGAGGTTGGAGACGAGGGAGGTGGCCGTCGAGGTCACGGTGGCCTGCATGCCGCCGATGTCGTTGGCGATCCGGGACTGGACCTCGCCGGTACGGGTGCGGGTGAAGAAGGCCAGCGGCATCCGCTGGAGCTGCTCGTAGACCCCGGTGCGCAGGTCGTGCATGACGCGCTGGCCGACGGTGGTCGAGATGAGGGTCTGGAGCACGCCGAACACGCTGGTCAGCACGGCGGTGGCGATCATGCCGAGGGCGAGCAGGCTGAGCAGCCCGGTGCGGCCCTGCGGGATCGCGGTGTCCAGGATCTCCTTGAGCAGGAAGGGTGAGGCGACCGAGACGAGCGAGGCGGCGCCGACCAGGAGGCCGACGACGACAAGGCGCGCGCGGTAGGGGCGGAAGAGTCGCAGGATGCGCCGCACCTGCGCGGGCTCCTTCGGCTGGTCGGAGTCGCGGGGAGGGGGCGTCCAGTCGGACTGGTCGTGGGGGCGCATGGGCTCCTTCGAGGGTCGACGATGTCGATCAGAGCATAGCTCACTGTTACCTACGCTCACAATGAACATGGTCCTGATATTGTTCCCGCATGACCTCCTCCGACGCGCTGGCCAGGCCCGACGCCGACGGGCTCCTCGCAGAACAGCTCCTGCGGCTCACCCGGCGGCTGCACCGCATCCAGAAGCGCCACCTGGAGCCGGTCGGCATCACCCCCGCCCAGTCCAGGCTGCTGCGCACGGTCGCGCACTTCGGGGAACCGCCCAGGATGGCCGACCTCGCGGCCCGCCTCGAAGTCGTCCCGCGCGCCGTGACCAGTCTCGTCGACGGGCTCGAGGCCGTCGACCGGGTCCGCAGGGTGCACGACCCGACCAACCGCCGGGTCGTGCGGATCGAGCTCACCGACGCGGGCCGCGCCACGCTGCGCGAGCTGCGCAGCGCGCGCCGGGCGGCCGCAGAGGACATCCTTGCTCCATTGACCGCCGCACAGCGCGAGGTGCTCGGAGGTCTGCTGACCGCCCTGGTCGACCCCGGTCCCGAAGGCGGCTGCTGACCCCACGGGCGCGGGGACGCGCCGAAGGGGAGCCGTGACATGCCGCTGTTCGAGCCGAACCCGCAGACCCTTCGCCCCGGTACGAAGCGGAGTCCGGCCCCGGACCGCGTCCCGGAGCTCCTGTCGCGGGGCACGCCACGGCGGCTGCGCGAGGAGCTCACCGAGTTCCTCGGCCCGGAGAAGGTCCTGTCGGGGATCTCCGACCTCGTCCGATACGCGTCGGACGCCAGCCCCTACCGGTTCGTGCCGCAGGTCGTCGTGGTCGCCGAGGACATCGACGACATCTCCACGGTCCTCTCGTACGCGCACGGCAAGGGCCGCGAGGTGGTCTTCCGGGCCGCCGGGACCAGCCTCAACGGGCAGGCGCAGGGCGAGGACATCCTGGTCGACGTGCGCCGCCACTGGGTGGGCGTCGAGGTCCTCGACGGCGGCGCCCGCGCCCGGATCCGCCCCGGCACCACCGTCGTACGC
The DNA here is from genome assembly GCF_055565415.1 of Streptomyces sp. NPDC028711. NCBI lineage: Bacteria > Bacillati > Actinomycetota > Actinomycetes > Kitasatosporales > Streptomycetaceae > Streptomyces > Streptomyces sp. NPDC028711. The sequence continues at coordinate 175,495 of NZ_JBVHUJ010000002.1, read as the reverse complement.
GCCAATGCCGCGCTCGCCCCGTACGGACGGGTCCTTGGCCCCGATCCGGCCAGCGCCGTCGCCTGCACGATCGGCGGGGTCGTCGCCAACAACGCCTCCGGCATGACCGCCGGGACGACCCGGAACGCGTACCGGACGCTCTCCTCCCTCACCTTCGTGCTGCCGAGCGGCACCGTCGTCGACACGGCGGACCCGGACGCCGACGAGCAGCTGGCGCGCGCCGAGCCGAGGCTCTGCGCGGAGCTGCTCGCGATCAAGGCGGAGATCGAGGCGGACGCCGCGCTGACCGCCCGGATCCGGGCCAAGTACGCCATCAAGAACACCAACGGCTACCGGCTCGACGCCTTCCTCGACGGCGACACCCCGGTGCGGATCCTGCGGGGCCTCATGGTCGGCTCCGAGGGCACCTTCGGTTTCATCGCGGAGGTCGTCCTCGACACGCTGCCGCTGGACCGCGAGGTGTCCACGGCCCTGCTCTTCTTCCCCTCGCTCCCGGCGGCTGCCGCCGCCGTGCCCCTCTTCAACGAGGCCGGGGCCCTGGCCGTCGAGCTGATGGACGGCAACACGCTGCGGGCCTCGGTGACCGTGGCGGGCGTGCCGGCGGACTGGGCGGAGCTGCCCCGGGAGACGACGGCGCTCCTGGTCGAGTTCCGGGCGCCGGACGCGACGGCGCTCGCCGCGTACGAGCGGGCGGCGCAGGAGGTCCTCGCCGGGCTCGGCCTGGTCGCCCCGGTGGCCTCCGTGGAGAACGCGTTCACCCGCGACCCGAAGAGGATCTCCGGCTACTGGAAGGCCCGCAAGGCCTTCGTGACGGCCGTCGGCGGCTCGCGTCCCGCGGGGACGACCCTGATCACCGAGGACTTCGCCGTACCGCCGTCCCGGCTCGCGGAGGCGTGCGCCGCACTGCTCGACCTCCAGTCCCGGCACGGCTTCGACGCTGCCGTGGCCGGTCACGCCGCGCACGGCAACCTCCACTTCCTCCTCGCCTTCGACGCCGCCGACCCCTCCGACGTCGAGCGGTACGCGCGGTTCATGGACGAGTTCTGCAAGCTGACCGTGGAACGCTTCGACGGCTCCCTGAAGGCCGAGCACGCCACCGGCCGCAACATCGCGCCCTTCCTCGAACTGGAATGGGGCACGAAGGCCACCGACCTGATGTGGCGGACCAAGGAGGCCATCGACCCCGACGGTGTGCTCGCCCCGAGGATCGTCCTCGACCGCGACCCGCAGGCCCATCTGCGCGGCCTGAAGACGATCCCCTCCGTGGAACGGATCGCCGATCCCTGCATCGAGTGCGGATTCTGCGAGCCGACCTGTCCCAGCCAGGACCTGACGACCACTCCGCGCCAACGGATCGTGCTGCGCAGGGAGATGATGCGGCAGAGCGCGGGCTCCCCGGTCGAGACACGGCTTCTGGAGGCGTACGGCTACGACGCCGTAGACACCTGCGCCGGGGACTCCACCTGCGCGCTCGCCTGCCCGGTGGGGATCGACACGGGCGCGCTCATGAGGGAGTTCCGGCACGAGCGCCACTCGCCGCGCGAGGAGCGGATCGCCGCCCTGGCCGCGCGGAACTTCCGGGCGGTGGAGGCCTCCGCACGGCTCGCGGTCGCCGCGGCGGACCGGATCGGCGACCGGGTCCTCGGTTCGGTGACGGGCCTGGCCAGGAGGGCGTTCAGCAGCGACCTGGTGCCGGAGTGGCTGCCGGAGATCCCGGGCGCGGCGGCCCGCCGGCTGCCCCGCACCCACCGCCCGGCGGCGGCCGCCGTCTACTACCCGGCCTGTGTGAACCGGATCTTCGGAGGCCCGGAGGGCGACCCCGGGCCCTCGCTCCCCGAGGCGGTGGTCGCGGTGTCGGCGCGGGCGGGGAGGCCGGTGTGGATCCCGGACGACGTCGCCGGTACGTGCTGCGCGACGATCTGGCACTCCAAGGGGTACGCGCGGGGCAACGAGGTGATGGCGAACCGGATCGTCGAGGCGGCCTGGGGGTGGACGGCGGGCGGGACGCTGCCGCTGGTGGTGGACGCCTCCTCGTGCACGCTCGGCATCGCGCACGAGGTGGTGCCGTATCTGACGGCGGACAACCGGGCGCTGCACGCGGAGATGACGGTCCTCGACTCGCTGGTGTGGGCGGCGGACGAACTCCTTCCACGGCTCGACGTGCGCCGCCGGGTCGGCTCCGCCGTGGTGCATCCGACGTGCTCGATGCGGCATCTCGGCGACGAGGACAGGCTGACGGCGCTCGCCGGGGCCTGCGCGGAGGAGGTCGTCGTCCCCGCCGACGCGGGCTGCTGCGCCTTCGCGGGCGACCGGGGCATGCTGCACCCGGAGCTGACGGCCTCGGCCACCGCCCGTGAGGCGGCCGAGGTGACGGCGCGGACCTTCGACGCGCATCTCTCGGCCAACCGGATGTGCGAGATCGGGATGGAACGGGCGACGGGCCGCGGCTACGGATCGGTGCTCCTCGCCCTGGAGCGGGCCACGCGCCCCTGACCGTGCGTCAGGCCGGGTGCCCCTCACGCCGAACGGTGAGGGGCCTTCGCACGTTCGGGTGACGGAGCGTGTCCCGTGCCGCTCGGCGCGAGCGACGGAACAGTACAGTCCGATCATCCGTCGGGACGGCCGTGCACTCGGTCCGGGAGGTTCCATGAACGAGCAGACGCCGCACACGCCGAGCCGCCGTCAGGTCCTCGGCACAGCAGCGGCGGCCGGGGCCGGTCTCGGTGTCGGCGCCCTCGGCACCCCGTACGCGCAGGCCGCCGTCCCGTCCGCTCAAGCCGCCGCCACGTCCGCCCGAGCCGCCCCGTCCGCCGGGACCGCGGCCGCGCCGAAGCGCCGCGGCGCCACCATGGCCGGTGTCCCCTTCGAGCGCCGCTCCACGGTCCGCGTCGGCATCGTCGGGTACGGCAACCGGGGCGCCGCCATGATCGGGCACTTCCTCTCGCTCCCGGGGGTCCGGGTGACCGCCGTCTGCGACCCCGTACGGGAGAAGGCCGAACGGGCGGCCGCGAAGACGGTCGCGGCCGGACAGCCGACCCCCGCCCTGTACACGAACGGCGAGGACGACTACGAGAAGCTCTGCACCCGTTCGGACGTCGACCTCGTGTACGTGGCCACCCCCTGGGAGACCCACTTCGCGATCGCCCGGGCGGCGATGCTGAACGGCAAGCACGCGGGCGTGGAGTGCCCGGCCGCGATGCGGCTCGACGAGCTGTGGGAGCTGGTCGACCTGTCGGAGCAGACCCGCCGCCACTGCATGCAGCTGGAGAACTGCTGCTACGGCCGGAACGAGCTGCGGGTCCTTCGGATGGCTCACGCCGGCAAGTTCGGCCGGCTGCTGCACGGCGCGGGGGCGTACAACCACGACCTGCGGGGGCTGATGTTCTCCCCGACGTACTACGAGGGTCCCTGGCGCCGGCTCTGGCACACCCGCCTGAAGGGCGACCTCTACCCGAACCACGGCTTCGGGCCCGTCGCCTCCTACATGGACGTCAACCGGGGCGACCGGGCCGTGAGCATCAGCAGTCTGGGCACGCCCGCGCTGGGTCTCGCCGAGTACCGCGAGGAGAACATGCCGCCCGGCGACCCCAGCTGGAAGGAGTCGTACACCGGGAGCGACCGGACGATCAGCCTGGTCATGACGGCCAAGGGCCGGGTGATCCGCCTGGAGCACGACGTCTCCACCCCGCACCCGTACAGCCGGATCAACAGCCTGGGCGGTACGCGGGGCGTCTTCGAGGACTTCCCCGCCCGGATCTATCTGGAGCCGGACCACAAGGACGACGAGTGGGGCGACTTCTCGGCGTACGCGGCCGAGTTCGACCACTGGCTCTGGAAGGAGCACGCCAACCCGCCGGGCGCCCACGGCGGGATGGACTACCTGATGATCTACCGGCTGACGCAGTGCATGCGGCTCGGTCTCGTCCCGGACTTCGACGTGTACGACGCCGCCACCTGGACGGCGCCGCTGCCGCTGAGCGACGCCTCGATCAGGGCCGGGGGCGCCCCGCAGGAGATCCCCGACTTCACGCGCGGCGAGTGGGCCAAGGCACGCGCGGGACTGGACTCGGTGAAGCCGGCCTGAGGCGTGGTGCCCGGCCCCGCTGTCCGGGGGCCGGGCACCGTGGTGGTCAGCAGCGTCGCAGGTCCTCGGTGACGCTGCCCTGGACGGTCGTCACGCTCCGGTCGTGGCAGCCGTCGGAGCCGTACAGGCGGTAGCGCTCGTTCGTGGTGCCGACCGCGTGCCGCTGGTCGCGCGGAACGCCGGTGGTGTACGTGGCGTCCCCGGTGTACGTGTCGTCGAGCCGCGACCAGGAGAGGCGCCGTCCGTCGCGCACGACGCTCGTGTCGGCGCGGTCCCCGAGGGTGAGGACCGTCCGCAGCCGGTCGCCCGCGCCGATCGTCGTCTCCCCGTCCATCGTGTACGTCCGGTCGGCGCGCGTGACGGTCCGGCCGGTGGTGACGGTCTCCCGGTCGGTCCAGCGCGCGGTGAACGCGTCCGGGTTCTCCCCCTCGCCCCAGCGGTGGACGGAGGTGTGCGCCACGGAACGGGTGACGGTGGTGTCGACGCGGCCGTGCGAGGTGTTCAGATGGCCGGCGACGGTGAGCCGGTGGTCCGCGTCCGTGTCCAGGCGGTGCGGCGAACCCGCCGTGTACCGCGAGGAGTTGCGCGGCGCGGTCTCCTCGTGGCGGTCGAGGCCGCCGGTGACGACCCGGCTGCCCTCGTCCTGCCAGAGCAGCACGTTGGTGGGCGTGGACCAGCCCGACTGCCCGGCCGGGACACCGGCGACCGTGACCTCGACGCGGTGGGCGCGGCCGTCGTTGAGGACGGCGGCGAAGGGCGTCAGGTCGTAGACGATCGGCTGGACGTCGAAGGCGCGCGGCCCGGGGGTGACGTACCAGAGGAAGGGGTTGGACCAGCCACCGGTCCAGACCGTGGGGAAGGGCGCGGCGATGCCGGCGAGGCGGCCGTCGACGGAGACGCGGACCTCGCGGTGCGGGCCCTCGGCGGCCCGGCAGGAGTAGGGGGCGGCGTCGGGGACGGAGAGGTACCAGTACTCCTCGCAGCCGCCGCCGGAGCCGGTGGCGTACACCTCGGCGAGGACGCGTTCGGTGTTGCGCGGGGTGGTGAGGGCGGCGCCGGTGAGGGGGATCACCCGGTCGGGGGTGCCGGCGGCGGGTTTCACGCGGCCCTGGGCGGTGTGGAAGGTGAGGGTGACGCGGACGTCGATGACGCCGGTGTACGTCTCGTTCACGACATTGCCGATGAGCATCTCGACCGGCTGCGGGCGGCTGAGGGTGTCCCGGTAGCGGGTGACGTCCTTCTCGACGGACCAGGCGATGCCGTCGGGCGAGGGCTGGGGCGTGGAGGTGCGGAAGATCTCCACGCCACCGACGGTGAGGTGGCCGAGGCGGTCGTACTGGCGGCCCTTCACCTTGCCTTCGAGGCGGAGGACGACCTTGTTCCAGCGGGTGCCGCACTCCTTCGGCGGAGCGTAACTCCCCTGGTAGGGGGTGAAGTCGCGGAACTGGGCGGCGGCGAGGGTCACCTCGCAGGCGCGGGTGCCGGGGGTCTCGACGGGCGGGGCGACGGAGACCGGGTCGTGCCAGTCGCTGGTGAACTCGGCGGGAGGCGTCGGACCGTTCGGACCGTCGGCGGCGGCCGGCTGGGCGGTGAGCAGGGCGCCGGCGGCCAGCACCAGACCGCTGAGCATGCTCATGATCTTGAGTGATCTCATGGGGCGGAAGTGAAGCGTGGTCAGCGCCGCGCGGTCCAGAGGACGATGAGCGGACATGGCGCGATCTGTTCCGTCATGGGGAAAATCGATTGCCGCCCGGCGGGGAAAAAGCGAACCTTGCACGGTTTCCCCCGCCGCCGGACTCCACAGGCGCACATCCCGGCGCGCGTACCCCCAGACGAGACCCGGAGACCCTGGGACCCATGCAGATTCGAGATCTTCCCCACGCCGACCCAGGGGTCCCCGATGTCCGCTCGGGCACCCGGTTCCTCGTCTGGCTCGGCCGACAACAGCTCGGCGGGCAGGTGAGGGCCACGCTCTGGGGACTCCTCCACCACCTGGGGATCGCCGGCCTTCCGTTCGGCGTCGGCATCGCCGTGCAGGCGGTCGTGGACCGCGACAGCGGGCGGCTCGCGTTCGCCGGTGCGCTGCTCCTGCTCTTCGGAGCCGCGATCACCGTGGGTGACGTGATGCTGCACCGCACCGCCGTCACCAACTGGATCACGGCCTCCGCCCGGGTCCAGCAGCTCCTCTCCCGCAAGACCGCCGAGCTCGGCTCCGTCCTGACCCGGCGGGTCGCCGCGGGCGAGGTCGTCGCCGTCTCCACCGGCGACGTCGAGAAGATCGGCTGGTTCGTCGAGGCCCTGTCACGGTTCGCCGCCGGCGCCGTCGTCCTGGTCCTCGTCTGCGCGGGCCTCATCGTCTACGAACCCTCCCTCGGCGTCGTGGTGGCCGTCGGCGTCCCCCTCCTCGCCCTGTCCGTGCTGCCGCTCCTCCCCCGCGCGACGCGCCGGGCGGACATCCAGCGCGAGAAGGCGGGCAAGGCCACCGAACTGGCCTCCGACACCGTCGCCGGACTCCGGGTGCTGCGCGGCATCGGCGGCGAGGAGCTGTTCCTCGGCCGCTACCGCGCCGCCTCCCAGGAGGTCCGCGAGGCGGCCGTCCGCAGCGCCCGCATGTGGGCGCTGATCTCCGCGACCCAGGTCGTGCTGCCCGGCATCCTGCTCATCGTCGTGGTGGCGTACGGGGCGCGGCTCGCGCTCGACGGACGGATCACGGTCGGTGCGCTGGTCACCGTGTACAGCGCCGTCGCCCTCACCTACCACCCGCTGCGGAACTTCGAGGAGATCGCCATGGCCTTCTCCTTCTCCCGTCCGTCGGCGAAGCGGGCCGCGCGGGTGCTCGCCCTGAGCCGTACGGTCACCACCACCGGCGACGGGGAGCGCAAGGCGACCGGGGACCTGTACGACCCGCTGACCGGCCTGCTCGCACCGGCCGGCCTCCTCACGGCCGTCGTCTGCGGCGACCCGGACGTCGCCGGGCGGCTCGCCGACCGGCTCGGCGGCCACCCGGCCGAACCGGGCGAGGACCACACCTCGGTGCTGCTCGGCGGGGTGCCGCTCGACGAACTCCCCCTCGGGGCCGCCCGTACGGCCGTCCTCGTCCAGGACAAGGACCCGGTCCTGCTCTCGGGCACGCTCCAGGAGCTGCTCGACGTGCCCCGCTCCGGCGAGGTGCTCCCCGGCCAGGCCCTGGCCGCCGCCCGGTGCGAGGACGTCCTCGACGCCCTGGCGCAGGCCTCCGTGGACGCCGACGGCGACCCGATGCGCACCAGGATCACCGAGCGGGGCCGGTCGCTCTCCGGCGGCCAGCGGCAGCGGCTCGCGCTCGCCCGGTCCCTGGTGACCGACCCGGAGGTGCTCGTCCTCGACGAGCCCACCTCGGCGGTCGACGCCCACACCGAGGCGCGGGTCGCGGCCGGTGTCAGCGAGCTGCGCGCGGCCAGGACCACCGTGGTCCTCGCCTCGTCGCCGCTGCTCCTGGACCGCGCCGACCGGGTCGTCCTGGTCCACGAGGGCCAGGCGGTCGCCGTCGGCACCCACCGTGAGCTGCTCGCCCGGGAGCCCCGCTACCGGGCGGTCGTCACCCGGGAGACCGACGAGGAACTCAGCCCGCCGGGCCCCCGCCTCGGCGAGACCGAAGCGGACGAACTCGAAGCGGATGAACTCGAAGCGGACGAGATCGAAGCACTGGAAGGGGAGACGGCATGATCGGCCTGGCGCCTCCGGCGTACGACCCGGCGGCCCCGACGACGGCGACCACGCTGCCCGTCGCCGGCACCGCGACCGTCCGCGCCTACGCGCGTGCGCTGCTGCGCCGCCACCGGCGGGCGTTCGCGCTGCTCATCGGGGTGAACGCGGTCGCCGTGGTCGCCTCGATGGCCGGCCCGTACCTGCTGGGTTCGGTGGTGGACGAACTGGCCTCGGGGGCACGCGAGCTCCATCTGGAGCGGACGGTCGCCCTTTTCGCGGCCGCCCTGCTCGTCCAGACCTTCTTCGTACGGCTCGTCCGGCTGCGCGGGGCGATGCTCGGCGAGGAGATGCTGGCCGACCTGCGGGAGGACTTCCTCGTCCGCGCGGTCGGCCTGCCGCCCGGCGTACTCGAACGGGCCGGTACGGGCGATCTGCTCTCCCGGATCACCACGGACGTCGACCGGCTCTCCAACGCGATGCGCGAGGCCGTGCCCCAGCTGGCCATCGGCGTCGTGTGGGCGGGGCTGCTGCTGGGCGGCCTCGCGGTGACGGCGCCGCCGCTCGCGCTCGCCGCGCTGCTCGCGGCGCCGCTGCTGATCGTCGGCGGCCGCTGGTACTTCAAGCGGGCGCCCTCGGCGTACCGCTCGGAGTCCGCGGGGTACGCGGCGGTGGCCGCCGCCCTCGCCGAGACGGTCGACGCGGGCCGTACGGTCGAGGCGCACCGCCTGGGCGAGCGCCGGATCGCCCTGTCGAACCGGCGCATCTCGGAGTGGGTCGCCTGGGAGAGGTACACGCTCTTCCTGCGCTCGGTGCTCTTCCCCGTCGTCAACCTCACCCATGTGACGGTGCTCTGTTCCGTGCTCCTGCTCGGCGGGGTGTTCGTGCTGCGGGGCTGGATCGACGTAGGCCAGCTGACGACGGGCGCGCTGCTCGCGCAGATGCTGGTGGACCCGATCGGGATCGTGCTCCGCTGGTACGACGAGCTCCAGGTCGCCCAGGTGTCGCTCGCCCGGCTCGTCGGCGTCCGGGACATCGAGCCGGACTCGGGTGACGCGGAGGTGCGGCCTGAGGGCCGGGCCGTCCGGGCGGACGAGGTGCGGTTCGGTTACCGCGAGGGCGTCGACGTGCTGCACGAGGTCTCCCTCAGGGTGGCGCCCGGCACCCGGCTCGCCCTGGTCGGTCCGTCCGGCGCGGGCAAGTCCACGCTCGGCCGGCTGCTCGCGGGCGTCTACGCCCCTCGGACCGGCTCGATCACCCTCGGCGCCGCCGAACTGGCGCGGATGCCCGCCGAGCGGGTCCGTGAGCACGTGGCCCTGGTCAACCAGGAGCACCACGTCTTCGTGGGCACCCTCCGTGACAATCTGCTGCTTGCCAGGACGGGCGCGTCGGACACCGAGCTGTGGGCCGCGCTGACGGCGGTGGACGCGGAGGTCTGGGCCCGGGGTCTCGGCGAGGGCCTGGACACCGAGGTCGGCTCGGGCGGCGCCTCCCTGTCCCCGGCGCAGGCCCAGCAGATCGCCCTTGCCCGCCTCGTCCTCGCGGACCCGCACACCCTGGTCCTCGACGAGGCGACCTCGCTGCTCGACCCGCGGGCGGCCCGGCACCTGGAGCGCTCCCTCGCCCGTGTCCTGGACGGCCGCACGGTGGTGGCCATCGCCCACCGGCTGCACACCGCGCACGACGCCGACCTGATCGCGGTGGTCGAGTCCGGGCGGATCAGCGAGCTCGGCAGCCACAGCGAACTGGTCGCGGCGGACGGCGCGTACGCGGCGCTGTGGCGGTCCTGGCACGGCTGACCGCACGGAGGACATGAGAAGGGGCCGCACCGTTCCGGTGCGGCCCCTTCCGCGTATCGCTAGAGGAAGCCGAGCGCCGAGGCGCCGCCCGCACCGCCCAGGAGCATGAAGGCGGGCATCAGGACCTTGAGCTCGACCCAGCTGCCGGCCCGGAAGCGCATGCCCTTCGGCGGGCCGATGGGGTACCAGCGCTTCCGGCCGACCGGGATGGGCCACAGGATCGGGCAGCCGGAGACCGTCAGCGCGTCGCCGATGTCGTGGACGAGGGCGCCGAGGACGATCGGCAGGCCGAGCCACAGGTACTCCTGGCCGGGGCCGGTGAAGAACCAGTCCGAGCCGTTGCCCGGCTGGTCGAGGACGCCCGCCAGGATCCAGGCGCTGGTCGCGCCGAGCAGCCACACCAGGACGTCGCTGGACATCCGGGCGGCCCGCCACAGCAGGCCTTCCACGGCGAGCACCAGATGGACGAAGAGGATGGCGAGCACCGCCCAGCGGCCGCCGGTGATCGCCGCGACGGAGGCGCCGCCGCCGATCAGGACCGCCCAGAGCCAGGTGTGGGTGAGGGTCCTGTGGCCGCCGGACCTGCGCGGGTCGGCGGAGGAGCGGGTCGCCTTGTAGACGGCGTACGACAGCTTGTCGACGATCTCGCACAGGCCCTTGGAGACGGGTCCGAAGGCGCGGGAGATCGTCGCCGACTTGTGGTCGAGGTCGGGGGCGAGCGCGGCGCCCGCGCAGATGAGCGCGCCGACGACGAGAACCGGCCAGGGCATCGGGCGGTCGAAGGCCGCCGCTGCCGCCCCGACCCCCAGCCAGGCGGCCGCTCCGGACAGCGAATGCGCCGGTCCCATCATGGTTGGCCCGCCCCGTTTCTCCCCTGCCGGCGCTCAGTTGACGACCGGTCGACGGACGAGCCTATCCTCCGTGATCTTCGCTCCTGATGGCCGGTTCCCTCATCCGAGCGGAATCCAGGCAAGATGGGGGCGTGACCCTTATCGATCAGCTGCCGCCGACCGCCGACCCCGACGCCCTCTTCGAGGCCTTCTCCTCCTGGGCCGAGGACCGGGGCATCACGCTCTACCCGGCCCAGGAAGAGGCGCTGATCGAGGTGGTCTCCGGGGCCAACGTGATCTTGTCCACACCCACCGGCTCGGGAAAGTCGCTGGTCGCGGCCGGGGCGCACTTCACGGCGCTCGCCAACGACCAGGTGACCTTCTACACCGCGCCGATCAAGGCCCTTGTGTCGGAGAAGTTCTTCGAGCTGTGCAAGCTCTTCGGCACCGAGAACGTCGGCATGCTGACCGGTGACGCCTCCGTGAACGCGGACGCCCCGGTGATCTGCTGCACGGCGGAGGTCCTCGCCTCGATCGCGCTGCGGGACGGCAAGTACGCGGACATCGGCCAGGTCGTGATGGACGAGTTCCACTTCTACGCCGAGCAGGACCGCGGCTGGGCCTGGCAGATCCCGCTGCTCGAACTCCCCCAGGCACAGTTCGTGCTCATGTCGGCGACGCTCGGCGACATGTCGATGTTCGAGAAGGACCTGACCCGGCGCACGGGCCGGCCGACCTCGGTGGTCCGCTCGGCGACCCGGCCGGTGCCGCTCTCGTACGAGTACCGGCTCACGCCCATCACGGACACGCTGACCGAGCTCCTGGAGACCCGACAGGCGCCGGTCTACATCGTGCACTTCACGCAGGCGCAGGCCGTGGAGCGCGCGCAGTCGCTGATGAGCATCAACATGTGCACGCGCGAGGAGAAGGACAAGATCGCCGAGCTGATCGGCAACTTCCGCTTCACAACCAAGTTCGGCCAGAACCTCTCGCGTTACGTCCGCCACGGCATCGGCGTGCACCACGCCGGCATGCTGCCCAAGTACCGCCGTCTCGTGGAGAAGCTGGCCCAGGCGGGTCTCCTGAAGGTGATCTGCGGGACGGACACGCTCGGCGTCGGCGTGAACGTGCCGATCCGTACGGTGCTCTTCACGGCCCTGACGAAGTACGACGGCAACCGGGTCCGCACCCTGCGCGCCCGTGAGTTCCACCAGATCGCGGGCCGGGCCGGACGGGCCGGCTTCGACACGGCCGGCCTCGTGGTCGCCCAGGCCCCCGAGCACGTCATCGAGAACGAGAAGGCGCTCGCCAAGGCCGGCGACGACCCGAAGAAGCGCCGCAAGGTGGTCCGCAAGAAGGCCCCGGAGGGCTTCGTCGCCTGGAGCGACACCACCTTCGAGAAGCTGATCGGCGCCGAGCCGGAGCCGCTGACCTCCCGCTTCAAGGTCACCAACATCATGCTGCTCTCGGTGATCGCCCGCCCGGGCGACGCCTTCCAGGCGATGCGCACGCTCCTGGAGGACAACCACGAGCCGCGCAAGGCCCAGCTGCGGCACATCCGCCGGGCCATCGCGATCTACCGCTCGCTGCTCGACGGCGGGGTCGTGGAGCAGCTGCCCGAGCCGGACGCCGAGGGCCGCACGATCCGCCTCACGGTCGACCTCCAGCAGGACTTCGCGCTCAACCAGCCGCTGTCGACGTTCGCGCTCGCCGCCTTCGACCTGCTCGACCCGGAGTCCCCCTCGTACGCCCTGGACATGGTCTCCGTCGTCGAGTCGACGCTCGACGACCCGCGCCAGATCCTCGCCGCCATGCAGAACAAGGCGCGCGGCGAGGCCGTCGGGCGGATGAAGGCGGACGGCGTCGAGTACGAGGAGCGGATGGAGCGGCTCCAGGACATCTCGTACCCGAAGCCGCTGGAGGAGCTCCTCTGGCACGCGTACAACGTCTACCGGACGTCGCACCCGTGGGTCGGCGACCACCCGGTGTCGCCGAAGTCCGTCATCCGTGACATGTACGAACGGGCCCTGACCTTCACCGAGTTCACCTCCTGGTACGAGCTGGCCAGGACCGAGGGCATCGTCCTGCGGTACCTCGCGAGCGCGTACAAGGCGCTCGACCACACCATCCCGGACGACCTGAAGACCGAGGACCTGGAGGACCTGATCGCCTGGCTGGGCGAGATGGTGCGCCAGGTCGACTCCTCGCTGCTCGACGAGTGGGAGCAGCTGGCCAACCCGGAGGTCCAGACGGCCGAGGAGGCCCAGGAGAAGGCCGACCAGGTCAAGCCGGTCACGGCCAACGCCCGCGCCTTCCGGGTCCTGGTGCGCAACGCGATGTTCCGCCGGGTGGAGCTGGCCGCCCTCGACAACCTGGCGGCGCTCGGCGAGCTCGACGCGGAGTCCGGCTGGGACGCGGACGCGTGGGGCGACGCGATGGACGCGTACTGGGACGAGTACGACGACCTCGGTACGGGCCCGGACGCGCGCGGCCCGAAGCTGCTCTCCATCGAGGAGGACGCGGCGCACGGCCTGTGGCGCGTCCGGCAGACCTTCGCCGACCCGAACGGCGACCATGACTGGGGCATCAGCGCGGAGGTGGATCTCGCGGCCTCGGACGAGGAGGGCCGCGCGGTCGTCCGTGTCACGTCCGTCGGACAGCTGTAGAGGAGTGCACAGGTGACAAGTCCCGCCGAGAGGCTCGTCGATCTGCTCGACCTGGAGCGGATCGAGGTCGACATCTTCCGTGGGCTCAGCCCGCAGGAGTCGCTGCAACGGGTCTTCGGCGGGCAGGTCGCCGGGCAGGCCCTGGTCGCGGCCGGCCGCACCACGGAGGGCGACCGGCCGGTGCACTCGCTGCACGCCTACTTCCTGCGGCCGGGGCGGCCGGGGGTGCCGATCGTGTACCAGGTGGAGCGGGTCCGGGACGGGCGCTCCTTCACCACCCGCCGGGTCACGGCCATCCAGGAGGGGCGGACGATCTTCAACCTGACGGCCTCCTTCCACAAGCCGGAGGAGGCGGGCTTCGAGCACCAGCTGCCGCCGAGGCATCTGACCGACCCGGAGACCCTCCCGAACCTGGCGGACGAGATCCGGGAGCACCTGGGCGCCCTGCCGGAGTCCCTGGAGCGGATGGCCCGGCGGCAGCCCTTCGACATCCGGTACGTGGACCGGCTGCGCTGGACCAAGGAGGAGGTCACCGACGCGGACCCGCGCAGCGCGGTGTGGATGCGGGCCGTCGGTCCGCTCGGCGACGACCCGCTGGTCCACACCTGCGCCCTGACGTACGCCTCGGACATGACGCTCCTGGACGCGGTCCGCATCCCCGTCGAGCCGCTCTGGGGCCCGCGGGGCTTCGACATGGCGTCGCTCGACCACGCGATGTGGTTCCACCGGCCGTTCCGCGCGGACGAGTGGTTCCTGTACGACCAGGAGTCCCCGATCGCGACGGGCGGCCGGGGACTCGCGCGGGGCCGGATCTACGACCGTGAGGGCAGGCTCCTGGTGTCGGTGGTGCAGGAGGGCCTGTTCAGAAAGCTCTGAACGGGTCGGGTCACTCGTACTCGGTGCCGCCCTTGCGGGTCAGATAGGCCGGGCTGACCGCCTTCGCGATGGCCCGGCCGCCGACGACCGGGCTGTACCGCTCGGTCGCCGGCCGGATGACGACGCCCTCCCGCAGATGCGTCTCCCGGCCTGACACGGTCTCCCGTCCGCTCGCGTGCGCGAGGACGGTGTCCAGGTCGTACGGTCCCGCGTACAGCCGCGGCACGAGCGGGACGTCACCGGCCTCCAGGACCTCGGCCGGGTCGAGCCAGTGGATCTGCCCGTCGATGTCGGCCGACACGTCGAACAGCGCGAACCCGACGGTCTCGCCACGGCCGTCGGCGCCGTACGCCAGGTCCTGCACCCCGGCGCCGTACACCTCGCCGAAGAGCCCGACGCGCCGGGCGCCGAGCCGCTTCGCAAGCCGCTCGGCGACGGCGGGCAGGCCGTGGCCGTGGACGGCGCGCCAGTACAGGTTGCGCGGATCCTCCTTGAGGGCGAGGCCCTTGGCCCCGTACCCCTTGGAGGACACCTCCACCCGCCCCTCCTCGGCGTGCAGCGTAAGCAGACAGGCCGTGCCGTGCAGCTTCTCCGTCAGGACGACGGGCTCACCGGGCTCGAAGACGTCCGGGTAGCGGTGGAGGTTCTCGATGTCGACCCAGGGCAGCAGGTCGGGCGCGGACTCGACGTCGCCGTCCATGGTCGTGGGGACCGGCGGCGCCCACTTGGTGATCCCCAGCGTCTCCGCGAAGTCCGTCCGCTCGGCGGCCGCCCGTATCAGGTCGGTGTCCGCGAGCGCCGCCGGCCTGCACACGATGCCCTGGGACAGCTCCCCGCGCAGCCGGACCGCCTTGACCCGGTCCGACTGCTTCCCGGCGAGCCGCCCGGTCAGCCCGAGCTCGTCGACGAGGGCGGCGGGCAGGACCGCCTGCTCCGGGATGTAGAGGGCGGCGTCGCCGCTCCGGTAGGCACCCTTGGCGACGACGGCCCGGTAGAGGCCGACCTGGGCCAGTTCCAGGGCGTCGGCGTTGGGGTGGGGATGGACGGTCAGGACTTCGGCGGTGACGCGCAGGGTCGACATGGTCAGGACTCCGGTCGCTCGGGTTTCGGTCTCATCGCGCCCACCCTGCCGGTGCGGGAATGCGCTGGCCCACCGTTTTTGACGGCTGATAACGTCGATCTCTTCGCGCGGCGCACCGCGTCGGCGGAGTCCCGTCAGGACAGCCCATGCCCTCTCCTCCGCTCACCGCCGCGCTCCGTCGGATCGACGCCGTCTTCGGCGGGATGACGGCACCCGCCGAGGGTTCCTCGACGTGTGGTGGCGGGAGACGCTGGCCGCCCCCGAGCCGGTGTACGGGGTACAGGCCGTCTGGGAGCTGTGCGCCGACATCCACGGCTCGGTGACTGGCGAAGATCGGCCTGCTCGCCCTCGGCCCGGAGGAGCGGTGGCCGGCGTACGCGGAACTGGTCGCCTCAGCCGGCTGACACGTCCAGGCCCGGCAAGGTGTCCTGGTCGACCTCGTGGCGGCGGGTGCGGATGTCCGGCGCCGGCGGGTGCAGTTTGGCGTCGCAGGTCGGGCCGAGCCCGGTCCTGCGGGAGTCCGCGCCGGTCAGGGGCCGCCCGCAGAGGCGGCAGCGGACCGGGCGCGGCCCCTCCTCCGGTGTGGCATCGATCGCGATTGCCAGTGGTTCGTCTCCCATGTTGTGATCAAACCCCATTTCCACGAGGAGTACTCCATGAGCCTGTACGACATCCCGCTGAAGACCCTGACCGGTGATCCGGTCTCCCTCGCCGACTACCGGGACCACGCGGTCCTCGTGGTGAACGTCGCCTCCAAGTGCGGTCTGACCCCGCAGTACGCGGGCCTGGAGCGGCTGCAGAAGGAGTACGGCGAGCGGGGCTTCACCGTGCTCGGCGTCCCCTGCAACCAGTTCGCGGGCCAGGAGCCGGGCAGCGCCGAGGAGATCCAGACCTTCTGTTCGGCGACGTACGGGGTGTCCTTCCCGCTCCTGGAGAAGACGGACGTCAACGGCGAGGGGCGCCACCCGCTCTACGCGGAGCTGGTGAAGGTCGCCGACGCCGAGGGCGAGGCCGGTGACGTGCAGTGGAACTTCGAGAAGTTCCTGATCGGCCGCGACGGCCGGGTCACCCGCTTCCGCCCGCGCACCGAGCCGGACGCCCCCGAGGTCGTCACGGCGATCGAGGCGCAGCTTGTCTGACGCGGGCACCGGCACGAGCGTCGTCGAGCGGCTGCGGGCCGCGGGCTGCGTCTTCGCCGAGGAGGAGGCCGAGATGCTGCTCGCGGCGGCGGCCGGACCGGGCGATCTCGACCTGATGGTCGAGCGGCGGGCCGCCGGTCTGCCGCTGGAGCACATCGTGGGCTGGGCCGAGTTCGCCGGCCTGCGGATCGAGGTGGACGGCGGGGTCTTCGTGCCCCGGCGGCGTACGGAGTTCCTGGTCGGGCATGCGGTGGAGCTCGCGCGGCCGGGGGCCGTCTGCGTCGACCTGTGCTGCGGCTCCGGCGCCGCGGGCGCGGTGCTGCTCGACCGGGTCGGGGGCGCGGAGGTGCACGCCGCGGACATCGAGCCGGCGGCGGTGCGCTGCGCCCGGCGGAACGTCGAGCCGCGCGGCGGCCGGGTGTACGAGGGCGATCTGTTCGCGCCGCTGCCGTCCGGGCTGCGGGGCCGGGTCGAGATCCTGGTCGCGAACGTGCCGTACGTACCGACCGAGGAGATAGGGCTGCTGCCGCCCGAGGCCCGGGACCACGAGCCGCACGTGACGCTCGACGGCGGCCCGGACGGTCTTGACGTGCTGCGCCGGGTGGCCGCCGAGGCGCCGGAGTGGCTGGCGCCGGGCGGGCACCTCCTCATGGAGACGAGCGAGCGGCAGGCCGGAGCGGCCGTCGCGGCCGTCACGGAGATGTCGGGCGGCCGGCTGGCCCCCGAGGTGATCACCTCCGACGAGTGGTGGGCGACGGCGATCGTCGCGACCCGCCGCTGACCGAAGGCCGACGACCGGGGACGGCGGCCCTTCCCGGACTGCCGTCCCCGGAGGCTTCCTAGAGGCCGGTCTCCCTGGGTGTGAGGCGGCAGCGGGCGGGGCCGGCTGCCTGGAGGGTGATCGCCGGGGCGACGGGCACCTCGGTGTCGACGGCCTCGAAGCCGTACCGCTGGAGCATCATCGCCAGGGCGATGACCGACTCCAGCATCGAGAAGTGCTGGCCTATGCAGGCGCGTGGGCCGCCGCCGAAGGGGAACCACGCGTACCGGGGGCGGGCGGCCTCCGCCTCGGGCGTGAAGCGGTCGGGGTCGAAGCGCTCCGCGTCCTCCCAGTAGTCGGGGTGGCGGTGGGTGACCCAGGGGGCGACGATGACGTCGGCGCCCGCGGGGATGGTGACCCCGCCGATCTCGGTGGTCGCGACGGCGCGGCGCCCGATGACCGGGGCGGCGGGGAAGAGCCGCATGGCCTCCTTGAGGACCTGGGTGACATAGGGCAGCGCGTCCAGGTCGGCGGCGCCGGGGGTACGGCCGGCGAGGACCCGGTCCACCTCCTCGTGCGCCTTCTTCTGCTCCTCCGGGTGGAGGGCGAGGAGGTGGAGGGCGAAGCCGAGGGAGGTGGCGGTCGTCTCGTGTCCGGCGAGCAGGAAGACGAGGACCTGCTCGCGCAGTTCGGTCGCGTCGAAGCTGCCGTCCTCGGCGCTCTCGGCCTCGGCGAGGAGGGTGAGGAGGTCGTCGCCCTCGCCGGGGGCCCGGCCGGAGGTCCGCCGTTCGGCGATGATGCGGTCGCAGACCTGGTAGAGCGCCTCGTGGACGGCGGCGGCCTTGCGGTTGCCGGGGGTGGGCCAGTCGCGGGGGACGTTGACCGGGGAGTAGCCGCGGCGCAGCACGTAGGCGCCGAGTTCGGGGAAGCTGCGCTCGACGATCTCGACGGCGGCGTCGACGTCCGTGCCGAAGAGGATGCGGGCGACGGCGCGCAGGGCGAGGCGGGCCATCTCCTGGAGGACGTCGACGGATTCGGCTCCGCCCTCCCGCCATTCGCCGGTGAGGGTGGTGACCTCGGTGGCGACGGCAGAGGCGTAGCCGTCGACGCGGCGGCGGGTGAAGAGGGGCTGGACGAGCCGGCGCTGGCGGAGGTAGTCCTCGTCCTGGCTGGTGAGCAGGCCGTTGCCGAAGGACTCCCGGATCTCCCGGTAGAACCGGTTGTCCTTGCGGAAGTTGGCGGACTCCCCGGCGAGGACCTGCTGCGCGCCGTCGGCGGAGAAGACCCCGTAGACGACGGCACGGATCCCGGGAGGTCCCGCGGTGATGCGTACGACGTCACCGTGCTCGCGGCGGGCGCGCAGGAAGGTGCCCAGGGAGTCGTTCTTGAGGTCGAACATCGAGCCGAGCAGCGGAAGTCCCGCGAGTTCGGGCGCCTCGGTCCGGGTGGTGCTGGTCATGATGCGGTTCCCCCTGTGATCGTCACCGGTGTGGTGATTGTCCTCCCCGAAGTAACCCACAGGCAGCACGCTCCGAACACCCTTCCGGATCCGGCCGGTTGACTCGAACCCTTCGCCCGCCTCCGGATCGGGCCGTTGTCAGTGGCGTCTGGGAGGCTCGGTCCATGGAGCGACCCGAGATGACCCTGCAACTCACGATCGACTGCGTCGACCCCCAGCGCCTGGTGCCCTTCTGGCTGGAGGCCCTGCGGTACGTCCCGGATCCGCCGCCCGCGGGGCACGCCACCTGGCGGGCGTACTGGGAGGCGATCGGCGTGCCCGAGGAGGAGCTGGGCGAGGGCGCCGGGGAGTTGCCGGAGTCCATCGTGGACCCGAAGGGCGTCGGCCCCCGGGTCTGGTTCCAGCGGGTCCCCGAGCCCAAGACCGTCAAGAACCGCGTCCACCTCGACCTCAAGGTCGGCGGCGGCCGCGACGTCCCGCTCGCCCTGCGCCGCGAGCGGGTGGACGGCGAGGTGTCCCGGCTCACGGCGATCGGCGCGACGATCCTGTACACGATGGACGAGCCGAACGGCATGGACTACTACGCGGTGGTCCTCCAGGACCCCGAGGGCAACGAGTTCTGCCTGGTGTGACCGACAAGACACCCCCCAGGAGGGGCGTGGCGGACCACACGCCCGTCGGAGGCGGGGTCTGTCGGACCCAGCGCCTAGGCTGGACCTCATGTCCGACAACTCGCACAGAGAGACCCCCGGCCCCACGGCCCTCAACGACGCGATCCGCACCCTGTGGGTCCGCGCCGGAGCGGAGCGCCGCCCGCTGACGGCGGACGAGCAGCGGATCTACCAGGTCCTCGTGGCCGCCTGGACCGACGCGGTGCAGACGGAGCAGCAGCTCGCCGCCTGAGTCACGGCCGCCACGCGTCGGCGTGGCGAGCGGGCGCCGCCGCCCGGGTGCGATCCAGGTGACCTGGATCGCACCGACGCGCGATACGCCGCCTCGCGGCCCCCGACCCACCCGGGGCCCCGGCACCTGCACGACCGGTCCGCTACCTCGCGAGCGCGCGGCTGATGACCATGCGCTGGATCTCGCTCGTGCCCTCGAAGATCGTGTAGATGGCCGCGTCGCGGTGCATGCGCTCCACCGGGTACTCGCGGGTGTAGCCGTTGCCGCCGAGGATCTGGATCGCCTGGGCGGTGACCTTCTTGGCGACCTCGCTCGCGTACAGCTTCGACATGGAGCCCTCGGCCGCCGTGAAGGGCTTGCCCGCCGAGGCCATCCAGGAGGCGCGCCAGACGAGGAGACGGGCCGCGTCGATCTGGGTGGCCATGTCGGCGAGCTGGAAGGCGACGCCCTGGTTCTCGATGATCGGACGGCCGAACTGGACGCGGGTCTTCGCGTAGTCGAGGGCCACCTCGTACGCGGCGCGGGCCGTGCCGACGGCCATGGCGCCGACCGCCGGGCGGGAGGCCTCGAAGGTGGCCATGGCCGCGTTCTTCACCCTCTCCCCGCTCTGGGCGCGCTCCCGGGCCCGGGCGAGGCGCTCGTCCAGCTTCTCCTTGCCGCCGAGGAGGCAGTGGCCGGGGATCCGGACGTCCTCGAGGACCACCTCGGCGGTGTGGGAGGCGCGGATGCCGTGCTTCTGGAACTTCTGGCCCTGGGAGAGGCCGGGGGTGTTCGGCGGGACGATGAAGGAGGCGTGGCCCTTGGAGCCGAGCTCGGCGTCGACGACGGCGACGACGACGTGGACGTTGGCGATGCCGCCGTTGGTCGCCCAGGTCTTGGTGCCGTTGAGGACCCACTCGTCCGTGGCCTCGTCGTACACGGCCCGGGTCCGCATGGAGGCGACGTCCGAGCCGGCGTCGGGCTCGGACGAGCAGAACGCGGCGACCTTGACGTCGTCGGCGTCGCCGTACATCTGCGGGATCCAGGTGCCGATCTGCTCCTCGGTGCCGTTGGCGAGGACGCCGACGGCGGCGAGGCCCGTGCCGACGATGGAGAGGGCTATGCCGGCGTCGCCCCAGAAGAGCTCCTCCATCGCCATCGGGATGCCGAGACCCGTGGGGTCGAAGAACTGCTGGGCGTAGAAGTCGAGCGAGTAGATGCCCAGCTTGGCCGCTTCCTGGATGATCGGCCAGGGCGTCTCCTCACGCTCGTCCCACTCGGCGGCCGCGGGGCGCATCACATCGGCGGCGAAGCCGTGGAGCCAGTCGCGGACCTGCTTCTGGTCATCGTTGAGTTCGAGCGTGAACTCGCCCATTTGCCCTCCAAGGGGGACGTTACTTGCGGTAACACCAGTGTGTTACCGACGGGTATGGGCTGTCAACCAGCGGCGGAGCGGTTCGGCCCGGCCAGCGACGGGCAGCAGCCGGGTGTTACGTTGCGACAGCCTCACGGAATCGCACGGGCGGGGAGACACGCTATGGATATCGCACACCGGACCACCGACCAGCAGACGCCCACCGAACAGCGGCGGCGCGAACTGCTGGAGGCGGCGGACCGGGTGGTGCTCCGAGAGGGCCCCCAGGCGTCCATGAACGCGATCGCGGCCGAGGCCGGCATCACCAAGCCGATCCTCTACCGCCACTTCGGCGACAAGGGCGGTCTGTACCGCGCCCTCGCCATCCGGCACACGGACGCCCTCCTCTCCGCTCTGCGGGCCGCGCTCGACGCGCCCGCCGACCGGCGCCGCCGCGTCGAGGCCACCCTCGACACCTATCTCGCCTCGATCGAGGCGATGCCCCAGGTCTACCGCTTCCTCATGCACCCCGCGGAGGAACCGCACCAGACCGAGCAGGGCTTCGACGTCGGCCGGCACTCCGCGCCGCTGCTCCGCCGCATGGGCGAGGAGCTCGGCCAGGTCATCGCCGAGCGCGTCGACCTCGGACCCGCCGCCGAGGCCCAGGCCCGGATCTGGGGCCACGGCATCGTCGGCATGATGCACGCGGCCGGCGACTGGTGGCTCGGCGAACGCCCGTGCCCGCGCGAGGACCTGGTCAAGAGCCTGGCCGACCTCCTGTGGGGCCGCCTCGCGGAGGCCGACGACCGCCCCGGCGGACCGGGGTTCTAGGGCCTGTCCGCCTCCAGCGCCCCGGCCCCGCTCCCCCACGGTTCCTTGCGGATCGCCCGGAGCAGACGTGACTTGCGCCACCCCGTGACACGGTCCGCGTAGACCCCGCCCTCCAGATGGTCGGTCTCGTGCTGGAGGCAGCGGGCGAAGAAGCCCGTGCCCTCGACCCGTACCGGCGTGCCGTCAAGCCGTACGCCCTCGACCACCGCGCGGTCGTACCGGGGCGTCGGCGCTTCCAGGCCCGGCAGCGAGAGGCAGCCCTCCGGCCCCCGGATCACCTCGCCGTCCGCCTCCACCAGGCGCGGGTTCACCACATGGCCCAGGTGACGGGTCTCCTCGTCGTCGGGGCAGTCGTAGACGAAGACGCGCAGGCCCACGCCCACCTGGTTGGCCGCGAGGCCGACGCCGTTCGCCGCGTACATCGTGGCGAACATGTCCTCGACGAGACGGGCCAGTTGGGGCCCGAAGTCGGTGACGGGCTCACAGGGGCTGTGCAGCACGGGGTCGCCGAGCAGAGTCATCGCTCGGACGAGGCCGGAACTGCCGGGGATGGGGCGGTTTCGCATGGCCGTAAGGGTACGGTCCGCCGTGACCTGGCTGTTTCTCGCGGCCGCTGAACGGTGCCGCTGTTCGGGCTGCTGGCCGGATCTCGATAGGCTGAGCCCGGACCGACGCAAGGAGGAACAAGAACGATGTCAGGACACCCCGGTAATCCAGAGCCGCTGTCGCCGCGCGCCAAGCTGGCCGTGACGGCGGGCAGGGCCGCGGCCGCGGTGTCGCGTGCGGCGGGGCGCGGCAGTGGATCGGTGATCGGCGGCAAGGTGGCGCTGAAGCTCGATCCCGACCTCCTCGGCCGGCTCGCGCAGCATCTGGACGTCGTCCTGGTGTCGGCGACCAACGGCAAGACGACGACCACCCGGCTGATCGCGGAGGCCCTGCGCGCCGCGGGACCCGTCGTCTCGAACGCCCTCGGCGCCAACATGCCCGCGGGCATCACCTCGGCGCTGGCCGGCGGCTCGGACTCCAAGTACGGCGTGATCGAGGTCGACGAGAAGTACCTCGCCGGAGTCGCCCGTGACACCACGCCCAAGGTGATCGCGCTGCTCAACCTCTCCCGCGACCAGCTCGACCGCGCCGCCGAGACCCGGATGCTCGCCGAGAAGTGGCGCGAGGGTCTCAACGGCACCAAGGCCGTCGTCGTCGCCAACGCCGACGACCCGCTCATCGTGTGGGCCGCCTCCTCCTCGCCGAACGTGGTGTGGGTGGCCGCGGGCCAGGAGTGGAAGGACGACGCCTGGTCGTGCCCCGCCTGCGGCGGTGTGATGCAGCGTCCGGGCGACGACTGGTTCTGCGGCGAGTGCGGCTTCCGCCGTCCCGCTCCGAGCTGGGCGCTCAGCGGCGACCACGTCCTCGACCCGCACGGTTCGGCCTGGCCGATCCGTCTCCAGCTGCCCGGCCGCGCCAACAAGGCGAACGCCACCAGCTCGGCCGCCGTCGCCGCCGTCTTCGGGGTGCCGCCGCAGGTGGCCCTGGAGCGCATGTACCAGGTGCAGGCCGTCGCCGGACGCTATGACGTCGTCTCCTTCCAGGGCCGCGACCTGCGCCTGCTGCTCGCGAAGAACCCGGCCGGCTGGCTCGAAACGTTTTCCCTCATCGACCAGCCGCCGACCCCGGTGATCCTCTCCGTCAACGCGCGCGGCGCCGACGGCACGGACACCTCCTGGCTGTGGGACGTGGACTACGGCCGGCTCGCCGGCCACCCGATCATGGTGATCGGCGACCGGAAGCTGGACCTCGCGGTCCGCCTGGAGGTCGCGGGCGTGGACTTCCGCGTCTGCGAGACGCTCGACGAGGCCGTCGCGATGGCCCCGCCCGGACAGATCGAGCTGATCGCCAACTACACCGCCTTCCAGGACGTCCGCCGCCGCGTCGGCAACTGACCCGTAGAGGACATGCAGCATGACTGACAGCAGCCTGCGCCTGGTCTGGGTCTACCCGGACCTGCTCAGCACCTACGGCGACCAGGGCAACGTCCTCGTCGTCCAGCGCCGCGCCGAGCAGCGCGGTCTCAGCGTCGAGCGCGTCGACGTCCGCAGCGACCAGCCGGTGCCGACCTCGGGCGACATCTATCTGATCGGCGGCGGCGAGGACCGGCCCCAGCGGCTCGCGGCCGAGCGGCTGCGGCGCGACGGCGGCCTGAGCCGGGCCGCCTCGAACGGCGCGATCATCTTCTCGGTCTGCGCCGGCTACCAGATCCTGGGCCACGAGTTCATCAACGACCTCGGCGAGCGGGAGGCGGGCCTCGGTCTCATCGACGTCATCTCGACCCGTGGCGAGGGCGAGCGGTGCGTCGGCGACGTCCTCGCGGACATCGACCCGCGGCTCGGCCTGCCCCAGCTGACGGGCTTCGAGAACCACCAGGGCATCACGCATCTCGGCCCCACGGCCCGGCCGTTCGCCCGGACCGTCCTCGGCAAGGGCAACGGCACCGGCGACGGCACCGAAGGCGCGTACAACGACACCGTGTTCGGTACGTACATGCACGGACCCGTCATGGCCCGTAACCCGCAGATCGCGGACCTGCTCCTGAAGCTGGCCCTCGATGTGAACGCGCTGCCGCCGACCGACGACCGCTGGTACGAGGCGCTGCGCGCCGAGCGCATCGCCGCGGCCACCCAGCCCGCCTGAGTCAGCCCGCGCACCGCCGTTGGTCCCTCGTACGAACGTACGTTGTCCACTGTGCGGACATCCGGTTCGGCCCCGCCACCCTGCGACGATAGGGTGGCGGGAATCCAGCCGGACGACGTGGTCCGGGAGTCGGCCCACGTTGCAAAGGTTTTTGGGCTATGCGCATTGGCGTGCTCACCTCCGGCGGAGACTGCCCCGGTCTGAACGCTGTCATCCGTTCCGTCGTGCACCGCGCCGTCGTCGACCACGGCGACGAGGTCATCGGCTTCCACGACGGGTGGAAGGGCCTGCTGGAGTGCGACTACCGCAAGCTCGATCTCGAAGCGGTGGGCGGCATCCTGGCCCGGGGCGGCACCATCCTCGGTTCATCGCGGGTCCAGCCCGCGCACCTGGTCGACGGCGTCGAGCGCGCCCGCGGCCACGTCGCGGACCTGGGACTCGACGCGATCATCCCGATCGGCGGCGAGGGGACCCTGAAGGCGGCGAACCTGCTCTCCGAGGCGGGTCTCCCGATCGTCGGCGTCCCGAAGACCATCGACAACGACATCGCCTCCACCGACGTCACCTTCGGCTTCGACACGGCCGTGACCGTCGCCACCGAGGCCCTCGACCGGCTCAAGACGACCGCCGAGTCCCACCAGCGAGTCCTGGTCGTCGAGGTCATGGGCCGCCACACCGGCTGGATAGCGCTGCACTCCGGCATGGCCGCCGGCGCGCACGCCGTCGTCGTCCCCGAGCGCCCCTTCGACATCGACGAGCTGACCGCCCGCGTCGGCGCCCGCTTCGAGGACGGCAAGCGCTTCGCGATCGTCGTCGTCGCCGAGGGTGCGAAGCCGCGCGAGGGCTCGATGGACTTCAAGACCGCCGGCACCGACATCTACGGCCACGAGCGCTTCACCGGCGTCGCCAACCAGCTCTCGGTGGAGCTGGAGCGGCGGCTCGGCAAGGAGGCGCGGCCCGTGATCCTCGGTCACGTCCAGCGCGGCGGCACGCCGACCGCGTACGACCGGGTGCTCGCCACCCGCTTCGGCTGGCACGCCGTCGAGGCGGCGCACCGCGGCCAGTTCGGCATGCTGACCGCGCTGCGCGGCACGGACATCACGATGGTCCCGCTGGCCCAGGCCGTGGAGTCCCTCAAGACGGTCCCGGCCGACCGGTACGCCGAGGCCGAGTGCGTGCTCTGAGCGCCGTCCGTACGTGACATCCGCCCCCGGTCGCAGTCGCGGCCGGGGGCGGTTCTAGTCTGGTGCGGACAACAAGCGCGAATCGGGCTCCAGGAGTGCACACGATGGATCACAGCGGGCACGGCATGACGATGGATCTGCCGCCGTTCACGCTGGGGCGGGGCCTGGAGTCCTCTCCCGACCTCTTCTTCCTGACCGGCTGCCTCGCGGCGCTCGGTCTGTACGGCTGGTCCGTGGTGCGGCTGCGGCGGCGCGGGGACGCGTGGCCGGTGAGCCGGGCGGTGTTCTTCACGGTCGGCGTGCTGAGCGTCGCGCTCGTGACGTGCACCCGGCTCAACGACTACGGCATGGTCATGTTCAGCGTGCACATGGTGCAGCACATGGTGATCTCCATGCTGTCGCCGATCCTGCTGCTGCTCGGCGCGCCGGTGACGCTCGCGCTGCGGGCGCTGCCGGTGGCGGGCCGTGGGTCCACGGGGCCGCGCGAGCTGCTCCTGAAGCTGCTGCACAGCCGGTACATGAAGGTCGTCACGCACCCCGGTTTCACGATCCCGATGTTCATCGCGAGCCTGTACGGGCTGTACTTCACGCCGCTCTTCGACTTCCTGATGGGCTCGACGCCCGGCCACATCGCGATGATGGTCCACTTCCTGATGGTGGGCGTGGTCTTCTTCTGGCCGATCATGGGCGTCGACCCGGGCCCGCACCGGCCCGGGTACGTGATGCGGATGCTGGAGCTGTTCGCGGGCATGCCGTTCCACGCCTTCTTCGGCATCGCGCTGATGATGGCCTCGGAGCCGATGGTCGCGGCGTACGAGAACCCGCCGGCCTCGCTGGGGATCGACGTGCTCACCGACCAGAACGCGGCCGGCGGCATCGCCTGGGCGTTCAGCGAGATCCCGTCGGTGCTCGTGCTGATCGCGCTCGTCTACCAGTGGTACCACTCCGAGCAGCGGCAGGCGGTCCGCCAGGACCGGAAGGCCGACCGGGACGGTGACAAGGAGCTGGAGGCGTACAACGCGTACCTGGCCTCGCTCCGTACCGGGAGCCGGTGACGCTCCACGGACCCCTTTTCCGGGCCCCGCGCCGATCACGGCGCGGGGCCCGGTTCCCGTTCCGGCGCACGCCGGTGCGTCCGGGGAGTAGCGCGCGCCCCTCTCCGGGGGTCACGATGGGCTGGACGGCTTCCGTGGCCTCGGCGGGAGGAGGACGGGCGATGTCCGGTCCCACGAAGACGATGGCGGTGCTCACCTGCGCCGCGCTGGTGATGGCGACGGCGTACACGGTGGCGCTCGGCAGCAGCGGCTGGCTCTGGTTCGGCTGGGTGGTGCTCGGAGTGGCCACGATCGGCATGGCGGCGTCGGAGAGCGGGGCCCCCTCCGGCCCCCGCCGCCGCCCACCCACCGGCCCGGGTCCCGCGGGCCCTTAGGACCTGCTAGCCCTTCGGGGCGAGGACCAGCCAGATCTGGCCCGGTGCGAAGGCCAGTGGCGCTCCGCCCGGGGTCGTGAAGGTGGTGCCGGACGTCGTCGTGGGCCGGGACCAGCGGGCCTCGTGGGCGCGGCCGTCGCGCAGGACGAGCGCGGTGCCGCTGCCGACGGTCTCGGTGTACGGCGAGACGGCGCCGGTCCGGTCGTGGAAGGCGGAGGCGCGGACGGTGACGCGCTGGACGACCACCGTCGACGGGCTCAGCGGTCCGGTGTCCGTGGCGCGGGCCGCGCGGCCGTCCATCGCCACCCGCCAGCTCCGGTCGGCCGCGGACCAGGTGAAGGTGTAGCGGGCGGCGGGGAAGCGCACGGTCTCGGAGTCGACCGGTGTGCCGCCCGCCGGGGCGGGGCCGAAGCGGAAGCCGACGTCCGGGGCGTTCGGCGCCCCGGGATCGGTGGCGAGGGCCTTCTCCGGCCGCAGGTAGAGGTTGTGCGGGGCGGGCCGGTCGGGCGCGCGGCGGAAGGCGCCGGGGGCGGTGGACTCGGTGACGGGGTGGAGCGGCGCCGCGCCGAGGAGGGGGTTCAGGGCGGACTGCGCTCCCGAGTAGGCGAGGACCGGCCGGCCGAAGGCGCCGAGGAGCTCGACGTCGGACTCGCGGGCGCTGCGGACGGGTCCCGCGAGTTCGGGGAGCCGGGAGGAGTACACGGCGAGGAGCCGGGTGACACCGCCCTCGACCTGTTCGACGTAGACGAGGTCGGCCGCGCCGAGTCCGGTATGGGGCCGGGCGGCGGGCACGTTGTCGATCTTGACGGCCAGGACCGGTGCCGGGCGCGCGGACAGCCCCGTGAAGGGCGAGCGGCCGGTGGTCGCGGCGGGGCTCGGTGTGGGGGCCGGTGCGGGCCGGCCCGTGTCGGAGCAGCCGTAGAGCCCGGCCGCCGTCAGCGCGCAGAGCAGCGCGGTGAGGACGCGGCCGGGGCGCCTGGCTCCCCGTTCGCCCGTCATAAGACGCTCCCCCACCAGTGGACCACGGGCCCGCGCCCGGATACAACGGGCAGGACGGACGACGAACGGGGGTCGCGGGTGTTCTACCACCTGATGAAGTACGTACTGCTCGGACCGCTCCTGAAGCTGCTGTTCAGACCGCGGATCGAGGGGCTCGAACACGTCCCGGAGGAGGGCGCGGCGATCGTCGCGGGCAATCACCTCTCCTTCTCCGACCACTTCCTGATGCCGGTCGTGCTGGACCGGCGGATCACCTTCCTCGCCAAGCAGGAGTACTTCACGGGGCCGGGGATCAAGGGCCGGCTGACGGCGGCGTTCTTCCGGGCGGCCGGTCAGATCCCGGTCGACCGCTCGGGGAAGGAGGCCGGGAAGGCGGCGATCCGGGAGGGGCTCGGGGTGCTCGGCCGGGGCGAGCTGCTCGGCATCTATCCGGAGGGGACGCGTTCGCACGACGGGCGGCTCTACAAGGGGAAGGTGGGGGTGGCGGTGATGGCACTGACGGCGGGGGTGCCCGTGGTGCCCTGCGCCATGGTGGGGACCTTCGAGATCCAGCCGCCCGGGAAGGTGGTGCCGAGGATCCGCCGGGTCACCATCCGGTTCGGGGAGCCGCTGGACTTCTCCCGGTTCGCGGGGTCGGCGGACGAGCGGGCGGTGGTCCGCGCGGTGACCGACGAGATCATGTACGAGATCCTGCGGCTGTCCGGTCAGGAGTACGTGGACGACTACGCGACCGTGGTGAAGGCCGCGGAGGCGGAGGACGAGGGGCCCTCGGATAAGTTCCCCCGTCGGGAACGCTGAGGGCGGATCCGCGCAGGGCGCAACCCCTTGGGCAGGGGCACCGGAGGGTCGTAGCGTCCCGTCCATGACCAAGGGAAACGCGTTCGTGCTGGGTGGGACGGGACAGGTGGGACGGGCGGCCGTGCGGGCCCTCGTCGCGGACGGCTGGGAGGTGACGGCCGCCTCGCGGGGCGGTGTCAGGGACGAGAGGTGGCCGGACGAGGTCCGGTCGGTGCGGCTCGACCGCACGGAGGAGGGGGCGCTCGCGGCGGGGCTCGGCGACGGCTGTGACGTGCTCGTCGACATCGTCGCGTACGACGCGGGGCACGGCAGGCAGCTGACCGGTCTCGCCGGCCGGATCGGTTCGGCGGTGGTGGTGTCGAGCGGCGCCGTCTACGAGGACGAGCAGGGCCGCAGTTTCGACACCCAGGACCGGCCGGACGGCTTCCCCGCCTACCCGGTGCCGGTCCCGGAGGACTGGCGGACGGTCGCACCGGGCGACAGCTCGTACAGCACACGGAAGGTGGCCCTGGAGCGGGAGTTGCTCGGGGCGGGCGACGCGCTGCCGACGACGGTGCTGCGGGCGGGCGCCATCCACGGCCCGTACTGCCCGGGTCCGCGCGAGCTGTGGTTCGTGAAGCGGGTGCTCGACGGGCGGCCGGTGCGTCCGCTCGCGTACGGCGGTGCGTCGCGGTTCCACCCGGTCCACGTGGACAACCTGGCGGAGCTCGTACGGCTCGCGGCGGAGAACCCGGGCAGCCGGGTGCTCAACGGCGGTGACCCGGAGGCGCCGACGGTCGCGGAGATCGGGGCGGCGATCGACGCGGCCATGGGCGCGGTGAGCGAGACGGTGCTGATCGAGGGTGAGCCGGAGGGCACTGTGGGGCTGACCCCGTGGGCCTCCCCGCACCCCATCGTCTACGACATGACGGCGGCGGAGAGGGAGTTGGGGTACCGGCCGGTGGTGTCGTACGCGGAGTCGCTGCCGGAGACGGTCGCGTGGCTGGCCGGGCATCTGTCGGGACGGGAGTGGCGGGAGGCCTTCCCGAACCTCGCGAAGTACGGGGTGGACTTCTTCGACTACGCGGCGGAGGACGCCTGGCTGGCCGCCCGGCGGTGACGAACCGGACGAGGGGAGGGGCTGCCCGCCCCTCCCCTCGTCCGGCGGTGCGCTCGTTACGGCTGCGGGGTGGCGTGCGGGGCGCAGGTCTGGTCCCTGGCGTCCAGCTTCCCGGTCAGCAGATAGGCCTCGACCTTGCTGTTGAGGCAGGGGTTGACCAGGTTGGTGATGCCGTGCGAGCCGGCGTCCTTCTCCGTGATCAGGCGCGAGCCCTTGAACCGCTTGTGCAGTTCGACGGCGCCGGCGTACGGGGTGGCGGCGTCGCGCTCGGACTGGGTGATGAGCACCGGCGGCAGGCCCTTGCCGGTCCTGACCTCGGTCGGGCGCTGGCGCGGGGCGGACCAGGTGGCGCAGGGCAGGTTCATCCAGGCGTTGGCCCAGGTCATGAACGGGTACTGCTCGTGGAGCCGGGTGTTGTCCCGGTCCCACTTCTTCCAGCTGGTCGGCCAGGGCGCGTCGGCGCACTCGACCGCGGTGTAGACGGCGTTGCCGTTCTCCGAGGCGGCGTTGCCGGCCGTGTCGGTCGGGTCGGACGCGGCCGAGTCGATGAGCGGCTGCGGGTCGCCTGCGGCGTAGGCGCTCCAGGCCTCGGCCACGGGGGCCCACATGGAGTCGTAGTACGGGGCGTTCTGGAAGAAGCCGATGAGCTCGGCCGGGCCGACCTTGCCGCCGAGCGGCGCCTTCTTGGCGGCGGCGCGCAGGGTCTCCCACTGCTGCCTGACCTCCGCGTAGGTGTCGCCGAGGTGGTAGGTGGCGTCGTGCTGGGCGACCCAGGTCATCCAGTCCTCGAGCCGGCCCTCGAAGGCGATGTCCTGGTCGAGGTTGACCTCGTACCAGATCTTGCGCGTCGACGGGTTGACGACGCTGTCGAGGACCATGCGGCGGACGTGGCTCGGGAAGAGCGTGCCGTAGACGGCGCCGAGGTACGTGCCGTAGGAGACGCCGACGAAGTTGAGCTTCTTCTCGCCGAGAGCGGCGCGGATGACGTCGAGGTCGCGCGCGGTGTTGAGCGTGTTGATGTACGGCAGGATGTCGCCGCTCTTCTCCACGCAGCCCTGGGCGTACTCGGCGGCGAGCTTGCGCTGGGCGCGCTTGTCGGCCTCGCTGTCGGGGACCGGGTCGAGCTTGGGACCCTTGACGAACTCGGCCGGGTCGACGCAGGAGATGGGGGCCGACTTGCCGACACCGCGCGGGTCGAAGCCCACGAAGTCGTAGGCCTTGGCGGCGTTCGCCCAGATCGCGTTCTTGGTGGTGACCCGGCGCGGGAAGCGGAGGCCGGAGCCGCCGGGGCCGCCGGGGTTGTAGAGGAGCGCGCCCTGGCGCTCGGCGGGCGTGCCGGTGGCGTTGATCCGGTCGACCGCGATCTTGATCTTCTTGCCGTGGGGCTTCGCGTAGTCGACCGGGACGGAGACCCAGCCGCACTGGATCGGCTTCTCCAGGCCCCAGTCGGCCGGGCAGTCCTGCCAGTCGACGCCCGTCCGGGCGGCGTGCGCCGCGGCGACGGTGACGCCGATCGCCTCCGCGTCGCGCAGGTGACGGTCGCTGTCGGCGTTCGCTGCCGGGGCGGCGAGCGCGCCCACGACGAGCGTGCCCGCTATCAGAGTGCCGGCCGAGCCGAGCACTGCCTTACGTCCCACGTGTCCTCCCCCTGTGTGGCGCCGCCCCCCGTGGCGGCGCCGTGTGTTGGCTGTCCGGGGGATCCTTTCGTCCCGGAGGCTCCCGATGAAAGACCGAACACGTGTTTCTTTGCCGAACCAATAACCGGTGAACGGTGTACCGCTGAGCGGTGACCTCGGGACGGCTCCACCGAGGCCCCACAGAACCCGTCAGAACGGGGCGAGTTCGGACAGAGCGGAGTCGAGCAGGCGGCGCAGGGCGAGGGCGTCGGGGGCGACGGCGGTGGCGAGGGCGGCGGGACCCGCGAGCGGGGTGATGACCGCGTTCTCCCCCAGGAGCCGGGCTTCCACCGGCTTCTCCGCGAACGCCGGATCGACGACGAGGAGTTGTCCGGTGGCCCGGTGACCGCCGAGGACCGCGCCGCCGTCCCAGCCGCCGGGGGCGCCCGGCCCGAAGGCCAGCTCCTGGTCGAACAGGGGACGTCCGGCACGGCGGACGGTGAGGCGCGTGACGAGGGTGCCGGGCGGTTCGCCGTGGCGGCCGAGGATCTGCTCCTCGCGCAGGACGAGGCGTGCCGTGGGCGCGAGTTCGACGACGGTGCGCATCCGGAGGTCCGAGCCGCCGGCGGAGACCAGCTGCTCGGGCAGCCACCGCAGGACGCCCTCCTCGCCCACCGTGATCCGGACGTCGTACGCGGCGGGCTCGGCGCTCCGGCCCGGCAGGGCCAGGGTCGCGGCGGCCGAGTCGACCAGGAGCCGGGCCCCGTCCCGTACCTCCGTCTCCACGGCCAGCCGGTCGCCGCCGAGCGGGGCGCTCATCGCCCCGACGACGGTGACCCGGGTGTACGGTCCCGCGGCCCTGGTACGGCGCAGGGCGAGCGGCCCGTCGCTGACGAGGAGCGGCAGCCCGCCGTCGGCGGCGGCGGTGATCCGGGCGGTGGCGCGCAGGCTCACGCGGTCCATGCCCGGAGCTGGGCGCGGACCCAGTCGGCGACCGGGGCGACGCCGTTCTCGGCGCGCAGCGAGGTGAAGGCGACGGGCAGCTCGCCGCGCTGCTCCTTGGCGTCCCGGGCCATCCGCTCCAGGTCGGAGCCGACGTAGGGCGCGAGGTCGGTCTTGTTGATCACGAGGAGGTCGGCGGTGGTGACGCCGGGGCCGCCCTTGCGCGGGATGTCGTCGCCGCCGGCGACGTCGATGACGAAGATCTGGGCGTCGACGAGTCCCTTGGAGAAGGTGGCGGTGAGGTTGTCGCCGCCGGACTCGACGAGGATCAGGTCGAGCGGTCCGACCTCCTCCTCGAGCTCCTCGACGGCTTCGAGGTTGGCCGAGATGTCGTCGCGGATGGCCGTGTGCGGGCAGGCGCCGGTCTCGACGGCCTGGATGCGCTCGGGCGGCAGGACGGCGTTGCGGAGGAGGAACTCGGCGTCCTCGCGGGTGTAGATGTCGTTGGTGACGACGGCGAGGGAGAGGGTGTCGCGCAGCTCCCGGCAGAGGGCGGCGACGGTCGCGGTCTTGCCGGAGCCGACGGGGCCGCCGAGTCCGATGCGCAGGGCCCGGCGGGTGCCGTCGGGGCGGCGGGCATCGGCGGAGACGGCGCCGTGGTGGTCGTGGGTGTGGTCGAGGTGCATGGGGCGGCTCCTTGCGGATTACGCGGATTACGAGGCGAAGAGACGGACGGGCCAGGCCGCGTGCTGTTCGGCGGTGAGGTCGAGCAGCGGTGCGGAGGCCGCGGGGAGCGCGTCGACTCCGAGCCGGGCGGCGGCCGCGGCGCGCTCGGCGACCTCGTCCATCTCGGGCGCGAGGCGCGCGAGGACGGCCGTGGCCCGGTAGGGGTCGAGGCTGAGGAGGCGCACGGCGGCGGTGGCGGGGCCTCCGACCGCCTCGTACGCGACGCAGTGGGCGGCGTCCTCGGGGCCGAGCCCGGCGGCGCGGGCCGTGACGCCGAGGACGATGGGCTGATGGGCGCCGCGCGGGAACGCGGCCGCGAGCGCGTCGAGTTCGGGGCTCGGCCAGGTGGCGCGAGCGGCCCGCATCAGCTGGCGGCCGAGCCTGCGGGCGACGGCGCGCAGGGCGGGTGACGGGGTGCGGGCGTCGGCCGCCGCGTCGAGCTCGTACGGGTCGAGACCGAGCGCGGCGGCCGCGGCCAGCGCGGCGGAGGCGAGTCCCGTGGTGTGCAGGCGGCCCCGGCAGAAGGACTCCAGGTCGGCCGCGTCCTTGATGCGGCCGGCCCTGACGGCGGCCTCGGCGCCGCCGGAGTGGGCGTGCCCGCCGGCGGGGAAGCGCCCGTCGGCGAGGACGAGAAGGGCTGATCGTGAGGCCATCAGAAGAGGAAGTAGCGCTGGGCCATGGGCAGTTCGGCGGCGGGGGCGGGTTCGACCGCCTCGCCGTCGATCGTCACCGTGAAGGTGTCGGCGTCGACCTCGACCCGGGGCAGGGCGTCGTTCTCGCGCATGTCGGCCTTGGTGACCCGGCGGGTGGAGCCGATGGCGGCGAACTCCTTGTGGACGCCGAGCTTCCGGGGCAGGTCGTCCTCGATCGCCGCCTCGGCGACGAAGTTGACCGAGCCGGCCGCAGCGGCCCTGCCGAGCGCGCCGAACATCGGGCGGGGCAGGACCGGCTGGGGGGTGGGGATGGAGGCGTTGGCGTCGCCCATCTGCGCGTACGCGATCTGGCCGCCCTTGATGACGACGAGGGGTTTCACGCCGAAGAAGGCGGGCTCCCAGAGGACCAGGTCGGCGAGTTTGCCGGGCTCGACCGAGCCGATGAGGTGGTCCATGCCCTGGGCGACGGCCGGGTTGATCGTGTACTTGGCGACGTACCGGCGCGCCCGGTGATTGTCGGCGCGGCCGTCCCCGGGCAGGGCTCCGCGGCGCTTCTTCATCACGTGGGCGGTCTGCCAGGTGCGCATGATCACCTCCCCGATCCGGCCCATGGCCTGGGAGTCGGAGGAGATGATCGAGATCGCGCCCAGGTCGTGGAGGACGTCCTCGGCGGCGATGGTGGACGGCCGGATGCGGGACTCGGCGAAGGCGAGGTCCTCGGGGACGGCCGGGTTGAGGTGGTGGCAGACCATCAGCATGTCGAGGTGTTCCTCGATGGTGTTGACGGTGTGCGGCCGGGTCGGGTTGGTGGAGCTGGGCAGGACGTACGGCTCGGAGACCACGGTGATGATGTCGGGGGCGTGCCCGCCGCCGGCGCCCTCGGTGTGGTACGCGTGGACGGTGCGCCCGGCGATGGCGGCGAGGGTGTCGCCGACGAAGCCCGCCTCGTTCAGGGTGTCGGTGTGGATGGCGAGCTGGGCGCCGGTCTCCTCACAGACGGACAGGCAGGCGTCGATGACGGCCGGGGTCGCGCCCCAGTCCTCGTGGATCTTGAACCCGAGGGCGCCGCCCCGCAGTTGGGAGTGCATGGCCTCCCGGGACATGGTGTTGCCCTTGCCGAGCAGTCCGATGTTGACGGGGAAGGTGTCCAGGGCCTCGAACATCCGGGCCGTGTGCCAGGGGCCGGGCGTGACGGTGGTCGCCTTGGTGCCCTCGGCCGGTCCCGTACCGCCGCCGACGAGGGTGGTGACGCCGGTGGCGAGGGCCTGCTCGACGACGGTGGGCGAGATGAAGTGGACGTGGGCGTCGACGGCGCCCGCGGTGACGATCCTGCCGTTGCCGACGATGATCTCGGTCTCGGGACCGATGACGAGGTCGGGGTGGACGCCGTCCATGGTGTCGGGGTTCCCGGCCTTGCCGAGCGCGGTGATGCGGCCGTCACGGATGCCGATGTCGGCCTTGACGACGCCCCAGTGATCGATGATCACGGCGCCGGTGATCACGGTGTCCGGGGCGCCCTCGGCGCGGGTCGTGCGGGCCTGGCCCATGGACTCGCGGATGACCTTGCCGCCGCCGAAGACGGCCTCGTCGCCGGCTCGGCCGGGGCCGCCGCTGCGGTCCTCCTCGATCTCGACGAGGAGATCGGTGTCGGCGAGCCGGACGCGGTCGCCGGTGGTGGGGCCGAACAGGTCGGCGTAGACGGCGCGGTGGAGGTCAGGCATGGTCGCCGTCCTGGTCCTGTGGGGTGGCGTCGGTCAGGTCGAGGGGTCCGGCCGTCTCGCCGCGCAGGCCGGGCACGATCCGGCGGCCGGCGAGCGGCACGAGCTCGACCTCGACGGGGATGCCCGGTTCGAAGCGGACGGCCGTGCCGGCGGCGATGTGCAGCCGCTTCCCGCGCGCGGCGGCGCGGTCGAACTCCAGGCCGGGGTTGACCTCGGCGAAGTGGTAGTGGGAGCCGATCTGGACGGGCCGGTCGGCGGCGTTGAGCACGGTCAGGCGGGTGACGGGGCGCCCCTCGTTGAGGGCGACGGGGCCGTCCGCGTACAGGATCTCTCCGGGGATCATCGGCGGCGGCCCGTCAGACGATGGGGTCGTGGACGGTGACGA
This sequence comes from Streptomyces sp. NPDC028711, assembly GCF_055565415.1. Taxonomy (NCBI): domain Bacteria; kingdom Bacillati; phylum Actinomycetota; class Actinomycetes; order Kitasatosporales; family Streptomycetaceae; genus Streptomyces; species Streptomyces sp. NPDC028711. The sequence goes on along the minus strand of NZ_JBVHUJ010000002.1, from coordinate 139,810 downwards.
GCTTGGTGCCGTCCGGGAAGGTGGCCTCGACCTGGACGTCGTGGATCATCTCGGGGATGCCGTCCATGACCTCCTCGCGGGAGAGCACCTTGCGCCCTGAGGCCATCAGCTCGGCGACGGTACGGCCGTCACGGGCGCCCTCCAGGATGTGGGAGGTGAGGAGCGCGACGGCCTCGGGGTGGTTGAGCCGCACTCCTCTGGCCCGGCGCTTCTCGGCCACGTCCGCCGCCACATGGATGAGCAGGCGTTCCTGCTCGTGCGGGCTCAGTTGCACTCTTCCACCTCACAGTCGTCGTCCGGGACACCCGGACAGCTGCGGACCCTACCGACCGTCAACACGGTGTTGAGCTGCCGAGATGCGGCAGACGGTCAGACATTGCACGTTAGGGCGGAAGTTTTTCCGGCTCGTTAACTGGGGCTTTGCGTTTTCATGATGATCGGCAGGGACATGGACATGAGGCCGCGCAGCCCGTCCTCCAGGATGTCGAAGGACACGTCGCCGAAGAGTGCCTGCTGGGCGATGAAGCCCTGGGCGGTGGCGATGAGGGTGCGCGCCACGTGGTCGGCCGGGACGTCGGCGCTCAGGAGGCCGCTCTCGCGGTAGGCGACGACGAGCTCCCCCCAGGCCGCGCGCATCCCGTCGTAGCCCTCGGCGAGCGTCTTCGCCAGCTCCTCGTTGCGCAGGGTCTCGGTCCAGACCTGGATGATCAGGCGCGCGAAGGCCTGCCGGTCCGCGCCCGGGATCCGCTCCGCGAGGAAGAGCCGGAGCACGCCGCCGAGGAGGACGTCGGGGGTGGGCGGCGGCGTGGCCTTCGAGGCCTCCACGAAGGCCATGCGGATGCCGGCGAAGGCCTCGTCCGCGATGGCCGTGATCAGTTCGTCCTTGCCGTTGAAGTAGCGGTAGACCGCGCCCGCCGAGAGGCCCACCTCGCCGAGGACGTCCTGCATGGAGGTGGCGTGGAAGCCGTTGCGGGCGAAGCAGCGGGCCGCTCCGTCGAGGATCTGGCGCCGTCGGGCGTCGAGGTGTTCCTGGGAGACACGTGCCATGACCCTGAACTTAAAACGAATATTCATTCTTGACAACTTCCCGTAGGCGGCGGAAGGTGGGCCTCAGGAAAAACGAACGATCCTTCTCTATAGATCGGGAGGCCGCCATGCCCACCGTCACCGCCCGTTCCGGCGCCACCGCCCACTCCGGCACCACGGCCTTCACCGGCGCCGAGGGGCGCAGATTCGTCGCCGTCCTTGCGCTGATTCCGATCGTCGCCGCCCTCCTCCTCTGGACCTTCGCCTGGCCGGCCGCCCGCATCGCCCCGCGCGACCTTCCCATCGGCGTGGCCGGGCCGGCCGCGGCCGCGGAGGCCGTGGAGCGGGAGCTCGGCCGGCGCGAGGGCGCCTTCGAGATCCACCGTTACGAGGACGGCGCCGCGGCCCGCGCGGCCGTCCAGGACCGGGAGGTGTACGGCGCGGTGGTCATCACCCCGGGCGGTACGGAGCTGCTCACCGCCTCCGCCGCGAGCCCGGTCGTGGCCGGACTTCTGCGCGAGGCCGTGACCGCGCGGGCGCCGGGCGGCGCGGCCGTCGCCGTCACGGACGTGGTCGCGGCCCCCGCCGGGGACCCGCGGGGCGCGGTGCTCGGGGCGAGCCTGCTGCCCCTCGCCATCGTCGGGGCGGCCACCGGGGCCGCCACCGTTCTGCTCGGCCTGCGCGGCGTCCGCGCGATGGGAGCCCTGGTGGGCGCGGCGGCCCTCGCGGGGCTCACGGGCGCGGCCGTCGCCGGCAGCTGGCTCGGGGCGCTGGGCGGGAGCTGGTGGGCCGGAGCCGGGGTCCTCGGCCTGACCGTGCTCGCGATCGGCGCGACCTTCGCGGGACTCGCCGCCCTCCTGGGCAAGCCCGGCCTCGGGCTCGGAGCGGTGCTCACGATCCTGGCCGGCAACGCGTTCTCGGGGATGTCGAGCGCGCCGGAGCTGCTGCCGACCGGGATCGGCACGCTGGGCCAGTGGCTGCCGCCGGGCGCCGGGGGCGCGGCACTCCGCTCCGTCTCCTCCTTCGAGGGGGCAGCGGCCGGCGCTCCGCTCCTCGTCCTCACCCTCTGGGCGGTGGCGGGACTGACCGCGACCGCGCTCGGGACGCGGTCGGACCGACGGGGCCCGGATCCCGCACCGGTACCGGCCGGCTGAGTCCCGCCTCGAAGACGGCCGCGTGCCCCCGCCGTAGCGGACGGGGGCACGCGGCTTCTTCTTGTACGCCCCGAAGGGCGGGCGTCAGGGGGCGCCGTGCTCGCGGTGGCGGGCGGCGAGACCGAAACGGCCCTGTTCGCCGGCAGCGGAGTCGAGCGCGTGGAAGCCGGAGACGGAACTGATCACCTGCTCGTCGGCGGGCTTCTCCGCCGCTTCGAGTTCCTCCAGGTCAGCGGCGGACACCAGGGCCACGAGCGGCTTCCCGTGACGGGTGACGACGACGCGCTCCCCGCCGTACACGACGCGGTTGATGAGGTCGGCGAGCTCAGCCCGCGCTTGCGTCACCGGGATCTCGTAGGTCATGCTCCCCATCTTACGGCCTGTACGTCCTGTACATTTTTTACAGATGGAGGTGCCCGTCATGCACGCTCGCCACGTTCTGCCCGAGTTCACGGAGCGGACCAGCTTCGGAACCCGGACCCTCGACCCCTACTCCAAGCTCATCGAGTCCCGGATCGTCTTCCTCGGCACACCGATCGACGAGACGGCGGCCAACGACGTCATCGCCCAGCTCCTGTACCTGGACCACGCGGCACCCGGCCAGGACGTCTCGCTCTACATCAACTCCCCCGGCGGCTCGGTCAGCGCCATGACCGCGATCTACGACACGATGCGCTCGCTCCACTGCGACGTGGAGACCACCTGCCTCGGCCAGGCCGCGTCCACCGCCGCCCTCCTGCTCGCCGCCGGCACCCCGGGCAAGCGGATGATGCTCCCCGGCGCCCGGGTCACGCTCCGGCAGCCGGCGATGGAGGAGCCGCTGCGCGGGCAGCCGAGCGACCTCGACCTCCAGGCGCGCGAACTCCTCCGGCTCCGCTCCCTGATGGCCGGGATGCTCGCCGAGGACACGGGACAGGACCGGGAGCGGATCGACGCCGACCTCGACCGCCTCACCGTCCTGGACGCCCCGGCGGCCCTCGCGTACGGCCTGGTGGATCATGTGATCAGCAGCCGTCGCGCGGCCGCCGGCACCGCGGCGCGGTGAGCGCGCCGTGGTCCCCGAGCTGCCGCCGCTGCCCGCCCTGACGCGGGCCGAGGGTGAACTCGTCGACGCCTACCTCGAAGTCGTCGACCTCCTGGGGAAGATCAACCCATCCAGGGGCACGCATACTTATGGTGCGCTGCGCGCGGCACAGGCCCTGGTGGGGCGGGCGGAGGCGCTGCGCGAGGCCCTGACGCTCATGCATATACGGGGCGAGACCGAGGTCCACGCGGACACATTGGCGCGCGCCCTGCGGGTGTTGGACGGGGAGCGCAGGACCGGCCGGGTCACCGTCCCGGAGCCCCGGGTGAGTTGACATTCCGGCATGTCGTGTAGAGGTCCGTACGGCCGACGCGCGCCGCAGAATCACTCCCCCGTTCGGCTTAGTAGACGAGTCGACATATGTCCCGGGTGAGTTGCGCAGCAGGTGTACGCATCTGGCGGAATGGGGCGTTCCACCCCTGGTGCGGGGCTCGTTGACCATCCCTCCGAAGATCACGAAGGCGTCTTGTCCACCCGAACGGATCAGTCGTGAGGAGCCTCACATATCGCCGTTTCAGCTCGGATTTCGCCCCGGGTGTGGGTCAAGATCCCTGTCGACGACAAGCCCCCGCCGCCGCGGCGGGGCGGTCCGGGCGGACGCCGAGTCCTGCCGCTGTCCCGGACGTCTGGTCGACAGGATTGGTTCGGCAGGAGTGGAGGACCCGATTTTTACGGGGCGAACGCGCTGCTTCGGCAGCGGGGCCGTCCCTTGGGGTGAAGCCGCGCGAGCGGCCGGGCATCTTCGCCTGCCCGAACCCGACAGGTCATCCTTCACAGGCGGCTGACGAAGGGTTGCGCATGACCGCGCAGATGCACGTCCCGTCCCTGCTGTCCCGGGCCGGAGCCGTCTCGGCTCTCACCCTCGCCGCCGTCGGCGGCACGCTGCTCGCTCCAGGAGCGGCCTCGGAGGCACAGGCGGCCACCACGCACGCGAACAAGGCACTGAGCGTCGCCGCGGCCAAGAAGGGAGCCCCGTACCGGTACGGGAGCGCCGGACCCTCCAGGTTCGACTGCTCCGGTCTGACGCTCTACGCGTACAAGAAGGCGGGCAAGTCGCTGCCCCGCACCGCGCAGCAGCAGTACAACAAGACCCGGCACGTCTCCGCCTCCGGCAGGCAGAAGGGTGACCTGGTCTTCTTCCACTCCGGGGGGAGGGTCTACCACGTGGGCATCTACGCCGGCAGTGGCAAGATCTGGCACTCGCCCAAGACGGGCTCCTGGGTGAAGCTCGACAAGATCTGGTCGTCGAAGGTCTACTACGGCCGCGTTCGGTGAGCCGGCGGCCTTAGGGGTTGTCCCGCCGATCGGGATGGGCTCGCGGCGCCCGGTACCGCGCCGCGCCCGGTGAGCCGTCGGCGGTGACGGTCCGTTCGTGAGGGGGGCGGTGGCGCCGCCGTACCCCTCACCGCGCGTCAGAGGGGCCGGTCAGTGGCTGGCGACCGGGGCCGACGCCCACGGGAGGGTGATCCAGACCGTCTTGCCGCCGTCCGGGGTCGGGGTGACCGAGAGGCGGCCGCCCGCCTCCGCCGCGAGGACGCGGATGATGACCAGGCCGCGGCCGTTGTCCTGCTGGACCGCCGCCGGGAGGCGGCGGGGCCTGCGGGGGTCGCTGTCGGTGACACCGATGTGGAGCCGCTCCTCGCGCTCCAGACGGACGTCCACCGTGAAGGTGGGCGAGAGGCCGAGGGTGTGCAGGACGGCGTTGGTGGCCAGCTCGGAGACGATCAGGCGGATCGAGTCGGCGGTCTCCGCGGCGCCGTCCAGGCCCCAGCCAGTGAGGACGTCGGCGACGTACCGCCGGGCCGTGGGGACCGAGGCGGGGTCGCTCGGCAGCGTGACGGATGCTTCCTGATGGTCTGCCATGGCGACGCTGTCCCTTTCCCGCCGGAGCCGCTGCCCCGGATCGCGCTTCGCGTCAGAGTGCCACCGATCGTGCCGCGCCGGGCCGCGTTCCGCCAAGATATGTCCCCATCTGTCGCCCGAAGCGGTGAACTCTGCTGCCAGGAAACGTGTTTGGGCTGCGGGAGGCCCCGAAAGGGGGGCCTGCCCGTGCCCCGAGCTTCGAGCTCCGAGCCTCCGAGAGCTTCGAGGCTCCGAGCCGAAGCACTGCCCGGATGCCCGGGCCGGGGAACCTCGTCCGTCGGCCTGTCCGCCGCCTCGTCCGCCGCCTCCCGCGCCCTCACCCCCGCGCGAGCGCCGGCGCGGTCGCCAGGATCGTCTCCACCGCGCGCCCGATCTGCGCGTCCGTCAGATCGGCGCGTGCCGTGAGGCGCAGCCGCGAGATGCCGTCGGGTACGGACGGGGGCCGGAAGCAGCCGACGACCAGGCCCTGGTCCCTGCAGTCCGCCGCCCACCGCAGCGCCGCCTCGGGGGAGGGCGCCCGCACCGAGACGACGGCCGCGTCGGGCCGGGCCGCCGTGAGCCCCGCCCCGGTGAGCAGCCCGTGCAGTGTGGTGGCGACGGTACGGGCCCGTCCGGCGAGGCCCGGCTCGGCGACGAGCTGCCGGAGGCTCGCGAGCGCGCCGCCCGCGGCGGCCGGGGCGAGGCCGGTGTCGAAGATGAAGGTCCGGGCCGCGTTCACCAGGTGCTCGATCACCCGGGCCGGGCCGAGGACGGCACCGCCCTGGCTGCCGAGGGACTTGGACAGGGTCAGCGTGGCCACGACGTCCTCGTCGCCCGCGAGCCCGGCCTCGTGGAGCGCGCCCCGGCCGCCCTCGCCGAGGACGCCGAGGCCGTGGGCGTCGTCCACCACAAGTCCGGCGCCGTGCGCACGACAGGCCGCGGCGAGCTCCGGCAGCGGGGCCTTGTCGCCGTCGACGGAGAAGACGGAGTCGCTGACGACCAGGGCCCGCCGCCCCGGGTGCGCGTCGAGGGTCTTGCGTACGGCCTCGGGGTCGGTGTGCGGGACCACGGCCGTCTCGGCGCGCGCGAGACGGCAGCCGTCGACGATCGAGGCGTGGTTGGAGGCGTCCGACACGATCAGGGAGTCACGGCCGCCGAGCGCGGTGAGCGCGGCGAGGTTGGCCGTGTAGCCGGAGGAGAAGACGAGGGCCGCCTCGAAGCCGCAGAACTCGGCGAGTTCGCGCTCCAGCCGGGTGTGCAGCCGGGTGGTGCCGGTGACGAGCCGTGAGCCGGTGGAGCCCGCGCCCCAGCGCCTCGCGGCCTCGGCCGCCGCCTCGGTGACCTCGCTCCTGCGGGTGAGGCCGAGGTAGTCGTTGCTCGCCAGGTCGAGCAGCTCCGATTCGGCCGCCCGGGGGCGCAGCGACCGGACCAGACCGGCTTCCGCCCGGCGGCGCGCCTCGGCGTCAGTCCAGTCGAACGCGGTACGGCGCGGGCCCGCGGCCCGTGCGTCGTCGGCCTGTGGCATGCGGCGATCCTTTTGTAGGCAGCGCACAGACCCTAACCGGCGGATCCCGAGGTCGGGATGTGGTCATCCACACACCTCTATCCGGGGCGTTTGTTCGGTTCCTCCTTGGCCGGGGGGTGGGCGGTAGGCAAGGATCAGCGCTTATGGACCTGCTGAACACGCTGGTGGAGAAGGGGCTGCGGCGCGAGCTGCCGACCCGTGAAGAAGCGCTCGCCGTCCTGGCGACCTCCGACGACGAACTGCTCGATGTGGTGGCGGCGGCCGGCAAGGTGCGCCGCCAGTGGTTCGGGCGCCGGGTGAAGCTCAACTACCTGGTGAACCTGAAGTCCGGGCTGTGTCCCGAGGACTGCTCGTACTGCTCGCAGCGGCTCGGCTCCAAGGCCGAGATCCTCAAGTACACCTGGCTGAAGCCGGACGAGGCGTCCCAGGCCGCGGCGGCGGGTGTCGCGGGCGGCGCGAAGCGGGTCTGTCTGGTGGCGAGCGGGCGCGGTCCGACGGACCGGGACGTGGAGCGGGTCGGCAGGACGATCGAGGCCATCAAGGAGCAGAACGAGGGCGTCGAGGTGTGCGCCTGTCTCGGGCTGCTCTCCGACGGTCAGGCGGAGCGGCTGCGGGACGCCGGCGCCGACGCGTACAACCACAACCTCAACACGTCGGAGGCGACGTACGGGGGCATCACCAAGACCCACACCTACGCCGACCGGGTGGACACCGTGCAGAAGGCGCACGCCGCCGGTCTGTCGGCCTGTTCGGGTCTGATCGCGGGCATGGGCGAGTCGGACGAGGACCTGGTCGACGTCGTGTACGCGCTGCGCGAGCTGGACTCGGACTCGGTGCCGGTCAACTTCCTCATCCCCTTCGAGGGCACGCCGCTCGCCAAGGAGTGGAACCTCACCCCGCAGCGCTGTCTGCGGATCCTGGCGATGGTGCGGTTCGTCTGCCCCGACGTCGAGGTACGGATCGCGGGCGGCCGTGAGGTGCACCTGCGCTCGATGCAGCCGCTGGCGCTCAACATCGCGAACTCGATCTTCCTCGGCGACTACCTGACGAGCGAGGGCCAGGCCGGCCAGGCCGACCTGGACATGATCGCGGACGCGGGCTTCGAGGTGGAGGGCGCGGGCACGACCACGCTGCCGAAGCACCGCGCGGACGCGCTCGCGGAGGCCGCCGCCGCGACCGGCGGCTGTGGCTCCGCCGCGTCGGCGGGCTGCGGTTCGGCCGCGGAGCAGGCGGGGCGCACGGAGGAGGGCGCGGGCTGCGGCTCGCACTCCGGCGGCTGCGGCCCCTGCGGCGGACACGCGGGAGCGGAGACCGCGGCGACGGAGAGCGGGGCGGCGGAGAGCGCGGCCGCCGCGAACGGCGCCCGGACCGACCTCGTCGCCGTGCGCCGCAGGGGCGCGGGCACGGACCTGGCGCCGAACGCGTGACGCCGGTGCGCAACGACGAACTCATCGCCCTGGACCGGGCGCACGTCTGGCATCCGTACGGCCCCATGCCGGGACGTACGGACCCGCTGGTCGTGGAGTCCGCGTCCGGCGTGCGCCTCCGGCTCGCCGAACCCTCCGAGGGGCGGACCGAGCTGGTCGACGGCATGTCCTCCTGGTGGTCGGCGATCCACGGCTACAACCACCCGGTGCTCAACGAGGCGGTCCGGGGCCAGCTGGAGCGGATGAGCCACGTCATGTTCGGCGGGCTCACCCACGAGCCGGCCGTCCGGCTCGCCGCCCGGCTCGTCGAGATCACCCCCGAGCCGCTGCGGCACGTCTTCCTCAGCGACTCGGGCTCGGTCTCCGTCGAGGTCGCGGTCAAGATGTGCCTGCAGTACTGGCGCTCCCTCGGCCGTCCCGAGAAGCGGCGGCTGCTCACCTGGCGCGGCGGCTACCACGGGGACACCTGGCAGCCGATGGCCGTGTGCGACCCGGACGGCGGGATGCACGAGCTGTGGACGGGGGTGCTCCAGCGGCAGGTGTTCGTGGACGCCCCGCCGGCCGCGTACGAGGAGTCGTACGCCGAGCTCCTTCGGACCGAGATCGGGAAGCACGCGCACGAACTGGCCGCGGTGATCGTGGAGCCGGTGGTGCAGGGCGCGGGCGGGATGCGCTTCCACGACCCGGAGTACCTGCGGGTGCTGCGGGAGGCCTGCGACGCCCACGACGTGCTGCTCGTCCTCGACGAGATCGCCACCGGCTTCGGGCGGACCGGCACGCTGTTCGCCGCCGGCCAGGTGGGGATCTCGCCCGATGTGATGTGCGTGGGCAAGGCGCTGACCGGCGGCTATCTGTCGATGGCGGCGACGCTCTGCACGAGCCGGGTCGCCGACGGGATCTCTCAGGGCGAGGTCCCGGTCCTGGCGCACGGGCCGACGTTCATGGGCAATCCGCTGGCGTCGGCGGTGGCCCTGGCCTCGATCGACCTGCTGCTCTCCCAGGACTGGGAGGTCGAGGTCAAGCGGATCGAGGCGGGGCTCAGGGAGGGGCTCGCCCCTGCCGCCGACCTGCCCGGTGTGCGCGAGGTGCGGGTGCTCGGGGCGATCGGCGTCGTCCAGCTCGACCACCCGGTCGACATGGCGGCCGCGACGCGGGCGGCGGTCAGGGAGGGCGTGTGGCTGCGCCCGTTCCGGGACCTGATCTACACGATGCCGCCGTACGTGACCGGCGACGAGGACCTGGCCCGGATCTGCGCCGCCGTGTGCGCGGCGGCGGCAGCGGGCTGAACGGAAGAACGGGAGCAACGGTGGGAATCGTCGTCGTCAGCGGTACGGGTACGGAGATCGGCAAGACGGTCGTGACCGCGGCGGTGGCCGCCGTCGCCACGGCCGCCGGCCGGTCGGTCGCCGTCCTGAAGCCCGCGCAGACGGGAGTCGGACCGGAGGAGCGCGGCGACGCCGACGAGGTCGTCCGGCTCTCCGGCGCCGCGGGCTCCGCCGAGCTGGGCCGCTTCCCGGAGCCGCTGGCTCCGGGTACGGCGGCCCGGCGGGCGGGGCTCGCCCCCGTCGGGCCCCGGGAGGTGGCCGAGGCGGCCCGGAAGCTGGCGGCCGAGCACGATCTGGTCCTCGTGGAGGGGGCGGGCGGGCTGCTCGTCCGCTTCGACGCGGAGGGCGGCACGCTCGCGGACGCGGCCGCGCTGCTCGGCGCGCCGGTCCTGGTGGTGGCCCCGGCCGGTCTCGGCACGCTCAACTCGACGGCCCTGACGGCCGAGGCGCTGCGCGCCCGGGGGATCGAGCAGCTGGGGGTCGTGGTCGGCAGCTGGCCCGCCGAGCCGGACCTGGCGGCGCGCTGCAATCTGGCGGACCTGCCGGAGGCGGCGGGCGCGCCGCTCCTCGGGGCCGTACCGGAGGGGTCCGGGTCGCTCGACCCCGGGGCGTTCCGGGCGGCGGCGGGCGGCTGGCTCGGGCCCGCCCTGGGCGGCACGTGGGACGCGGAGGCGTTCGGCGAGCGGTTCACGGCCGATGTCGAGGCGCCCGCGGCCGCTCGATGAGGGGACCGTCGGGGCGGTGACTCCGTAGGCTGGAGACATGCGTGCTTCCGTGCAGGAGATCGTGTTCGACTGTGCCGATCCGGCCGCCCTCGTCCGCTTCTGGTCGGAGCTCCTCGGCGGTGCTCCCGTCGACCGGAACGACGACTGGTCGTACGTGGACCCGCCCGGGTTCGTCCGGCTCGCCTTCCAGCGGGTGCCGGAGGGCAAGTCGGTGAAGAACCGGGTCCATCTCGACCTGGAGGTGCCCGATCCCGGACGGGCCGCCGACGAGGCACTGCCCCTGGGCGCGGCCCGGATCGGCGACCTGGTGAAGGACGAGCAGGGCGCCTTCCAGGTGATGCGGGACCCGGAGGGCAACGAGTTCTGTTTCGTGCCGGGCTGAGGCGGTTGCGATGACACCGCCTCGCCCCGCACGGCCGGCTCCTCCGTCACCCCGCGTCCACCACCCGGTGTTCGCCCGCTTCTACGCCCGCTTCAGCGTGTCCGCCGACACCAGGGGCGGCCTCGGTGACCTGCGCGAGGAGCTGCTCGCCGGGCTCTCCGGCCGGGTCGTCGAGATCGGGGCGGGGAACGGGCTGAACTTCGCGCACTACCCGGCCGGGGTCACCGAGGTGGTGGCCGTCGAGCCGGAGGCCCGGCTGCGCCGGCTGGCCCAGGAGGGCGCGCGGCGGACCGCCGTACCGGTGGCCGTACTGCCGGACACGGCCGAGGCGCTGCCCTTCGAGGACGCCTCCTTCGACGCGGCGGTGGCCTCGCTCGTCCTCTGCACGGTACGGAGCGTGCCGCAGACCCTCGCGGAGCTGCACCGGGTCCTGCGGCCCGGGGGCGAGCTCCGCTTCTTCGAGCACGGCGCGGCGGACACGCCCGGGCTCGCGCGCGTGCAGCGGGGTCTCGACCGGACGGTCTGGCCGCTGCTCTTCGGCGGCTGCCACACCTCGCGGGCCCCGCTCGCCTCGATCGAGGCGGCGGGATTCGTCCTCGGCCCGTACCGCTCCTTCGACATCCCGGGCAAGGGCCCGCGCCTGCCGTCGTCGCCGTGCGTGCTGGGGGTGGCCAGGCGGGGGGACGGCGGTGGGACCGGCGACAGAGCCGCGCGGCTCCGCCGGTAGGGCGCGCGGCCCGGCGGCCGGACCGGTCGTCCCGCCACGCGGAACTCCGTGGCAGCGGATCCGCCCCACGTGATGGGATCCCGCCATGACCGATCTTCGGATACGAGCCGCCACCCGCGACGACATCGAGGCCGTCCTGGCCTTCTGGAGCGAGTCCGCCAAGGGGAAGTCCGTCTCCGACGACGTGCACGGGGTGACCCGGCTCGTCGAGCGTGACCCCGAGGCGCTCATCCTGGCCCTGGCCGACGGCCTGATCGTGGGGTCCGTGATCGCGGGCTGGGACGGCTGGCGCGCCTCCCTCTACCGGCTCGCCGTACTGCCCTCGTACCGTCGGCGCGGCATCTCCACCGCGCTCCTGCGCGCGGCCGAGGAACGCCTCGCCGCCCTCGGCGGGCGGCGTGCGGACGCGATGGTCCTGGAGGCGAACGAGACGGGGCACCGGGTGTGGACGGCCGCCGGGTACGAGCGTGAGGAGCACTGGCGCCGCTGGGTGAAGCCGCTCACGGTGTGAACCGGGTGCGCCGGTTGCGCCGGGTGCCCGCCGTGTGTGTTTTGCCCGTCCTTTACCATGGTTGCTCATCCTGACTATCGAAAGGTGTGAGCGTCCGCCCATGGGCGAGCCTCCCAGTAGCACTGGTTCCGACAGCACCCGCTTCGCCGACCGACATCGAGCGATCCGCCCCGCCCTGACTGACCATGGGACGGAGGTGAACCGATGACCGAAGTGCTTCTGCTCCTTCTGGCGCTCCTCCTCTCCCTCGCGTGCGGCGCGTTCGTCGCGGCCGAGTTCTCGCTGACCACGGTCGAGCGCGGCGAGCTCGAAGCCGCCGTGGACCGCGGCGAGCGCGGGGCGGCCGGTGCCCTCAAGGCCGTCAGGTCACTGACGTTCCAGCTCTCCGGCGCCCAGCTGGGCATCACCGTCACCAACCTGGTGGTCGGCATGCTCGCCGAGCCCTCCGTCGCGAAGCTGATCCGGGGCCCGGCCGAGGCCGTCGGCCTCTCCCCGACGGTCGCCTCCTCCGTGGCCCTCGTCATCGGCACCGCCCTGTCGACCGTCGTCCTGATGGTCGTCGGCGAGCTGGTCCCCAAGAACTGGGCGATCTCCTCGCCGCTCGCCGTCGCGAGGGTGGTGGCCACCCCCCAGCGGGTCTTCACCGCCGCCTTCAAGCCGCTGATCAGCCACCTCAACAACACCGCGAACAGGATCCTGCGCCGCCTGGGCATGGAGCCCACCGAGGAGCTGGCGTCCGCGCGCTCCCCGCAGGAGCTCGTGGCGCTCGCCCGGCACTCCGCGAAGGAGGGCGCCCTGGAGGCGGACACGGCCGAGCTGTTCGTCCGTACCCTCAACCTGTCCGAGCTGACCGCCGAGAACGTGATGACGCCCCGCGTCCAGGTCACCGCACTCGACGTGCAGGCCACCGCGGAGGACGTCGCCAACGCGACCCGCGCGACCGGCCTGTCCCGCTTCCCCGTCTACCGGGGCAGCCTCGACGCGGTCGTCGGCATCGCCCACATCAAGGACGTGCTCGCCATACCGGCCCATGAGCGCCCGCGCCGCCGGATCGGCGAGATGCTGCGCGAACCGCTCCTCGTCCCCGAGACGCTGACCGTGGACCGGCTGCTCGACCGGCTGTCCGGGAAGCAGACGATGGCGGTCGTCATCGACGAGTACGGCGGTACGGCCGGGGTCGTCACCCTGGAGGACATCGTCGAGGAGGTCGTCGGCGAGGTCCGCGACGAGCACGACCCGCACGAGACGCCCGACCTGGCACGGGCCGGTGAGGACGCGGACGGGCGCGAGCTGTGGTCCGCCGACGGCGCGGCCCGTACGGACCAGGTGGGGGCCATCGGCCTCCGGGTGCCGGACGGCCCGTACGAGACGCTCGCGGGCGTCGTCGCGACGGAGCTGGGCCGTATCCCGGCCGTCGGCGACAGCGTGGAACTGGGCGGCTGGCGGCTCGACGTCGTCGACGCCTCGGGCCGGCGCGCCGCGCGCGTGCTGCTGCACGCGCCCGTGCCGGGCGCCACCGCCCACGAGACCGGGGAGGCCGGCCGATGACCGCGATCCAGTTGCTGATCGGTCTGCTCACCCTGATCGTCAACGCCTTCTTCGTCGGCGCCGAGTTCGCCCTGATCTCGGTCCGCCGCAGCCAGATCGAGCCGCTCGCGGAGGCCGGGGACCGGCGGGCCCGCAGCGTCATCTGGGGTCTGGAGCACGTCTCCGCGCTGCTGGCCGCCGCGCAGCTCGGCATCACGCTCTGCACCCTGGTGCTCGGCATCGTCGCCGAGCCGGCCATGGCGCATCTGCTCGAACCGCTCTTCGACGCGGTCGGCGTGCCGCACGGTCTGGTGCACCCGATCTCGTTCGTGATCGCGCTGAGCGTGGCGACGTATCTGCACATGCTGCTCGGCGAGATGGTGCCGAAGAACATCGCGCTGGCCGAGCCGACGCGTACGGCGCTGCTGCTCGGGCCGCCGCTCGTGGCGCTCGCGCGGGCGCTGCGGCCGGTGATCTTCGCGATCAACGCCTTCGCCAACGCGCTGCTCAAGCTGTTGCGGGTGGAGGTCAAGAACGAGGTCTCGGCGACGTTCTCGGACGACGAGCTGGCCCGGATGGTCACCGACGCGGGCCACGCCGGCCTGCTGGACGACCGGGCGGCCGAGCGGCTGCACGACGCCCTGGTCCTGGGCAGGCGGCCCGTGCGGGATGTCGTGATGCCCGCGGAGAAGGTGGTGTACGCGCAGGTCGGCACCACTCCCGAGGAGCTGGAGGCGCTGTCCGCGCGTACGGGCTTCTCGCGCTTCCCCGTGCTCGACGCCGAGCGCCGGATCCTCGGCTATCTGCACGTCAAGGACGCCCTGGACGCCTCGCCGCGCGACCTGCCGTTCCCGGTGGCCGCGCTGCGGCCGATCGCCCGGGTCCGGTCGGCCACGCCGCTGGACGACGTCCTGACCGCGATGCGCCGCAGCCGGACGCACCTGGCGGCCGTGCTCGACGAGGACGGCAAGCCGGCCGGTCTCGTGTCGATGGAGGACGTCCTCCGTGAGCTGGTGGGCCGCCCGGCGGCGCCGTGACGGCTCGTACGGCAGTGAGGGGCCCCGGGTGTTCCCGGGGCTCCTCCCGTGCTCCACCGCACCTGCGCATACCGCACGGTATGATCGCTCCGTCATGGAGATCAATGCCTCATACAACAGTTTCGTCGCCCTCGGCGACAGTTTCACCGAGGGCATGTCGGACCTGAGGCCCGACGGCTCCTACCGGGGCTGGGCCGACGTCCTCGCGGACCGTCTGGCCGCCCGCGCCCCCGGTTTCCGGTACGCCAACCTCGCCGTGCGCGGCAAGCTCATCGGCCAGATCGTCGAGGAGCAGGTCGAGACGGCCGCCGCGATGAAGGCGGACGTCGTGACGCTGGTCGGCGGACTCAACGACACCCTGCGGCCCAAGGTCGACATGGGGCGGGTACGGGGCCTCCTCACCGAGGCCGTCGAACGGCTCGCGCCCTCCTGCGGGCAGCTGGTCCTGATGCGCAGCCCCGGCCGGAACGGCCCCGTGATGGAACGCTTCCGCCCGCGGATGGAGGAGCTCTTCACGCACATCGACGAGCTCGCCGCCCGGCACGGAGCCCTCGTCGTCGACCTGTACGGTGCCCCGTCGCTCGGCGACCCCCGGCTCTGGGACGTGGACCGGCTCCATCTGACGGCCGACGGGCACCGACGGGTCGCCGAGGCCGTGTGGCAGGCGCTCGGCCTGACCCCCGAGGAGGACTGGCGCGCGCCGCTGCCTCCCACTCCCCCGCCCGGCTGGGCGAGCCGCCGGGCCGCGGACGCCCGCTTCGCCAGGGAACACCTGGGCCCGTGGATCGGGCGGCGTCTGACCGGCCGCTCGTCGGGCGACGGCCGCGCGCCCAAGCGCCCGGAACTGCTTCCGTACGAGGGGCCGGCGGGCCCGTAGACGCCGCGGGGGCCCGCGCGGGCCCGGTCGAAAAAGGCGCGAGGCCGTCGCGCGTGAGCTGCGTCTCGTAGCAAGCTCCAGCTCGCACCGTGGCGCTGGCCTGCAGAAACCACCAGTAGAATTCATCCACGTGACTGCTGTGACTGCGAAGCCCCGTATCCCCAACGTTCTGGCCGGCCGCTACGCCTCCGCGGAGCTCGCCGTCCTCTGGTCCCCCGAGCAGAAGGTGAAGCTGGAGCGTCAGCTGTGGCTCGCCGTGCTGCGTGCGCAGAAGGACCTCGGGATCGAGGTTCCCGAGGCGGCCCTCGCCGACTACGAGCGCGTGCTCGACCAGGTCGACCTCGGCTCGATCGCCGAGCGCGAGAAGGTCACCCGGCATGACGTGAAGGCCCGGATCGAGGAGTTCAACGCCCTCGCCGGCCACGAGCACGTCCACAAGGGCATGACCTCGCGCGACCTCACCGAGAACGTCGAGCAGCTGCAGATCCGGCTCTCCCTCGAGCTGATGCGGGACCGTACGGTCGCCGTCCTCGGCCGGCTCGGCAAGCTCTCCGCCGAGTACGCGGAGCTGGTCATGGCGGGCCGCTCGCACAACGTCGCCGCCCAGGCGACCACCCTCGGCAAGCGCTTCGCGACGGCGGCGGACGAGCTGCTCGTGGCGTACGGGCGCCTGGAGGAGCTCCTCGGCCGCTACCCGCTGCGCGGCATCAAGGGCCCCGTCGGCACCGCGCAGGACATGCTGGACCTGCTCGGCGGCGACGCCGGCAAGCTGGCCGAGCTCGAGCAGCGGATCGCCGGCCACCTCGGCTTCGCGCACGCCTTCACCTCGGTCGGCCAGGTCTACCCGCGCTCGCTCGACTACGACGTGGTCACCGCGCTCGTGCAGCTGGCGGCCGCCCCCTCGTCGATCGCCAAGACGATCCGCCTGATGGCGGGCCACGAGCTGGTCACCGAGGGCTTCAAGCCCGGCCAGGTCGGCTCCTCGGCGATGCCGCACAAGATGAACACCCGCTCCTGCGAGCGCGTCAACGGCCTCATGGTCATCCTGCGCGGCTACGCCTCGATGACCGGCGAGCTGGCCGGCGACCAGTGGAACGAGGGCGACGTGTCCTGCTCCGTGGTCCGCCGGGTCGCGCTGCCCGACGCCTTCTTCGCGCTCGACGGCCTCCTGGAGACCTTCCTCACCGTGCTCGACGAGTTCGGCGCCTTCCCGGCCGTCGTCGCCCGTGAGCTCGACCGGTACCTGCCGTTCCTCGCGACCACCAAGGTCCTCATGGGCGCCGTGCGCGCCGGGGTCGGCCGCGAGGTCGCCCACGAGGCGATCAAGGAGAACGCCGTGGCCTCCGCCCTCGCCATGCGCGAGCAGGGCGCCGAGCGCAACGAGCTCCTCGACAAGCTGGCCGCCGACGAGCGCATCCCGCTGGACCGGGCGCAGCTCGACGAGCTGATGGCGGACAAGCTGTCCTTCACGGGCGCCGCCGCCGACCAGGTCGCGTCGGTGGTCTCCCGTATCGAGGAGATCCTCAAGCAGCACCCGGAGGCCGCCGCCTACGCCCCCGGAGCGATCCTCTGACCGGGAAGCCCCGGTTCTCCGCACAGGAGCTCGAGGCCGCCCGCGACCGCGTCGTTCCCGACGTGGTGGCGGGCGGCCTTTCCGTGCTCTTCTGCGGGATCAATCCGGGTCTGATGTCGGCGGCGACGGGCCACCACTTCGCCCGTCCGGGCAACCGGTTCTGGCCGGTGCTCCACTTGTCCGGCTTCACGCCGAGGCAGCTGAGGCCGGACGAGCAGGAGGAGCTCCTGTCGTACGGTCTCGGCATCACGAACGTGGTGGCGCGCGCGACCGCGCGGGCCGACGAACTGAGCCGCGAGGAGTACCGCGAGGGCGGGCGGCTCCTCGCGGCGAAGGTCGAGCGGCTCGCGCCGCGCTGGCTCGCGGTCGTCGGCGTCACCGCGTACCGCACGGCCTTCGACGAGCCGAAGGCCGCGATCGGGCCGCAGGAGCGCCTGATCGGCTCCACCCGGGTCTGGGCGCTGCCCAACCCGAGCGGTCTGAACGCGCACTGGACGGCGGCGACGATGGCCGAGGAGTACGCGCGTCTCCGCGAGGCGGCCGGGACTCCGTAGCGGGCCCGGGCCTTCAGACGGGCGCCACTCCGGCACCTCCCAGGGCCGCCCTTCAGGGGAGATCGGCCTCGGTGATCACGGCGAGGAGCTGGAAAGGCAGCTCCTTGTCCCACTGGGAGACGCCGAGACCTATCCACCGGCCGTCCACCCGCCACAGCCGCAGCTCCGGGGTGTGGCAGCTGAGCGTGGACCACGGCTCCGGTATCGCCTCGCCCTCCATGCTCCGCTCCAGGACCGGCCACAGGATCAGCTCCTCCGGCGGGCCCCAGCGGGCGGTGAGCAGGGCGGCGAGGCCGTCCCGCTCCGCCTCGTACTGCTCCTCGACCAGCACGCGGCGCGTGCCGTCGTCCTCCCAGAACTCCTCGCTCGTCGCGAGCTCCCCGATGTGGAAGCCCGGACCGCTGTCGACGGGTCCGGACCGCTCCGGTCGCGCGGGGAAGGCGCGAGAGCGTAGTAAGTCGATCGTCGCCAGGTGCCGTGCCGTGGTCATGCATCCAGTAAAGCGGCCCCCACTGACAGTTGGCGTTCCGTCAGGAGGCGGGGCGGGAGCAGCGGAAGGTCCTCCCAGGGGCGGCACTCGCCGTGACCGTACCCATTGAGTACCATCCGCCGAAGAGGTGCACGAGCTGGGAGGACACACTGTGGGGCGGCTGACCGGCGGGGATCCGTCTCTGCTGCGGCGGATCAACTCCGCGGTGGTACTCCATGCGCTGCGGGGCGCCGAAGCGCCCACGCTCACGGATCTGACCCGGATCACGGGCCTTTCGCGGCCCACGGTCGAGGGCGTCGTCGAGGGGCTGATGGAGGGCGGTCTCGTCGTCGAGGCGGCGCCCGAGGAGGGCGAGGCCCGGCGGCAGGGACGTCCGGCGCGGAGGTTCCGCTTCCGCGCGGAGGCCGGCCATCTGCTCGGCATCGAGATCGGCCCGCACCGCGTGGCCGCGCTGCTCTCCGGTCTGGACGGGCGGATCATCGGCGCGGGATCCCGCGAGGTGTCGGAGACCGCACCCGAGGACGAGCGTCTCGACCGCGTGCGCACGGTCGTGGCCGACGTGCTGCGCAGGGCCGGGGTCGCCCGGTCCAATCTGCGGGCGGTCGGCGTCGGCACCCCCGGCATCGTGGAGGCCGACGGGACCGTCCGCCTCGGTACGGCCCTGCCCGGCTGGACGGGCCTCGCGCTCGGCGAGCGGCTGCGGCGTTCCTTCCGGTGCCCGGTGATCGTGGAGAACGACGCGAACGCGGCGGCCGTCGCCGAGCACTGGAAGGGTGCGGCGACCGACTCCGACGACATCGTCTTCGTCCTCGCGGGGCTGAGCCCGGGGGCCGGTTCGCTGATCGGTGGCCGGCTGCACCGGGGCTTCGGCGGCGCGGCCGGCGAGATCGGCGCGCTGCACCTGCTCGGCCAGGGCGTCACCCCCGAGCATCTGCTCTCGACGACGGACGAGCCGCTGCACCCGCTGGACGAGCAGGCGGTCGCCGAGGTCTTCGCGCTGGCCCGCAAGGGCGATGCACGCGCGGAGGCGGCGGTCGATCGGTTCATCCAGCGCCTCGTGCACGACGTGGCGGCGCTCGTCCTCGCGATCGACCCGGAGCTGGTGGTCGTCGGCGGCTGGGCGGCCGGCCTGGACGGCGTACTGCAGCCGCTCCGTGACGAGCTGGCCCGGTTCTGTCTGCGGCCGCCGCGGGTGGTGCTGTCCCTGCTGGGCGAGGCGGCGGTGGGCACGGGTGCGCTGCGGCTCGCCCTCGACCACGTGGAGGAGCAGCTGTTCGCGGTCGAGGGCACGGTGACGGCCCGCCGCTAGGTGGTGCTGCGACGGGCCGCTGGGCGTGGTTCGGGCGGGTGGTGTTACGAGGCCATGACCAGGTCGACGGAGTCGCCGAAGGTCAGGCGGCAGGTGTCGGCCCGGTAGGTGGCCACGGAGACGGCGGCGGTACGCCCTCCGGAGAGGTAGCGGGTCGTCACGACGAGGACGGGCGCGCCCGGCAGCCGGTCGAGCTCCTTGGCGTCGTCGGCGCGGGCGGAGCCGAGCTCCACGGAGCGGTCCTGGCCGTCGAGGGCGAGGTCCTGGAGTGCCCGGAGCACCGCGCGGGCGCGGGCGGGGCCGGCGGGCGCGTCGACGGTGCCGAGGCCCGGGACGGAGCCGGCGGCCACGTACAGCAGCTCGGCGGCGACGGGCTGGCCCTGGCTGACGCGGAGCCGGCGGACGATGTGCACCCGCTCCTCGGCGCCGGTCTCCAGGACGCGCGCGACGGCGGCGGGCGCCACGCCGGACGCGGAGTCCAGGGACTGCCAGGCGTCGTCGCCGACTCCCGGCCAGGTGTGCTGGGTGGTGGAGACGTCGACGCCGACGCGCGGCGGTGCGACGGTGGTGCCGACGCCGCGGCGGCGCTGGAGCCGGCCTTCCAGCTCCAGCTGCTCCAGGGCCTGACGGAGCGTGGCACGGGCGACGCCGAAGCGTGCCGCGAGCTCCCGCTCGTTGGGGAGGATCTCCCCGACCGCGAAGTCCGAGTCGAGCGCTTCGCCGATCACTGTCTTGAGGTGCTGGTACTTCGGTTCCGGCACCGATGCCAGCTGCGTGGTCCCCACCCTGATCCTCCGCAATTCGCCGTGTCCCGCGGCGTTTTTCCGCGCCCTTGTTTATTAAAGGTTCCTGCACTAACTCTGCGACCATAAGGCGAGCCACCCCCTTGGTCAAGACCAATCCTCTGCCGAACGCCCCCGAATGTGACCCTCTGACCTAGATCGTTCACAGGACGTTCGCGCCCGCGTGAGCCCCGCGCAGCGAAGACCCCGCCTCCCGGGGGTGGGAGACGGGGTGGGTTCCGGCCGCTTGGCGTGATCCGGAGGCTTCCGGTGCCGTGGTGGGGATCAGCCCCCGTCGGAGAGGGCGAAGCCCTGGAGCTTGTCGGGGTTGCGGATGATGTAGACGCACTGGATGCGCCCGTCGCGGACCTCGATCTGGAGCAGGGTGTCGGGCCGCCCCTCGGTGAGGACGAGGACGGCGGGAGCGCCGTTGACCTCGATGACGCGCATCTCGTACAGGGCGTCGGCGCCCTTGGACGTGGCGGCG
Organism: Streptomyces sp. NPDC028711; assembly: GCF_055565415.1. NCBI lineage: Bacteria > Bacillati > Actinomycetota > Actinomycetes > Kitasatosporales > Streptomycetaceae > Streptomyces > Streptomyces sp. NPDC028711. The sequence goes on along the minus strand of NZ_JBVHUJ010000002.1, from coordinate 119,446 downwards.
AGGAAGCGTCCGACCTTGTCGGCGCTCTCGATGATCCGCCGCGGCGTCCTGGCCTTGCCTCCGCTGTCGCCGACGAGGCGCACGTCCGGGGCGAGCAGGGCGAGGAGCCCGCCGAGGTCGCCGCCCGCAGCGGCGGAGAGGAAGCGTTCGGTGAGGTCTCGGCGCTCGGCCGGGTCGACGTCGTAGCGCGGCTTGCCCTCGTCGACGTGGCGCCTGGCGCGCCCGGCGAGCTGGCGTACGGCCGCCTCGGAGCGGTCGAGGGCGGTGGCGATCTCGCCGTACGGGAAGCCGAAGGCCTCGCGCAGCACGAAGACGGCCCGCTCCAGCGGGGAGAGGGATTCGAGGACGACGAGCACGGCGAGCGAGACGGAGTCGGCGAGCAGGGCGCGCTCGGCGGTGTCGGGGGCGGACGGGCCGAAGTCGGTGACGACGGGCTCGGGCAGCCAGGGGCCGACGTAGGCCTCGCGGCGCGCCTGGGCCTGGCGCAGCCGGTCGATGGCGAGCCGTGTGGTGATCCGCACCAGGAAGGCGCGGGGTTCACGGACGGCGGCCCGGTCCTCGGCGGTCCAGCGCAGCCAGGCCTCCTGGACGACGTCCTCGGCGTCGGCGGCGCGGCCGAGCATCCGGTAGGCGACGCCGAGGAGCATCGGGCGGTGCTCCTCGAAGAGTTCGGTCAGTGTGTCGGTCGGAATATCGGTGGGCACGCACCCATCCCAGCCCACCGGGGTCGGCCTGTCCAGTTTCGGACGGGGGTCTTGAACTCCAGGCTACTCATGGGTAATTCTCCCTGACGGGATGTCTGACAAGCTTCGGGACGGGAGTCCGCATGCCCGCACGGCTCATGCTCACGATCGGGACCCCGGCGGGTCCCCGCACGGCGTCCCTCACGTACGAACGCCGGGGAGCGGGCGAACCGTTGCTGCTCCTGCACGGCATCGGGCACCACTGGCAGGCCTGGGAGCCCGTCCTGGACGTCCTGGCGGCCGAGCGGGACGTGATCGCCGTCGACCTGCCCGGTTTCGGCGCCTCCGACGAGCTGCCCGAGGGCTGCCCCTACGACCTGGCCGGCGTCGTCGGGGTGCTCGACGCCTTCTGCGCGGCCCTCGGCGTCGAACGGCCGCATGTGGCGGGGAACTCGCTCGGCGGGCTGCTCGCCCTGGAGCTGGGCCGGGCGAAGCGGGTGCGCTCGGTCACCGCGCTCTCCCCCGCCGGGTTCTGGTCGGAGGGCGAGCGGCGGTACGCCTTCGTGACGCTCCGGGCGATGCGCGGCGCGGCCCGGTCGATGCCCGTCCCGCTGATCGAACGCCTCTCCCGTACCGCCGCGGGACGCACCGTGCTCGCCGGCAGCATCTACGCACGCCCCGGGCGCCGTTCACCCGAGGCGGTCCGCGCCGAGACGCTCGCGCTGCGCGGGGCCACCGGCTTCCGGCGGACCCTGGAGGCGGGCGGCGCCGTGCGCTTCCGAGACGACGTCCCCGGGGTGCCCGTCACCGTCGCCTGGGGCAGCCGTGACCGGCTGCTCCTTCCCCGCCAGGGCGTCCGCGCCAAGCGGATCCTGCCCGGCGCGCGGCTCGTCCGGCTGCCGGGCTGCGGTCATGTGCCCATGAGCGACGATCCGGCCCTCGTCGCGCGCGTCATCCTGGACGGCAGCCGCTGAGGCCCGCCGGGGCCTCCGGGCGAACAGGCCGGTGCCCACGGCGGCGCCGGCCCCCACGAGCAGACCGCCGGCCGCCTGCGGCAGGCCGAACGCGGCACCGGCGACCAGCGCGGCGCTCAACGCGGCGGCGACCGGGATCGCGCCGGTGAAGAGAGTGGCCCGCTCCATGCCGACCCGCTGGACGCCCATGTAGAAGAGGACGAACCCGACCACCGTGGCGAGGACCGCCTGCCAGACCAGGGCGCCCGCCTCCACCGCCGTCGGCAGGCGCACGAACGCGGCCCCGTCCACCACGAGACCCACGAGCGCCGCCTCCACCGCACCGACCCCGCAGACGGCGGCCGTGAGCAGCTTCGGCCCGAGCAGCCGGAGCACCGGCACGGCGAGCACCGTGAACCCCACCTCGCCCGCGAGCGCGGCCACGGACCAGCCGATCCCGGCCAGGTCCGTCCGCCCCCAGCCCTGCACGGTGAAGGCGCCGGCGGCGACGAGCAGCGCTCCGTACAGCACGGCCGGGGCGGGCCTGCGGCCCTCGGTCAGCGGGACGAGGACGGCGACGACGACCGGGGCGCAGCCGACCAGGACGCCGGGAACGGCCGGCTCGGCCGTCCGCTCGGCGGCCAGGACCGCCATGTTGAAGCCGACCATGCCGACCCCGGCGAGGGCGGCGAGCCGCAGCCAGTGACGGGGGGTCAGGGTCCGCAGCGGGGCGAGGCCGCCGCGGCCGATGAGCGGGATCAGGAGCAGACAGGCCGCCCCGTAGCGCAGCGCCTGGCCGCCCGCGTACGGGTACGCGCCGAGCAGGCTGTTCGCGGTGAAGGAGGCGCCGACGAGGGCGTAGGCGAGGGTCACCAGGAGGACCCCGCGCAAGGCGTTCGCGTTCATGGTTCCGACGGTAGGAAGCCGCGCGGCCCCGGTTAAGGTCCACTTCTGACACGCCATCGGGGACCACTTCGGCCGGACCGGATGACGGACTGGACGGCGGACTGGACGGCGGCGGACCGCACGGCGAGGAGGGTCACGCGTATGAACAGTCACGGACAGGCGGCCTGGGAGCTGCTCCTGCCGGCCGTCGGCGCACCGGCGCGGCGGCGCGGGCGGGCCCTTCAGGAGGCGCTGCGCGAGGCCGTGCGCTCGGGGCGGCTCGTGGCCGGGACCCGGCTGCCGTCGACACGTGAGCTCGCGGCCGACCTGGGCGTCTCCCGGGGCCTCGTCACCGAGGCGTACGAGCAGCTCACGGCCGAGGGGTATCTGCGCAGCGACCGGGGCGCGGGCACCTGGGTCGGTGAGGCGGCGAGGGCCCGGCAGACGGACCGCTCCCCGGCGGCGGACGGTCGTCACGCGTCCGGTCCTGACGGCGGCACGCCGGTGCGCGGTGCCCACGGCCCGGCTACCGGGGCGCCCCGCGTCCGGGTGGACTTCCGTCCCGGCACCCCCGATCTGTCGCTCTTCCCGAGGGCCGCGTGGGCGGCGGCCCAGCGGGCCGTCCTCGCACGGCTCCCCCATCCGGCGCTCGGATATCCGGACCCGCGCGGGGTGCCCGAACTGCGGGAGGCGCTGGCCGGGATGCTGACCAGGCGCCGGGGTGTGGTGGCCGACGCGGAGCGGCTCGTGGTCTGTTCTGGCGTGGCGCAGGCGTCGACGCTGCTCGGCTTCGTCCTGCGGGCGCGGGGGCTCCGCGCGGTCGGCATCGAGGATCCGGGGAGTCCCGAGCACGGACGGCTGTTCGCCTCGACCGGTCTGGACACGGTGTGGCTGCCCCTGGACGAGGAAGGGCTGCGGACAGGACCGCTCGTCGCCTCGGGCCTGCGGGCCGTGGTCGTGACGCCCTCGCACCAGTTCCCGTCCGGGATCAGCTGGTCGGCCGAGCGCCGCGCCGAACTCCTCGACTGGGCACGGACCGTGGACGGCTACGTCCTGGAGGACGACTACGACGGTGACTTCCGGTACGACAGGGCGCCCGTCGGCGCTCTTCAGGGACTCGATCCGGAGCGGGTCGTCTACGCGGGCTCGGTCAGCAAGTCGCTGGCGCCCGGCCTGCGGCTCGGCTGGATGCTCGTCCCCGAGGCGCTGCTCGGCGAGGTCGTGGAGCGCAAGCGGACGATGGACCTCGGCAACCCCGTACTCGACCAGGCGGTGCTCGCGGAGTTCGTGACGCGGGGCGGATACGACCGGCAGCTGCGCCGCTGCCAACGGGCCTACCGGGAGCGGCGGGACGCCCTGCTCGCCGCCCTCGCGGAGCATCTGCCCGGCACCCGGGTGAGCGGCATCGCGGCCGGACTGCACGTCATCGCGCGCGTACCGGGGGATTACGGCCCGCCGGAACGTTTCCTGGCGCGGGCGGCGGAAGCGGGGGTGGCGCTGCGGCCCCTGGAGGAGTACGGCACCGCCCGGCCCGCCGACGGGGACGTACGGCTCGTCATCGGGTACGCGCACCTGGCGCCGTCGGCCGTGACGACCGGGATACGGCTGGTGGCGGAGGCGGTCGGCCGGGGTGAGTCCTTCACGGGTTCCGGACGGGCAGAGGCCTGATGATCTGTTCACGCGGGGTTCGTGTGGGCGCCGTCCCCGGCCGTTAGGCATGGGGCGACGCCCCCCGCCGCCTGGACATCACCTCGGAGGCCCTTCCATGTCCCAGCCCGTACCCGGTACCTCCCCCGCCCCCGCCCCCGCCCCCGCCCGCCGCAGCGTGCTGCGCGGTTCGCTTGCCGCATCGGCGGCGCTCGCCCTCGGCGGCGGCGCCGGTCTCGTCGCGCCCGCGCCCGCTTTCGCGCTGTCCGGCCGGCCCCGCGCCGCGTGGGGCGTCCAGACGGGCGACGTCACGAGCTCGTCCGGGCTCGTGTGGGTACGGTCGGACCGTCCCGCGCGGATGCTCGTCGAGACCTCGGCGAGCGAGTCGTTCCGGCGGGTACGCCGCCACCACGGGCCGCTGGTCGGTCCGGGCACAGACCTCACGGGCACCACCGCCCTGCGCGGACTGCCCGCGGGCGAGCAGATCCACTACCGGGTCACCCTCGCCGACCCGGACGATCCGCGCCGTACGGGCGAGCCGGTCGTCGGCACCTTCCGCACGGCCCCGGACCGGCGCCGCGACGGGGTCCGCTTCCTGTGGTCGGGGGACATCGCGGGGCAGGGCTGGGGCATCAACCCGGACATCGGCGGCTTCCGCGCGTACGAGGAGATGCGCCGTCTCGACCCGGACTTCTTCCTGTGCAGCGGCGACTCGATCTACGCGGACGGGCCGATCCAGCCGAGCGTGACGCTGCCCGACGGCCGGATCTGGCGGAACGTCACGACACCGGAGAAGTCGAAGGTCGCGGAGACGCTCGACGAGTACCGGGGCAACTTCCGCTACAACCTGCTCGACCACAACGTCCGCGCGTTCAACGCGCAGGTGCCGTCGGTGGTGCAGTGGGACGACCACGAGGTGCGCAACAACTGGTACCCGGGCCAGATCCTGGACGACGCGCGCTACACGGAGAAGGACGTGGACGTCCTGGCCGCGCGTGCCCTGCGCGCCTTCGGCGAGTACACGCCGGTCTCCACGCTCCACGCGCGCGCGGGGCGGGACCGCCGGATGCACCGGGTGGTGCGGTACGGGCCGCTGCTCGACGTGTTCGTGCTCGACATGCGCTCGTACCGGAACGCCAACTCCCCCGGCCGCCAGGCCGACGACACGACCGGCATCCTCGGCGCCGAGCAGCTGGCCTGGCTCAAGCGGGAGCTCGCCGCCTCCACCGCGGTGTGGAAGGTGCTCGCGGCGGACATGCCGCTCGGCCTCGTCGTACCGGACGGCGCGGCGAACTACGAGGCCATCGCGCAGGGCGACCCGGGTGCGCCGCTGGGCCGTGAGCTGCAGATCGCGGAGCTGCTGCGGTTCGTCAAGCACCGCCGGATCACGGGCACGCTGTGGCTGACGGCGGACGTGCACTACACCTCGGCGCAGCACTACGCACCGGAGCGGGCGGCGTTCAAGGACTTCGCGCCGTTCTGGGAGTTCGTGTCCGGGCCGCTGGCGGCGGGCGGATTCCCGGCGAACGCCCTCGACGCGACCTTCGGTCCCGAGCGGGTGTTCGTCCGGGCGCCGGAGCGGGCCAACCTGTCGCCGATGGAGAGCCCGCAGTACTTCGGGGAGGTCGACATCGACGGCGACAGCGGGGAACTGACAGTGCGGCTGCGCGCCGAGGGCGGGTCGGTGCTGTTCAGCAAGGTGCTGCGGCCGGGTCGGGTCGGGCAGTAGGTCCAGGGCGGGGTGCTGCGGCCGGGGCAGTAGCGCCGGGGGCGGGGCCGGCTCCGCCCCCGGTGATTGTCAGTGCCGGGACCTACCGTCGTACCCATGACGCGATCCGTACGGTCGCTCGCCCGCTGGGGTGCGAGAGTCGCCGATCCGGCGGCGGGAGCGGTGCGTTGACGGGGTCCGAGGCGGAAACGCGGAGGACGGGGAACGGGGCAGGGGTGGACGGCATGGATCACGCAGCGGGTACGAAGAGGACCGAGGGGCTCGAGAAGGCCGTGGGCACCGGCAAGGCCGGGGGCAGCGGCGAAGCCGTGGGGACGGAGCAGCCCGGGGGCAGTGGCAAAGCCGTGGGGATGGAGCAGGCCGAGGGGATCGGCAAGGCCACGGGGTCGGACAAGGCCGTGAGGCCCGGCAAGGCCGTAGGGACCAACGAGGCCGTGGGCGTCGAGAAGCTGATGGAGGCGGTACGCGCGGGACGTGCCGAAGAAGTGCCCGCGCTTCTTGAGCCCCTGGGCGCCGCCGAGCGCAAGGCCGCCGTCCCCCGGCTGAAGGTGCTGCGTACCGAGGTGCGGAGCTGGGAGGCCGAGCGGCCGCGAGAGGCGGGCGACGTCCGGCGCGCGCTGTACGTCGCGGGGGCCGGCTGTCACCCGGGGGCGTCGGCGGCGGCGACCTGGCTCGGCGGCCGTGACCTGCTCGACTGGTGTGCGGCGGACAGCGACCTGGTGCTGCGGGTGACCGCCGACCGCGATCCGGAGTGGCTGGCCGATCTCGCGGACCGGCTCGCCGCGCGGCCGGCCGTGGCGGAGGACAGCTACGGGCTGATCCGCGGTCTGGTGGAGCGGTCCGGCTGCCCGGTGCCGGCGTCCGACGGCTATGTCCGCGCCTGGACCCGTGAGATCACCCCCGGCGGCCGCTGGTCGCGGAGGGCCGACGCTCCCCTGCTCCTGGACCAGCTTCGCGAGGATCCTCAGACGCCGGTCCTGACGGTCCACGCCCTGGCGATGCCGGAGGCCCCGCAGCAGCTGACCTGGGCGGCCGGGGACGACACGCGGAGGCACTGGCCCACGGCGGTCGCGGCGCTCGTCGCCGAGGGCCTGCTCGACCGGGCCCGGGTCGTGGACGCCGCCGTCTCCCGGCTGCTGCGGGGTGGTCGCCTCCACGACATGCGGTTCCCGCTGGAGGTGCTGCGGCGGGTCGAGCCGACCGCGGCGGAGTTCCGGGAGCGGGTGCCGGACCTGATCGGGATCGTGGCGGACGCTCCGTCGCCGGTCGCGGGGTACGCGCAGGAGGCTCTGGCGGGGCTGGCGGCGGACGGGGAGCTGTCGACCGACGTGCTGGCCGAGATGTCGGGCGCGGCGCTGTTCCGGACCGAGAAGAAGCTGGTGGAGGCGCAACTGGTCCTGGTCGGCAGGGTACTGGCGCGGGAGCCGGGCGCGGCGGGCGCGCTGCTGCCCGCCGTGGCGGAGCTCTTCGGGCACGAGGACACCGGCCTCCAGGAGCGGGTGCTGAAGCTGGTGGGCCGCCATCTGTCCGCCGTGGACGCTTCCGTGCGGGCGGAACTGGCCGACCAGGCCGGGCTGCTGAGCCCCTCCCTGCGGCCGGGCGCCGTCGCGTTGTTCGGGGAGGTCCTGGCGGACGAGAGCCGGATGCCGTACGAGGAGATCCTGCCGCCGGTGCCGGCACCCCGGTCGGTGGAGCCTCCGGCGTCGACGGTCGAGGCGCTGGTGAAGGAGCTGCTCGCGAGGGAGGTCTCCGACGACCCGGTGCGGTTCGAGCGGGCCTTCGACGGCCTGGTGCGGCACGCGCACCGGGACCGTGAGGAGCTGACACGGGCGGTACGGGAGGCGTTCACCGTCGCGGACTGGGAGCAGCCCCACCACTTCACGCACCACTCCCATGGACTCCACGCGGTGCTCGCGGGGCTGGTCGGGGTGGTGGACGCCTCGTGGATCGAGGCCCGCCTGACGCGGGGACAGGAGACGCCGGACTGCCTCCACCAGGCGCTCACGGGGATCAGGGACACCCGGCTGTGGGAGGCCGCAGCCCTGATCGGCACGGACGCCCTGCCGTTGCTCCTCGCCGCGCCGACCGTGGAGACCGGTGGCATCGACCCGCTGGTGCTGGTGGAGCGGCTGCGCGTCTGCCGGGACGCGGGCGTCGAGCCCGCTCCCGCGGATCTGGCGCAGGCCCTGCTGAGGGTCCTGCGGAGCGGTGCGTCGGCCGGGCGGGCGGCCGGGGAGGCGGAGGCGCTGGGGTCTCCGGCCGGGCGGCGGCTGGCCGCGTGGCTGCGGGCGGACGAGCCGCTCGCGGTGACCGTGCGGTTCCTCCGGCGGGAGGAGGACCGGACGCTGCTGCGGTGGTGGGTGCGGGACCGGCTGGTGGTGGACTTCGCCGACCGGGCCGTACCGAGGGAGGAGTTCCCGCCCGCCTTCCGGTGGCTGGGCGGCACGCTGGAGGCGATGCCGCGCCGCTGCCACCACTCGGTCGAGGGCGCCGAGCACTGGGCCTCGGTGCTGCCGGCGGACCGCGAGGTGCTCGCGGCCTGCGTCGTGCCGTCGCTCGCGGGTGCCGTCGACGGCTCGCGGGAGGCGAGCGAGCCGCTGACGGGGATGGCGGAGTCCGAGGGCCGGGTCGGCCGGTCCGTCGCGCTCGCCCTGGCGCTCGGTCTGGGCGGCGGGGACGCGGACGACCGGCTGCGGGCGGTGGACGCGCTCCTTGTGCTCGCGGCCCGGGGTGATCTGGACGCGCGCCGGGTGGGCGAGGAGCTGGGGTGGCTGGTGGCCGAGGGTTCGGTGAAGCCGAACCGGCTGGCGGACGCGGCCCGGACGGCGGCGGCCACCGGGGCGTACGGCACGGTCTGGGCGGTCCTGGCGGCGGCGCTGCCTGAGCCGCTGGCCGTGACGAAACCGGTCCGGGGTCTCGGCGAGCTGCTCGCGGTGGCGGCCGACTGCGTGGAGCGGTGCGGGGCCGGCGGCGACCTGCCGGGGCTCGACGCGGTGGTGGCGCGGGGCGGTTCCACCCAGCTCGCCACCCAGGCGAAGCGCCTGCTGAACGCACTCCGTCAGCGGATCGATCGGAGCCCGACAGAAACGGCCTGAATCCTTCCTTAAGCCGCCAGATGGGCGCTTAACCCGTCAGTCACAAAGCGTTCGTGATCACGCAACACCACTGGGTCACAGTGAGGTCATGACCGATGTGACGTCTTCGAAGAGCGCCCGCCGCCCCCACCACTGGCGGCACGACCTGATCGAGCTCGCCGCACTGTTCACCGCCGTGGTGGTGGCCGACACGATCGCCAAGACCATCGCCAAGGGGCCCGACGGCCACTATCTCCTGGTCTTCTCGGCGATCGCCCTCGTCGCCACCGCCGCCTTCCACACCTGGTGGGCCCGGAGGCGCAGTCATGCGAGCCATGCCCCGCCCGCCGGTCACACCGGCGGGCACCCCACCGCGACCCGCCCGGACGGGGCCACCGCGGCGGCGAGCCCGGAGCGGGAGGAGGAGTCCGGCGTGCCCGTCGGGACCACGCTGTGGCGGATGCGGACCACCGTCGCCGACACCCCGGGCAGCCTCGCCGCCCTGTGCACGGTCCTCGCCCGCCTGGGCGTGGACATCCTCACCCTCCAGACGCACCCGCTCGCCGACGGAACGGTCGACGAGTTCCTGCTGCGCGCCCCCGCCGATCTCTCCGCCCACGCCCTCGCCCGCGAGACGGCGGCGGCCGGCGGTCGCGACACCTGGACCGAGCGGGCCGACGCCCACGACCTGGTGGACACCCCCACCCGGGTCCTCGGCCTGGCCACCCGCACCGCGCTCGACGCGGCCGAACTGCCGCTCGCGCTGCGCCAGCTGCTCGGCCGCTGCACCCTCCACTCCGTGCCGGCCGTCTCGCTCACGGGCCGTCCCACCGGCGACCACGCCCCGGTCGAAGGCGTCCTCGAGGAGACCGTGATGCGGCTGCGCGACCCGAACGGCGGCACGCTCATCGTGGAGCGGCCCTATCTCCCCTTCACCCCGACCGAGTTCGCCCGGGCCCGCGCCCTGGTGGAGCTCGACGCGCGGCTCGGGCCGCGCGTCCCGCACAGCCAGGACGTGCTGACCCTGCCCGAGGGCAACGAGATCACCGTCCGCCGGGCCGACCAGCGCGACCTGCCGGCCGCGCGCGCCATGCACGACCGCTGCTCGGCGCGCACGCTCGGTCTGCGCTACCACGGCCCCGTCGGCGACGCCGACCGCTACCTCGACCATCTGCTCAGCCCCCGCTTCGGGCGCACCCTCGCCGTGCAGACGACCTCCGGCCGTCTCGTCGCCCTCGGGCATCTGCTCTGGGACGGCGACGAGACGGAGGTGGCGCTGATGGTGGAGGACGACTGGCAGCGGCGCGGCATCGGCTCCGAACTCCTCGGCCGGCTCGTGACCATGGCCGAGGAGGCCGGCTGCGCGAGCGTGTACGCCGTGACCCAGTCGTCCAACACCGGCATGGTGGCCGCGATGCGGGCGCTGAACCTGCCCCTCGACTACCAGATCGAGGAGGGCACCCTGGTGATCACCGCCCGGCTGACCCCGGCACCGCGACCGGCCGCCCGTCCGCAGCGGGAACAGCAGCAGCGGCACTGACGGGCCGAGCGCTGAGCGCCTGGGTCAGATCCCGCCACAGGTCCTCGACGTCCTCGAGCCCCACCGACATCCTCAGGAGCCGGTCGCTGACGCCCGCCGAGCGCCGGTCTCCCTCGGCCACGATGCGGTGGCTGATGGAGGCCGGGTGCTGGATGAGGGTGTCGACGCTGCCGAGGCTGACGGCCGGGGTGATGAGCCGGACGCCGGCGATGACGTCGTGCGGGTCGCCGTACACCTCGAAGGCGATCATCGCGCCGCCGATCCGCGGGTAGTGGACCCGCGCGATCCGGGGATCGGTGGCCAGCCGCCGTACGAGCTCCGCCGCCGTCGCGGACGCCGCCCGTACCCGTACCGGCAGGGTGGAGAGCCCGCGCAGGAGCAGATAGCCGGCGAGGGGGTGGAGCACCCCGCCGGTGGCGAAGCGGACCTGGCGGAGGGTACGGGCGAACTCCTCGTCGCAGGCGACGATCCCGCCCATGACGTCGCCGTGTCCGCCGAGGTACTTGGTCGCGCTGTGCAGCACGATGCGGGCGCCCTGTTCGACGGGCCGCTGGAGCACCGGCGTGGCGAAGGTGTTGTCGACCAGGAGCGGCACGGAGCCGCAGGAGTGGGCGAGGGCGCGGATGTCCGCCTCGGCGAGGGTCGGGTTGGCGGGCGACTCCACCATGACCAGGCCGGTGTCGGGCCGGATCGCGTCCGCGACGCCCGCCGGGTCGGTCCAGGTCACCTCGGTGCCGAGCAGTCCGGCGTCCAGGAGGTGGTCGCTGCAGCCGTACAGCGGACGGACCGCGACCACATGGCGCAGGCCCTGGCTCGCCCGGGCGAGGAGGACGGCGGTGAGGGCCGCCATGCCGCTGGCGAAGGCGACCGCCGCCTCGGCGCCCTCCAGGCGGGCGAGGGCCTCCTCGAAGCGGGCCACGGTGGGGTTGTCGAGCCGGGCGTAGACGGGCGGCCCGTCGAGACGGGCACCGGTGGTGGCGAACTCGTCGATCCGCGCGGCCTCGGCTCGCGCGTCGTACGAGGGGTAGGTGGTGGACAGGTCGAGCGGCGGGGCGTGCAGCCCGAGCGAGGCGAGGTCTTCGCGGCCGGCGTGCACGGCTTCGGTGGCGAGGGCCCTCGGGGTGACCGAGGAGCCGTAGTCCATGGCGTCCATGGCGGCACTGTGAACGGATACCGGGAAGTAGGGGGGAGTGGCCGTGCTACGTTCGGCCGATGGCTGATTCTGTCGTACTGGACGCGGTCGATCTGCACATTCTTCGCCTCCTGCAGAACGACGCCCGGACCACCTATCGTGAGCTCGCCGCCGAGGTCGGAGTGGCACCGTCCACCTGCCTCGACCGGGTGGCGCGGCTGCGCCGCACGGGCGTCATCCTCGGACACCAGCTACGACTGGATCCGGCCAAACTCGGCCGTGGGCTCGAAGCGCTTCTCCTCGTCCAGGTCCGCCCGCACCGGCGGGAACTGATCGGTCCGTTCGTCGACCGGATCCGGGCCCTGCCGGAGTCCCGTGCGCTCTTCCATCTGACGGGACCCGACGACTACCTCGTGCACGTGGCCGTCGCGGACCCCTCCGACCTGCAACGACTCGTGCTCGACGAGTTCACCTCGCGCCGTGAGGTGGCCCGCGTCGAGACCCGGCTGATCTTCCAGCAGTGGGAGTGCGGACCGCTTCTGCCACCCTCCACGGGCCCTTCCTTGTCAGCCGACTGAGGCCCGACGAGGGTGACGCGGGCCCGCCGGAGAGGCCAGGATGACCCCCATGCCAGAGACACCCAGCAGCCCGCTGCCCCGCCAGGTCGCCGACGACCACGTCGACGCACTCATCGCCCTCGACCCGATCACCGGTACGTACCTGGGAGTCAAGGAGAGCGCCGGACTGCTGCCCGACTTCTCGCCGGCCGGCCAGCGGGCCGTGGCCGACCTCGCACGGCGTACGCTCGCCCGGCTCGACGAGGCGGAGCGCGCCCCGGGCGCGGACAGCGAGGCCGAGCGGCGGTGCGCCCGGCTGCTGCGGGAGCGTCTGACGGCGGAGATCGCCATGCACGAGGCCCAGGAGGGGCTGCGCACGGTCAGCAACATGCGCTCGCCCGCGCACAGCGTCCGCATCGTCTTCACCGTGATGCCGACGGAGACCGAGGAGGACTGGACGGCGGTCGCCGCCCGGCTGCGCGCCGTGCCCGAGGCGCTCGAGGGGTACCGCTCCTCGCTCGCCCTCGGCCTGGAGCGGGGGCTGCGCGGCGGGCCGCGTCCCACCGCCACCTTCGTGGGACAGCTCACCGAGTGGGCCGGCGCGGAGACCGGCGAGCCCGGCTGGTTCGAGGAGTTCGCCACGGCGGGGCCGGACACCCTGTCCGATGAGCTGCGCGCCGAGCTCACGAAGGCCGGCCGGGACGCCTCCGCCGCCGTCGCGGCGCTGCGGGACTGGATGCGGGACGTGTACGCCCCCGCCGTCGCGGACGCCCCGGACACCGTGGGCCGGGAGCGCTACCAGCGCTGGACCCGCTTCTTCAACGGCACCGACCTCGACCTCGACCAGGCGTACGCGTACGGCTGGAGCGAGTACCACCGGCTGCTCGGCGAGATGCGGACGGAGGCCGAGAAGATCCTGCCCGGCGCGGGCCCCTGGGAGGCGCTGGCCCACCTCGACGAGCACGGCACGCACATCGAGGGGGTGGAGGAGGTCCGGGTCTGGCTCCAGGAGCTCATGGACGAGGCCATCGAGGCCCTCGACGGCACCCACTTCGAACTGGCCGACCGGGTGCGCCGGGTGGAGTCCCGCATCGCTCCGTCGGGCGGCGCCGCCGCGCCGTACTACACCGGCCCGTCCGAGGACTTCTCACGTCCGGGACGCACCTGGCTGCCGGTGGACGGCACGAACCGCTTCCCGGTGTACGACCTGGTGTCGACCTGGTACCACGAGGGCGTTCCCGGCCATCACCTGCAGATCGCGCAGTGGGTGCACGTCGCCGACCGGCTCTCCCGCTACCAGGCGACCATCGGCAAGGTCAGCGCCAACACGGAGGGCTGGGCGCTCTACGCGGAGCGGCTGATGGACGAGCTCGGCTTCCTGCCCGACGCGGAGCGCCGGCTCGGCTACCTCGACGGCCAGATGATGCGCGCCTGCCGGGTCATCGTGGACATCGGCATGCACCTGGGTCTGGAGATCCCCGGAGACTCTCCGTTCCACCCGGGCGAGCGGTGGACCCCGGAGCTCGCCCAGGAGTTCTTCCAGCGGCACAGCAGCCGTCCGCCGTCCTTCGTCGAGAGCGAGATGACCCGCTATCTCTCGATGCCGGGCCAGGCCATCGGCTACAAGCTGGGCGAGCGTGCCTGGCTGCTCGGCCGCGCCAACGCGCGGGCGGCGCACGGCGACGCCTTCGACGCGAAGGCCTGGCACATGGCGGCGCTCTCGCAGGGCCCCCTCGGCCTCGACGACCTGGTCGAGGAACTCTCGCGCCTCTGAACCGTGAGCGGCGGATCTCCCCGGCCGATCACTTGATCGACCGGGGAATCCCCTGTATTCCTCGTTTCATGACCAGCGAGCGTTCATGACCGGCGAGTACACCCCCGACGCCACCGACTGGCGCATTCTCGAAGCCCTCCAGTCCGAGGGCCGCGCCAGCTTCGCCGAGCTGGCCCGCACCGTGTCGATGTCGCCGTCCGCGGTGACCGAGCGGGTGCGGCGCCTCGAAGAGGCGGGGGTGATCACGGGGTACACGGCGACCGTCGACCAGGACCGGCTCGGCCTGCCCATCCTCGCCTTCGTACGGCTGCGCTACCCCCACGGCAACTACAAGCCGTTCCACGACCTGCTCGACACCACGCCGGAGGTCCTGGAGGCCCATCACGTCACCGGCGACGACTGCTTCGTCCTCAAGGTGGCCGCGCGCTCCATGCGGCACCTGGAGGAGATCTCCGGGAAGATCGCCACGCTCGGCGCGGTGACCACCAGCGTGGTCTACTCCTCGCCGCTGCCCCGGCGTTCGCTCAGCCGCTGAGCGCGTCCCCTCCGGTGCGCAGCCGTACCTCCGAGCCCTGGCGCGCCTTGACGACCTCCAGCTGCGCCGGGATCCGGCGGCGCAGGTCGCCGACGTGGCTGACGATGCCGACGCTGCGGTCCCGCTCGCGGAGCGAGTCGAGGACGTCGAGGACCTCGTCGAGCGTCTGCTCGTCGAGGCTGCCGAAGCCCTCGTCGATGAAGAGGGTGTCGAGCCGCACGCCGCCCGCCTCGTCGGTGACGACGTCGGCGAGGCCGAGGGCGAGGGCGAGGGAGGCGAAGAAGGTCTCGCCGCCGGAGAGGGTGGCGGTGTCGCGCTCGTTGCCGGTCCAGGCGTCGACGACGCGCAGACCGAGCCCGGCCCGCTTGCCTCCGGAGCGCGCGTCGGAGTGGACGAGGGTGTAGCGGCCGGAGGACATCCGCCGGAGGCGGGCGGTCGCGGCGGCGGCGACCTGTTCGAGGCGGGCCGCGAGGACGTACGACTCCAGACGCATCCGGCGCTCGTTCTCGGCGGAGGTGCCGGCGGTGAGGGTGGCGAGGCGGGCCACCCGGTCGTACTCCTCGCGGAGCGGCCCCAGACGGTGGGCCTCGGTCAGGGCCTGCCGGGAGAGTCCGGCCAGGTCGGTCGCCCGGTCGCGGGCGGCGGCCAGGGCGGAGGCGGCCTCGCGGAGGGCGCGTTCGGCCGCGGCGTGGGCGGCCTCGGCGGCGGCCGGATCGGCGGGCGGGAGGGCGGCGGCGGCCGCGGTGCCGGGCTCGGCGAGCCGGTCCGCGACGGCGGCGGCCTCGGCCTGCCAGGCGTCCACGCGGTGCTGGTGGTCCCGCCGCTCGCTCTCGCGGAGGAGCGCGGCGGCCGCCTCGGCGGGGGTGGTGAAGCCCGCGCGGTAGGCGGCGTCGGCGAGCCGGTCGTCGGCCTCCTTGAGGCGCTGCGCGGCGAGTTCGGCGGAGCGTACGGCTCCGGTGGCGTCGACCAGGAGGGCGATCCGCCGCTCCAGGCGGGTGGCGTGCTCGGCCACGCTGGCGAACGCGCCGCGGCCACGCGCGAGTTCCTCGTCGAGGGAGGCCTGTTCCCGCTCCAGGGCCTCGCGCCGCGAGGTCCGCGCGGCGACCCGCCGCTCGGCCTCCCGCTGGGCGCCGACCCGCTCCTCGTACTCCCGCTCGGCCCGCGCGAGCGCCTCCCGCGCGCTGTGGCTCTGCCCGGCGAGCGCGTGGGCCTCGGCGTGCAGACGGGCCAACTCCTCGACTTCTTCGGAGAGTTCACGGACGGACGGCTCGGCCGCCTCGGTGACCGTGCTGCCCGCCAGGGCGTCGGCGCGGGCCGCCGACCAGGACTCGCGGGTGACGGCAAGGTCGCGTTCGGCGGCCGTACGGGTCTCCTCGGCGCGGGTGTAGGCCGCGTAGGCGGCGTCCTCGCTGGCGCGGTCGACGTGGTCGGCGGTGGTACGGGCGGGGGCCGGGTGGGCGGTGGAGCCGCAGACCTGGCAGGGCTCGCCCTCGGTGAGGGTGACCGCGAGTTCGGCGGCGATGCCCTCAAGACGGCGGGACTTGACGTCGAGCCAGCTCTCATGGGTGGTGTTCCGGCGCTCGCGGGCGGACGCGAGGCGCTCCTCGGCCGCCCGGGTGTCCTCGGCGAGCGCGTCACGGCGGCGGGCAGCGGCAAGCCGGCGGCGGGCGGGTTCGAGGCGGCCCGCGAGGTGTTCGGCACGGGCGGCGGCGTCGCGGGCTGCCTCGACGCGCTCGGTGAGCGCGGCGCGGCGCGGTTCCCAGCCCGCGAGCCAGTCGGCCGCGTCGCGGAGGACGTCGTCGTCGGCGCGCGCCTCGCGCGCGAGGACGGCACGCTCCTCGGCCGTCGCGGCGGCGCGGCGCTCGGCGCGGCGGGCCGCCTCCAGGCCGCCGAGCTCCTCCCGGAGCCGGTGTTCGAGGGCGGAGAGGTGCTCGGCCCCGGCGTCGGCGAGGTCGGCGGGCAGCAGGGCGCGCGCGCGTTCCCTGGCGGCCCTCGCGGTGGCGTGCTCCCGCTCGGCGTCCTCCCGCAGCCCGAGCGCGGGAGCCACCCGGTCCGCCTTGAGGCTCCGGTCGAGGGCGGCCTGGAGCCGCTCGCGCTCGGGGGCGCGGGCGGTGAGCCGCTCCTGGCGGAGGAGCGCGTCGGCGTGCCGGGCCTGGCGGGCGGCGAGGTCGTTCTCCGCGTCGAGGGCGGCGCGTGCGGCGCTCTGCCGCGCCTCGGCCGCGTCGAGCCGTACGCGCGCGATGTCGACGGCCTCGCGGGCCTCGCTGCGGGCGACGGCGGCCCAGCCGAGGATCGCCTCGGCGAGCCCGGGGTCGCCGGGCCTTCCTTCGACGGAGGTACGGGCGACGCCGAGGCCCCCGGCGGCCTGGCCCGCCCGGTGGGCGAGGGCCAGGAGTCGCTCGTCGCCGTCCTCGACCTGCTGCTGCGCGGCGCGCCGGAGCTCGGCGAGGCGCTCCTCGACGGCGGCGAAGCGCCGGGTGTCGAAGAGACGGCCCAGGAGTCTGCCCCGGGTCTCGGCGTCGGCGCGCAGGAACTTCGCGAAGTCGCCCTGCGGGAGGAGGACGACCTGGCAGAACTGTTCGCGGCTCATGCCGACGAGCTGGGTGATCTCCTCCCCCGTCTCCTGGTGGGAGCGGCTGAGCCCGGCCCAGGTGCCGGTGGCCGGGTCGTACTCGCGCAGCCAGGTCTGCGCCTTCTCTGTGGTGAAGCCGTCGCCGCGCTTCTTGGGGCGCTGCTGGGCGGGCCGTCGG
Source organism: Streptomyces sp. NPDC028711 (assembly GCF_055565415.1). NCBI lineage: Bacteria > Bacillati > Actinomycetota > Actinomycetes > Kitasatosporales > Streptomycetaceae > Streptomyces > Streptomyces sp. NPDC028711. The sequence goes on along the minus strand of NZ_JBVHUJ010000002.1, from coordinate 102,187 downwards.
GTGATCTCCAGGCGCCGCTCCCCCACGGTCAGTTCGAGGACGACCTCGGTGGACGTGCCGAGGGGGGCGTGGTCGCTGCGCAGGGACAGGCCGGGGGTCTGCCGGACGCCGGGCACGCTCCCGTACAGGGCGAAGCAGACGGCGTCGAGCACGGAGGTCTTGCCGGCGCCGGTCGGCCCGTGGAGGAGGAAGAGGCCGGCGGAGGACAGGGCGTCGAAGTCGACGGTCTGCGTGCTGCCGAAGGGGCCGAACGCGGTGATCTCCAGGCGGTGCAGCCTCACCGGCCCACCTCGCGCTCGGCCGTGTCGACGCGTACGTCGTCGAAGGCGCCGTAGAGGACCGTCCGCTCGGCCCCGTCGAGGGCCGCGCCGCCGCGCACATGGGCCACGAAGTCCTCCGCGATCTGCTGGTCGGTGCGGTCCCTGAGCCGCTGGGCGTAGGAGGCGCCGGGGTCGTCGCCGGTCCGCTCGGGGTCGAAGACCAGGTTGAGGGTGTGCGGGAAGCGGCCGGTGAGCCGGGCCATGGGGTCGGCGGGGCGTACGGGGTCGGTGAGCGTGGCCTCGACCCAGAACTGCTCGTGGGGCGTGAGCGCGGGGTCGTCGAGGAGGTCGTCGAGCCGTCCCCTGATCCGGGCGAGGGGCCGCGGGACGGGGCAGTCGAGCCGCTCGGCGGCGAGGACGGCTCCGTCGGCGCCGAGGTCGATCAGCCACATCGTCTTGCGGTGGTCGGCCTCGGAGAAGGAGTACGCGAGGGGGGAGCCGGAGTACCGCACGCGCGGGGTGAGGGTCTGGCAGCCGTGGAGGTGGCCGAGGGCGACGTAGTCGACGCCGTCGAAGACTCCGGCGGGGACGGCGGCGACGCCGCCGACGGTGATGTCCCGCTCGCTGTCGCTTGCCGCGCCGCCCGCGACGAAGGCGTGGGCGAGCACGACGGAGCGGGTGCCGGCGGGGCGGGCCGAGAGGTCGGCGCGGACCCGGTCCATGGCGGCGGCGAGCACGGCCTCGTGACCGGCCTTCTCGGCGCCGAGCCGCTCCCTGACGAGGGCGGGCTCGAGGTAGGGCAGGCCGTAGAGGGCGACCTCGCCGTGGTCGTCGGCGAGGACGACGGGGGTGCCGATGCCGGCGGGGTCGGTACGGAGGTGGATGCCGGCCCGCTCGATGAGTCCGGCGCCGACGCCGAGGCGGCGGGCCGAGTCGTGGTTGCCGGAGATCATCACGGTGGGCACCCCGGCCCCGGCCAGGCGGTGCAGCGCGCTGTCGAAGAGCTCGACGGCCGGCAGCGAGGGCACGGCCCGGTCGTAGACGTCGCCGGCGACGAGGACGGCGTCCACCCGGTGCTCGTGGACGGTGGCCACGAGGTGGTCGAGGAAGGCGGCCTGGGCGTCGAGGAGGCCGACGCGGTGGAAGGACCGGCCGAGATGCCAGTCCGAGGTGTGCAGGAGCCTCACGATGCCGTCCCACCCCGCATGTGCGCCGCTCCTCGCCACTGGTTCCCGTCGTGTGCGGCCTCCACGCTATCCCGCCGGGGCGGGTGGTCGGGGCCGTACGCGCTCCTCGACGGGAGGGAGCCCGCGCGCTCAACGGGCGGTGGGATCACGGGAGTACGGGCGGGGCGGCGGCCTGCGGGGACGGGCGGGGGCGCGGCCGTCACGTGTCGGGGGTCACGCGGGGGGCGTCGGGCGTCGGCGGGCCGGGCCTCACCTCACGTACGAGACCTCAGGCGTCCGGCATCACGTACAGGACCTCAGACGTCGCCGTACGCCTCGCCGCCCGGTTCGAACGAGGCCGTGCCCGCCGTGGCGTCGGCGAGCCAGGCGCGGAAGGCGGGGACGTCACTGTCCGGGAGTCCGATCTCGATGGTGACGGCGTCGGCGTACCGCACCTCGCGGACGGCCCGCCCGGTCGCCCGCAGATCGTTCTCCAGCCTGCCCGCGCGCTGGTGGTCGACGGTGACGGTGGCGAGCCGGAAGCGCTGCCGGGTCACCGTGCCGAGCGCGTCGAGGGCCTCGCCGACCACTCCGCCGTAGGCACGGATGAGACCGCCCGCGCCGAGCTTCACGCCGCCGTAGTAGCGGGTGACGACGGCGGCGACGTACCGCATCTCGCGGCGCAGCAGCATCTGGAGCATGGGGACGCCCGCCGTGCCGCCGGGCTCGCCGTCGTCGCTCGCCTTCTGGACGGAGGCGTCGGCGCCGATGACGTACGCGAAGCAGTTGTGGGTGGCGGTCGGGTGCTCCCTGCGGACGCGCGCGACGAACTCCTGCGCCTCCCGCTCGTCGGCGACGGGCGCGAGCGCGCAGAGGAAGCGCGACCGGTTGATCTCGGTCTCGTGCACACCCTCGCGGGCCAACGTGAAGTACTGCTCCTGCATCCGGCCAGCCTACGTTCCCCCGGTGTCACGCTCCCCGGCGGCCGGGATCCGCCCAGGCCCCGAGCCCGGCGTACGGCAGGGCGCGCAGGGCCAGGGCCCAGCCGAGGCGGGCCTCGCCGGACTCGCTGGAGCGGCCGGTGAGCTCGGCGACGCGGCCGATGCGGTTGAGGACGGTGTTGCGGTGGCAGTAGAGCCGGTCGGCGGCCCGGGAGGCCGAGCAGCCGTTGTCGAGCCAGGCCCGGAGGGTGGAGAGGAGCGCGGCCCGTTCGCCGCCGGTGGCGAGCACCGGCCCGAGGTGGACGGTGACGATCCGCTCGGCGATGTCGGTGCGGCCGCTGAGCAGCACCTCGACGAGGCGGTCGTCGAAGACGGCGATCTCGCCGCTGCCCGCGGGGAGGGTGCGGAGGGTCTGTTCGGCGAGGCGCAGGGCGCGGCCCGCCTGGGAGAGGCGTTCGAACTCCGGGGAGACACCGGCGGTGGCCCCGGTCCGCCCGCCCAGGGCGGCGAGGAGGGCGCGCAGGGCGGGGTCGGTCCCCTGGCCGCCCGCAGGGGGCCGGCCGGCGGGCGCGTCACGGCGGGGCAGCCGGACGATGCCGGCGTACCGGCCCGAGCGGGGCCGCCAGAAGGACCAGAGGCCCTGGGCCTCCAGGACGGGCGCGGGATGCGGCGGAGCGGCCGGGTCCTGGGCCGCGACCACGACGACGTACCGGTCGGCCGCGGGGACGCCGAGCGCGGCCGCGGCGGCCGAGGCGATGGCGGGGTCGTCGGCGCGGCCGTCGAGCAGCGCCTCGAAGAGCGCGACGCGCCGGGTCTCCTGGCGGCTCTGCAGCTCCAGCTGGGCGGTCCGGTACGCGTCGGCCATGACGACCGAGTAGCGGTCGATGGTCTCCCAGACGCCGCTCGCCATGTCGAGCTCGGCGTCGCGGCTGTCGGAGTCCCGCCCCGCCCTGACCCGGAGGTGTTCGGCCATGACCTGCCAGAGCACCCGGCCACCGCGCCGGTAGGCCTGGAGGACGGCGTCGAGCGGCACTCCCTGCTCGGCGCGGCGGCGACCGGTCTCGCGGGCCGCCCCCGCGAAGTCGCCGCCGGTCGCCCGGAGGCCGCCGAAGTCCTCCAGGGCGCGCAGCAGGTTGTCGCGGCAGATCTCCCGGAGGTCCTCGCGGGTGACGGGGGCGTCGGAGGCGTACGTACCGGCGTGGGCGCGGATGTCGTCGACGGCGCGGTCGGTGAGCCGCTCGATGTCGGCGAGCAAGGCGGTGGCGAGGGAGCGGCGGAGCGCGCCGGATCCGGTCAGGGGGGTGGGGTCCCCACTGGGGCCGCCGGAGCCGGTCAGGCCGGACCCGCGAGGGGGCGGCTGACTCTCGCCCGAGCCGCCCGAGCCGCCCGAGCCCCGCGGGGAGGTGCGGCGTGAGCCGGGTCGCGCCGCCGGGTTGTGCGTCATGGCAGTGACCGTAACCCCGGAATCCGGCGGAGACCGACGGCGGGCGTGGGAGGGATGATCGTCCGCACGGGAATCACGGCACGGGACGGCTCGTTGACCGGGAGGACGGGCCACACGCCGAGGAGAGGCAGCAGAAACGATGAGCGTCGACACCACGACCACGGAACCCACCGAGCACTCCGCGTCGGAGGCGGTACGGCGGATCCTGACGTCCACGGGCGACACGTGGGCGGTGGTGGGCCTCTCCACGAACCAGGAGCGGGCCGCGTACGGGGTGGCGGCCGTCCTCCAGCGCCACGGGAAGCGGATCGTCCCGGTCCACCCGAAGGCGGAGACCGTCCACGGCGAGCGGGGCTACGCGTCCCTGGCCGACATCCCCTTCCCGGTCGATGTCGTCGACGTGTTCGTCAACAGCGAGCAGGCGGGCGGGATCGCCGACGAGGCCGTCGCGATCGGTGCCAAGGCGGTCTGGTTCCAGCTGGACGTGATCGACGAGCAGGCCTTCGCCCGCACCCGCGCGGCGGGCCTGGACATGGTCATGGACCGCTGCCCCGCGATCGAGATCCCGCGTCTCGGCTGAGACCGGCCTGGTCTCGGCCGATCGGCCCCCGTCTCGCTGACCGGCGCGCGACCCGACTGACCGGCCCGCCGACCGTGAACCCGTCAGCTGCCCACGGGCCCGCCGGCCACGTACCCCTCAGCCGCCCACCGGTACGCCCAGGCCCTCCAGGACCACAGCGCCAGGAAGGTGGGCGAAGGCCTTGCCGGGGAGGATGAGCTTGCCGCGGCGGCGGCCGCTGCCGACGAGCACCCACGGGATGTCGATCACGGCGGCGTCCACGAGGAGGGGCCAGGCGGCGGGGAGGCCGACGGGGGTGATGCCGCCGTACTCCATGCCGGTCTCGCCGGTCGCCGTGTCCATCGGCGCGAACGAGGCCTTGCGGGCGCCGAGATGCCTGCGTACGACCCCGTTGACGTCGACCCGGGTCGCCGACCTCACGACGCACGCGGCCAGGGTCGTCGCCTCACCGCGCCTGCCCGCGACGACGACGCAGTTGGCGGAGGCGTCGAGCAGTTCGGCCCCGTGGTGCTCGACGAAGACGGCGGTGTCGGCGATGGCCGGGTCGGTGTCCACGTACAGCAGCTGCTCGGCCGGTACGGGCCCGCTCCAGGCACGGACGGCGGCGGCGACCGGGCCGGTCAGCAGGTCGAGGCAGTCGGGGGCGGGCCTGGCGTCGTCGAAGTCTCCGATGGGTGCGCGCATGCGGCTCACGCTAACAACCGCCGCCCGGTGCGCGGTTGGGCGTCTCAGCGTACGGGCGGGATGGAGACGGCCATCGTCATCTCGGCTGGCTCGGTTCCGTCGTTGCGGTAGCCGTGTGCCGTACTGGCCTCGAAGGTAGCGGAGGTACCGGCGGGCAGCAGGTGTTCCTCGCCGTCCACGACCAGGGTGAGGACGCCCGCGGTGACGTGCAGCAGCTCGACCGCGCCCTCGGGGTGCGGGTCGGAGGCGCTGCCCTCGCCCGGCATGAGGGCCCAGGACCACAGCTCAAGGGGCCCCCGGGCCTCGGTGCCGACGAGGAGCGTGGTGTGGCTGCCGTGGGGGGTGGACCACATGCGGACGGCCTGGTCCTTCGGGACGAGCCGGACCTGGGGGCCCTGCTCGTAGTCGAGGAGGGTCGTGATGGAGACGCCGAGGGCGTCGGCCAGCTTCACGGTGGTGCCGACGCTGGGGTTCGTCCGCGCCTGCTCGATCTGGATGATCATGCCCCGGCTGACGCCCGACCGCGCGGCGAGGACGTCCAGGGTGAAGCCCCGCTCCTTGCGCCAGTGCTTCAGGTTCCGGGCGAGCGACTGCGTGAGCTGGTCGAGGTCCGACACATTCCGTCCAATATTCTGGATGACAGAGTTCAATGCATTGAACTACGGTGAGGTGTACCCGATTGTTCACTGCACTGTACTGCCGTCCGTGACTGCGAGGACCCATGACCGCCCTGTTCGCCCTGGCCACCAGCCTTCTGTGGGGCCTCGCCGACTTCGGCGGGGGGCTGCTCACGCGCCGGATCCCCGCCCTCACGGTCGTCGTGGTCTCCCAGGTCCTCGCGGTCCTCGTCCTCGGCGCCGTCGTCCTGGCCACCGGCGCCTGGACGGAGGCGGGACCGGAGCTCTGGTACGCCGTCGGCGCGGGTGTCGTCGGCCCCGCGGCCATGCTCGCCTTCTACAAGGCGCTCGCGCTCGGCCCCATGGGCGTCGTCTCCCCGCTCGGCTCGCTCGGCGTCGTCGTGCCCGTCTCGGTCGGCCTTCTCGTCGGCGACCGGCCCGGACTCGTCCAGTTCGCCGGGATCGGCGTGGCGATCCTCGGGGTGGTCCTCGCCGGCGGACCGGAGCTGCGCGGGGCGCCCGTCCAGCGCCAGGCGGTCCTGCTCACCCTGGTCGCGGCCTTCGGCTTCGGGTCGGTGATGGCGCTCATCGCCGAGGCCTCCACGACGGTCACCGGCCTCTTCCTGGCCCTGTTCGTCCAGCGCGTCACCAACGTCCTGGTGGGCGGCGGAGCCCTCTACGTCTCGGTGCGGCGCGGCGGCAGGGCCCTCCCCGAGGGCGGCCCGCAGGTCGTCCGCGCGGCGCTCCCGGCCCTCGCCTTCGTCGGCCTCGCGGACGTCGCGGCCAACGGTACGTACGCGATCGCCGCCCAGCAGGGCCCGGTCACCGTCGCCGCCGTACTCGCCAGCCTGTACCCGGTGGTGACGGCCCTGGCGGCCCGCGGCGTCCTCAAGGAACGCCTCCGCGCGATCCAGGCGGCGGGCGCGGGCCTCGCCCTGGTGGGCACGGTCCTGCTCGCGACCGGCTAGGGGGTGTCTTGTCGGTCAGGCCGGGCTCGCGACGCCTGGCCTGACCGACAAGACACCCCCTGCGCGTACCGGGCCGTTACGAGGAGACGGCTTCCGAGCTCCCCGTACGCCCGGCCTCCCAGACCGCGAGGGCCTCCAGCTGCGCGGCGGTGACGTGTTCCGGGATCGGGACCGGGGCCGGCGTGCGCAGCGGGGGCTGCCAGCCCTTCTCCGGGTCCCAGCCCCGGACGACCTTGGCCGGGGCGCCCGCCACGACCGAGTGGTCCGGCACCTCGCCCCGTACCACCGCGCCCGCCGCGACGACCACGTTCCGGCCGAGCCGGGCTCCGGGAAGGATCACGGCGCCCGTGCCGAGCCAGCAGCCGGGCCCGATGGTCACGGGCTCCGAGCGGGGCCACTGGCGGCCGACCGGCTCGTCCGGGTCGTCATAGCTGTGGTTGGTCGAGGTGATGTAGACGTACGGGCCGCAGTACGTGTCCGAGCCGATGGTCACCTTCGCGTCGGCGATCACATGGCTGCCCCGGCCGAGGACCACCCCGTCGCCGAGCGTCAGAACGGTGTCCGTGCCGAGGTCGAGGCCCGGCAGCATCCCCGCCGTCAGCGTGACCTGTTCGGCGACGATGCAGCACTCGCCGATCTCGATCCACCGCTCGCCGAAGACCGTGCCCTGTGGGAAGGCGAGCCGGGTGCCCGCGCCGAGGCGGCGGAAGCGCAGCTTGCCCGGGTGCTCGGCGGTGACGGAGCCGGCCTCCCGCACCCAGTTCCAGCCGCCCTGCACGGCACGGGCGAGGACCCGGCGCCGCCAGGCGGCGAGGGAGGAGAACGTGTTTCTGTTCCTGGGCACCCGGACACGGTAGTCCGCGCCGTCGTGCCTGATCACCGCGGTGCGCTGTGATGTCCGTCATGAGCACGGCATAGGGTGCGCCCGGGGGCACCCCCGGGCGTGACACGACGGCAGACGATCAGGAGCGAACCATGACAGAGGCGTTGATCAAGGGTGTGGGCGGCAAGGAGCCGCTGATCGACCCGACCGCCTTCACCGCCCCCACCTCCGTGGTCCTCGGCGAGGTGACGCTCGGCGCCGGCGCCAACATCTGGTACCACACCGTGCTGCGGGCGGACTGCGGCCCCATCGTGATCGGCGAGGACGCCAACGTCCAAGACAACTGCACGGTCCATGTCGACCCCGGCTTCCCCGTCTCGATCGGGGCCCGCGTGACGGTCGGTCACAACGCGACCGTGCACGGCTGTGTCATCGAGGACGACGTCCTCGTCGGCATGGGGGCGACCGTCCTCAACGGCGCGCGGATCGGCGCGGGCTCGCTCGTCGCCGCGCAGGCGCTCGTGCCCCAGGGGATGGAGATCCCGCCGGGCTCGCTCGTCGCCGGAGTCCCCGCCAAGGTGCGCCGCCCGCTGACCGAGGAGGAGAAGGCGGGCATCAGGCTCAACGCCGAGATGTACCTGCACCTGGCCAAGGCGCACGCCGAGGCCTTCGAGGACTGAGGAGTGAGACCGCTGGGGGCCGGGGACCGACGACTGCGGAACGAGCCGTACGGCCCCGGACACGGAGGAGGGCGGCACCCGTCGGCGGGTGCCGCCCTCCTTCGCGTACGGCCAGGGGTCAGTCGGCCACCGCGACCGGCTCCGGAGCCGGCTCGGCGGCCTCCGCGTGCTCCGCCGCGGCCTTCTTGGCGCGGTTCTTGATGATCAGCATCGAGGCCACACCGATCAGGACGGCGAGCACGAGGCCGAGCCACGAGAAGCGCTTCAGCCACGCCTCGGCGACGATCCCGACCGAGTAGATGACGGCCGTGGTGCCGCCGGCCCAGAGGATGCCGCCGAAGACGTTGGCGATGAGGAACTTCCAGTACGGCATGTGCAGGACGCCCGCGAGCGGCCCGGCGAAGATGCGGAGCAGGGCGACGAAGCGGCCGAAGAAGACCGCCCACATGCCCCACTTCTGGAAGGAGCGCTCGGCGAGGGCGATGTTCGCCTCGCTGAAGTGCTTGGGGAACTTCCCGCCCAGCCAGGCGAGCAGCGGCCGGCCGCCCCTGCGGCCGATCGCGTAGCCGATCGAGTCGCCGATGATCGCTCCGGCGGTGGCGCAGGCCCCGAGCACCCACGGGTTGATGTCGCCGTGCTGCGAGGCGAGCAGCGCCGAGCTCACGAGCACGATCTCCCCGGGGAGCGGGATGCCGAGGCTCTCCAGCCCGATCACCACCCCCACGAGGACGTACACGGCGACCGCGGGGATCGTCTCCAGCCACTCCTGGACGTGCAACGCGGCTTCCTCCCGTTTCGACTGACCGCCGCGCCGGCCCGTGGTCGGGGGCCCTGGCGCCGGCGCGCGCCGCGGCGGGCACGCCGGGGCAGCCTACCCGGTCGCGACGGGGTGCCCGGTCCGGCACCGGACGGCCCGGAGCGCGGCCGCCCCCGCACCGGTGGGGGTGCGGGGGCGGCGCGCGGCGTACGGAATGGGGCCGGGCGTCCGGGCGGGATCAGGCCGTCGGGCGGAGCGTCCACACGACGGTCATCTCGCCGGTCACGGCGCCGTCCTCGCGGGTGATGTCGATCCGCACCGGGAACTCCGGGCGCTGTCCGGCGTCGAGCTCGGCGACGACCTCCGCGGCGGGGCGCCCCAGGGTGGCGGTGGCCGTCACGACCCCCATGGCGAGCTTCTTGTAGCCGATCTCGGCCTTGACGGCGAGCGGCACCGCGCGGCTCAGCTGGTCGCCGAAGGCCGCGAGCACGATGGCGCCGCTCGCGGACTCGGCGAGCGTGAACATCGCTCCGGCGTGCGGGCCGCCGACGTGGTTGTGGTAGGCGGGCTGGTCCGGCAGGCGCACGACGGCGCGCTCGGCGGTGGTCTCCAGGAACTCCAGGTTCAGGGTCCCGGCCATGGGGACCGTGGCGGCGAGCATCTCACCGACGGTCATCTGGTCTGCGCTCATGGACCGTGATGTTACCCACGAGTAGCAGCCTTGGCCATCCCCCGCGTCCCCCGGTACGGGGGGGCGGGCGTGGTCGGGGGACCCCGTGCCCCTCTATGGTTAGCGGCCATGTGGCCAGGACAGCAGCCGCCCGGGGGCGAGCAGAACCCGCAGGACCAGAATCCGAACCCCTACCAGCAGTCGGGGTACCAGCAGCCGAACCCGTATCAGCAGCCGCCGGCCCAGCCCGGGTACCCGCAGCCGCCGACGCAGCCGGGCTACCCGCAACAGCCGCCGCCCGCGCAGCCCGGCTACCCGCAGCAGGGGTACGGCCAGCCCGGTTACGGCCAGCCGAATCCGTACCAGCAGCCGACCGTGCCGCAGCAGTACGCGGTGCCGGGCCCCGGCGTGCCCGGTGGGCCCGACGGCGGGAAGAAGAAGCAGACGACCCTGGTGGCGATCGTCGCCGCGACCGCCGTGGTCGTCGCGGCCGGTGTCACCGGTTACCTGGTGCTCGGCAAGGACGACGAGAACCAGCCGACCGCAGGCGGCACGACTCCGCCCGTGTCGGCCTCCACCCCGGCGGAGCCGACGAGCGCTCCCCCGACCCTCGCCAACCCGCGCGACGGCGCCGGGCAGCAGCCGACCATCCCGGGCTGGAAGGTCGTCTTCAACCCGAAGTACGGCACCCTCTTCGACGTACCGCCCGAGTGGGAGGTGCTGAAGACCGGGACGATCACCGCCTTCGAGGACGAGAAGAAGAACGACGGCAGCCCGCTCGTGACGATGAGCTCGCCGGCGCGCTTCAAGAGCGAGTGGTGCACGTTCGACACCGACAAGAACGGCACCAACGAGACCTGGGGCCTGAGCACCGTCGGCACCAAGGGCGGCCAGGGCGCCAAGAACACCGGGGAGGCCGCGCGCGGTGAGGCCGCCTCGTGGGTGTGGGGCGGCTACGCGCAGCACATGCCCAAGAACACCGTCAAGGTCACCAAGCCCGTCCCGTACAAGACGACGTCCGGGCTCACCGGCAGCATGGCGACCGCCACGGCTTCGGGCGTCAAGAAGCGCAACAAGTGCGAGTCGGACGGCAAGTCGATCGCCTTCACCTTCAAGAACACCGCGGGCGACTTCTCGACCTGGGTGCTCTACGCGGCCGACAACGTCGCGGGCGAACTGCCGGACGCCACGATCCGTCAGATCCTCTCGACGGTCCGCCTCGCGCCGGCGACCTGACGGTCCCGGCCGGCGGGTCCTGAACCCGTCCTGACTCGTCCGGCCCCGGCCCAGGCGCGCGATGCACGCGCGCCGGGGGCGGGGCCGGGGGCACGACGGAACGCGCACGACCGGCCGGCCGAGCCGTCGCCGGGGCGGGGCGTCCGGATATCGGGTTGGCATCCGGGCGGGCCGACAGGGATAGTCCCGGGGTGAACAGTCCCGCCCCCACCCGCCGCATCCCGCTGGGTTCCCGCCGCCCCGAGTGGGCCGGCCGCAACTACGTCCTCCTCACCGCAGCCACCATCGTGACGAACCTCGGTACGCACGGGGCCCTGATCGCCACGACCTGGGCGGTCTTCGAGTCCGGGGGCGACGCGGGCGACGTGGGACTCGTGGCGATGGCCCGCTTCCTGCCGCTCGTCCTCTTCCTCCTCATCGGCGGCGCCATAGCCGACCGGGTGCCCCGGCACCGGGTGATGGTCGCCGCCAACGTCCTCAACTGCGTCTCGCAGGCCCTCTTCGCCGCCCTCGTGCTCACCGGCGACGCCCAGATCTGGCAGATGATGGTGCTCACCGCGCTCTGCGGCACCGGCCAGGCCTTCTTCAACCCGGCCGCCGAGGGCATGCTGATGGCCAGCGTCACCGGCGAGCAGGCGAGCCGCGCCTTCGCCGTCTACCGGATGGCCATGCACAGCGCGACCATCGGCGGAGCCGCCCTCGGCGGCGCCCTCGTCGCCTTCGTCGGACCCGGCTGGGTGCTGCTGATCGACGCGGTCGCCTTCGCCGTCGCGGGCGGCCTTCGCGCCTTCCTCGACGTCAGCGGCATTCCCGAACGCGCCCCGGGCGAAGGCCTCTTCGCCGATCTGCGGGAGGGCTGGCACGAGTTCATCGGCCGGCCCTGGCTGTGGTCGATCGTCGCCCAGTTCTCCGTCGTGGTGGGTCTGATCGGGGCGGTCGAGTCGGTGTACGGGCCGCTGGTCGCCCGGGCCGAACTGGGCGGCGCGCGGCCCTGGGGCATCGCGCTCGCCGCGTACGGCGTGGGAACGCTCGCGGGCGCCGTCTTGATGGCCCGGTGGAAGCCGCGCCGGATGCTGTTCGTGGGGACGCTGTGCGTGTTCCCGATCGCGCTGCCGTCAGCGGCGCTCGCCGTGCCCCTCGACGCGGTGGGGCTGACGGCCGCGATGTTCGTGAGCGGTGTGGCCATCGAGGTCTTCGGCGTCTCCTGGATGACGGCCATGCACCAGGAGATCCCGGAGGAGAAGTTGTCACGGGTCTCGGCCTACGACTGGTTCGGCTCGACGGCCCTGCTGCCGCTGACCACGGCGCTCGCCGGCCCGGCGGAGAGCGCGTTCGGCCGGAGTGAGGCGCTGTGGGGCGCGGCGGCACTGATGGTGCTCGTCACCGCGCTCGTCCTGCTGGTGCCTGACGTACGGAACCTGACCCGGCGTCCGCACGTGAAGGAGATCGCGTCCCCGCCGGCAACGGCGCCGTCGTCCCTGGCCGCGACTGTCCCCGCCCTCGCCGCCTCAGCCGATGCCGAAGGCGCCGTCCGGCGGGACGGGTGAGGGGACGGCCCCGGAGTCGCGGACCGGTTCCGCGTCTCCGGTGAACCGGCCGAGCGTCTCCCCGTGCTCCACGCGCGCGGGGAAGGCGTCCGCCGCGGTACGCCGGGCGAGGCGGGCGGTGTCGATCTCCCGGCCGGAGGCGACCAGGACCGCGTTCCCGAAGCGGCGGCCGCGCAGTACGGCCGGTTCGGCGACCAGCGCCAGCTCCGGGAAGACGGCCGCGAAGGTGGCCAGCTGGGAGCGGAGGAAGGCGAAGGGGGCCCCGTCGGCCAGGTTGGCGGCGTAGAGCCCGTCGGGTCGCAGGACGCGCCGGACCTCGCGCGCGTACTCGACGGACGTGAGGTGGGCGGGGACGCGCGAGCCCCCGAAGACGTCACCGACGACCAGGTCGGCCGAGGCGGCGGGCGCCGCCTCCAGCCATCGTCTGGCGTCGGCGGCGTGCACGGCGATCCCGGAGTCCGGGGGCAGCGGCAGGTGTTCCGCGACCAGGGCGAGCAGTCCGCGGTCCGCCTCGACCACGTCCTGACGCGAGCCGGGCCGGGTGGCGGCGACGTACCGGGGCAGGGAGAGCCCCCCGCCGCCCAGGTGGAGGACGTCGAGCGGTTCGCCCTCGGAGGCGGCGCCGTCGACGACGTGGGCGAGGCGGAGCGCGTACTCGAACTCCAGGTACGCCGGGTCGTCGAGGTCGACGTACGACTGGGGTGCACCGTCGACGGTCAGGAGCCAGGCCCGCTCCCGGTCCACGTCGGGCATGAGGCGCGCGGTGCCCTGGTCGACCTCGCGGATGACGGGGATGTGCTCGTTCACGTTCTCATTGTGCTCGTGGTGCCGGGGCGGGTGGTGCGGAGGGTCGGACCCGGTCCTGCCGGGGGGGGGTGCGGCGGGCCTGGCCGGTCCGCTTGCGCCGGGCGGTGATGCGGCCGCTCAGCCCGTCCACACCGCGGCGACCGCCTCCGCGTGCCTGGCCGCCTGGGTGTGGCCGGCGCGGGCCGCGGACGCCCGGTGGGCCGGGTCCAGCGCGTTGCGCCCGAAGGCCTTGCGGGCATCCGCGTCGGCGGTGATCACCTCGACGCGCGTGCCCGCCTCCGCGAGGTCGGCGCCCTGCCGGGACGGGGAGAGCACGACCTTGTTGCCTCGCCCGTCGGGGGCGATGACGACCACGCGGTCGTATCCGGCGGCGAGGTGGGCATTGGCCGTGGAGTGGATCCCGCCGTCGATCCACCGGCGGCCGCCGATCGTCGCCGGCGGCCAGAGGCCCGGGACCGCGCAGCTCGCGGTGACGGCGTCGGCCAGCGCAATCCCGCTGTCGGCGTCGTACGCGTGGAGTTCTCCGCTCACGGCGTCGACAGCGGTGACCAGCAGCCGCCGTCCGGGCCAGCCGGTGACGGGGTCGAGCCGCCGGGCCACGGTCTCGCGGCGGGCCGCCTCGTCGACGGTCCGGGCCGTGAGGGCGAGCCGCCCGACCTTCCGCCCGTACGCCTCGGGGGTGCGGGAGGTGAGGACGGCGACGGCGTACCGCAGCACCGTGGGGATCCCGAGGCGGGCGGCGGGCTCGGGGGCCGTCCCGTTCAGCTGCCGTTCGTACAGCTCCTCCACGGTGAGCGTGCCGGAGGCGAGCTGGGCCCCGACGACCGCACCGGCGGAGCTGCCGACGATCAGGTCGGCGCGGGACAGATCGGTCCCGGCCTCGGCGAGGCCCCGGAGGACCCCGGCCTCCCACGCCGCACCGACGAGCCCGCCCGCGCCGAGCACCAGGGCCGTCCGCCTCTCACCACGCGTCATGTGCCCAGTCTGGCCCAGCAGTTGGGAGACCGTGCGGCCGGGGTGACTCAGAGGTGCTTCAGGGCCTCGCGGACGGAGAGGGGGGAGAGCCGGGTGGTGTTCGTGGTGACGAAGGCGCGTACCTCGCCGGGGGCGGTCTTGGCGTACTCGCGGAGGGCCCAGCCGATGGCCTTGCGGAGGAAGAAGTCGGTGTCGGGGGCGCGGCGCAGGCGGTGGGCGAAGAGCCGGTCGGCGTCCGTGGCCGCCTTGAAGCGGAGCTGGTGGAGGAGGGCGGTGCGGGCCACCCACGGGTCGTCGTCCTCGATCCACTCGTCCATGCGGGCACCGAGGGGCGGATCGGCCGCGACGAGGCCGCCGACGACGTGGGCGGCGAGGTGGTCGACGGTGTCCCACCACGGAACGGTGGTGACGAGCCGGCGGGCGACGGGCAGGAAGCCGGAGGAGCAGCGCCTCACATGGCGGCGGAGGTAGTCGACGGCGAAGTAGTGGTACTCCCGCTCGGGGAGGGCGAAACAGCGCAGCGCGACGGCGGCGCAGTCGGTCTCGTCGGGGCGGGGGACGCCGTCGAGGACGGTACGGGACAGGGCCCGGCGCTCGGGGGTGCGTACGCCGAGGAAGGGGGCGACGCCCTTCATGTACGCGACCATCTCCTGCGCCCGGAAGGGGTTGCCCGCCGCCGGGTAGACCGTGGTGAGCCGGTCGAGGACGGTGTCGGCGAGGGCACTGTCGGGGACGTCCCCGGCGAGCGCGGCGCCGCCGCGTGGCGGCACGGTGTCGGTCATGGGGGCCTCCCTGTCGTGGGGCGTTCTGGCCGGGAATCGGGTGATCCGGGGCCCCGGACCGGAGGGGCCTCGTCCCGGGAGGCCCGGACCGGAGGGGCCCGGACCGGAGGGGCCTCGTCCCGGGAGGCCCGGACCGGAGGGGCCCGGACCGGAGGGGCCTCCCCCGGAGGGCCCGGTCCGGAGGGGTCGGCTGTGGACTGGGGGCCGGGCCGGCTGCGGACCGGCAGGCGGCCTCATCACCGCCCCCGGTGGCCGACCGGTCGCCCGTCCCCCGGCGGACGGACATGACGCGCATTACGGCGATCATACGGACGCGTCCGTTACTCTCCCCGAATGCTCGCTCCCGCGCCCCGGCCGCCGGGCTCCTTCGCCGTCCGCTGCTCCCACGCCCTGCTCTCGCCCCGCGCACGGCTCTCCCTGCTCCTCCTGCTGCTGCTCACGGCGGCGTCCCTCGTGGTGCTGTACGAGCCGCAGCGGCTCCTCGCCTCGGGCTGGCCGCCGCGGACGAGCGGCGCGGGGGCTGTGCTGCTCTTCGGCCTCGCGTACGGGGTGTGCACGGCGGCGTTCGTACCGCGGCCGGTGCTCAATCTCGCGGCGGGCGCGCTGTTCGGTTCGGCCGCGGGTCTGCCGGCGGCGCTCGCGGGGACGGTGCTGGGCGCCGGGATCGCGTTCACCCTCGGCCGGTTCCTGGGGCAGGACGCGCTGCGGCCGCTGTTGCGGGGCCGCTGGCTGACGGCGGCGGACGGGCAGCTGAGCCGGCACGGGTTCCGTTCGATGCTGGCGATCCGGCTGTTCCCGGGGGTGCCGTTCGCCGCGGCCAACTACTGCGCCGCGGTCTCCCGCATGGGGTACGCGCCGTTCCTCCTGGCGACGGCGCTCGGCTCGGTGCCCAACACGGCGGCGTACGTCGTGGCGGGCGCCCAGGCCGGTTCGCCGGGTTCGCCCGCCTTCCTCTTCTCCGCGGGGTTCATCGTCCTGTCGGGCCTGGCCGCCGCCGTGGTCGCCTGGCGCAAGCGGCACGGCCTGCGGGCCCCGGCCGCGGCTCCCGCCCCGGCGGACACGCCGAAGCCGGAGCCGGAGCCGGTGGCCGGTATCCGCTGAACAGGCCCTAGAGCGCCTCGACGATCATCGCGTTCGCGAGGCCGCCCGCCTCGCACATCGCCTGCAGACCGTAGCGGCCGCCCCTGGCGCGCAGGGCGTGGACGAGGGTCGTGGTGAGGCGGGTGCCGCTGGCGCCGAGGGGGTGGCCGAGGGCGAGGGCGCCGCCGTGGACGTTGACCTTGGCCGGGTCGGCGCCGGTCTCCCGCTGCCAGGCCAGGACGACGCTCGCGAAGGCCTCGTTGATCTCGAAGAGGTCGATGTCGGCGAGCGAGAGGCCCGCGCGGCGCAGGACCTTCTCGGTGGCCGGGATGACGCCGGTGAGCATGAGCAGCGGGTCGGAGCCGGTGACGGCGAAGCTGTGCAGCCGGGCGAGGGGCCGCAGGCCGAGGCTCCTGGCGGTGTCGGCGGCCATGACGAGGACGGCGGACGCGCCGTCGTTGACGGGGCTGCTGTTGCCGGCGGTGACGGACCAGTCGATCTGCGGGAAGCGGGCGGCGAAGGCGGGGTCCTCGAAGGAGGGCCTGAGCCCGGCGAGGACCTCGGGGCTTGTGGCGGGGCGTACGGACTCGTCGCGGCGGACGTCCTCGTACGGGGCGACCTCGGCGTCGAAGAGTCCGGCCGCCCAGGCGCGGGCCGCCTTGGCGTGCGAGGCGGTGGCGAAGGCGTCCATGGCCTCGCGGTCGATCGACCACTTGGCGGCGATGAGTTCGGCGCTGACGCCCTGCGGGACGAGGCCCTCGGGGTAGCGCTCGGCGACGCCGGGGCCGAAGGGGTCGGCACCGGGCGGCACGTTGGACCACATGGGGACCCGGCTCATGGACTCGACTCCGCAGGCGACGGCGATGTCGTACGCCCCGGAGAGGACACCCTGAGCGGCGAAGTGGACGGCCTGCTGGGAGGAGCCGCACTGCCGGTCGACGGTGGTGGCGGGAACGGACTCGGGGAATCCGGCGCCGAGCCAGGCGTAGCGGGTGGTGTTCATGGCCTGCTCGCCGACCTGGTCGACGGTGCCGCCGATCACGTCGTCGACGAGGGCGGGGTCGATGCCGCTTCGTTCGACGAGGGCGCGCAGGGTGTGGGAGAGGAGGGCGACCGGGTGGACGTGGGACAGGGCTCCGCCCGCCTTGCCCTTTCCTATCGGGGTCCGGACGGCTTCGACGATGACGGCGTCGCGCATGACAAGGCTCCTGAGTTGGAGAAGTGGACCGACACTCGTCGGTAACATATCCGAGTGGGTTGGGTTTTCAAACCTACTTCTCGGATGCTGCCCTACGCTGGAGCGATGAAGGCCTCCCCCCGCCCCTGCTCGATCGCCGACACCCTCGCGCTCGTCGGCGAGAAGTACGCCCTCCTCGTGCTCCGCGAGGTGTCGCTCGGGGTGCACCGCTTCGACCGGATCGCCCGCAACACCGGCGCTCCCCGCGACATCCTCACCGCCCGCCTCAAGCGGCTCGTCGAGGCCGGAATCCTGGAGAAGGTGCCGTACAGCGAACGTCCACGGCGCTTCGAGTACCGGAACACGGCCGCCGGCGAGGAGCTCCAGCCAGTCCTCGTGACCCTGATGGCCTGGGGCGACCGCCACCTCAACGCCGACGCCGGTCCCGTGGTCCTGGAGCACGAGTGCGGCGAGGTCCTCAGCCCCCGGCTCGTCTGCGCCCACTGCGGCGGCGAGGCCGTCCGCGAGACCCTGAGCGCCCGTGTCCGGGCCCCGGGATGGACGACGGCCGGGCCGACAGACCCTCAGGAGGCCTGAGCACGGGCTCGTCATCTTGGGACGGTACGCTGCGCACGACCTTCTGACCGCACACGTACATAACGGGACGGCCCTAGCCCCATGAGTTGGTTCGAATCGTTCATCCTCGGGCTCGTCCAGGGGCTGACGGAGTTCCTTCCCATCTCCTCCAGCGCGCACCTCCGCCTCACCGCGGCGTTCGCCGGCTGGCACGACCCGGGTGCGGCCTTCACCGCGATCACCCAGATCGGCACGGAGACCGCGGTCCTGATCTACTTCCGCAAGGACATCGCCCGGATCGTCTCGGCCTGGTTCCGCTCCCTCACGAACAAGGCGATGCGCTCCGACCACGACGCCCAGATGGGCTGGCTGGTGATCGTGGGGTCGATCCCGATCGGAGTCCTCGGCGTCACGTTCAAGGACCAGATCGAGGGCCCGTTCCGCGACCTGCGGCTGATCGCCACCACACTGATCGTCATGGGCGTCGTCCTCGGCATCGCGGACCGGCTTGCCGCCCGCGACGAGATCGGCGGTCGCCACCGGGTCGTCCGCGAGCGCAAGACGCTCAAGGAACTCGGCGTGAAGGACGGCCTGATCTTCGGCCTCTGCCAGGCGATGGCGCTCATTCCCGGTGTCTCCCGCTCGGGCGCGACGATCTCCGGCGGCCTGCTCATGGGCTACACCCGCGAGGCGGCCGCCCGTTACTCCTTCCTCCTCGCGATCCCCGCGGTCCTCGCCTCCGGCGTGTTCGAGCTGAAGGACGCGGGCGAGGGGCACGTCTCCTGGGGCCCGACGATCTTCGCCACGATCATCGCCTTCGTCGTGGGTTACGCGGTGATCGCCTGGTTCATGAAGTTCATCACCACGAAGTCCTTCATGCCGTTCGTGATCTACCGCATCCTGCTCGGCATCCTGCTGTTCATCCTGGTGGGCACCGACGTCCTCAGCCCGCACGCGGGCGAGTCAGGCGGCTGAACCCGGGCGGCACAGGTAGCGCTACCTAGCATTTCCTAGCGCCTGATTGCAGCACCACACCATGATTGTCTCCCACTCATCTCCCACCGGGGAGGCGGGACACGCCCCACCAGGACGTGTGCGTCCGCGAAGTAGGGGATGACGCGGAAGGGCCCACACAGCTACGACTGGAACGGGGACCTCGGCGATCCGGGGGCCTGGAGGCCCGACCGCAGCGCCTACAACGGTGACTACACGTGGGAGATCACGGCCATGCCGCTCAGCGGCATTGGCCCGACGCTCAAGGAGTCCGGTACCTTCACCGTCACCCGTACGTCGAAGCCGCACGAGAATCGGCAGCGGCTGGAGCACGTACAGCGACATCGTGGGTGTGGGTGACGCCAACCGCGACGGACGCCCCGACCTGATCGCCAACTCCGCAACCCATAGCAGTGCGTACTTCTACGCCGGTACGGGCCACACGCCCGCCCCCACCACTGGTCTTCATGTTCTCGCGCCAGAAGCGTCCGGCTTCGCCGGTCCGGACTTCCTGGCGGTTGCCGAATTCACCGGTGGTACCGCTGGGATTGAAGCTGATCACCGCGTCGTCACCGTTGCCGTAGTCGTGCGGTACGGGCACGCGCCGCACGGTCCGCGGCGGGGGCGAAGGAGCGGGCCGGGGGTGAGGTGTAGGCGCGGGCCAGGTCGATCAGGTGGGTCTTCTCGGCCGTGAGGGTCGTCGGGTGTTCCTGGCGGGTGAGGACGAGGGGGGCCACTCCGCGAGGAAACGATTCTGCTTCCATGGCGCACCGCGGGACGCCCGCGAGCTTCGCCCGGCGGGCCTCCTTCATCACACAGGCCAGGACCGCCGCGTCGGTCTGGGCGGGAGTGAGACCGTGCGGCCGGACGTGGTCGCGGGCCAGCAGCGCGAGCCCGGGCGGCACGTAGTGGTCGAGCTCCAGCATCGCGTCCCGGATCTCGATGAGCTTGCGGTAGGCCAGCAGTCTCCGCGGGATCGGCGGCCAGAGGAGTTCGAGCAGTCTCATGCGGCGTCCGGTCAGGACGACATGGGGGACGGCGCCCACCAGCGCGTGCCAGAGGGGCCAGAGACGCCACACGGTACGGGCGTCGGTCACGGCGCGGGCCAGCGCGACGCCGCTCGGGACGAGGATGGCCGTCGCGCGCAGCACCGCGTGCAGGTTGATCATGAGCGGGAGGTACGGCCCGACCCATTCCGCGTGGAGGACGAGGCGCAGCAGCCGGCCGGTCCAGAACAGCCCGGCGAACGCGGTGCCCGCGGCGAAGAGCCAGAGGGCGGTGGCCAGGAGCCGGTCGTCGGTGCGCAGGCCGTACCAGCAACAGATGGTCAGACAGACAGTGTTGGCCACCATGTGGGTGCCGATGAGAGTCAGCCAGTAGGCGAAGGACGGCGTCGGGCCGCCGGCGGCGAACACCGAGTGGGAGGGATGCGCCGGGGCGTTGAGGTCGAGGACCGTCAGGACGACCATGACCGTGCCGGTGGCGCCGAAGAGGCCGACTCGTAACAGGCGGCTCCCGGCGGGGGCGGAGACGAAGAACAGGACGGCGCCCGCCGAGACGACCCCGGTGAGGTTCCGCACCAGGTCGACGGCGTGGCCGGTGCCGGTGAGTTCCCTCGCCGTCGCGGTGACGACGGGCAGGTCGAGCACCATCGCCACGCCCGCCGTGGCCACCGCGAGCCAGAGCCCGCGCCGGTCGGCGGAGCGCAGGGACGGCGCCGCGCGCAGGAGTGCGGCGAGGCAGATGCAGAGACAGCCGGGGTACGCGAGCCACGTGCCGAACGCGGTCAGACTGGAGCTCAGCACCCGGGGTTCTCTACCCCGAGGGCGGCGCTCAGGCTGGCGAGCGGGCCGTGTGGCGCGCGTCGCGGCGGCAGGTCCGCCCCGGTGCGCAGCAGGCTCGCGAGCAGCTCGGCCTCGCGCTCCTGGAGGGTGGAGTAGTTGGTGCGCCCGAAGAGGCGGCCGATCAGCCGCGGATCGAGGTCCGGCAGGACCGCGCGCAGGGCGTCGTCCTCGTCCGGCCGGTCCGCGGCCGGGCGGTGGTCGAAGAGCATGTGGCCGAACTCGTGGAGCACGATGTGTTCCTGGTGGAGCGCCGAGGTGTGCTGCTCGTAGAAGATGTGGTCGTCGGCGGCCGTCGCGAGCCAGACGCCGCAGGCGCCGGCCGACGCGGCTTCGAGCGGTAACGGGTGGAGGTGCAGCGGCCGTCCCCGCTGCTCCGCGACGTGGTCGCGGAAGCTCGCGATGGAGAACGGCTGGGGGAGCCGCACCGCTTCGGCGAGCTTCCGGCAGCGCCGATGCAGGGTCAGGGATCGCAGCACCTACCGCTCCTCGTTCTCGGGTAACAGGGCGTCCTCCGTCCCCTGGGGGCCGACCTCGGGCAGGTTCTGCACTTTCCTCGTCTCGTTCACGATGGTCAGCAGGGAGTCGAGGCTCGCGGGCGAGAGCCCCGAGGCGCGCATCGCCAGACTGCGCACCTTGGCGTCCCGCAGGGCGGTGGCGAGCGCCAGCTGCGCCTGCACCCGCTGCGACACCTCCTCGTTGAGGAAGTACTCGGGGGGCACCCCGAAGAACTGGGCGAGGACGTCGAGCTGTTCGAGGGTGATGTTGCGCTTCTTGCCCGTGGCGAGTTCCCACAGGTACGTCCCCGAGATGGAGCCGCCGGTCACCGTGCTGATCTCCCGGGCGAGGCGGGCGTATCCGGGGCGCTGCTGCTCGTCGGGGTAGACGGCGTGGATCAGTTCGGTGAGCCGCTGGTCGAACTTCCGTAGCAGCGGGCGTACTCCGTCGTCGTGCGCCGGTTCCCCAGCCATGCGAACCATCCCTCCCGAAGACCCTGCAGAGGGCTCAGGCCATTCGTATCCCCGTCCGCAGGAGCGGACAAGAACGATTCAGGACACGTGCCGGGGCGGACAGGGCCGTCCACGTCAGCGGACACGTTGACGCCTGATCATGCGCTGGCTTAGCGTCACATTTCGGCTACGGTCGCCGACGAGGCGTCGCCCATCCCTCGAAAGGATCGCGATCGCATGGTGCAGCCGCGTGACACGCAGGACCGGTGGGTGCACCGGTCGAGCGCCGACCGTGGGAGGCCGGCCCGCCCACGGGGCGCGGTGGCCATGCGGAGAGCCGGCTTCCCCGGCATCGCGGCCGACGCCGTCCCCCGTACCGCTCCGTACCCACGCACCGTGTACTGACCCGCGGCCGTCACCCCGGCCCCGCATCCCCACTCATCCCCCACCCCCACACCCCCCACCCTCACACCCCTCACCCTCCCCCGTGATCTCCGCGCGCTCACCCGCGGTGGTTCCTCTCCCGCGCCGCCGCCCCGCCTTCGCGCGCCGCTCCGTCGCGCCCGCGGCGGCGGAGCCGTCCACCCTTTCCTGTCATCGATGACGTGCGTTCCTGGAGGCATTGATGTCCACGATTTCGGATCTACGACAGGCGTCGACCTTTGACATCGACATCCACACCCTGCTGCCGGCCGACTCGCCACGCTTCGCGCTCGACCAGGCACACGTGAGGGCGCTCGCGGAGAGCGAGACGGAGTTCCCGCCGATCCTCGTGCACCGGGCGACCCTGCGGGTCATCGACGGCATGCACCGGGTGCGGGCGGCCCAGCTGCGCAACATGCACACCATCGGCGCGCGCTGGTTCGAGGGGGACGAGCAGGCGGCCTTCCTGCTCGCCGTCGAGTCCAACACGCGGCACGGGCTCCCGCTCTCCAGCAACGAGCGGAAGCAGGCGGCGCTGCGGATATTACGTACGCACCCCCACTGGTCCGACCGCAGCATCGCCGAGCGGACCGGCTGGAGCGCCACCGGCGTGGGCGCGTTGCGCCGGGACATCGCCGACCCGGACGCGCGACCGGAGGCGCGGGTCGGACGGGACGGCCGGGTCCGTCCGTCCACCACGGCGGAGGGCCGCCGGGTGGCGGCCGAGGTGATCCGGCAGAATCCCGCGGCCTCGCTGCGGGAGATCGCCCGGCAGGCCGGGATCTCCGTGGGCACCGCCCGTGACGTGCGCCACCGGCTGGCCGAGGGGCGGCCGGCCGGCCCCGGCGCCGCCACGCCGCCCGCGCCGGACGAGGACCGTACGGGCCCACGGGGCGCGCCCGATCTCGCCCGCCGCATCACCCTCTTCGACGGGCTCCGCAACGACCCCTCGCTCCGGCTCAGCGAGAGCGGTCGGCTCGTCCTGCAGCGGCTGCACGCGCAGCTGCGGACCACCGAGGAGTGGAAGCGCCTCGCCCCCACCATCCCCCTGCACGGCCGGAGCGCGGTGGCCGACATCCTGTCCGCCTGCGCCGACGACCTCAAGGGGATGGCCCAGGAGCTGCGGTGCGCCGAGGAGTCCCTGACCGACTAGTTCCGGCCGGACCCGGTGGCGGCGCCTGCCCTTCCCAGGGCTCCGGCGCTTCCCAGGGTGGCGGCCGCCACCCGGTGGGCGACGGCGGTGACGACGAGCCGGCGGCCGACCCGCCACCGCCCGTGCAGGGTGTGGAGCGGCCATCCCTCGTCATCGCGTCCGGTGCGCAGGAGGCGGGCGCGGAAGGTCTGCCGGTACGGGTCGATGACCAGCTCCGCCTCGCGGAAGTCCAGCCAGGTCCCGGTCAGCGGGAACCACGCCTTGTACACCGACTCCTTGGCGCTGAAGAACAGCCGGTCCCAGTGGAGCATCGGCAGGGCGCGGGACAGCTCCGTCAGGTGGGCACGCTCGGCGGGGGACGCGATCCGCCGGAGCAGGCCCGGCGGCAGCGGCGCGTGGGGTTCGGCGTCGATGCCCAGGGCGGCGACGTCGATCCGGCGGGCCACGGCGGCGGCGCGGTAGCCGTCGCAGTGGGTCATCGAACCCACCACGCCCTCCGGCCAGCTCGGCGCGCCCCGCTCCCCCGGCACCATCGGTCCGGCGGGCCGGCCGAGGGAGGTCAGGGCGAGCCGCGCGCAGTGCCGTACGGTGGCGAACTCCCGGCGCCTACGGTCCCCGGCCCGGCTGAGCACGGCCGCCTCCTCCGGGAAGATCCAGGCGTCCGGGACGTCGCCGAACTCCTCGGCGGTCAGCGCCGCTTCGGGTACGAGCCCGGTCAGGAGCGTGGGCGTCATCGCTTCGCCCCCGACGGCTTCCCGCCCGCCTGCCCTGCGGTCTGCGGGTGCGGCACCGCCGCCTCCCACTCCGCGGCCAGCTCCCGCAGATCCGCGTCGACCATCTGGCGCGGGTAGGCCCAGCGCAGCAGGGGCGTGGTCATGGCGGTGGTCACGAGGGCCATGACGACCATGAGGGAGTACAGGTCCGTGTCGAGCAGCCCCAGTTGCAGCCCGACGCCGAGGATGATGAGTTCGGTGAGTCCGCGGGTGTTCATGAGGATGCCCAGCGTCGTCGCGGACCGTCCGGGCCTGCCCGCGGCCCGCGCCCCCAGGTAGGCGCCACCGAACTTGCCGCCGATCGCCACGAGAAGGATCAGGCCGAGCTCGCCGAGTCCGCCCGCGTCCACCGTGCTCAGGTCCACCTTGAGACCGGCGACCGTGAAGTACGCGGGCAGCAGCATCCAGGTGACCGTCTCGAACCGGTCGGCGACGGCCGCGCGCAGTCGCTCCGTGCCCTGCCGCGGCACGATCGCGCCCGCCAGGAACGCGCCGAAGATGAAGTGCAGCCCGAACCACTCGCTCAGCGCGCCGGAGACGAGCAGCAGCACGGTCAGGACCCCGAGCACCCCGGCCCCCGGCCCTCGCCCGCCGGCCCCGGTTCCGCCCGGCTCGCGGGCGGCCAGGAACCTGCCGAGGAGCGGCCGTACCACCGCGATCATGACCACGGCGTACGGCAGGACGAGGAGCACCTGCCAGGAGCTCTGGCTCCCGGTGAAGGCGAGGACGGCCGCGAGCAGCAGCCAGGCGACGACGTCCCCGGCGGCCGCGCTCGCCATCGCCAGCGCGCCGACCCGGGTGTGCTGGATGCCCCGGTCGGTGAGGATGCGGGCCAGCACCGGGAAGGCCGTGATGGACATGGCCGCGCCGAGGAACAGCACGAAGCCGAGCCGGTCGCCGACCGCGTGGCCGTTCCACAGCCAGACCGCGAGCACCGCGCCGAGTCCGAACGAGCAGACGATCGAGCCCACGGACACCCCGACCGCGGCGCGCTTGTTCCCGCGCAGCAGCCGGTGGTCCAGTTCGAGGCCGACGAGGAACATGAACAGCGCGACGCCGAGGTTGCCGAGCGTGCTGAGCATCGGCCGGACGTCCGTCGGGAAGACCGCGTCCGAGAGGGCGCCGTGGAACAGCGTCGGACCGAGCAGGACGCCGGCGAGGATCTCGCCGAGGACGGCCGGCTGGCCGCATCGCCGCGCGAGGCGCCCGAGCACGTGCGCCAGGGCGAGGACCGCCGCCAGCCCCATCATGATCATGGCTGTCTGGTGGGTCGTCATGAACACTCCTTCTCCGCGCCGGGGGTGTCCAAGTCGTTAGACACGGCGTTCCGGGCGTTGCTATGTTGAGAGGTATGTCGAGTCCTGAGGCGGAAAGAAGCGAGCCACCGGTGATCCGGTGGCTGATCGCGTAACCCTCTGACGACCCTGCTTTCCCCGGCCTCTGCCGCCGAGCAGCGCGTCGCGCATTCGCCACGGATCAACCGCATCGCGGGATCACGTCCGGAGCTCTCTCCGGGACGTCTCCCACGCCACGCACGGCTTTTCGTCCATGCGTCGCGTCTCCCCTTTCTGCGATGTAGTTGGAGCTCCTTCATGCCATTCGCCATCTACGTTCTCGGGCTGGCCGTATTCGCCCAGGGAACGTCGGAATTCATGCTGTCCGGCCTCGTCGAGGACATGGCCGCCGACTTCGGCGTCTCCCTCCCGGCCGTCGGCTCACTCACCTCGGCCTTCGCCGTCGGAATGATCGTCGGCGCGCCGCTGGTCGCGATGCTGAGCCTGCGCTGGCCGCGCCGCAGGGCGCTGCTCGCGTTCCTCATCACGTTCCTCCTCGCGCATGTCGTCGGCGCCCTCACCCACAGCTTCGAAGTCCTCTTCGTCACGCGGGTGATCGCCGCACTCGCCAACGCGGGCTTCCTCGCCGTCGGCCTCGCGACCGCGGCGAGCATGGCCGGGCCCCAGGCCAAGGGCCGGGCGACGTCGATCCTGCTCAGCGGCGTCACCCTCGCCTGCATCGCCGGTGTCCCGCTCGGCGCCGTCCTCAGCGAGGTCTGGGGCTGGCGCTCGGCGTTCTGGGGGGTCGCGATCATCTCCGCCCCCGCGGTCTTCGCGGTGCTGTGGTCCGTTCCGGCGACGCCCGTCGACCCGGCGGCGCCCAGCGTCCGCCACGAGCTGCGGGCGCTCCGCACGCCCCGGCTCGGCGTGACGCTGCTGCTCGGGGCGCTGGTCAACGGAGCGACGTTCTGCTCGTTCACGTACCTCGCGCCGGTCATCACCAACGTGACGGAGCTGAGCTCCGGTTGGGTGCCCGCCACGCTCGCACTGTTCGGCATCGGGTCCTTCGTCGGGGTCAACGTGGGCGGCCGGCTCGCGGACACCCGTCCCGGCCAGGTCCTCGCCGTCGGTGGTGCGATCCTCCTCGCGGGCTGGCTGGTGTTCGCCGTCACGGCCGGGAACCCGGTCGTGGCGCTCGTCCTCGTCTTCGTCCAGGGCGCGCTCTCGTTCGGCGTGGGCTCCACGCTGATCGCGCAGGCCCTCTACACGGCTTCGGACGCCCCCACGCTGGCCGGCGGCTTCGCCACCGCCGCGCTGAACGTCGGCGCCGCCGCCGGGCCCGCCCTGGGTGGTCTCGCCCTGGGCGCCGACCTCGGATACCGCTCGCCGCTGGTGGTGAGCGCCGTGCTCGTCGCCACCGCGCTCGTCCTGGCGGGCGTGGCCCGGGCCGTCGGCATCACCGCCGGCAAG
Organism: Streptomyces sp. NPDC028711; assembly: GCF_055565415.1. Taxonomy (NCBI): domain Bacteria; kingdom Bacillati; phylum Actinomycetota; class Actinomycetes; order Kitasatosporales; family Streptomycetaceae; genus Streptomyces; species Streptomyces sp. NPDC028711. Next base: position 75,540 of record NZ_JBVHUJ010000002.1, on the reverse strand, counting down.
AGCGCCGCCGGCGCCACGGAGAACCCGCCCACCGGGCGCCCGGTGGAGGCCCGTTCCTGATCCTCGCTCCCGTCTTCCGGTGGCCCGTCCCTCTCGTGGGGGCGGGCCACCGGCCGTTCGCGCGGCAGGCACGTGCACCGGTCAGAGCAGGGACAGGAAATGCGTGACCATGTCCGCCGACTGCTCGGGGTTCAGCCGGGGGTCGCAGGTGGACCGGTAGTCCGTGAACCGCGGCGGCCGGTCCCGCTCCGACACGCATTCGGTGACCGGGTCCGGGGTCAGCTCCAGGTGGAGACCCGCGGGCCACTGGCCGTGCTCCCGCAGCGCCCGGACGAAGGAGGCGGTCTCGGCTCGCATCGGCTCGATCAGCCGGGTCTTGTGGCCGGCCAGCTTCAGCCCGTTGCCATGCATGGGGTCGCAGAGCCAGACGACCGGTGCGCCGTGGCGGGCGACCGCCCGGACGACCGGCGGCAGGAGCTCGTCCACCTCCTTCGCGCCGAAGCGCACGATGAACGTCAGCCGCCCCGGTACGCCCTCCGGGTTCAGCGAGCGGCTCAGGGCGACCGCGTCCTCCGGCGAGACCGTCGGCCCCAGTTTGACGCCGACGGGGTTGTGCACGGCCTGGGCGAGGGCGACGTGCGCGCCGTCCTCCCGGCGCGTGCGCTCGCCGATCCACCCGAAGTGGGCGGAGCCGCTGTACGTACCGTGGGCGCCCTTGCGCACCAGCGGCCGCTCGTAGGGCAGCAGGAGCAACTCGTGTGAGGTGTAGACCCGTTCCAGGACGGGCCGGCCCGACCAGGAGCGCCGGATCTCGTCGAGGACGATCTGTGAGCAGGTGTAGGCGGTGAGGAGCCTGCGGGGTTCCGGGGTCCTGGCGGCCGGTTCGAACTCGGGCTCGTTCACGGCGTCGCCGCAGTAACTGGGCATCTGCCGGCCCGAGCCCGTCTCCTCGGTCTCGAACGGCGAGGAGCGCGGCTTCCCGTACTGGCCGGCGATCCGGCCGAGGGCCACCGCGGGCAGTCCGCTGCCGGCCCGCATGATCGCGGCGAGCCCCTGGAGGTTGTCGACCTTCCGCCGGACCAGGTCGGGAACGGCCTCGTGGAAGCGCTCGGCGCAGTCGCCGCCCTGGACGAGGAGCGCCGAACCGCGGGCGACCAGAGCCATCCCGCTCATCAGGTCGACGACCTCGTCCTCGGGGGTGAGGACGGGCAGCCCGGCGAGCTCCCGCTCCACCGAGTCGACCGCCTCCGGGTCGGGCCAGTAGGGCTGTTGTGCCGCCGTCCGCCCGGTCAGGGCCGCGAGCGTCGTGGTCGCGTGCATCGTGTTCTCCTCCGCCCTCGTCGGAACACCGCCGGCGGGGCTGTGGTGGGGGTCGTACGGAGTGGTCCGGACGAGCGGTGTCACCGCAGCTCCTCGGCCGGCAGGCTCTCCCGGCTCATCACCAGGTCCTCGACCCGGCACATCTCGGTGATGATCGCGTCGTACAGGTTCACCAGGAACGTCTCGTCGAGGCCGTGGTCGGCGGCGTAGCGGGCGGCCCTCTCCTTGACCAGGCTGACCCGGCCGGGCTGCATCATCGGGACGCCGTGCCGGGACTTGTACCGCGCGATGCGGATACCGAGGTCGATGCGGCGTCGCACCGTGTCCAGGAGTGTCCCGTCGAGGGCGTCGAGCTCCGCGCGCAGCCGCTGCAGCTCGTTCTTCTCGGTCATCGGTCCTTCTCGCCTTCGTCGTCGGTGCGGTGGAGGGTGCGGAACAGCTCCTGGCAGTGGTCCTGGCCCGCCGCGAGCTCGGGGCCCATGAGCCGGCGGAGCTCCTCGAAGACGCCGTCGAGGCCCTCGGCGCGGTCGGGGGCGTCGGCGGGGTCGGGGTCGTCGCCGACCAGCGAGGCGAAGGAGCGCAGGGCCTCGGCGAGCGCCCGGCGCGCGGCCGCCGCCCGGGGGTTGGAGCGCTGGATGTCCCCGTACACCTCGGGGCTGCCGCCGAGGACGCGGGCGAGGAGGGCGAGCAGCACCTGATGGGGCGGTGGTGCCGTCGCCGCAAGCGCCCGGACGTCGACGCCGAGGCGGGCGAGGGCGAGCCCGAAGGAGAGGATCACCGCGTGCGTCAGGGCCTGGGTGGCCGCGGTCGTCCGGTCGTGCTCCTCCGCCGAGAGCCGTACGGGTCGTCCGCCGCCGCTCTCGACGAGCCGCAGCAGGGCCGCGACGCCGGGCCCGTCCCGCGTGACCACGGCGGCCACGGGCCGTCCCGCCATGCCGGCGGCCGGGGCGAACATCGGGTTGAGACCCACGTGCTGCACGTCGGGGGCGTGGGCCGCGAGCTCCGCGGCCATGCCCGTCCGGACGGACAGCGTGTCGGCGAGCAGCGCGCCCGGCCGCATGTGCCGGGTCACGGGCGCCACGGCCTTGAGGGCCACCTCCTCGTGGACGGCGAGCAGGACGAGGTCCGCCTCCGCGAGGGCGGCCGCGAGCCCGGGTCCCGGCGCGGTGATGTCGCCCACCAGGCAGGAGTCCCGCGGCTCCGGAGGCGGTACGAGGTCGACGACGAGCGTGCGGCTGCCCGCCGTCCGCAGCAGCCCGGCGAACATGCCGCCCACCGCGCCGCTCCCGCCGACGACGACGCTCCGGGCGAAGCCGCTCACCGGGCGCCCGCCACGGCGCTGCCGTCGAGGGCGGAGACCATGGCACGGGCCTTCACCACGGTCTCGGTGAACTCCTCCTCCTGGTCGGAGAGGGACACGATCGCCCCGCCGACGCCGAACTCCGCCCGGCCGTCGGCCAGCACGATGGTGCGGATGACGATGCTGAGGTCGGCGGCGCCGCTCAGGGCGAACCAGCCGAGCGCGCCGGAGTAGACGCCCCGGGGACCCTCCTCAAGACGGTCGATGATCTCCATGGTGCGCTTCTTGGGCGCACCGGTCATGGAGCCGCCGGGGAAGGCGGCGCGCACACAGGCGGCGGTGCTCGTGCCGGGCCGCAGCCGTCCCCGGATCGTCGACACCAGCTGGTGCACGGGCGCGTAGGTCTCCACCTCGAAGAGCCGGGGCACATGGACGGAGCCGATCGCGCAGACGCTGTTGAGGTCGTTACGGACCAGGTCGACGATCATCAGGTTCTCGGCCCGGTCCTTCTCCCGGCCGGCCAGGTCGGCGCGGAGCGCCTCGTCCTCCTCGGCCGTGCCGCCCCGGGGACGGGTGCCCTTGATGGGCTTGGACTCGACGCCGCCGTCCGCGCCGATGGTGAGGAACCGCTCGGGCGAGGCGCTGAGCACCGCGAGCTCGGGGAACTCGAGCAGGGCGCCGTAGGGGACGGGGCTGATGGCGCGCAGGGCGGAGTAGAGCGGCAGCGCGGTCGCCTCGGTCGGTGCCGTGACCATGTTGGTCAGGCAGATCTCGTACGACTCGCCGTTGCGGATCTCCTTGAGGCACTCGTCGATCCGCTTGAGGTACGCGTCCTTGTCGTGGCGCGCCCGGGCCCGGGGTCCGAAGCCCGCGGCCGCCTCGGGGACGCCGAAGACCATGGCGGGGGTCGGCTCCGCCGGGGCGCGGACGGCCAGACCGGTGAGCGTCTCGGCCGTCTCCCGCAGCCAGGCGCGGGCCCCGTCGTCCTGGTCGCGCCGGTCGAGGGCCAGCAGGTAGCAGCAGCCCTCCTGGTGGTCGAGGGCGATGACGCGGTCGGCGAAGAGGAGCGCGGCGTCGGGGTGCGGGGACCGGTGCGCGGGTTCGCCGGTGGTCTCCGCCTTCAGTTCGTAGCCGAGGTAGCCGACGTACCCGAGGTTGAACTCGAAGGGCAACCCGGGGGCGACGGGTATCCGCCGGCGGTCGAGCTGCTCCTCCAGGTACGTGAAGAAGGGGCGCCGCGTCCGGGTCGTGGTGCCGTCGGAGCCGCGGACGGAGACGACGCCGTCGGCGACCCGGTAGGTGAGGTACTCGGCGAGCGGGCCGCGGTCGTCGCCGAGGAACGAGAAGCGCGAGGCGCCTTCGAGGACGGAGCTGCTGTCCAGCCAGAACGTGGCGCCCTCGCCGGACAGGCAGCCGCGGCGCACCTCCTCGGCGTCCGGCAGCACGTCGACGCGGCGCACGCGGAGCTCGTACGGGGAGTCCGCCGCGTTCCGCCGGGCCCGGTGGTGGGCGAGGGCGAGGTCGCGGAAGTTGGCCATGATCTCCCGGCCGAAGTCGCTGCCGATCGACTCCGGGTGGAACTGGACGCCCCACAGGGGCTTCTCGCGGTGCCGCAGGCCCATGACGACGCCGTCGTCGCTCCAGGCGAGGGGCTCCAGTTCGTCGGGGAGGTCGGTGGCGGCCAGGGAGTGGTAGCGCACGGCGGTGAACGGCGAGGGGAGGCCCCGGAAGACGTCCTCGCCGGTGTGCCGCACCTCGGAGACCCGGCCGTGCATCGGTTCCGGGGCGAGACCGACGGTTCCGCCGAAGAGCTGGGCGATGCCCTGGTGGCCGAGGCAGACGCCGAGGACGGGCAGACCGCTGTCGGTGATCGCCTGCCGGCTGATCCCGAAGTCCCGCTCCCGGTCCGGGCTGCCGGGGCCCGGTGACACGACGATCGCGTCGAAGTCCTCGACGGGCAGCCGCGACCAGTCGGCGTCGTTGGGCACGACGACGGGGGGCCGGCCGGTCGCCTCGCCGATGTACTGGAACAGGTTGTGGGTGAACGAGTCGTAGTTGTCGATCAGAAGCGTGCGCATGGTGGGGCACCTTGTCTCGAAGGGCTCGCCGAAGGGCGCGGGGCCGCAGGGGACGGGCCGGAGGGGCCGGGAGCCGGGGGCCGGGGGCCGGGGGCCGGGGGCGGACCGCCGCCGCCCCCGGGCCGCGGGCGGCGCGTCGCTCAGAGGCGCAGCGTCCGCCGGAGGTGCAGCCGTTCGGCGGTCCCGCCCTTGTCCTGGACGTGCCGCACGAGCAGGTCGCTGTCGACGATGGCGGGGTGGCTCTCGTCGTAGTCGACGGCCATCACGACACCCATCCAGGGTTCGAGGCCCATGGCGTAGACGTAGACCTCGTCGGGCTCCAGGGCGTCGACGATCTCCCTCGCCTGCGGGAAGTTGGAGCCGTTGAGCCGCCGGCTCTGGTCGGTCCTGCGGTCCAGCGGCTCGCCGTAGAGCGGACCGTAGATCCAGCTGGCCGCCGCGCCGATGCTCTCCATGCCGATGAAGACGGTGTCGACCCTGCCGATCACCTCGGCCACCTTCGTGTACATCGTGGGCGAGATGTTGGTGGAGTCGGCGGCGAACAGGACGGAGCGCTCCCCGAACCTGAGCAGCCAGCCGGTCTTGCTGCGGATCCGCAGATCGCCGTGCTCCCCGAGGAAGGGCAGCGCGACGACCTCGGCGGAGCCGCAGGACAGCGTCTCCAGGTCGTCGACCTCGACGACGTCGGTGAAGCCCAGCCGGCGCAGGATGCCGCCGAGTCCGGGGTCGACCAGGCTGGCGTTGGTGGACCTGGGGACGAGGACCCTGCCGACCCGGTGCCGGATCCGCAGCAGGGTCTCGAACAGCATGTGGTCCTGGTGGTTGTGGGTGATGAGCAGGTGGTCGATGCGCTCCGGCAGGTCGGCGAAGGTGAACCGGTTCTCCGCGCCTCCGGGGTAGCCCGCGTAGCTCAGCACCGGGTCCACCAGGAAGGTGGTGCCCTGGTGGCGGGCGAACACGCAGGCGTGACCGACGTATTCGAGGACGTCCTCGTCGGTGGCGGGAGCGGCGGGGGTCGGGGTGGGCTCGAAGTACGAGGTGAACCGGGCGGCCCGCTCGCCCTCCAGTCCGAACCGGGCCGCCAGGTCGTCGAGTTCGGCCCCGGTCAGACCGCCGCGGAAGACCGTGTCGAGCAGCGGGGAGCTCAGGGGGACGTCGACGAGCAGCTGTTCCGGGCCGTACTCCAGCATCGGCGTGGTGAGCGCGAACTCGCGCGCGTCCTCCGTGACGGGGCGGAACCGGACCTGCTGCCAGGACTCGTCGTAGTACTCGGAGGCGTACATCAGGGGTTCGACGAAGCGGTAGTCGGCCGTGCGGTTGTCCCTGCCGTAGAAGACCTCCACCCGTCCGGCCAGGGCCGGCGGCAGCTCCTGGTAGACGGGATCGAGGCATTCGCCGTGGTGGCGGGGCAGGATGTCCTCCTCAAGGCGCCGGATGGCCTCGAAGAGTTCGTCGAGCCGGTCCCGCCGGGGAGCCGTCTCCCGGTACCAGGTCTCGATGGCGTCCCGGTGCTCGTGGGCGTGGATCCAGGGACCGCCGTGCATCCGGCGCTGCCGGACGGCGGCCGCGTGGACCTGCGGGTCGTCGAGGTAGCTCTCGACGATGCGGTTGAAGCGGTTGTGGACGAAGCGGGCGAGGGTCTGCGGCGGCAGCAGGTACGACCAGCCGTACCAGCCGGCGATGACCGGCTCGACCGCGATGTCCTGGCGTAACGAGTAGCGCATGGGCGGCAACGGCTCCGTTCCTGTCAGCGCGGTGACGGCGCGTGGGCGGCGCCGTTCTGTGCCTCGGCGGTGGACCCGGGCTTCGCCGTCCCGTCGCCCGTCGGGGCGTCCGGCGGTGTGCCGAGCAGCCGTCCGAGGATGTCGTGGTCGACCTCGCGGTGGGCGGAGGGCCAGCCCGGGCCGCTCAGTGCCGCCTGCATGGCGGCAAGCAGCGGCGCGGGGACCTCGCCGCCGTCCCGTACCCGCGCGAACCACTCGGCGGGCGCGAGGACGTCCGACTGGGTGAGCCCGGTGTGGGGCAGCAGCTCGTCGAGGCCGTACGTACGGTGGACGACGACCGCGGAGCGGGAGCCCGGGGTCCGGGACGCGCCGCCGTCCGCGCCCGGGGTCGCGACCAGGTCGCCGAGGAGGGTCTCGGCCAGGGTGGCGACGTCGCAGACCGGCACGTGACCGCTGAGCCGGGGCATCGCGCCGACCCGGCGCGCGGTCTCGAGCAGGGCGGTGAACCAGTCGTCCTTGAGGTGGTGGCGGTCCTCGGGCCGGTGCCCGTAGACCAGACCTGGGCGATAGTGGGAGACGGCGCAGCCCAGCACGCCGAGGGTGTCGACGTACTCCTCGCTGATCAACTTGGAGCGCGAGTACGGGTCGCCCACGGCCGTCAGGGTCGCGGCGGACAGGGGCAGGAAGCCGGCTCCGGCCGAGGCGGCCGAGAGGAAGGCGAAGGAGCGGGCGCCCAGGGCGGCGGCGGCGCGGACGACCAGGGCCGTGTTGCGTACGCTGCCGCTCAGGTGGCTTTCGAGCGGCAGCAGGTGGTTGACCTGGTAGCCGCAGTGCACGACCGCGTCGAGGACCGGGCCACGCCGCAGGTCGACCCACCGTTCCAGTTCCGCGTAGGAGATCGCCCGCACCCGGGCGTAGTCGGCGGTCCGCCGGCCGAACCGGGTCGCGTGGCCGGTCAGGAGCCCGTCGGGGTCGCCGGTGCTGACGACGAGGACGGGGCGGCCGGCGGAGAGCAGCCGATCGAGGACGTGTCCTCCGATGAAGCCGGACGCGCCGGTGAGCAGCACCTCCCGGTCGCCCTCCCCCGCCCCGGGCGCCGGCTCGTGCCGGGTGTCACGGCGGAGCACCGGCAGCTCGGCGCGCAGGGCGTCGCGCTCGGTCTCCACCCGGCGCAGCAGCGTCTCGACGGCGGACTCCGCCGGGGCGACGGTCTCTCCGCGCAGATGGCGCAGGAAGGCGGCCGGGGCGAAGTCGTAGTCCATCGCGGCGAACGCGGCCTCGACGGCCTCCTCGCCGTACGCGTCGGAGAGTTTGACCTGGATCTGGATCATGGCGAGGGAGCTGCCGCCGGCGTCGAAGATGGAGGTCTCGGGGCCGATCTCCTGGCCCAGGACGGCGGTCACGACGTCGAGCACCCGCCGCAGCTCCGCCGCCTCCTCGTCGGCCGCCGCGCCGTGCGGGGCGGCGGCCGGGGCCGCGAGCCGCTCGCGTAGGGCGCCGCGGTCCACCTTCCCGCCGGAGGTCAGCGGGAGCGCGTCGACCAGGACCACCCGGTCGGGCGCCTCCCAGACGGGCACCAGGTCCCTGATCCGGGCCATCAGCGACTCCTCGGTGACGTCGCCGTCCGCGCCCGTGACCAGCAGGATCGTGGCGTCCTGGCGTACGAGCGCCACCTCGCGCCCCAGGTGGTGGGAGAGCGTGGAGCCGACGTGGGCGAGGTTCACCCGGTGTCCGAGGCGTTTGATCTGCTCGTCGACCCGTCCGACGTAGGTGAGCCGGCCGTCGTCGGAGAGGGTCACGACGTCCCCGGTGGCGTACGCCGGGGAGCCGTCGACCGTGCCGAACACCTCGTTCTCGGCGGCGCTTCCGCCGGCGTAGCCGAGTGCCACGCCGTCGCCGACGATGACGAGTTCGCCGGTGCCGGCCGGGGCGTGGTCACCGGTGTCGGGGTCGCGGACGAAGGCCCGGAAGCCGTCGACGGGGCTGCCGATGGTCGTCGAGAACTCCGTCAGCTCGGCGAGGGAGAAGCAGACGGTGGCCTCGGTCGGGCCGTACGCGTTGAACACCCTGCTGTGCCGGGCGGCCTTGTCGTACTCGCTCTCGCCCAGGGCCTCGCCGCAGAACTCCACCTTCCGGATGCGGCTGCGCGCCGCCTCGTCGAGCCGCGCGTAGACGGACGGCGACAGCATGGCGAGGTCGCAGCCGTGGGCGGCGAGGTGCCGCGAGACGGACCCCAGCCAGGAGGCCTGGTCGCGCACGGGGACGACGAGGGTCGCGCCGGCGTACAGGGTGCCGAGGATCTCGCTGACGGAGGCGTCGAACGAGAGCGACGCGAAGTGCAGGACCTCGTCGTCGGGGGTGATGTCGAGCAGTCGCCGCAGGGAGCGGCACAGGTTGAGCAGGCCGCCGTGGCCGACGTCGACGAGCTTGGGGTCACCGGTCGAGCCCGAGGTGAAGATGGAGTAGGCCACGCGGGAACGGGCCGACTGCCCGGCCGCGTCCTCAGTCGGGTCCGGGTCCGTCGGCCAGCCCACGTCACCCGCGTACAGGGCCCGGATGCCGGCCTTCTCGCCACGCACCAGGGCCTCGCGCTCGAAGCAGACCAGGAGCGCGGCGTCCGCGACCCGGACGAACTCCTCGAACCGGTCGGCGGGCAGGCCGGGGTTCATCGGGGTGTGCACGGCGTGGCTGCGCATCGCCGCGAGGGCCCAGACCACGGCTTCCGCCGTGTGCTCCCCGGCGACCAGGACACGGCGGCCCGCGGGGCACTCGCGGTCGATCCGGCCGGCGAGGGCGCTGGTGACCCGGTCGAGCTCCTCGTAGGTCCAGGTCCGTCCGGCGGTCCGCAGCGCGGTCCGTCCGCGGTGGCGCCGGAAGAGGTCGGTCAACAGGTCAGGGAGTTCCACCACTTGCTCCAATTCGCTGCTTGAGTCCGTCGAGGACGTCGGCCGCGGCCCCGGGTGAGAGGAATCCGCGTTTGTACTGCATCCGCAACAGCGGCGGGCCCGGCCAGGAACGGTCGGCGAGGAACTTGAGGTCCTCGAACACCCGGGCGCTGCGCACCGGGACCCAGCGCCAGCGGTCCGGCTCCGGGCGCATGAACGTCGTGTCGGAGACCACGACCCGGGGCATCCGGCCGCTGGTGAAGGCCCGCGCGAAGGCGTCGAGGTCGGACATCGTGAACCGGCCCAGGGACTCCTGGGCCTGCCGGGTCTTCGCGAAGTACTCGGGGGTGTAGTCGGACGGCAGCCCGGCCCGTACGACGAGCGGTTTGATCTCGACGTAGTAGCCGCCCTTCGTCGCGAACTCCCAGCGGGAGAAGGGGTACTGCAGGACCAGGCCGCCGCCGAGGGCGGGGAGCAGGACACCGGTGACGGCGCTGAGCAGCTCGTCGAAGGTGACGCCCTCGCGGAGCGGTAGCCAGTCCTCCACGGACGCGGAGATCGTCGGGATCCCCTTGCGGCCCGGTACGGGCAGCTCGCCGAGGGCGCGGGTGACCTCCGCGGGGTCGGCCGCCGGCAGGGCCGTGTACTGCGCGACGGTCCGGGCGTGGTGGCGGTAGCGGGAGCCGATCCGGCCCGGCGGGGTCTCGCCGCGCAGATGGGCCCTGATCTGCCGGAGCAGGTCGACCACGTCGGCCAGGTCGACGATCAGATGGCTGAACTTGACGAGGACGAGGTACTCGCCGTCCGCGTGCCGCCAGTACGCGAGGCGCACGGCCTCGTCGAGCCGCAGCGGATGGCTGTTGTGGTAGTCGGTGACCAGGTCCGCCAGCTCGGCGGGGCCGCCCTCGACCGGGCCGGGCCGCGGGTCGAGGGTGACGACCACGTCCTCCTCCGCCACCTCGACCAGATCGGCCAGGGCCCGGGTGAGGCCGAGCCGGCCGACGAACTCCCGCCACGCGCCCGGGTCCTCGACCCGGTCGGGCTCGGCACTGCCCACGAAGGCCGTGCACGGGTTGACGTCGCAGTCCATGCCGAGGTCGGCGAGGAAGCTGTGGATGTCGCGCACGGCGACCGCGGAGGGGCGCAGGCCGGTGCGGCCGGCCGGCCCGGGGGCGCCGGCCGTCACCGGGTCACCGTCGTGCCCCAGCCGAACTCGGCCTGGTCGAGGACGTCCATCTCCGTCAGGAGGGTGTGGATGCCCGAGTGGTCCTGCACGAGGTGGGTGCCGCCCTGGGCCTCGCGCACCTCGGCGGCGGCCTTCTCCCAGCCGGGGACGCCCTCGAAGGCGACGATCGACTCCCAGGTCGTGAAGTCGGGGGCGACGAAGGCCTCCAGACCCGCCACGACCTTCTCCAGGAGGAACCGGCGGCGGTCGGCCGGGAGCGCCTCGTACACCTGCTTCATCATCTCGCCGGAGATCGAGGCGTGGCAGTACTCGTCACGGTTGTGCAGCTTCACCGTGGTGGAGTTGACGACCTGGATCTGCTGGTCGTCGGCGAGGAGGTCGAGATAGGCGTTGATGGAGATCTCGGCGACCGTCGCGAAGCCCAGGGTGGTGAGGCTCCGCTGCCACGGCTCCTCGCAGCGGTCCAGATGTGCCTGGTGGATCGTGGTGATGTGCGAGTCCGGCAGCACGCGGTCGGAGAAGTCGCTCCGGCGCATCCGCCGGGTCACCGCGCTGCCGTTGATGTGCATGAGCGTGTGGTACTGCTCGTCCACCATGGCCTGCGCGACGGCGAGCTCCAGCTGCTGGCCGCCGAGGCCGGGGTACGCGCCGCCGATGACCAGTTCGAAGGCCGGGTTGGCGATCCGCTGTTCGATCAGCACCGTGTTGCGGTTGTAGGCGACCCAGCCCCAGCTCAGCAGGCGGGAGCGGGTCTCGTCGGAGAGGCGCTCCCAGATCGGGTGGCCCCGGAACGGGATCATGTCCTCCCGGAAGTCCGGGCGTTCGGGATCGAACAGGGCGTAGACGTCCGGCTCCTCGCGCTTCACGGCGGCGCGCCGGTGCCAGTTCCCGACGAGCCGGTTGATGACCGCGTTCTCGGCGGGGTCGTCCGGGTCGAATGCCGGCAGTCCGCCGATCCGGACGTGTCCGTCGTCCTGCCCGTCGTCGATCCCGGCCGCGTCGGATTTCTCGTCCGTGTGGTCACGCATGGCCCACCCCTTCCTTCTCTTCCCTTTGTGGGCTCGGCCCTTTGCGGGCTCGGCCCTTCCCGGGTCCGGCGTTTTCGAAGTCTGTGGATATCGGTGGCGGCCCGCAAGGGTGTGCAGATCACCACCCCGTTCAACTGAAGGAACTGGACAGTTGAACAGGGCGGTGGAGGGCGCGGACTGAACGACCTTGCGTGGGCCGGTGGCGTATGACATAAAAATCCAGGCGTCGGCCCGGAGCACGACTCGGCCGGCGACACGATCTGTTCTGTCTTTCGTGCTGGACGGAGGCCTGAAGGTGACGGAGCGAATCCAGGGTGTCGTCGTGGCGGCACTCGAAGAAATAAATCTGACGCGTGAGGAGAAGATTCCGACCGACCAGGTTCTCGACCTGTGCCTCTACGGTGATGCCGGGGTGTTCGAGTCCATGTACCTGGTGGCCTTCCTCTCGCTGGTCGAGGAGAACATCGAGGACGAGTTCGGCACCGAGGTCTCGCTCACGTCCGAGAAGGCGGTGTCCCGCCGGGTGAGTCCGTTCAGCAGCGTCCGCAGGCTGATCGGCTTCATCGAGGAGGAGCTGGAACTCGTCGGCGTACGCGGTTAGCGCAGGTCGCCGCCCTCATGATCCTCATGATCACCGGCACCCGGACCGGCATCGGCAAGGCCCTCGCGGAGCATTTCCTGGAGGCCGGGCACGATGTCGTCGGGTGCAGCAGAAGGCCCCCGACCATCGACCACCCGCGCTACCGGCACCACGAGGCGGATCTCGCGGACCTCGGTCAGACGAAGCGGATGTTCCGGAGCGTCCGGCAGGAGTACGGAAGGCTCGACGCCCTGGTGAACAATGCCGGCACCTCGTCGATGAACCATTTCATGACGACCCCCGACGAGACCTCCCGGAAGATATTCGACATCAATTTCTTCGCCGTGCTGAACTGCTGCCGGGAAGCGGTCAAGCTGCTGCGGAAATCAACGGAGCAGAGTTCCGCGATCCTGAACGTCTCCACGGTCGCGGTGCCCTGGGCTATCGAGGGACAGCTCGCCTATTCGGCCAGCAAGAGCGCGGTCGAACAACTCGTGCGCGTCATGAGCAAGGAGCTGTCCGCGTTCGGTATCAGGGTGAACGGAATCGGGCTGCCGCCCGTTCACACCGTATTGACGAGGACCGTTCCCCGGCCCAAGATCGACACCCTGATCGCGCGCCAGGCGATATCCCGTCAGTGCACGACGGCCGACATCGTCGGACCGGTGGAGTTCCTGATAGGCCGGCAGTCGGAGTTCATCACGGGCGAGACGCTCTTTCTTGGGGGTGTGCACTGACATGCGCGACGAACTGTTACGAAGGTTCGAGGACTTCGGCACCCGGACGGCGCTCTTCGACCGCGGGACCGCCGTCACCTACGCGGAGCTCCTGAAGCGGATCCGCGACACCCGGGAGAGGCTGGCGCTCCACGGCGTGAAGCCGCGGGAGACCGTGGTCGTCCACGGCGACTACTCGCTGGACTCGGTGGCGACCCTGTTCGCCCTCTTCCTCGACAGGAACGTCGTGGTGCCGGTGGTGACGCTCACCGACACGACGCTCGACACCCTCGTCGAGCACTGCCGGCCGGGCCATCTGGTCAGGACCACCGAGGCCGGTGCGGAGATCGAGGACCTCGCCGGCGCCCATGACCGCGACGGAGCGGCCGGCCTCGCCGGCACCCCGGACCCCGACGGCGGGCCCGACCCGGTGCACGGCCGGCTCGGCGACCCGGGCGCCGCCGGACTCGTGCTGCTCAGCAGCGGCAGCACCGGCGCGCCGAAGGTCATCCTCCACAGTCTCGACGTCCTCGTCGGCGAGAAGCTCGGCAAGCGGCCGCGCCGCCGGGAGAACGCCCTCAACATCCTCATGGTCCTGATGTTCGATCACATCGGGGGCATCAACTCGCTGCTCAGCACCCTCCTGGTCGGGGGCACCGCGGTCCTCCCCCGCCATCGCACCCCGGACGAGATCTGCGCGCTGATCGAGCGCCACCGGATCCTCGTCCTCCCCACCAGCCCGACCTACCTCAACCTGATCATGGTCGGCGACTACCACCGCGTCCACGACCTCAGCAGCCTGCGTCTGATCACGTACGGCACCGAGCCGATGTCCGAGGAACTTCTCCTGCGGGTCCGCCGGACCTTCCCGGGGGTGCGGCTGCTGCAGACCTTCGGGACGAGCGAGACCGGTATCGCCACCACCACCAGCGAATCGTCGACCAGCACGTACTTCAAGATCTCCGACGACGGTGTCGAGTACCGCATCGTCGACGGCGAACTCCAGCTCAGGAGCCGGACCCAGTTCCTCGGCTATCTGAACTACGACGACGACTCGCTGACCGAGGACCGCTGGTTCCGGACCGGTGACCTGGTCGAGGAGGCGGCCGACGGCTACCTCCGGATCAAGGGCCGGGCCAAGGAGGTCATCAACGTCGGCGGCGAGAAACTCCTCCCGCTCGAACTCGAGTCGGTCCTCATGGGCAGTCCCCTCGTGGAGGACTGCGTCGTGTACGGCAGGCCGAACGCGATCACCGGCCAGTCCGTGTGCGTGGACATCAAGCCCACGGGCGAGCTCACCCGCGCGGCCCTCCGCAAGCACGTGACGGAGTTCCTGGCCGGCCGGGTCGAGCCGTTCAAGGTCCCTTCGAAGATCAACGTGGTCGACACGATCGCGATGTCGGACCGCATGAAGAAGCTGCGGTCCCGGCCGGGCGCCGACGAGGAATGAACGGCCTCCTCCCGCCTGTACCCCGTTCCAAGCTCTCTCCTCGCCGCACCGGCGCGGAGTTCCGTCAGCCTGTCCCCGTCCCAAGGAGTACGTGATGGCACGATCGAAGGTGGCGATCATCGGCGGAGGGCCGGCCGGTAGTGTCGCGGGCCTCACCCTGCACAAGCTGGGCCACGACGTCACGATCTACGAGCGGTCCGCGTTCCCCCGGTACCGCGTCGGCGAGTCCCTGCTGCCCGGCACGATGTCGATCCTCAACCGCCTCGGTCTGCAGGAGAAGATCGACGCGCAGAACTACGTCAAGAAGCCCTCGGCGACCTTCCTCTGGGGCCAGGACCAGGCCCCCTGGACCTTCTCCTTCGCGGCCCCCAAGGTCTCCCCCTGGGTCTTCGACCACGCCGTCCAGGTGAAGCGCGAGGAGTTCGACAAGCTCCTCCTCGACGAGGCCCGGAGCCGCGGGATAGCCGTCCACGAGGAGACCCCCGTCACCGACGTGGACCTGTCCGACCCGGACCGCGTGGTCCTGACGATCCGTCAGGGCGGCGAGAGCGTCACCGTCGAGAGCGACTTCGTCATCGACGCGGGCGGCTCGGGCGGCCCCCTCTCCCGCAAGCTCGGCGTGCGCCAGTACGACGAGTTCTACCGGAACTTCGCGGTCTGGTCGTACTTCAAGCTGAAGGACCCCTTCGAGGGGGACCTGAAGGGCACCACGTACTCGATCACCTTCGAGGACGGCTGGGTGTGGATGATCCCGCTCAAGGACGACCTGTACAGCGTCGGTCTCGTCGTCGACCGCTCGAAGTCCGCCGAGGTCCGCGAGCAGGGCGCCGACGCCTTCTACTCGTCCACCCTCGCGAAGTGCGCCAAGGCCGTGGCCATCCTCGACGGCGCCGAGCAGGTCGACGAGGTCCGGATCGTGCAGGACTGGTCCTACGACACCGAGGTGTTCTCCGCCGACCGCTTCTTCCTCTGCGGTGACGCCGCCTGCTTCACGGACCCGCTCTTCTCCCAGGGCGTGCACCTGGCCTCACAGTCGGCGGTCTCCGCCGCCGCGGCCATCGACCGCATCACCCACCACGGGGACGAGAAGGACGAGGTGCACGCCTGGTACAACCGCACCTACCGCGAGGCCTACGAGCAGTACCACCAGTTCCTCGCCTCCTTCTACACCTTCGCCTCCTTCACCGAGCCCGACTCCGAGTTCTGGCGGAAGCGGCGCATCACCGAGTCCGACGACGACCGGCTGACCCGGAAGAAGTGGTTCGAGGGCCTGGTGGGCAACGGCCCCGACGACCCCGCCGGGACCGTGACGAACTTCCGCGACCGGGCGTCCACGATGATCTCCATCGGCCGCCACCAGCGCCCGGAGCTCAGCGACGACTTCAGCGAGGCCGAGCTGAACCCGGCCCGGGTCCGCTGGATCAGCGACCTCACCAAGCGGCTGAACAGCATCACCCGCTTCCGGTGGGCCGGCGGCAAGGCCGTGCTCAAGCAGCACTACCGCGTCGAGCCGATCGGCTTCCGGCTGGAGCAGCGCGAGGTCCTGGCCAACGGGGACGGGCTCGACATGGCCCAGTACCCGATGGACGACGAGGCCAGGCAGATCTTCCAGGACCTCGCCGAGGAGGAGTTCGGCTACAAGACGCTGGTCAAGCGCCTCGGCGCGGTCGGCAGGCAGGAGCTGAGCACCCAGATCGTCGTCCGGCTGATGGAGGCGGGCCTCCTCACCGGCTACGACGCGCAGGGCGAGAAGGTCCACGTCCAGGGCCGGCTGCACTTCGGCGGCGTCGGCGTCGAGTACGAGGTCTGACCGCCGCCGGACGACCACCCGCCGGGCAGCACCGTCCCGTTCACGGGAGCGGACGGACGGCGCTGCCCGGCGGGCCCGGAGCCCGGGGGGCCGCTCGCCCCTGCCCGGCGGGCCCGGGAGCACTCGCCCCCACACACCCACCCCCCACACCCCCTCACGCTCACACTCACCCTCGCGCCCGAAGGAGGCGGTCCGATGCGACACACGAGATTGCGCGACCTGGAGGTCTCCCGGATCGGCCTGGGGACCATGGGCATGTCCTTCGGCTACGCGGGCTCCGGCTCGGACGACGCCGGCTCCGTCCGCGCCCTGCACCGCGCCCTCGACCTCGGCGTCACCTTCCTCGACACCGCCGAGATCTACGGGCCCTACACAAACGAGCGGCTCGTCGGCCGGGCGCTCGGCGCCCGCCGCGACCAAGTGGTGCTCGCCACGAAGTTCGGCCTCGTCTCGCACGCGGGCGGCGGCCCCGGGCAGCTCGACAGCAGCCCCGCGAACGTCCGTACCGCCGTGGAGGGTTCGCTGCGGCGGCTCGGGACCGACCACATCGACCTCTGCTACCAGCACCGCGTCGACCCCGGCACCCCCATCGAGGACACCGTCGGCGCCCTCGCCGAGCTGGTCACCGAGGGCAAGATCCGCCACATCGGCCTCTCCGAGGCGGGACCGGCCACGATCCGCCGCGCGCACGCCGTCCACCCGGTCACCGCGGTCCAGTCCGAGTACTCCCTGTGGACCCGCGACCCGGAGGAGGCCGTCCTGCCGGTCCTGCGCGAACTGGGCATCGGCTTCGTGGCGTACTCGCCGCTCGGCCACGGCTTCCTCACCGGCACGGTCCGCGCGGCCGGCCGCTTCGACGCCTCGGACCTCCGGGCGGACAACCCCCGCTTCACCGCGGAGAACCTCCCCCGGAACCTGCGCATCGCCGACGAGATCGCGGCCGTCGCCGCCGAGGCCGGGGCCACTCCGGCGCAGGTCGCCCTCGCCTGGCTGCTCGCCCGGGGGGACGACGTCGTGCCGATTCCCGGCAGCCGGCGGGCCGCCCGCGTCGAGGAGAACACGACGGCCGCCGAGGTCCGGCTGACCCCGGCGCAACTCACCCGCCTCGACGCCCTGCCACCCGCCGCCGGCGAGCACCACACGGAGGAGCAGATGGCGATGATGGACCGCGTGTAGCGCGCCCGCCCCCGCCGCGGCGGTACGGGCCGCGCACGCCTCTTGGCCCCGGGCGCGGCCTGCCCGACACTGAACCATGACGCAGCGCGTGGACCTCGCGACCGTGATGGACCGAATCGCCGTCGACGACCTGATCACCGGGTACGCGACGGCCGTGGACGACGCCGACTGGACCGCCTACCTGGCGCTGTTCACCCCGGACGGCCGGGCCGACTACCGGGGCTCGGGCGGGATCGAGGGCCCGGCCGCCGAGGTGGCCGACTGGCTCGCCGAGACGATGACGCTCTTCCCCGTACGCCAGCACCTGATCGTGAACCGGCGGGTCCTCTTCCGGGAACCGCACGGGTACCAGGAACCGGGTGACGCGGCCGACGTGCGCGCCGACTACGTCAACCCGATGCGGTTCGCCTCCGGCGAGGACTTCGTCTGCGGGGGCCGCTACGCGTTCGCGGCCCTGCGGACCGCCGAAGGCTGGCGGCTGCGCTCGGTGGTCGTCGACGAACGGTGGCGCCGGCACCGGTGAGACGGCGGGCCGGGCCCCGAGACCCCTCGCCGAGCCGCGCCGGCCCCTCTCACGCCCGACACTGAAGGCAAGGGCGGGAGGCACACCATGCGGATTCCGTTCGGAAGCCAGAACAGGGGCCGACCCGAGTCTCTGGGCCAGAGCCGGGACCAGGGCCAGGGCCAAGGCCCGGGACAGGGCCAGGCCCCGGACCAGGACCAAGGCCCGGGCCCCGCGCGGCCGCGCCACGACCGGCCGTCCCCGCCGGCCATCGCGCCAAGCCGGACCGCAGCGCACGGACCCGGCCCCCACCCTCCGAGTCCGACGCGGTGGCGCCGGGGCGGCCGGGCCCTGATCGCCGTCTGCTGCGGCGCACTGCCCGCGCTCGCCTTCCCCGCTCCCGGCCTGTGGTGGTGGGCGTACCTGGCGCTCGTCCCGTGGCTGCTCCTGATCCGTACGGCTCCGGGGACCCGCCGTGCCGCCCTGGACGGCTGGCTCGGCGGCATCGGTTTCGTACTCGCCGTCCATCACTGGCTGCTGCCCAGCCTGCACGTGTTCCTTCTCCCGCTCGCCGCGCTGCTCGGCCTGCTGTGGCTGCCGTGGGGCTGGCTCGTACGGTCCCTGCTCGGCGGCGCGCCGTCACCGTCGCGGGCCGCCGCGGCCCTGCTCGCGGTGCCCTCCGGCTGGCTGCTCATCGAACTGGTCCGTTCCTGGGAGGGGCTCGGCGGCCCGTGGGGGCTGCTCGGGGCCAGCCAGTGGGAGGTTCCTGCGGCGCTGCGGCTCGCGTCGGTCGGCGGGGTCTGGCTGGTGAGCCTGCTCGTCGTGGCGGTGAACACGGCGGTGGTCCTGCTCCTGGCGGCGCCGGGGCTGCGTACCGTCGGCGTCGCGGGGATGGCCGCCTGCGCGCTCGTGGCGGGCACGGCGGCCTGGGGCGTCGGTGCGCCGGCCGAGAGCGGGACGGTGCGCGTGGCCCTCGTACAGCCCGGGGTGTTCGGGGGTCCCGAGGGGCCCGAGCTGCGGTTCGCCCGGGCCGAGGAGCTGACCCGGGCGCTCGCGGGGCAGCGTCTCGACCTGGTGGTCTGGGGCGAGAGCGGCGTGGGCGTCGACCCGGCCGGCCGTCCCGAACTCGCCGCCCGGCTCACCGCCCTGGCGCGCGCGGTCGACGCGCCGCTCCTGGTGAACGTGGACGCGCGCCGGGCGGACGGCCCCGGCATCTTCAAGAGCGCCGTCCTGGTCGGTCCGGCGGGGCTCACGGGTGAGCGCTACGACAAGATGCGGCTCGTGCCGTTCGGTGAGTACATCCCGGCGCGCGAGGTCCTGGGCTGGGTGACCTCGTTCGGCAGGGCGGCCCAGGAGGACCGGCGGCGGGGTACGGAGCCGGTCGTCATGACGCTCCCCGGTTCCGGCGGGGGCCAGGGCCTGCGGGTCGGGCCGCTGATCTGCTTCGAGTCCGCCTTTCCCGACATGAGCCGGCGTCTCGTCAGGGACGGCTCCGATCTTGTGGTCGTCCAGTCGGCGACCAGCACCTTCCAGGAGAGCTGGGCGCCCGCCCAGCACGCGTCCCTCGCGGCGCTGAGGGCGGCGGAGACGGGCCGGCCCGTCGTCCACGCGACGCTCACCGGCGTCAGTGCCGTCTACGGACCCGACGGGCGCCGGATCGGGCCCGTCCTCGGCACGGACGCGAGCGCCGTCGCCGTCCGTGAGCTGCCGCGCTCGGCGGAGGCGACGCTCTATGCCCGGTGGGGCGACTGGCCGTTGTACGGGGCGCTCGTCGTGGTGGGCGCCGTGTGCGCCGCGGAGGGCGCGGGTGCGTTCAGGAGGCCTGGGCCAGAGCCTCGCGGACCACGCGCTCGCACAGTTCGTGGGTCAGCAGGGCGTCGCGGGCGCTGAGCGGCCGCCCGTCGCGTACGGCGTCGAGGAAGGCGAGTACGGCCTGCTCGATCCCGCGCTGGCGGGCCACCGGAACCCAGTCCCCGCGCCGGCGCAGGGTCGGCTGGCCCTTGTGGTCGACGACGTCGGAGAGGTTGAGGACCTGGCGCTTGGTGTCCTGGCCGGAGACCTCCAGGATCTCCTCGGTGGAGCCGCTCATCCGGTTCATGATCCCGAGAGCGGTGAAGCCGTCCCCGGAGAGCTGGAGCACGACGTGGTGCATGAGCCCGTCGCGGACCCGGGCCCGCACGTCCACGTGGTCGACCTCGCCGGGAAGCAGGAACCGCAGGGTGTCGACGACGTGGATGAAGTCGTCGAGGACGAGGGTGCGGGGGTCCTCGGGCAGGCCCACGCGGTTCTTCTGCAGGACGATCAGGTCCCGCGGGTGTTCGACGCACTGGGCGTAGGAGGGGGCGAGGCGCCGGTTGAAGCCCACGGCGAGGCTGACTGCGCGCTTCTCGGCGAGTTCCACGAGGCGCTCGGAGTCGGCGTACTCGTACGCGAGGGGCTTGTCGACGTACGTGGGGACGCCCGCTTCGAGGAGGCGGCCGACGATCTCGGCGTGGACGGAGGTCGGCGCGTGGACGAAGGCCGCGTCGAGTCCGGCGGAGAGCAGCGAGTCGAGGTCGCGGTGGCGCTGGGCGGCCGGCAGGTGGTGGGCGTCGGCGACGCGGTCCAGGGTCGTGGCGGTGCGGGTCTGGAGGTGGAGTTCGACTCCGGGGAGGGTGGCGAGGACGGGGAGGTACGCCTTCTGCGCGATGTCGCCGAGTCCGATGCAGCCAACCTTCACGGGGTCTCCCTTGTCGTGTCCGGCGGCCCGTCCGCGCGGGCCGTTCGCGCTGGTCAGCTTACGCGGGACGGACTTACGCGGTACGGGCCTATGCGGGGCGGACGTACGCGGTACGGCCTGTGCGGGACGGACGGACGCGGGGACGGGCTCATGCAAGGCGGCCTACGCGGGGACGGTCCCACGCGAGGCGGGTCTACGCGAGGCGGGCCTACGCGGGACGGGCCTACGCGGGACGGGCCTACGCGGGACGGGCCGGAGCCACCGGGGGGTGCCAGTCGGCGATGCCGTCGAAGCCGCGCAGCACGAGGCCGGGGCCGAAGCGGGAGACCGCGCCGACCAGCGTGGAGCGCAGGGCGACGGCGGGCCGGGCGGAGAGCAGGGTGACAGCGCCGGTGCGGGCGGCCTTGCGGACGATGGCGGTGGTACGCGGCAGCCGGTCGGCGGTGTACGCGGCGAGGGCGCTGCCGGGCACGAACTCCGGCGCCGAGCGGGCGTGGTGGGCGAGGACGACGGCGTCCTCGATCGCCTGGTTCCCGCCCTGGCCGAGGCTCGGCATCATCGCGTGCGCGGCGTCCCCGAGGACGGCGACCCGGCCCCGGTGGAAGGCCGGCAGCGGAACGGGCAGGTGGTACACGTCGTGGCGCAGGACCTCGCCGGGCTCGACGGCGGCGAGGATCTCGGGGACGGGGTGGTGCCAGTCGCCGAAGAGCCGCAGGAGTTCCGCCTTCTCGTCGTCGGGCGCGCGGCCTCCGGCGGGGGCCGCGGCCATGGCGTACGCGTAGATCCGGCCGTCCTTGAGGGGCTGGGTGCCCCACAGGCGTCCCGCGCCCCAGGTCTCGTGCGGGGCGAAGGGCCGCTCGGGGGCGGGGACGACGACCCGCCAGGTGGTGCAGCCCGCGTACCGGGGGCCGGGGTGTCCGGGGAAGAGCGCGTGCCGGATCGCGGAGCGGATGCCGTCGGCGGCGACGACGAGTTCGGCCTCGACATCGCCCTGCGGGGTGGTGAGGCGGGCGGGGGCGCGGTCGTCGCCGGGGTCGGCGAGTGAGGCGGGCGCTCCGGTGCGGACGGTTCCTTCGGGAAGAGCCGAGAGGAGGATCTCGACGAGGGTGGCCCGGTGGAGGAGGACGAGCGGCCCGCCGAAGCGCGCGGCGGCGGCCTTGGCGTTCGTCCGGGCGAGCCAGCGGCCGCCGGGGGTGCGCATGCCGCCGTCGCCCTGCCAGGCGGCGAGGGCGCGGACGCGGTCGCCGAGGCCGATGACGTCGAGCGCGCGCTGGGAGTTGGGGGCGAGGCCGATGCCGGCGCCGACGGGGGCGATGTCAGGGGCGCGTTCCAGGACGGTGACCTGCCAGCCGTTCCGGTGGAGGCCGACCGCGGCGGTGAGTCCGCCGATTCCGGCTCCGACGACGACGGCGCGGGGCTGTTCCATGGGTACTCCTCGGATCTGAAAACTACAGGTGTAGTGCATCCGGCATCCCGACCGTACTACAGGTGTAGTCGGCTCGGTAGTAGGTTGTCCCCATGACCGCATCCACGGAACCGACGGCGCCCGCAGCCTCCTCCGTCCCTTCCGCCACCTCCGGCTCCTCCACGGCCGGTGCCCGCGACGCCTCCGGCCCGGACACCCCCGGCCCGGAGACCCCCGCCTCCCGCGCCGAGCGGATCGGCGACGCCGCCCTCGACCTCCTGGTCGAGCGCGGCATGCGGGGTCTCACGCATCGCGCCGTGGACGAACGGGCGGGGCTGCCCCAGGGATCGACGTCCAACCACGCGCGCACCCGCCAAGCCCTCCTGGAGGCGGCCGTACGACGCCAGGTGGAGCTGGAGGCCCGGGTCCTCACCCCCGACGAGATGCCGCGCGGTACCGGCGGCGACGGCACCATGCCCGCCGGCGCCGGCGGTGACGCCACCGTGGACACCACCGCACTCGCGGACGCCCTCGCTCTCGCCCTGCACCGCTATCTCACCGACCACCGCGCCCTGCTCGTCTCCCGTTACGAGCTGGCCCTCGAAGCCACCCGCCGCCCCGAGCTCCGCGCCTTCTTCGACAGCGCGGGCTCCGTGTTCCACCGTCCACTGATCGCGATGATGACGGCGGCCGGATCGAAGGAGCCCGAGCGGCACGCGCTCTCCCTCATCGCCTGGAGCGAGGGGCTGATGTTCTCCTGCGCCGCCGGCTCCTTCCACACGGCCGTGCCCGGCCGCGCGGAACTGCGCACCGGTATCGACGAGTTGCTGAGAGGCATGCTCGGGAGCCGCACCCTCACCGCCTGACGGGAACCGGAAAGCGGTGGCACGAACCGTGGTCCTGGGGGACGATGCCGCGCATGACCACCGAACGCACCGAAACCGTCCCCCGCGTCGACCCGTCCACCACCTCGGGCGAGCGCGAGGCGCTGGAGCAGTGGCTCGACTTCCACCGCGCGACCCTCGCGAGGAAGTGCGAGGGGCTCGACGACGCCCAGCTGCGCACCCTCTCCGCCGCGCCCTCGGACCTCAACCTGCTCGGTCTCGTCCGCCACATGGCCGAGGTCGAACGCGGCTGGTTCCGCCGCACCCTGGCCGGCGAGGAGACCCGGGCGATCTACTCGACGGACGAGGACTACGACCGGGACATCCACGCCACCGAGGAGGACACGTACGAGGAGGCGTACGCCACCTGGCAGGCCGAGATCGCCCACGCGCGCAGCGTCGCGGCGGGCCGGGGCCTCGACGAGCTGGCCACGGGCAAGCACAGGAGCGGGAAGAGCTACAACCTCCGCTGGATCTACCTCCACATGATCGAGGAGTACGCCCGCCACAACGGCCACGCGGATCTCCTCCGGGAGCGCATCGACGGCGCGACCGGCGACTGAGCGGGTCAAGGCAGGCCCCGTGGCGGCTCACCCGTGCGGGGCATTCCCCGCCGGTAGGGGCGCGAAGATCACCGCGGGACCAGCAGAGTGGCGCGGTGCATGGAACCCGAACCACAGCGAAGATCCTGGTCGGAGCGGCCGTCGCCGCCCTCGCGGGCTGCGTCTCGGTGGACGCCCCGCCGACGGCACCCGCCCCCGCCCCCGCCGCGGAGACCGTACGCCCTGGCCAGGACGTGGCGCCGCAGATCGTCGAGGGCCCGGCCCGCGAGGCCCTCGAAGCGGCTCTGCCCGCTCCCCCGCCGACCGCCACGCCCCGTGTGACGCCCACGTCGGAGGTACGCCGGCAGGCGGCGGCACCGCCCCGCCCCGAGGCGCGGCACCCCAAGGCCGTACCGCGACAGCGTGAGCGTCCACGCCCGGCGCCCCGGCCGACGCTCCCCGAACTGCCGGAGCTGAGGGGGCTGCCGACGAAGGCACCGGTGTCCCGGGCGGAGGTCTGCGAGCTGGGCGAGCGGTACGGCGGCTGGGCCCCCGGCAGCGATCCGTCCAGGATCTGCCACGGCACGTACGGCCACTGAGCGGCCCACGGGCGGCCCCGCCTGGTGCGGACCGCCGCCGGGCGCGCCCCGGTCCCGTCCGCCGCCTCACTCCGCGCGGAGTCGTAGCTCCAGGCGCTCGATGGCGGCCCGTACCCCGTTCCCGTAGCCGTCGTCGTCCAGGTGGTCCGAGGCCGCGCGGGCCCGGTCCAGGTGGACCCGGGCGGCGTCGAACCGCTGGAGTTTGACGTAGTCGGCGGCGAGGTTGAGGTGGAGCGAGGGGTACAGCGCCCGGAGCGCGACGGCCGAGTCGTGCGCGGCGAGCCGCTCCTCCGCGAGTCCCTCGGCCGCGCTCAGGGCCCGGAGGTCCCAGGCCAGCTCGGTGTCGGGGTCGTCCTGGGCATCGGCCATGTAGTGCGCGAGGGTGCAGCGGTGCAGCGGGTCGCCGTCGGGGCCGATCTGCTGCCAGAGGAGCCCGAAGCGGTTGCGGGCCTCCTCCCGGTCGCCACCGTGGAGCAGCATCATGGTCTGCCCGATCCTGGTCATGACCCCGTCGTCCGACACCTGCTGCTGCTCGGTCACCGCGACCTCCACCCGCTCACCCACTGGGAGGGTCGACGCTAGCCGCACCCGGGCCCGATCGGGCCGAGGCTCAGCCGAGGTCCGGGATGCGCCAGTCGATCGGCTCGTGTCCCTGGGCCGCGACGGCCGCGTCGATCTGCGTGAAGGGCTGCGAGCCGAAGAACTTCTTCGCCGAGAGCGGCGAGGGGTGGGCGCCCTTCACCACCACGTGCCGCTCCTCGTCGATGAGGGGCAGCTTCTTCTGGGCGTAGTTGCCCCAGAGGACGAAGACGGCGGGGTCGGGGCGCGAGGCGACGGCGGTGATCACCGCGTCCGTGAACTTCTCCCAGCCCTTGCCCTTGTGCGAGTTCGCCTCGCCGGAGCGGACCGTCAGTACGGCGTTGAGCAGGAGGACGCCCTGCTCGGCCCACGGCATCAGATAGCCGTTGTCCGGGATCGGGTGGCCGAGCTCGGCCTGCATCTCCTTGTAGATGTTCCGCAGGGAGGGCGGGGTCTTCACCCCGGGGCGGACCGAGAAGCAGAGGCCGTGTCCCTGCCCCTCGCCGTGGTAGGGGTCCTGACCGAGGATCAGCACCTTCACCTTGTCGTACGGCGTGGCGTCGAGCGCGGCGAAGACCTCGTCCTTCGGCGGGAAGACCGGCCCCCGGGCGCGCTCCTGCTCGACGAACTCGGTGAGCTGCGCGAAGTACGGCTTGCGCAGCTCCTCGCCGAGGACGTCCCGCCAGGACTCGGGCAGCATGCTGGTGTCGGTCACGGTCAACAACCTCCGGTGGACGTTCCTGTCTATGTCCACGAACCTACCGGGGGCCACTGACAGTGGCCCCCGCAGGCCTCCCGCGACCGTCTTCTACCAGCTGGCCCGGCGGTGCAGCTGCCAGAGCTGCATGACCGTCTGCGGGTCGAGGGCGACCTCGCCGCCGCCGATGTCGTCGCTGGCCGCGATGTACAGCTTGCCCTGCCACAGCGGCAGCAGCCGGACGTCCTGGACCATGATCTCCTGGGCCTCGACGAACTCGTCCGTGACGGTCCCGCGGTCGCTCTCGCGGCGGGACTTCGGAAGCAGCTCGCCGGTGATCTTGGAGCTCACGTAGGGCGTGCCGAGGACGTTCTCCTCGCCGATGAAGGGGGCGACGAAGTTGTCCGGGTCCGGGAAGTCGGGGAACCAGCCGCGGCCGAAGACCGGGTACTCGCCCTTCTGGTAGCCCGCCTGGAACTCCTTCCAGGGCTTGCCCTCCACGGTGACCTTGAAGAGTCCGGACTCCTCGAGCTGGCGCTTGAGCTCCTTGAACTCGGCGGCGGTGGAGGAGCCGTACCGGTCCGTCGTGTACCAGAAGGTCAGCTCGACGGGGTCGGTGATGCCCTCGTCGCGGAGGAGCTTCTTGGCCTTCTTCGCGCTCGGCGAGCCGAAGCGGTCGAAGAACTTGGTGGTGTGGGCCGCGATGCCCTTGGGCACCATCGAGTACAGGGGCTCGGCCGTGCCCTGGTAGACCCTGTTGACCAGTTCGTCGCGGTCGACGAGCTGGGCGATGGCCTTGCGCACGGCGGGCTTGGCGACCGAGGGGTCCTGGGTGTTGAAGACGAGGTAGCGAATGTCGGCGCCGGTCGACTCGATGAGCTGCAGGCCCTTGTTCTCGGGCTTGTCCTCCTGGAGCGCGATGACCTCCTCGGCGGTGAGGCCGCGGTAGGTGGCGTCGATCTCCTTCTTCTTCAGCGCGGCGACCATCGCGTCGGACTGGTCGAAGTACTTGAGGGTCACGCCGCCGTTCTTACGGTCGGCGAAGCCCTTGTACGTGGGGTTCTTGGTCAGCTCCGCCGACTCGCGCTCGGTGTACGAGTCGAGGACGTACGGTCCCGAGCCGGTGATCTTGCCGTCCTTGCGGAGGCTGTCGGCCGGGTAGTCGGCCGGGTCCACGAGGGACATGGCCGGCGTGGCGAGGACGAACGGGAAGGTGGCGTCCGACTTGTTGAGCCGGAAGACGACGGTCCTGTCGCCCACGGTCTCGATCTTGTCGAGCGAGCCGAGCATCCCGTTGGGGCCGCCCTTGTGGTTGATCGTGCGGATGCGCTCGATCGAGTACTGCACGGCCTTCGCGTCCAGCTTGTGCCCGTTGGAGAACGTGAGGCCCTCCACGAGCTTGCACTCGAAGACCCGGCTGGCGGTGTCGGAGAACTTGCATTCGGCGGCGTCCGAATCCGGGATCGTACTGCCGGTCGGAAAACTCACCAGGGTCTGGAAGACATTCCGGAAGAGCTCCCAGGAATTGTCCCAGGCGGCGGCCGGATCAAGCGTGGTGGGAGAACTCGTCGTGCCGACGACGATTCTCTGATCCCCGGCGGATTCACTGTCCGAGAAGACACTGCATCCGGACACCAGGGATATGGACACAAGGGCTGCAGCGGCCTGCAGACTGGTCCGGTTGAACACGTGCACGCTCCTCGTTCAGCCAGGGGTCGGCCGACGATACCGCAGCACCCCGCCAGGTCAATCTTCGAGCCTGACGGGGCACTTGAGGCATTCTCTGCGCAACCGGGCGCAATCCGGACACAGATTCCGGAAAGTGTCCGGATATCGGTCACCCGACTCCGGCGTTCAGGAAAATCCCGCCGTCGACTACGAGCGTCTGACCAGTGATCCACTCCGACTGTGACGAGGTGAGGAAGGCGGCGGCGCCGCCGATGTCCTCGGGCTCGCCGAGCCGACCGAGCGGGTAGGCGGCGGCCGCCTCCGCTTCCCGTCCCTCGTACAGCGCCTGCGCGAATTTCGTCTTCACGACGGCCGGGGCAATGGAATTGACCCGCACGAGCGGGGCGAATTCATGCGCCAGCTGCAGGGTGAGATTGACCATCGCGGCCTTGCTCATGCCGTACGCGCCGATAAAGGGCGAGGCGGATACTCCGGCGACCGACGCGATGTTCACGATGGCGCCGCCGTGCTCCTTCTGCCAGGCGTGCCAGGTCCGCTGGGCGAAGCCGAGCGCGGAGACCACGTTCGTCTCGAAGACCTTACGGGCCACCCCGAGGTCCAGATCGGCGATCGGCCCGAAGACCGGATTCGTACCGGCGTTGTTGATCAGGAAGTCCACCCGGCCGAAGCCGTCCATCGCCGCCTCGACGGCGGCGGCCTGGTGGGCCTCGTCGTGGGCCTTGCCGGGGACGCCGATCGCCCGGTCGGCGCCGAGCCGCTCGACGGCCTCCTTGAGGGCCTCCTCGCCGCGCCCGGTGATGACGACGCGGTCACCGCGGGCGACGAGCGCCTCGGCGATGCCGTACCCGATGCCCCGGCTCGCGCCGGTGACGAGGGCGACCTTGCCGGACAGCTCCGGCCGTTCCTGTGCGGTCATGTCTGCCTCGCTCCTCTCGCTGCCGGTCGTCAGTTGAGCGGGCCGCCGGCCACGTACATGACCTGGCCGGAGATGAAGCCCGCGTCGTCGCCGGCGAAGAAGGCGATGGCGTTGGCGACGTCCTCGGGGCGGCCGACCCGCTGCACCGGAATCATGGACGCGGCGGCCTCCTGGAACTCCTCGAAGCCCATGCCGACGCGCTCGGCGGTCTGCGCGGTCATCTCGGTGACGATGAAGCCCGGGGCGACGGCGTTGGCGGTGATGCCGAACTTGCCGAGCTCCTTGGCGAGGGTCTTCGTGAAGCCCTGCAGACCGGCCTTCACGGCGGCGTAGTTGGCCTGGCCGCGGTTGCCGAGCGCCGAGGAGGAGGAGAGGGAGACGATCCGGCCGAAGCCCGCGTCCACCATGTGCTTCTGGCAGGCCTTCGCCATCAGGAAGGCACCCTTGAGGTGCACGTTCATGACGAGGTCCCAGTCCGACTCGGACATCTTGAAGAGCAGGTTGTCGCGGAGCACACCCGCGTTGTTGACGAGGATCGTCGGCGCGCCGAGCTCGGCGGCGACACGCGCGACGGCGGCCTCCACCTGGGCGCTGTCGGAGACGTCGCAGCCGACCGCGAGCGCGGTGCCGCCCGCGGCGGTGATCTTCTCGACGGTGTCCTTACAGGCCGCCTCGTCGAGGTCGAGTACGGCGACGGCGCGGCCCTCGGCCGCGAGGCGGAGCGCCGTGGCGGCCCCGATGCCCCGTGCGGCACCCGTGACGACGGCTACGCGCTGCTCGGTGGTGGACATGCTTGGTTCTCCTCGCCCTTGGATCGTCCCTTTGGCGGCCGAACCGGTCACCCGCTCCTGCGTCCCGCACATGAGCGACCGCTTAGTATCGTCCGCAGACGAGACGCTAGAAGCCCTGGCACCCGGTGTCAACGGCCCACCGGGTGCACCCCGTCACTCCCCGTCCCCGCCCTTGTGCGCTCAGCGCACCAGCAGGTCGAGCAGCCGTTCGACCTCGGCCTCGGGGTCCGCGGTGAGTCCGGTGTGCACGGGCCCCGGCTGGACGACCGTGGAGCGCGGCGCGATCAGCCAGCGGAAGCGCCGCCCCGCGTCGTCCCGCGCGGCCTGACCCGCGGCGTCACCCCCGAGACACACCCCTTCGACCGCGCGAAGGGCGGCCCGGACGCCGGCCACGTCGGCCGCCGGGTCGAGCACCGACAGCTTCGCCTCGTCCAGATGCGTACGGGCGGCGACGAAGGACCGGGCGCGGCAGTAGACGACCACCCCGGCGTTGAAGCACTCGCCGCGCTCGACCCGCGGCACCACGCGCAGCAGCGCGTACTCGAAGACATCGCGGTCGGTCACGGGGTGCTGTCCTTCTCGGTGGAGTGCGTCCGGGGCGCGAGGCGCTCGGCAAGCCAGCCGGGCGGCTGCTGCGGCCGGTTCTCGGTGCGCGGGCCGAGCGTGATCCGCTCGTGGATGGTGGCGGCGCGCGGCAGCAGCGCCCCGACGTACGCGGCGCGTACCTCGTCCGTGCTGTCGAAGCCGGGCTCGTCGACGAGCCACTCGTCGGGCACGTCGGCGGCGACCTCGTCGAGCAGCTCGCGGGTGACGAGCGGCGCGAGTTCGGCGGCCGCGGCGGCGACGTCCGGCGCGAAGGGCGCGAGAGCGTGGTCGGAGGCGTCGTACGCCTTGGCGGCGGAGGCCTGCGCGCCCGGCCAGTTGTGGTGCCAGATCATGGTGGCGCCGTGGTCGATGAGCCACAGGTCGCCGTGCCAGACGAGCATGTTCGGGTTCCGCCAGGAGCGGTCGACGTTGTTGATGACGGCGTCGAACCAGACGACCCTGCCGGCCTCCGCGGGGTCCACCTCGTACGCCAGCGGGTCGAAGCCGAGCGAGCCGGGCAGGAAGTCCATCCCCAGGTTGAGCCCGCCGCTCGCCTTCAGCAGCTCCTGCACCTCCTGGTCGGGTTCGGAGAGCCCGATGACGGGGTCGAGCTGGATGGCGGCGAGCTCCGGCACGCGCAGCCCGAGCCTGCGGGCGAGCTGCCCGCAGATGACCTCGGCGACCAGGGTCTTGCGCCCCTGCCCGGCGCCGGTGAACTTCATGACGTACGTGCCGAGATCGTCGGCCTCGACGATCCCGGGGAGCGAACCACCCTCACGCAGGGGCGTGACATAGCGGGTCGCTACAACCTCTTCCAACACTTTCCCAGGCCACCCATCTCGTCAGCCTTACGATCCACGGACGGACTCTTCCGGGGTGCGAAGGCGTGAATCACCGGTCGGCGGCGCTGGGGAGAACCTGGGGAGTTTCGGCCGGCGAGCTGGTCTCCCCGCTCCCCCGACAGACCCGCCGATGGCCGCGCCCCTCGCTGCACGACTTCCGGCACGAAGTGAGCATGGTACCGAGAGTGATCGCCGGTGAGGAGCGCCCGGCCCTGGTGCCGGCGGTGGCGCGCGGCGGTCGTCCGTCCGTCGTTTGCGGGCACCGTGCCCGGGCAGGCGCCGGAGCGACACGAGGCGCTCGGGCGGGCGCCGGAGCGATACAGCGCCATGGAGGCAGACGTGAAGTGGTCGCACCGCACGGTTCTCCTCGGTGTCGGACCGACCGCCGCCGCAGCAGCCCTCGACACGGTTCGGCGCTCGGCCCCGGACGACCCGAACCGCCGGCTGGTGGTCACGGTCGACCGGGCACCGACGGACGTGTATCCGGTGGGCGCTCCCCCACCACCGCTGGACCAGGCGCCGGGGGCCTACGACATGTTCAAGCACAAGACGGACGGATGCGTACGCGCCGTCATCCGGCCCGGGACGTAGCACCGTCCCCGGTCCGCGCCATCGGGAAGGAGAACCGTCATGACCACCCGCACCCGAGCCGCTTCCCGGACACCCGTGCAGCTCGCCGCCCTCCTGATGGGAGCGGTCTTCCTCCTGGTGGGTGTCCTCGGTTTCATCCCCGGCATCACCACCGACTACGACACCCTGAAGTTCGCCGAGCACCACTCCGAAGCCAAGCTGCTCGGCGTCTTCCAGGTCTCCGTCCTGCACAACATCGTGCACCTGCTGTTCGGCATCGCCGGCATCGCCATGGCCCGCGCAGCCGCGACCGCCCGCGCCTACCTCATCGGCGGAGGTCTGATCTACCTGGTCCTGTGGATCTACGGACTGGTCATCGACCACGACAGCTCCGCCAACTTCGTCCCGGTGAACACGGCGGACAACTGGCTCCACCTCGTCCTCGGCGTCGCCATGATCGCCCTCGGCGTCCTCCTCGGGCGCCGCGCCGCACTACGCACCTGAACGGAAGGCCGCCCCACGCCCCTGCCCCTTTCGCAGCAGAGCGTCGACCAGCTCGGCGGGGAGGCCGACGTCCTCGCCCGCCAGCGCCGCGACCACGCGGAACTCGACCGTCGGATGCACCTGTACGAGTCGCCGGGGCCGCCCCTGACGGGCGGCAAGAGGTCCTCAGGGACATCTTCCAGCTGACGTTCAGCCACGCCTTCGCGGAGGAGACCTCGGCTCAGCCTGGGAGACCGTACGGCGCACCGCCTTCACGCGACCCCACCCCGCCGTGTCGCGCCGGCCCCCCGGCAACGCACCGCCGCGCTGCGCCGCAAGCGCTGAGCGGATCAGCCGGGCGTCACCGCGGCCTCCAGCGCTCCGAACCACTCCTCCAGCGCCTCCGCCAGCCCTGCCGTCGACGTCGGCGCACCCATGTCGGCCGCCCAGGCCGTGAAGCCGTCCGGACGGACGAGGACCGCCGCCAGTTCCGGGCGGGAAGGGCACCCGGCCGTCAGGGTGTCGACGCGGCCGGCGTACCCCGCAGCGAGGGCCCGGAGCTCCGGGTCGTCGGTGAGGTCGAGCAGGAGCGCCCGGCCGCCGTGGAGGTGGTCCGCGAGGCGGCTGCCGTCGGTGAGTTCGAGGTCCGGGGCGCTGCGGCCGGTCAGCGGGTGCTCGCCCGGCAGCTCGTACCGCACGCCGCCACCGTTGAGCCGCGCGGTGAGGTACGTGGTGCCCGCGACCGTCCCCGCCAGGTCGCTGACGATCTCGCGGAGGGCCCGGGACTGCGGGTCCGGGCGCATGGCGGCGACCTGGGACCGGGTCCAGTCCAGGGCCCACGCACCGACGGGGTGCCGCTCGGAGGTGTACGTGTCCAGCAGCCCTTCCGGCGCTCGGCCGCCGATCACCGCGGCGAGCTTCCAGCCGAGGTTCATCGCGTCCCCGATGCCCAGGCTCAGCCCCTGGCTCCCGAACGCGGAGTGCACGTGCGCCGCGTCACCCGCCAGCAGCACCCGGCCCTTGCGGTACTCGGGGACCTGGCGGGCGTGGTCGGTGAAGCGGGTCGCGGTCCGCACACCGGTGATCGTGACGTCCACGCCGGATACGCGGCGCAGCCGCGCCTGGAGGTCCTCGCTGGTGACCGGCGCGTCCCGGTCGGCCGGCGGGCCGTCGAACTCCACGGTGACGACGCGGCCCGGCATCGGCCCGTGGGCGTACACCCCGGTGTCCGTGGCGGTCCAGCCGACCTTCAGGTCCTCGGCGCCGGTCATCTCCACGATCGCCTGGTGACAGGTGGTCTCCGGGTCCGTACCGGGAAATGCGAACCCCGCGAGCTTGCGGACCGTGCTGCGGCCACCGTCGCAGCCCACGAGCCAGCCGGCGCGTATCGCCCCGTGGCTGGTCCGTACGGTGACGGCCCCGTCGTCCGCGTCGAAGCCGGTCAGCTCCACTCCCCGGCGCACGTCGACGCCGAGCTCGTCCGCCCGCCCGCCGAGCAGCCGCTCGATGTCCTGCTGCGCCACGAAAGCGATCTCGGCGGCGGGTCCGGCGTCGCCGAGGCCCGGCTCCGTACGGTCGACCAGGTCGGCGCGCAGCATGATCCCGGCGAAGTGCCCGACGAACCCGAGCCCTTGGCCCGCGGCCTCACCCCCGTCCCCGCCGTTCCGCTCACGCAGGTACGCCTGGAAGCGGTCCATCGCCTGCCGCTGCACCTCGGCAAGGGCGGGCAGCATGCCCCGGCGGTAGAGCGCCTCGGCACTGGGCGTGGTGATCGCCCCGCCCTTGATCGTGGGCTCCACCTCGGTGAGGCGCTCCAGGACGGCCACCCGCGCGCCTCCGAGCCGGAGTTCGCAGGCCAGCATCAGTCCGACCGGGCCGCCTCCGGCCACCACTACGTCATAGTCCATGACGGCCACTATGACCGAGGGTCAAAGAGGCCCCATCACCGCCCTGACCAGCCACAACAGGCGCCGCGATGTCAAGGGACCGACGCGCGAGGAGGGACGGAATCGCGCTCTGCGGACAGGACGGCGACCCGACCGACTCCGACAAGGAGTCCCAGGAGGTCTCGATCCTCGCCCTGCACCTGCTCCAGTGAGTCCGTCACCACGTCACCACGTCACCAGAGGGCTGCACGAACCACCAAGGCCGCACCCGACAGTTCCTCAACGGTCCTGTCCGGTGCGGCCAACGGGTGTCACGGGCGGGTGGGTGTCATCCGTCGGCTCGTCCCCGCGTCACCCCCGCTCCCTCGTGCCGGTCCCGGCGTCGCCGGGGGCGTTCGGGGCGCTCGCGAGGCAGCAGGGCCACCGCAAGCAGCAGCGGTACGAGGACGAGCAGCGAGAAGGTCACGCGCCCTCCCCCACGCACTCCTTTCCGTGACGGGCGCGTCGCCGCGCGGTGGGTGGAGAGGCGCCCCAGGCGGCCGCGCGCAGCCGCTCCATCGCCGGGGTGATGCCGGTCAGCCGCAGCCTCCTGCCCCGGTCCGTCCAGTCCGTGAGGATCCGCAGGAGAGCGGAGTCCGCGAAGGTGACGCGCGAGGTGTCGAGGACGAGCCGGTGGTAGCCGTGGGCGGGTGCGACGGCCAGCATCACCCTCAACGGCCCCGCACTGTGATGGTCGACCTCACCGTGGAGTTCGACCCGCAGGGTGTGCGCGTCGGGGGTGGTGCAGGAACGGACGCTTATGGCGCAGGGTGCGGAGTCCGCACCCTGGTCCAGCGGTCCGGCGCCCGACGGGGCTGCGGGGGCTGCAGGAACGGCAGGGGTGGAAGGGGCGGTCAGTATCGGAAGGTTGCTTGCGGTACGCACACCGGGGCAACGGGGCCGGGGCCGCGGACGGCACGCCGACTCACCCCGCTGGACGGGCGGATGCGCACGTGCGGGGGAAATCAGTCACTCGTACGAGCCACGGGCGCGTGGCCCGGCGGGCGCCGGTGTCCCGACGCCGGCCGCCCTGCTCAGGCCCTAGTCGGGCATCAGAACGGTGTCGACGATGAAACGGTGGCGTTGGCGGTGGGAACGTTGCACGACCACCCCGGCCGGGAGTGCGGTGACGCGACCGGACCACCGGTGGGAAGCTCCCCGCCGAGGCCCTGTTGTCGTAGGTGTTTCGGAGACCGCGGCCGTGTGGATGGGTCATTCACCCGTTCGGGGACGGGGAGAGGCCGCGCGTTAGGGTGTGGGGTGCTTCCCCGAACCCTCCTCACCAGCGCGTCCCTCGCTGACGCCGCCCTCGGCACGCATGAGGAAGGGGGCCGCGCGTGGCCGCTCTTGGTGTGGGCCCCCGGGCCGGGCGTGCGCATGGTGTCGAGCGCCGTGCTCGGCGGAGGCATCGGGGAACGGGGGTGGGTGCTCAACGCCCAGGTCCCGCCCGGCTACGACCGGCACGACCCCGTGGCGCACCTACGTGACCTGGCATCGGACGCCGGGCTCGCGGGCCCCGGCGTGGGGCTGATGACGGCGGCCTCGGTCGCGGACCGGCGGCACGCCGAGGACGGCGGGGTACGGGCCGTGGTCACCGCCGGAATCGGTGTACGGGGCTGGGCCGCCGCACCGGGACCCGGAAGCGTCGGGGCCCCGCGCCCGGGGACGATCAACATCATCGTGTCGCTGCCGGTGGCCCTCACGGACGCCGCGCTCGTGAACGCGGTCGCCACCGCCACCGAGGCGAAGACCCAGGCCCTGGTCGAACTCGGGGCCGACGCCTCGGGAACGCCCACGGACGCCGTCTGCGTGGCCGCGCCCTCGCCCACCGGGACCGACGCCGAGCTGTTCGCCGGTCCGCGCTCGCTGTGGGGAGCGCGACTCGCCCGCGCGGTACACCGGGCCACCAAGGAAGCCTGCGCGGGCCTGCTGGCGGCCGAGGACCCGCGCCCGGCCGGCTGAGGCACTCGCATCGTTGGCGCGTCACACGCTCCACGCATGCCCGACATGGAGCAGGCGGTGGGACGCGGGTGAGAACTTTCGGCCGGCAGTACCGCTGGCTAGGGGTGTCAGCCCCGTCTGTCAGCATGCTGCCGTGACAGCCGTACATGATCAGCGTCCCGCCGAAGCCACTCTCGAATTCCTCCGCTCCGCGTTCCCGCCGGAATGGCGGGAACCGGCGCTCGGCCAGGAAGCCGTCGCAGCATGGGAGGCAGAGAACGGGGTGGTCCTCCCGGAGCCGTACAGAACCTTCGTCGCGGAGATCAGCAACGGTTCGAGCCTCGGACCCGCCGGCGACGGTGGTCTCCAGCCACTCGGCCGGTTGCCCGACGCCTGGCCCGACCTCGGCCCACGGCAGCCAGGGAAACCGTTCCCCCTCCAGGCAGCGTGGCACTGGGAGGACGATGAGGACGTCGACCCCGAGGACCCCCGGATCGATGCCACGTTCAACCAGGGGTCCGTCGTTCTCGGATGCGAGGACGGCCAGTCCTTCTGGCTTCTGCTGACCACGGGGCCCCGCCGTGGCGCAGTCTGGATGGTCGCCGACGTCGGCGCCGTCCCCTCACCCGGTGACCAGGCATGGGGCTTCGAGGAGTGGGTGCGGCGCTGGCACACCGGCGACGACTGGTGGGACTGAACGCTCCGTCGCCCGGCCGCGGTCGTGCTCTGGCGGCGGGCCCGCTCGACCGCGAACCATGCCCTGGCGCAGTACCCCCTCAGCCGTGCGAGAGCAGCGCCGCGGTGAGCTCCGCCGCGCGGCGGTGCCAGAGGTCCGCGCACCTGAGCATGGCGTGGCCTCCCGTCGGCATCGGGATGCCGACGGCGTCGGCGCCCGCCGCCCGTGCCCTGCGGACGAAGTCCCACGACTCACGCGCCGAGGTGACGCGGTCGTTCTCGTCGTGGAGCAGGTAGAGCCGCCGGCCGCCGAGGTGGTCCACGGGCTCGTCGGCGGGGCACCACGGCGCGAGGGCGACGACTCCGCGGACGGCCGGGTCGCCCGCCGCGCGGAGTGCCGCTCGGCCCCCCATCGAGTGGCCGATGAGGACAACCGGCACGGACCCGGCCCGCTCCCGGAGGGCGGCCAGCGCCGTCTCCGCGTCCCTCGCGGCGTCGGCACGAGAGCCGTTCCACCCCCGGTGGCGGTAGCGCACCTCGCCGATGAGTACGTCCCTGCCGCGTACGGCGCGGGTCACCGCGGAGGCGAAGGGGCGCATCCGCAGCGCCGGGAGGTTGAGGGCCGGCG
Source organism: Streptomyces sp. NPDC028711 (assembly GCF_055565415.1). NCBI lineage: Bacteria > Bacillati > Actinomycetota > Actinomycetes > Kitasatosporales > Streptomycetaceae > Streptomyces > Streptomyces sp. NPDC028711. The sequence continues at coordinate 39,315 of NZ_JBVHUJ010000002.1, read as the reverse complement.
GCGGCTCGGGCCCGTCGGCGCGCCCGCCGTGGAGCAGCAGCACGGCCGCGGTGGGCGCGGCCGGCGTGGTGCGGACGACCAGGGCGCTCGGGGTGACCGGCTCGGCCCGCCGGGTGCGGCAGGTCATCCCCGGGCCGTCCCGTTCGCACGCCGGCGCGGTGGCCGGGGGAACAACCCGCTCGTGCGGGCCGCGTGTCCGGGCCGCTGCGCCATAAGGGCCTCCATGAGTGGTTTGCCGTTTCCTCGGATGAGCGGGGCGCTCACGACGAGGGGGACGACCGTGAGGGGCGCAGTCTGCCAGGTCCGGCACGGCGTCAGATACGGCCCCTACCGCACGTGGAAGTCACGCGAGCCGAGCCGCCTCATGGCGGTCCGGCGGCGGACGTCCCGTCCGCCGCCACTGGCTGTCAGCCCCGCCGGCCCGTATGCCGCCGTGACAGCCACACATGATCAGCGTCCCGCCGAAGCCACTTCGCGTTCCGTCGCTCCGCGTTCCCGGGACCGGGCCCCTCCCCGTCCTCCCTCAGTCCCGACCCCTTGCCTGCCGGAACCGGCTCAGGCCCTCGGCGAGGTCCACCAGCGGTTCCGGGTAGTCGTACGCGGCCCGGTCCTGGCCCTTCAGCCGCCACGGCTCATGGATCAAGCGCCGTGGGAGGTGGGACAGTTCGGGCACCCAGCGCCGGACGTAGGCGCCGTCGGGGTCGTACCGCTTGCCCTGGAGCACGGGGTTGAGGACCCGGTTCGGCCGCGTGTCGGTCCCCGTGCCCGCCACCCACTGCCAGTTCAGCTGGTTGTTCGCGATGTCACCGTCCACCAGCAGGGCGAGGAAGTGCCGGGCCCCCTCACGCCAGTCGAGGTAGAGCGTCTTGGAGAGGAACGAGGCCGCGAGCAGTCGGCCCCGGTTGTGCGTCCAGCCCTCGTACGCCAGCTGGCGCATGGCCGCGTCGACCACGGGGTAGCCAGTTCTGCCCTCCTGCCAGGCCCTGAGGTCCGCCTCGGCCTCCTCGCCCCGCCGCCACAGGTCGTGCCGGGGCCGGTAGTCCTCGACGGCGGTCGCCGGCCGCGCCGCGAGCACCTGGTGGTGGAAGTCCCGCCAGCACAGCTGCCGTACGAAGGCCTCGGCGCCCGCGCCGCCACGGGCCCGCGCCCTGTGCACGGCCTCGGTCGCCGAGACCGCGCCGAAGTGGAGGTAAGGGGAGAGGCGGGAGGTCGTGTCGCCCGCGAGATCGTCGTGCGCCTCCTCGTAGGAGTCGGCGTGCCGGGACAGCCAGGCCCCGAGCCTCCGGCGCCCCTCGGTCTCCCCTCCGGTGGCGAGGCCCTCCGACACGCCCTCCACGGAGGCGCGCTCCGGCAGCCGCTCGGAGCGCGGACCCTGCGGCACCGACACCGAACGGGGGGCCGCGAGCGGAGCCCGGAGCGGTTCCGAGATCCAGCGCCTGAGGTACGGGGTGAACACCGCGAAGTGGTCGGAGCCCTGCGGTGTGACCTCGCCGGGCGGTACGACGGTGGTCACGGCGTCGTGCACGTACAGGCGGCGCCCGTCGGACTCCAGGGCCCGCCGCAGCCGCTCCTCGCGGGCGCGGGCGAAGGCGGAGTGACCGGCGGCCATGTGGACCTCGTCGGCGCCGGCCTGCCGCACCACCCCGCACACCTCCGTCACGGTGTCGCCGCCGCGCACGACGAGCCGGCCGCCACGCTGCCGCAGTCCGGCGTCGAGGTCGGCCAGGCAGTCCGCGAGGAAGGCAAGCCGGTTGGGCGCGGCGAACCCGGCCCGGTCCACGGCGGGGTCACGGACGAACAACGGGACCACCTCGCGCGCCGCCGCCACGGCCGCGCGGAGCGGGGGATGGTCGTGGACGCGGAGGTCGGAGGTGAAGAGGACGACGGAGACGCTCATGGCACCACTTTCCCGCTGGGACCGGCCGACGGTCGGGCCGCACGGCCGGAGCCCGGCGGCACGGTAGGCGAACGGGCCGTACGGCCCGGTGTCCCCATCCCCGGAGGGGCCCGCCGCGCCCGCCTCGGTCGCCTCACCCGTGGAACCCGCCCCGCCCCCCGCCGGCCGCGCCGCCCGCCTCGACCCGCTCCGCCGTCCGGGCGATGTTCCTCGCCATGCCGCCGAAGACGACGGCGTGGAACGGCGCCACGCTCCACCAGTAGAGCTGCCCCGCGAGCCCGCGCGGGTGGAAGAGTGCGCGCTGCCGGTACACGGTCCGCCCCTCGTCGTCCCGCTCGGCCCGCATCTCCAGCCACGCGAGCCCCGGCAGCCGCATCTCGGCGCGCAGCCGCAGCAGCGTCCCGGGTTCGATCTCCTCGACCCGCCAGAAGTCGAGCGCGTCGCCGACCCGCAGCCGCTGGGCGTCGCGCCGGCCCCGGCGCAGCCCCGCCCCTCCGGCGAGCCGGTCGAACCAGCCGCGCACGGCCCAGGCCAGCGGGAAGGAGTACCAGCCGTTCTCCCCGCCGATCCCCTCGACAACCCGCCAGAGGGCCTGTCGTCCGGCGTCGACGGTTCGTTCGCGTTCGTCGGTGTAGAGGCTGCCGCCCGCCCAGTCGGGGTCGGTGGGCAGGGGGTCGCTGGGTGCTCCGGCGAACGAGGCGGAGCTCCAGCGGGTCGTCACCCGGGCCTCCTGGACGCGTCGGAGGGCCAGGGCGAGGGCGTCGCCGAAGGGGATGGGGGCGCCCGGCGGGTCGGGGACGTACTCGGCGATGTCGTGCTCGGCGCACACCACCTCGTACCGCAGCGACTCGGCGAGCGGACGGGCCAGGGAGGCCGGCACCGGCGTCACGAGGCCGATCCACTGGCTGGACAGGCCGGGGGTGAGCATCGGGACGGGCAGGATGAGGCGTCGGCGCAGTCCCGCGACCTTCGCATAACGGATCATCATGTCGTGGTACGTGAGGATGTCCGGGCCGCCGATGTCGAAGCCCCGGTTGACGTCCTCCGGCATGGAGGCGCTTCCGACGAGGTAGCGCAGGACGTCGCGCACGGCGATGGGCTGGACGCGGGAGCCGACCCATTTCGGCGTGACCATCACGGGGAGCCGCTCGGTGAGGTACCGCAGCATCTCGAAGGAGGCGGAGCCGGAGCCGATGACGACGGCGGCCCGCAGCACGGTGGTGGGGACGCCGGAGTCGAGCAGGATCCGGCCGACTTCGGCCCGCGACCGCAGGTGCGGGGAGAGTTCCCGCTCGGGTACGTCCGCCGGGGTGAGTCCGCCCAGGTAGACGATGCGGCGCACCCCGGCGGCGCGGGCCTCCTCGGCGAAGGTGCGGGCGGCGCGCCGGTCGGTCTCCTCGAAGTCGTGGCCGGATCCCATGGAGTGCACCAGGTAGTAGGCCACCTCCACGTCACGGAAGGCGGGCCTCAGACCCGCCGGGTCGGTGACGTCCCCGCGTACCACCTCGACCCGGTCCGCCCAGGGGTGGTCCCGGAGGTTGGCCGGGGTGCGGGCGAGACAGCGCACGCGGTGACCGGCGTCGAGCAGCTCGGGGACGAGGCGGCCGCCGATGTAGCCGCCGGCGCCGGTCACCAGGGAGAGCGGTCGGCCGGGCGCGGCCCGGGGGTGCGTCGTCATGGTAGCTCCGTTCCGTGCGGGGGCTGCGAGGGCCCGCGGGGAGGGCGAGGACGTGCGGGGACCCGTGTGGGGTTCCCCTGCCATGCTTCCCGCCCGTGGCTCGGGCGGATGCGTGGGAGCGTTGTCTATAGGCTGACCGCGTGGCCCGCCGAGATGAACGAGACGCTCCCGCCGCCCCCGAGGGCCCTGCGGGTGACCTGCAGACCTTCGCCGTCGCGCTGCGGCGGACGCAGGGCGAGATCAACCGCCTGGTGCACGGATTCGCACAGGCGCAGGGGCTGCATCCCACGGACGTGCAGGCGCTGGCCGTGGTCCTGGACAGCCCGGAGCCGTTGACGCCGGGGCGGTTGCGCGAACACCTCGGGCTCACGTCGGGCGCGGTCACGGCCTGTCTCGACCGCCTCGAGAAGGCGGGACACATCCGCAGGACCCGGGAGAGCGCCGACCGCCGTGTGGTGCATGTCCGCTACGAGGACGGGGCGAGGGCGGTGGCCCGGCGGTACTTCATGCCGCTTGCGGAGGCGGCGGAGCGGGCACGGGAGCGGTTCGAGCCGGCCGAGCTCTCGGCGGCCCTGCGTTTCCTGACCGCGCTGAACGACGAGCTGGGGGCTCTGCGCGTGCCGCGCCGCTGAGGCGGTGCATCCGTCCGGGGGACTGCGACCGAAGGGGTGCCGAGAGCCGAGACACACGCATGGTAAAAAGTCTCTCAATCATTGAGATTGTTAATGGTAGAGATATACTTCGGAGCCCCGATGCCACCCAGCGCCGTCCGCAGGACCCGTCTCCTGCTACCCCTGGCCCTCCTCATCGCCTGGCTCGCCGTGGGCGCCGGGCTCGGCCCCTTCGCCGGGCGCCTGGGCGAGGTCGCCACCAACGACCAGGCGGCCTTCCTGCCGCGCAGCGCCGAGTCCACCCGGGTCATCGAGGAACAGAAGGCGTCCCGCCGGTCCGAGACCGTGCCCGCGATCGTGGTGTGGACCGCGCGGGACGGCGGACCGGTGGCCGCCGGTTCGACGGGGCCCGCGACCGAGGCCCTCACCGCACTCACCGGACGCGAGGGCATCGCGGGGCCGCCCTCGCCCGCACTGCTCTCCGAGGACGGCAAGGCACTGCGCTCCGTCGTCGCCCTGCGGCCGGATCTCGGCGACGCCCTGTCGGCGACGCTCGACACCATCCGGAAGGCGGCGGCCACGGTCCCCGGGACGACCGTCCAGGTCGCCGGCCCCGCCGCCACCCAGGCCGATCTCTCCGGCGCGTTCTCCGGCATCGACGGACTGCTGCTCGGCGTCGCCCTGATGGCGGTGCTGCTCATCCTGCTGGCCGTCTACCGCAGCGTCCTGCTGCCCCTGATGATCATCCTGGGGGCGGTCTTCGCCCTCGGCCTCGCCTGCGCCGTCGTGTACGTGCTCGCCGACGCCGGTGTGCTCAGGGTCGACGGCCAGGTACAGGGCATCCTGTCCATCCTGGTCATCGGCGCCGCGACCGACTACGCCCTGCTCCTGGCCGCCCGGTACCGCGAGGAACTCTCGGCCCCCGGCGCGGACCGCTACGCCGCCATGAGCCGGGCCCTGCGCCGCTCCTTCGAACCGATCGTCGCCAGTGCCGCGACCGTCGCCCTCGGCCTGCTCGCCCTGCTCGTCAGCGACCTGTCCAACAACCGGGCGCTCGGACCCGTCGGCGCCATCGGCATCGCCTGCGCGGCCCTCAGCGCGCTGACCTTCCTGCCGGCGGCCCTGGTCCTCACGGGCCGCGCCGCGTACTGGCCGGCGCACCCGAGGACCGCCCCCGACAGCACTGGCCCCGACGGCACCGGCACCACCGGGACCGGCACCACCGGGGCCCGGTCCGGCGGCCCCGGCGGCCGGTCCGGGGGCGCACCGTCCGGTGGCAATGCCGTCTGGCAGCGGATCGCCGCCCTGGTCGACCGGGCGCCCCGCACGGTGTGGGCGGTCACCCTCGCCGGGCTCCTGGCCTGCGCGGCCTTCGCGCCCGCCCTGAACTCGCGGGGTGTGCCGTTCGACGAGATCTTCGTGCACGACGCGCCGTCCGTGTCCGCGCAGGAGACCCTCGGCCGCCACTTCCCCGGCGGCGCCGGGAACCCCGCGGTGATCATCACGGACGCCGGTGCGGTCGCGAAGGTGGTCGCCGCCGCCGAGGCCGTGGACGGCGTCGACTCGGCGTTCCCGGTCGACGCCTCGGGCCGCCACGCCGCCCCCGCCGCACCGCTCCTGGCCGACAGCAGGGTCCGTGTAGACGCCACCCTCACCGCCGCCGCCGACAGCGACGCGGCGCGGGAGACCCTCGCCCGGCTCCGTACCGCCGTCCACGCGGTCCCTGAGGCGCACGCCCTGGTCGGCGGCTCCACCGCCCAGCAGTACGACACGCAGCGCACGGCGGCCAGGGACCGGACGCTCATCGTCCCCGTGGTCCTGGCGATCATCCTGGTGATCCTGGTGGCGCTGCTGCGCTCGCTTGTGCTGCCGCTGCTGCTCGTCGCCACCGTGGCCCTCAACTTCGCCGCCACCCTGGGCGTGTCGGCGCTCGTGTTCGAGCACGTCCTCGGCTTCACCGGCACGGACGCCTCCGTACCGCTGTACGGCTTCGTCTTTCTCGTGGCGCTCGGGGTCGACTACAACATCTTCCTGATGTCACGGGTCCGTGAGGAGTCGCTGCGTCACGGTGTGCGGGAGGGAGTCCGTACCGGTCTGACCGCCACCGGCGGGGTGATCACCTCGGCGGGCGTGGTGCTCGCCGCGACCTTCGCCGCGCTCGGCGTGATCCCGCTGGCCTTCCTCGTGCAGATCGCCTTCATCGTCGCCTTCGGCGTCCTGCTCGACACCCTGGTGGTCCGCTCGCTCCTCGTCCCCGCCCTCGTCCGGGACCTCGGCCCGGTGGCGTGGTGGCCCGGCGCGCTGAGCCGCCGTCCCGGGGGCGGTGAGCGGACCGGCCAATCCGTCGGCGTCGCCGCTCCGAAGTAACAGCGCATCCGAGCACACGCGGGAGGACACATCCGGTGAGAGAGCACGCACGCGTCGGCGGAGGTCCGGCCCCGGACCGGGGCGGCGACGGTCTGCCCGAGCTGATGGTCCAAGTCGCCCAAGGGGACCAGGAGGCCTTCGAGTCCGTCTTCGACCGGGTCTCCGGGCCCGTCCTCGGCGTGGTCCGCGCCGTGGTGCGGAATCCCGCGCAGTCCGAGGAGGTGGCCGAGGAGGTGGAGAACCGTCTGGACCACGAGCGGGTACGGCGCTGTCTCCGCGGCCTCACCGAACGCCAGCGGCAGTCCGTCACCCTCGCCTACTACCGGGGGCTGACCTACCGCGAGGTCGCCGAGCTGCTCTCGCTGCCGCTGGGGACCGTGAAGACCCGGATGCGCGACGGTCTCATCAGGCTCCGCGACTGCCTGGGGTGGCGGCATGACCGGCGGTGACCTGCACACGCTCACCGGCGCGTACGTCCTCGACGCGCTGGACACGGACCAGGAGCGGGAGGAGGTCGAGCGGCACCTCGCGGACTGTGCCACGTGCGCCCACGAGGTCCGGGAGCTGTCGGAGACGGCGGCGCGCCTCGGCCTCGCGGTCGCGGAGCCCGTCGCTACGGAGCTGCGTACCGAGGTGCTGCGCCAGATCGCGGGCGTACGTCAACTGCCGCCGGTGACCGGGACGTCAGGCCGTTCGTACGCATGGGGCCGGGGTCTGCACCGGCTGCCCCACTGGGCTCTTGCCGCCTCCCTCGCCGGTGCGGTGACGCTCGCCGGTCTCGCGGGCGTGCAGTACCAGCGGGCCGAGGAGGCCGACCGGCGGGCGGCCCGGGCCGAGGCGAGCGCGACGGCCGTCGCCGCGGTGCTCGCGGCGCCCGACGCCCGGGTCTCCACGGCGCGCCTCGCGGACGGCGCCGCGGGGACGCTGGTCCATGCCCCGTCCCTGGACCGGGCGGTGTTCGCGGCGGCCGGGATGCCCGCCCCGCCGGCCGGCAAGGTCTACCAGCTCTGGTACGACGACGCGGGGACGATGAGGCCGGCCGGCCTCATCACCTCGGACACGACGTCCTCGACGACGCTCCTGGAGGGGCCGGCGAACCGGTCCGCCGGGATCGGGATCACCGTGGAGCCCGAGGGCGGCTCCCCCCGCCCGACCTCGGCACCGGTCGCCACCATGCCGATGCCGAAGGCATGACCTCCCCGCCCCAGAACGGCGACGTCGACGGGAGAGAGATGTCGGCAGACCCGACCGGCCGGCCGTGGAAACACCGGCCTGACGGGATGGCGATCAGCCACCCCGTCAGGGGGCAGGTGCCGTCACGAGGCGAATCGGGTGACGTCCGTGACGCGGCACGTGATCTTGGCCGACACCTGAGTCAGACCCTGCGCCGTCACTTCCGACCGTTGCCCGGGCGCCACCCCGTTCGACGATGCAAGCGCCTCGCCGACTCGCTTGTTGGACGCATCGACGAACTCGACTTCCACGATGTAGTTGCTGGCTTTGCTCGACCGATTGGTGATCAGCAGTTTCGCACTCGGCCATTTCGTCGCCGGATCAACCTCACATGCTTCAATCCGGACATCCCCGCGAGCGCCGCTCTCGTCCTCCGGCCGCTCACGTTCCGCTGACCGCGGGGCGGGACTGCTCGGAGTCCTGTCCGGCTCGTCGTCGTCGCCGACGACGGCCATGAGGGCCACGACCAGTACGACGGCCAGAAGGATCAGGCCGAGGCACGAGAGTCCGATGATCTTTCCCATGCTCCTCTTGCGAGGCGGAAGCTGCCCTCCCTGACCAGACGGCTGGCCCCACCCTGGTGGAGGCGATTGTTGCGACATGAGCACAGCGTCCGCCGTGAATCGCCTGGCTGCATCCGGACCGGCCCGGACAGGCGAATGCCCCGTGAACACCAGCCGTCCGGCACCTGCCTTCCGACACTGCCTTCCGACACCGGTGAGACCGAGGTCGGACGCTTTCGTCGAAGGGTGTCCGACACTCTGCTCAGAGAAACAAGGCGCTCGGAGTTCCATTCCTGTGAACGGAACACAGCTCACAGCCGTAGCGTCGGATGCCGGACACCCGTACACGAGGGAAGAGGGGCAGCACATGAGCGGAGTGGCACGCCGGACGGTGGTCGCGGCGGCGGGGGGCGCCGGCCTGGCGGCGGCGCTCACCGCCTGCGGGGGCGGGGGCAGCAGCGACAAGGGCGAGGTGCGGGAGGGCGCGGAGGGCGCCACGCTGGCGCGGACCGGGGACATCCCGGTGGGCGGCGGGAAGGTGCTCGCCGATCAGGGCATGGTGATCACCCAACCGAAGGCAGGCGAGTTCAAGGCCTTCTCCTCCAAGTGCACGCACGCGGGCTGCGCCGTGAGCAGCGTCAAGGACGGGGCCATCGTCTGCCCCTGCCACCAGAGCCACTTCGACATGTCGGACGGCAGCGTGAAGTCCGGCCCGGCCACCGCACCCCTGCCGCCGACGCCGATCCAGGTGGTGGGTGACGAGATCAGCCTCGGCTGACGGCGGCCCCGGAACGCCTCGGGAGCTTCCAGCACCCCAGGACCTCGTCGGTCGTGGTGATCGTGGCGACCAGCGCGAGGGTGTGACGGATCATCGCGGGGGTGTAGTCGGCCGGCACCCCCGCGATGGCGTCGGCGGGGACGACCACCGTGAAGCCGAGATTCACGGCGTCGAAGACCGCGTTGGGCACGGCCACGTTGGCGGAGACGCCGGTCACGATCAGCGTCCGGCAGCCGAGGTTGCGGAGCAGCGGACCCACATCGGTACCGGCAAGCGGTGAGAGCCCGTGCAGGCGCCGTACGACGAGGTCCTCGTCGGCGACCTGGATGGGTTCGGCGATCCGTACGGCCGTGCTGCCGCTGTGCTGCTGCACGGGCAGCCGCGCGGCGGCCCGGAACAGCCGGGCGTTGCTGTTGGCGCCCCGCCCGTCGGGACGCCGTTCGGCGACGGCGTGGATCACCTGGACGTCCGCCTCGTGCGCGGCGGCCACGAGCCGGGCGACGTTCCGCAGGGCCCCCGACGCACGGGCGGCGGCGGCCAGTTCGGGCAGCGCGCTGTCCGGTCCGACGACGCCCTGCTGGCACTCGACGGTGAGCAGCACGACGCCGCCGTCGGGCCGGATCCGCTCCCCGAGCCGCTCCCGCGAAACCCGCCCTTGCGCGTGCGGCTGCGCTTGCGTTCGGCCTCTCCCCTGCCCTTCCCCTTGCCCGTGCGCTCGGCCTTCCCCCTGCTCCTGCCCCGACTGCCTCAGCCCCATGACCCTTCCTCCCCTTGCCCTTGCGCGGACGGACCCCCATGCTTTCTGACGTCCCATCAGAAATCCAGAAGGGGGTACGGACGATGACCGTCGCACAGCGCCGTGGACGCCGGATCATGATGACCCCGGCCGAGCTCGACTCCTTCCTCGCCGAACAGCGCACCTGCCGGGTCGCGACCGTGTCCGCCGACGGCCGCCCGCACGTCAGCGCGCTCTGGTTCGCGTGGGACGGCTCATCGCTGTGGCTGTACTCGCTGACGCGCAGCCGCCGCTGGGCCGAGCTGGGTGCCGACCCGAGGATCGCCGTCGTGGTGGACGACGGCGAGGAGTACGGCGAACTGCGCGGCGCCGAGCTGTCCGGCACCGTCACCTTCGTCGGCGAGGCCCCGCGCACCGGCGAGCCGTGCCCCGAACTCGACGTGCCGGAGCAGCTGTTCGCGGCGAAGAACTTCGGACTCGACGCGATGCCGCACGACGGCCGGCACGCCTGGATGCGCCTGACACCGGACGCCGTCGCCTCCTGGGACTTCCGCAAGCTCGGCGGCGCCTGACGGGCCGTCCGCCGAGAGGCGCTGCGGGGGCTCAGCTCGACAGCGGCTCGGCCGCAGCCCGCAGCGCGCCGACAACCGCGCGCACGGAGGGGCGGCGCCCCGCGTCGGCGCGCCAGGTGGCGTAGATGTGGCGCCGCACCTGCTGCCGTACGGGCACGAACACGACACCGTCCGGCACCGGGCGGCCGAGCCGGGGGGTCACGCACACCCCGAGTCCCGCCGCGACGAGCGCCAGCTGTGTGTGGTGCTCCCCCGCGAGGTGCCCGATGCGCGGCTCGATGCCCTGGGAGCGGAGGGTGAACATCAGCCAGTCGTGGCAGAACTCGCCCTCGGGCCAGGACACCCACTCCTCGTCGGCGAAGTCCACCAGGTCCGCAGCCTCGCGCCCGGCGAGCGGGTGGCCGGCGGGCAGGGCGACGTCGGCGGTGTCGTCGAGGAGGTGGGCACGCTCCAGGCCGCCCGGCACGGGGGCCCGCTTGTTGCTCCAGTCCAGGACGATCGCGAGGTCCGCGTCACCCCGCAGCACCGCGCGCACACCCTGCTCGGGCTCCAGCTCCGTCGTACGGACCCGGAGGTCGGGGTGGCCCTCGCGCAGGGCGGCGAGCGCGGCGGGGAAGAGCCCTCGGGCCGCCGTCGGGAAGGCCGCGGCCCGGACCTCGCCGACGACCTGCCCGCGCTGGGCCTCGATGTCGGCCTGGGCGAGCTGGACCTGGGAGAGGATCCGGGCCGCGTGCTCGGCGAGCAGCAGCCCGGCGTCGGTGAGCCGCACGCCCCGGCCGTTCTTGGCGAGCAGCTGCTGGCCCACCTCGCGCTCCAGCTTGGAGAGCTGCTGGGAGACGGCCGACGTGGTGACGTGCAGCCCGTCGGCCGCGCCGCTGACCGAGCCGTGCCGGGCTACGGCGTCGAGGGTACGGAGGCGCTCCAGGTTCAACATGTAAGCGATACTAAGGGAAGGGGTCGAGGAATTCTCGCTTGTCCTACGAGATCGGTGCCCTCACCCTGAGTGCATGAGCCCCGCAGCCCCGCCTTCCGCAACCACCTCCATCCCTCCCTCCCCCACCGCCCGGCGGATGCTCGACTGGCGGGTCCGGTTCGGTGTCCTGGCCCTGATCTGGGGCTTCAGTTTCCTCTTGATCAAAGTCGGTACGGAGGGCTTCGCGCCGTTCCAGGTCACCTTCGGGCGGCTCCTGTTCGGTACAGCGGTGCTCGCCGTCGCCCTGGTGGTGAAGCGCGACCGGCTGCCGCGCGGTGCCCGCGTCTGGGGTCATCTGACGGTGGCGGCGTTCCTCCTGAACGCGCTGCCGTTCTCCCTCTTCGCGTACGCGGAGCTGACGATCCCGTCGACCCTGGCGGGGATCTGCAACGCGACGACACCGCTGTGGGGCATGCTGCTCTCCCTCGTCGCGCTGTCCGAGGACCGCCCGAGCCGGGTCCGCGCCGCCGGTCTGGGCATCGGCTTCGTCGGGGTGCTCACCGTCCTCGGCGCGTGGCAGGGCTTCTCGGGACTCGACGTGACGGGCACCGCGCTGGCCCTCCTCGCCTCCTTCAGCTACGCGGTCGGGTGGATCTACGTCCGCAGGACACTGACCGGCACCGGCGCATCGAACCTCTCGCTCGCCGGATCCCAGGTGGGCCTCGCGACCCTGCAGCTGGCCGTGGTCACACCCCTGTTCACCTCGATGCCGGAGTCGGTGGAGCTGGTACCGCTGCTCGCCGTGATCGCGCTCGGCGCGCTCGGTACGGGGTACGCGATGCTGCTCCAGTACGGCGTGGTCGCGGAGGTCGGCCCGACGACGGCCGCCATGGTCACGTACTTCATCCCGGTCATCGCGACGGCGGCGGGAGTGGCGCTCCTGAACGAACACCTCAGCTGGAACACGCCGGTGGGCGCCGCGATAGTCCTGGCAGGCGCAGCCCTCACCCAAACCCGCCCCTCCCCCCGAACCCGAGCAACCCGTCCCACCACCCCCAAAACCCCCACCCCCTGCCGAACTTAACTCCCCTCGACATCCACATGCCCGGCCTCACCGGGCTCGACGTCGCCCGGCTGCTCGCCGGCCTCACCGGGCTCGACGTCGCCCGGCTGCTCGCCGGCTTCGCCCGGCTGCTCGCCGGCTTCGCCCGGCCGCCGCTCGTCGTCTTCGTCACCGCCCACGAGGGCACCCTCACCGTGCCGCCGCCGCCCACCCCCGTTGTGGGCAATCGTTCCGCTGGGGCGGAACGGGTGGGCACAACGGAACGGCGCCCCCTGCCGGGCCTAGGCTTCCGCGCCTGAACCCGCACCCGTTGTGCGCCGCGACTGGTGGTGCGGGTCCAGGCACAAGGGGCGGAGGCGCCCGCCAAAGGGCGCCGTCCCGTGTGCCCACCCGTCCCGCCCTGCGGGACGATTGCCCACACGGCGGGTGGGCGGGAGCGCGGGCCCAGCTCACACGGGGGGCGGGTGCGGGCGGGTGCTCACCACGGGGGGCGACAGGCGCGGGCGGTTGCCCGCACGGAGACGGCGGGCACCTCACCCCGCCCCGCCCGTCCAGGCACCGCCCACCCGCCCCACAGACAGCCACCCCTCAACACCCCCCGCCCCTACCCGAAGCTCCCCGCCACCGCCACCCCCGCCGCCCCCGCCACCGCATCCGCCAGCGGCTCCACATCCCCCAAGTCGAGCCCCGAGACGGTGAGCCGGACGGCCGGCCCCGTCTGCATCCGGAAGCGCGCCCCCGGCGCCACCGCCCACCCCGCGGCGAGCAGCCGCGCCACCGCCCCCGTCTCGTCGGCGACCGGAACCCATACGTTCATGCCGGCCCGCCCGTGGGCGGACACGCCCCGCCGGGCCAGCGCCCTCACGAGTCCGTCGCGCCGCTTCCCGTACGAGCGCGCGACGACCGCCGGGTCCACCGCCTCCGTGGCCCAGAGGTGCGCGACGGTCTGCTGGAGGAGACGGCTGACCCAGCCGGGGCCGAGCCGCTGCCGCCCGAGGACCCGGTCGACGGTCTCGGCGTCACCGGTGAACGCGGCGATCCGCAGATCGGGCCCGTACGCCTTGGCGACGGAACGGACAAGCACCCAGTGCCCGGAGCCCCTCACCAACGGATGGAGCGGCTGCGCGACGATGCCGTGCCCGTGGTCGTCCTCGACGAGCAGCACGCCGGGATGCCCGGCGAGGACCCGTCGGAGTTCCCGCGCCCGGCCTTCGGTGACACACGCCCCGGTCGGGTTCTGCGCCCGGTCGGTCACGATCACCGCCCGCGCCCCGTCGCGCCGGATGGCGCGTTCGACCTCCTCCGGCAGCGGCCCCTCGTCGTCGACGGCCATGGGGACGGGCCGGAGCCCGAGCGCGGGGACCAGGTCGAGGAGGCTGCCCCAGCCGGGGTCCTCGACGGCGACGGCGTCGCCCGGCCTGAGGTGGACGGCGAGCACGCGCTCGATGGCGTCGAGGGAGCCCGAGGCCACGCCGACGGGCCCGTCCGGCACGCCGTCCGCGTCGAAGGCGGCGCGCGCGAGCCGCGCGAACTCGTCGTCGAGGGGGGCCTCGCCGTACATTCCGGGCTGTTCGGAGTACCGCCGGGCGACCTCGGCGAAGGCCTCGCCGAGGGGTGGCAGCAGGGCGGGATCGGGGCTGCCGTTGCTCACGTCGCGGACGCCCTCGGGGGCCTCGACCCGGATCGAACCGCGCGCGGTCGTGGCGGGGCGCGACCGCACCCGGCTGCCGCGCCGCCCGTCGGTCTCGATGACTCCGCGCTCGCGGAGGGTGCGGTAGGCGGCGGCGACGGTGTTGGGGTTCACGCCGAGCGTGGCGGCCAACTCACGCATGGGTGGGAGGAGTTGACCGGGCGGAAGAGCCCCGTCGCCCACCCCTCGCTCCACGCTCGCGGCAATGTCCGATGCGCGACGACCTTCGATCCGATAATCTCCTAGCACAAACACAAGTATGCACTAGTGCAATGGAGTACGCAATGAGCACCGCCGCCGACACGTACACGAGGACCGACCGGACCGTGCCCACCCGCTCCCGGGAACGCGCCTCGTACGACAAGGCACTGGTCCACTCGATACTCGACGAGGCGTACGTCTGCCATCTCGGTTTCGTCCGCGACGGCGCCCCGGTCGTCCTGCCGACGCTCTTCGCCCGCGTCGGCGAACGCCTCTACGTGCACGGCTCCACCGGCTCGCGGCCGCTGCGCGCCACCGGCGACGGCGTGGCGGCCCCCGGACTTCCCGTGTGCCTGACGGTGACCCATGTCGACGGCCTCGTCCTCGCGCGCTCCGCTTTCCACCATTCCCTCAACTACCGCTCGGTCGTGGTGCACGGCACCGCCCACCAGGTCACCGACGCGGAGGAGCTCCGTATGGCTCTCGACGCGCTCGTCGACCACGTCGTCCCGGGTCGCTCCGCCGACTCGCGTCCCGCGAATGCCAAGGAGCTCGCCGCCACGGCGGTGATCCGGCTCGACCTGGACGAGGTCTCGGCGAAGGTCCGCACGGGCGGCCCGAACGACGACCCCGAGGACCGGGCGCTCCCCCACTGGTCCGGCGTCGTCCCGGTGGGCCCGGCCCACGGCACACCGGTCCCGGCCGACGACCTCGACCCGACGGTCGCCCTGCCGGACTACCTGACCGCGCTCTGAGCAGATCTGAGCAGATCTGAGAAAACGGAGGAGAGGGGTGGGCCGGGCGGGGAAGACAGCCCGCCCGGCCCTGAAGCCGCCTACACGGCCACAGCCTCCCGCCTCCGTTCGGCCGCCGCCGTCCGCGCCTCGGAGCAGGCCAGGCCCGTGACGGCCGCGAGCAACAGCAGCGTGCCGAACACGATGGCCGCGGTCAGCCGCTCACCGAGCAGCGAGACGGCGATCACGGCCGCGCTCACCGGCTCGAGGAGCATGATCACGGAGACGGTGGCGGCCCGGACGACCGCCGCGCCCGCGAAGTACAGCGCGTACGCGAGCGCGGTCGGTACGGCCGCCACGTACACGACGAGAAGGAGCACGCTCATGGGCGCGTCGGTGTGCGGTACGAGTCCCTCGGCGAGCGCCACGGGCAGCAGCCCGACCGCGCCGATCGCAAAGGCCCAGGTGGTGGTGGCCAGGGCGTCCGTACGGCCACCGCCACGGCCCAGCCGTCGGGTGAGCAGCGTGATGGCCGCGTATCCGGCCGCCGAGACGACCGCGAGGACGACGCCCAGCGGACGTACCTCCGTGGACCCGCCGCCCAGGACGAGGACGACGAGCCCGGCGAGCGCCCCGATGACGGCGGTGACGCCGCCGCGGCCGAGGCGTTCGCCCATGGTGAGCCGGGCGCCGACCGCGATGAGCACGGGTCCGGCGCCCAGGGTGACGACGGTCCCGACCGCGAGCCCGGTGGCCTGGACGGCGGCGAAGTAGGCGCTCTGGAAGACGGTGAGGCCGATCCCGGTACCGAGGATGCGGAGGGTCCGCCGGCGGCGCGGTTCCACGGTCGTCGGGGCGGCGGCGCGCCGGGACCGCAGGGCCAGTGCGCCGAGCAGCAGGACGAGGCCGCCGACGCAGCGCCAGAAGGAGAGGGCGAGGGGGCCCATGTCGCTGATGCGGAAGATCAGCGAGGCGGCGGCGCCGGCCGTGCCCCAGGCGATCCCGGCGACGATCAGATAGAGGAGGCTCCGCCCGACGGACAGGGCGGATTCCGATGAGTTCGACACGTGACTTCTCCGTGGAAGACAGGAGGGAAAGGTGGTCGCTCGGCTCCGCGCGCGGGCAGCGACGAACCGCTCGGGGGCGAGGAGTCGCCCGGCCGAGCCCGGTCTTCGTCGAGGAGAGTCTCCGCGCGCGCTAGGCGGCGGGAGGCGGAAGGACGGTCGAATGCATGAGCGGCACCCTACGGCGCCGTCCGCCCGGCGGCCAACTCCGGCCCCCGCCCGGCATCCCCGGAACCACCAGCCACATCCCCACCAGAACCACCGGCGGCCCCGACCGCACCGGAGCCACCAGAACCACCGGCGGCCCCGACCGCACCGGAGCCACCGGAGCCACCGGCCGCATCCCCACCAGAACCACCGTCCGCTCCGCCCCCACCGGAGCCATCAGCCACATGGGACCCACCCGCCACAGGGTCGGCCGCGGACGCCTTCGGCGTCGAGGACTGAGCGATGAAGGCACCGATCAGCACCACCGCGCCACCGATGATCTGCGGCGGGTCGAGGTGCTCGCCGAGCAGCACCCAGGCGAGGACGGTCGCGATGACGGCCTCAAGGCAGGCCACGACGCCCGCGACCTGCGGGGAGAGTCGGCGTACCGAGACGACGCCGGTGACGTAGGCGAGCACGGTGGCGATCAGCACGATCCACCCGAGCAGCAGCCACGCGGGCACGTCGCTGCCGTCCATGTCGGCGCTGCCGCCGAGGAGCGCCCAGTCCATGCCCCACGGGCGGGCGATCACGGTCAGGACCACCGTGCCGATGAGCAGCCCGTACGCGATGACGCCGAGTGGGTCGGCCTGCCCGTCCTCGTCGGAGCCCTGGTCGGAGAGGACGAAGTAGCCGACCTGGCAGCACGCGGCGGCGAGCGCCAGGAGCAGACCGACGAGGTCGAAGGTGAGCCCGGACCAGATCTGGACGACGCAGGCGAGGCCGCCGACGGCGAGGACGACGCCGAGGGCGGCGGCGCGGGTGACGGGCCGGCGCTGGACGAAGCGGACCCAGCCGAGGACGAGGGCCGGGGCGAGGTACTCGATGAGGAGGGCGACGCCGACGGGGATGCGGGAGATCGAGGCGAAGTAGAAGGCCTGGACACCGGCGACGGCGAGCAGGCCGAAGCCCACGAGGAGAGCGGGTTTGCGGCGCAGGAGGTCCCGGTGGCGCCAGGCCACCGGAAGCATGACGAGCGCGGCGCCGGCGACCCGGAGCCACACCACATGGAGCGGGTCGAGTCCCGCCTCGATGAGCGGCTTGGCCGCCACTCCCGAACCACCGAATGCGAAGGCCGAGGCCAGGGCGAGTCCCAGGC
The DNA here is from genome assembly GCF_055565415.1 of Streptomyces sp. NPDC028711. Classification (NCBI taxonomy): domain Bacteria; kingdom Bacillati; phylum Actinomycetota; class Actinomycetes; order Kitasatosporales; family Streptomycetaceae; genus Streptomyces; species Streptomyces sp. NPDC028711. The sequence continues at coordinate 21,969 of NZ_JBVHUJ010000002.1, read as the reverse complement.
CGGCGCTTCTCCCCTGAGACGCGTGCATCGGGCCATGATGACAGGGCTCGGTCAGGCGCGTAACCCCCGTTACACCTGTTGAGACGGCTCGCCGATCCGTGCGACCAGCGCGGCCGGGTCGACGCCCGCCCGGCGCAGCACCTCCACGGCCCGGCTCTCGGGATCCGCGGCGATGACGGCCAGCAGATCGAGGCCGCGCGCCTGGCTGTCACCGCGGCCCGCGGCCCGCCGGAAGGCCTCCTCCAACGCGGCGGCCGCGGCAGGCGACCAGCCGGCTGCCCGGGGATCCTGGGGCTCGGCCGTACGGACGGCGGGCAGTCGGCGCCCGGCGTCCGAGTCCTCGACCGAGCGCTGCCAGCGCAGGCCGTAGCCGATGGACCGCTGGACGAGGTAGCCGAGGACCCGGGCGAGCTGGTGGCCGCCCTCGAACGCGGCGCCGGCCTCGGGGTCGGACTCCAGGAGGGAGTGCAGCAGGTGCGCGGTGTCGATCTGGCGGTCCCCGTCCCTGAGGGCTCTGCGGCGCGCACCCGTCACGACCGTCATGAGGGACGGCGTCAGGAGAGGCGTGAGCTCCGCGCGCGGGGCGGCGGGCTGCCGGAGTGACTGGGGAAGCGGGACGGGACGGTGCACCCTCCCACCTCATCAGGCTCGCGCCGCCGGAACATCGCCAGGGAGAAGCATGTCCGCATCCCACCGGAGTTGGGCACGCGCGCGCGGTTCCTCCTCCTTACGGATGAGATCGCGCGCGTTGCACCCACGGAGCGCGCGCCGCCTTGCTCTGCGCCCCCGATGCAACCACAGGCCCTTCCCCGTACGTCTTCCGGTTGTGTTCTGGATGGTGGCCCTGCTCGCGCTCGACGGGCGGCAGTACGTCTACCGGGTGTACGCGCCCCGGGAGGCGCTGCCGGCCGATCTGTTCTGGGCTGCGTTCCACTGCCACGAGGAGGACGGGGGGCCCCGCGCCTCCGACAGCTTCGACGCGGCCGAGATCTGGTGGATCGGCGACAGCGCGGGGCCGGCCGCCGCAGAACTGACGGTTCATCAGTATTGAATGTTCACGCCCGTCCCGCTACGTTCCGCGACACCGAAACCCAGCGGGCACGCATGAAGGGGTGGCCTCATGGCCGAAGTCACCGCGGAGGCACGGATCGAGGCACCGAGCGAGAAGGTCTGGGCGCGGCTCATGGACTTCTCCTCGTACGGCGAGTGGAACGCCACCCACACCGGCTTCCCCGACGGCGGCCCGACGGCCTTGGAGGCGGGCGCCACCTTCACGGAGAACATGAAGCTGATGGGCTTCCCCGCCGAGGTGCTCTGGACTGTCGAGGAGCTGGAGCCGGAGCGCGCCTTCGCCATCAAGGGCAAGGGACCGATGGGCGTCCTCGTCACCACGCGCTACTCGCTGGCGGCGGACGGCGACGCGACGAGCGTACGGATCGACGGCGAGTTCACGGGAGCGGCGGTCTCCCTGATGGCGGGCAAGCTCAAGGACTCGGCGACGGCGGCCCTGACCGAGTCACTGCGGAAGCTCTCGGAACTGGTCACCTGACGAGAGCAGCGGTTCCGCGCCCGGCAGCACACGAACGCCGTCGCGCACACACCGAAGGGCCCCGTGGCACGCGCCACGGGGCCCTTCGTCCCATCCGGTCCGCACGGGCACCGGTCAGTCCTCGTCGGCCAGGATCAGGTACAGCTTCTTGCGCGCCTCGTTGATCACGCCGACCGCCTTCTGCCGCTGCTCGGGGGTACCGGTCTTCCAGACCTGCCCGAACGCCTCCATCAGACCGAATCCGGCCTGTCGGACCTCGTTCAGGGCCTCCCAGTCGACCCCGCGCCCGGCCTCCTCCCACGGAGCCTCGGGACCGGCCTCGGCCTCGGCGCGCCCGGTGTCGGTGAGCGTGAACAGCTTCTTGCCGCCCTCGCTCTCGCTGGTGATCAGCCCCTCGTCCTCCAGCATCTGGAGGGTCGGGTACACCGAGCCGGGACTGGGCTTCCACGCCCCGTCGCTGCGCTCGCCGATCTCCCGGATCATCTCGTAGCCGTGCATCGGGCGGTCCTTGAGGAGCGCCAGGATCGAGGCCCGCACGTCGCCGCGCCGCGCCCTCCCCCGGCCGCCACCGCCACCGTGACCGCGACCGCCGCCGAAGGGCCCGCCCCGGAAGGGTCCACCGCCGAAGCCCGGCCCGAAGGGGCCGAACGCGGCACGCCGTCCCTCGAAGTCACCACGAGGCCCGGGGCCGAAGCCTCCGCGCTCGGCTCCGTGTCCGTTTCCGCACTCGTGTCCATGTGAACGCATCGCAACGCTCCTTCCATCGAGATCCCATCGCTGAACTGTCGCGATGCCTCAACGATATATCGGAACTGTTCACCGAGCAAGCAATCCGACCGAACGACTCCGGGCGCGGTCGACGTGGTCGCGGACAGGCTCCCCATCGCACTCAGGCCGAGACCCGCCTCTCTCAGCCGACCGGCACCGACGTGCCGAGACCTCCTGCTGGCACCGACATGCCGAGGCCGACATGCAGAGGCCGACGTGCAAGCCGACCGCCTCCTCGTCACCGTCCGTCCCGTTCGTCGTGGCCTCCGCATCCGCCTCAGTACGGCCCCCTCCACCAGGTCCAGTTCTCCACGATTGGCCTTGGCCCCCGGAAATCAGCTCCCGGTACGGTCGCCGGCATGCGCATCAGAATCGTCGACGCCTTCACCGACCGGCCCTTCTCCGGCAACCCCGCAGGAGTCCTGCTCCTCGACTCCTTCCCGGACGACGCCTGGCTGCAGCAGGTCGCCGCGGAGGTCAACCTCTCCGAGACGGCCTTCGCCCACCCTCTGCCCGCCGGCGGTGAGGCCGACTGGGCCCTCCGCTGGTTCACTCCCACCACCGAGGTCGACATGTGCGGCCACGCCACACTGGCCACGGCCCACGTCCTGCACTCCACGGGCGCGGCGACCGGCGCCGTCCGCTTCGCGGCCCGCTGCGGCGTCCTCGGCGCCACGGCCGAGTCCGACGGCACGATCACGATGGACTTCCCGACCTCCTCCCTCACGCCCGTCCCCGTACCGGACGGCCTGGAGAAGGCACTGGGCGCCGAGGTCCTCGCCGTCCACGACACGGCCGACCACGTCGGCGACCTCGTCGTCGAGCTGCGCGACGAACCCACCGTGCGGGGGCTCGCGCCGGACTTCGCCGCCCTCAAGGGCCTCTCGTCGCGCGGTGTCATCGCGACCGCCGCGGCCGAACTCCCGGAGCACGCCTACGACTTCGTCTCCCGCGGCTTCTTCCCCGCCGTCGGCATCGACGAGGACCCGGTGACCGGCAGCGCCCACACCGCGCTCGCCCCGTACTGGTCGGCCCGCTTCGGCCGCGACGACCTCGTCGGCTTCCAGGGCGGCGCCCGTACGGGCATCGTCCGCACCCGCCTGCGCGGCGAGCGCACCCTGCTGAACGGCCACGCGGTCACGGTCATCGAGGGCGACCTGCACGCCTGACCCACACCGGCACGCGGAGAAGCACAGAACCGCGCGGCCACGCCCAGAGCGCACACACAAGAGGGGCGTACGGAGATCTCCGTACGCCCCTCCCCCGCACACGTCACACCGTGGGCAGCCACCCCACCTTGCCCGCGAGCAGCCCGTATCCGACGAAGGCCACGATGTCGAGCAGCGCGTGCGCCACGACCAGCGGACCGACCCGGCCCCAGCGCCGGTACAACAGGGCGAAGACGACGCCCATCACCACATTGCCGAGGAAGCCGCCGATGCCCTGGTAGAGGTGGTACGAGCCGCGCAGCACCGAACTCGCCCCCAGCGCGGCCATCGGGGACCACCCCAGCTGATCGAGCCTGCGCAGCAGATAGCCCACGACGATGACCTCCTCGAGGACGGAGTTCTGGATCGCCGAGAGGATCAGCACCGGGTACTTCCACCACACGTCGGGCAGCGACTCGGGAACCACCGTGAGGTTGAACCCGCTCGCCCGCGCCGCGAGATAGAAGGCGAGTCCCGCGCTCCCGATCCCCGCCGCGACCAGCGCGCCGCGCCCGAGGTCGAACCACTGCCGGGTCCGGTCGAAGCCGATGGCCCGCAGCCCCGATCCCTCGCGCAGCAGCAGATGGGCGACGAGGAGTACCGGCACGAGGGCGGTGGCGATGCCGAAGAGCTGCCAGGACAGGTCGAGCCACGGCCGCCCCGGCGCGTACGAGCCGTTGAGCGTCGCCGCCTGCTCCTTCAGCGCCCCGGGCTTGGTCAGCGAGCCGACGAAGCTGATGAGGGACGACACCGCGCTGGCCCCGAGGGAGAGCGCGAGCACGATGAGCGTCTCGGAGCGCAGTACCCGGCGGGGCGGACCGCCGGACGGCAGGGAAGCGTCACTCACTCGTTGCTCCGACACCACACCTGTCCCCACTTCCCGGTCGCCGACGGACGCCGCCGCGGCGGCCCGACCACTTTGTCATGATCAGCCGCCGCCCCGCCCACGCCCCCTGGCCCAAAGGCCGAGCCACCGACGTGGAGAGCGCTCAGTCGAAGCCCACCAGCAGGCCGACGGGCGCTCAGTCGATGCCCACCAGCAGGAACGGCGGGCGCTCAGTCGAAGCCCACCGGCCACGTGTGTACCGGCTCGCCCGCGTGCATCAGCGTCCGGTAGCGGCGGGTCGTCGCCGCCAGCGCCGCCTCGCGGTCGAGGCCCGATTCCAGGGCCCGGTGGAAGGTGTCGGCCTGCCAGGAGGCGCCGTTCACCCGCCGCAGACAGCGCTGCTCGATCACCCCGAGGTAGAAGTCCCGGTCGGCGGGCTCGATGTGCCAGGCGTCGAGCCCGGCGGCGGCGAGCGGCAGCAGCTCGTCGAGGACGAGCCGTACCGCCGGAACGGTCGCGATGCCGCCCGCGCGACCCGAGCGGGGCCAGCGCAGCTCCGCCTCGATGCCGTGGCGGCAGGCCGTGGCGAAGTTGGCCTCGGCGTCCTCGAAGGTCATGCGCTTCCAGACCGGCCGGGGGTCGTCGGCGAGCGAGCGTACGAGCCCGTAGTAGAAGGCCGCGTTGGCGATGACGTCGGTGACGGTGGGCCCGGCCGGCAGCACCCGGTTCTCGACGCGCAGGTGCGGGACGCCGTCGACCCAGCCGTACACGGGCCGGTTCCAGCGGTAGACCGTGCCGTTGTGCAGGACGAGCTCGTGGAGGCGCGGCACCCCGCCCTCGTCGAGGACGAGCAGCGGGTCCTCCTCGTCGCAGATCGGCAGCAGGGCCGGGAAGTAGCGGAGGTTCTCCTCGAAGAGGTCGTACACCGAGTCCACCCACCGCTCCCCGAACCAGGTGCGCGGCCGGACGCCCTGGGACTGCAGCTCGGGCGGGCGGGTGTCGGTGGCCTGAAGGAAGAGCGGCGGCCTGGACTCGCGCCACAGCTCACGGCCGAACACGAAGGGCGCGTTGGCGCCGAGCGCGATCTGGACGCCCGCCACCGCCTGAGACGCGTTCCACACGGCCGCGAACCGGGCCGGCGTCACCTGGAGGTGCAGCTGGACGGAGGTGCAGGCCGCCTCGGGCACGATCGACTCCGAGGTGGCGAGGAGTCGTTCCACGCCGTGGATGTCGAGCGTGAAGTCCTCGCCGCGGGCGGCGAGTATCTGGTCGTTGAGGAGCGTGTAGCGGTCGGCGGCCGACAGGTTCTCGAAGACCAGGTCGTCCTGCGTGAGCGTGGGAAGTATTCCGATCATGACGACACCGGCGTCGAGTTCGGCGGCCATGCGGTCGGCATATCCGATCCCGGTTCCGATCTCCTCGGCGAGCCGGTCGAATACGCGCCCGTCGAGCTGGTGGGGCGCGATGTTCACTTCGAGATTGAACATTCCGAGTTCCGTCTGGAAATCAGGGCTGGCGATCTTTTCGAGAACCGGCCCGTTGAGCATGCGGGGCAGCCCGTCGGCACCGGCGAGATTGAGTTCGATCTCCACGCCCATGAGATTGCGGGGCCGGTCGAACCGCTTCTCCGCCAGGAGCCTCGCCAGTCCCGCGAGACACTGCTGGAGCTTTCTCCGGTACTGCTGCCGGTCGGACGGGCCGAACCCGTCGGCCACGACCTTCTCCCCCATCGAAGCGTCCCTCCCCGAGCGGGCAGCCGCCACGGCGGCCGCGTGTCACGGACGATGATGCCCACCCCGCTGATCCACAACGCCTGCGGAAGAGGGGCGTCGGAGGATAGGCTGGATGCAGCACCCCAACAGCACATCCCGAAGGCACGGACAATCGACATATACCAATGTCCTATTGTCTTGGAACTCGGGGTCGACATTCAGCCGTCCAACTCCCCGAGGAATACGCAGGTGAGGGCGGCGCCACCAGATGATTCCGCTTCTGCGGCCCAGGTTTTACGGCCTGATGACGCCTTGTCAGGAATATCGGCGACGTCTAGCGGAAACACTCCGTGAACACGTGTCGTATAAACTCCGCGGACGAGGCAGAGTGTTGGCGCCCGGCCATGGCCCGATTGGCCCTCCTCTGGCCCCGCCGCCGACAGCGCCGTCGTACCTGCCCACGCGTCACCGTGTCTCCTGAGTGAGAGGCGACCCACCATGCTCCGACCCTCCCCGGCCCCTGCGCCGGCCCTCCGCAGCGTCCTCGCGGCCCTCGGCTCACCGACTGCCGTCCACGAGGCGCGAACCCCCGCGCTGCGGGCCGCGCAGGGACCACTGAGCCCCGAACTCCCCCTGCCCGTACACGTCCTGGGCGTCGCCGGAGCACCGGGGCAGGCGCCCCGGATCCGGCTCGCCGGCTGGCGTTTCCTGATCAGGAGCGGGGGCCGGGCGATCGCCGCCGCGGACACCATGCTCACCCCCGACGGCTGGTCCTTCTCGCACTTCTTCGAGGGCCCGTACGTCACCGCCACCGAGCGCGCGCTCCTCCAGGCCGAGGCGCTGCCCGTCCCGTACCAGCCGCGACTGCTGTCCGTACCGGAGCTGTACATGCAGACCCTCTGGCTGCACGCCGACCCGGAGGCGGACGGCGCCACCGCCGCCTTGGCCGCGGCCGACCTGTTGGTGCCGCTCGCCCCCGCGCCGCCGGGGATCGCGGCCCACCGCGCCTACCAGATCACCGACCTCCTGCCCGTGCTCAGTACGCGTCTCGCGCCGCCGCCCCTCATGGGCTCGCCGGCGCCCGCCTGATCCACCGCACGCGCACCGCCGCCCCGTGACCCGTCCGGGTCACGGGGCGCACTGCTGTCCGACGGGCCCGTACGAACACTCCGCCCGAACACCCCTCCCGGACGGACTAGCCCGCTGGGACCACCCCGAACCATCCGAAGGGACGGTGCAGTTGACCTGAACCGCCCCTGCGGGTGATGCGTCTTCCCAGGAAAGGACGAGCTGCCGCGAAATCCCTGCGGAAGCGCGTCCATGGGGCAAGACTGGGACCGGAACCGAACCGACCGGACGGGGGCGGCGATGAGCGCGAACAGCCGCAGGACATCCACCACGACGCAGCGAAAGAACCCACCCATGTGCCAGCACCAGCCTGCCTGTCCCACCGCCGACTCCGCCGACCGGGAGGCGGCCCGACTGACGGCACACCACCCGGAGCAGGGCTGGAGCCTGCTGTGCAACGGCGTCCTGCTCTTCGAGGACACCGGCGAACTGCTGCCGGACGGGCAGATCATCGACCCGCACCGGCCGCTGACGACGGGACAGGTGACGACCGCCGCCTGAGGACGGCGGCCGTCATCGTACGAGGGACGCGCGGGAAACACCGAGGGCCGGCCCGGAGAGACTCTCCGAACCGGCCCTCACGTCATGCGACGTGCTCTCAGTGGTCGTACTCGTCCAGCGGCGGGCAGGAGCAGACCAGGTTCCGGTCACCGAAGGCACCGTCGATACGACGGACCGGCGGCCAGTACTTGTCGGCGGCCGAGACCCCGGCCGGGAAGACCGCCTCGTCCCGCGTGTACGCGTGGTTCCACTCGCCGCCCAGCGCCGCCGCCGTGTGCGGGGCGTTGTGCAGCGGGTTGTCATCGGCGGGCCACTGGCCCGAGGCGACCTTCTCGATCTCGGTCCGGATCGCGATCATGGTGTCGCAGAAACGGTCCAGCTCGGTCAGGTCCTCGGACTCGGTCGGCTCGATCATCAGCGTGCCGGCCACCGGGAACGACATCGTCGGCGCGTGGAAGCCGTAGTCGATGAGGCGCTTCGCGATGTCGTCGACCGTGACGCCCGTCGCCTTCGACAGCGGGCGCAGGTCCACGATGCACTCGTGGGCGACAAGGCCGGCCGGGCCGGTGTAGAGCACCGGGAAGTGCGGCTCGAGGCGCTTGGCGATGTAGTTCGCCGCGAGGACGGCGACCTGGGTGGCGCGCTTGAGGCCCTCGCCGCCCATCAGACGCACGTACGACCACGAGATCGGCAGGATGCCGGCGGAGCCCCACGGGGCGGCCGAGATCGGACCGACACCGGTCTCCGGGCCCGCGGCGGGCTGGAGCGGGTGGTTCGGGAGGTAGGGGGCGAGGTGGGCGCGCACGCCGACGGGGCCGACGCCCGGACCGCCACCGCCGTGCGGGATGCAGAAGGTCTTGTGCAGGTTCAGGTGCGAGACGTCGCCGCCGAAGTGTCCCGGCTTGGCCAGGCCGACGAGCGCGTTGAGGTTGGCGCCGTCCACGTACACCTGGCCACCGGCCTCGTGCACCTCGGCGCAGATGTCGGCGACGTGCTCCTCGAAGACGCCGTGCGTCGACGGGTAGGTGATCATCAGGACGGACAGCTCGTCGCGGTACTGCGCGATCTTGGCGCGCAGGTCCTCGACGTCGACCTCGCCGTCGTCGGCAGTCTTGACGACGACGACCTTCATGCCGGCCATCACCGCGGAGGCGGCGTTGGTGCCGTGCGCGGAGGACGGGATGAGGCAGACCGTGCGCTGCTCGTCGCCGTTGGCGCGGTGGTAGGCGCGGACGGCGAGGAGGCCGGCCAGCTCGCCCTGCGAACCGGCGTTGGGCTGGATCGACACCTTGTCGTAGCCGGTGACCTCGGCGAGGCGCTCCTCGAGCTCGGTGATGAGCGTGAGGTAGCCCTGCGCCTGCTCGACCGGGGCGAAGGGGTGGATCTGACCGAACTCGGGCCAGGTCACCGCCTCCATCTCGGTCGTCGCGTTCAGCTTCATGGTGCAGGAGCCGAGCGGGATCATGCCGCGGTCGAGCGCGTAGTCACGGTCCGCGAGCTTGCGCAGGTAGCGCAGCATCGAGGTCTCGGAGCGGTGTGCGTGGAAGACCGGGTGGGTCATGTACGCGTCGGAGCGCAGCAGAGCCTCGGGCAGCGTGTCCTCGGCCGTGGCGTCGAGCGCCTCGACATCGGCCGTGACGCCGAAGGCGGCCCACACGGCGGCGAGCTGCTCGCGGGTGGTGGTCTCGTCGCAGGACATGGACACGTGGTCGGCGTCGACGCGGTAGAGGTTGACGCCGGCCTCGCGTGCGGCGGCCACGACCTCGTCGGCCCTGCCGGGCACGCGCGCGGTGAGGGTGTCGAAGAAGGCGCCCTGGGTGAGCTCCACGCCCCCGGCCGTCAGACCGGCTGCGAGGATCGCGGCGTACCGGTGGGTGCGGCGCGCGATGCCCTTGAGGCCCTCGGGGCCGTGGTAGACGGCGTACATGCCGGCCATGACGGCGAGCAGCACCTGAGCGGTACAGATGTTGCTGGTGGCCTTCTCGCGGCGGATGTGCTGCTCGCGGGTCTGCAGGGCGAGGCGGTACGCGCGGTTGCCGTCGGCGTCGACGGAGACACCCACCAGACGACCGGGCAGGGAGCGGGCGTGCTTGTCCTGGACGGCCATGTAGCCGGCGTGGGGACCGCCGAAGCCCATGGGCACACCGAACCGCTGCGTCGTTCCCACCGCGATGTCCGCGCCCAGCTCGCCGGGCGAGGTGAGCAGGGTGAGCGCGAGCAGGTCGGCGGCGACGGTGACGATCGCGCCGAGCTCGTGGGCGGCGTCGATCAGCGGCTTGATGTCGCGGACGGCGCCGGAGGCACCCGGGTACTGCACGAGCACGCCGAAGACACCGCGCTCGGCGACCTCGGCGGGAATGCCCTCGCTCAGGTCGGCGACGACGACCTCGACACCGGTCGGCTCGGCGCGGGTCTCGATGACGGCGATCGTCTGCGGGAGGGCGTCGGCGTCGACGAGGAAGACACCGTTCTTGACCTTGCCGACACGGCGGGACAGCGACATCGCCTCGGCGGCGGCCGTGCCCTCGTCGAGCAGGGAGGCACCGGAGGTGGGCAGTCCGGTCAGGTCGGCGACGACCGTCTGGAAGTTCAGCAGGGCCTCGAGGCGCCCCTGCGAGATCTCCGGCTGGTACGGCGTGTACGCGGTGTACCAGGCCGGGTTCTCCATCACGTTCCGCAGGATCACCGGCGGGGTGAAGGTCCCGTAGTAGCCGAGACCGATCATGGGCGCGAGGACCTGGTTGCGGTCGGCGAGCGTACGCAGCTCGGCGAGGACCTCGGCCTCCGTGCGCGCGGCCGGCAGGCCCAGCGCCTCGGTGTTCTTGATGACGTCCGGCACCGCGGCGGCCGTGAGCTCGTCGAGGGAGCCGTAGCCGACCTGGGCGAGCATCTTGGCGCGCGCCTCGGCGTCGGGCCCGATGTGCCGCTGCTCGAACGGGATGCCCTGTTCGAGTTCGGAGAGCGGAATGCGGTTGACGGTCATGTGCGGAGGCCTCCTGGTCGTCACGACCTGCGAGGGGCACCACGGCGCGGGTACCCGGACGGCCTCCCCCTCTGTCATCTCAACCTGAGAGTTTCACCGGCACGCCTCGCGGCACGCCGGCTTTCACCGTCGGTGAGAGCGCATGCCGTCGGACACCGCTCTGCTTTCCAGAGTGACCTCGTCCGCGCGGTACAGGGGCCTGAGAGATTCCGGGGAGGATTTGCTCCTTCGGCGCCCTCCGGAAGATTTCTCCGGGGGACTCTCCCGCACGGGGTCGACAGCCACAGCCAGCCTACCAGCGCGGTTACGGCTCCTGTCGCTCAAGTGGCCGACATCCCAGATGTGCACTTTCGTAGGGGTAGAGCAGTTGCGACCAGTTGGAGGGACCGTGCAGACCGACATCGATCCGCGCAGCCTGATCGGCCGCAAGGCGTTCGACCGTGATGGACACAAGATCGGAACCGTCGACGAGGTGTACCTGGACGACGCGACCGGCATACCGGAGTGGGCGGCGGTCCGCACCGGCCTCTTCAGCCGGGACGCCTTCGTCCCCCTGGACCCGAGCGAACTCCTCGACGACGGACTCCACATCCCGTACGAGCGGGCCCTCATCAAGGACGCCCCCGACTTCGGCGTGGGCCGCCACCTCTCCCCCGAACAGGAACTCCAGCTCTACCGCCACTACAGCCTGACGCTCCCCCCACCCCCCTCGGACGCCCCGGACACGGACTTCGGCCGCCTGGCAGGCCAGTAGCCCCCCAGCGCCGCCCACCCCTCCGCCGGCCGCCGGCGGCGCGGGCCCCCGGCAAGGACGACCGCATCCGCGCACCGACCCGCCACGGCCTGCACGGGCCGGGCCCCCGTCCCGGCCCCCACGCCGTCACCCGTCCCCGGCACCACCCCGCACCAACGGCAACGCCTCCCCCGGCGCCAGCTCCGGATCGTCCACCGCGAAGGTCCGCACGCGCCCCGGCTCCGACCACGGCACCTCGAACCGCACCGTGACCCGCCCGACCCCACTGCCCTGGACCCACCCCGCCCCGTACACGGCGTGATGTACGTCATGTCCCGGCGCCCAGTGCCGCTCCGCGGTCACCGGAGCGTCGGGCTCGGTCGCGCCGGAGTCCTCGGCCGCGGCCTCGGCGGCATCCGCCTCACCCCCGGCCGCGCTCTCCGCCTCCGCCTGCGCGAACAGGTCCTCCTGCGTGTAGTCCGCGAGCCCACTGACCCCGACGCCCAGCAGCCGCACGCCTCCCGTCGTGTCCACCGCGTCGAGCAGCCGCCCCGCCGCCTCCCGCACCACGCCGGGGTCGTCCGTGGGCCCCCGGAGCGTCTCGGACCGGGTCAGGGTCGAGAAGTCGTACCGCCGCACCTTGAGCACGATCGTCCGCCCCGAGTGCCCCGAGGTCCGCAGCCGCCCCACGCACCGCTCCGCGAGCCGCTCCACCTCGGTCCTGATCCGCACACGGTCGTGGAGGTCCACGTCGAAGGTGTCCTCGACCGACACCGACTTGGCGTCCCGCTCGGCCACCACGGGCCGATCGTCGTACCCCCGGGCCATCCGGTACAGGGAGGTCCCGTGCGCCCGCCCGAGGAGCCGTACGAGCTCGTCCTCGCCCGCCTCCGCGAGGTCGGACACCGTGGTCATGCCGGCCCGCCGCAGATGCTCCCCGGTCGCCGGACCGACACCCGGCAGGATCCGTACGGAACGCGGCCCGAGGAGTTCCCGCTCGGTACCGGGTTCGATCAGCACCAGCCCGTCGGGCTTGGCCTCCTCGGAGGCGATCTTCGCGATCATCTTGGAGCCCGCGAGCCCCACCGACCCCGTCAGGCCCGTCGTCGCGAGGATGTCGCCCCGCAGCCGCTCCCCTGCGGAGCGGGCGCTCGCGCTGTCGTCGGCGATCCCCCCGGCCTCCAGGTCGACGAAGGCCTCGTCGAGGCTGAGCGGCTCCACCAGCGGGGAGAGCCGTCCGAGCAGCTCCATGACCTGCTCGCTGATCGACCGGTAGAAGGCGAAGCGGGGGACGAGGTAGGCCGCGTTCGGCGCGAGCCGTCGCGCCTGACCCATGGGCATGGCCGAGTGCACTCCGAACCTGCGTGCCTCGTACGAGGCGGTGGCGACGACCCCGCGTGGCCCCAGACCGCCGACGACCACGGGTTTTCCGCGCAGGCTGGGCTTCGCCGCCTGCTCGGCGGCGGCGAAGAACGCATCCATGTCGAGATGCAGGATCGTCGGCGCGGCTCTCACGCCTCCGATGCTGCCCTACGCCACTGACAACGCCGCCACACCACCGCGCGCCGCGAGGGTCGCCCGGGCCTGCGGACGAACCTCAGACCGCCTTGTCGCGCCGCCGTCTCGCCAGCTCGTCCCCCGGGTTGTGTCCCACGAGCGTCTCGCCCGTGTCGACCCGCTCCCCGTGCAGCTGCGAGAGCGCCGACTCGACGTCCCGCCACACCACACCCACGGCGATGCCGAAGACACCCTGCCCGCCCTGGAGGAGATCGACGACCTCGTCGGGCGAGGAGCACTCGTACACCGTGGCCCCGTCGCTCATGAGCGTCATCCGCTCCAGGTCCCGGAATCCCCGGGCGCGCAGGTGCTGCACGGCGGCCCGGATGTTCTGGAGGGCCACCCCGGTGTCGAGGAAACGCTTGACGATCTTCAACACGACCACGTCGCGGAAGCTGTAGAGCCGCTGTGTCCCCGACCCGTACGCGGGACGTACGCTCGGCTCCACGAGCCCCGTACGCGCCCAATAGTCCAGCTGGCGATAGGTGATCCCGGCCGCCGCGCAAGCCGTCGGGCCTCGATAGCCGACCACCTCGCCGGCCGCGCCCGGCCCCGTACCGCCCGGTCCGGTGCCCGCACCGGCGTCCGTACCGAAGTCGCCCACACTGCCGTGAAGCGGATACGGACCGCTCTCTCCGGACGCGCGTCCGAGCGAGCTCCCTGCCGTACCGTCCGCGCTGCTCATCACGCCGACCCTCCGTCCTTGACCTGCCCACACGAAGGTAGGCAGTCACCCGGGGTGCGTCAACGATCGCCACACTCGGCACGCCGAGTGATAATCACCCTGAGAGTGGTTTGCCGTGTCTCTCCCCGGGGAAAGGCTACTCGAATGCCCTGACGGCACCCCGCGAACGGCCCGCGGCCGCGTCGCTCAGCGTCACTGACTGTTGGTCCCGAAGTCCTCCGGTGAGATCTGGTCGAGGAACTCGCGGAACTTCTCCACCTCGTCCTCCTGCTCGTCCGGAATCGCGATACCGGCGTCGTCCAGGACACCGTCACTGCCGTAGATCGGCGTCCCTGTCCGCAGGGCCAGTGCTATCGCGTCCGACGGCCGCGCACTCACCTCGACGCCGCTGGCGAAGACCAGCTCGGCGTAGAAGACCCCGTCACGCAGATCCGTGATGCGGACTTCGGTGAGTTCCTGCCCCACGGCCTCCAGCACGTCCTTGAACAGGTCGTGCGTCAGCGGCCGCGGCGGGGCCATCCCCTGCTGGGCGAAGGCGATAGCGGTCGCCTCACCCGGTCCGATCCAGATGGGGAGGTACCGATCGCCTCCCACTTCACGCAGGAGCACGATCGGCTGGTTGGAGGGCATTTCCACCCGGACACCCACAACGTCGAGCTCGTTCACACAGCAACCCTAGGACGTGCTCGACCGGTTTGGATAGTCGGGCCCTCCCAAGGCCGCCGCCGAGCTCACTGGAGACGGATCCCCAGAGCCGTCTGTACGAGGGCCGCGTGCAGCCGCACCGACTGCGCGGCGAGCTCCTGGGCGGTGGCCTCCGCATGTGCTCTGGTCTGCGGATTGCGGTGCCGGCGCAGCGGCGCGACGACCTGTTCGATCAACCCGGCCTCCCGGTCGGCGGCCGCCTTGACGGCCCTCAGATGCCGGGGTTCCAGACCGAATCTCCCCAGATCCGCGACAAGCCTCGCGACGGTCACGGTCTCGGGGTCGTAGCCGCCGTTCTCCGTCTCGGAGATCAGACCGTACGACTCCCACTCGACGAGCTCGGCCTCGGAGACCTCGGCGGCGGCCAGCAGCTCCGCCCGCCCGATCCGCGCGGCGGTGGGCGGCTCCGCGTCCTGCTCCCAGGCCCCTTCGACCAGGTCACGCCGGCGCCCGGGGGCCGGAAGCCTGATCTCCTCCCCCCTGGCGAGGGCGTCGAGGTGCTCACGGATGACCTTCAGCGGAAGGTAGTGGTCCCGCTGCATCCGCAGGATCTGAGCGAGCCGCTCCACGTCCTGCGGGCTGAACTTCCGGTACCCGGAGGCCGTACGCCGGGGCTCCACGAGCCCCTCGGCCTCCAGGAACCGGATCTTGGAGATGGTCACTTCGGGAAATTCGTCGCGCAGCCGGCTCAGCACCGTGCCGATGCTGACCAGCCTGTCGCCCGCGGTGGGGGCGCCGGCATCGGCGCCGCCCGTCGGTGTTCGCAGCATGGACCTTCCCTGAAGGCTTCTCCGAGGCGTCACACGCCCCGCTGGCTCGAGTAGAAGACCAGCCGGTACTTGCCGATCTGCACCTCGTCGCCGTTGGACAGAACGACCGATTCGATCGGTTCACGGTTGACGTACGTGCCGTTCAGACTGCCGACATCGGACACGGTGAAGCTGCCGTCCTGACCCCGCCGGAACTCGACATGGCGCCGGGAGACCGTGAAGTCGTCCAGGAAGATGTCGCTCTGGGGGTGACGGCCGGCCGTCGTCAGTTCGCCGTCCAGCAGGAACCGGCTGCCGGAGTTCGGCCCACGGCGCACCACGAGCAGCGCGGAACCCAGAGGCAGTGCCTCCACGGCCGCCAGCGCCTCAGGAGAGAGGGAGGGCAGCTGGGTCTGACCGGTGACCTCCGACTCGTAGGCCTCAAGACCCGAGATGGAGATCGTGGACGTCGTCTCCGAAGCACGCTCGGCGGCGACCCCGCCCCGCAGCGGCGTACCGCAGTGGGAGCAGAAGCGACTGTCGGCCGCGTTGCGGTGACCGCACCTCGTACACACCGGCATGGACGCATCCTCCTGCCGCGGCTGCCCCGCCGAGGTCTGTGTCGCATACGGATCGGAGGCAAACCCTCCACCCGTACTTGAGGTTGATGGTTCTCCGAAACCTATGCGGGCAGCACCGGCGGGGTCAACAGACGACGCGCCGGGCGCGCCCGGAATGTCACCGCCCTGGCCGCCGACCTCGTCGCGGAACAGCGGGCGCTCGCCGCCCTGCTCCTCGCTCTGGGCATGGCGCGACGCGCGATGCCTGGCGTTGCCGCCGTCCTCGCGTGCGCTCTTGCCGAACAACTTCGCAAACAACTTCACGGGCGATTCCCCTTGACCGAAACAGACCCGCCCGTGGGGCAGGACGAACCGAGATCCATCACACCTGCCGACCCGGACACCTTCACAACGTCCGTATCCTCCGGACAGTTTCCACCACGCACCACCGTTGTGGTGCGCCGACCCCCCGCAACGTCGTGCCCATGTCGCGGGACCCCCCTCGTCCCCCTCTCACTGCGAGGACGACTGAGCGTAGTCAGGCCGCTTCGCGGGTCGCAAGGCGTCGACGACGATCTTCGCCGACCGCTCCACCGTGGCTGTGGCCTGCTCCTTCTCCAGGGTCTGGACGACACCGCCGGGGATGTTGAGCGCGGGCTCGAGATCCTCCGGCTTGCCGATGACCTTGAAGACGTACGGAGCGGCCACCTTCGTTCCATCGATCCGCATGTCTTCACCGCTACCGGTGAAATAACTGTCCGCGACCACCCGCACACCGTTGACCTGGATCGCCTCGGCGCCCGCGGCGCGCAGCTCCTGGATGGCGTCGAGCAGCATGTCCGACTCGACGGCCCCGGTGGGGTCGCCGACGGTGAGCGTGATGCCCGGGCCCTCGGCGGCGACCGTACCGGCCAGGATCCCGAGCTGCTGCTCCTTCTCCTGGGTCTGCCTCCGCGCCTCCTCGGCCTGGTCCGAGCTGGACTCCAGCTCGGTGCGCTGCTTCTCGAGGCGGGCCTTCTCGTCCTCGAGGCGCTGGGTACGGTCGTCGAGCTCGTCGAGGATGCGCACCAGGTCCTCCTGGCGCGCCCCGCGCAGCGCGCTGTTGTCACTGGTCGAGGAGACCTGGATGGCCAGGCCGAGACCGAGGACGAACAGCAGCAGCGCGACGACGAGTTGAGCGCGGGTCACCCGGGGCGGCCAAAGGGCGGAGACCAGCCTCCGCCGCCCACTCGGCTCCGCGACGGGCGACGGGCCGGCCACGACGGCCGCCTCGGGCACCTCGGAGGCCTCGGAGGCCTCGGAGGCCACGACATCCGCACGCGGCTGCTCGGACGGCAGAGGCTCGGAGCGCGCAGGCTCAGGCTTCGCGCCGCCGGGGATCTCGGACTTCCCGGCCTCGGGCCTCTCGGCCTCGCGCTTCTCGGGCTGCTCGGGGTTCTCGCGGTTCTGCGGGTTCTCGGGGTTCTGCGGGTTCTCGCTCATCGGCGTCACGCCCGGAAGACGTGGCGCCGGATGGCAGCCGCGTTGGAGAAGATCCGGATACCGAGCACGACGACCACACCCGTCGACAGCTGCGCGCCGACGCCGAGCTTGTCACCGAGGAAGACGATCAGCGCGGCCACCACCACGTTGGACAGGAAGGAGACCACGAAGACCTTGTCGACGAAGATGCCGTCGAGCATGGCCCGCAGTCCGCCGAAGACCGCGTCGAGAGCGGCGACCACGGCGATCGGAAGATAGGGCTCGACCACCGCCGGAACCTCGGGGCGGACCAACAGTCCGACCACGACTCCGACGATCAGGCCCAGTACGGCGATCACGATGTGCCCTTCCCTGTGTCGGCCGTGGCCCGACCGGAAGGCGTCGCGGCCCCGGCCCCCCTCGGCTCTGCGGTACGTACGGTCAGGCTCGGCGCGGCCGGCAGGCGTACGTCGCCCTCGGCCGAGATACCGCTCCTGATCCCGAAGTTCTCCACCAGCGCGTGCAGGTACTGCCCGTCGGCGCTGTCCTGGAACGCGGTGCTCAGCCTCTGCCCGTCCCCGATCGCGAGGACGGTGTACGGCGGCACCAGCGGCTTGTTGTCGACCAGTATGGCGTCGCCGGCCGCCCGGATCGCGGACAGCGATGTCAGCCGCTGCCCGTTGATGGCGACCGCCTCGGCGCCCGACTCCCAAAGACCGTTGATCACGCGCTGCATGTCCCGGTCACGCACCCGGCCGGTGTCGGCGAAACCGCTGCTCTCCCGCGGCCCGCCGCCTCCGGTGTCGGTGCCCTTGGCGTCGTCGACGACGAGCTTCACGCCGGGACCGTGCACCGGCGTCGCGCCCGAGAGCAGTGCCACGAGCTCGCCCTGGTCGCCGCCGTGCTGCTCCAGCGCCTGCCGCTGACGTTCGCCGACCTCGCTACGGATCCGCTCGACGTCCTGCTCCAGCTGGTCGGCCGTCGACGTCTCCGCCTCGATCCGGTCGATCAGTTCCTGCCGTTCCTTGGCGACGACCGGCGCGGAGATCCGCGCCTCGGCCGCTCCCACGGTCACCACGGCGGCAGCGAGCAGCAGGCCCGCGGCGACACCGAGCTTGGCCCGCAGACTACGGGGCAGCCCGCCGCCCTCGGCCGCGCGCCGGGCGGTCGCCTCGGCGTAGCCGTCGTCGAGCGCGTGGTCGATCACGTTGTTCAGCAGCGACATGGACGCGTCCGGGCGCGGCGGCGGTGATCCGGTGCTCCGAACGGGGGGCTGCTGCGACATGCCGCACATCGTCGCACGTCGCACGACCTACCGCCGAATGGCCCCTCCGACAGGCGGGGAGGCACCCCGTGGGGCGCCTCCCCGCCGTACGACCCGTGCCGCCGGCTACCCGGCGCTGTCGACCACCGCGGCCCACTCGTCGAGCAGGGCCTGCGCCGAGGCGTCGTCGGGACCCTCCGCCCACAGATGGGTGACGGCCTCCGCCGGGTCGGGCAACACCATCACCCATCGGCCGTCGGCCTCGACGACCCGCACACCGTCGGTGGTGTCCACGGAGCGGTTCCCCGCCGCCTCCACCACCCGCCGCATCACCAGACCCTTGACGGCCCACGGCGTCGCGATGTCCTTCTTGAGGACGTGCGCCCGCGGGATCCGCGCGTCGATCTGGCTCAGGGTGAGCTGCGTCCGCGCGACGAGACCGATCAGCCGGACGAAGGCGGCGGCACCGTCGAAGACGCTACTGAACTCGGGCACGATAAACCCGCCGCGCCCGTCGCCGCCGAAGATCGTCGACTCCTCGCGTCCGACCCGGGTGAGGTCGTCGGGCGAAGTCGTCGTCCACTCCACCTGTGTGCCGTGGTAGGCGGCGACCTGCTCGGCGATCCGCGTGGTGGTCACCGGCAGCGCCACCCGCCCCGAGCGCCGCTCGGCCGCCACGAGATCCAGCATCACCAGGAGCGCCCGGTCGTCCTCGATGATGCGCCCCCGCTCGTCGACGAGCGAGAGCCGTTCGCCGACGGGGTCGAACCGCACGCCGAACGCCGCTCGTGCCGAGGCCACGATCTCCCCGAGCCGCACGAGCCCGGCCCGCCGGCTCTCGGCCGACTCGGTGGGTCTGGACTCGTCGAGCCCGGGGTTGATGGTCAGCGAGTCGACCTGGAGCCGCCCCAGCAGGCTGGGCAGCACGAGCCCGGCACTCCCGTTGGAGGCGTCCACGACGACCTTCAGACCGGCTTCCGCGATCCCGGAGGTATCGACGTTCCGCAGCAGCGAGCCGGTGTACGAGTCGAAGACGCTCGCCGGGAAGGAGAGGTCACCGATCTCCCCGGGGAAGGCCCGCCGGTACTCCTGGCGGGCGAAGACGCGGTCCAGCTTCCGCTGCCCGCCCTGGGAGAGATCCGCTCCGCGTTCGTCGAAGAACATGATGTCCACGGAGTCGGGCACCCCGGGCGAGGTCCGCACCATGATTCCGCCGGCGCTTCCCCGCGCGGTCTGCTGCCGCGCCACCGGCAGCGGTACGTTCTCCAGGTCCCGTACGTCGATCGCACTGGCCTGCAGCGCCGAGATCACCGCCCGCTTGAGCGCTCGCGCACCCCGGGAGTGGTCACGCGCCGTGGTGACGGTCGCCCCCTTCTTGAGGGTCGTGGCGTACGCCCCCGCGAGTCGGACGGCCAGCTCGGGGGTGATCTCGACATTGAGGATGCCGGAGACCCCTCGGGCACCGAAGAGGTGGGCCTGCCCGCGGGACTCCCAGATGACCGAGGTGTTGACGAAGGCGCCGGCCTCGATCGTCTTGAACGGATAGACCCGCACGTTGCCCTGCACAATCGATTCCTCACCGACCATGCACTCGTCGCCGATGACGGCGCCGTCCTCGATCCGGGCCGCCCGCATGATGTCGGTGTTCTTGCCGATCACACAGCCGCGCAGATTGCTCTGCTGACCGATGTAGACGTTGTCGTGCACGACGGCCTTGTGCAGGAAGGCACCGCTCTTGACGACCACGTTCGACCCGACGACGGTGTGCTCACGGATCTCGGCGCCGGCCTCGACCTTGGCGTAGTCGCCGATGTAGAGCGGCCCGCGCAGCACCGCGTCGGGATGCACCTCGGCACCTTCGGCGACCCAGACACCCGGAGAGATCTCGAATCCGTCGACGTCGACCTGGACCTTGCCCTCCAGGACGTCGGCCTGTGCCTTCACATAGCTCTCATGGGTGCCGACGTCCTCCCAGTAGCCCTCGGCGACATAGCCGTAGATCGGCTTGCCCTCCTTCATGAGCTGCGGGAAGACATCACCCGACCAGTCGACCGGAACATCCGCCTCGACGTAGTCGAAGACCTCGGGCTCCATCACGTAGATGCCCGTGTTCACGGTGTCCGAGAAGACCTGCCCCCAGGTGGGTTTCTCCAGGAAGCGCTCGACCTTTCCCTCTTCGTCGACGATCGTGATGCCGAATTCCAGAGGATTCGGTACCCGGGTGAGACAGACCGTGACGAGGGCGCCCTTCTCCTTGTGGAAGGCGATGAGATCAGTGAGGTCGAAATCGGTGAGCGCGTCCCCGGAAATGACGAGGAAGGCGTCGTCCTTCAACGCTTCCTCGGCGTTCTTCACACTGCCCGCTGTACCGAGTGGCTTCTCCTCGTTGGCATACGTGAGCTCCATGCCGAGCTCCTCGCCGTCGCCGAAGTAGTTCCTGACGAGTGAGGCGAGAAACTGCACGGTCACGACGGTCTCGTTGAGACCGTGCCTCTTGAGCAGTCGTAGGACGTGCTCCATGATCGGCCGGTTCACCACCGGCAGTAGAGGCTTGGGCATGCTCGAGGTCATGGGGCGAAGGCGGGTTCCTTCGCCACCGGCCATCACGACGGCCTTCATGTCGGAAGCGTCCTCCTTGAAGAGACGACGGTCCTGCCGACTTCGCCTGTCCGCTAGCCCTCGGACATCCTCGTTGTTGCCGGCGGCGTTGCTCGGCACAGGACGGACGGGCTCAATCGGCCTCGGTATCCGCCTTCACGAGTCGGCGGACCTGGACCACGTAGAGGATCCCTGCCCACCAATACAGAGTTGTACCCCATCCGGCGAAGGCCCATCCGAAAACTTCAGCGAGTGACGATAGCCAGCCCGTTCCGTCACTGAGAAGCAGCAACGGGAACGCGTACATCAAGTTGAAAGTCGCAGCTTTGCCGAGGAAGTTCACCTGCGGCGGCGGGTAGCCGTGCCGGCGGAGGATTCCCACCATGACGAGCAGCATGGCCTCGCGCGCCAGAAGGGCGGCGGTCAGCCACCAGGGCAGGATCTCGCGCCAGGTGAGTCCCACGAGAGTGGACAGGATGTACAACCGGTCGGCGGCGGGATCGAGCAGCCGGCCGAGCCTGCTGATCTGATTCCAGCGCCGGGCCAGCTTGCCGTCGAGATAGTCGCTGACGCCGCTGAGCATCAGGACGAGAAGCGCCCAGACGTCACTATTGGGCCCGCCGAACTCCGGCCGGAGAATCAGCCACAGAAACAGCGGCACGCCGACGAGGCGAGCCATGCTGAGAATGTTGGGGATGGTGAGGACCCGGTCGGTCTGAACGCGGGTCTCCTGGACCTCCACCCGGGGGCCTCCTGCTGGGAACGTACGGACGATGCCCCCTGACCTTACCCTCAGCCACCACACCCCGGAGCACAGGGGGCGCTTCCGGCCCCAGAACGCAAAAATGCCTCAACCCCCGGACAGAGTCCGGGGGTTGAGGCTAAAAATTGTTCGGCGGCGTCCTACTCTCCCACAGGGTCCCCCCTGCAGTACCATCGGCGCTGAAAGGCTTAGCTTCCGGGTTCGGAATGTAACCGGGCG